>CAWACA010000015.1:0-20954 GCA_963780385.1 uncultured Thermoleophilia bacterium | reverse complement strand
CTCGTCGATGGACAGCCCCTCGACGAGCGGGGAGGTGTCCTCGAACACCCGGTACATGGCCTTGCTCGCCTCCGAGTAGGCCGACATGCGCGGCGTGACGACAACCGCGTGCGGGCAGAGACGGCGCGCCCGGCTCCCGCTCATCGCCGTCTCGACGCCGTAGGCCTTGGCCTCGTAGCTCGCGGCGAGCACGACACCCCCGCCGACGATCACGGGCCGTCCTCGGAGCCGAGGGTCGTCCCGCTGCTCGACCGATGCGAAGAACGAGTCGACGTCCGCGTGCAGGATCGTCCCCTCGCAGAACACGAACATATGTTCTCATGCCGGGGCCGGCCCGGCTAGTGCCCGGCGAGGTCAGGCCCTGGGCTCGCGCGGGGCGTACCGGTGGTGGAGCATGAGCGCGTTGCCGTCCGGATCCTCGAAGTTCGCCATGTGGCACACGCCGCTGTCGATGAGGTCGCCGCGGAACGAGACGCCGCGCGATTCGAGCTCGGCGCGCGCCGCCGTGACGTCCTCGACGTGCAGGGCGAGCGGGACCTTGTTCGGCTGGAGCGTGATGCCGAGCTGCTCGGACGCGATCAGCGCGATCGTGACCGTGCCGGTCTCGTACTCGGCGCCGATCGGCTCCGATCCCGGGCGTTGCCAGACGCTCGAGCGCGGCAGGCCGAGGACGTCGCCGTAGAAGGCCATCGCGGCTTCGAGATCGCCGGACGGCAGCGAGACGAAGTCGACACCGGTGACGAGGGAGGTGGTGCTGGTCAAAGCGGCTCCTTGATCGTGGTCGAATGGGGATGGTGCCAGAAGAGCGGCCGGCCGCCGACATCGCGCCGGCGGCCGGCCGCCTTCTTACGTGGTGGAGCACAGACGGACCACCCGGAGCGAGCCCCGGGTGGTCCGTGGGATGCCGCTCAGCGCAGGACTGCGCGACTTCCTCGAGCAGGTCGAGCGCGTCCTGCAGGCCGCCCTCCATGCCCGAGTCGATGATCGCGTCGCGCGATGTCTTGTTCGGGGCCTGGATCAGCAGCGTCACCGTCGTGCGCCCGTCCGTCTCGGTGAAGGTCGCCGTGTTCAGCGTCGTCCCGTCCTCCTCGGACACGCCTTCCGGCAGGCCCTCGTAGGTCTCGGTCGAGACGAGCCGCTCGTTCGGGACGATCTCGCGGTACTCGCCGTGGAACCCGACCTCGAAGCCGTCGGGGGTCACCATCACGTAGCGCCACTTGCCGCCGACGCGCAGGTCGATCTCGACGACCGTCACCTCGCCGCGCTTGGCGTGCCACCAGCGCCTGACGAGCTCCGGCGTCGTCCACGCCTTGTACACGAGCTCCTTGGGGGCGTCGAACTCCCGCGTGATCAGGATCTGCTCGTCGGTGGGGAGCGTCAGGCTCGCCGTTCCGCTACTTGCCATCGGGGTCATCTCCTTCCTCCTTCTGTTTGAGTTCCTCGAGCACGATGTCGAGCTCGTCGAAGCGCTCGGCCCAGGTGCGCTCGTAGGTCTGTACCCAGTCGTGGATGGGCTTGAGCGCGTGGCCGTTGAGCCGGTACAGCCTTTGCCGTCCGTCTTCTCGCACGTCAACAGCTCCCACCTCTCGGAGCACCCGCAGGTGCTTGGACACCTGCGGCTGAGCCAGCCCGAGCAGGCGCACGAGGTCGTTCACGGGGCGCTCGCCGCCGGCGAGCGCATCCAGGATCTGCCTGCGCCGGGGCTCGGCGACCGCGTTGAACGCATCCGCTGTCGTCGCTGCTCGTGCCATGCGGCGAGATTATATACCCATATAGGAATATGTCAAGACGTTCCCGGGATCGGCTTGGTCTGACTTCGGCGCCGCGTGGTTGACTCGGTTCCGGCGCCCGCGTATCGTCGCCCGGCCACCGGCGAAGGAAGCGAGGCCTGCCCGTGCCCGCGATTGTCCTGCTCACGCACATGCCGCTCGTGCGGATCGACGAGGACGAGATCCCGTTCGCGGGCGGAGAGCTCTGGAAGCTGCCGTACGAGCAGTACGACCAGCTGAGCCTCGGCGCCTTCGCCGACTCGCAGGCGCCTCTACGAGCGAACCGCTCCCGTCTTCTACCGGGTCGACTGCGAACGTCGAGTTGCCCATGCCTGCGGGAGGGCGACAACGTCGGTGCCGGCGCGCATGCTCGAGCTCAAGTGCTCCAGCCGAGAGCTGGGCGGAGCTTGCCCGACTCGGCTTCGGCTTCGTGGTCGGCTTCCACGACGAGGTCGTCGACCTCGCGTGGAGGGCGCTCGTGCTGGCGTCGCCGTCGAGCTCCGTGCCCCGGCCGCGGCTCTCGGTCACGTTTGTCGTCCGCGGCGAAGAGCAGGCGTACTTCGAGCTCAACGACACCGTGTATGACGGGATCCGTGTCCAGGGTGACGCAGACCAGGAGCTGCTGTTCTCGCCGCGGGCCGTAGGAACGTCGCTTACGCGCTCGACGATCGAGCGCGCCAACGAGCTGCTGCCCGTTGTCGAAGCGGCGCTCGGCCATGCCGAGCTGGCCGCCGCGCTCGAGGCGCTCGGCGGCTACGACTCATCCCTCGCTGTCGCCGTCCGATCAGATGACGCTCGCGGTCACGGCGCTCGAGGCGCTGGTGATGCCCGAGGTGACGACCGACATCGAGGAGACGTTCGCCCGGCGGCTGGGGGCGCTGCTCACAGCCGACGAGGTCGAGCAGACAGGCGGTCGAGGAGCATCGGGCACGAGCTGTACGACGCGCGCAGCGCCCGTCTGCACGGCGGCTCAGGCGCGGGTCGACCAAGATCGACGTCCTCGGCGACGCCTGGGGGCAGCGGCTGCTCGCGGCCGCCATCGTCGCGCTGACCGAGCGAGTGGCCGCGGGCGGCGACCTCGACCTGATCTGCGCCGCTCTGGACGACGGAGTCGCGATCGGCAAGGGCGGCGTCGTCGACGATGCCGCCGGCATGGTCTCCGCCCAACCGCCTTTCGACACGCGAGCCCTACCGCGCGGCCGGCTTGTCGACCGCCGGCTCGCTCGAGGCCCCCGAGGGCACGCTTCTGAGCTGGTCGCCGCTCGTCGGGCTGCGCGCCGGAGACCCCGTCCGCCTCGGTGAGCACTCGTTCGAAGGAGGCGTCGCGCTCACGAGCCTCCAGGTCGACCAGGTGCTGAGCATGGAAGACAAGGACGTGCGGCGCGAGATGTCGTCCCTGGCGTTGGTCGAAGCAGCCGGTCGGGTGCCTTCTCGTCGGTGCGCCAACCGAGGCGGTGCCGTCCACGAGCGAGGAGGACGTGGCGGTTGCGCAACTGCTCCGCGTGCGCGATCTCGGCGTCACGGCCCTGCGCCTCGCCGGGCTGACGGCCTTCGTCGACCCGGAGCTGCTCGGCTCGTACATCTTCAACGGCCCGCACCGCGCGGTCGAGCCGACGGCGCTGCGCCAGACAGTCCTCGCCGGGATGGCCCGGGATCCGGAGGAGAGCGCCGGCGCCGAGGAGTGCGCAAGGGCCGCCGAGCAGTGGGAGCTTCTCGCCGCCTACGAGACTCAGGCGCGCACCGCGGACGTCGATCAGGTGCTCGCGCTGTACCGGAGGGCTCACGACGGCGACTTCCTCCCGGGCCCGACGCGCGCCGGCTCGATGATCGGCGCGCTCGAGGCGATGCTCGGACGCTTCCGGCCTCGCGACAGCGCGGTGCAGCTCGAGCAGCTCGTTGCCGCGGCGGCGGGCGACAGCACGGTGACGGCCTGGTTCGGCGCAGAAGGCCGCGGCTTCCGCAACGCCGTCGCTCACGGCTACTGGGACGGCGCGCCGGAGCCGCTTCAGCAATGGCAAGAAGTCCTGCGGGCGCTCGTTCCCGCGTACGTCCGCTCCTGGATCGACTGCGAGGAGCGCGACAAGCGCCGGCCGATGCGGGTCTTCGTCGAGCGGGCGACTGCGCTGGTGAGCGCGTGACCGTCCGGATCGTCCTCGGGCTCGAGCCGGCCGTGATCACGTCGCTGATCGCGGCGTTCGCCTCGCTCGCCGTCGCCCTCATCGGGATCTTCGTCGGCGAGCGCTACAAGCGGCGCAGCGCCACAGAGATCGAGGACCTGAGGGCTTCGCTGGCCGAGGCGCAGGCGGAGCGCAACGCCCAGCGGGACTACCGCTACGACGCGATCAAGAGCCTCTACAGGGATCTGCAGCCGTTGATGTTCCAGCTGTCCGAGCTGTGCGAGTCGGCGTACATGCACACGCGCGGGCTGGCGCGCGCGGCGCGCAACGGGAATCTCGGTCGCGGCGAGGAGAGCTGGTGGCGCGCGCAGCAGTACTTCCTGCTCTCGACGGTCCACCGGCTGCTCGTTCCCGTGGCCGTGCTCCACCTCGTGCAACGCCGCCTGACCTCGGTCGACCTCTCGGTCGACGAGAAGCTGCGCGCCCAGTACCGCTTCGCGCGGGCGCTCGCCGGGACGTGGAACTCGGGCTTCGACTTCGCGTCCGGGCCGCCCGAGCTCGAGTACAAGCCGCATGATGCCCGACGCCGAGGCGCGGGCGACTGCCGAGCCTGCCGTCTACGGGCTCCAGCACCTGTACGCGGGCGAGATCGACCAGATCGTCGAGCGCCCTCGATCGTCTCCGAGCAGGGCGGCGCAGCGCGGTATCGCGGGTACGGCGAGTTTCACGACGCCTATCTGGCCGACGCCGCGGTCCGGGATCGCTTCGCGCCGGCGGTTCACCTGTTCGCGGGGTTCCATCCCCGCACCCATCCCGTGCTCTGGCGCATGCTGGTCACGCAGGCGCATCTGCACCAGGCGATCTCGCGCACGTTCGCCGCAGGCGAGGGCGTGATCGTGTTGCCGACGGAAGTGTTCGACGAGGCCGAGCGGAATCTCTTCGACTGGCGCGAGCCCGGCGCGAGCGGAAACCGAGGAGCAGGCCGTCGACGCGCCGTTCGCCGCCGCCCGGGCCTACCTCGAACGGGCGCTCGGGCCGCGCGTAGCATGACGGCGTGTCGCGCGGATGAGCGATGGCTCGCAGCGCTATGGCCTGTGGTGCGGGACCGGCTTCCCGCTCCCCCGGCGCGGGTCGTAGAGCTCGGCTGCGGCCGCCTCGGCGGCTTCGTTCCGATGCTCCGGTCGAGCGGCTACGAGGCAGTAGGCGTCGATCGGGAGGCACCGGACGAAGCGGACTACCGCCGCGTCGACTTCGAGGAGCTCGAGCCCCGGGGAGACGTGGACGCGGTCGTGGCGGCGCGGTCGCTTCACCACGTCGGCGACGCCGGAGCGGTGGTCGATCACGTCGCACGAGCTCTGGCGCCCGGCGGAACGCTCGTCGTGATCGAGTGGAACTGGGAGGCGTTCGACGAGCCGACGGCCGAATGGTGCTTCCAGCGCCTCCGACCGGAGGACGGAGGCTGGCTTCAGCGTCGCCGCGAGGAGTGGGTGGGCTCCGGTCGCCCCTGGGGTGTCGCCATGCGGGAGTGGGCGGAGCGAGAGCATCTTCATTCGGTCGACACGCTCCTTGGTCTACTCGACGAGCGCTTCCGACGCGAGCATCTCGTGGAAGGCCCGTACTTCTTCCCGGAGCTCGCCGAGACGAGCGAGGAGGACGAGCTCGAGGCGATCCGGGCGGGACAGATTCGGGCCACGCGGGTCGACTACGCCGGGTTGCTCCGCTAGCCCGGCTGTTCCGCGCCGACTCAGCTCTTCCTCGGGGCCGTGCTCCGCGAGCCACGCCCTGGCGACTCGCTTCGGCGCTCGCGAGAGCCAGGCCCCCGCGATCAGGTCGCGTAGCTCCTCGCGGTCGAGCCGGGCCAGATCGGGGATCCGGACGAGCACGGCCGGGTAGCCGTCGAAGTGTGGCGTCGTGAAGTAGACGCCGCGGACGTCCGAGAGCAAGAGCTCCTTCTCGCCGAGGTCGGCGACCCGGAACATGAGCACGTCGTCCATCCGCTCGCCCGTCTGCGGATCGATCGCGTCGCGCCTGCGCTCGCGATGGCTGCAGAAGAACTTGCCGTGGACGAGGTAGACGGGGCGCCCGTCGTCGGTGACTTCCTTCGTCGCCTCCGGCATCGCCAGGGCGAGCTCGTCGAGGTCGTCCATGGTGCTCACGGCGAGGCACATCATCACACCGGCTAGCCGCACCTGAGAAGGGGCGCAGACCGCATGCGCCCTCTGGCGCCAGCCCCATTGCCCGGAGGCGCCGCCGGCGCGAGATTCCAATCAGACAACGAAAGCAGCAGCCGACCACGCGAGACCGCGTGAGAAAGAGGGAGTCATGACCGTCATTGCCACCGATCCGCGCAACTCCCTGCAGAAGCGTTTCAAGGGCGCCGTCGTCGAGCCGGGCGATCCGGGCTGGGGCGCAGCCACGCAGGCGTTCAACACCGCGTTCGTGCAAGAGCCGGAGTTCGTCGCAGTCCCGGCGGACGAGCAGGACGTCGTCACGATCGTCGAGTACGCGCGCGCGAACGGCCTGCAGGTCGCGCCTCAGCGCACCGGCCACAACGCGGAGCCGCTCGGCGCCATGGACGACGTGATCCTCGTCAAGACCGACGCGCTCCAGGGCGTCGAGCTCGACGTCGACCGGCGCATCGGCCGCGTGCGGTCGGGCGCCAAGTGGGGGAATGTCGTTCCCGCCGCGTCCGAGCTCGGCCTTGCCGCGCTGCACGGCTCCACCCCGGACGTCAGCGTCACCGGCTACTCGCTCGGCGGCGGCGTCGGCTGGTACGCGCGCAAGCTCGGCCTCTCGACGAACAGCGTCACCGCGATCGAGCTCGTCACCGCCGACGGCCGACTGCGCCGCGTCGACCTCGACAACGACCCGGAGCTCTTCTGGGCGCTGCGGGGCGGCGGCGGCAACTTCGGGCTCGTCACCGCGCGTCGAGTTCAAGCTCTACCCGATCCCGGAGGTGTACGCGGGCGTCCTCTTCTTCCCCTGGGAGCGCTCGTCCGAGGTGCTGCACGCCTGGCACGCGTGGACGCCCACGGTGCCCGACGAGGTGACCTCGGTCGGTCGCATCCTGCAGTTCCCGGAGTTCCCCGACATCCCCGAGCCGCTCCGCGGCGGCAAGTTCGTCGTCGTCGAGGCGACTGTGATCGGCGACGAGCAGGAGGGCGCCGAGCTGCTGCGACCGCTCCGCGAGCTCGGCCCCGCGATGGACACCTTCGCGATGGTGCCGCCGGTCGGCATCGCCGAGCTGCACATGGACCCGCCGGATCCCGTCCCGTACACGGGCGAGGGGATGATGCTGGGCGAGCTGAGCGACGCGACGATCGATGCGTTCGTCGCGGCCGCGGGCCCGGAGTCCGGCTCGCCGCTGGTGTCGGCCGAGATCCGCCACCTCGGCGGCGCGCTCCACCGCGCCGCGCCGCATCACGGAGCGCTCGCGACGTTCGACGCCTCGTTCCTGACCTTCGGCCTCGGCCTCGTGTTCGACGAGGACGACCTACGCCGCGAGCCGCGTCCAGCTCGAGGTGCTGCGCGGCGCGCTCGCCCCCGCCGACACCGGCCGGCAGTACCTGAACTTCACGGAGGAGGAGACCGACCCGGCGCGCTTCTACACCCCGGAGGCCTACCGGCGCCTGCGGGCCGTGAAGGCGGAGTTCGACCCGGACAACCTCTTCCGGGCGAACCACCCGATTCCCGCGGCGAGCTGATCCGAAAGATGGAGGGGCCCTGCGGGCGGCAGGGCCCCTCCGTGCTGGTCGGATCATACGGATTCGGGCCTAGCGCTCGCTGACGTCGGAGCTGAGCACCGGCTTCACGTCGAGGATCGGCGTTCCGTCCACCGCTTCCAGGTTGCGGACACGCACTCTGCCGCCTTCGATCGACACGATCTCCACCCGGTGCAGCCCGATGGGATTGGGGCGGTGGGGAGACCGGGTGTTGAACACGCCCTGCTGCGGGCGAGACGTATCGCCGCGCGGATGCACCCGCAGGACGTCGCGGCGAGCGCGGTCGAGCCAGGTGAGGACGATGACCTCGTCCCCGGCCCGGAGACCCTCGAGACCCTCGAGCACCTCGGGCGCGAACACGAGCCACGCCTCCGGTGCTCCCTCGTCGCCCTGCTTCGGGGCCGACGCAGGATCGGTCAAGGGAGACTCGACCGATCCGATCGGCGTTAGCTCGAAGCTGGGCTGGTTCACGGAGGGGGACCGGGCGGCCGGCCCGGTACCGGGCCGGCCGCCTAGAGCGGAGTGGAGCTCGCTAGACCGCCGCGAGCTCGCGGACCTGCGTGAGCCGGAAGTTGTTACCGGACGGGTCGCGGAACGACGAGTCGATGCCGTAGGGTCGCTCCTCGGGCTTCTCGATGAACTCGACGCCGCGGCTCTTGAGCTCCTCGTAGGAAGCCTGGCAGTCATCGGTCGTGAGGAAGATCGTTCCCGCGAAGCCCTTCCCCATCAGCGTCCGGACCTGCTCGGCGGTCTCCTCGTCCATGACCGGCGGTCCCGGAATGGCCATCAGCACGACCGCGATGTCGGGCTGGGCCGGGGGACCGACGGTGAGCCATCGGAAGTTGCCCATCTCGGGCATCGTGACGTCGCTGCGCACCTCGAAGCCGAGCTTCTTCGTGTAGAAGGCGAGCGCTTCGTCCTGGTCGTGTACCCACAGCTGTGTGGTCGAGAGGTTGATCATCAGTCCTCCTGGTCGTCGTGAGCAGTCGCTGACGATGCTAGGGCCGCGCCGGAGCGCTGTCTTCTCGAAACGTGCTGTGTTGCGGGGCGGCCGAACGCCCGCAGGACACAAGCTCGGGACGAGGGCGTGCGAAGAGGCCGGCGGGTAGCGCTCGCGGTAGGCCGTCGGCGACATGCCGAAGGTGCGCGTGAAGCTGGTCGTGAAGGAGCCGACGCTCTGCAGGCCGACGCTGAAACAGATGTCGGAGACCGAGTGATCCGTAGTACGAAGCAGCGCGGCGGCGCGCTCGAGGCGCCTGGTCAGCAGGTACGCGTGCGGCGACTCGCCGAAGGCGCGCCGGAACTCGCGGCTGAAGTGGGCGCGGGAAAGGCCGGCCGCGCGGGCGAGGTCGTCGACGTCGAGCGGCTCGAAGTAGCGGGCATCGGCCAGATCTCTGGCCCGAAGCAGGTGGCGGACGGGCGGAACGACGATCATGCGACCTTGGACCTTCTGTCTACCTGAAAGTCATCGGTGCGGCGCAAGGGCCGACCGCACGCCGTCCGCGGTGTCGAGCCAGGTCCCGCGTCGATGCCAACGCGGGACCTGGCTCGTTCCGGTGTATCGGGCTAGCTGCGGACCCCGACCGATTCGAGGTACGCGGCCGGCAAGGCGATCGCGCCGGGCTCCTCGAGGCGATTCCACGAGGACGCGAGATCGTGCAGGTCGCGCGCCAGCGCCTCGCGGCCCGCGCCCGCGGCCTCGAACGCCTTCACGGTCGGCCCGTAGTACGCGGCGAAGGCGTCGACGAACGCCTGCGCCGAGACGAAGCGGAACGTGAAGGTCTTGCGGCGGTGAGTCCAGGTCACATCGGGCCCGAAGAGCTCGTCGAGATGCTCCTGGGTGCCCCACAGCATCGGCGAGGCGAGCCCGGCGGGCGGCGGCACGTGGGCCGCGACCGTCCGGAACATCTCGCCGATGAAGCCGTCGGGGACCCAGCTGACAAGCCCGATCGTCCCGCCGGGCTTCGTCACCCGCACGAGCTCGGCCGCGGCACGTGGCTGGTCGGGGGCGAACATCGAACCGAACACCGAGAGGGTGGCGTCGAACGACTCGTCCGGGAACGGGATCTCCTCGGCGTCGCCTTCACGGAAATCGATGCTGACCCGCTCGGCAGCCGCGCGCTCGCGGCCGCGCTCGAGCAGCGAGGGGACGTAGTCGATGCCCGTCACGACACATCCGAGCCGGGCGGCGGCGATCGCCGCGTTGCCGCTCCCGCACGCGACGTCGAGCACGGACGAGCCCGCGCGCAGGTCCGCGGCGTCGGCCAGGCGCTCGGCGGTCGGGACGATCAGGGTGGCGATCTCGGCGAAGTCGCCGCTCGCCCACGTCGCCTGCTGGCGGGTCTTGACGGCTGCCAGATCGAGCGTTGGTGCGGTGGCCATGGGATCCTCGCTTTCTTCTTGAGTTAGCACGATCGTTCGTTTTCGTATCGACACTATACGACCGTTCGTGCTAATTTGTCAAGCGATGGCCGAGACGCCTGTCCGTTCCACTCGTCGCGTGCGCGCCACGCGCAGCGACGGCCGGCGCAGCCGCGACGCGATCCTGCGTGAGGCCGCGCAGCTCGCGACGGTCGAGGGACTCAGCGGCCTCTCGATCGGCCGGCTGGCCGAGGCGGTCGGGATGAGCAAGAGCGGCCTCTTCGCGCACTTCGGCTCCAAGGAGGAGCTCCAGCTGGCCACCATCGAGACGGCCGGTGCGCTGTTCACCGAGCAGGTGGTCGAGCCGGCATCGGCCGCTCCCACGGGCATCGAGCGGCTGCGCGAGCTGGCGGAGAGATTTCTGCGGCACGTGGAGGACGGCGTCTTCCCCGGCGGCTGCTTCTTCGCCTCCGTCGCCGCGGAGATGGATACGCACCCCGGGCCTGTGCGCGACCTCGCGGTTCGGGTCGTCGACGAATGGCTCGGCCTGCTCCAGGCGGCCGCGCGCGACGCCCAGGCCGAGGGCGCCATCGATCCTTCCGAGGACCCCGAGCAGCTCGCGTTCGAGCTCGACGCCTATCTGCTCCTCGCGAACGCGCAGTTCGTGGCGGGCCGGACTTCCGTGCCGATCGACCGGGCGCGCCGTGCGATCGAGCGCCGGCTTGCCGAAGCGGCGGCAGCGTGAGCCTCACGCAGTACTACACGGCGACGACGCTCGACGGCTTCATCGCCGACCCGAACAACTCGCTCGACTGGCTGTTCACCCGCGAGCGGGACCCCGACGCCCCGCTGAACTACGAGGACTTCATCCCGACCGTCGGGGCGCTGGCGATGGGGTCGACGACGTACGAATGGATCCTCGACCACGAGTTCGCGGGCAAGGATCCCAAGGACTGGAAGTGGCCCTACGAGATCCCGTGCTGGGTCTTCACGCACCGGCAGCTGCCTGTCGTCCCCAACGCGCAGATCGCGTTCACGAGCGACGACGTCGCGAGCGTGCACGAGCAGATGGTCGAAGCCGCGGGCGACCGCAACGTCTGGATCGTCGGCGGCGGAGACCTCGCCGGCCAGTTCGCCGACGCGGGGCTGCTCGACGAAGTCCTGGTCACGATCGCGCCGGTCACGCTCGGCGCGGGCGCCCCTCTCCTGCCCCGCCGCATCGAGCTGCAGCTGGACGAGGTGGGTCGCAACGGCGATTTCGCCTGCGCCCGCTACTCCGTCGTGCGTCCGACCGCCTGACCCGTCCTCCTGGGTCGCCGAGGTGCTCCGGCTCGTAGGTCGCACGAGCGAGTCCGCTGACCTCGCGCGTGTACCTTAGTGGCTCGCATCGGGCCGGCGGGCGTCCCGGGTCACCTGAGCAGGGCGTCCGAGCCGGCGGATGGCAATTTGGGAAGATGCGCCCTCACCCGAATCGGCGATTTGCCGGCGGATGTCTAGATGGCATCACCACCGGCCGATAGGGGTGGCATGAGGATCCTCGTCAGCGGCATGCTCGCGGGTGACCCCCACCAGGGTGGCGCCACGTGGGCGGTGTTGCAGTACGTCCTCGGTCTCCGGCGGCTCGGGCACGACGTGTGGGTGGTCGAGCCGGTCCGCGAGCTGGCTCCCGTCTCCGCCCGGTACTTCGCGGACGTCGTTCGGACCTTCCAGCTGGAAGGGCGCGCGGCGCTGCTCGATCCGTCCGGGCAGACCGTGGGTGTCGAGCGCGCGACGCTCGTCGAGGCTGCTCGCGGTGCGGACGCCCTCATCAATGTGGCCGGCATGCTCCGCGACCCCCAGCTGACCGAGCCCGTGCCGGCGCGCGTCTACCTCGACCTCGACCCTGGATTCACACAGCACTGGGCGGCAGAGGGAATCGACATGGGCTTCGACGGGCACACGCATTTCTTCACAGTCGGCTTGAAGATCGGCTCCGACACCTGCACCGTGCCAACCTGCGGTCGCGAGTGGCTGCACACGGTGCCGCCGATCGTGCTCGAGCGCTGGCCCGTCGCCGGAAACATTCGATTCGACGGCTTCACCACGGTCGGTAACTGGCGCAGCTACGGGACGCTTCACGTCGATGGGGTCCGCTACGGGCAGCGTGCCCACTCGGTCCGCGCGCTGATCGATCTCCCGCAACGCACGCGCGATCTCGTCATGCCGGCTCTCGCCATCGACCCCGCCGAGACGGACGACCTCCGGGCGCTGGCTGCGAACGGCTGGCGCCTGCTCAGCGCCGAGCAGCTCGCCGGCACCCCGGCGCGCTACCGCGACTTCATCCAGAGCTCGACGGCCGAGCTCGGCATCGCGAAGGAAGGCTACGTGGTATCCCGTTGCGGCTGGTTCTCGGATCGCAGCGCCTGCTACCTGGCCTCGGGGCGGCCGGTGCTGCTGCAGGACACCGGCTTCGGCGTGCACCTGCCCACCGGCGCCGGCCTCCTCGTCGTACACGGGCGTGGACGAGGCGGCGGCGGGCATCGAGGCGATCCGCGGCGAATACGAACGGCATCGCAGGATCGCCCGAGAGCTCGCCGTCGATCTGCTCGACTCCGACAAGGTGCTGGGCTGGATGCTTGCTTGCCTGTGACGACAGACGAGCTCGGACTTCCGTGGGGATCAGGGCTCGATCGTCGTCGCGAACGGGACGGCGGGATCGGGCAGAGGCACGTTCATCGCCAGGTGCAGGGTCGGCTCGGTGCCCGCGTTCCAGTTGCGATGCGGCACGCCCTCGGGGAAGACGACGAGCGTTCCCGGCCCCGCCTCGTGGGCGGAGCCGTCGATCTCGAGGCTCATCGTGCCCTCGAGGATGTAGAAGACCTGGTCGAACGGGTGGGTGTGCAGGCCGGCCGGCGACCCGTCGCCGACGGGCGTCTTGATGCAGTTGATCTCGCAGGTCGACCCGCCGGAGTCGCGCCCGAGCAGCATCTGGGTGAACCTGCCGTCGGTGGCCTCGAGCCCTTCGACGTCGAGCTTCCTGATGTAGTCCATCCCGTCCTTTCTGTCGGCCGCGTGGTGTGAGCCCGGCGCTCGATCGTATCCGCGGCGCCGCAGAGCCGATAGACGCGGGCGGTTCGGCCTCCTATGCTCATCGAGCGGCCGATGACTGAGCTGCCTGCGGGCATCGTCACTTTCCTCTTCACGGACATCGAAGGGTCGACACGCCTGCTCCAGGAGCTCGGCGAACGGTATGCCGACGTTCTGACGGATCATCGCCGCCTCCTCCGCGAGGCGTTCGAGCAGTCGAGCGGTCGAGAGATCGGTACGCAGGGCGACAGCTTCTTCGTCGCGTTCGGCGATGCCGGTGCCGCCGTTCGGGCGGCGGCGACCGGACAGCGCGCGCTCGCCGCGCATCGGTGGCCGGGAGAAACCGAGCTGCGCGTCCGGATGGGCATTCACACCGGCGAGCCGCTGATCGTGGCGGACAACTACGTGGGCATAGACGTCCATCGAGCCGCCCGCATCGCCGCGGCTGCTCACGGCGGTCAGGTGCTGGTCTCGGCGCGGACATGCGCGCTCGCGCGTGAGAACGGCGTCGACGCGACCGCAACGCTCCGGGAGCTCGGCGCGTTTCCGCTCAAGGACTTGCCCGAGCCGGAGCGTCTCTTTCAGCTCGTGATCGAAGGTCTTCCCGCCAGCTTTCCGCCGCCGAATGTTCACGAGAAGGCGCCGGCAGCGGCCGCACTGCCGGACTATTCGCTGCCGCCGGCCGACGTCCCCTGTCCGTACAAGGGGCTCGTCCCGTTCGAGCCCGAAGACAGCGAGCTCTTCTTCGGCCGCGAAAAGCTCGTCTCCTCGCTCGTGCAGCGGCTCGAGGATTCGGCCTTCCTCGCGGTTGTGGGCCCGTCCGGGAGCGGAAAGTCCTCTCTCGTCCGCGCCGGTGTCGTGCCCGAGCTCGAACGTGGCGAGAAACGAGTTCGCATCGCGATCATCGAGCCGGGCGAGCACCCGCTCGAGAAGATCGTCGCCGCGCAGGGCGCCGATCTGATCGTCGTCGATCAGTTCGAGGAGGTCTTCACGCTCTGCCGCGACGAGGAGGAGCGGTTTGCGTTCGTCGACGGTCTGCTCGACGCCGCGGAACAAGGGAGCCGCGTCGTCGTCGTGCTGCGCGCCGACTTCTACGGGCACTGCGCCTCACACCCGCGCCTGGCTGCGGCGCTCGAGAACCGGCAGGCGCTCATCGGCCCGATGACAGAGGAGGAGCTACGGCAGGCGATCGAGCGGCCGGCCGAGCAGGCCGGGCTCGTTCTCGAGCCGGGGCTGGCGGACAGCATCGTCCGCGACATCGCCGGCGAGCCCGGCGCCCTGCCGCTGCTCTCGCACAGCCTGCTGGAGACCTGGAAGCGGCGCAGCGGTCGGATGCTCACGATTCTCGGCTACCTGCAGTCGGGCGCCGTCCGCGGGGCGATCGCGAAGACCGCAGAGACCGTGTACCAGGAGTCGCTCACGCCCGAGCAGAAGACGCTGGCGCGAAACATCTTCCTGCGGCTGACCGAGCTCGGCGAGGGGACCGAGGACACTCGCCGCCGGGTCCGAGTCGGCGAGCTGACACCTCGACCCGAGCAGGCGGGCGACGTCGACGAGGTGCTGCGCGTGCTCGTCGAAGCTCGTCTCGTGACCGTCGGTGAGGGCACGGTCGAGGTCGCTCACGAGGCTCTCATCCGGCACTGGCCGACGCTGCGGGCCTGGCTGGACGAGGATCGCGAGGGAAGGCTCGTGCACCGGCGGCTGACCGAGGCCGCGCAGGAGTGGGAGACGCTCGGCCAGGAGCCGGGAGCGCTGTATCGCGGAACGCGGCTCGCCGCGGCGGCCGAATGGGCGGAGCGGCACGACGACGAGCTCAACGAGCTGGAGCGCGAGTTCCTCAGCTCCGCCCGGGGGGCGGAGCAGAGCGAGGTCGAGACGGCCCGGAGGCGCAACCGGCGCCTCCGCATGCTCGTCGCGGCGCTCGCGCTCCTGCTGCTCAGCGCGCTCGCCGCAGGCGGATTCGCGCTCGTGCAGCGCTCGGATGCGCAGGACAAGGCGCGCGTCGCGCAGGCGGGCCGGCTCGCTGCCCAGTCCCGGGAGGCGGCGGGGCAGCATCCGGACCTCGCGCTCCTCCTCGCGCTCGAGGCGGGCCGCCTCGACGATTCGATCGATACGCGTGGCGCGCTCCTGGGCGCGCTCGAGCACGGCTCGCGGATCCGCGCGTGGCTCCAGGGGTTCGACGCGCCTGTCATCGCCACGGCGTTCAGCCCGGACGGCGGTCTCCTGGCGACCGTGACGCTGCGTGAGACCACCCTGTGGGACACGGAGACTTGGCAGCCCGTCGGACCGCCTCTCCAATCGTCGCAGGGTGGATGGGAGGAGGGGGTCGACTTCAGTCCCGACGGACGGACGCTGGCCATCGCGGGCGTACAGGGTCGCGTCGAGCTGTGGGACGTGTCGACCGCGAAACAGGTCGGAGAGCTGGCCGACCCGGTCGCGGTGACGTCGGATGAGCCCGCGCTCGCGGCCGTTCTCTTCAGCCCTGACGGCAGCGTGATCGCCGCCGGCTCGAAGGCGATGAACCACGTGACGTTGTGGGCGACTTCGAGCGGCGACGTAATCGGCAGTCCGATCACGACCAACCCCCCGGGATCGGGCGCGCAATCGCTCGCCTTCAGCCCGGACTCGAAGCGGATCGCCGTCCCGGGCGCTCCCGGGACCGTCCGGATCTGGGAGATCGCGACGGGGCGTCGGGTTGGCGAGCCGCTCGAGATCGGGAGCGAAGACGTGGAGGAGGCGATCTTCACGGCGGATGGCCGGACGCTGGTCGCAAGCGACGACTCCGGGTCGGTGTCGCTGATCGACGTCGCGACGGGGCAACCGGTCAGACCGCCGTTCTCGGTCGGCGACGAGCCTGCCGCATCGCTGGACCTGAGCCCGGACGGCCGGCTGCTGGCCGCGGCTTCGTTCGCCGGGTCGGTCTACGTGTGGGACCTCGAGACCGGCGCCCAGTACGTCCCGCCGCTCACGGCCGATACCAGCTCCGGTCAGCGACGTCGCATTCAGTCCCGACGGCCGGACCCTCGTGAGCTCGCACCTGCGTTCGGCGGTCGTCTGGGACATGAGCGGAGAACAGGCGATCGGAGCGCCACTGGGCGGCCCCGCGGACCTGACGACCGACGTGTCCTTCAGCCCGGACGGCACGCGGCTTGCCGCGGGGCAGTTCGACGGCGGCACGGTGATCTATGAGACCGCAACCCGGCGGCAGGCCCTCCGGATCGACGGCGGCTCGGTCGTCACCGCGGTGGCCTTCCATCCCGAGGACGATCTCCTCGCCGTCGGAACGATCGACGGGCACGTGCGCTTCTTCGATCCGAAGAGCGGCGCCGCTGCCGGCGCCGGGCTCGACGTCGGGGGCTCGGCCGTCTGGCAGCTCGGCTTTAGCCCCGACGGACGGTTGCTTGCGGTGGCGGTGGACCCGAACGGCGTCGAGGGGTTCTTCGCCCAGCAGCGGCAGGGCGAGGCGCAGCTCTGGGACATGAGCTCGTCGGCGTCGCGTGGGGAGGGCGATTGCGCCGGGCGGCGGATCGGTGCTCTCCCTGGCGTTCAACGGGGACGGCACGCTCCTGGCCACCGGCAGCTACTTCGGGCGGCTCGATCTGTGGGACGTGGCCACCCAGGCCGTCCAGGGCAACCCGATGAGGGTGGCGGACGACGGCGTCCTGAGCGTCGCGTTCGATGCGAGCGGGCGGCTCGTCGCCGGCGGCGGCGCGATCGGGCCGGTACGGGTGTGGCGCGTGGACGATCAGCGCCCGGCCTTTCCTCCCCTCTCCGGCCACACGGGCCCGGTCACGGGGGTGGCTTTCGACCCGACCGGCTCGTTCCTCGCGACGTCCAGCATTTTCGGTGGGACGAGGCTGTGGGACCCGGCCACAGGGCTGGGCTACGGCGACGAGCTGGTGGCAAGCACGAGGCCCGGCTCGCTCACGTCCTCGATCGAGCTGCCGCCGTTCCTGGGGCTGCGCAACGCGTTCAGCCCGGACGGCAAGCTGCTGGCCGTCTCGGGAGTCGAGCCGCTTGCCATGCTGTGGGAGGTCGATCCGGCGGTCTGGCGCCGGCGTGCCTGCGCGATCGTGGGGCGCAACCTGAGCCGCGAGGAATGGAACCTGTACCTGCCCCCGGGGACGTCCTATCGTGCGACGTGCTCGGAGTGGCCCACCGACACGGAGGGCTAGCGCGTCGCGCGTCGCAGCGAGCGGCCGAGCAGGAGGGCGACCGCGAGCGGCAGCAGCCACCAGGCGCTCAGCCCGTAGTGGGCGAGCAGGGCCGTCACTGCGACCGCGAGAGCGATCCCGGCCGCGACCCGCCAGTCGTCTCCGACGAGGAAGTTCCACCAGAAGGCGGCGAAGGCACGCACGCGGCTCATGCGTCCGCCTCGACGGTTGCAGCGCGAGCCGCTGGCGGCGCAGCAGCCGGACCAGTGAGAAGGCCAGGGCTGCCAGGAAGACGAGCACGCCCAGGAGGGCGAGCTCATCCCCCGGCCAGTGGGCACCGGCACCCTCGGCCGCCCAGAAGATGCCGAAGGTCGTGAGCAGCAGGCCGACTGCGAACTTGATCGCGTTCTCGGGCACGCGCGCGAGCGGCGCGCGCACCAGGGCCCCGACGACCACGACGACGACGAGCGCGGCTCCCGCCGCCGCCGCGGCGAGCCCGAGCTGCCCCTGGGTGCTGCCGAAGCCGACGACGATGAACGCGACCTCGAGCCCTTCGAGCAGGACGCCCTTGAACGCAATCGTGAACGAGTACCAGTCGAGCCCGGCCCGCTCGTCGTCCGGCGCGGCGGCAGCATCTCTCCGCTCCGCGAGGAAGACCTCTTCCTCGTCGTGCAGCGGCTTGTAGCCGCTCGCTCGCAGGATCGCCTTGCGCAGCCATTGCAGCCCGAAGCAGAGCAGGAGCGCGCCCACCACGAGCTGGAACACCTCGATGGGCAGGAGCTGCAGCGCGGGACCGAGCGCGGCCACGATGGCGGCGAGCGCGACCGTCGCCGCGGCGACCCCGATGAGCGTCGAGCGCCAGCCGCGCGTGATGCCGACCGCGAGGACGATCGTGAGGGCCTCGACCATCTCGACCGCGCACGCCAGGAAGGCGCCGAGGAAGATGAAGGTGGCGCTCATCTCGGTAGTTTGGCTCTCAACGCGTGCGTGGACGCACCAGGCCGCGCCGCATCCTCGGCAACGGTTGAGGCCGGATAGTGCCCGGCCTCGTGGTTGTGCGGTTGGGTTTCCCGGTTCAGCTGCGGCGGGCGGCGCGGTAGATGAGCCCCGCGGTGAGGGCGACGAAGAGCGCTCCGCCGACGGCGGCGACGACTGTGATCACGTCGCCACTGACGAGGTAGCGGTCCGAATCGATGTTGGCGTCCTGGGCCCAGAAGGCGCCGCCGAGGAGTGCAGCAGCGAGGCCGGCGGTGAGGCTTGCGGTGGTGAGCTGTAGTGCCTTCATGACGGTGTCCTTTCTCGGTTCGTGGCTCGCCTGTACGGTGGCTCCAGCCTAGAAGGCGGCGGCCTCGCTGCCCTCGGCCGCGCCGACGATTCGCGCTCGTTCTCAGGTCTGGGCTCGAGTTGCCGGATCTCGTCCTCAGGGAGGAGGCCTTCTCTTCACGAGCGTCGAGGTGCCCGCCTGCTGGCGGCGGCGATGGAGTGGAAGGGTGGCCCGCTGGAACCACATTCACCTCGGGCAGCAAGACGCTTCGGCGCCGGCCATTTTCGCCCGGAAGAGGGTTGCGGCCGGGTCTGTAGCTACGCACAATGAGATGTGTCGCCACCCGGCGATGTGAACCCGTTTGTCCCGCCGCGAGGCCCATCGGCCGCGCAGATCGGAGGTCGATGTCGTGAAGGCCCGCTGGCTTGCTGTTGCACTTGTTGTCGCCGCGCTGATCCCGGCTGCGGTAGCTGCCGGTGCGCCGGCGCCCGCCGCGCAGCCGCTGGTCAGCGCTGTACCGATCGAGGGTGTCGCCGTGGGCGGCGGCAAGAAACTCTGGGTGCACGTCTACCTTGCTGGCAACGCCAAGGGTGGCGGCAAGCCGCAGCCGGCGCCAACCTGCCCAACAGACGTCAATAGCCAGACGGCCTACAAGCTGTTTGGCATGGCTTCCCCAAGCGGACTTACCTTCAAGCTTGCGGCGAGTAGCCCGGCCGGCGCCGCAACCGGTCTGGGAACCGGCATGGCGGCCTGGAACGGCGTGCGAGCGGGCTACCTAAGCCTGCAGAGCAGTGGCGGTGCCTCGGGGCCCGCCGATGATGGCACCAACTCGGTGGGCTGGGGTCGCTTCGCGCAGCCCAACGTGCTCGCCGCGACCTGGACGTGGACGGACGCCGGTGGCCGCATCGATGAGGCGGACATGTTCTTCAACACCCGCTACACGTGGGCGAACCTGGCCCAGTGCGGCGGCGGCAGCTATGACATCGGCAATATCGCTGCCCACGAACTTGGGCACGCGCTCGGCCTCGACCACGTCAGCGACGTCGGCCGGCAAGCGACGATGTACCCAAGCGCGCCCGCGGGTGAGGTGCTCAAGCGCACGCTGACGGCGGGCGACCGAAACGGCTTCCTGGCGGCGCTGCAGCCGTAAAGCAACCGGCCTGCGCTCGCCGAGCAGGCTCGAGCGAGCGGCGAGGCGTAAGATCCCGGTCTTATCGCTCACACTCGAATGCGGAGGACACCATGGCTGGCGTGGAAGCACGCACGTTTGAGTCGCCTGATGAAACGCGGACGCCCGACAAGACGCATGTGGAAATCGTGCGGATCGGGAGTGCGACCGTCGCGCGGATGAAGCTCGAGCCGGGTTGGAGTTGGTCCGGGTGCATCAAGCCGGTGGTAGGTACGGAGCGCTGCCAGCTCCGGCACGTGGGTGTTCTGCAGTCGGGCCGCATGCATGTGACCCACGATGACGGCACTGAGGTGGAAATCGGCCCGGGCGAGACGTACGTGATCGAGCCGGGTCATGATGCTCATGTGATCGGCGATTCGCCGGTCGTCGGCTTCGAGTTTGAGTCGAGCTCCGCCGAGAAGTTCGCGCGCGGGTAGATCGCCGGCTCGCGACCGAATCACCTTTCTCTTCCTGCCCTGCGGCGTGTTGCTTCGCCGGCCGCGCAAGCGTCGGCTGGACCTCATTTGCCCTTTCCGGACAGGTCTGCAATACTGAACTCTATGGTTCAGTATCCGACGACCGTCGACCGCGCGTTCGCGGCCCTCGCCGACCCGACCCGCCGCGCCGTGCTCGAACGGCTCGGCGCCGGCAGCGCGACGATCAGCGAGCTCGCCGAGCCCTTCGGCATGTCGCTGACCGGGATGAAGAAGCACATCCGGCTGCTCGAGGAGGCGGAGCTCGTCACGACGGAGAAGGTCGGCCGTGCCCGCAGGTGCATGCTCGTGCCGTATGCCTTCGAGGGCATCAGCACGTGGCTGCAGCGGCTCGACCGCTTCGCGCAGGTCGTCGAACGCACGAAAGGAGCACGATGAGCACCACGGTCACCACCCCGAACGAGCTCGAGATCCGCGTCGAGCGGGTCTTCGAAGCACCGCGTACGCACGTCTACTCCGTCTGGACGGATCCGAATCTGATCCCCGAATGGTGGGGCGACGGCACCGTCGTCGAGGAGATGGACGTCCGTCCCGGCGGCACCTGGCGGTTCCGAACCGCCTACGGCGTCGTCGAGGGCGAGTTCCGCGAGGTCGAGCCGCCCGAGCGCCTCGTGCAGACGTTCCAGAACCATCTGCAGACGCTCGAGTTCGAGGATCTCGGTGAGCAGACGAAGCTGACCCAGACGATGCGCTTCGAGACGACCGAGGAGCGAGACACCACCATGCAGTACGGCGTCGAGGAGGGCGCGAAGCAGGGCTTCGCGCGCATCGACGCGCTGCTGGAGAAGATCGCGGCGTGAGGCGGGTGCCGCTGTGAGCGTGACAACGAGGACGGACAC
>CAWACA010000014.1:0-24230 GCA_963780385.1 uncultured Thermoleophilia bacterium | reverse complement strand
TCCGCTCACGATCGTGTCGACCGACTACATCAAGTCGGACAAGCGACGCGACGACTTCATCCGGGCCTGCCCCGATAACACGGATTTGAGCTGTCGGTCGAGACGCGACGCGGCGTCGTATAGTCGGGCGCGATGATCCGGGTTGTCGTCGCGGAGGACACCTATCTCGTACGCGAAGGGATACAACGCTTACTCGAGCCCGAGGCGGACATCGAACTCGTAGCAGCATGCGAGGACTTGCCTCGCTGCTCGACGCAATCGAGTCAGAGCAGCCCGACGTCGTCCTGACCGACATCCGTATGCCGCCGACGAGCCAGGACGAGGGTATCCAGGTCGCCGACCGCCTTCGCGAGACGAGCCCGGAAACGGGCGTGGTCGTCCTGAGCCAGTTCGCCGCTCCCGAGTACGCACTCGCGTTGCTCGAAAACGGCGCCGACCGTCGCGCCTATCTGCTCAAGGACCGGGTGGGAGACGCCGCGCAGCTAGCAGGCGCGATCCGCGAGGTCGCGCGCGGCGGTTCCGTCATCGACCCGAAGATCGTCGAAGCACTCGTCGCAGCGCGGCGCGCAGCGAGTCGCCGCTCGACGAGCTGACCCCACGTGAGCGCGAGACGCTCGAGGAGATGGCACAGGGCAAGAACAACGCCGCGATTGCTGCCTCACTCGTGATCACGGAGCCGTCGGTCGAGAAGGTGATCCACTCGATCTTTCGGAAGCTCGGGGTCGCGTGGCAGCCGGACGTCAACCGCCGCGTGAAGGCGGTGCTGCTCTACCTCGCCGAGCGGGACGCCTAGCGCTCGAGCGGGATCGTTCCGACGACGCGCGTGCCCTGACCGAGGGTCGACTCGATCCGGAGGTCGCCGCCGATCGCCTCGAGACGGTCGCGCATGTTCGTCAGTCCGGCGCCGAATGTCGTTCGTGCCGGATCGAGCCCCGAACCGTCATCGGCCACCTCGAATACCAGGCTTCCTCCTTCTCCCGGAGTCGGATCGTCGCTCGGGCGCCCTCTCCGGCGTGCTTCGCGGCATTCTGGAGCGCCTCGAGGCAGCAGAAGTAGACCGTCGCCTCGATCTCTGGGTCGTAGCGACCGCGCGTTTCCGCTTCGAGTCGGGGGATGCTCGCGCGCCGGGCGGCGTTGGCGAGCGCTTCCGATAGGCCGCGATCCTGGAGCAGTGGCGGGTAGATGCCGTGGGCGAGGTCGCGGAAGTCCTGCATCGCCTCCTGAACCGCGGCGCGAAGCTCGCCGAGAATGGCTTTGCCCCTCGGGTCCGAGTCGATGAGCGCGCGGACGGCTCCGAGGTTTGCCTCCAGCGCGACGAGGTGCTGCTGGGCGCCGTCGTGCAGGTCGCGCTCGATCCGCCGTCGCTCGGCGTCGGCGGCGGCCACGACGCGCGCTCGCGAAGGCGCAGCTCCTCCGCCTGTCGTCGAAGCTCCGCGAGCGAGGCTTGCAGGTCCGAGTCGAGCCGGGCGTTGCGGAGCGCGAGCCCGAGCTGGCGTGCCAGTTCGGCGAGGACCGTGTCTGCCTGTTCGTCGAACGGCTGAGCTTCCGCCGCGCGCTCGACGACGATCAGGCCGAAGAGCTCCCCCGAGTGGGCGATCGGGGCGACGCGCACGACCGCGTTGCCGCGGTCGGCGAGCAGTTGCGGCAGCCAGACGGGGACGCGGGCTGGTCCGGAGACGCCGCTGCGCGCGAGGACCGCTTCCTCCGACGCGGTCAGCCGGAGCGTCGCCGGACCCCGGTCCGGCTCGGAGACGACGCGCTCGAGCACGCCGCCGGAGCCCGTCCAGATCTCGGCCGCCTCGAGCGCGAGCGCGCTCCGCAGCGATTCCGCAAGCTGGAGCAGAAGCTCCTCGAGCGGGACGGCGCGGGAGAGCCGCGCGCCGAACGTCCGGACGAGCTCGTCCGGCGCTCGGCGCTCTCCGTGGACGAGGCGGTTCGAGAAATCGCTCAGCCGCCGGCGCGCCGGCACGTACAGCAGCGCGCTGACGCCGGCCGCCACGATCGAGAGCGCGAGCACCGTCCGCTCCTCGTGCGTGGGAGGCCGGCCGAGCCCGACGACGACGACGAGATAGACGGCGGCCACGAGCGCCGTCAGGCCGACAACCGAGACGGCAGGGGCAACGAGCCTTCCGACGCGCGCCTCGAGTCGCCTGGGCATCCGTACAACGGCGGCGCGCGACGGCGACCGTCGCGGCGGCAGCGATCTGCAGCAGCCGCGGCGGCCAGCCGACGAGGAGATGCAGCGTCGACGCCACGACGACGACCTCCGCCGCGATTGCGAGCGCAAGCGCGACATGAGCACGCGCGCACGTTCGGTTCCGCGGCGTGCGCGAGCGTGCCCGCGAGTCGCTGATTGCGAACGCCGCCGCGAGCCAACAAGCGCGAGCATGAGCCAGCCGAGTTGACGCCCGACGCCGCCTTGCCAGCCGACGACTGCTGCGCCGATCGCCACGGCGGCCGCGAGCGGCGCCACGGCGAAGCGGATGAGGCGTCCGGCCGATGCCGATCGATGCCGCGAGGCCCCTGTGGGCGCCGTCTCGACCTTCGTCGCCATCACTCCGCCCTCAGGACGGCAGCGGCGCGCGTCTGCGCCGCGCTCCAGGCCGGCAGCGCCGCGACCAAGTTCGCCAGCAGAAGCGCCGCCGGCACGACGAGCAGGATGAGGAGGAGCGGCGTGACCGGCTCCGGGACGACCTCGATCTGCTCCGCGAACAGGTACCAAGCCCAGCGTCCGGCTGCGATCCCGAGGGGAATGCCGACAGCCAACCCGATCGCCGCGAACGTCGTCGCCTGCCAGGCGACGGTGGCAAGTAGCTGGCGGCGGTCGAAGCCGAGCGTCTTCAGGACGGCGAGCTGCCGGCGTCGCCGGCGGATCGCGGTGAAGAGCGTGTGAGCGAGCATGGCGGCCGCGATTGCTGCGAGCAGAGCCGAGACGACGACGGGCAGTTTGCGCACGCCCCCGAAATCGGCGACCGTCTGCGGCGGACCCGGTCCCGGATGCGCGTACTCCCGCTCCAGCCGCATGAGCGTCGCCTGCCGGTCAGCACCGGGCGCGATGCGAGCCTCGAAGTCGTACACCCGTGCGGACGGATTCAGCCGCTTGTAGGCCTGGAAGGTCATTGCCGCCGCCGGCCGCGGCTGGTAGGAGACACTCTCAGGCAGGACGCCGCGGCCGACGATCCGCAGCCGCACCGAACGCTGATCGCGCGCGTCGACGGTATCGCCAATTTGGAGGCCGAGCGCCCTCAGCGTCTTCGAGGCGAGCAGGATCTCGTCCACGCCTTCAGGGGCCTCGCCCGCGACGACGACCGGCCCGATCCGGCCCTTGACGTCGTCCATGGCGACGACGTGGACCGTTCTGCCGTTCAGCCGGATGTCGGCTTCGCCCCCCTCGGCCGCGTCACTGATCACGGGATCGGCGCGGACCCGCGCCCCCGGCGGGACGTCGTAGTTCGTCCGGTAGTCCCAGTTCTGTCCGTACAGCCGCGGTGTCGAAAGCAGGTGATCCATGCTGGCCGTGAAGGTGAGCGCGACGGCGACGACGGCCACCGACGCGATTGCTCCGAGCATCGTGCCGGCGATCGGCACGGCCATCGCTCCCCTGGCGCGCGTCAGCGCCAGCCGGACGCCGCTGACGGCTGTCGGCGGCAAGCCCCAGCGCGCGAGCGCGTCCGCCGCCGCGCAGCGCGTGCCCGCTGACAGGTCAGTTGTTGTTCTCACTTGGGACGAAGCGACCGCGCCGGCAACGACGACGGCGAGCACAACGCCAATACCTCCGAGGCCGAGCACCAGCGGGTCGAACGCGAAACCGGGAGCAGGCTCGATGTCGCGCGCAAGGCCGATCGGCGTCAGCGGCGAGAGCGCGAAGGCAAGGGCGACGGCCAGGGTCGCGGCGAGGGCGCCGATCGCGCCGGAACGCGCGACATCGACGGCGAGCAGCTGCCGTCGCGTCATCCCGAGCGCCCGCAGCGTCCGGTGCGCTCCTGCCGCGAGGGCGGCCAGGCGCACGAGCGCCGGAGCGAGCAGGAGGAGCGCGAGCAGTGCGCCGAAGCCGGCCGCGAGCCAGAGCGCCTGCGCCTGGTGATTGATCGAGCGCTGGATCTTCGCGGCGTCGGTGGCTTCCGGCCGAACGTCCGCGCCGGTAGCCGTCGCCAGCGCGGCGATGTCGGCTGCACCGTGCCGGAGCTTGACCGGAACCCAGAAGTCCGAATAGCGGCTGGCGAAGCCGTAGGCGCGGTCGAACGCCGGCGTCAGCGTGACCGTCCCGACCGGGTACGGATCGGTCGCCGCCTTGACCCCGACAACCCGCAGCCAGATCAGGGGGCCGACCGGAACGGCTTGCGAGAGCGGCTCGACGATGTGCCAGCCGAACCGCGTCTCGAACGGTCGCGACAGCTCGTGCGTGGGTAGGCGGAACGCCACCCGGTCGAACGCGGGGACGGTCTGCCCCCGCTCGACCCACAGCTTTCCACCCGTCACCTTGGCGTCGGGAACGTCGGAATAGCGCTTGGCGAGTCCGGCGAAGCTCGCGCCATTCCGCAGACGAAGGTAGAGCCGTTCGATGGCGCGCCTCGCCCGACTGCAAGCGCCCGCGCCGCGGCACGAGAGCAGGATCTGCCTGACCTCACGCCGCTCCGGCATCCCCGCCTGCGCCGGATTCTGGTTCCGCGGATCGCAATGGAAGACGCCCAGATCGCTCGCTCCCCAGCCGGGGAACACGCGAATCGGGATCACGCCGCCCGGCCGGACGCCGAACCGCTGCGCCGCGCGCGTGTCGACCAGCACTTCGCGTGGCCGGCCGCGGTCCGGGATCCGCCCTGCGAGCACCTTCGGCCGGTGCAGCGCAACGCCGTCTCGGCCGTCGAGGTTCACGAGGAATTGGACGGCCTCCGGGCCCGAGCAGGCTCGACCGGCCGGTTCTCCGCGTCCCGAGCGCAATACGAGAGGACGCCGGTGACCGCCGACGCCTGGACATACGGAAGCGAGCGCACGCGCCGGATCGTCGGTCTGTAGGTCGTGTTGTCGGGGCCGGAGTTGCTGATGCCGATCCACGCGTCCGGGAAGCGGTACGCGACGAGGTGGCGCGCGAGCGCAGAGTGCGTGCGGCGCGCGCCTGCAGCAGCCGTGAGCACGAGGCCACCTGCGACTCCGGCGAGCACCGCCACGACGAGCCAGCCGCGCCAGCGCGAGCGGAGTTCGCCGCGGAACCGCATCCAGACGGCGGCCACGTCAGCCCCCCAGCGCGGTCGCGGCCGGCGCCGCGAGCGTCGCGCCGACGATGCGGCCGTCCTGCATCCGCACGACGCGTCCCGCCGCGTCGGCGACATGCTCGTCGTGCGTGACGAGCAGGATCGTCTGCCCCGCCGCGTGTAGACGGCCGGAAGAGCTCCAGCACCTCGAGCCCGCCCGCGCTGTCGAGCGCGCCTGTCGGCTCGTCCGCGAGCAGCAGCGTTGGCTCGTTCGCGAGCGCGCGGGCGATCGCGAGCCGCTGTCGCTGGCCTCCCGAGAGCACGGCGGGCAGCTCGGCGGCCTTGTCCGGGAGGCCCAGCAGATCGAGCAGCTCGCGCGCCCGCACCTCGGCCCGGCGACGTGAGGCGCCGGCGACGACGGCGGCGAGGACGACGTTCTCGAGCGCCGAGGTGTCCTCGAGCAGGTTGAAGAACTGGAACACGAAGCCGACGTGCCGGCGGCGCAGGTGGGCGAGCTCGCTCTCGTCCTTGCCGGCGAGCGGCTCGCCGGCGAGAACGATCTCGCCGTCGCTCGGCGTCTCGAGCCCGGCGACGAGGTTCAGCAGCGTTGACTTGCCGCACCCGGATGGGCCGGTGACCGCGACGAACTCGCCCCGGCCGACGACCAGGTCGACCCCGCGCAGCGCGCGCACGGGCGCCCCCTCGGACTCGAACGTCTTGCGGAGGCGAACCGTCTTCAGCACTTCCGGCACGGCCGCCACAACACGACTGTGAACCGTGATTGTGCCGAGCGCAACCAAGCCACCTGGGCAACGAATACGCCCGCTGGCCGCTGAAGACTTCCCGCTAGCGCCGTTGTGGGTGCGGGGCGCCGCCCGTAGCGTCGCCGGCGTCTGGAAAACGGATCTCCGCGGTCGCGACGTGGCTGATCGTCGATCGAGCGGCCGGAGGCGCATCGCGGGTCAGCCTGGGTTCGTACTCGCCCGACGGCAGGTCAATGGTCTTTGGGACTGTCGTGGGCGCCGTGAATCGACCGGGCGCGACCTTCAACGACGTCTTCGTCATGAGCGCCGACGGCACCGACATTCGGCCCGTCAGCGGGCCCGAACTTCGACGCCCACCCCGACTGGGGCCCGCGACGGTAGCCGCATCGAACCCGGTGTCGGCGCCAACCCACCGGCGCAAGCCGAACGCAGCGACAACCGCAACCAAGGCACCTGGGCAGCGAAGACGCACGCTGGCAGCCGAACAACTTCCTCGGCAGCGCCGTTGTCGCGCCGCGGCGTCACCCCTAGCGTCGGCGGCATGTCGCTCACATCGCGGCAGGTAGTCGAAGTGACGAAACGAACGACGGCGAAGATCGCCGTCCTGGCGACCGTCGTCACGGCGACGGCCGCCCACACTTTCGCCCGACGGCAGGCTGATCGTCTGCCGCCGCCAACCCGCCCAGCGCACGTTCACGATCCCCGCTTGGGGAACGCACCCCTGAGATCGAGGGATGAGCTCGGAGGAGGCAGTCAGATGACCACCACCATCGCCAAACCAGCCGCGATTCCCACCCCGCCAGTAGCCTCGCCGTCGCGCAGGCGAGCTGGTCGGCGCCGTCCGCGCGCGCTTGCAGCGCTTGCCATCATGCTCGCCGCCGTTGCGGTCGGAACATGGCTGATCGTTGAGCTCGTCGGCGGCAGCCGCGCAAGTGCAATCAGCCGCACGGCGTCTGCGCCGGCATGGACGCCGATTGCAGCACCATGGCTCGCCCGCCTGGAGGTGATCGGCTTGAAGAAGCAGCTCGTGCGCGCGGGCTACTCGATCAAGGTCGACGACGACCTCGACCCGGTGACGAAGTCGGCACTGGCCAATTACCTGCAGCTCGACGCGACCCATCCGCTCAGCCCGTTCCTCGCGAGCGTGCTCGAAGGAACCGTGATCACCGGCTTCCGCAACCCAACGGCGTGGAACAGTCGCTTCGGCCTCCACCGTCTGACGAAGTTCGTCGAGCGTCCCCTCACCGGCCTCGGCGGGCAGCTCGACGCGAACGGGAATCTTCGGCCGTCGGTTGCCGCGACGCGGCATTCGCGGTAGACGTCGGCATGGTCGCGCTTGCTGTCCTCATTGCCATTGGAGGCGGGTGTCCCGGGCGGAAGCTGGCGGTCGCGAACACGCTCGGCGTCTTCGTGATGACCTGCGCAGCCCAGCCAGAGGGGCTGAGCTCGTGACGGCGTTCGGAACGCGCAAGACCGGACTAGGCATGTTCAGGACCGCGCGCCCGACTTGGGGGGCCGCTCCGTGACGGCCAAAGTCGTGGGCGCCGCCGTCGCGGCGCTTGTGCTGGCAGCCGTGCTTCCGGCAGCCAGCTCGGGCACGCTGGACAGGTCGCTCTTCGACTACGACCGCTCGCTCCCGCTCGATGTCTCATGGGGCAAGACGACGACCTCAAACGGAGTCGTTCGCCAGGGCTTGACCTTCGCCGCCGCTCGGGGCGCGCGGGTCGCGGCCTTGTTCGTTCATCCCGCCCGCGGTGGCCCGTGGCCGCTGGTGCTCTGGACGCCGGGCAGAGGCGGTGACCGGACCGAGGAGCTTCCCGACGCGACGGCCCTTGCGCGCAACGGCATCGCGTCGCTCCTCGTTGATGCTCCCGCGCCAGAGGTCGTCACCTGCAACCCCGCCAAGGATTTCGCCATCTTCGTTCGCGACGTGATCGGTCGGCGGCGTGCCGTCGATCTGGCGCTGACCCTCCCAAACGTCGACGGACAGCGGCTCGCCGCCGCCGGCTTCAGCTTCGGCGCATCCGTCACCGCCGACCTGGCAGGCGTCGAGCACCGGATCCGCGCATTCGCGCTCAAATCCGGGCGCGCCCATCACACCGGCTTCATGCGCCTCGCCTGCGCGCAACTTGGCCGACACAAGCTCCACGACTACCTCGAGAAGCTGGCTGCGGTCGACCCAATCAACTGGATATCCCGAGCGGCCTCCAGTTCGTCCTTTCTCGTCCAGGACGGGACGCGCGACCCCTGGAACCCGAGGCGCGATGTCCTCGCGCTCTACGCGGCAGCCCCCGGGACAAAGGAACTTCGCTTCTACCCGGCAGGCCACGAGCTGAACGCCACCGCCTCCGCAAATCGCCGGACCTGGCTGGTCCGGCAGCTTCGGCGCCAGGAGACGCCGGTCTCGTCAGAGAAGGGGCCCGCTCGTCGGTCGTGTTCAGGGGGGAGGCCGGCCTCCCGCCCGCACGGCTGGGAATTGAGGCTGACTAGACAACTCGAGCAGCTAGTTCGGCCTCGCGTGTCCGCAGCACGCTTCTCACGGTGGCCGGAAACCACCTTCTGCCTCCACGGACCGTTGGAACTCTGCGGCGTTCGAACTCTGCAGCGATGGCCGCGAACGAACTTCCTTCGGAGCGCAACGCGACCACCAGGTCTGCGACTTCTGGTGAAGCAGCTTCGCGGCCACGAACTCCGGCATACGGCGGGAAACGAGTTCCGCCGCACCACCGGCGATCTCGAGCTCACGCGGTTGTTCATGCGCCACGCCTCGATCTCGACGACGAGCGAGCACTACATGCACGCGGACCAAGACGAACTGATCGCTGGGATGCGGCTCGCCGAACAGCGTTGGCGCAAAGAGTGACTTCCGGAAAAGCCCGCTCTTTGCGGGATATTTAGGCGCGGAGCGGACTCGAACCGCTGTACGAGGCTTTGCAGGCCTCTGCCTAACCACTCGGCCACCGCGCCGCGTCCGGTCATTCTAGGGGCGCGGCCTACCCCGCCTACGGGACCCAGGCGTCGCCCCGAGGCGTGATCTGGAGCTCGTGCGTCCAGCCCCGCTCCGATTGCGAAGCGAGATAGGCGATGGCGCGGGCGACGTCCTCCTCGGTCGCCGACTGCTCCGGCGGCTTGCCGGCCAGGCGCTCTTGCGTCTTCTCGCTCTCGATCGTGGCGTCGACGATCAGCAGCGCGGTGTGAACACCGTGCTGGCGCAGCTCGCCCGCGGCCGACTGGAGGAGCCCGCGGCTCGCGAACGCCGTCGCGGCCCACGCGCCGATTCCCGGCCGGCCGCGGCGGGCCGAGCCGCCCGTGATCTGCACGTACGTCCCGTGGCCCTGCTGCTTCAGCAGCCGAGAGCCGATCCGCAGGACGTTTATGGTCGCCGGCAGGAGCTCGTCCAGGTACGGCGCGAAATCGGCGGGCTCCGACTCCGCGACCTCCCCTCCTCCCCACCTGCGCATGCCGCCCGTCGGGCTGATCGCCACGACGACGAGGTCGATGACCGCGAAACGCATCCGCGCCTCGGCGAAGGCGCGCTCGACGTCGATGACCTTCGACGCGTCGCCGGCAACGGTGAGGGCGCCGGGCACGTCGGCGGCCAACCGGGAGAGCGATTCCTGACTCCGCGCCACGGCGGCGACGCTCCAGCCGTCCGCCGCGAAGTGGCGCGCAATCGCGCGACCGAGGTTCCGCGCCCCGAAGACGAGCAGCGTCGGCACGATCCGATCGTAGTGGAGGAGTCCGGAAAGGCGCAGCGAATCGATCACGAGCCGGCCGGGGAATCAACGCAGTCCCGGGGTTGACGGCACCACCGGCCGGCATCCTCTCCTCTTCCAGCGCCTTTACACGGGACCACGACCCGGCGTAGAGGCCGCAGCTATACTCGGGTGCTCACGCGGATGTAGCTCAGTTGGCTAGAGCGTCTGCTTGCCATGCAGAAGGTCGTGGGTTCGAGTCCCATCATCCGCTCCTCAGAAAAGCCCCGCTCAGGCGGGGTTTTTGTTTGAGCTCTCAGAGGGGTCAGAGCCCGGCCGCTGGCCCTCACGGGGCCTTTTGGAAACGGGATGGAAACGCCGCGGTTCGGCGCTCACCGTACCCTGGGACGCGTTGATGGTGCGACCTCGTAACCTCTCATGCGCGATAGTCGAAGCCGTTCCTCCAGAGGAACGTTCCTAAGCTGTGCGGCGGGGAAGCATGACGTGCGTCGCAAGTGATGGGCTAACGCATAACTCCAGGCGTAATCTATCTTCGTGCTGTGGGCCTCTCTCCGGGCAGCGCAACTCCTGATTCGAGCACGACAAGCCAGAGGAGGCGCTCATCACTCGGCCGACTCTCGTATTGCACCCGAGTCTCTCCGACTCGAGCGACTCGCGAAGGCAAGGAGTGGAGGAAGGCGAGAATGGGGTGGCCGCGTTCGTGCTGAAGTGGCGGCTCGATGGCATCCAGGAGATCGAGAACCTCAATGCGTTCGCCGTACGCTCAGGACAATGCTGACGAGGACGACCGATGTCACGCGAACGCTTCGCTCGCGAGCGTCAACAGATCGAGTCGATACCGAATGCGGACTGACGTGTAGGACCACTCCGCCCGTTCGGCGTATGAAGAGCAATTGGGCCGTCCAGCTTCCCCGGCCCGTGCAGACGACATCGTAGCCGTACCCGGATGGCGCACCAGCACGCGCATGGCCTCGGCCACGTTTACGTCTTTCGGCTGTCACTGCGAGAAGACCCGAGTATGGTACAGATCCGCGACTCAGCCCCCGCCGAAGTCGGCATGGGCACGCTGGTTTAGCCGCCACGTTGTCCACCGAAGCTTACTGCCCGCGCACCGCGCGGCCGTGGAGTTGTTCGACTGGCCGGAACCGCCGGAGCTTGACGGATTGCTCCGACGGGCGACCAGCACGGCACCGGGCTGATTCATGGAACGGTCGTTGAGCCGGGGCGGGTACGCTTCGGGCATGGCGAATCCGAAGGGTCACCCGCCGACCCTCGTCGCGTCGCATCCGGGCCATCCAGAACCGGCTCGTGCACGGCTAATGACGGGAACCCACGGGATCGGTTCCGTGGCCGGTTGCCATGCAGAAGGTCGTGGGTTCGAGTCCCATCATCCGCTCCTAAACCCGCTGGAAACAGCGGGTTTACTCTTTCATCCAGGGGCGGAGCGCGACGTCCTCGACGCTCGCGTCATGCTCGGTAGTGCCCATTCGAGGGCCTGATCGAAAGCCCGCGTGTGAATCTCGGAGAGCTTCCCGCGCCGCGGTCAGCGTGTATCGCAGGTCGTCGCCGCACGCGCAACGGAGGCTCGCTCACCGGCCGGCAGGCGGCGACCCGGCGGCGGCTTCGATGAGTGCCGTGACGAGCTGAACGGCCTCGGTTCGAGAGAGGTGGTTGTCGCGTGCGAGTGAGTGCCAGGTCCCGAAGTCGACGCCGTGGGCCACGGCGGCGGCGAGCATGCGCCCTCGTCGTCGGCCGCGGACGCCCCACCCATCGGCCAGCAATGCGGCGGTCTCGGCCAGATACTCCTGCAGCGGGACGATCGTCGGCTCGAGGGCGTCGACGAGGTCGAGATCGCGGAAGACGTTGCTGAACATGGGCGCGGTGCGCTCGTAGTACGCATACAGCTCATCGAGTGCACGCGCGACCCGCCGATGCGGGTCGCTGATCGCCCGCCACGGCTCCTGGTCCGGCCACGGGTTGGCGGCGAAGAAGTGGGACGAGCATGCCCGAAACAGGTCCTCGTCGGTCGCGAAATGGCGGTAGACGGTATGGCGCCGGACACCCGCCCGCTCGGCGACCGCGCTCAGAGACGTTCTGGCCGGCCCGACTGTGCCGTGCAACTCGACCGCCGCCTCGGTGATCCGGCGCCGCGTTTCGGCCATCTCGGCTGCACGCTGCTTGAGCTCGTACTTGCGCTTCGACATCATTTCACCGTCCATCGTGTACTACGAATATTGACAGATCGTGACGGCCCGTGTAGGGTCTCTTTCCATCGACCATCACTGTGCAATGAAAGGAGACGTCATGCTGACTGCCAAGACAAGCGAGCTCGACCTGCAGCAGGTCTGGTGGGGGAGCGAGCCCGAGACTGCACGCGTTCAGGTCACGTTCCCGATCAACAAGTGGACAGGCTCACGCGACAGCGCGGTCGTCTACTTCGAGATCGAGCCAGGCCACCGGCTGCCCGTCCATACGGACAGCGCAGAGGAGATCCTCTACCTGGTCGCCGGCGAGGCTGAGGCCGAGGTCGGCAACGAGCGCGGACGCCTCGCGACCGGGGATCTTGCCGTCATCCCCGCGATGGTTCCCCATGGCCTCGTCAACGTCGGCGACGAGACAGTGAGGGTCGTGGGCTTCTTCTCCGAGGCCGAGATCGTCTCCAGCTTCGACGAGCCGATCGAGCCAATCGGCGCAGCGGTCGTCAACCAGGGCGCCCCTGCACCCGTCTCCGCCTGAACCGCACAGCAGGCCGCCCACCGGTACACGTGCCGGCCAGCCACGCCGGGCGGGACCACCGCGCCCGGCGTGGTGATGTTGGAGCGAGCACCAGGCGGAACGGATCGCGGCCCAGAAGGCCCAGCAGGCCGCCGCTTTCCTATCCGGCGCTCCCGACCAGCGAGATGCGATCGAGGGCAGGCATCACGAATGCCTGGTCGATCGAGTACTCCGCGACACGGGACGAGAAGACCCGGGCGTCGTTACGGAGCTCGTACGGGATCCAGGGCACGACGGTCTCCATCAGCTGCTGGTCGAGCTCCGCCCAGCAGCGGAACTGAAGGCCGCCGAAAAGCGCAAGGCACTCCGCAATCTTGTGGTCCACGGAGGGAACCTGACTCACGTCGTACCCCCAGTCGGCCAGCTGTTCCGGCGTGCCCCGACGAGGGAGGTGTTCGGATCGCCGAGGTAGCCGCTCGAGAAGAGCGGCACGAACCAGCTCGAACCGTTCGGGAAGTCCTTGGCCCAGCCGTCACCGACCGCGATCGGTACCCGAGACGCTGGGTCGAGCAGCTCCTCGAAGAACGCGTCGGAGTCGCGCATGGCGAGCGATACCTCGATCCCGAGCTGTCGCAGCTCCTCCGCGAGGACCTTGGCCACCTCCGGGTAAGGCTCCTCGTCGCGAACCAGCAGGCGGATGCCGCGGCAGGCCTCGGCGTCGCAGCTCCCGTTCCCGTCCTCGTCGTAGCTCGACCCAGCGAGGGCCTCCTTGGCCCTGTCGAGCCGCTCTCCGGGCGAGGCGGAATATGGATCGTAGTCGAGCAGCAGGTTGTCCTCGAGAAAATCCGGAGCGATGTGTGACGCGACGCCTCCCGGAACCGCGTCGCCGTAGGAGCTGAGGAGCGACTCCTTGTCCAGCACGAGGTTTGCAGCCTCCCGCACGGCGAGGTCGTCGAATGGAGGCACGGCGAGGTTGAGCATCACGTAGCGAACGGCGTCGAGCGGAAAGATGGCGAGGCCGGCGCCGTAACTCCGTATCCGCCCTGTACCGCTCGAGCGTGCGTGGCGGCGGCGGCGCGTCGAAGACGAGGTCGAGCGAGCCCTGCTCGACGGCATCGAACGCCGCGGCCGGCTCGTGTCCGAACGAGACCTCGATGCGGTCGGCGTAGGCCTTCCGAAGGCTGTCCGTCCGCGAATCCCACGAAGGATTGCGAGTGAGAGTCAAGGATCGACCCGCTTCGTACGCCTCGACGAGGTACGGGCCCGACGCGACGAGGTAGGGACCGTAGCCGTCGTCGTGGCCGTCGTCGGCCCCGGGGGGGATCGGCGCCGTCGCCGGCAGGGCGAAGCGGGCAGCCAGATCGCCGGACGGCTCCACGAGGTGCACGACGAGCGTGCGGTCGTCAGGCGTCTCGAGACCTGAGATCGAGTCCGCCTTCCGGTCCGCGTACGCCTGGGCGCCTTCGATGACGGAGTCGTAGAAGTACCCGTAGGCACCGATGTAAGGAAGTCCTGTCGCGTCGGTCCACGAGGCCCGCGCCGGACGGAGAATCCGTTCCATGGCGCGGACGACGTCGCTCGCGACGACCTCGAGCTCGTCGAACGGCGGCGCGTAGCGGACGTCCGGCTTGATGTGAAATGTCCAGGTGAGCCCGTCTACCGAGACCTCGGGCTCGCCGTCGGCGAGATCGGGCTGCGGCACAGCTCCACCCTCGGCCGTCGATCGCCCGTTGAACGACATCAGCGTCCGGAGAAGGCAGCACCGGAACAGCTCCAGGGCCGAGGGCGAGGGGTCTGCTTGCGGATCGAGCGCGAACCGGACTCGCCCGTCCGGTGACGTCAGACGCTGCTCATGATCAGCCCAGTCGAGGGCCGCGACCCGCAACGTCCCACCCGCTCGCGTGTCCTCGACCGGCGCCGCGTCCGAGTCGGTTGCGGCTGCCTCAGTCGGATCGGTGGCCGGCTCTTCTGAGCGAGTCACGCCGCCACAGCCGGTGAGGAGCGCGATGGCGCCGACCGTTGAGACGAGCACGGCGCGCCGGCATCCGAGCATGTACACGGGACGTATTAAACGCCGCCTGCTTCGGTCGTGCCCCCATTAACCTCTCCGGCTCGGCCTCGATTCGCCATTCTGGCTCGAAGCGGCTTCGTAGCGCTTACGAAGCGCGCTGTCGCACCGTGTCGTGAGGGACAGTGACGCGATTGTCACTATCCTCCATCAAGGACCACGGGGAGGAACGGGCGTGTCCGTCAGGGCGGATCCACGGGTGGGTACCGAGCTCGCCGGGTACCGGATCGAGGCGCTGCTCGGCCGCGGCGGCATGGCGGACGTCTACCGTGCCGTGGACTCGCGGCTCGGGCGGCGCGTAGCGCTGAAGCTGCTGGCTCCCGATTTGGCGGAGGACGAACGCTTTCGCGATCGCTTTCTGCGCGAGTCCCGGCTCGCGGCGAGCCTCGATCACCCAAACGTCATTCCGATCTACGAGGCCGGCGAGCTCGATGGGCTGCTCTTCATCGCGATGCGCTTCGTGGAGGGCACGGACCTCAAGGAACTGCTCCAGCGGGAGAGGAAGCTGGATCCAAGGCGCGCGCTCGTCCTGCTCGGACGGGTCGCCGACGCCCTCGACGCCGCCCACGCGCGCGGGCTAGTGCACCGCGACGTCAAGCCCGGCAACGTCCTGATCGCCGTCGACCCCAAGGCAGACCCGCCCGAGCACCCCTACCTCTCCGACTTCGGGCTCACCAAGCAGACCTCCTCCGACTCGGGAATCACCCAGACCGGCCAGTTCGTCGGCACCGCCGACTACGCGGCGCCCGAGCAGATCACCCGCGGGCCGATCGGGCCCGCCACCGACCAGTATGCGCTCGCCTGCGTGCTCTACGAGTGCCTTACCGGCGCCCCGCCCTACCGCAACGAGGCGCTCATGGCCGTCCTCTGGGCCCATGTCAACGATCCGCCGCCGAAGGCGAGCGAGCAAGACGCCGCACTTCCGAAAGCAGTCGACCCGGTGCTCGCCCGCGCGCTGTCGAAGGAGCCCAAGCAGCGCTACGGAAGCTGCCGCGAGCTCGTCGCCAACGCCCGCGAAGCATTCGGCCTCTCCTCCGGTGAGCTACCCCAGGCAGCTCCGGCCGGGACGCCTCTCCTGAAGCGCCGGGAGTTCCTGATCGGCGCAGGGGCGCTCGTCGTCGCGGCCGCAGCCGTGCCCGCCGTCCTGCTCACGCGCGGCGGCGGGAACGGAGCCCCGGGGCTCGCGCCGCGCAACTCGATCGCGAGGATCGATCCCGTCTCCAGCGAGGTGACGCAGGTCGTCGGCGATCTCGCTCCGCCGTGGGCCTTTGCCGTAGGCGAAGGCGCCGTCTGGTCCCTCAGTCGCGAGGAGCACAGCGTCACCCGGATCGACCCGGCGACCGGCTCGACGACCATCACGTCAGTCCCCGGTCTCCCGTACTGGATCGCCGCAGGCGACGGAGTCGTCTGGGTCACCACGAGCTTCGAGGGGCGCGGCTATCTGCTCGAGGTGAACCCGGGGTCAGGCAACATCGACAACCGGTACGCGCTCCCGCAGGCCGACCCCCTGGCCGTCACGGTCGCCGACGGGGACATCTGGATCGCCTGCCATGACTTCCTCCGCGGCGAGGGGATCATCTTGCGGTATCCGCCGAAGCCAGAGCTCGAGGGCAACGCGGCTCGGCCGATCTCCACGCTTGCAGGGATCGACCCGCCCTGGTGGACGACCATCACCGACTGGTTCTCGGTGAGCAACGACACGATTTCCATCCTCACTGGCAGACCAGGAGCTTCGGACAAGGTTCCCACGCTGCGGCAGTTCGACGCGGAGACGGGCGAGGAGCTTCTTGCAGTTCAGCTCGAACTCCCGGTGGCGCTCACGACCGGGCCCGACGCAGTGTGGGTGACAAAGCTTGGTTCTACGGTCTATGAGATCTCGACCCCCGGCGGAGACGTAACCAAGCACGCTGACTGGGTAACGCTCGATTCCGGGCCCATCCTCTACAACGGCGGTTCGCTGTGGGTCGGGGATCTGCTGAAGAACAGCCTCAGGAAAGTCGACGCTGCCACGGGCGAGGTCGTCGCGACGATCCAGGTCGCCGAGCCGCAACCTGCGGTGAAAGCCGGCGCTCCCTACGTGTACTGGGGAACACATCCTTTCCTGACCGGCCTCCGCACCGACGCCGAAAGCATCTGGGTCGAGATCGGCTCGGGCCCCGGCAACATCATCTGATCGGCCCGGCGTCGGGCTTCGGCCGCGCTCGACCATCCTTCTGGACAGGCGTACCCTTTCCGCATGGCGGAGGCGACCGAGCGCCCATACGCGGCTGCGCTCGAGGCAGGCTTCTCCGCCCTGGGGCGGGGCGCCTGGGGCGAGGCTCAGGCGCACTTCGAAGCGGCCGTCGCCGAGAGCGAGACACCGGAGGCGCTCATGGGCCTCGGCCTGGCCGCCCGGTTCCAGTTCGATATGACCGTCGCTCTGGACGCGCACGAGCGCGGGTACCGGCTGGCCCGAGGCCTCGATGACGCTCGGACCGCGGCGCGGCTCGCAATCGAGCTTGTCTTCGACGCTCTCCTGTTTCGAGGGCCGGCAGAGGCCGGCGGCTGGCTCGAGCGGGCCGGCCATCTGCTCGAGCAGGTTCCCGGGCCGTCGGAAGAGCACGGAATACTCACCTACCTGCGCGCCTCCTTCGCGCTGCATCAGGGCGACCCGGCAACCGCTCGCCGTCTCGCGGCTGAGGCCGCAGAGATGGCGCAGGCTGGGGGCGTCGTGGAGCCCGAGCTCGTCTGCCGTTCGCTGGAAGGGCTGGCGCTCGTCGCGGCCGGTGAGATCGAGGAGGGCATGCGGCGCCTCGACGAGTCGACGGCGGCCGCCGTTTCGGGCGAGATTGAGAACGTCGGCTTCGTCGAGGTCATCTGCTGCAACCTGATCGACGCCTGCAAGCTTGTGCGCGACCTCGATCGCGCCGCGGAGTGGTGCCTCCGAGTCGAGGAGATCGCCGAGCGGGCAGGCGACACCGACATGTTCGCGACCTGTCGGATCCATTACGGCGAGGTATTGCTCTGGCGGGGAGCTTGGGCTCAGGCCGAGGAAGCGCTGACGGCCGCCTGTCGCGACTTCGCCAAGGTGCCGGCGAAAGCGGCGGATGGAATCATCCGTCTCGCCGAGCTCCGGCGGCGACAGGGGCGGGCCGAGGAGGCGGCGGCGCTGCTCGACCAGGCTGCGGACCACCGGCTCGCCCCGCTCGTGCGGGCAGGGCTCGAGCTCGACGGCGGCGACCCCAGCCGGGCGGCCGACGAGGCCGAGCGATTTCTCCGCCGCACGGGAGAAGACAACCGCTTCGAGCGCATGCCGGGGCTGGAGCTGCTCGTGCGGGCGCGGCTCGCACTCGGCCAGAGCACCGAGGCGGAAGTCGCGGCCCGCGAGCTGGAGGAGATCGCGACAACCGCGGCAACACCGCCGCTCCGGGCGAGCGCCCTGCTGGCGCGCGGCCGGGTCGCGGCCGTCTCGAGCCCGGAGGCAGCACCCGCTCTCCTGGAGGACGCCGCCGACGTCTTTCACGAGAGCGGCGTGCGGTGGGAGGCGGCGCAGGCGCGGTTCGAGCTGGCGAGTGCGCTGCTCGCCGCCGGACGCGGCGAGGCAGCGGAGCGAGCGGAGATCCGGGCGCGTGCCGAGCTCGCGGAGCTCGGCCTCGCACCGCCGCGCCCGGCGCGGCGGGCCGACTCGGATCCGCTGACCGCCCGCGAGCGTGAGGTGCTTCGTCTCGTGGCTCAGGGCCGCTCGAACGACGAGATCGCGACCGAGCTCGTCCTCAGCGTGAGGACGGTCGAGTCCCACGTGGCGAGCATCTACGGAAAGATCGGCGTGAGCGGGAGGACGGCGCGCGCCGCGGCGACCGCGTGGGCGCTCGCGAGCGGCCTCGGCTGAAGTTCCGTACAGCCGACCGCGAAGATCGGTACCGGCACGGATGAATCCGCGCCGCCCGAGGCGCATGCTCGATCCTCGGTCGATTCACCAGATGGAGGTGAGCAAGATGCGTTTCCTCGTTGTTTCCCTGCCCAGTTCCGCCCCGGTTCCAACCGAGCTCCTGCCCGGGCTTCTCGACGCCGAGCGCGAGTGGCGGGGCCGCTACGACGACCGCATCGACAACTACGGCTGGTTCGCCGGCGGCGGCGGCTTCGGGATCGTGGACGCCGGCGATGAGGCCACCCTGAGCCGGATGGTCACCGAGCATCCCTTCACGCCGTTCGGAGAGCTCCAGATCCGGCCGATCGTCGACGCGGACGTCGCGGCGGGCCACCTTCGAGAGGTGCTCGAGAAATTCGCCACAACGGCGTAGAGGGCTGAGGGCTTCGGCGGAGATCGAGGGCCGCGGGTCGTTGCGACCGCGGCCTTCGGCGAGGTCGAAGGCCGCGGGTCGTTGTGACCGCGGCCTTCGGCCGCTCCTGGGCGGGTCGCGGGCGGCCGAGCCGCCCGCTCAGCCGCGAGGGCCCGCTCAGCCCCCCAGGGCGCTCGTCGATCAAGGAAGATGCGTCGGTGTCCTCCCCGCACGTGACCTTCGACGTCGAGCGCCCCGCCCGCTTCTCGCGCGGCGCGGTGCCGCTGCGGGCGGTGATCCTGCTGATCTTCTTTCTCCCCGGCTCGATCAACTGGGTCGCGTCGCTCTTCTACCTGCCGATCACGACGGCCGTGCTCGTCCACCAGAAGGGGCCCAACCGGTTCCTCGACGAGGACCGCGAGCGCATGACTGTCCTGATCGGCTGGATCGTCGGCATCTACTCCTACTTCGCCTACCTCACCGATAGCCTCTCCCTCGACGCCCGCGAGGCGACGAACATCAGGTTCGCGGTGGACCCGACGGGCTCCCCCACGCCTCGCTCGGCTGTGCTGCGCATCGGGAAGACCTTGCCGAACGTGATCGTTTTCGGCGTCTTCGGCATCGCTGCGCTCGGCGTCTGGCTGATCGCCGGCCTCTCGATCCTGGTGACCGGAAACTACCCGCGGGCCCTCTACGCCTACCAGCGGGGCATCAACCGCTGGCAAGCCCGCCTCTTCTCCTACCACACCTCGCTCGTGGACGACTACCCGCCGTTCACGCTCAGCCTCGGCCGGGAGAAGTAGGGAGCGCCTCAGCCGGCGGCGTCGAGTGCCTCGTTGACGAGGCGGTCGGCGAGCTCGTTGTGCTCGCGGCGCACCGCCGTGTAGCGCACGCGGCCGATGCGGCGGGCGAGCTCGGCTGCTTCGAGAGAAAGCGGCACGAGGCCTCGGTTCTTGACCTTGTACTCGCCGAGCATCTGCTTGACGAGCAGCTCGGAGTCCGAGACGACCTCGAGCTCGGTAACGCCCAGCTCCAGCGCCTTCTCGAGCCCGGCGATGAGCGCGCGGTACTCCGCCACGTTGTTCGTGGCAACACCTATCGCCTCGCCCCGAGCGTCGAGCGTGACGCCGTCCTCCGCCTCGAGCACGTAGGCGGATGCGGCCGGGCCCGGATTGCCGCGGGCGCCCCCGTCGGTGAAGAGACGTGCCTTCACGCCGCTGGATCCCGAGGGCCGAGCCGGCCTACGCGGAAGGCGGCGCGTCGGTGGAGAGAAACGTCCCCGGGACCCTCTGGCGGCGCCGGTCGCGAGTCTCGCGCTTGCCGCCGTAGGTGGAGTCGCTACGCCGGTCGGGACCGGCGCGCCGGTCGACAATCACGGTGACGTTCGGGTTGTCGGCGTAGTGCCCCGAGAGCTGTTCGAAGAGCTCGTCCTCGAGCTCCTGTGGGATCACGCAGTAGATCACGCTTCGAATTGTAGGAGCCGTTCGGGCGATCGCCCAGCCCGAGCTAGATCCGTGGGATGTCGGGCACCGCGCGGCCCGAAGAATCGAGCGATCCGTTCCAGCTCTGGAAGCGCGTGTCGAGGTCGTCGATCTCGTAGCCGCGCTCGGCCAGCCTCACCGGCTGGTTCGACCCGAAGACGACGCGGTACTGGTACCAGGAGATGTCCCACGCGACAGTGATGACGACCTCGGGGTTCGTGCCCGACAGAGGCAGGAAGCTGACGCGCGGGTCGCCGAGGCTCTTCTGGATGCCGGCAACCGTGCGCCGGAACGCGCTCTCGTTGAAATGCTCGGACGCCTGCAGCATCGCCTGCTCCGGTTGCGAGAGCCGCCGGAGCACCGGCTCGTCCGCGGTGGGCTCCGTCTCGGCGCGCCGCTCTCCGAGGAAGCCGAGCGGGGCGAAGCGTCGGCGGCGCTTCTGACCGGCGGGGACGACCGGCGACGTGGGGCTGCCCTCGCGCACCCAGCCGTGCTCGTACGCCTCGTCCGTGCAGAGCGCGCACACGTCCACCCATTCACCGTCGCTCGGCGAGAAGCGGAGAGTCCGCTCGCCGAGCAGCAACGTCCGATGACAGATCGCGCATGCCTGGAAGGCGGCCACCTTCTTGACGATCACGCCTTCGCCTCCTCCCGCGCCCTCTTGGCCTCGTCGATCAGCTTCTGGGCGATGTGCGAGGGGACCTCCTCGTAGCGCAGGAAGCTCATCGTGTAGTCCCCCGCCCGCCCGTCAGCGACGTGAGCGACTGGGAGTACGTCAGGATCTCGGCCATCGGGACTTCCGCGCGGATCGTGGTCGAGCCGCCCACCGGCTCCATGCCGAGCAGCCGTCCCCGCCTCGAGTTGAGGTCACCGTTCACGGCCCCGACCGACTCGTCCGGGACGGTCACGTCGAGTGCCATGATCGGCTCGAGAAGCACCGGATCCGCATGGGGGTACGCGTCCTTGAACGCCATGGAGCCGGCGATCTTGAAAGCCATCTCCGACGAGTCCACGTTGTGGTACTGCCCGTCCACGAGCCGGACCGTCACGCCCACCACCGGGGCACCGGCGAGCTCGCCGTGCTCCATCGCTTCCTGCACTCCCTTGTTGACGGCCGGCCGGAAGCCCTGAGGGATCACGCCGCCGACGATCTTGTCGACGAACTCGTAGCCCTCGTGCCCCTCACGCGGCTCGAGAACGATGCTGCAGTCGCCGAACTGGCCGCGGCCGCCCGTCTGCTTCTTGTAGCGATGACGCGCCCGCGCTTCCTTGCGGATCGTCTCGAGGTAGGGCACACGCGGCTGGTGCAGGTCGACCTCGACGCCGAAGCGCCCCTTCAGCCGTGAAACGGCCACCTCGACATGCATCTGGCTCATGCCCGCGAGGAGCTGCTCGCCGGTCTGCTCGTCGCGGCGCAGGACGAGCGTCGGGTCCTCCTCTGCAAGTCGGCGCAGCGCGGTCGCCACCTTGTCCTCGTCCCCCTTCGCCTTCGGCGTCACGGCGAAGCTCATCACCGGCTGCGGGAATGCGATGGGCGCGACCTCGACCGGGGCGTCGCTCGCGAGCAGCACGTCACCGGTCATCGTCTCTTTCAGCTTTGCCACGGCGCCGATGTCGCCGGCGACGAACTCGGGTGCGTGATGGTGCTCCTTGCCCTGCAGCAGGAGCAGCTGGCCGAGCCGCTCCTTGCCGTGCGTGCGGGAGTTGACGAGCGTCGAGTCCGCCTTGACCGGGCCGGACAGCACGCGGAAGACGGTGATCCGCCCAGCGAAGGGGTCGGCCACGGTCTTGAAGACGAAGGCTGCAGCGCCGTCGCCGTCGGCCGGCGCGCGGTCGGAGGGTGACGGGATGCCCTCGATGAACAGGTCGAGCACGGCCGTCGTGCCCAGGTTCTGGGTCGCGACGCCGCAGGTGACCGGGAAGAGCTCACCCGCCGCAACCGCCGAGCGCAAGGCGGCGGCGAGCTCCTCGCCGCCGATCTCCTCGCCTTCGAGGTAGCGCTCCATCAGCGCCTCGTCAGTCTCGACGACGTACTCGATCAGCTTCTCGCGCTCGGACTGCGCCTGGTCCGCCAGCTCCGCCGGGATGTCGACCGGATCGGCCTCCCGACCTCCGCCCGGGCTCATGTAGGCCCGCATGTGGAGAAGGTCGACGACACCGGTCACCTCGTGTTCCTGGCCGATCGGGATCTGCACCGCCACGCAGCGGTCGGAGAGCTGAGAGCGAATCTGCTCGAGGACGGCCTGGAAGTCGGCCCGCTCACGGTCGAGCATGTTCACGAACAGGAGGCGTGAGACGCCGAGCTCGCCGCAGCGCGCCCAGAGCCGGCCAGTCAGCACCTCCACCCCGTTGACGCCGTTGACCACGATCAGGGCACCCTCGACGACACGCAGCGACGCGATCGCGTCCGCCTGGAAGCCGGCGTCGCCCGGCGCGTCGATCAGGTTGATCTTGACGTCCTTCCACTCCACGTGGCAGAGCGCCGCCGAGAGCGACATCTGGCGCTTGTGCTCGTCCTCGTCCCAGTCGGACACCGTCGAGCCCTGCTCGACCGTGCCGAGGCGGTTCGTCGCGCCCGCCTGGAACAGGAGCGCCTCGACGAGCGAGGTCTTCCCCGTCCCGCGGTGACCGACGACTGCGACGTTGCGGATCGAGCTGGAATCGGGCATCGAAACGGTTTCCTCCGTGAGCGTGGGTGCCCGCGGAGTTTAGCGCCGGGTGCTCGATCGTTCGCCGCTTGCCGCTGCGCCGCGCGACGGCCCAGCGGGTCAGCGCTGCGTCAATCCAGAACGGTCCTGCTCTGGGCGGTCGCCAGGCGGGCCTTCAGACGCAGGATCGCCTTGGTGTGCAGCTGGGAAACGCGTGACTCCGTGACGCCGAGCACCTCGCCGATCTCCCTGAGGGTGAGCTCTTCGTAGTAGTAGAGCGTGATGACCAGCTTCTCTCGCTCCGGCAGGGCTGCGATCGCCTCGCCGATCAGCTCCTTCACCTCGGTCTTCTCGATCTCACCGCCCGGCTCGACCGAGTGCGGGTCCTCGATCGTGTCCACGAGCGCCATCGCGTCGCCGCTGCCGGTCGGGCTCGCCCAGAGCTCGTCGAGCGCGGCGATCGACGAACGCGAGATCTCGAGCAGCGAGTCGTCGAGGTCGTCGGTCGAGACGCCCAGCTTCTTCGCGATCTCGTCGTCCGTGGGGGGCCGCAGGAGCTGCGCCTCGAGCTGGCCGATCGCCCGCTCGATGTCCCGCGCCCGCGAGCGAACCGAGCGTGGCACCCAGTCCATCGATCGGAGCTCGTCGATGATCGCTCCCCTGATGCGCTGGATCGCGTAGGTCTCGAATTTCACGTCGCGGTCCGGGTCGTAGCGCTCGATCGCGTCGATCAGGCCGAGCAGCCCGTAGGAGACGAGGTCGCTCTCGTCCACGTGCGCCGGCAGACCGGCGCCCAGCCGGCCGGCGACGTACTTGACGAGCGGCGCGTACGTCAGGATGAGGCGGTCTCGGCCCGGCTTGTCTCGGTTTGCCTTGTAGGCGCGCCAGAGATCTCCCACGTCTTCGACGCTCACGACGGAGAGAATACGGCCGTTACCGCACGGCGCGGAAGGTGAGATCCGCCATCCAGGCGCCCAGCACCCCTGCGGCGACGGCGATGATCCACTGCCCGTCGATGGCCGCGTACGCCGTGAGGCCGGCGAAGAGCAGGGTCAGGAGCGCGAAGAGAGCGCCCAGCGGGCGCCTGCGCGGGGCGGCCACGAGGGCGAGTCTAGAGAACGGGCCGGGATACAATGCCGCTGCCGAGGGCAGTAGTTCAATTGGCAGAGCACCGGTCTCCAAAACCGGGGGTTGCAGGTTCGAGTCCTGCCTGCCCTGTACCGCACGAACAAGCGGATCCCGCATGGCTAGCGGGATCACAGCCCGTGATCTCGGCCTGGCCCCCGTCCTGCACGTCCGGTGACTGTCCACTGTCAGGGCGCGGTCAGGGCTCCTCAGGCGGTGTCACCGATCGTCACCCGACCGGACGAGCGGTAGGGCCGGTGCCGCA
>CAWACA010000013.1:0-37011 GCA_963780385.1 uncultured Thermoleophilia bacterium | reverse complement strand
TCGTGCAGCTCGACACGGCGCAGGCGTGGGGTGTGCCGACCGCTTTCGCGAACTCCTCCTCGAAGGCCGCGACCTCGGGGCCCTGCGTCACCCAGCCGGACAGGATCGCGCGGCGCGCCGCCTCCGCCTCGGCCTCGCCGAGCAGCGGGCGGGCGATCGGGATCTCGGGATCGGCGCCGCTAGGCAACGGCCGGCTCCCCGGTCCGACGCCACCAGGCGACGAGCTCGCGCAGCCCCTCCTCGAGGCCGATCCTGGCCTCGAAGCCGAGCAGCCGCCGTGCGTGCTCGACATCCGCCAGCCGTCGCCGTACAGCGGCGGCCTGCCGCGGCGGACCGTGCTCGACGCCGACGTCCGAGCCCATCACCGTCAGCAGCAGCTCGGCGAGCTCGAGCAGGCTCGTCTCGACGCCGCTGCCGACGTTGAACACCTCCCCGGAGGCCGCGGAGCGCGCGGCGAGCACGTTCGCGCGCGCGACGTCCTCGACGTGGACGAAGTCCATCGTGTCCGATCCGTCGCCGAAGACGACGGGCGGCCGGCCCTCCGCGATCCGCTCGATCCAGCGCACGAGCACCTCGGTATAGACGCCGTGGACGTCCATCCGCGGCCCGTACACGTTGAAGTAGCGGAGCGCCACGTAGTCGAGGCCCGTGGCCGCCCGAAAGCTGCGGAGCACCCCTTCACCGAAGGTCTTGGCCACGCCGTATGCCGTGTCGTCGTTGTACGGGTGGTGCCGCTCGCCGGTCGGGAACTGCTCGGCCATGCCGTACACCGAGGCGGAGGAGGCCGCCACTACCTTGCGCACCCCGGCGGCAACCGCGGCGTCGACCACCTCGAACGTGCCGCAGGCGAGCACCTCGAGCGCGAGTCGCGGGTCCTCGGCGCACTGCGTGATCCGCACGGCCGCCTGATGGAACACGACATCGGTGCCCTCCATCAGCCGATCGAGCAGGGCACGGTCGCGGATATCGCCGACCACCAGCTCCACGCGTCCCGAACGCGCTGCCTCGTCGAGGTTCGCCTGACGGCCGCGCGAGAGGTCGTCGAGCGCGACAACGGTGGCATCGGGCTCCTGGACGAGGAGATCCGCGATGTGCGAGCCGACGAGACCCGCACCGCCGGTGATGAGATAGCGCGTCACGCCGCGGCTCCAGCCCGGTCGCCGGGAACCGCCCGCGCCGGGTTGCCGACAACCACCTCTCCGGGCGGCACATCCCTGAACACCGCGCTCGCGAGGCCGGCCACGGCGCCGGCTCCGACAACGACGCCGTCCTTGATCACCGATCCCGCTCCGGCGTACGCCCCCGTCTCGAGACGCCCGCCGCCGCAGACGATCGCGCCGGACGCGAGGGTCGCGTAATCGTCGACGACCGCGTCATGCGAGACGACGCAGCGGTGGCCGATGAAGCAGTGGTCGCCCACCCGCGCCGCGTGGCACACGATCGTGCCCTCGAAGACCACGGTGCCCACACCGACACTCACCTCGGGCGCGACGGCGGCCTGCGGATGGACGAGCGTCGCATAGCGTTCGGGCGGCAGCTGCAACCGCTGCACGACGTCCATGCGGACGAGCGGCCGGCTGTAATGCGCCATGCCGACGAGGAAGCGGGCGTCGGCGAGCTCGGCGGCAGCAGCCAGCGGCCCGAGGATCGGAAGACCGCGGAGCGAGCCGCCCTGCTTGGCCGGATCGTCGTCGAGGAATCCGCGGAGCGTCCACCGACGGGAAGCTCGATTGATGTCCTCGACGCACCACACGATGTCGCCGGCACTCCGTCCGGCCCCCAGGATGACCAGGTCCTCAGCCATCGATGCGCAGCTCCACAGGCCGGCCGCGCTCACGCAGCGAGCGCGACGCCGCCTCGAGCATCTCGACGACGCGCAGGCCCGCGGCGCCGTCGGCTTCGGGAGGGCGACCTGACGCAACCGATTCCACGAAGTCCTCCAGCTCGCGCTGCAGCGCCTCCGTCGCGTCGAGCTGAGGCGCCCAGGCTTCGGCCATGTCCTGGGCCTCCAGGCCCGGGCCCGACCCGTTGTAGCTGATTCCGTGGTCGAAGACCCTGATCTTCTCGATCGGCTCCAGATCGTCGTACACGAGTATCTGCGCGGCGCCGCCGATCAGCGTCCGCCGCACCTTCTCCGGCGCAAGCCAGTTCACGTTCACGTGGGCGAGCAGGTCGGACTCGTAGAAGAGGGTGAGGTACGCGGTGCTCTCGAGCCTGTCGTCCCGGTGGCTGATCCCGGTCGCGGAGACCGCACGCGGCCGCTCGTCGACGAGGTAGTCGAGTATCGAGAGGTCGTGCACGGCGAGGTCCCAGAGCGCGCCGACGTCCTGCCGGAACAGGACCGAGTTGAGACGGACGGAGTCGTAGTAGCGGATCTCGCCGAACCGTTCCGAGGCGATCAGCTCGCGCGCCTTTCGAACCGCGCCCGCGTAGACGAAGACGTGGCCGACCATGAGCACGAGCCCGCGTGAGCCTGCCTCGTCGACAAGCCGGCTCGCCTCCTCCGCCGAGGCCGCAAGAGGCTTCTCGACGAACACGTGCTTGCCGGCGCGGAGCGCCTCGAGCGCGAGCGGATAGTGCGTCGACACGGGTGTCGAGATGACGACCGCATCGACGCCGGGGCTCGAGAAGAGCTCGGCCGGCGATCCGGTGAGTGACACGCCCCGGATGCGCCGCGGCAGCCGCGGCGAGCCGCTCCGGGGCCGCGTCGCAGATGCCCGTGAGCCGGCAGCCCGGGATCGCCGCGAGATTGCGGAGCAGCTTGGGCCCCCAGTACCCGTAGCCGATCACCGCCACGCCGGCGGGCTGATCGCCGGCCGGGGACCGCTCCCGGCCGCGCTGCGCGCTCACCGGCTCCGAACGTCCCCCGCACGCCTGGCCGGTACTCCGGTGACGATCTCGTAGTCGGCCACGTCGCGTGCTACCACGGCTCCGGCCCCGACCATCGCGTGCTCGCCGATCGTCACTCCGGCGAGGATCGTCGCGTTGCTGCCGATCGACGCTCCACGTTTGACGACGATCGGAAGCAGCTCCCAGTCGTCGGGGCCCTGGACGGCGCCCTCGGCGGTCGTCGCCCGGGGGAAGCGGTCGTTCGTGAACATCACGCCGTGGCCGACGAACACCTCATCTTCGATCGTAACCCCCGTACAGACGAATGTGTGACTCGAGAGCTTGCACCTCCGGCCGATCACCGCGCCGGCCTGGATCTCGACGAAGGGGCCGATCCGGGTCTCGTCGCCGATTGCACAGCCGTACAGGTTGACGAGCTCCGGATGCCGGACGACCACGCCCTCGCCCAGCGTGACGTCAGCCGCGATCATCGCCCGCCTCGTCGAGCTCCTGCTGGCGCCGCCAGGCTGCGAGAAAGCGTCGGTGCTCGACCGCGAAGTTCCCCGTCACGGTCGTGCCCGCCGGCACGTCACGCGCCACGACGGAGCCGAGCGAGACCCGCGCGCCGTCACCGACCGTCAGGGCGTTCGAGACCACTGCGCCGGGCCCCACGAAGACCTCCTCGCCGAGGCGTGCGCTGCCCGCAACGCGCGCAGAGGCGGCGAGCCTGCAGCGAGGCCCGATCCGAACCCCGTGCGCCACGTACACGAGCGGCCCGAGGATCGTTGCCTCACCGACCTCCGTGGGATCCGCGAACACGGAGCGGCACACGACCGCGTTCGCACCGACCTCGACGCCCGGGCCGAGCCGCACCGAGCCGTAGTGCGGCATGTTGACAAGCCCGTCCCGGTACGGAACCGGATGGAAGCCCTCGGCACCGACCACGGCGCCGGCCCGGACGACCACGTTCCCTGCCAGCGTGGAGCCCTCGAGCACCACGGCGCCCGGCTCGATGACGCACCCCGCCGCGATCCGCACCCGCCGTTCGCCGACGTGTGCCTTCGGGCTGATGCGCGCCTCCGGAGCCACCTCGGAGGAGAAATCCCCGCCGTAGAAGTCGGTCTCCGAGCCGAGATAGCGGTGCGCGTCGAGGAACGCCTCCCTCGGTGCGCTCGCGACGGCGAGACCGAGCCGCACGGGAACGGACGACGCCAGCTCCGGCGAGGCAATGACACAGGAGATGGCCTTGTTCTCAGCACACCGGCGTTGCGCCTTCGGGTCGTAGAGACACGCGAGCAGGGCCGGGGTCTCGTGGATGAAGAGGCCGAGCGACTCGAACTCCCCGTCCCGGAGGACGTCGAGCCGGACTGCCCCGGTGAGGTCGGCTGAGCCTCATACGGGGCCTTCGGCCGTCGCGCGGAAGCGAGCGTTCAGGTCTCCGAGCGTCGGCGGTGCCGGGCCGCTCGCCAGGCGGTCGAGCAGCTCGTGGAACAGCGTGCGAACGCCGCGTCCGGGACGTCGATGGCGGCGCAGCCAATCAGGATCGTGGTAGTGGGCTTTCGAGTCGAGATAGTCCCGTTCGGTCGCAGCGTTCAGGTAGACGAGGTTCGGGTGGAAGCCCACGACCTTGAGGCCCGGCGCGTCGAGACGGAGATCCGAGAGCCCGAACGCGGTCGCCTGCTCGACGAGATCCCAGTGATCCATGTAGTACAGAGGCAGCTCGACGATGCCCCGGCCCTGCACGAACGGGGCGATGCCGGGCACGAGCGGGAGCAAGGCGCTGCTGTCGTACTGGAGCCCTGCAGCACGGTAGACGGAGAGCAGCTCGGTTTCGCAGAAGAGGCTGTGCGCGCGAACGCCGACGGCCTCGGGGCAGAAGCCGCGTACCGCGTCGACGATCTGCTGCCGGAAGCCGAGCTCCGAATCCGCCGGGGAAGCGCCGTCGAGCTGGGTGTTGCCCTGCCGGCGGAAGTTCGGGTGGAGCGCCCGCTCGTGGCCGGGGACGGAGATCCCCTCGTGGGTGCAGAAGAACGTCGCGCGCAGGCCGCGCTCGTCGAGTGCCGTCACGACGTCGTCGAGCACGACCGGGTGGGCCCATTCGACGTCGACCGAGAGGACGACCTCGGAGTCGGTCGAGGAAGCGTCTGTTACTCATCTCTCTCGATATACCGCGCCGCGAGCAGGATGCTAAGAGCCGTCTGACCTTCGGCAAGGGCGCCGGCCCGCGCGCGGGCGAGCGCCTCGGCGGCCGGAAGGCGCACCAGCTCGAGCTCCTCGTCCTCGTCGGGGGTGGGCTCGTCGAGCGTCACGCCCGTGGCGAGGAAGGCGTCGGAGGTGAGGCTGATGTGGGCGCTGGAGGAGTAGAACGTGGAGAGGTGGCGCCAGTCGCGCGAGGTGCCGCCGACCTCCTCGCGGAGCTCGCGCTTCGCCGCGTCGAGCGGGGCCTCGCCGTCGAGGAGCGTCCCGGCCGGGACCTCGAGCGTCCAGTCCCGTACCGGATGACGGTACTGGCGTACGAGCACGATCTCGCCCTCGTCGGTGAGGGGAACGACGAAGACCGCCCGTGGCACGGCCAGATAGGCGTAGCCGGTCTCGCGGCCGGCGCTCGTCGCCAGTCGATCGCTCACGACTGCGCGCCAGGGCGAGCTCGCGAGCAGCTCGCTCTCGAGCAGGCGCAGGCCCGGCGGCGGCCCGTCCAGAAGCCCCTGTGCCGCAAGGTCGCGCACGGCGGCCGCCGTGCGCTCCGGCAGGCGCTCGAGGTCGGCGTGCAGCGCATCGAGATCGGACACGGTGTCGACGTCGCGCCAGGGCTCGTGAACCTCGACGCGCAGCCCGGCGTCCGCGCAGCGCTGAAGCGTGACGCCGAGGACCGCGGGTGTCGACCAGGGGATGCGCCGGAACGGCTCCTCGTGAAAGCGGCGCATGGCGATCAGCCAGTAGCCGCCGTCCAGCGCCGGACCGATCACCACGTCGACGCCCGACTCGAGCGCGCCGAACGCCCGCCGCAGCGCCCCGCCGGGAAGGCCCGGAACGTCGCCGGCGATCAACGCGACCGGCCCCGCGACGACGTGACGCTCCACCGCGTGCACGAGCGCGTCCTCGAGGCCTCGGCCCTCCTGGAGCACGAGCTCGACGTCGGGGCCCGCGAGCTGCCGGAGCTCTGCCGCGTCGGCGGCATCGGCGTGCAGGAGAGCGACGCGATATCCGGACGCCGAGGCCTCCGCGAGACATGCGGCGAGCGTGTCGAGCAGCAGGGCGCGGCCGAGCGCCGCCGCCTGGTCCGGCGAGAGCGACGGGACGAGCCTCGTCTTCGCGCGCCCCGGCACGGGGGCCTTCGCGACGAGCAGGACCGTCCCGGTCACGACCGCATCGACACGAGCTTGCCAGCCCGTCATAGTCCGCGCCAGCGACCAGGGAGGACGCATGAGCGCGAGCGAGCTGACGGCAGAGAAGCGCACGGCGCTCGAATGGGTCGACGACCATCGGAACTGGCTCTCCCGCACCACGCGGGAGATCTGGGACTTTCACGAGCCGGCCTGGCGCGAGTACCGGTCTGCGGCGACGTACGTCCGGGTGCTCCGCGAGCTCGGGTTCTCGGTCGAGGAAGGCACGGCCGGGATGCCCACGGCGTTCCGGGCGACCTTCGGAGAAGGCCGTCCGGTGATCGCGGCGTACGCCGAGTACGACGCGGTGCCGGGCAACAGCCAGGAGGCCGTCCCGTACCGAAAGCCGCGGGAGGGAGTTCACGAGCAGGCGGCCGGTCACACCGATCCGCACTCCGCTCTCGGCACGGGCGCGCTCGCCGGCGTGCTGGCTGCGAAGGCCGCCATGGAGCGGCACGATCTCGGCGGCACCCTCGTCTTCTTCGGCGAGCCGGCCGAGAAGGTCTGCGGCTCGAAGCCCGTGCATGCCGCGCACGGCTACTACGACGACCTCGACGCGGCGATCAGCTTCCACCCCGCCTGGGTGCCCTCGCACGCGAACACCGTCTACTGGGACACGCACTGCGGCTCGTACTGGAGCGCGATCTACACCTTCGAGTGCCCCGAGCCGGAGACCTGGGCGACCGCCGGCGGTGCGGAGCGGTCGAACCCCCACACATCGGCCCGCGCGCCGGGCGCGATCGACGCGGTCGTCCTGATGTACACGGCGTCGAAGGCGCTCAAGGAGGCCATGCTCCCCCACACCGGCACGTGGACGGTCAACGAGGCCATCCTCGCCGCGGGGCAGGCCACGGCCGACAACGAGCCGCCCCGCTTCTCGCAGATCCAGTACGCGAGCCGCGCGCCGACGCTCGAGATGCAGGAGCGGGTCTACGACGTCCTCGATCGCAACGCCGAGCACGCCGCCGCCATGACGCACTGCAGCGTGCGAAAGGGCTGGGTGTCGAAGACGCGGCCGGGCCTGCCGAACCATGCGCTCGCCGAGCTCTGCTACGCGAATCTCGAGCTTGCCGGGCCCCCGGTCTGGGACGAGGAGGCCCGCGCCTTTGCGCGCGAGATCCAGAGCGGCCTCGACCTGTCCCCGATGGACGATCCGATCCTGCCCCGGATGTCCCGGCTGCTCCCGCCGCAGGACTACGAGGCTCTGTTGCGCGCCGAGATCCCCGCCTGGCAGACGCACTACACCTCCGACGACTACACGGAGTACACCTGGCATGCGCCGACCGCCCGCCTCTATGTCGGGCGCTGCTTGCTCGACGTGCCCTCGCCCGAGGTCGACTACCCGGCCTGGGTCTTCAACACGCTGGGCGGCCACCCCGCCACGATCGATCCCACCGTCGTCTGTGCCGGCCGCACGATCGGCGGCACCCTCGTCGACCTCCTGACCCGCCCGGAGACCCTGGAGAAGGCGCAGGCCGAGTTCCGTGAGCGCACCGGCGGCGGCATCGGCGGCACGGCGTGGATCGCGCCGCTGCTCCCGAAGGACTTCCCGCCGCCGATCCACTACCGCTGGCCTGAGTACGTCACGACGGCCCGCGGCGAGGAGTGGTGGATACCCCTCGGTGCATGACGCAAGCGGCGCGGGAGCGCCGCGCGCAGCGGCCGCGGACGAAGGCCGCCAGGCCGCCAGGCCGCGAAGCCTCACCGAGCCCGGAAGGGCTCGGTACAAGCGGCTTAGCTGACGCGAGGCCTCTCCTGTCACGGCTGAGCCGGCTGCGCCGGCTCGTTGCGCGACTAGCCGGCGCGCGAGTGCTCGACGAGGCGCACGAGCTGGTCGCGAAGCCCCACGCGCTCGTTCTCTGAGAGCGGCTGGAAGAACTTCTCGGCCTCGCCGTTCAGCGCCTCCTCGGCCCGTCGCTGGAGGTCGGCGCCCTCGGACGTGAGGCGAATCATGTACGCGCGGCGGTCGGCCGGGTTGCGCTCACGGCGGACGAGGCCCAGCTGCTCGAGGTCGTCGACGAGCGCCACCATCGTCGTGCGGTCGATTCGGAGGGCTTCGCCGATCGCCTGCTGGGAGAGGGCCGTCGCGCCGGAGGGCGATCTGCCGGTGAGGGCCTTGTGGATCGGGTCCACCTCGGCCACGGCCTCGTGCGTGAGGAAGGTCAGCAGCGTGAAATGCCTGACGCCGATCCCGAACGGCTCGAGGGCCTGGTCGGCAACGAGCTGCACCGCTTCGGAGGCCGCGTAGAGGAGCGCGCCCAGCCGCCGAGCGAGGCCCGGAGTGCGCGTGTCCTGTCCAGTCCCGGGATTATCCATTTGACAGATAATCAGTACTACTGATAATCATTGCCGAAGAGTATATCCGAGGAGGACGACATGACCCAGATGACAACCAGCCTGGAGACACCCCGACGGCCGACGATGACTCGCCTCGAGAAGCGCTTCGTCAACAGCGATCGGAAAGGCCGCGCCGTCGCGCGCCGGCTGAGCGCCCTGCTCGTGCAGGTCTCGCCGCCGCCTGACTCCCGCTACCTCGACGTGGGCGCCGGCAACGGCGCCGCGACGACCCAGGTGGCGGCAGAGTGGCGGCTGGACGCGACCGGCGTCGACCTCGACCCCGAGCAGATCGCCCTCGCGCGAGCCCGGGGTGCCGGCGGCCGGCCGGTCAGCTTCGTCGAGGCGGATGCACGGCGGCTGCCCTTCGCCGACGGCGAGTTCGACCTCGTTTCGTCGAGCAAGGCGACGCACCACATTCCCGAGTGGGAGGACGCACTCGCCGAGATGTGCCGTGTGCTCCGCCCGGGCGGCCATCTCGTGTACGCCGACCTCGCGCTGCCACGCGCGCTCGCCTGGCCGGCGGGCTGGTTCGGAAAACACCGGTTGCCTACGCGAGCTGCGCTCGACGCCACCTTCGAGCGGCTCGGGCTGACCGCCGTCGAGCGGCGCACCGCGCCGTTTCACTACGAGGCCGTCCTGCGGAAAGCCTGAGGCCCTTACCCGACAATCGCCGCGCAGCGGTCACAACGGCGTGCGCGCCTGCGTCCAAAGGAGGTGAACCCCACGGACGGAGGCAGACATGCGCACCAGCACCCAATCGGTCAGGATCGACGCAGATCCCGGGCAGGTCTTCGAGCTCGTGTCCGACCTCGCGAGACTGCCCCGATGGGCGATCGGCTTCGCAAAGGACATCCGCCGGGAGAACGGAGACTGGATCGTCACGACCGGGAGCGGCGGCGAGGTCGCCGTTCGCGTCGAAGCGGATGCCGCCCTCGGCGTCGTCGACTACTTCATGAGCCCCGCCCCGGGCGAGGAGCTCCCGGCACGGACCCGCGTCCTTCCCAACGACGCCGGCGCCGAGTACGTCTTCACGATGTTCCAGCCGCCGGGCATGCCGGAGGAGGTCTTCGAGGGCCAGATCGCCGAGCTCGGGCGCGAGCTCACGGTGCTCAAGGCGTACGCCGAGTCCGCGTGCCCGCTCTAGAAGACGGGATCATGTAAGGCGATGGAGGAACTCGTCGCGAAGGCGAGAGACGGCGACCGGGTCGCGCTCGGCGAGCTCATGGGCGCCGTCACCGACGACGTGTACGGCCTCGCGATCCGGATGCTCTGGCACCCGCAGGACGCCGAGGACGCAACGCAGGAGATCCTCGTCAAGGTCATCACCAACCTCGGCACGTTTCGGGGCGACGCGGCGTTTCGAACCTGGGTCTTCCGGATTGCCACGAACCACCTCATCAGCACGCGGCGGCGCCGAGCCGAGCATCCGGAGCTCTCGTTCGAGGCGTTCGGGGCCGACCTCGCGGAGGGGCTCGATACGCCGTACGACGGCGGCGGCGTCGACGAGTCCCTGCTCGCCGAGGAGGTCAAGATCGGCTGCACGCAGGGGATGCTCCTCTGCCTCGACCGCGAGCACCGAGCCGCGTACGTGATCGGCGAGGTGTTCGAGCTGCCGAGCGAGCAGGCCGCCTACGTCCTCGGCGTCACGCCCGCCGCCTACAGGAAGCGCCTCTCCCGGGCCCGCACACGGATCCAGTCGTTCATGCGCGGACACTGCGGCCTCGTCGACTCCGCGAACGCCTGCCGCTGCACTCGTCGGATCGGCCGCGCCGTCGAGCTCGGCAGACTCGATCCGCACGATCTCCTCTTCGCCGGTCGCCCGTCGCGCAGCCGTCGGCTGCGGCAGGGCGTCGCTGAGATGGAGCTGCTGACGGACGCGGCGGCCGTGTTTCGCTCGCACCCCGACTACCGGGCTCCCGAACGTGTCACCGCGGCGCTCCGCCGCTTGCTCGAGCCCGGCCGGCTTGGGCTCATGGAGGCCGAGAATTAGTTATTGACTAATCACTTAGACGGTGCTACGCTCCGCCGCATGACGGAGCGCATGTCGGCAGCGGAGCGGCGGGAGGCGATCCTCGACGCGGCCGTCGAGGAGTTCGCAACCCACGGCTACGAGAACGCGACCACCGCCGGGATCGCGGCCAGGGCCGGCATCTCCCAGCCCTACGTGTTCCGGTTCTTTCCGACCAAGAAGGACCTCTACATCGCCGTCATCGACCGCTGCACGGCGCGGATCCTCCACGGCTGGGAGACGGCGGCGCCGCTCCCGGGCGAGTCCCGGCTCGAGACGCTGGGCCGGGCCTACGTCGAGACCATCCCGGAGCGCCGCAAGGAGCTCATGGTGAAGTTCGGCGCCTACGCGTTCGCGCACGACCCGGAGATCGCCGCCGCGGCACGCCACCACCTCGCACGCATCTACCGCTACGTCGCCCTCCAGGCTCAGCGTGACGGGTCCGAGCATCCGTATCACGAGGCCGTCAAGTTCGTCGGTCAGGGGTTCTTCATCTACGGCGCGATGGCTGCCGGTCTCGAAAGCGTGCTCACCCCCGAGGAATGGGCCGCCGTCTGCGGGGGCAAGACCGGGGTCGCTCGGGTCGAGGACCGCCTGGCGGAGGTCGCCTGAACGGCGGAGGCGCCCTTTTTTTCGGATTTGAGTTATTGACCGATCAAGAACAACCCACGTTGGAAGCCCCGGAAGGAGGAACAGCATGAGCACGACGCGGCACGCGGCCCTCTGGACGTTCGTCATCACGTCCCTGGGCCTGTTCATGGTCACCCTCGACAACCTCGTCGTCACGATGGCCCTCCCGGTCATCCGAACTGACCTGGGCGCCTCGCTCGAGAGCCTCGAGTGGACGGTCAACGCCTACACGCTCACCTTCGCGGTGCTGCTGCTCACCGGCGCGACGCTCGGCGACCGCTTCGGCCGCAAGCGGATGTTCGCGATCGGGATGGGGATCTTCACGATTGCCTCCGCGGCCGCGGCGCTCGCGCCGTCGGTCGATGCGCTCGTCGTCGCCCGCGCGGTGCAGGGCGCCGGCGGAGCGATCGTCATGCCGCTCACCCTGACGCTGCTCTCGGCGGCCGTCGCGCCGGAGAAGCGCGGGCTCGCACTCGGCGCCTGGAGCGGCATCGCCGGCCTGGCCGTCGCGCTCGGCCCGCTCGTGGGCGGGGCGGTCGTGGAAGGCATCTCGTGGCAGTGGATCTTCTGGCTCAACGTCCCGATCGGCCTCGTGCTCCTGCCCCTTGCGCTCCGGCGGCTCAACGAGAGCTACGGCCCGCATTCGAAGCTGGACCTGCCGGGCGTCGGGCTCGTCAGCGCCGGCCTCTTCGGCATCGTGTGGGGAGTCGTACGCGGCAACGGCCAGGGCTGGACGAGCTTCGAGGTGCTCGGAGCGATCGGCATCGGCGCCGCGCTGGTCGCCGCGTTCGTGCTCTGGGAGCTCCGAACGCCGACGCCGATGCTGCCGATGCGGTTCTTCCGCAACCGGACGTTCGCGGCCACGAACGTCGCCTCCCTGTTCATGTTCTTCGGGATGTTCGGCTCGATCTTCCTGCTCGCGCAGTTCCTCCAGGTCGTCCAGGGCTACTCGCCGCTCGAGGCAGGCCTTCGGACGCTGCCGTGGACGGCGATGCCGATGTTCATCTCGCCGATTGCCGGAGCTCTTTCCGACCGGATCGGAGGGAGGTCGCTGATGGCGACCGGTCTCGCGTTGCAGGCAGGCGCTCTCGCCTGGCTTGCGGCGATCACCGAGCCGGACGTCGCGTACGGCCAGCTCGTCGCCGCCGTTCATCGTCGCCGGCGTCGGGATGTCGCTCTTCTTTGCGCCGGTCGCGAACGTGATCCTGTCGTCGGTGCGGCGTCAGGAGGAGGGCCAGGCGTCGGGCGCAAACAACGCCATCCGCGAGCTCGGGGGCGTGTTCGGAGTCGCCGTGCTGGCCGCGATCTTCGCCGGCTACGGAGGCTACGGCTCGCCGCAGAGCTTCGTCGACGGTCTCGTGCCGGCGGTGTGGGTCGGAGCCGGGGTCGTCGCCCTCGGCGCTCTCGCCGCGCTCGCGGTCCCCGGACTCAAGAGCGTTCGGCGGCAACGGGCGGCGCGAGCCGGGCTTGCCCTGGAGCAGCCGTAGGAGATCGCTCCAGCAGAGTTTCCCGAGAGGGGCGCCGCGGGAACAATCCGCGGTGCCCCGGCGTCTTATCAAGTGCAGTGCAACATGTCCATCGCCCGAGCGGGAACTACCCGATCGAGGAAGAAGAAAGAGAACGCAGATGGCCGCGATCGAAGTCGAAGAAGCAGTCCAGGAGGTCGAGACAGAGAGCGAGCGTGTGCTGCGCTGGCGCCGGGAGAAGCTCCTGCGCGCCGGCTACGACGAGCGGCTGGCGCTGAAGCTCGCCCTCGGTCGGGACGTCGACCTGCACGCCGCGATCGATCTCGTGCGTCGCGGCTGCCCGCCGGAGACGGCGGCGCAGATACTCCTCTAGGGCCCGTAGAGCGCCGGCTCGCCCCGGCGCCCACCCGCCGTCAGTCGTCCTCGGGCTCCCAGCTGTGCGGCCCGGCGTGATCGCAGACGTAGATGCAGACGGCCGGCTCCTTCGCGACGAGCCAGTAGGCCGGGCCGTGGACACCGCAGATGGTGGCGCCGAAGGGACTCTGGAGTGAATCTCGAATCGGTTCTTCGTACATGCTGGGCACCCAGCCTACTCAGGGCTTCGGCTCCCTTAAGTGGAAACCGCAGCCCCAGACGCTATATCGGCGATTTTCGCGTCAGGAGTAGCGGGCGACGACGGCCAGCATTCGCAGGCCGGCGCGGGCGGAAGGCACGGCACGGCCGGCGATCTTCGACTCGCCGCCGCGGCGCACACGGGTCGCAACCTCGATCTCGACGATCGGCAGCCCGGCGCGCGCCGCCTTCACGAGCATCTCGGTCGGCCAGCCGTAGGTCATCTCGCGCAGGCACAGCGCCTCGAGCACGTCCGTTCGGATCGCCCGCATCGGGGGAACGTCGTGCACGTTCACGCCGTAGACCGCGCGCACCAGGAAGGCGACCAGCCTGTTGCCGGCGCGCTGATGGGGCTTCAGCGCCCCGCGCTCCTGCCGCGTTCGCGCGCCGAGCGCCAGCGCCGCGGTCCCGTCGAGCACCGGCCGCAGCAGGTCGGGAAGCGCGGCGGGATCGTCGCTGCCGTCGGCGTCGAGAAAGACGACAACGTCGGCCCGCACGGCGGCGGCGCCCGCGGCACAGGCACGCCCGTAGCCGCGACGGCACTCGACGACGACGTGGGCACCGGCGGCCTCCGCAGCCGCACGGTCGCGTCCGTCGAGCCCCCGTCGACCACGACAACCGAGTCCACGAGACCCGGGGGAAGCTCGGCGAGCACGCCGGGAAGGGCCTCCCCCTCGTTCAGCGCCGGCAAGACCGCCGCCACGCGTGCCGACGCCGGCAGCAGCGGCAGCACGGTCACGCGGCGCCGCGGCGCCGCGAGCAGCCGCCAGAGGACCCAGAGCGCGAGCGGGCCGTAGACGACGAGGCGCACCCAGTCCGGGAGCTGCCCGTCGATGCCGTAGACGTACAGGAGCGGCAGCGTGCCCGTCAGCCAGAGCCAGCCGGGTGCCGGCACCACCGCGAAGAACGGCAGCAGCCAGAGGGCATGCCAGGGCTGGATGTACGAGATCGCCAGGAGAACGCCGCCGAGGACGAGCAGCGACGAGCGCGCGACCTGCTCCACGGACACGTGCTCACGTAGCGCGACGACGGCCACGAGCAGAGCGAGCGCGAGCGCGACCAGCACGGTGGCGCCCTGCTGCCCGAAGTGAGGCTCGAGCGCCCACCAGGCCCCGCTGCCGAACCGCAGGCGCTCGACGTAGTCCTTCAGGTCGCCGAAGACGCCGGTGCCCACCGAGAGATACGGGACGTACCCGACCACCGCGAGCGCCAGCGCGGCGCCCACGAAGCGCCGGCCGCCGCCGCGCGCGAGCGCCGGAACGAGCAGCAGAGGCCCGAGTTTGGCAAGAAATCCGAAGCCCACCGCGACCCCGGCCAGCGTGAAGCGACGGGCCTGCCAGGCGGCGAGGAGCCCGGCGCCGGCGAGCACGGCAAGCGCGTCGACGTGGCCGTTGCTCGCGATCTCGGTGATTGCGAGCGGGTGCCACGCGTACAGCGCGATCCGTTCCGGCGGCGGGCGCGACGGCATGCGACGGAGCACGACGAGCAGAAGCCCGACGGCGGCCGCCTCGGCGAGCAGGAACAGCACCGTGGTGTTCCCGAGGGTGTCGCCGAAGGCGCCGCGAGCCGCCAGGAAGCTCGCCTCGGCGCCGGGAGGGTAGACCGTCCGCCACGGTTTGAGGTTGATACCCGGATAGACCTCGTCGTCACGGAGCCCCTCGAGCTCCGAGGCGTCCGGTGCGTAGCGGTAAGGGTTGATCCCGGACGCCTGCACGCGAGCGTCCCAGGAATAGCGGTGCAGGTCGGTCGAGAGCGGCGGCGTGGTCTCGGGGACGAAGACGGCCGCGCGAAAACCGACGGCGAGCGCCAGCACGACGACGAGCCCGACAGCTCCGGCCCGCAGACCGCGCCAGCACAGGACCGCCGCAGGCACGAAGAGAGCGAACGCGACGAGCTGCCCGGCGATCTGCGCCCAGAGGTCCGGCTCGCCGCGCAGCCGGACCTGAAGGGCGAGCATGAGCCCGCCCAGCACGCCGACGGCCACGAGCCTGATCGGCAGCTTCCACGCGCCCTCCGACCGGAGGGACCGGCTCACGCTCACCTGATGTTCCGGACGACGTCGTCGCCCGTCGGCAGATCAGCCACAGCGCGCAGGAAGCTCGACAGCGGAACCTCGAGCGGCAGGATCTGCCGGCCGACGAGCAGGTCGAGGTCGGTGCGGCCGTGGCGCACCGTGGGCCCGAACGGGTTGAGGAAGGCGCCGTCGGCGGTCAGGGTCAGCTCCGGCAGGATCTCGTTTGCCTCCGGGTCGACACCGAGCCCCTCGACGTCGGCCCGCCCGCGACGCACGACCGGACGCACGATGTGGTCCTCGTCGGGGATCCCGAGGGCGCGGTGCAGCTCGCAAAGATCGGCGAGCTCGTCTTCGGTCTGGTCCTCGACGGTGGTCGCGATCCTGACGGTGATCCCGCGGTCGCGCAGGCGCTCGAGAGCATCGACCACCGCGGTGAAGTTGCCCGGCCCGCGAAGGCGATCGTTGTGCGCCGGATCCGCCGTGTCGAGCGAGATCTGCAGCGCCGCGTCGAGCTCCGCGAGCGGCTCGAGCCTGGCGAGCAGCCGCTCGGTGAAGAGCATCCCGTTCGTGAGCGCAATCGTCGGCAGGATCCCCGACAGCTCGACGAGCGTCTCCGGAAAGTCCCGAAGCATGAACACCTCTCCGCCCGTGACCCCGACGCTGCGAAAGCCGAGCTCCCTCCCCTCCCGCGCGGCGCGGAGCAGCGTCTCGGCGGGCAGTTCACGCCGGGCTGCGATGCGCGGCGACGACTCGGTCAGGCAGTACACGCACGCCAGGTTGCAGTGGTACGTCGCGTAGAGCCAGAGGCGGTCGCCGACACGCGCCTCCGCCACCGCGGCCTGCAGGTCGTCTCGCATCAGGCCGGGGGCGGGATGTCGAAGGCGGTGCAGTACTGATTGAGCATCGTGATCGCGCCTGCGAGGACGGTCAGCTCGACGAGCTGGTCCTCGCGTACCCGCTCCAGCGTGCGCGCGAGCAGCTCGTCGGTGACCCCGCCCGGTTCCCGCGTCACCTGATCGATCCAGGCGACGATCGCCCGCTCACGCTCGGGCAAGACGTCGAGCGGCGCCGCGTCACAGACCGCCTCCACCTGCCCGGCCGTCAACCCCGCTTCGAGCGCCAGCGGCCTGTGAGCCGCGAGGCAGTACCGGCACCCGTTCAGCTGCGAGACGCGGACGATCACGAGCTCCTTCGTCGCAAGGTCGACCGCGCTCTCCCCCATCACCGCTCCGAGGAACGGCATCAGTGTCGCCATCAGCTCGGGCGCGGTCGCGAGCGAGCGCGTCAGCGGCGAGGCCGAGCCGTCGGGCCGATACCACGAGCGGGCCGGGATCGGCGCCTCGCTCGCGGAAAGCAGCGGTAGGCGGCTCAGTTGTCCTTCGCCCCCTCGCCGATCCAGCGGGCGATGAGCTGCTTCTCGCTGCGCGTGAGCAGGTTCTCGCGCGACGGGTCGGGCACGTGCGTGAGCAGGAAGGAGAGCTCGGGCCTTCCCGGGAGGACGCGCATGAGGGCCGGCGCGAGGGGCGAGACGACGCCGACGAGGTCTCTGTAGGACCGGCCCGCGCGCAGGTCGAGGTACTCGTAGCTCACCGGGTGGCAGGCGACGCACTTGGCGTCGAAGATCGGCTGCACGTGGCGAGCGAAGGATACTCCGCCGCTGCTGCCGCCGGGACCGACCAGCAGGAAGGCCACGGCGCCCGTCGCGACCACGGCGGCCGCGACCCCTACGGCGCGGTAACGAAGTCGGAGATGTTGCAATCCCTGTCCACCGCCAGGAAGAGCCACGGGCCTTCGAGGGTCTGGTCGATCTCCCGGGACCAGCGGCCGGGCGCGTCCCCGGGCGCGTGCAGCTCGAAGACGAGGCCGGCGGCCGGGTTGACGGCGAGGACGTAGTTGGAGTCGAGGTCGTTCCCCTGAACGTCCAGCGACAGTGCCGTCCCCGTCGCCGTCCGCTTCGCTTCCGGGTTGCCGACCGTCGGATTCTCGATCACGCGGTCGGGTAAGCCGAACGCCACTTCCTGGGTCTCGCCCTCGTCGAGGGCGACGATCCGCGTCACGTAGATCGTGTTCGGGCCGTAGGCCTTGAGCAGGAACTGCCCGCTCGGCGCGTCCGGGAGCCTGAAACGCCCCTCCTCGTCGGTGACCGCCACGCGATAGTGCTCCTCGCCGCCGGGCGCATCGGGGCCCTCGAGCAGCAGTGTGACGAGCGCTCCTTCGACCGGCTCACGGTCCTGTCCGACGACCGACCCGGTGATCGTGGCCGTGCCCTCGGGCGAGCGCGCGGCGGCGACGTCGAGATCCGTGGGCGGTTTCCCAGGCGTGGGTACCTCGGGCCCGACCGTCTGACCGTCGGCGTTCTTGGCCCCCTGGAGAATCCAGCGTCTGACGACGTCGAGGTCGGCCGGATCGATCGGCGGGGCCCCCGGAGGCATTCGGCTGCCGATCGCGGGGATGTCGAGCACCGGCGGGTCGCCGCCCAGCTTCAGGTAGAGGAGGCTACTGCCGGGATCGCCGGCCACGACGCGCACGAGCGTCGGGTCGAGGAGAGCCCTGACCCCCACGAGGTTCTCGTACGCGTTCTGCGCCGTCAGGTCGAGCGCCGGCATGACGGAGGGATGACAGCCGGCGCAACCGTACTTCTCGAAGACCGACAGAACCTCGGCGAACGCAACGGGCTCGCCGAGGTCGGCAGCCGGCGGGGCGCCTTCGTTCCCTCCGCCGCAGCTCGCGGCCACGCCCGGTGTCAGGAGAAGCACGATCGCGAGCGCTGCGCGACGCATACCCAATCAAGATAGAGCGCGAGGGCGCGAGCGGATTCCGACGAGCACCCTCGGGGTACCATGGAGCACCCGAAACGGAGGATCGATGGCAGGGCTCGTCAGCAGAGCAACAACAGTCGTCAAGGCGCGGATCTCGAAGCTCCTCGACCGAGCGGAAGACCCGGCGATCACGCTCGACTACTCCTACGAGAAGCAGCGCGAGCTGCTGCAGAACGTCAAGAAAGGCATCGCGGAGGTCGTCACCGCGAAGAAACGCCTCGAGCTGCAGACGCAGAAGCTGGAGCAGGACGTGGCAAAGCTCGAGGGCCAGGCGCGCCAGGCGCTGGGCGCCGGCCGCGAGGATCTCGCGCGCCAGGCGCTCGAGCGGAAGGCGCTCGTCCAGCAGCAGCTCCAGGGGCTCGATCAGCAGATCGCGGGCCTTCAAGCACAGCAGGAGAAGCTGATCGAGAACGAGAAGCGCCTCGCGGCCAAGGTGGAGTCCTTCCGTAGCCAGAAGGAGGTCATCAAGGCCCAGTACTCGGCGGCGGAGGCCCAGGTGATGATCGGCGAGGCGGCGACCGGCATCGGCGAGGAGATGGCGGACGTGGGGCTCTCGATCGAGCGTGCGAAGGACAAGACCGAGCAGATGCAGGCCCGGGCGGCAGCGGTCGAGGAGCTCGCGGCGTCCGGAGCGCTCGAGGACATCTCCGGCAGCGGCGAGTCGGATCTCGACCGGGAGCTGGCAAAGCTGTCGTCGTCCACGCAGGTCGACGACGAGCTGGCGAAGCTCAAGGCCGAGGTCGGCTCCGGCAAGGAGGCGAAGGCGCTCGAGGAGGGTGAGCAGTCATGATCGTGCGCCTCATGGGCGACGGGCAGTACCGGATCGAAGAGGGCGTGGCGAAGCAGCTCAACGAGCTCGACGATCAGGCGCTCGCGGCGCTCGAGCGAGGCGACGAGGCCGAGCTCGACTCCTGCCTGGAGGCGATGCGGCGCACCGTGAAGGCGCAGGGCACGCCGCTGCCGGACGACCACATCGCACCCTCTGACGTGATCGTCCCGCCGAGCGATCTCACGCTCGAGGAGTCACGCGAGCTGTTCTCGGAGCAGGGGCTGATCCCCGACCTGCCTTCGTAGAAACGCGGCCCTCCGGGCCGCTCCGCCGAAACCAGCCTGCGGCTGTTTCGGGCTAGTGCGATCGGCCCCTACTCGTTGCTCGTCGTCTCTGCGTGCGGCGTGCCCACTGGTTTCGACTCGGCCGAACCCCGTGCCCGCAGGTAGACGGCGAAGATCGCCATCGTGCCGACGGCGAGGAACTCCGACTGCCAGTTCTGGGTCGTGTCCTCCCAGAACTCGGGGCTGCCCAGATAGCCGAGGTAGGAGAGGCCGGCCTCTCCGTGGGCTCGCTGCTGGTCGCTGAGCTCGTTCCAGCCCGTCACCGACTGGCCGGCCCAGGAACCGAGGAACAGAAGACCCATGACGATGAGGAGCGAGTAGGAGTAGAGCGTCTGCCGGGCTCCCCCGACGCGGGCCCAGCGCGGGCCCCTCTCCGGCGCATACCGGCCGACGCGCTGCTCCCGGTCCGTGCCGGGCCCGGGCTTGTCGGTCGATTCGGGTGAGCCTTTCTGGAGGAGCCAGATCGTCGCGGCGATGAACAGGAAGAACTGGAGGTACTCGGACTGCCAGTTCTCGAGCACCGCCTGGCCGAACGCCGAGGAGACCAGGTAGCGCGGGTAGGAAAGCACAGTCTCGCCGTGCAGGCGCGCGTCGTCGTTGAACGTGTAGTAGCCCGCCGCCGACTGGCCGGCGAGCGCCGCCAGAAACAGCGCGCCGAAGAAGAGCGTCAGCGAGTTCTCCCGCACGAAGCGGCGCATGATCAGAGCTGGGCGATGCCCACGGCGAGGTAGAGCCCGATACCGGTGAGCGCGACGCCCAGATAGATCGCGAAGAGAATCCTCACGCGGCGGTGGTACCCGTTCGCACAACGGAGGGAAACCCGTGGAGCGGTCCGGGGTAACCGCGGCCCTCCGGGCCGCTTCACGGCCGATAACCAGCCGCTTCGCGACTGTTTCGGCCTAGAACGGCGCGTCGAAGAGGGCGAACCAGCGCGAGATGTCCTGCTCGATCGGCAGCTCCTTCTCGAGCTCGCTCTTCAGCCGCAGCTCCTCCGCGTTGTCGCGCTCCTGGTCCTTCCCGGTGGGAACGAAGGGCCAGAAGGCGGCGCGCTTGTACCCGTAGATCAGGTAGACGGGGCGGCTCTCGCCGTCGAAGCGAAACAGCGCGGCGAGCAGCTGCTCTCCGAACCCGCGGTCCTGCAGCTCCGAGCTGATGAGGTGCGAGGTGGTCACGAGATCCTCGAAGTCGGGGTCGCGCACGACGAGCCACTCGTAGCCGTAGGTATCGCTCTGACGGCGGATCTCGGATTTCGACTCGGTGGCTGCGAGGTCGAGCAGCTCCTGCAGCTCGTTCTCGGCCCTGACGAACTCGGCGGCCGAGAGCGGCTTGAAGATCACGGCCGCGGCGCCGGAAGGCTTCAGCCCGTGATCGGCCTCGAGACCGACCCGCGCGGTCGAGAGCGCGAAGAGCTGGTCGAGGTTGGCCCCCTTGAGCCTCTTCTTGCCGAAGAGCGTGTCGAGCAGCCCCACCGCGCTACCGTACCGCCGCGAGGAGCCCGACCGGGATCAGGACGGAACCGGCCGACCCATCTCGCGGGCGATCTCGGCGAGGGCGGCGAGGCGCTTCTCGAGCGGGGGATGCGTCATGAACAGCGATCCGAAGGACTGCTTCAAGCTCGTCGGGACGATGAAGAACGCGTTCATGCCGGCCACCTCGCGGAGGTCGCGCTGCGGGATCTGCGTGATCCGGCTCGCGATCTTCTGCAGCGCGCTCATCAGGTGCTCGGGCGCGCCGGTGATCAGCGCCGCGCCGCGATCGGCCGCGTACTCGCGGTAGCGCGAGAGGGCCATGATCAGGATGTAGCTGATCACGTACGTGACGATCGAGACGACGAACATGATCAGCCAGACGGGGACGGCATTGTTGTCGCGGTTGTTGCCGGAGAACATGCCCGCGTAGAGGCCCCAGCGGATCATCATCGCCGCCAGCATTGAGAAGAAGCTGGCGATCGTCATCGTGACGACGTCGCGGTTGGCGATGTGGGACAGCTCGTGCGCGAGAACGCCCTCGACCTCCTGCGGCTCCAGGCGCTGCCAGAGCCCGCGTGTGACGGCGACGGCCGCCCGTTTCGGGCTGCGGCCCGTCGCGAAGGCGTTCGGAACGTCCGTGTCGATGACCGCGATCCGCGGCTTGGGCAGGTCGGCCATCGCGCACAGCCGTTCGACCATGTCGTGCAGGTCGGGCGCCTCGTCGCGCTCGACGATCTTCGCCCCGGCGGCCCGGAGCGCGAGCTTGTCTGACGTCCACAGCTGGACGAGCAGCAAGCCGCCCATCAGCACGATGACGAACAGCAGGCCGAAGTTGAAGAGCTGGATGAGGAGAACGAAGACGGCGACGTAGAGCAGGCCGAGCAGGAACGTCGTCAGCGCCATCCGGGCCGACAGGCCGCGGTCTCTGCCGTATCCTTTTCGCCGCATCGTCGTGCACACCGGGTCGGTGACCCGTTACGGCGATTGTACTCTCAGCCCTGTGAAGCCCAGATTGAGGCGAGTTGCGGCCTGGTTAATCGCTACGGCCGTCCTGCTCGGGGTCGCCGGGCCGGCCGGGGCCGCGACCGTTGCGGTCGAGATCGTGCCCTCGCTCGACCTGGATTCGGCCTCCACGGACAGCGCCGTCGGGCTGCTCGTCCCGGCCTGGGGAAACACAGTCTCCGAAGCGACCGCCCTCGAGGCGCTCCTGGCGGGCCGGCTGGACCACGATCTCCTGCACAAGCAGCGCCGGGCGGTGATCGAGGTACCCGATGCGGGCGGCGCGGAGCCGCCGGGTTGCTGCGACGTCCGCATCCTGCTCGCGCTGCCGCCGCCCGGCACACATCCGAACGACGCCCGCTACCCGATCGCGATCAGCGGGGCCGGCTACCAGGGCCTGCTGTCCTCGTCCTCGACGCGCATTCCCGGGCTCGTCTCGATCGCGGACGTCGCGCCGACGGTGTTGCGCCTTCGCGGCGAGGAGATCCCGGACAGCGTGACCGGAAGCGTCCTCACGGGGCAGCCGACGCGGCAGGCTGCAGCCGAGCTCCGTGAGCTCGACGACCGGCTCGATGCCGCCCGCGGCGCGAGGCTCGAGGCCACGGCGGCCTACGCGGCCCTGCTCATCCTCCTCTCGGCGGCCGCGCTCCTCACCCGGTCGCCCCTGGCCGGCCGCGCCGCGCTGCTGACGCTGCCGGCGGCTGCAGCCGCGTCGCTCGGGCTCTCCCTCGTCGGCGTCACCTCCTGGCCGGCCTTTGCCGCTATCGCGGCGGCGCTCACCCTCGGGTGCGCCGCGCTCGCGCGCTCGCGGAGCGCCCTGGGCACCCTGTTCGTTGCAACGCTCGCCTTCTATTACGCGGGCTTGCTCTGGGGCGGTGAGGCCGTCTCGCTCTCGCTCCTGGGGCCCAACCCGGATGCAGGCGGGCGCTTCTACGGGCTCTCGAACGAGCTGGAGACGATCCTCGCCGGCACGGCCATCGTCGGCGCGGCGCTCCTGTGGGAGCGTTTCGGCATAGGGGCGCTGATCGCCGTGGGAGGGCTCGGGATCGTGACGATCGCACCGGGCCGGCTCGGTGCCTCGGTCACGGGCGCCGTCGTGATCGTCGTCGGCCTGTCCGTGCTCGCAATCGACCTCGAAGGCCGCCGAGGCCTGATCGTCGTCGCCGTGACCGCGGCCGCCGGCGCGGCGGCGTTGCTGCTGGCGGCGCCACGGCACTTCTCCGACGCAAGCCCCGACCGGCTCCTCGACCGGCTCGAGCTCTCGGGACGGCTCGCGGTCGACTCCGTCGGCGCGATCCTGCTCGTCTTCGCGCTCTCCATCCCGATCCTGGCGGTCATCGCGCTGAGATATCCGTCGCTCCGGGCCCAGCTCGAGCCCTCAGACGCCGCGGCCCTGCTCGCGCTCCTCGCCGCGACCGTCGTCTCGCTGCTCCTCAACGACTCGCCGGGCGCGGTCCTCGCCCACGGAGCAGGGTGGTGCCTCGCGGTCACCGCCTGGGGCCTCGTCGGCTCGCAGGCCCGGCAGTCGGGGGCCTCGTATAGACTCGCGCCCGTATGCGTCGGGCTGCCCTCATTGCGCTCGCGGCGCTAGCGCTGGCGCTGCTCGTCGCTGCCTGCGGCGGCGAGGAGGACAAGACCACCGCTCCCGAGACCGTCGTCGGCTCCGTGCCGGCCGAGACCGGTGCGCCCCCCGCCGAGACAGGCGCAGAGCCCTCCGCCCCCGCAGGCGAGGGTGACGCCGCCGCGGGCGAGGCCGTCTTCGCGTCGGCCGGCTGCGCCTCCTGTCACACCCTCGAAGCTGCCGGCTCGACCGGCACCGTCGGGCCGAATCTCGACGACGCGAAGCCCGATCACGACCTCGTCGTCGACCGCGTGACGAACGGCTCCGGGGCGATGCCGTCCTTCTCGGGCACGCTCTCCGAGCAGCAGATCCAGGACGTCGCGGCCTACGTCGTAGCGTCGACCTCGGGCTAGAGCGTGCTGCAGGGGCCCGGGCCGGACGGGTCCGGTTCCTACACCCTCCCCGCCGACTTTCCGCGTGACATCGGGCTCGTCGCCTGCGATCTCGACGGAACGCTGCTCGCCGCCGACCTGGTCATCCGCGAGCGGACGCAGCAGCGCGATCGCCGCCGCGCGCTCCGCCGGTGTGCGAGTCGCGATCGCCACCGGGCGCATGTTCCAGTCCGCGCTGCCATACGCGCAGGCGGCCGGCATCGTGGAGCCGATCATCTGCTACCAGGGCGCCGCGGTCGTCGACCCGGCGACCCGAGAGTTCCTGCGTCACGAGCCGATCCCGCTGCCGGCTGCGCGCGAGGCTATCGCGGTCGTACAGAAGCTCGGCTACACGCTGAACGCCTACGTCGACGACGAGCTCTACGTCGCCGCTGTCACTCCCGAGGCCGAGCGCTACGCCGTCTTCCAGCACCTCCAGATCCACGTGGTCGGCGATCTGCGTGCCTGGCTCTCGGCGCCACCCACCAAGCTCGTGGCGGTCGGCGAGCCGGAGCAGATGGATGCGTTGAAGGCCACCGTGGTGCCGCTGCTGGGCGATCGCCTCCACATTTCCAAGTCGCTCCCGATCTTCCTCGAGTTCTCGCGCAAGGGAATCACGAAGGGCTCCGGGCTCGCGTTCCTCGCAGATCGGCTCGGGATCGAGCAAGCGCGCGTCGTTGCGTTCGGAGACGCGGAGAACGACGTCGAGCTGCTCGAATGGGCCGGTTACGGCGTGGCGGTGGCCAACGCCGACGACGGCCTCCGCGCTCTCGCCGACCTCGTCTGCCCCTCGGCGGACGAGGAGGGCGTGGCCCAGGTTCTCGAGGCGATGCTGAAACGCCCGAGCAGCGTCCCCGCTGCTCCTCCCGGCGGCTAGCGGTCGCGATTTTCCCTCGAACGAGCGCCGGGTTCACCCGGACGGGCGTTCGCACAACAGGTCCCGCCGCCGACCGAAACAGCGGTGGCCAGGAATCGGCTGTTCACGGCGGCACACGGTCGCACTGGGCGCACTCCTGCTCGCGCTCGTGGCGCCGGCGTCCGCGAGCGCCCACTCCGGCCACGCTCACGGAGCGCGCGAAGGGCACCGCCGCGATCGCGCAGCCCCGAGCTCCTCGCCACGCGAGACCCTGGACGGCGTCCTGCAGCTGTTCCACTCCGACAACTTCAACCGAGGCCGTGCCGCCTTCATGTACTCCCTCGAGCGGAGAAGCGGTCGCTTCCTGCCCGACTCGACGTCTCGCGCCTGCAGGCTTCTATATGCAGCGCTGACCGCGGTTGGCAGCCGCGTACCGGTCGCCGGTCGGCGGTCGAACGGTGCTTTAGTCGTCGAGGAGCTCGGCCGGAGGCGTACGCCGGCGGCGGTGGGAAAGTCGCGTCTGCTGGTCAAGTTCACGCCCGCTGCTACCGCAGCCGACCGCAGCGCGGCGGTCCGCGCAGTCAACGGGACCGTGGTGCAATCAATTCCAGACATCGGCGTTCACGTCGTCGCAGTGCCGTCGGCCACGGCGGCGACCGCCCTCGCACGGCTGAAGCACACTGCGAGGGTCGAGTTCGCCGAGCCGGATGCGACGGCGGAGGCGGCCGATGTTCCCGACGACCCCAGCTTCTCGCTCCAGTGGGGGATGAGCAAGATCAAGGCGCCTGACGCCTGGACGACGAACAAGGGCAGCGCGACCGTCAAGATCGCCGTTCTCGACACTGGCGTCTCGGTGTCGCACCCCGACCTCCAGGGCAAAGTCGTCGTGAGCAAGAACCTCAGCTCCAGCTCGACCGTCGACGACGTCAACGGCCACGGATCGCACGTCGCCGGCATCGCCGCTGCGACCACCAACAACGGCCTCGGCGTCGCCGGCCTCGGCTACAGCGTGGACATCATTAACGTAAAGGTTCTCGGCGACTCGGGCTCGGGGCTCTACTCGAACATCTCCTCGGGTATCACCTGGGCGGCCGACAACGGAGCCAACGTCATCAACCTCAGCCTCGGCGGAACCATGGCCTCGTCGACACTCCAGGCGGCCGTGGACTACGCGTGGTCGAAGGGCGTCGTTGTGCGTCGCCGCCGCCGGGAACAGTGCTTCCTCCTCGCCCTTCTATCCGGCCTACTACGCGAACGTCATGGCCGTTGCGGCGACCACCGATCTGGACCGGCTCGCCTCGTTCTCCGACTACGGCGACTGGGTCGACGTCGCGGCCCCCGGAATCAGCATCTACTCGACGATCCCCGGCGGCTACGGCTACAAGAGCGGGACCTCGATGGCCTCGCCCTTCGTCGCGGGGCTTGCCGGGCTGCTGTTCTCCCAGCTGACCGACACGAACGGCAACGGACTGCGAAACGACGAGGTGCGCTCCCGCATCCAGTCGACCGCCGACAACGTCGGACTCGCGGGCATCGGCAGCGGCCGGATCAACGCCTACCGCGCGGTCACCGGAGCAAGCCCGCCTCCGCCTACCTCCCCGCCGGTGAACACGTCGCTCCCGGGCGTCTCGGGCAACGCCGTCGCGGGTCAGACGCTCACCACCACGGGCGGGACCTGGACGAACAGCCCGACGAGCTACGCATACCAGTGGCTGCGGTGCGACGCGGCGGGTGCGAGCTGCACGTCGATCCCGGGCGCGACGCTGTCCGCCTACACTCTCGCCGCCGCCGACGCAGGCTCGACGGTCCGTGCGCGGGTGACCGCGACGAACGGGGCCGGCTCGGCCTCTGCAACCAGCGCGCAGACCGCGGTCGTCGCCGGCAGCCCGGCCCCACCCGCGAGCACGGCGCCGCCCACGGTCACGGGCACGGCCCTGGACGGCCAGACGCTCCAGACCACGAACGGCACCTGGGCGAACAGCCCGACGGGCTATGCGTACGCGTGGCTGCGCTGCGATTCCGCCGGCGCGACCTGCTCGGCGATCGCCGGCGCGACGAGCGCGAGCTACCTGCTCACGAGCGCCGACGTCGGCTCGACGGTGCGGTCGCAGGTGACGGCGACGAACGCCGCCGGGAGCGCCAGCGCGAAGTCGACGCAGACCGCTGCGGTCGCCGCCGCTCCACCGGTCAACACCGCCCCACCTGCCGCCTCGGGGCCGCCGAGGAAGGGCAGGTGCTGACGACCTCGAACGGATCCTGGAAGGGCACGACGCCGATGAGCGACGGCTACCAGTGGCTCCGCTGCGACTCTGCCGGCGGCAACTGCGTCCCCATCGCGGGCGCGACCGCGTCCAGCTACACGCTCGGCTCGGCCGACGTCGGCTCGACCGTCCGCTCGCAGGTGACGGCCTCGAACGCCGCCGGCCAGGCATCCGCCAGGAGCGCGCAGACGGCGGTCGTGACCAACCTTCAGACCCTGACCTTCACCGGCACGCTCTCGAAGAACGTCCCATCGCTTTCCTTCCCGCTCGCGATCGGCGCCGGCGAGGCAGACGCCACGCTGACGTTCTCCAAGCCGGCCTCGTTGACCGTGCGGCTGGTGGACTCTGTCGGAGCGGTCGTCGGCCAGGCGGCAGGCACGTCGTCGCCGCTGAAGCTGAACCTCCCGGCCCTCGCGGCCGGCTCGTACAGGTACGTCGTCTCGGGCTCGGGCTTCAAGGGCTCGGTCAGCTTCACGCTGACGGTCACGGCTCCCGGGCCGTAGAACGTGAGGAGGGCCCCGGTTGGGGCCCTCCTCGTTCACTGCTTGATCGTGCTGTGAGTCGTCTTGGTTACGCCTCGGCGTTGATCAGCCCGAGGAGCGTGTTCAACTGCCCGATCTGCGTCTGCGTGATGAGCACGCCGTTACCAGCCTTCGCCTGCGCGATCAGATAGTTCGCGTAGTTGAGAGCCTGCTGAACGGTGCTTGTCGCCGTCAGCGACTGACCAGCCGGGAACACCGTCGGGAGCGTGACTCCCAACGCACCGATTGGCTGACCATTGAAGCCACCGATGAGTTCGATGTTCAGCTTCAACGCCAACGCCTGAGCGAGCAGGATGTTCATCGAGTCGGTGTTGATCCCTGCATCACGCGAGGCAACCGTGGTGCAGTTGGTCAGGATGCTGACGCCGTTCTTCGTGTTCGGGAAGATCGTCGCCGTCTTGGCCTTGTTGACTGCGATGTAGCAGGTGCTCGCCGAGTTCTGGCCAAGCGTGTACGAGAAGTCGGCAGGAATCCGGGCCTGACCATTCCTGTTGCCCCAGAAGCCCATCGTCTTGCCGAACGTGCGGACCGACAGCGGCTCACAAGCCACGCTGCTGCCCAGCACCGCGTTGTAGTTGTCGTCACCGGCGAACCGGGCCCGGAACGAATACGCGCCGGACGAGAGCGGCCCGACATCCGCAGAACGCCGATCAGAGGTCGTGATCTCGTCGAATCCGGTGTTGGCCACCAAGCTGCCGTCACCGGTGCAGTCGATCGTGTTGTAGAACGCGAACCCGACCTTCGTCAGGTCCGGAGTCGAAGTCGCTGTTCGCACCGGTGACGTGGGCCGTGTCATGAACGATCCCGTTGACCGGGACGAAGGTCACGACAGCGTGGTTGGCGTCGTGGATTTTCGTCAGGATCGACAGGTTGCCCTTGTCGACGGTCAGCGGCTCACACGTAACGCTGCTGCCCGGCACCGGGTTGTAGTTGTCGTCACCGGCGAACCTGGCCCGGAACGAGTACGACCCGGCCCCGAGCGCCTGAGTGTCCCCAGAACGCCGATCAAGGTTCGTGGGGTCATCGTCGGCTCCGGTGTTGCCAGCCAAGCTGCCGTCACCGGTGCAGTCGATCGTGTTGTAGAACGCGAACCCGACCTTCGTCAGGTCCGGGTCGAAGCCCGTCACCTGACCGGTCACGGTCGCCGTGTCGTGCACGACCGAGCCGAGCGGCACATGCGTGTCGCCACCCACGTCGCCGTGGCTGGCGTTGTGGATCTGCGTGACGATCGTCAGGTTGCCCTTGTTGACGGTCAGCGGCTCGCACAGGCTCTCGTTGTCCGCCCACTTATCCGGTGTTGCTCGCTGGTGAAGAACGCCTTGAAGCCGTAGCTACCCGGCGCGAGTGCTCCCTCGTCATCGGACGGATGTGCAACGCCGTCGCGTCGAGCGGAACATCATCGCCTGCGCCTGCCGAGGGGTGCCCGTCGGGGGTCGCCGCAGTCGATCGTGTGTAGAAGAGGAAGTCGACCGTGCCCTCCGGGAGTCGAGGGGCCGGCCCGTCGACCGTTGCACTGTCGTGCACGTACGAGCCGAGCGCGACGTGGACAGCTCCGTCCGACCTCCGTCGGCGGATCGGTGTCGTCCTCGGCCTTTCCGAGGTGGATCGCCGTCTGGATGTCCGGCGTGGCAGCGTCGAAGACCATCGTCTCGTCTTCATCGCCGCAAGTCGGTCGGCCCTGCCCCCTCGTTGTTGTCGTTACCGAGGTACTCGGCGGTCCACGTGTACGTCCCCTTCGTCTGGATGTCGAAGCCGGTCGCGGTGGTGTAGTCACCGTTGCCGCTGTCGACCGTCACGTCTTCGGTGTAGATCGGGGTCATCCGAGCAGGTGTGGTCGTCATCGAGGTTGTAGAGCCTGAACGTGATCGTCCCGCTGAATCGCGGGCGATGTCGTTCCGCCACTGAGGTGAGCGGTGTCGCTTGAACGTGTCCCCGGTGACGCCATCGCCCTCCGGACGCAGTCGTCGAGATCTCCGGCTGCGCCTTCCCGGCTACCACACCGTGCGCTGACCTTGAGGTCAGGGCTGCCAGCTGATAGTGCCGACTGTAGCTCAACGAACGCAGTCAGCGTCGCCCTGCCGATCGTAGGCCTTCGTCAGGAACTTGATCGGCCTCCGAGTCCTTGATCGGTGCGGTCGGCCATGTCGACCGTGTCTGGACCGTTGGTGTGCAACGTGACCGAAGTGAGGGCGTCAGGGTCCGACCGGAGCTAGTCAGGATCCAAAAAGGTAATGTCCTAGTCACGACCCGAAGGCAGGGGTCGTTCCGCCAAAGTCTGCGTCATCTCCGCAGAGCGGAGTGCCTACAAGCACCGGCGCTGTTCGCCCGTGGTTCCCTGGCCCGTCCAGGTGATCGTGTTGGTCGAGCCGCTGCCAACGCCATCACGGCGCCGAGCGTGAGTGCTGCAAAAACCGTGCCGATGATCAGTGACCCACCGGCCCCTTCGTCTGAATTGTTTGGGTGTTGCCACAGAAATGTCTCCCCTTCCTCGAGTTTGGGTCGAAGCGTGGACTCATTAGCCCATGCGACGACCAGTTGCGTGCGAGTACATAGAGCCAACAGCCGCGCAAACTGGTTCAACCGTGCTCCAGCCGGCGGCGACCGCAGTTCGTGATCATTCCCTCCTCTCCCCCGCTCGCCTCATGTTGTGACACTGGCCGCAGCCTTCGGGACGGCTCCGCTCTCCAAGCTGGCCGTGAGGGGCGACGCAGGTGTTTCGCACGTCCGCCGCCTCGATGCTGGATGAGGTGCGCACCGCCGAGTCAGCAGCTCGCTCCACATCCTGTTCGCCCGGACAGGCCGCAGATACCGCATTTCGTTCCCCCCCCTCCCCCACCGTGGGGACGTCTCTCCCCAAAGAAAGGGAGTGCCGCGTCTCCCGACACGGCGTTCAGTACTGTACTGCGGTACCTGGTTAGTGTCAAATTGCTACAAACTCGTCACAGGATGTCTACAGGCCGGACCCGCACGCGGGTCGCGCGCTTTCAAGGGCCTAGACTCCGGCCTGATCGACGTCCGCGCCGCCCGGAACGATCCCGAGGGCTTCCGAGCCGCGCTGGCGCGAAGGGCGGAGCGGAGGCCTTCGACGCGCTCATGGCGGCGGACTCGGAATGGCTGGCGCTCGTGCCGCAGGTGGACGAGCTGCGCGCGAAGACGAAGCTCAAGGGCAAGCCGACTCCGGAGCAGATCGAGGAGCTGAAAGGCGTCAAGACCGAGCTGGCACGCCTCGAAGAGTCACTGGCAGGAGCTGCGGCGAGCCGCGACGAGCTGCTCGCGCAGGTGCCGAACCCGCCCGATCCGTCGGCGCCGGACGGTGTGTCCGAAGAGGACGCTGTCGAGCTCCGCCGGGTCGGCGAGCCGCGCTAGCTGCCCGGGGCAAAGGATCACCTCGAGCTCGGCCCGCATCGACATGGAGCGGGGCGCGCGCATCTCGGGCTCGCGGTTCGCGTACCGCATCGGCACCGCCGCCCTGGCCGAGCTCGCGCTCTACCGCTACGCGATCGAGACGCTCGCCGCCAAGGGGTTCGTGCCGGTCCTGCCGCCCGTGCTCGTCCGCGAGGAGGCGATGTACGGCACCGGGCTTCCTCCCCACCGACGAGGTCAACATCTACTCGATCGAGCGCGACGGGCTGTACCTCACCGGCACCTCGGAGGTGGCGCTCGCCGCGCATCCACATGGACGAGATCCTCGAGGCGGAGGAGCTGCCGAAGCACTACACGGGCTACTCCACCTGCTTCCGGCGCGAGGCGGGCGCAGCCGGCAAGGACACGCGCGGCATGTTCCGGGTGCACCAGTTCGACAAGGTCGAGATGTTCGTCTTCTGCCTGCCCGAGCGCTCGGCCGACGAGCACGAACTGCTGCTCGCGATCGAGGAGGAGCTCGTCCAGGGCCTCGGCATCCCGTACCGCGTCGTGAACGTCGCTGCCGGCGACCTGGGAGCCTCGGCGACCAAGAAGTACGACATCGAGGCCTGGTTCCCGGCGCAGGGCCGGTACCGCGAGATCACCTCGACCTCGAACACGACCGACTTCCAGGCGCGGCGCCTCAACGTGCGCTACCGCGGCGAGCGCGGCATCCAGCCGCTGCACATGCTGAACGGCACGGCGGTGACGGCGCGGGCGCTGCTCGCCGTGATGGAGAACTTCCAGGAGGACGGAGTCGTGGCCGTACCCGAGGTGCTGCAGCGGTACGGCGCGCCGGCGCGCATCGACGACGGGCCCGCCGCTTCGGCCTCCTGACACACGGCCGGATGGGCGAGACTGCCCGCCTGTGGCAGACGTCCGGGTTCGGACCGATTACCCCTTCGACGTCGGGGTCGTCGAGCACGTCTGGGTTCCCCTCTCCGACGGGACCCGGCTCGCAGCGAAGCTCTGGCTGCCGCGTCGGCGCCGGGCCCGTGCCGGCCGTCTTCTGCTACCTCCCGTACCGCAAGAACGACGGTGCCGCGGTCGGCGACGACCAGGAGATGCGCTATTTCGCGGGCCACGGCTATGCGGGAGTGCGGATCGACATCCGAGGGACCGGCGATTCCGACGGGATCATCGAGGACGAGTACACGGAGCGCGAGCAGCTCGACGGCGTCGAGGCGATCGCCTGGATCGCCGCGCAGCCCTGGTGCGACGGCTCCGTCGGCATGACCGGGTACTCCTGGGGCGGCTTCTCGAGCCTCCAGCTCGCCGCCCGGCAGCCGCCCGCGTTGAAGGCGGTCATGAGCTTCTACGCCTCCGACGACCGCTACGCCGACGACGTCCACTACAGGGGCGGCTGCGTGCTCGCGATGGAGATGCTCCACTGGGCGACCTGCATGCTCGCCTACAACGCGATGCCGCCCGACCCGCGGTTCGTCGGGGACGAGTGGCGCGACCGTGGCTCCACCGCCTCGAGCGCACGCCGCCCTTCATCGAGCCCTGGCTCTCCCACCAGCGCCGCGACGCCTACTGGAAGCACGGTTCGGTCTGCGAGGACTATACGGCGTCCGCTGCCCCGTCTACGCGGTCGGCGGCTGGGCGGACGGCTACACGGATGCCGTGCTGCGCCTGCTCGAGCACCTTCCCGTGCCGCGCAAGGGCCTGATCGGCCCGTGGGGCCACAACGACCCGGTGCGCGGTGTCCCCGGACCGGCCGTCGGAATCCTCCAGGAGCAGGTGCGCTGGTGGGACCGCTGGCTGAAGGGGATCGACAACGGCATCGACCGCGAGCCGATGCTGACGGTGTGGCTGCAAGACTGGGTGGCGCCGCAGGCCGAGCTGGCCCACCGACCCGGCGTGTGGGCCGCCGAGGAGGATTGGCCGTCGCCCCGCATCAAGCCCGCGACGTTCGAGGTCGGGCACGAGAGCCTGGTCCCGACCAACGGCGTCCACCGCCCACGGCCGCGGCTCACCGCCGGCGCGGACGCTCCGCGGCTCGCAGCTCTGCGGCCTGGACTCGGGAGCATGGTGCGCGGACGGTCGGTCGCCCGACCTGGCCCCGGACCAACGACGAGAAGACGGCCTGTCGCTCGCCTGGGACTCGGAGCCGCTGGCCGAGCCGCTCGCGATCCTCGGACGGGCGCACACCGTCCTCGAGCTCGCCGCCGACCGGCCGCAAGCGCTCGTCTGCGTACGCCTGTGCGACGTCGCGCCGGACGGGACCTCGCTGCTGGTCGCCCGCGGGCTGCTCAACCTGACTCACCGCGACGACCACGAGAGCCCGCAACCCCTTGTCCCGGGAGAGCCGTACACGGTGACGGTGCAACTCGACGCGATCGGGTACCGCTTCCCGGCAGGGCACCAAATTCGTCTCGCGGTCTCGCCGACGTACTGGCCGCTGACATGGCCCTCTCCGGAGCCGGTCGCGCTCACGCTCTTCGGCGGACAGCTGGTCCTTCCCGTTCGCCCGGACCATCCCGCGGACGCCGCCGCGCTGCTCCCCGAGCCCGAAGCACCGCCCGTCTACGCGACGCGCACCCTGCAGGCAGGGGTGGGCGGGCGGTCGATCGATTTCGATCCCGCCGACGGACGCGCGACACTCCACTTCGACTGGGACCTCGGCGGCCGCGTGCTGCTCGAGGCGACGGGCATCGAGCTCGAGCAGGCCTCTACCAACCGCTACTCGATCACCGAAGGCGACCCGCTGTCCGCGCGGGCGGAGCACGAGCTCGTCGTCGCCCTCCGCCGCGGAGACGACTGGAACGTCCGCTGTGTCGCCAGTGGATCGATGACCTCGACCGCGACAAGCTTCCACGTCACCACCAGACTCGAGGCGTACCACCGCGAGGCGCCGACCTGGTCTCGCACGTGGACATTCGACGTGCCGCGCGACAACGTCTGACGCCGGCGACGTCTCTACCCGCCCTCGGTGGTCTCGGCACCCGACCTGGACAACCACCCCGGCACGACTCCCACGGGCGCCACCGGCCCTCCGACCCCTTCGCTCGCCAGGCGCAGGAAGTCCTCTCCCGGGATACGCAAGAGCGTGCAGGGACTGGTCGCAGTGACCGTCGCGGTGCGCGGGATGCGGCGTAGCAGTCCGATCTCGCCGAACGCCTCACCGGGGCCCTTGGTGTTCACGACCCCCTCGCCGGCGACCGTGACCACGAGGGTTCCCGAGACGACCACGAAGAGATCGTCGGGCTCCTCTCCCTCGCGCACGGCATCCGAGCCGGACGCGAGCGGCTCGGTGCTCGAGCGGGACACGAGGGCCTCGAGCGTCGCCCGCGAGGCGCCCGCGAAGAGCTCGAGCGAAGCGAGCAGCGCAACACGGTCCGCGAGCTCGGCAGCCCGCTGCGCCGTGAGGCGATCGACGCTGCCGGCCCGGGCGACGAGCACGAGCCCGGCGGCCACGACGACGCCCCCGCCCAGAAGCAGGGCGCCTCTCAGGCCGACTGCCTCGACCAAGGGCGCGCCGACCACCGTCCCCAGCAGCAGCGCTCCAACGACGAGCGCATCCGAGGCTGCCCAGGCGCGCCCCATCAGCTCGTTGCCGAGCAGGCGCTGAAGCGACGTGACGACGAGGACATCGAGAACGAGCGCAGCCGCCCCGTCAATGGCAGCGAGCGCAGCGCCGACAACCGGGGACGTGGTGAACGCAAGCCCGGCAAGGGCCAGGCCTGGGATCATCGTGGCGACTGCGAGCGCCCTGCCCTGGCGGCCCCGGTCGGCCGTGCGGCTCGCGAGCCGGATCGCGACGATCGACCCGATGCCGAAGGCCGTATAGAGGAGCGCGAGGCCGTTCTCCCCGATACCGAGGCGATCGGTCGACACGAGGGCCAGCAACACGAGCTCGAGCCCGTAGAGGAACGAGACCGCCGTCCAGGCGCCGATGAGGCTCACCGCGTCCCGTGAGGAGGCCAGAGCCGCGAACCCGTCGCGCACGTCCGTGATCAGCTCTCGGCCGCGGATCGCACCCTCCCGCCTGTCGCGATCCGGCCCGAGGTCGGACCGGATCCGGGCGACGATGAGCGCCGAGGCCAGGAATGTGACGGCGTTCGCTGTAAACGCCCAGGCCGGCGACCCGAGCACGAGGAAGAGGCCGCCGAGGGCGGGCCCGATCGCGATCGCCGCGTTCGTGATCGTCGTGGTGATCGCGTTTGCGGCCGCGAGCTCGTCCTCTCGGACGATCCGCGGCATTGCCGCGACGACACACGGGGCATGTGCGACCGAGAAGCAGGCGGTCAAGGTCGAGAGGACGATCGCGGCCAGTGCCGAGCCTGTCGAGGCAACCACCCACGCGAGCGCGCCGGACGACAGAACGCGCGCGAGATCGGACGCGATCATGACCTTCAGGCGAGGTAGGCGATCGGCGATCGTGCCGCCGATGGGCCCGAGGGCCACGTAGGGGATGAGGCGCGCGGTTCCGGCCGCGGCAACCCAGCCCGCGGATCCCGTCTCCTCGAGCACGAACACGATCAGGGCGAGGCTCGCCAGCCACTCGCCGACCTGAGATGTGGCGAGGCCCCCGGCGAGGTAGCGGAAATCGTGGTGGCGAAGCGGCGCCCGCAGCCCACGGCTCGCCGCCGCCTCGCCCACCCCTACCCCCACCGCAGGCACCATAGGGCGGCGAATCGCCGCAGTCCAGGCGTGAACGGCTACGGTCGAATCAGGCGCGGTCGACCGAGGCCAGGAACTCCTCCACGACCGACACGTACAGCTCCGGCTCCTCCTCGTGCGCGCAGTGGGCCGAGCGCTCGAACACGACCATGCGCGCGCCGTCGACCCCCTCCGCGATCGTCTGCGAGCAGCCGGGGGTGATCTCGTCGTAGCGTCCGCAGGTGACCAACGTCCGCGCCCGGATGCGGCCGAGATCGGCTGTGCGGTCCCAATCGCGCAGCGAGCCGATGACGTCGAACTCGGTCGGCCCGTTCATGGTCAGGTAGACCTGGTTGCCGTCGAGCTCGGCGGCCGACTGCAGCACGCACTCGGGCCACGGGTCGAGCCGGCACAGGTGGCGCCGGTAGAACTCCATGACCGCGTCCTGGTACTCAGGGGCGTCGTACTCCCCGCGTCCGCCCAGCTCCTGCAGCGTCGTGCGGTGCGGCTCGGGAAGGGCGTCGATGGCTCGCGCGCCGCGCCCGTGAACTCCGGCATGCTCGCCGACGTCGAGGCAAGCACGAGACCCTCGATCCCCTGCGCGCCGCGGCACATGTACTCGATGGAGAGCCAGCCGCCCCAGGACTGGCCGAGCAGATGACAGCTTTCGAGCCCCAGCGCCGCTCGCACCGTGTCGACCTCGGCCGTCGCCCGGTCGAGCGTCCACAGCGAGGGATCGTCGGGCTTGTCCGAGCGGCCGCAGCCGAGCTGGTCGAAGACGATCGTCGGCCGGTGAGCTGCCATGCGCTCGGCGAACGGCTCGACGTAATAGGACCCGGCTCCGGGACCTCCATGCAGAACGAGGAGGGGCAGTGCCTCCCCCTCGCCCTCACGCCGGTACCAGACGCGCCCGTCCGCGACCTCGACGAAGCCCTCCTCGCGTGCCACGATCCCTCCTCAGTCCGGCGTTGCCGCGCGATCCTACGCCAAGCAATACCTGGCGGTCACGCAACGCGGCCGTCAGGCCGCAGCCGTGACGGAGAGCGGCCGGAGGCCGCGGTTACTACACTCGCCGCCCCACCACCCGAGGAGGATTCCGGAATGGCCAAGGTCGTCAAGTCGTCCGTCGTCAACGCCCCGGCTGACACCGTCTGGGACACAATCCGCGACTTCAACGGTCTGCCAGCCTGGCTGCCACCCATCGCCGCCAGTGAGATCCGGGGCGGTGGACCGTCGGATCAGGCCGGCTGCGTGCGCGTGCTCACGCTCGGGGACGGCGCGCAAGTCGTCGAGACGCTGCTCGAGCTCTCCGACGAGAACCGCTCGTGCACGTACAACATCATCGAGTCGCCCCTGGGTGTGAGCGACTACGTTGCCACCCTGAGTGTCACGCCCGCCGACGGCGATCGCTCCAACGTCCAGTGGGCAGCAGAGTTCGAACCGGATCCCGGCCAGGACGGCGAGGAGCGCGCCGAGTTCATCGGCACGAACGTGTTTCAGGTCGGCCTGGACGCGCTCAAGGAGCGCTTCGGCGGCTGAGCCGACCGCTCCCCGCGGCCTACAATCGGCCTCGGCCGGGGTGCCCGAGTGGTCTAAAGGAGCGGTCTTGAAAACCGCAAGGCGCTCGAAAGGCGTCTCGTGGGTTCGAATCCCACCCCCGCCGCCTACAGAGCC
>CAWACA010000012.1:0-31282 GCA_963780385.1 uncultured Thermoleophilia bacterium | reverse complement strand
CCTTGCCGCTGCCCCAGCACCTTCAACAACGTCGGTCTTGCTGACCCGGGCCTCGCCGGCGTGCTCGCCGGCTCGGAGGCGGCTGCCAATGCGGTGAAGCTGACCCAGCGCGAGCGAGACGTCCTGCGGCTGCTGCCGACGGGCTCACGAACGAGGAGATCGGCAAGAAGCTCTTCATCTCGCCGGAGCCCGTACGGGCCCACGTCCGCAAGGCGATCGACAAGCTCGACGCCGACACGCGCACACAGGCTGTCGCCACGGCGTTGCGGCGATCGCTGATCGCATAAGGCCTGTTCGGCCGGCTCGGCGCGGTTCGGTCGCGCGGGAGCGGTAGAATTCGCCCCAGGCGGACGTAGCTCAGCTGGCAGAGCATCGGCTTCCCAAGCCGGAGGTCGCGGGTTCGATCCCCGTCGTCCGCTCTTGAGTTTCAGGCCAGAGGCAGCTTGCTTGCAGCGGGTTCCGTTTCCCTGGCCCCTACGTCTTTCTCCGCTCCGATCCGCTGGAAACTGCTGGCGCGCGCTAGGGCCCGATTGCCTAGACAGCTCTTTCGGTCAAGTCCAAGGCCGGCCTGGGCGAGCGACTCGGAGCAGCTTCGCCGCCTGGCCCGGAGGTTCGGAATCTGAGCAGCTCAGCGAGAAAGAGAGCGACCAGACCTATTGCGGCTGGGAAGCCGGCGTGGAGCACAAAGAGCACCGAGACCAGTGCGGCGCCGACAATCAAACGAGAGGACACCCGCCCGATGGAGCGCCACCGTCGCCGCGATGGCGACGATGATCCAGGCGCCCTGTCCCAGCACAGCTAGGACGGAGAGCTTTGACCCGGCGGCGAACTGGCTGTCGTGGAACATGAAGTCGATCGCGGCGTTCACATTCTCCCGTTCCTCTCCGGCGAGGCTGGTCGCGTGACGCACCAGTACGCCGCTGGCGAGTCCCGGCAACCGCGTCAAAGGCGCTGAAGAACACCATCCAAAAAGCAAGAGCTATGCGAGCGACGCGGGCGGCGACCGACTCGATCCCAAGCAGCATCGTCCATACGCCCGCCGCCAGAAACGGCGTCAGGACGAGTGAGCGGCGTGCACGAAGATCCACCGATTCGCGTCATCCGCGATCGCCTCAGACAACCGGTCTTCACCGTCCGGATGCACGAAGGCGAGGACAACCCAGAGCAGCGGCGCGGCAAGCAACACGAAATGCACGGGACGCAACCGGCTGACGCTGCCCACTTGAGGCACGGACTCTGGAGCAACCTAGCCGATGCGTCCGTGCCATGTCACGTGAGGCGCGCGCGCGATGGCGATCCGGTGAGGAGGGTGCCCCGTGAGCCGACGCGCCGCGCCGAGGTGACTCAGGCTGCGCCGTTGGGCAAGACCTAGACTCGGCCCCTGATGCTCTGCCCTTCCTGCGGCACGGAGAACCCGGCGGGTTTCGCTTTTGTGGGAGCTGCGGCGCCAAGCTCGTCGCTGAGTCGCCGGCCGAGACGCGCAAGACGGTCACTGTGCTGTTCTGCGACCTTGTCGGCTCGACCGCGCTCGGCGAGCGCACCGACCCGGAGGTGTTGCGCGAGCTGATGGCGAGCTACCACGCAGCGCTGCGCACGATCCTCGAGCGCCACGGAGGAACGGTGGAGAAGTTCGTCGGCGACGCCGTCATGGCCGTGTTCGGTGTTCCCCAGGTGCACGAGGACGATGCGCTGCGCGCGGTGCGTGCTGCGGCCGAGATGCGCGAGGCTGTCGACGCGACTCGGCGCTGCGAAGTGCGCATCGGCGTCAACACGGGCGAGGTCGCCGCCGGCACACGGCGAGACGCTCGTCACGGGCGACGCCGTCAACGTCGCCGCGCGGCTCGAGCAGGCGGCAGCGCCCGGCGAGATCCTCATCGGCGAGGCGACCGAGCGCCTCGTTCGCGACGGCGTGCGCGTCGAAGCGTCGACGCCCCTCGAGCTCAAGGGCAAGGCCGAGGCGGTCCCGGCCTTCCGCCTGCTCGAGGTGCTCGCCGACGCGCCGGCCTTCGCCCGCCGGATCGACGCGCCCGTTCGTCGGCCGCGAGGCCGAGCTCGCGGCTCCTCGAGACGCCTTCGCGCGAGCCGCGGAGCGACGGCGTCCGCCAGCTCTGCACGATCGTCGGCCCGCCGGGGATCGGCAAGTCGCGCCTCGCCCGCGAGTTCCTCGCCGACGCTGGAGAGCAGGCGAGGATTCTCGTCGGACGCTGCCTTCCGTACGGCGAGGGCATCACCTACTGGCCGCTCGGCGAGATCGTCCGTCAGGTCGGCGGGCGCGACCCCCGCGACGCGTATCGCCGAGCTCGTGGCCGGCGAGGAGGCCGACGTCGTAGCCGACCGGATCGTCGGCGCCGATCTCGGCTCGGCCCGGCCGGAGGCTCGCCGGAGGAGATCTCCTGGGCGGTGCGCAAGCTGTTCGAGGCGCTCGCGCGGGAGCGACCGCTGATCGTCGTCGTCGACGACATCCACTGGGCCGAGCCGACCCTGCTCGACCTGGTCGAGTACGTCGTCGAGCTTCGCCGCGGACGCGCCGCTGCTCCTGCTCTGCACTCGCGCGGCCCGACCTGTTCGAGACGCGTCCGTCCTGGTCGAGCCCGCGACCGAACGCGACACTCGTCGCCTCGAGCCGCTGTCGCGGCGAGGAGTCGGAGCGCTCGTCGACGAGCTCTGCACGACGGTCGGATGCGGCGACGCCGCGACGCGGATCGTCGAGGCCGCCGAGGGCAACCCGCTCTTCGTCGAGCAGCTCGCTCGCCATGCGCGTCGGAGGGCGGCAGACGGCGAGCTCGTCGATCCCGCCGACGATCCAGGCGCTGCTCGCCGCCCGCTCGACCGGCTCGAGCCTGACGAGCGCGCGTCATCGAGCGCGCCTCGGTCGAGGGCGCGGCTGTTCCACCGCGGCGCGGTCGCAGAGCTCCTCGCCGCCGGCACGGCGCGGCGCGTGGGCGCGCACCTGCTCGCGCTCGTGCGCAAGGAGTTCATCCGCCCGGACCGGGCCGATCTTCCCCGGCGACGACGGCTTCCGCTTCGGTCACATCCTGATCCGCGACGCCGCCTACGAGTCGATGCCGAAGCGAGCTGCGGGCGGAGCTGCACGAGCGCTTCGCCGACTGGCTGGAGCGCAAGCTCGGCGAGCGCGCCGACGAGTACGAGGAGATCCTCGGCTACCACCTCGAGCAGGCGTCCCGCTACGGCGCCGAGCTCGGCGACGCCCGACGCGGCGCTCGCCGAAGGCGCCGCCGCGAGGCTCGGCGCGGCAGGCAGCGTGCGCTCGATCGCGGCGACATGAACGCCGCGAGCAACCTCCTCGAGCGGGCGGCAGCGCTGCTCGAGGAGGACGACACGGCGCGGATCGAGCTCGAGGTCGACCTCGGGGACGCGCTGCTGGAGAGCGGGCGGCTGACCGAGGCGGAGTCGCTGCTCGAGAGTACCGTCGCGCGGCCGCACGCACCGGCGACCGGCTCCTTGACGCCAGGGCACGGGTCGGGCTCTAGCGGTGCGCGTCCAGACGCGAGGGCTCAGAGCCCACGAGGGATTCGGCGCGAGCTCGAGCCTCTCGTGACCGTGTTCGAGGCGGCCGACGACCACCGCGGCGCGGCGGACGCGCTGCGGCTCCTGGGAAAGCTCGCGACGTGGGCGAACTACTTCACGGGAGGGCTCCGACCTTCAAGAACGAGCCCTCGTGCACGCGCGCGCGGTCGGTGACGAACGGCGAGAGGCAGCCATCGTCCGGTTCATCGTCTCGGATGCCCTCTGGGGGCCGGAGCCCGTCGAGCCGGCGCTCGCCCGCTGCCGAGGATCATGGACGCGCACGCCGAACCTGCGGGTTCAGGCCAACTGCCTTGTCCGGATCGGGGGGCTCGAGGGGTTCGCAGGCCGTTTCGACGACGGCGCGCGAGGCGATCGCGGAGGCCCGCGCGATCATGGACGAGTTCGGTCTCCGCCATCTCAGGGCCCATAGCAGCGACGTCGCCGTGATCGTCGAGATGCTGGCCGGCGACTACCGGGCGGCGGAGCGCGAGGCGCGCGCCGCCTACGCGCGTGCTCGAGGAGATGCGCGATCGCACCTACCAGGCGTCGCAGGCATACCTGATCGCCAAGGCGCTCGAGGCCCAGGGGCGGGCCGACGAAGCCGACGAGTGGCGGGTGATCGCCGAAGAGCTCGGCGATCCCGATTCGGCCGATCTCGACCTACAGGCACGGATCATGGCCCGCCGCGGGCTCCTCGACGATGCCGAAAAACTCGCTCGCTCGGCGCTCGAGCGAGGCGGTGAGTCGTCTGTGCCGTTCGCCGATCCGCGCTTTACGCTCGCCGAGATCCTCGTGCGTGCGGGTCGAGTGGAGGAGGCTCGCCGGGAGGCCGAGAGTTGCCTGCGCCGCTACGAGGCGAAGGCCATCGTCCCGCTCGAGCGGCGGGCGCACGCGCTGCTCGCCGAGATCGCCCGAAACGGCTAGCTGCGGCTCGCGTCCCTGTACCAATCGGTCGGCTCGAGGCCGTGAGCCTGGGTATAGTCGCGGATCGAGGTGCGTCGCGCATCGAGTCCGAGTCCAGGGAGCCCGTGATGCCGGGAGTGACCGAAGGACCAAAGGCCGGCCGTCGAGGAATCCGCGAGTCGGGGCTGCGAGTCGTCGCACACATGCGCGCTCTCACGCAGCTCGAGAAAGCTCTCGCACAGTCCGAGCTGAAGCGCAAAGGCGCTACGGCCGGTGCCGGCGCCGGGATCGCCGTCGCGGCGGTTGTCTTCATGCTCTTCGCCATCGGCTTCGGTCTCGCCACGGCCGCCGCGGCACTTGCTCTCGTCGTGGACTGGTGGCTCGCACTCCTGATCGTTTTCGCCCTCCTCGTGTTGCTCGTGCTTGTCCTGCTGCTGGTCTCGCGGAACCTCTTCCGAGCCAGCACTCCGCTGAAGCCGGAGCAGGCGATCGAAGAGTCACGCCTCACCAGGCAGGTCCTAAGGGGCGGCAGTGCAAGGTGACGGCCGTACCGAGGAGGAGATTCGCAGTGAGATCGCGACCGAGCGGGAGCAGCTGGCAACCGCCCTCGCCGACCTGCGCGAAGGCATCAGCGCAAAGCGGAAGCTTGCGGTCCTCGTGCTCGCTGGGCTTGGGGCCCTGCTGGCGCTCGTAGTGGCCGTAAAGGTGATCCGCTTCTCACGCGGTCGCAGCTAGACACGCTTCCTACCGGGTGAGCCTCCGGCCGCATCTCTCGACGCTGAAGCGCCGAGCGGCGGCCGACCTTCGTCCGAGTCGCGCTCTAGAGTCGCGGGGCGGCTTCGCGAGGGAGCTGCAGCGAGGGAGCTGGAGCGATGGATACCGCGACGCCGATCAAGACGAGCAGCCGACGCCGGCCGTACGTCGCTCGCGACGCGTGAGCGTTCGAGCGGGCCTCGCGCTCCTGGCGGCAGCCGCGCTCGTGGGCCTCTCGGCCTGCGGCAGCGGGGAGAACATTCCGGAAGGGGCGTCCTCCGTCCTCGACGACATCACAGCCACGCTCCCCGAAGGCGGCGGCGGGATCGGCGACGGCAGCCGGCCCGAACAGCCGCCTCCGCCCGCGGAGCCCCCACCCGCGGAGCCGCCGCCGGCCGAGCCTCCTCCGGCGGAGCCCCCTACCGGCCGAGCCTCCTCCGGCGGAGCCGCCGCCCGCGGAGCCGCCTCCGGCCGAGCCTCCTCCGGCCGAGGAGCCCCCACCCGCAGAGCCGCCTCCGGCCGAGGAGCCGGCCGCGGAGGCCGGCGGGGAGCCCGCCTCCGAGGCCGACGACGGCGGGGTCGACCCCTGGGTCTGGGCCGTGATCGGCGTCGCGGTGGTCGCCGGGATCGCGCTGCTCGTGGCTCTCACGAGGCGGCGGAAAGATGAGCCGGAGCCGCGCTCGCTCGTCGAGCGCCAGCAGCTCCTCGTGGCTGCGCTCGGTGGGTGGATGGCGCAGGGCTGGGTAGTCGAGTCGCAGGGCACGGCCGAGGCGATCCTCGCGCGCGGTGACGAGCGACGTCGCTTCTGGGTGGACGAGAACGGCGTCCTGCTCCAGGAGGCGCTGCAGCCGGGGGGCCCTCCTGCGGCGGGGGCGAGCGGCGGTCCGGCCCCGCCCGAGCCTCCGGGCGCGGGTCCGGAAGGGCCGGAGGAACCGCCGGTCACCCCGCCGCAGGGCTGAGACACAGCGCCACGGCCATCCGCGGAACGCCGTTTGAAACGGACGGCCGTCGCTCAGATGACCGATGCGAACGCACGCTCGGCGGGCAGCCGGTGTGAATAAGGTGCGGATCGCCGTCGACCGCAACGGGCCTGCGAGCCTGCCGAGCCAGACTCCGTTCAACGGGCTCCAGGCAGGACCACGATTGCCTCATGCGCTCAGCGGGTACACGAGAGCCATGCTCGCGACCGGCGTACGCGAGGTCGAAAACGGTGTGTGGGTGCTCGACCTGCACGGCGAGTTGGATCTCAGTACTGTCGAAGCGCTGAACGGCGCCGTGGACGCGATCGTCCCGGAACACCCTCGAGGCGTTGCCGTCGACCTCGCCGACGTTCCCTTCATGGACACCTCGGGCATCAGCGCCCTCGTGGCAGCCAAGAAGCGTCTGCAAGAAACCGGCGCGTTCCTGGCAGTGCTGCAACCGCATCCCATGCCGCGCTCGTTGCTGCAGCTTTCAAACCTTGATCATCTCCTCCTGGTGTCCGGGTCCTTGACCGAGGCCTTCGGCCGCGCGGCCGCCGAGGCCGGGCGCTCCGGCGCAAGGTCACCTGCAGCCCGTTAGGGGCGCGGGCGGTCGGGCCAGTACCACCCGGCTGCGCCAGGGCATTGCGTGACCCGCCCTCACGGGCGAACGAGAAAGCACGTCAGTTGGAGCTACGTGCGCGCGATGACTTTCGCCGGCCCGGGCGGTCTACCGTCACGAATCGACTCATCGCACGAGTGGTCACGAAAGAAGGGGTCGCAATGAACATGCCGCCGGTCGTCTCGCCGCAGGAATGGGAGACCGCCCGCCAGGAGCTGCTGGCGAAGGAGAAAGAGCTCACGCACGCCCGCGATGCGCTGGCAGCCAAGCGTCGTCGGATGCCGAGGATGGCCGTGGAGAAGGAGTACCGCTTCGAGGGCCCGAACGGCCCGGCGAGCCTGCTCGACCTCTTCGAGGGGCGCCGCCAGCTGATCGTGTACCGCTTCTTCTTCGAGCCCGGCGTCGCCGACTGGCCGAAGGGCGGCTGCCGGGGCTGCTCGTTCCTCGCCGACCAGGTCGCCGACCTCGCTCACCTGAATGCCCGCGACACCACGCTCGCGTTCGTCTCGCGCGCGCCGCAACCCGACATCGAGCGCTGGAAGGCCAGGATGGGCTGGGAGATCCCCTGGTACACGCTCACGGACGACTTCGACGCCGACTTCGGGGTCGACGAATGGCACGGCACGAATGCCTTCCTCCGCGACGGCGAGCAGGTCTTCCGCACCTACTTCGTCAACAGTCGCGGTGACGAGGCGGTGGGGAGCACCTGGAGCTACCTCGACCTCACCGCGCTCGGGCGCCAGGAGGAATGGGAGGACTCGCCCGACGGCTATCCGCAGACTCCGCCCTACAGGTGGTGGCACCTCCACGACGAGTACCCCGAAACCGTGTGATCACGGCACCCGGGCGCTACCATCGATCGGGTGAGGCGAGAGGGAAGCCGCCGCAAGGAGAGCCGCTTCCGCCGTTTCCTCCGGCGACTCGGAATCGGCGGCGAGCCCGGTGCCGGACCGTGGGGGCCCTACGAGCTGCCGCCTGACGCGGGCGTCCGCGAGCCGCGCCGGCCCAAGCCGTCCGGCTCCGCCGGGGCGGCCGTCCTCGACCCGCCTCGAACCGAGCCCGAGTAGCGACTCGGCCCGGTCGGCGTCCGGCGCGGGCGCGGCCCCTGCTACGCCAGGCACTCGCGGAGGAACGCGATGCCGTGCGCGATGTCGGCGACGCGCTCCTCCTGGTTGCCCACCTCGCGCTCGATGCACAGCGGGCCCTGGTAGCCGACCTTCTTCAGCGTCTCGCACGAACTTGCGGATGTTCGCCTGGCCCTTGCCCAGCGGCACTTCCTCGCCCCACGTCACCGGGGATGGTCGGGCGGTTGGCGTCCTTGACGTGGACGCTGCGGATGTCGGGCCCGAGGATCTCGACCGCCCGGATCGGGTCGCCCTTGTCGTAGAGCAGCATGTTGGCCGGGTCGAAGTTCACCTTCAGGTTCGGGCACTTCAGGTCGTCGAGCGTTTGCCGCAGCAGGTCGGCCGTCTCCTGGCCCGTCTCGAAGGCGACGGTGACGCCCTTCTCCTTCGCCAGCTCGCTGACCTTGCCGAGCGTGTCGAGGAACGGCTTGCGGTCGGGGTCGCCGGGCTCGGGGAGGAAGCCGGCGTGCAGCATCAGGTCGGTGAGGCCGAGCGTGAGCGTGCGGTCCAGAGCCCACGCGAAGCGCTCGAGCCGCTCCGGCCGCGTCGCCGGGTCGCCGAAGCCGCCGGTCTTCTGGATCGTCTGCGGCGTGGTGTAGTCCTCGCCGGGGAAGCCGAGCATGGCGCCGGTCATGTCGGAAGCCCGCGGCCAGCGTCGCGGCGGGCATGTCGTCGCCCTCGTCCCAGGCCGCGTGGTGCGGGTCGCCGCAGGCGATCTGCACGACGTCCACGTCGAGCCCGTCGAGCAAGCGGCTCAGCTCGGGGATGCTCGTGACCTGCAGCGACCAGCTGCACACGCCGATGGCCAGCGGTTCGATCGGCATGGTGTCGACCTCCTGCGTCGGGTTCGGACAGATCCGACGCCGGTTGTACACGATCCGTTGGCGCCGGCGGACCGGGCAACGGTGCCCGGCTACCCGGGCGGGATCAGGTCGGCTCGGCTATTCGGCGTCCTGCAGCGCGATCGACTCGATGTCGCTCGCCATCACGACGAGGCTGCCGCCGATCGTGACCGAGCCGGTCTCGCTCATCAGCTTCTTGGCTTCCGCGAGCTCGTTCTGCGCGAGCACCAGGATCGTCGCCGACGTCGACGAGAAAGCTGTCGTTCCGGGTCTTCACGAGGAGATACACGTGATCCGGCCGTTCAGCTCGCGGTCCACCAGCGCGTCAAGAATCGCCGTAGTGCCCACACGCCGACGGTCAGGATGACCCATCGCATGAGTCGAGATCGCATGACACCGGCTTTCCCGTCCTCGGCCTGCGCCAAACGATCCCGTGTGCCTCGCAGGAGTTCTCAGAGCGCCGGGAGCGCTCGCTCCCGGCCGCTCAGTCGGAGTAGATGTGATTCCAGCGGACGACGTCCCAGTCGAGACCGGCCGGGAGGGACTCCCGTGCGGCCGCGATCGCGTCCTCGAGCGTCTTGCCGCCACCGACAGCGAAGGAGGTCTCGCCGCCCGGGGCCACGAAGTCGACGTCGACCAGGTACTCGGCGGTCGGCTTTGCGCGATGCAGCGACGGGGGCGTGATCGAGACGGAGCGCGCCGGCCGGCAGATCGGTCCAGGACGGGGAGAGTGAGTGCCAGGCTCATGATCGTCTCCTGCGGTCGGTTTCCATGGCCAGATCATCGTCTCTCCGGGCACGGTCTCCCACCGAGCGAGCCGCTCTACGAGGGTGCGGATAACCCGCCTCTTCCCGGGGCGTTCAGCGGTCGAGCGTGAGCGTGATGACGCCGAAGGGCGGCCGCGGATCGCGGCTCTGAACACGGAAGCACGGAGCTCCGCGGACGACGAGATCGGCGGCATCGCCGCGGGCGACCGCGAGGCGCCGGCGCAGGGCTTGCACGGGAGGGAACGTACTATTTCCCAGACTTCGGTGGACGTCTTCACCCCGCGCACGCTCGAGGAGGCGCTCGAGCTCAGGTCCGAGCACCCGGGCGCCGTTCCGATCCAGGGCGGGACCGACGTCATGGTGGAGCTGAACTTCGATCGCCTGCGGCCGGAGGCGCTGCTGAACCTGAGCGAGGTCGCCGAGTTGCGCGGCAGCCGCTCGGAGAACGGGACGTTGCGGCTCGGCGCTGCGCTCACCTATGCCGAGGCGATGGGCCCGCCGTTGGCGGCCACCCTCCCGGCACTTGCCGAGGCGTCGCGCACGGTCGGTTCGCCGCAGATCCGCAACCGCGGCACGATCGGCGGCAACCTGGGGACGGCGTCGCCGGCCGGCGATGCGCTGCCGCCGCTGCTCGCCGAGGGTGCGGACGTGGAGCTGGCGAGCGTCCGCGGCGTCCGGGTGCTGCCGCTGGCCGAGTTCCTCGTCGGGCCGAAGCAGAACGCGCTGGGCGCCGATGAGCTCGTGACCGCCGTGCGCGTGCATCCGAGCGGTCAGCCCCAGACGTTCATGAAGGTGGGCCCGCGCAACGCGATGGTGATCGCCGTGTGCTCGCTCGCACTGGTTGCCGACCGGGAACGCGGCGAGCTACGCGTGGCGTTCGGCTCGGCCGGCCCCGTGGTCGGCCTCGTCCGCGCCCCGCTCGCCGAGCCGGACGGCCTTCCGGATGCGGTGGCGGCGGCAGCCTCGCCGATCGACGACGTCCGCGGGACGGCCGCGTACCGTCGCCACGCACTGCGCGTCCTGACGCGCCGCGCCCTCGACCGGTGCCTGGCTTGAGGATCCGCCTCATCGTCAACGGCGAGCGCCGCGAGGCCGACGTCTGGGCGGGCGACAGCCTCCTGACGATGCTCCGTGACGGCCTCGGCCTGCCCGGCTCGAAGAACGCCTGCGAGCAGGGCGAATGCGGCTCGTGCTCGGTTCTGCTCGACAGCGGGCTCGTGTGTTCGTGCCTCGTCCTCGCTGCGCAGGCGGACGGCCATGAGATCACGACGGTCGAGGGGCTCGCGGAAGACGGCCGGCTGCACCGCGTCCAGCAGGCGTTCGTCGAGGCGGGAGCGGTCCAGTGCGGCTTCTGCACGCCCGGCCTCGTCGTCGCCGCCGCCGACCTCGTCGACCGCAACCCGACCCCGTCCGACGACGAGATCCGGGAGGCGCTGTCGGGGAACCTCTGCCGTTGCACCGGCTACGCGAAGATCGTCGCCGCGGTGCGCCAGGCTGCGGGAGCCGCGTGACCTCCGTCACGACCAGGATCGAGCGCGGCCGCGTCGGGGAGGCAGTGCTGCGCTCGGACGCGACCCCGAAGGTGACGGGAGAGTTCGAGTACTCGAGCGACCTCGAGGCGGCCGGGATGCTGTGGGGAAAGACCGTGCGCAGCCCGCACGTGCACGCCCGCATCGTGGGCCTCGACGTCTCGGAGGCGCTGGGCATGCGGGGCGTCCACGCCGTGCTGACCCATGCGGACGTGCCCGGCAGCAAGACCTACGGGCTCGAGTTCGCCGACCAGCCGGTCCTGGCCGCCGAGCGCGTGCGCTACCACGGCGAGCCGGTCGCGCTCGTGGCGGCGGAGGAGCCGGAGCAGGCCAGACGGGCGGCGGCCGCCGTGCATGTCGAGTACGCGCCGCTCGAGCCGGTCGTCGACATGGAGCGGGCGCTCGAGCAGGAACCGCTCCATCCCGGGCGGCCGACGATGGGGCACGGGTATCTGGACGACCCGCGGCCGAACGTCGTCCGCCACATTGTCGTGCGCCGCGGCGACCCCGAGGTGGCGGGCGACGTCTCCGTCGAGGGCTACTACGAGCTCGGGATCCAGGACCAGGCGTTCCTCGGCCCCGAGTCCGGCCTCGCGGTGCCCGACGGCGAAGGCGGCGTCGACATCTACGTCGCGACGCAGTGGCTGCACGTCGACCGGGGCCAGGTGGCCCCCTGCCTGGGCCTGCCGGAGGAGCTCGTCCGGATCCATCTGAGCGGAGTCGGAGGCGCGTTCGGCGGGCGCGAGGACCTCTCGATGCAGGTGCACGGCGCGATGCTGGCGCTGCGCACGGGCCGGCCGGTGAAGATGGTCTACAGCCGCGAGGAGTCGTTCGTAGGCCACATCCACCGGCATCCCGCCAGGATCTGGGCCGAGCACCGGGCCTCCCGCGCGGGCGAGATCGTGTGCGCTCGCATGCGAATCCTCCTCGACGGCGGCGCGTACGCATCGACGACCGCCGCCGTGGCCGCCAACGCTGCGTCCTTCGCGTACGGCCCCTACCGTGTCGCCAACGCGCTGATCGAGGCGACCGGTGTCTACACGAACAACCCGCCCTGCGGCGCCATGCGGGGCTTCGGCGCCGTCCAGACCTGCTTCGCGGCCGAGGCTCAGATGGACAAGCTCGCGGCGGAGCTCGCGATCGATCCGGTCGAGCTCCGGCTGCTGAACGCGCTCGGTCCGGGCGACACGCTCGCCACCGGGCAGGAGATCACCGGCTCGTTCCCCGTCGCCGAGGTGATCCGGCGCGCCGCGGCGATCTCCGTTCCTGAGCCCGAGGCTCTGCCGCGGGAGCCGATCCGCCTGCCCGGGGGAGCGGGAAACACGACGCGCGGCGAGGGCATCCGCCGCGGAGTCGGATTTGCCGTCGGGTTCAAGAACATCTGCTACTCGGAGGGCTACGACGACTTCACCGCGGCCCGCGTCCGCTTGCTCGCTGACGGAGGCGCCGAGGTTCATTGCGCCGCCGCGGAGGTCGGGCAGGGGGTGACCGACGTGATCCTCCAGGTCGCCCGCACCGAGCTCGAGACCGACCGCGTCGCCCTCGCGCCCGCGGGGACGGCCACCGTCGGCTCCGCCGGCTCGTCCTCGGCCTCCCGGATGACCTGGATGGCCGCCGGCGCCGTCCGCCTCGCCTGCCGGGCGGCGGTCGAGGAGCGCGAGCGTGCTGGTAGCGGCGAGGTCGACGTGGAACGCATCTACCGCCACCCGCCCACGACCCCGCTCGACCCGGAGACCGGGCAGGTCACCGGCGAGCGCGCGCACGTGGCCTTCGCCGTCGCTGCGATGCGCGTCGTGGTCGAGGTGGACGTCGAGCTCGGGCTCACGAGGGTGGTATGGATCGGCACCGCGCAGGACGTCGGCAGAGCGCTCAACCCTGCCGCCGTCGAAGGCCAGATCGAGGGCGGCACGGCCCAGGGCCTGGGGCTGGCCCTGATGGAGGAGATTCAGACGCACGACGGCGCGATCACGAACGCGAGCTTCACCGACTACCTGATCCCGACGGCGCTCGACGTCCCCGAGATCGTCTCCGAGCTCGTCGAGGACCCCGAGCCGGACGCGCCGTACGGGGCCAAGGGTGTCGGCGAGCCGCCCACGGTGGTCTCCACGGCCGCGATCGTGTCGGCGCTGCGCGACGCCACCGGCCGGCCGCTCGCCCGCGTGCCGGTTCGTCCGGAGGACATTGCGCTGGGCGGCTGAGCGCGTCACGCAACGGGGCCGTAGGCCGCAGCCGTGACGGGGAGCGGCCGTTAGGCCGCGGTCACGAGCGCGTCGCATTGCCGCGGGGAATCGTTCGCGCCCCGCGGTCGTTCGGGCATGATGGAGTCATGGCATCCGAGCGGCTCGAGACCCTGCTGCACGACGCGTTTCCGGAGGCGAGCGAGATCGCTGCGCTCGACCGGACCGGCACGGGCGATCACTTTCAGGTGGTCGTCGCCTCGTCGCGCTTCGATGGGCTCTCGCTCGTCGACCAGCACAAGCTCGTCTACGAGGCGCTGGCCGAGCCGCTCGCCGACGGTACGATCCACGAGCTGCGAATCCGAACGAGAGGAACCGAGTGAGCGAACTGCAGGACAGGATCAAGGAGATCATCGAGACGGAGCCCGTCGCGGTCTTCATGAAGGGCACGCCGCAGTTCGCGGCCTGCGGCAACTCGGCGCGGGCCCTCGAGGCCCTGCGCGCAGTCGGAGCGCCGATTACCGCGGTGGACGTTCTGCCCGATCCCCAGATCCGTCAGGAGCTCTCCGCTGTCTCCGGCTGGCCGACCATCCCGCAGGTGTTCGTCGGCGGGGAGCTGATCGGGGGCGCCGACATCACGGAGGAGCTTCACGCCTCCGGTGAGCTCGAGCGCAAGCTCGGCGACAAGCTGGGCGACGGGTGGCAGGCGCCCGGCCAGGAGCGCGTGATCGAGCTTGCCGAGGGCGGCCAGCGCCGTGCTCAGCGGGCGCGCCCGAGGGCCAGCGCCGCGAAGCTCCCGAGCCCTGGAGGGCTCGACAGGGCGAAGCCCTTCGCGGAGTTAGGGCGTACGCGGCCGCGTCACGCAACGGCGCGCAAGCGCGGCCGTGCAGGCCGCGGCCGTAGGCCGCGGAGCTCGACGCTAGGTCCGAATCGACGTGCGAATGACGGCGGCCGCGACGAGGCTCACGATCGCGACGACGAGCCCGATCACCCAGGCGTCGACGTCCGCGGTGCCGAGGATCGCCCCGATGGCCGCTCCGAGGCCGACGACGCCCGCGAGCGCCGCCAGCCGAAGAAAGCCCGCCTCCGCCTTGCGGCGCCTCGCCGCTGCGTCCGGCGATTGATTCCCGCGCCCAGAGGCCATCGCGCGATTGTAGGCGAGCCTAGGCGACTGCCTCGGCGGCCAGGATTCGGCGAATTGCCTGATCCGACACGGCGTCGGGCGACTCGGAGATCACCGTCGCCGGCCGGCTGAATTCGCGCAACGCCTCGCCCAGCGGCTCGGCTCGCAGCGTTCCCTCGCCGTACGGCAGGTGCTTCGTCTCGTTGCGGTTTGCGTAGGCGATGTCCGAGAAGTGGATGTGGAACGGAGCACCCGCCGGCAGGACGGCGTCCGCGCCCCGCAGGACCTCGGCGAACTCCTTGCTGCTCACGAACGCTCCGTCGGTCACGGCGTGCAGGTGGGCGAAGTCGATCACCGGCCGGGCCCAGGGCAGCCGTTCGCTGATCTCGAGCACGTCCGCGGCGGTCCCGAGCTCGCGCACCCGTCCCATGATCTCCACGCCGAACGGCACCGCTCGACCTTTCGCCTCGAGGCGCTCACGGAGCTCGGCGAGATCGGCGCAGACCGCATCGAGCGCCTCGTCTCGCGTGCGGCCCAGCAGGAAGCCCGGATGGATCACGACAAGCTCGGCCCCGCACGCGACCGCGATCCCGGCCGAGTGGTCGAGCATCCCGACGGCGCGGCGGTGCTTGGGGCCGCGGTCGGTATTTCCCGGGAACGCTGCGAGCGGGGCGTGCACCGAGAGCGCGATGTCGGACGCTCGGGCCGCCTCGCCGAGACGCTCCGCGAACTCGCGCTCCATCCAGAAACCGGTCTCGAAGTCGACCTCGCAGGCCGTGAAGCCGTCTTCGACGACGAGCCTGATCGCTTCCTCCGGCGATTCGCGGCTGGGGAGGCGGGACGGGCCGACGCGGATCACGACCGGAGTCTACGGGCCGGTGTCGCGGCGACCGCGTGGCCAGGTCGCGCGTCAGACGCTCGACGAAGCCGAGCGCGCCGGCACGACGTAGCCGTGGTCGCGGCAGAGCGAGCCCGGCTCGTCCTCGGTCAGCGCGTCGCAGTACCCCTTGCCGTAGGCGGCGCGCATGAGGGCCGCTACGACGTCGAGGCTCCACTCGTCCACGGCAAGGGCCTCCGACCAGAGATCGGCAAGGCGAACGTCGATGTCGAGCTCGAGCAACTCGATACGCGAGGGGCGCCTGGGCATGTTCTGAACGTAGCCACCCCATCGGACGGACCCGCAAGCGGCGCGAAGCGCCGCGCGCAGCGGACGCGGCGAAGGCCGCCAGGCCGCGAAGCTCAGCCGAGCCCGACAGGGCTCGGTACAAGCGACTGTCCAGGTCGCAGTCATGACAGGAGACGTCCGCGGTTACTGCAAGGCGCGCAGTTCGCGCCGCCTGCGCAGGAGCCGGAGCTACAATCCCGGCGTGACTTCCGGGCGTCGCATCCCGGTGCGGCTGGTCGTCGCGCTTTCGGTGGCGGCGGCGCTGGCGGTCTTTCTCCTCTACACGAGCTTCGCCGGCGGGGCGACGGACTCGCTGAGGCCGAGCCAGCTCGTCAGCGGCCAGTACGCGGGCAAGGAAGTGCAGCTCGCCGGCATCGTCAAGGGCCCGCTCGCCGGCGATCCCCACGCCGGGGGCCTGCGCTTCACGCTCAAGGACTTCGACGGGCCGCAGACGGTCCGCGTGGTCTACACGGGCTCCGTCCCCGACCTCTTCGCGGCCGAGCGGCACGTCTACCTCCGAGGGACGCTCGAGAACGGCACCTTCGTCGGGAAGGAGGACTCGCTCGTGACGAAGTGCCCTTCCAAGTACGCTCCGAAGGCTGACGGCGAGCCCGCGTAGGTAGGTGCCCCCGGCCAGAACTACGCCCGTGCCCTGGCGCCTGCAAAGCGGCGCCGGACAGCGTCCTCGGTGCGCGGAAGCACTAGCCGTGCCCGGCCTCGGTCGCGCAGCGCTCGTCGTCGCCCTCGCGCTCGTCCTCTACGCGGCGCTCGCGGGCGGGCTCGCCGCCGTCACGGGCCGTCGACGGCTCGCCGACTCTGCCCGCAACGCGTTCGTCGCCGCGTTCGTCGCCTGCCTGACCGCCTCCGTCGTGCTCTGGGGCGCGTTCCTCTCGGACGACCTCCACTTCACCTACGTCGCCGAGCACTCGAGCCGCGCCCTCCCCGCACGCTACGCCCTCACGGCGTTCTGGGGCGGCCAGGAGGGCTCGTTGCTGCTCTGGGCGCTCGTGCTGACGGCGATCGGCTCGGCGGCGGTGCTGCTAAACCGGCGGCTCGTCTCCGACGTGCTGCCGTGGACGGTGCCGATCCTCGGCTCGGTCGCCACGTTCTTCCTGCTCCTGCTCGTGTTCGTCTCGAGCCCGTTCGAGACGACGCCGGAGCCCGCCGACGGCCTGGGGCTGAACACGAGCCTCCAGAACCCGTACATGATCGCCCACCCGCCGCTGCTCTACCTCGGATACGTCGGGCTCACGATCCCGTTCGCCTTCGCCATGGCCGCGCTTGCCTCGCGGCGCGTCGACGAGCGGTGGCTCGTGGCGACGAGGCGCTGGACCCTGGCCGCCTGGACCTGCCTCGGGATCGGCATCCTGCTCGGCGCAAAGTGGGCCTACGAGGAGGTCGGCTGGGGCGGTTGGTATGCGTGGGACCCCGTGGAGAACGCGGCGCTGATGCCGTGGCTCGTCTCGACGGCCTTCCTGCATTCGGTGATGGTTCAGGAGAAGAAGGACATGCTGCGCGTCTGGAACGTCGTCCTCGTCGCGCTCGCCTTCTGCCTCTCGCTGTTCGGGACGTTCCTCACCCGCAGCGGCGTGCTGAACTCGATTCACAGCTTCGCCGAGTCGTCGATCGGCGCATGGTTCCTCGGTTTCATCTGCGTGGCGGCGGCCGCCTCGATCGCGCTCATCGTCTCGCGGTTGCCCCAGCTGCGCTCGCGGACGAGGATGGAGTCGCTCGTCTCGCGCGAGGCAGCGTTCCTCTACAACAACCTCTTCCTCGTCGCGTTCGCGCTGACGGTGCTCTGGGGTGTCGCGTGGCCGCTCGTCTCCGAGGCGGTACGCGGCATTCAGACCACCGTCGGAGCGCCCTACTACGACTTCTTCGCGATCGCGTTCGGCCTGCCGCTCGTTCTCCTGATGGGCCTCGGGCCGCTGGTCGCGTGGCGGCGGGCCTCGCTGCGCTCCTTGGGGGCGCAGGTCGCCGTGCCGGCCGCGGTTGCCGTGGCCTTCGGGATCGGGCTGGCCTTTGCGGGCGCGGCAGACAGCCCGGCCGGCCTCATCGGCTACACGTTCGCCGTGTTCGTGCTCGCAGCGATCCTGCTCGAGTTCGCCCGGGGGACGCGCGCCCGCAAGGCGCTCGGCGAGACCAGCTGGCCGGCCGCCTTCGCTTCTCTCGTGGGCCGCAACCGCCGCCGCTACGGCGGATACATCGTGCACGCGGCGATTGCGCTCCTCGTCATCGGCGCCGTCGGGATCGGTGCCTTCCACACGACCCGCGAGGCAACGCTCTCGCCGGGCGAGGGCATACGGGTGGAGGACTACAGCCTGCGGCTGGTGGGCGTCACCGACCAGCGCGTCGAAAACCGCGAGGAGCTGCGGGCGCGGCTCGCCGTCAGCCGCGGCGACGACCGGCTCGGGTTCGTCTCGGCCGGCAAGAACCGCTACTTCGCCCCCGGCGAGACGCCGTCGAACGAGGTTGCGATCCGCACCGACTGGCTGCGGGCGGAGGACCTGTTCGTGATCGGAGACCAGTTCAACGCCGACGGCTCGGTCGTCGTCAAGGTCTTCGTCAATCCGCTCGTCAACCTGATCTGGCTCGCCGGGATCGTCTTCCTCCTCGGCTCGGTCGTGACGATGTGGCCTGACGCGCGGGAGCAGGCTCGGCTGGCCCGCAGGCTCGCCTACTCCCCCGCCGTCAGGGAGGCCTAGGCGCCCGTGACGACCGCTGCCGTGATCCTCGCGGCCCTGCTCGCGGTCGCAGCGGTGCTCTGGGTTGCGCGCCCCTTCCTGCTGGGGAAGGCGGCCGAGGACGCGCCGCAGCCAGACGACGCCGTCGCCGAGGAGCGCCTGCGGCTGCTCGAGGACCGAGACCGTGCTCTCGCGGCGCTCAAGGACCTCGAGTTCGACAACCGCACGGGCAAGATCACCGATGCCGACTACCGCGAGCTCGTCGGGCCGTTGCGCCGCGAGGCCGCTGCTGCCATCGCCGCCCTCGGCGATTCGGGGCCCGGCGTCGAGCCGCCGGCCGAGACCTGCGGCGCCTCCGGCCGAGGAGCCTGCGGCGCGCGAGCGGCCGCGGGAGGAGCAGCCTCTCTAGCCCCGAACCGGAAGCGGGTGCGCCCGCGCCGGCTCCTGGCAGTCGCAGTTCTTGCCGCCGCCGCTCTCGTGGTGCCGTCCGCGATGGCGGACCTCGCGACCGAGAAACAGGCGCTCGACACGCGGATCGACCGCTTGCGCGAGCAGATCGGAGCGGCAAAGGACCGCGAGCAGGTTCTCACCTCCGACATGGCGGCCGCCTCGGAGCAGATCGACATCATCTCCGGCCGCGTCGACGAGCTCGACGGCGTCGTCGCCGCGCTCGAAGCCGAGCTGGCCCGGCATCGGGCGCGTCTTGCGGAGCTCCGCGAGCTGTACGAGCGCCAGACGCGGATCCTGGCGGTGCTCGAGGAGAACGAGCGGATCTCGCAGGAGCGGCTTGCAAATCGCGTCGTCGAGATCTACACGACCAGCAGGCCGAGCTCGCTGGAGGTGCTGCTGTCGGTCACCAGCCTCGACGATCTCGTGTCGCAGCTCCGTTACCTCGACGAGATCGTCGCGCAGGATCAGCAGATCGCCGACGAGGTTGCCGAGGGGAGGCGCAAGCTGGCCGCGGAGCGGCGGAGGACCGAGCAGATCAAGGACGAGGAGGCCCAGACGACCGCAGTGCTTGCCGAGCGCACCGCCGAGCAGCAGGCCGCTCTCGGGGAGCTCGTTGCGCGGCGTGACGAGCTCGTCGCGGCCCAGGGCGACCGGGAGGCGTTACTCGGCTCGGTGCGGGATCAGCGCCGGGAGGCCGAGGAGGACGTCGCCGCGCTGGAGCAGGCGAGCGCCGAGCTCGCCGACCGCATCCGGGCGGTGCAGAGCCGCGGTGCCTCGGGCGTCACCACGGGGAGCGGGGGGCGGCCGGCGAGCGGGCTCGCCTGGCCCGTCAGCGGGCCGATCACGAGCCCCTTCGGCTACCGGTGGGGGAGGCTCCACGCCGGTGTCGACATCGGCGTCGGGTTCGGAACGCCGATCCACTCGGCCGCCGCAGGCACGGTGATCTACGCAGGCTGGCTCGGCGGCTACGGAAACCTCGTCGTCGTCGACCACGGCGACGGCCTCTCGACCGCCTACGGGCACCAGCAGCGCATCTACGCCTCCGTCGGCCAGGGCGTCGCCCAGGGCGACGTGCTGGGCGAGGTCGGCAGCACGGGTTACTCGTTCGGCCCTCACCTCCACTTCGAGGTGCGGGTCAACGGAAACCCGGTCGATCCGCTGGGCTATCTGTAGGACCGCGGCCTGCGGCCGGCTCGGGCGGTCGCGGCCGGCCGGCCGGCCGCTCAGCCGCCAGGCTTACGCGGCCCCAGGCCGTTCGGCCGACCGGCTGCGACTGACGCCTACGCCGCCTCGTCGGGGAGGTCGACGACGTGGATGTCGGGCAGGCCGCGGTAGCGCTGGTCGAGGTCGAAGCCGTAGCCGACGAAGAACTCGTCCGGAACGGTGAAGCCGACATAGCGGATCGGCAGGTCGTCGACGAGGCGGCGGTACGGGCGGTCGAGCAGGGTCACGACCGCGATGTCGGCCGGGCCGCGGAGGTCGAGCGTCCGGACGAGGTAGTTGAGGGTGAGGCCGGTGTCGACGACGTCTTCGGCAATGAGCACGTCGCGGCCGCCGATCGGGCGTGTCGAGGTCCTTGATGAGCCGCACCGCCGAGCGGCCGCCGAGCCCCCCTCCGTAGCCGGCGAGCGCAACGAACTCGGTGCTGGTCGGGATCGTGATGGCCCTCGAGAGGTCGGCAACGAAGATGAACGCCCCGTGCAGCACCGAGACGAGGACGAGATCTCGCTCCGCGTAGTCGGCCGAGATCTGGGCCCCGAGCTCCGAGACCCTGGCCGCGATCTCCGCCCGGGTGAGGTAGACGTCTCCGATCCGCGGGTCGTCTACGAGATGTGGTGCGTCAGGCCGTATTTGCGGGCGAGGCGCTCGAAGTCGCGCCGGTAGAAGAGCTTGACCTTCACCTCGGGATAGCGCTCCCGCAGCTTGCGCAGCTTGCGGTTCTTGCGGGTCACGAGGGACTGTCTCATCACGGTCAGCTCGATGTAGAGATCCTGCTCAGGGAGGTAGAAGTCAGGCGTGATCGCCTCGACGACGCGCCCCTTGGCGTCCTGCTCGAGCACGAACATTCTCGGCTCGTACTCCCAGGGGACGCCGTAGTAGTCGAGGATCCGGGCGCACTCCAGTTCCGCATGGTTCGCGAACCTGGGTTCCGCGCTCCCGCAATATGCCTGGAAAACCGCCGTTTCCGGCTCCATCTGATGTTCAGGGTAGCAACCGGCCCGGACGGGGCCGGCCGGCCGCCACCCGGCTTGCCGCCTCTAGACTCCCAGCGTGAGGAAGACGGCGGACGGCAGCGTTTGCCAGTGCGAGGCATTCGCGGCTGTGACCGAGCGCGCCGCGCTCGCGAGCGGGCGCTGGCTCGGCCGCGGCGATACCGACGGGGCTCACGAAGCGGCGCTCTCCGGCATGCGGGCGGCACTCGACCTGATGCCGATCGAAGGACGGATCGTGATCGGGGCGGGCGAGGACGGCGACGTTCTCGGCGCCGAGACGGTCGTGGGCAACGGCGGGCAGCCCGTCGACCTGGCGGTGGATCCCCTCGAGGGCCCGAGCGTGGTTGCGCGAGGCGATCACGGCGCCATGGCGATGGTGGCCGCCGGCGATCCCGGCAGTCTGCCGCGGCTGCCCCAGATGTACATGCGCAAGCTCGCCGTCGGGCCGGCCGCGCGGGGCCGGGTCGATCTGCGCCGGTCGATCGGCGAGAACGTGCAGGCGATCGCCGACGCGTACGGGCGCAATCCCAACGACGTCACGGCCATCGTGCTCGACCGGCCTCGCCACACGGACCTGATCGAGGAGCTTCGCGCCTCGGGGGCCCGGATCAAGCTCATCCAGGACGGGGACGTCACCTCCGCGATCAACGCCGCCATCCGGGGCACGAACGACCACCTCGCGATCGGGATCGGGGGCGCGCGCCAGACGGTCATGGCCGCTGCGGCGCTGCGCTGCCTCGGCGGCGAGCTGCTGGCGCAATTCTGGCCGGTCTCGCGCACCGAGATCGCTCAAGCCCGCGAGTACGGCTTCGACGACATGGAGAAGGTCTTCACGATCGACGAGCTCGCCCCGGCGGAAGTCATCGTCGCGGCGACGGGCGTGACGAACGGCGACCTGCTGCGCGGCGTGCGCTACCTGGCCGACTCCGCTCGGACGCAGTCGCTCGTCATGTGCACCCGCTGCAACTGGGTGCGCTTCGTCGACGGCATCCACTTCTTTGCGCGGGAGCGGCGCGAAGAGGTGCGCCTCCTCGGCTAGGCAAGGGCGAAGCCCGCGCAGCGGCCGCGCCCGGCCGGCTGACAGGCCGCGAAGCCCGCGCAGGCGGCTGAGCGGCCGGCAGCGGCCGGCGCCGGCCCGGCCAGGAGCGGCCCGGTAGGCCGCGGTCAAGCGCGCGAGCCGCCGGCCGCGGCACGGCTCGTCTTGCCAGGCGCACGGCTAAACTGACCTCATGCCATCTCGCGAAGACGTCATCGACGCGCTCAGGATCGTCGAGGACCCGGAGCTCGGCATGGACATCGTCGAGCTCGGGCTGCTCTACGACGCCGAGGTCGAGGGGTCGAACGTCAAGGTGACCTACAGCCTCACGTCGCTCGGCTGCCCCGTCGGCCCGATGATCGAGCAGCAGATCCATGACACCGTGGCCGCGCTGCCCGGAGTCGAGCACGTGGACACCGAGCTCACGTGGGACCCCCCGTGGAGCCCGGAGCGCATGTCCGAGGATGCGAAGTTCATCCTCGGGTTTGGCTAGGCAAGGGCGAAGCCCGCGCAGCGGCCGCGGCCCGGAGGGCCGCCAGGCCGCGAAGCTTCTCCGGCCCGGCGGATGCCGGGCCGGTACAAGGCGCCAAGCGCCGCGCAGGCGGCTGAGCGGCCGGCTCGGCCGGCCTGCGACCCGCCAAGGAGCGGCCCGGTAGGGCCGCGGTCGAGGGCGCGAGCCGCTCAGCCGCTGGGCCGCTCAGCTCGGCTCGTCGAGAACCGTTGCGGGCTGGAGGCGCCAACGGCCCGGACCGGACTCCCGCAGCGGCACCACGAGTAGCACCACGGGCACCATGAGCGCCGCCATGACGATGCCGACGAGCGCGAGGCCCGAAGACTCGAGCACGAAGCCGCTCGCGAGCACGCCGGCCGCGGCAGCGACGGAGGTGCAGAGGTCGGTGGCGCCGAGCGCGGAGCCCCGCTCGTCGGCCGTGGTCACGTCGCTGACGACTGCCGTCGCGCCCAGGTAGCAGAGCGACCAGCCGACGCCGACGAGGAACATGCCGACTGCGATCAGCGGCGTCTGCTCGGTAAACGAGCCGGCGACTGAACCTGTCGCGGATATGGCTGCGCCGGCCAGCAGTCCGGGTCGCCTGCCGTACCGGTCGAGCAGCGTCCCGATCACCGGCCCAAGCGCGTACATCCCTGCGATGTGAAGGCTGATCACGATGGCGATTGCGGCGGCGCTCGCGCCGTAGTCGTCGAGCGCCACGGGGGTGACGCCCATGACCGCCACCATTGCCGTCTGCGCGACGACGATCGCCGCGATGGCCGCGCGCAGTGGCCGGATGGCGAGCAGCTCGCCGAGGGGCCGCGCCGGCCGGCTCGTGTCTTCCTCGGCCTCCACGTAGGCGAGCTCCAACGGATCGGGCCTGAGCCTGAGGGTGAAGATGACTCCGAGCGTCGCGAAGAACGGGATCGTGACCCAGGCGAGCAGCTCGGATCCGAGCACGTCGATGCCGGCCACGAGCGGCGCACCCAGGACCGCGCCCAGCGTGCCGGCGGAGACCACGACGCCGACGACACGACCGCGTCGGGCCGACGGGTACATGTCGGCGGCGGCCACGCGACCGAGCAGCGTGGCCCCCATGCCGGCGCCGAAGACCGTGGCGGCCAGGAACAGGCCCCAGGTCGACTCCGCCCAGACGGCGAGACCGCCCGCTGAGCCGCCGACAGCGAGGAGGGCGTACCCGAGCAGGAGGCCGACCCGGCGACCGCGGATGTCCATCAGACGCCCGACCAGCAGCGCGCTCCCCGCGACGCAGAGGTTGAACATGGCGAGGAACACGCCGGCGTAGCGCTCCCGGCCTGTCAGATCCGTGACGGCGACGACCGAGAGCGTGAACCACACTGCCGTGGAGCCGAGCATTGCGGCCTGCGCGCCCATGAGCAGCAGCGTGTTGCGGTGGACGAGCTCGTCCCTCGTCATGGGCTGCTCGGCCACGGCTACTCCGGGATCGAGAGCATGACTTTCCCGAACTGGCTCGCGCTCTCGAGGTAGCTGTGTGCCTCGGCGGCGTCGGCGAGCGGGAAGGTCCGGTCGACGATGGGCCGCAGTTTCGTGCGCTCGATCAGCTCGAGCAGGCCGGCGAAGTCCTTCCTCGTGGCCATGGTCGAGCCGAGCACGGAGAGGTGCTTCCACCAGATCCGGTTGAGCCCGGCGGGCGGATTCGGACCGCTCGTCGCCCCACAGACCGCGATGCGCCCGTGCGGAGCCGCCACCGACAGCGACGTCTTCCAGGTCGCCTCGCCGACGTGCTCGACGACGACGTCGATCCCGTGGCCGCCCGTGACCTCCTTGACCTCCTTGGCCACGTCGCCCGTGGCGTGGTTGACGGCGGCGTCCGCGCCGAGGGCGAGCGCCTGCTCGAGCTTCGCATCCGAGCCGGAGGTCACGACGACCCGCGCCCCGAGCGCCTTGGCGATCAGAAACGCCGCCGAGCCGACGCCGCTGCCGACTCCCCAGGCCAGGACCCACTCGCCCTCACTCAGGCCCGCCCGGGTCACGAGCATGCGGTACGCCGTCTCGTAGACGAGCGGGAACGCGGCCGCCTCGACGAAGTCGAGGTGCTCGGGCTTCGGGACGACATAGTCGGCCGGAACGACGACGAGCTCCGCGTGCGTGCCGTCGCAGTGCTCCCCGATGATGTGCGCGCCGTCGTCGAGCCCCGGGTTGAGCACGACCGCCTGGCCGGCCGCAAGGCCCTCGACGCCCTCGCCGACCGCCTCGACCGTCCCGGCCCCGTCCGCGCCGAGGATCCGCGGCTTCGGGACCGACGGGAGACCCTGCCGGATCCAGATGTCGAGGTGGTTGAGCGATGCCGCCGCGAGGCGCACGAGCACCTCGCCGGGCCCGGGCGCCGGCTCCGGGACGTCCTCGTAGCGCAGGACTTCGGGGCCGCCGTCCTCGTGGATCCGGACAGCCTTCACGCAAGCGATCCTAGTCGGAACCCGTTGCATGACAGCGGCAGAGGCGCGCGCGAGGCTGGCTGGCCGCTCGTGACCGCGCCCTTCGGGCCGCTGCTTGGCGGGTCGCGGCCGGCCGAGCCGGTGACCGCGGCCTCCGGCCGCTTCCCTGTCACGGCTGCGGCCCTGCGGGCCGCGTTGCGTGACGGCCGCCTGCGCGGCTTCGCCCTTGCGCGCTTCGCGCGCGAAGCTTCGCGGCCTGGCGCCTGCGGCGCGGCCGCTGCGCGGGCGCCTCCGGCGCCCTTGCGGTACGGTGAAGGCATGACCGCTGCGGAGCTCGAGCGGCTCGCCGCGGAGCTCGGTATCGACGTGATCGGCGCGGCGCGCGCCGAGCCCTACGAGGAGACCGAGCGTGCGATCCGCGAGCGGCGTGCGCGCGGCCTTTTCGCCGACATGCGCTTCACGATGGCGCAGCCCGAGGTGTCGTGCCATCCCGAAGGTCTCCTGCCCGGGGCGCGGACCGTCGTCTCCGCGGCGCTCTGCTACTACGCTCCGGGCCCGGAGCCGCTGCCGGGCGAGGGAAGGCTCCCGCGCTACACGTGGTGGGACGCCTACGAGGCCCTGCGCGGCAGGCTCGACGAGCTCGGGCGCCGGTTGGGCGGCTCCTACCGCGTCCTCGTCGACGCGAACCAGCACGTCGACCGTGAGGGCGCGGCGCGGGCCGGCGTCGGCTTCTACGGCAAGAACACGATGCTGATCACGAAGCGGTTCGGGTCGTGGGTCGTGCTCGGCACGCTCGTGACCGAGGTCGAGCTCGAGCCGACGCCGCCGCTCGAGCTCGACTGCGGCTCGTGCACGCTCTGCATCGAGGCCTGCCCGACCGGCGCTCTCGACGAGCCGGGCGTGCTCGACTCCACGCGCTGTCTCTCGTACTGGACGCAGGCGCCGGCGGCGATCCCCGAGCCCTATCGCGAGGAGCTCGCCGATCAGGTCTACGGCTGCGACATCTGCCAGGACGTCTGCCCGTGGAACCGCGGGATCGAGCGGCGCCGCGGAGACGAGACGCCGCCCGAGGCGGCCGAGCCGGTGATCTCGCTTGCGACGTGGCTCGAAGCGACCGACGCCGAGCTGCGTTCGCGGTACGAGCGGCTCTACTTCCCGCGCAAGGATCCGCGCTACCTGCGCCGGAATGCCCTCGTGGCGGTCGGCAATTCCGGAGACCCGAGCCTGGCCCCGCTGGCCGCCGGCTACTCGGAGAGCGACGACGAGCTGCTGCGCGAGCATGCGCGCTGGGCCGTCGAGCGGCTCGGAGGCGGCGCCTGATGTTCTCGCGGTCGGCCGAGCTCTACGACGCGTTCTACGCCGACAAGGACTACCCGGCAGAGGCAGCGAGGCTGGACGCGCTGATCCGGGAGCGCTGCCCCGACGCGCGGAGCCTGCTCGACGTGGCCTGCGGGACGGGGAAGCATCTGGAGCAGCTACGGGATCGGTACGAGGTCGAGGGGGTGGACCTCGATCCGAAGCTGCTCGAGATCGCCGGGCGCCGGCTCCCGAACGTCCGCTTGCGCGAGGGCGACATGACCTCACTCGACCTGGGCCGGCGCTTCGACGCCGTCACCTGCCTGTTCTCGAGCATCGCCTACGTGCGGACGCCGGAGCGCCTCGATGCCGCGGTCGCCGCGATGGCAATGCATCTCGAGCCCGGCGGCGTCCTCGCCGTCGAGCCCTGGATCTTCCCCGAGCTCTGGCAGGAGACGGGGGTGCACGCGCTCTTCGTCGACGAGCCCGAGCTCAAGGCGGCCAGGCTCAATCGCAACGTTCCGGCCGAGCCCACCGTCGCCTTGCGGTTCGACTACCTCGTCGGCACGCCGGACGGCGTCGAGCATTTCGAGGAGGTTCACGACGTCGGGTTCTTCAGGCACGAGCAGTATCTCGGCGCCTTTGAGCGCGCCGGGCTGGCCGTCGATCACGATCCGGAGGGGCTGAACGACCGGGGCCTGTATCTCGGGGTGCTCCGGTGAGGCAGATCTCGGACTTCGAGTGGGAGCTCGAGCAGGAGCCCCCGATGCGCGTTCCCGGCCGGGTATTTGCCACTCGCGAGTCGGTGGAGAGGGGGGAGCTCGACAACGCCCTGCAGCAGGTGCGCAACGTCGCCTGCCTGCCGGGGATCGTCAAGGCGTCGTATGCGATGCCCGACATTCACTGGGGCTACGGCTTCCCGATCGGCGGCGTCGCCGCGTTCGGCGTGGACGACGGGATCATCTCTCCCGGCGGAGTCGGCTACGACATCGCGTGCGGCGTGCGGCTGCTGCGCTCGGACGTTCGGATCGAAGATGCCCGCGACCGCTTGCCGGCGCTGCTGCAGGAGCTCTCGCGTTCGATTCCCACCGGCACGGGGCGGGGTGGAGGCCTCGACCCGTCCCAGCCCGAGCTCCGCGACATCCTGCGCCACGGTGCGCGCTGGGCCATCGAGCGCGGCTTCGGAGCGGGCTCCGACCTCGAGCGCCAGGAAGACGGAGGCGCGCTCGAGGGCGCCGAGCCGGACTCCGTCTCGGAGCGGGCGTTCCTGCGCGGCCAGGCCACCATCGGGTCGCTCGGCGCGGGCAACCACTTCCTCGAGGTGCAGGAGGTCGCCGAGCTCCGGGACGAGCAGGCCGCCCGGCAGTTCGGGCTCGAACCGGGCTGCCTGGCCGTGATGATCCACTGCGGCAGTCGCGGGCTGGGCCACCAGGTGTGCACCGACCATCTGCGCGAGATGGAGCGCGCCGCGTCGTCGGAGCGCATCGAGCTGCCCGACCGTCAGCTCGCCTGCGCCTCCTTCGCCGGCGCGGCGGGTCAGCGCTACTACGGCGCCATGGTGGCCGCCTCGAACTTCGCCCGCGCAAACCGACAGGTGATCACCCATCTCGTGCGCCGGGCGTTCCGGCGCGTCCTCGGGCGCTCGGACGACGCGCTGGGGCTAGAGCTCGTCTACGACGTCTGCCACAACATCGCCAAGGTGGAGCGCTACGACGGTCGCGACGTCGTCGTGCACCGGAAGGGCGCCACCCGCTCCTTTCCCGGCCAGCCCGTCCTGATCCCGGGAGACATGAGGCGTGCGTCCTGGGCGCTCGTGGGACTCGAGAGCTCGCTCGAGCGCTCCTTCGGATCGACCTGCCACGGCGCGGGCCGCCTGCTCGGCCGCAACGAGGCCAAACGGCAGATCCGTGTCGAGGACTTGCGGCGCGAGCTCCATGAGGCTGGCGTGCTCGTCAAGGCCGGCAAGGCCTCGTTGCTCGTGGAGGAGGCGCCGCAGGCCTACAAGGACGTGTCGGAGGTGGTCGAGGCCTGTGAGGGCGCCGGCCTCTCGAGGCGCGTCGCCCGCCTTCGTCCCCTGGCCGTGTTGAAGGGCTGACGCCGCCGCCGCTGTGACCGGCTCAGCGCCGCGAGCGGGCCTTGCCGCTGAGCTCTCGCTGCAGGACTCGGGCCCGCCTGGCCACGCGGGTCCGCAGAGGCTTCGGCCCGAGCACCGTTCCGGCGCCGCGGAACGACAGCACCTCACCGACGAGCCAGTCCTCGCTGCCGTAGGCGAGCTCCTCGAGCGCCGTCCCGTCGGCGAGCGGCCTCGCGCCGAGCCGCCGCGCGCCGCTCTCGAGGCGCCAGCGTGCGATGTCCTCCGAGAACAGCACCTGCACCGTGCGCTGCTTCGAGGACTGGGGCGCGAACGAGGGGCGGGGCTCGAACGACTTCTCGAGCAGCTGCGCGTTGCGCATGCGGTCGAGGCGAAAACTGCGCGCGGCGTCGCGCTCCCGGTCCCACACGTGGAGATACCAGTTCGGCAGGCGCCGCTCGAAGAAGTAGGGCTCGACCACGCGGGTCGCCGGGTGATCGTCTTCCTGCTTCAGGTATTCGAACTGCACGAGCCGGTGCTTCGCGATCGCTCGCGAGAGCGTCCGGATGAGCTCCTCCTCCGCGCTGGTGAGCGCAGGCTCCGGCGTCTCACGAAGCTCGAACTGACCGAACGTCCGCTCGAGCTTCTCGCGAACGCGCTCGAGCGGCGTCGTCGCGGCCGGAGCGAGCATCGGTCCCACGAACTCGATCGCGAGCCGTATGGCGCGGGCCTCGAGCGGCGTCAGCCTCGGCGGCCGGCGGAAGGCGTCACCGAAAAGCTCCTTGTCGACACGGACGTTGTCGCCCTCGAGCACCGCGTATACGGCGTAGCAGCCGCCGCCGAAGTTCACGAGGTTCAGCAGCTGGAGATGCTCGTCGAGCTGGTCCTCGGGGATGGGGAAGCGCTCGAGGAGCTCGGCAGCCGGGATCACCGCACGCTTGCTGTCACCGCACGCCGACAGGAGGTGCGCGAGCAGCGCCTGCAGGACGGCGAAGCGCTCGGGCGGCACGGGCCCGGCGGGGCGGTCCGGCATGACCTCGTCGAGCTCCGGCTCGACCTCGGCGGCGTGCTCGGGGGCAGGCCCGGTGTGCGCCACGACCACCCGCGCCAGGCTCTCCCCGACCTCGGCCACGAGCTCCTCGGGCTCGAGCGGGCGCGCCCTGCCGTTCTGGCGCAGCACCCAGGCCGCGAGCTGCCCCAGATCGGCGTACGGGGTGACGAACACGCCGTCCGTCGACGCGCTCCTCACCGACGAGGGTTCGCTCGACCCACCAGGCCGTATCGGGGACGACCTCGAGCCGGGCCTCGCCGACGATCTCGCCGAACTGCCAGGGCCGGCGGTGCCGGTACTGGGCCGGATCGAAATCCGTCGGCGCCCGAAAGTCGCGCTCCCGGCGCGTTGCGAAGGTGATGTCGCCGCGAATCCTCGAGACCCTGAACGTGCGCTCGTCCTGACGCTCGAGGTCACGGCCGACCACGTACCAGACGCCGTTGTCCGAGAACAGCGCGTAGGGGTTCAGCGTTCGCCGCGAGACCTCGTCGCGGGAGATCGTCCAGTACTCGAACTTCACGGTGCGCTGCTTGGAGATCGCGGCCTCGAGCTTCGTCAGGCGGCCTGCCATCTCCGGCGAGTAGTCGGGATCCTGGAAATCGACCTTGATCGCGCTCTCGGGCCGCGCCTCGAGCGGGCCGCCGCGGCCGAGCGCGAGGTTCTGCAGCGCGAGGCGCAGCGGCTCGGCGTACGCGAACTGGCCCTCGAGACGGAACAGCGCGACCTGAAGCGCCGCGAGCTCGTCGTCGCTCAGGTCGAGTGGGGGGAGGAAGTACTGATCCGAGAGGAGCGTGTAGAGCTCCTCGCCGGTGAACTCGTCGCGCTGCGACTGGAGCGGCACTCCGAGCCCGAGCAGCTCGCTGCGGTCGGAGTAGAAGCGGCGCGCGAACGCCTCGTCGGACATCTCGGAATAGCCCTCGACACAGCCCTTGATGTCGCGGGCGGTGAGTGCCCGCCGCTCCGCCATCAGGAAGGCGACGAGCGAGAGCTGCCGGATCAGCTTGTCGGCGTCGTGGGACAGTGTTCCTCGCTTCCGCGGAACTCTAATGAAAGGCGCCCCGCGCCGAACTTCGATTCTCTTCGTACTACGAAGGAAGTCTGGTCCGCTAGGCGGCGACGCGGCTCGGGGCCGCCGTCCGCCCGGCGTCCAGGTGCTGGTGCGACGGGCAGTAGTCGCGCTCGGGGAGCGGAGTGCGCTGACAGGGCTTTCCCTTCCGGGTCGTCGCCTGACAGCGGGCTGCACCGCAGTCGAACTGCCCCAGCTCGATCTGCTCCTCGATCCACGTGACGGCGGCGCCGATGCCCTCGGTGACGGCCCAGGAGACCCGTGCCTGCGCTGTGATGGGGAAATACCGCCGAATGTCCTGGAAGAGCGTTCGCTCGGGGCGGGAGAAATAGCGCGGATCGCGGGCCAGCCGCTCGACCGTGTCCTCGCAGGCGGCGAGCACCTCGCGCCGGTACTCGAGCTGTGTCCCGGAGTCGGTGTAAGGATCGATGAGATCCTTGATCGAACGGTAGATCGCCCTGGAATACTGATACATGACGGCGGAAATCCTCTCGTTCATCTCGTTTCTGAGCACGTCGAAGCCAACACGGGTTCAGAGCACAAGAACCTGCAAATACGGCCAAATGGGCATTCGGCCGCCGGGCACGCTCAAGACAGTGTAGCGCGCTTTTGCCGCTGTTACAAAGTGGTGTCTGACAATGGGCGCATTCGCGCCTATGCGACAAACGGGCTCAGGGCCGGACGTGACGCGTGTAGGCCGATGGGAAGCCGGCTCCCTGTGCCTGCGGCAGCGCCGCCCGCGCCGCCGAGAGGGTGCCGTAGACCCCCGCGTAGGTCACCCAGAACCCTGGCCGCAGGTTCGAGAAATCCGATGAGCGCATGACCCCGACCGACGAGAGCCCGGCGGCTGGTCGCCTGCTGCGCCGCGGCGTCGGCGGTCGACCTCCCGGCGGCTTCGGGAACCGAGGCGAGCACCACCGTATAGCCGCTCTGGCCGGCCGGCCACGTTCCCACGCACTGCTCGGCGTGGTGGTCGGAGTCGTGGTGGTGGGGGTCGTCACGGTCGGGATCGTCGC
>CAWACA010000011.1:0-37977 GCA_963780385.1 uncultured Thermoleophilia bacterium | reverse complement strand
TTCGCATCAGGCAACGGAAGCCGCGCCCGCCCGTTCCCAGAGCTTCCGGAGCTTGCGCACCTGGCCCGCGTCGGGGCCGTGGCCGTCGGGCCCCGGGGTCTCGAGCAGAAACGGCAGGTCGCGCAGGCGCGGCTCGCCGAGGAGCGCCGTGAGGCGGTCGCCGAGCAGGCCCTCACCGAGATTCGCGTGGCGGTCGCGGTTCGACCCGAGGGGCGCAGCGGCGTCGTTGACGTGGATCGCCCGCAGCCTGTCGAGGCCCACGCCCGCGTCTACCTGATCGACGAGCTCCGTCACGACGGCCGGATCGCCGACGTCAACGCCCGAGACCCAGAGGTGGCAGCTGTCCAGACACAGCCCGAGCCGCGGCGGGCGGCCGGCGCGGTCGACGATCGCCGCAAGCTCGTCGATCGACCGGCCGATCGTGCCTCCCGCGCCCGCTGAGTTCTCGAGCAGGAGCCAGGTCGTGCCGTCGGCGTGCTCGAGCGCCTGCGCGAGGGCCGGGAGAACTCGCTCGAGGCCCGCGTCGAGGCCGGCGCCGAGGTGCGAGCCGACGTGGAACACGACGTCGGCGTCGATCTCGCGCGCGACGTCGACGGTCGCGACGAGAGCCGCCACCGACTTGCGGTACAGCTCGTCGTCGGGCGAGGCCAGGTTCAGCAGGTAGAGCGCGTGGCAGAGGACATAGCCGATGCCCGCCTCGGCGCGCGCGCTCGCGGAAACGGGCGAGGTTCGCGGGGTCGTGCGCCGTCGGCTTCCACATGCGCGGGCTCTGGGTGAAGACCTGCACGGCGTTGCCGCCGATCGCCTCGATGCGGTCGATCGCGGTATGGATACCGCCGGAGCTCGAGACGTGGCCGCCGATGAGCACGCGGCTAGCATAGGCGCGTGTCCGAGCAGGTCCGCGTGCGGATGGCCCCGAGCCCGACCGGGTTCCTCCACATCGGCGGAGTGCGCACCTTCCTCTTCAACTGGCTCTTCGCGCGCGGCCGCGGCGGCAGCTGCCTGCTCCGCATCGAGAACACCGACACGGGCCGGGAGGTTGCCGAGTCCGTCGAGCAGATCGAGCGCTCGCTCTCGTGGCTCGGCATCGACTGGGACGGCGAGACGACATTCCAGCTCGACCGCATGGAGCGCGCCCAGGAGGAGGCCCGCCGCCTGGTCGCGGAAGGGAGCGCCTACGAGGACGAGGGTGCGATCCGCATCCGTATGCCCGACGAGGGCACGACGAGCTGGGACGACGCCGTCAAGGGACGCATCGAGTTCCCGAACGAGCAGCTCGAGGACCTCGTGCTCGTCCGCTCGGACGGCCGCCCGACGTACAACTTCGCGTCGCCGCTCGAGGACTGGCTCGACGCGATCACCCACGTGATCCGCGGCGACGATCACGTGTCCAACACGCCCAAGCAGATCCGCGTCCTGCGGGCGCTCGGCGCCGAGCCGCCCGTCTACGCGCACGTCCCGAACGTCTTCGGCACCGACGGCAAGAAGCTCTCGAAGCGACACGGCGCGGTCTCGGTCGACGAGTTCCGCGCAGCCGGGTACGTGGCGCCGGCGCTGCTGAACTTCCTCGCCCTGCTCGGCTGGAGCTACGACGACAAGACGACGGTCATGTCGCAGGCGGAGCTCGTCGACCGCTTCTCGCTCGAGCGGGTGGGCACGAGCCCGGCGACGTTCGACTACGCGAAGCTCGACTGGCTCAACGGCGTCTATCTGCGGGGCATGAGCCCCGAGGAGTACGGCGACGTCCTCCTCTCCTACCTGCGCGAGCAGGGCTTCGACTGGGACGAGGAGCTGGTCCTGCGCTCGGTGCCGCTCGTCCAGGAGAAGATCGCCCGGCTCGGCGAGTACCCGGCGTTCGCCGGCTTCCTCTTCGGGCCTGTGGAGCCCGACGCTTCCGCGCTGGGCGAGAGCGCGGCGGTGCTGGCCGAGGCGCAGCGCCGGCTGGCCGCCGTCGAGCCGTTCACCGCCGAGCGAATCGAAGAGGCACTGCGTGCGCTGTGCGACGAGCTCGGCCTCAAGCCGCGGGACGCCTTCCAGCCGATCCGGATCGCCGTCACCGGCTCGAAGATCTCGCCGGGTCTCTTCGAGTCCGTGGAGCTGCTCGGGCGCGAGGCACCCTGGAGCGGCTCGAGGCGGCGGCAACGGCCTCCGCGAAGACGGCCCACTGACCGGGAGCGGCGCGCGGCCTGCATTCCCTTAGCGCCGGGGGCTGGCTCGTCGACGTTCCCGCCGACGCAGGATAGGACGCCGCCCGTGGCAGCCTCAGGCGCCGTTCGAGCTCTCGGGGCCGGGTGGCGCCGGCAGGTCGTTCCGGTCTTCCAGCGGGGGGATCTCGATGTCGCCGAGCAGCTGGACCTCCGGCTCGAGCACGACCCCGAACTGCTCGCGCGCCTGACGGCGAGCCTCGGCAATCAGCTCGAGCGCATCGCGGGTTCGGGCGCCGCCGACGTTCTCGATGAAGTTCGCATGCTTGGGCGAGATCTGGGCGCCGCCGATCCGGTACCCCCGCAGGCCGCAGGCGTCGAGCATCCGGCCGGCGCTGAGATCGTGCTGTGGATTCTTGAAGACGCTGCCGAACGTTCGCTTGTTCGTCGGCTGGGCCTGCTTGCGCTGCCGCTGGAGCTCGGCAACACGCGCGCGGATCTCCTCCACGGGCCGCGGCTCGAGCTCGAGATCGGCGGCGGCCACGACCTGGCCGTGGTGGAGGTCGGAGTGCCGGTAGCGCAACCCCAGTTCCGCCGGCGTGAGCCACCGGGTTCCGGCCGACGTTGCCACGAGCGCGCGCCGCAGAATCGCGCCGAGCTCCCCGGAGTAGGCGCCCGCGTTCATCCACACGGCTCCGCCGATCGTGCCCGGGATCGCGCAGGCGAACTCGAGACCACCCAGCCCGGCCTCGCGCGCCCGGTGGAGGCACACGGCGAGCGTTGCGCCGCCACCGGCGGTCAGGCTCGTCTCTCCCTCCCTGACATTGCCCGCCTTGACGTAGGCCAGTGTGCCGGCGAGTTGCAGCGCCAGGCCCGCGAAGCCCTCGTCCGCGACGAGCAGGTTCGAGCCGAGACCGATCACCGCCACCGGATGCTCCCGCTGCTCGGCCCAGACGAGCAGGTCGACGAGCTCCTGCACGGTTTCCGGTCGTCCGAACCAGCGGGCGGGACCACCGGTGCCGATGGTGGTCAGCTTGTGGAGCCCGACGTTCTCCTTCAGGTTCACCGGCGAAGTCCTTCGAGTATCAGCGGGCCGGCCCGGTCGACGTCGCCGGCGCCGATCGTCAGCACGAGATCGCCCGGACGGCACAGGCCGGCGGCAAGCTCTGCGGCCTCCTCGAGCGACGGCGCCCAGCCGACGGTCATGCCCGGGCGTAGCTCCCCGAGCCGCTCGACGAGCAGTTTCCCGGTCACTCCGGGCAACGGCTCCTCGCGCGCCGCGTACACGTCCGTGACGACGACCTGGTCGGCTGCGGCGAGCGCCGCGGCGAGCTCGTGCGCCAGGTACAGCGTCCGCGAGTAGAGATGGGGCTGGAAGAGGACGATCACGCGGCCTTCGCCCGCCGCGGTGCGGGCCGCCGCAAGCGTCACCGCAACCTCCGTCGAGTGATGCGCGTAGTCGTCGACGACCCGGACCCCGCCCTCCTCGCCCACCGGCTCGAACCGGCGACCGGCGCCTCGGAAGTCCGCGAGCGCCGCCGCGGCGGCCTCTGCATCGACACCGGCGGCGGCAAGCGCGGCGATCGCGCAGGCGGCGTTCGCGCGATTGTGCTCGCCGAGGACGGCCAGACTGAGATCACCGGGCGGGTCGACCTGGTCGCCGAGAATGACAACCGCATCGTCGGGCAGCGAGCGGAGCCATCCTGCGTACAGCTCCTCCACCTCGGCCTTCGACGCGAACGTCGAGTGGTGGTCGAGCTCGACGTTCGTGACGACCGCGATGCGTGGGCGCAGGAGCAGCAGCGAGCGGTCGGATTCGTCACCCTCGGCGACGAGCCAGCCGGCCCCCGCCCGGCCGTTGCCGGCGAGCTGCGGCACGTCGGCGCCGATCAGGAACGCCGGATCGAGGCCGAGCCGGTCGAGCGCGAACGCGATCATGGAAGCCGTCGTGGTCTTGCCGTGCGCGCCGGCGACGACGATCGACGGGCGCAGCGAGACGAGCTCGGCGAGCAGCTCCCCGCGCTTCCGCGCCCGATCACCGGCAGCCACGAGCTCGGGGTTCTCCGGCCCGACGGCGGAGGACACGACGACCTCGGCGTCAGGCGGAACGTTCTCGGCGGCATGGCCGACGACGACGGCGATGCCGTGACGCTCCACGAGGTCGACGTACGGCGAGCGGGCGCGGTCCGAGCCCGCCACCTCCGCCCCCCACGCCTTGCACACGACGGCGAGCGCGCTCATCCCGGCGCCGCCGATCCCGACGAACCAGAGCCTGCGGCCGGCCAGCGGCGTCAGGACGTGCCCCCTCTCCGCGTCCGCGCGCGAGCGCGATCAGCTCCGTCGCGACTGCCTCCGCGGCGTCCGGACGCGCGACCGCCCGCATCGCGTCGGCCATCCGGGTCAGCCGTGGCTCGTCGCCGAGAAGCTCCGTCACCTGGCCGCGCAGGTCGAGCTCTTCCTCGGGGACGAGGACCGCTCCACCCGCGCGCTCGAAGTAGAGGGCGTTCTTCGTCTGGTGCTCCGCCGTCGCGTGCGGGTAGGGAACGAGCAGCGCCGGCTTGCCGGCGGCGGCGATCTCCCAGACCACGCCGCCGGCCCGGGAGACCACGAGATCGGCAGCGGCGAGCGCCGCGCCGAACTCGTCCGTGAACTCGAGCAGCCTGTACTCGGGCCGCAGCGTGCGCGCGGCAAGCTCGGCGTAGTCCCGCGCCCCTGCCAGATGCAGGACGGCGGGCAGCTCGGGCGCCTGCTCGGGATCGCCGAACGCCTCGAGCGCCGCCTCGTTCAGCCGCCGGGCGCCGAGGCTGCCGCCGCACGACGAGCACGACGAGGCCCGTCCGCCGGCAGGCCGAAGTGCCGCCGCGCCGCCGCGGCGTCGCCGGGCGCCCGTGACCGGCGCGGCAGCGGCCGCCCGACCACCCGGTACTTGTCGCCGTCGCGTCCGGCGAGCGGATACGCGAGGAAGACGCGCCGCGAGAACGGCGCCGCGAGGCGATTCGCGAGGCCCAGGTGCGCATCGGCCTCCATCACCGCGCCCGGAATCGCCGAGGCTCCAGGCGGCGAGCACCAGCGGGCCGCCGACGTAGCCCCCCGCGCCCAGCACGACACCGGGCCGCCGGCCGGACAGAGATCCGACGGCAGGCGACCGGCGCGGCGACGTCCGTCCCCACGGCGCGCAGCGAGCGCCGCGACAGCTCCCGCGGGATTCCCTCGACGGCGAACAGGTCGACGTCGTAGCCGCTGTCGGTCAGCAGCCGCGTCTCAGGTCGAGGCGGCGCGGCGAAGCTCACGCGGACGCCGCGCTCCTTCAGCGCCTCGGCCACGGCCAGTGCCGGCAGCACGTGCCCCGCCGTCCCCCCGGCCGCGATCACGCACCGAAGCTCGTCGTTCTCCGGCATCGGTCAACGCGATGTTAAGGAGGATGCCGACCCCGGCGAGGGCGACGATCAGGCTCGAGCCGCCGTAGGAGACGAACGGAAGCGGGATGCCCGTGAGCGGCGCGATGCCGAGCACGGCGCCGAGGTTGACCGTCGCCTGACCGCACACGAGCGCCGTGATCCCCGCCGCGAGGCGCTTCCCGAAGGGGTCGCGGCAGCGCCAGCGCGATCCGGCAGCCGCAGTAGCCGAAGAGAACGTAGGCGAGGATCACCGCTCCCGTCCCGACCAGGCCGAGCTCCTCGCCGATGATCGCGAAGATCATGTCCGTCGACGCCTCGGGCAGGTAGTAGACCTTCTGGACGCTCTCACCGAGGCCCACGCCGAACAGGCCGCCCGAGCCGAGCGCGATGAGCGCCTGCACGGACTGGAACCCGGCGCCCTGAGGATCGGCCCAGGGATCCAGGAACGTCAGCAGTCTCGCCCGGCGGTACGGGCGCGACCCACGAGAGCAGCAGGACGGCTCCGATGGCCAGTGCGCCCGCCGAGGCCATGACGCGCAGCGGCGTGCCGGACACGAGCACGATCGCGCCGATGACGATGGCGAACGGCGATGGCGGTGCCGAGATCGGGCTCGGCGAGCACGAGCACGGCGGCCAGCCCTCCGACCAGCCCGATCGGGCGCAGGAGCTCGCCGAGCGTCGCGCGGCGCAGCCCTGCGCGCGAGGAACGCAGACACCCAGATCGCAAGCGCGATCTTCGCGAGCTCGGACGGCTGGATCGTGACGGGCCCGAGCTCCAGCCAGCGCTTCGCGCCGTTCACGGTCGTGCCCGCCGACGAGCACGAACGCGAGCAGGCACAGGCTGACGACGAGGAGCGGCCCGGCGATCCGCCGCAGCAGCGCGTAGCCGATGCGAGTCAGGACGACGAACAGCGACGAGCCCGACGAGCGCGTACACGGCCTGCCGCTTCAGGTAGTAGGCAGGGTCGCCCCCCGAGATCGCTGCGCGGGCCGAGCTCGCGCTGTAGACCATCACGAGCCCGAACGCGACGAGCCCGAGCGTGACGAGAACGAGCAGGCCGTACACGACGGGAGCCTCGAGGCGTGCGCCCCGACGCGGGGTTTCGCCGGGCGGCGCGCAGGGGCGTCCGGGGTCGCGCCCGCCCCCATCAGAGCGCCTCCACGAGCTCGCGGAAGCGCTCTCCACGGTGCTCGAAGTCACGGAACTGGTCGAAGCTCGCGCAGGCCGGCGAGAGCAGAACGACCTCCCCCGGCCGGGACTCGCCGTGCGCCCGGCGAACGGCGGTCGTCGAGATCGCCGCAGCCCACGTGCGCGACGTCGGCGCCCGCCAGGGCGCGTCTGCGATCTCCTCGGCCGTTTCGCCGATCAGGTACACGCGCACGACCTCGCTGCTCGTCCGCGACGCGCGCGAGCTCCGCGAACGACGACCCCTTGCGGCTCCCGCCGATGATCACCCGGAGGCTGCCCGGGCCGTAGGAGCGAAGCGCCCGCTCGGCCGACTCGGGGTTCGTCGCCTTCGAGTCGTTGACGAAGCGCACGCGGTCGATCTCGCGGATGGGCTCGAGCCGGTGGGGGACGCCGGGGAACGTGCGCAGCGCCTCCGCGATCGCCTCCTCGGAAATGCCCGCGGCACGCGCCGCAGCCGCGGCCGCGGCGCGAGTTCTCCCTGTTGTGCTCACCGCGGATGAGCGGCTCGGCCGGCAGCGGGTCGTCTGCCGCGAACTCCACGCGGCGACCGCGGCCGGGCAGCCCGGCGGCCGGAGCCGAAGCCGCGGGGCACGACCGCGACGTCGTCCGGGCCCTGGTTCTCGAAGATGCGCAGCTTCGCGGCCCGGTAGGAGGCAAAGTCGCCGTGGCGGTCGAGGTGGTCGAGCGTCACGTTCAGCAGGACGGCGACGCGGCAGCGAAGGGTCTCCACGTCCTCGAGCTGGAAGCTCGAGAGCTCGCACACGACGGCCTCGTCGTCCGTGAGGGTGCCGTCGAGCGCGCACAGCGGGCGGCCGACGTTGCCGCAGACCGCCGCCGGCCGGCCGGCGGCGCGGAAGATCGCGCCCAGCAGCTCGCTCGTCGTCGTCTTCCCGTTCGTGCCGGTGACGCCCACGGTCGGCTGCGCGACGAGCCGCGCGCCGAGCTCGATCTCGCTCCAGACGGGCACACCGAGATGCCGGGCCGCCTCGACCAGAGGGGCCTCGCGTCGTGACCCCGGGGCTCTTCACCAGCACCTCCACGCCTTCGAGCAGCGAGACATCCGCGTCCGCGCCGAGACGAACTTCGACGCCCGCGGCCCGAAGCCTCCCCGCGTCGATGCCGGGATCGCGATCGACTCCGACGACCACAACGCCTCTCCGTGCGAGAACGAGCGCGGCAGCTTCGCCCGAGCGCGCGAGGCCGAGCACGAGGGCCCGCCCGGGTACGGGCTAGCCGGGCGGCTCAAAGCCCGAGAAGTAGCGGTAGTAGAGGACGAAGGCGCAGGCGCAGAAGATCAGCGCCGCGATCCAGAAGCGCACCATGATCCGGGCCTCGGACCACGCCTTCATCTCGAAGTGGTGGTGGATGGGCGCCATGAGGAAGATGCGCCTGCCGGTCCACTTGTAGCTGAGCACCTGCAGGATCACGGACAGCGCCTCGATCAGGAAGATCCCGCCGATCAGGAGCAGCAGGATCTCGGTGTTCGTCATCACCGCGAACGCGCCGAGCGCGCCGCCGAGGCCGAACGAGCCCGTGTCGCCCATGAAGACCTCGGCGGGGTACGCGTTGTACCAGAGGAACCCGATCGAGGCACCGATGAGGCTCGCGCCGAGGATGGCGAGGTCGAGCTCGGAGGACTGGCCGCCGGTCGCCCCGCCGCTCGACGATCCACGCCACGACGGCCATCGCCGTGAAGGTGAAGAGCGAGATCGTGACGGTGCCCGCGGCCAGGCCGTCCAGGCCGTCGGTCAGGTTCACGCCGTTGGCGGCGCCGGCGATCATGAGGAAGAGGAGCACGTACCAGCGCGTACGACAGCTCGACGTTGACGTCGATCAGCGGCACGTAGATGTCCGTGCCCAGGCCCTGGCGCTCGGCGACGAGCCCGACGAAGATGGTGATCAGGACGAGGAACGCCATCTTCCAGCGGCCGGAGATGCCGAGCGAGCGACGGTTCGTGAGCTTCCTCCAGTCGTCGACGAAGCCGATCGCGGCGCAGGCAAGCGTGACGAAGAAGACGGTGAGGGCCTCGATCGTGCGCTGCGAGAAGACGAGGAACGGGATGAACATCGAGGCCATGATCAGCAGGCCCCCCATCGTCGGCGTGCCCTGCTTGATCACATGGCCGCTCGGCCCCTCCTCGCGGATGTGCTGGCCGAACTCGTGGCGGCGCAGGAAGTCGATGAACTTGGGCCCCGCCACGATCGAGATGACCATGGCGATGATCCCCGCGAGGAGGACCTGAACCACTAGTGGTCGCCCCTGGAGGTTCGGTGATTCATTGCCGCGCGAGAACCAAGCAGGTCAAGGACGCAGGGAGCGCCAATACTGGACAGCTACTGGTGCGACCGAGGACGCCGAACTGCGCAGGTTCGCAGCCGGCAAGGGGCGCCGTACCTCTTGGGGCGGCCACTCGAGTGCCCTTAGGCGGGCACCGCGGCGAGCGCTTCCGCGACCGCCTCGAGCCCCATCGAGCGAGAGCCCTTGACGAGGACGCAGTCGCCCGGTCGTACTGTGGCGTGCACGCTGGCCATGCCCTCCTCGACGGTGGGATACCACAGCCGCGTGGCGACTCCTTCGGCCCCGGCGAGATAGCCGCGGGCCAGGGGCCCGAGCGCGATGAGGACCTCGACCCCGGCGCGCGCCGCGGCGCGGCCGATCTCGGCGTGATACGCGTCCGCATCCTGTCCGAGCTCGGCCATGTCGCCGAGCACCGCAACCCGCCGGCGGCCCTTCGCGCGGAACGCGAGGTGGCCGAGCGCGGCCTCCATCGAGAGCGGGTTCGCGTTGTAGCAGTCGTTGATGAGCAGCCCTCCTCCGGGCAGCGCTTGCTCTTCCTCGCGCCAGCGGGAGAGCGAGACGCTCATGGCGCCGCGCTGGGCCTCTTCGAGCGGTAACCCGAGCGCGCAGTAGGCGGCGAGCGCCGCGAGCGCGTTCGTCGCGTTGTGGCGCGAACGGAAGCTGAACTCGATCTCGGCCTGCCGGCCGAAGGCCTCCACGGTCAGCCGCGCGTGCTCGTCGGACTCGAAGGCGAGCAGTTGCACGTCCCCGCCCGGCCCGTACCTGACGAAGTCGATGTCCGTGCGGCGAAGGTGCGGCTCGAGCAGAGGCTCGTCGGCGGGCACGGCAGCGACGCCTCCGGGCGGTAGCTCCTCGAGGATCTCCGACTCCGCCGCGACGACACCCTCGACGCTCCCGAACAGCTCGAGGTGGGCAGGGCCGAGCTGGGTGATCACCGCCAGATGAGGCTTCGCGATCCGGCAGAGCTCGCGAATCTGGCCCGGGCCCGCGACTCCCCATCTCCGTGACGGCCACCTCCGTGTCGGGCTCGATCCGGGTCAGCGTGAGCGGGAGCCCGATCTCGTTGTTGTGGCTCTGCTCGGCGGCGATCGTGCGCAGATGGGGTCGGCACAGCGCGGCCAGGATGTCCTTCGTCGACGTCTTGCCCGTCGAGCCGGTAATGCCGACAACCCGCGCCCGGGTTCGTTCCCGGACGGCGCGGCCGAGCGCCGCCATGGCCGCGAAGGCATCGTCCGGCACGAGCGCCGCCGCGGCGCCGCGCTCGAGCGCCGCGCCGACGTAGTCGGCGCCGCCGCGGATGGCGACGAAGAGATCGCCCGGGCCGGCGCGACGCGAGTCGATCTCGACGCCGGTGACGGCCTGCGCGCCCGGCGCCCGCTCGAGGCGACCAGGGCACAGCTGTGCGATCTCGTCGAGCTGGAGCGGGATCACGCGGGGGCCCCGGCGGCCAGCCCGCGCAGCGCGTCCTCCGCCTCCTCCCGGTCGGAGAACGGCACGATGCGCCCGGCCTGCTCCTGCCCCTGCTCGTGACCCTTCCCGGCGATCACGACCGTGTCCCCGGGTGAGGCGGCGGCGAGGGCCCGGCGGATGGCGAGGCGCCGGTCCGGCTCAACCTCGACATCGGAGCGGCGATCGATGCCCGCCAGGATCTCGTCGATGATCGCCTGCGGGTCCTCGCTGCGCGGATTGTCCGAGGTGATGACGGCGCCGTCGGCGAGCTCCGCCACGGTGCGGCCCATCAGCGGGCGCTTGGCGCGATCGCGGTCGCCCCCGCAGCCGAACACGCAGATCAGCCGGCCTGCGGTGATCTCGCGCGCAGTCTCGAGCACCCTCGCGAGGGCGTCCGGCGTGTGCGCGTAGTCGACGATCACCGTGAACGGCTGGCCCTCGTCGATCGCCTCGAACCGTCCCGGCACCCCGGTCAGATGCTCGACTCCGCGCACGATCGCGTCGTCGGGAAGGCCGAGCACCCGTGCCCCGGCAACGGCGGCGAGCACGTTCTCCACGTTGAAGCGCCCGAGCAGCCTGGTACGGAGCCGCAGCCCGGCGGCGGTGAACGACGCGCCGTCCGGGCCCAGGTCGAGGGCCTCGGGCCGGATCTCCGCGTCGTGCGTCAGGCCGAAGGTGAGCGGAGGCGATCCGAGGTCGCGGAGCTCGTCGGCAAGCCTGCGGCCGTAGGGATCACCGATGTTGACGGCGGCCGGAGGCCGGCGACCTTCCGGATCCGGCTCGACGAACAGGCGGCGCTTCGCATCGAAGTAGGCCTCCATCGTCCCGTGGAAATCGAGGTGATCCTGTGTCAGGTTCGTGAGCACGAGGCAGGCGAAGCGCACCCCGTCGAGCCGGTGCAACGTCGACGCGTGTGAAGAGGCCTCCATGGCGCAGGAGCGATCACCCGCGTCAAGCATCTCCCGGAACGTCGCCTGGAGCTCGATTGCCTCGGGCGTGGTGCGCTCGACGGCGCGACGCTCGCCCCCGACGCGGCTCTCGACCGTGCCGAGCAGACCGGGTCGGCGGCCCGCCGCGGCGAGCATGGCGAAGAGCAGGAAGGCCGTGGTGGTCTTCCCGTTCGTCCCCGTCACCGCCGCCACACGGAGCTCCCGCGTCGGCTGCCCGAAGAAGGCATCCGCGGCGGGCGCCATGGCCGCGCGCGCGTCGCCGACGATGAGCTGCGGGACGTCAGGGTCGAGCTCGAGCGGTCGCTCGACGACGAGCGCGACCGCCCCGCGCTCGACCGCCCCCGCGGCGAAGTCGTGGCCGTCCGCGCGCTCCCCCGGGACGCAGAAGAAGAGATCGCCGGGCCGCACCCGGGCGCTGTCGTAAGCAAGGCCACCAACGACGAGCGGCGCGCTCTCGCGGAGGCGCGCCGCTCCCATGGCCCGGCTCAGAGTCTCCAACTCGATAGGGCGGGATTGTAGCAGCGGGGGTTTTCGGTTTCGTAGGACAGGAGGAGAGAAAAAGTGCCGTTTTGCTCGTATTTTGGTGCAGACTGACACACACGGGCGCACCCACCGCCGCTAGCGTGGCGGCAGGGCGGCGGGTTGTCCCCCCACCCAGGGTGGGGCTGTGGGGCGGATGCTTGCGAGCGCACGGTGACTCGAGGCGTCGCGGCCGGGCGGCGGATCGAACCGCGCCTCGGGATGATCCGATCCGTCGCGCCCTCGCCGCCCATGCCCGGCTGGGCGACATGGACCAGCCGACGGCGGCAGGAGCCCTTCGCCCGGCTCCGCGAGCCGGCGACAGGTGCCGCGCCCGTTACTCCGGCGGGCGAAGCGTCTGCGGAGCGTCGGGCGGTACTTCGAGGTACTGAAGCGCGAACTCGGCGATCTTCGAGAACGCCGGCGCCGCGACCTCTCCGCCCCAGATCGTGCCCTGCGGCTCGTCGACCGCGACGAGAACGACGATGCGCGGCGCCCTTGCCGGCGCGAAGCCCACGAACGAGGCGACGTAGCGGGTGTCCGAGTACCCGCCGGTCGGATCGGGCTTGGCGGCGGTGCCCGTCTTCCCGGCGACGGTGAACCCGGGGACGCTCGCGTGCGTTCCGGATCCGAACTCGACGACGTCCCGCATCATGGCCGTGAGCAGCTGCGCCGTGCGGCGAGAGACGATTCGCCGCTTCGCGCCGACCGGCACCCGATGGTCTCCGATCCGCTGGATCAGATGCGGCCGGATCCAGACTCCGCCGTTCGCGATTGCCGAGTAGGCCGCGGCCATCTGGATGGGCGTCACGGCAATCCCCTGCCCGATCGGCACGTTGCCGATGGTGGACCCGGTCCACTTCTTCGGAGGCAGCACGATGCCGCTGCTCTCACCGGGAAAGTCGACGCCGGTGCTGTTGCCGAACCCGAAACGGTCGATCCAGCGCGCCAGCCGATCCCTGCCGAGCGCGAGCGCCAGCGTGATCGCGCCCACGTTCGACGAGCGCGACAGAATCTGCGCGACGGTCATCGTCTCCGTGCCGCGTTCCTCGGCATCGTGGATCACCCGGTCCGACACCTGGATCGAGTACGGCAGCGTGAACGTCGTGCCAGGGTTGACGATCCTCTCCTCGAGCGCACCGGCGACGGTGACGACCTTGAACGTCGAACCGGGCTCGTACGTGTCCGTGACGGCGCGGTTGCGCACGGCATCGGACGGCTGGCGGTCATACGCGTTCGCGTCGTAGCCCGGCTCCACCGCCATGGCGAGGATGCCGCCGGTACGGGGATCCATCACGATCGCCGTCGCGCCCTTGGCGCCCCACGCCGCCCGCGTCTGCCGCAGCACCTGCTCGACCTGAGCCTGCAGTCGCTGGTCGAGGCTCACGTGGATGTCCTTGCCTTCCCGCGCCGGGCTCGCCTCGACGACGTCGAGCATGCGCCCGAACGGGTCGCGCACGATCGTCTCGGCTCCGTCACGGCCCGAGAGGGCGCTCTCGTACTGCAGCTCGAGCCCGGCGAGCCCCTCGTTGTCGAGCCCGGCATAGCCGACCACGCCGGCGCCGACCTTGTGCTGCGGATATGCCCGCCGTTCCTCCGGGTAGAAGCCGAGGCCGACGATGTCGCGGCTCTCGAGCACCTTCGCCTGCTTCGGATCGGCCTTGCGCGCCAGGTAGACGAACCCTCGCGACCGGTCGGAGAGCAGCTTCAGGACCACTTTCTGCTCGAGCCCGAGGTCCCGCGCCACGGCCGTCGCGACGAGCCGCGGCTGCCGGATCTGCTGCGGGTTGGCGAAGACCGTGGTCGCCTCCTCACCGAGCGCGAGCGGAACGCCCATGCGGTCGTAGATCGTTCCGCGGCCGGCCGGCAGACGAATCGTCTCGCGCTGCTGGCCCCGAGCGAGACTCTCGAACGAGGGCGCCTGCACGGCCTGGAGCCAGGCGGTGCGGGCGACCGCGACGGCGAGGAGCGCCGCCAGCAGCGCCGCGAGCAGGCGGATGCGGCGGTTGAGGAGCCGCTCGGCCACGATCTCAGCGCGCCGGGGTCGGAAGCTTCAGGTAGGTTCGCTCGCCCGCGTCGATGAGCCCGAGCTGCGTGCGCGCCAGCGCCTCGACCCGTCCCACTGCCGCGGCCGTCGAAAGCTCGGCGCGAAGGCCCTCGTTCTCCGCGCGGATCTTCGCGATCTGCGTTCCGATCTGCCCCCGCTGTACCCGGAGCTGCAGCACCGCCACGTTGAGCGCGACGATGCCGGCGAGCAGCGCCCCGACGATCCCGATCCACATCACGCTGCGGCCGATCCGGGGGCCGCGCCGGACGCGGGGACGTCGTTCGCGGGAGGAGCGCTCGCGGGCCGGCTGGTCGGCTGGAGGGCGACGGCGAGACGGCCGCGACGGAGCGGGAGCGGCAACCGCGGCTTCGCTCTCGAGCTTCCTCGCGGGGACAGCCATCAGACGGCTCCGGTCTTGACTGCGGCCCGGAGCCTCGCCGACGCCGAGCGGGGGTTCGCCTCGATCTCACCGGGGGACGGGCGGACGGCCTTGCGCACGAGCAGGCGCAGCGTCGGCTCTCGCCCGCAGACGCACACCGGCAGGTCCGGCGGGCAGACGCAGTCGCGGCTCTCGGCCACGAGAAAGCGCTTCGTGATGCGGTCTTCGAGCGAATGGAAGCTGATGACACAGAGACGGCCGCCCGGCCGCAACATCTCGACCGCAGCCGGGAGCGCCCGCTCGAGCGACGCGAGCTCGTCGTTCACCGCGATCCGCAACGCCTGGAACACACGCTTGGCCGGGTGCCCGTCGCCGAAACGCCGCGGTGCCGGCACGCTCGCGCGGATCGTGTCGACGAGCTCCCACGTGCGCTCGTAGGGGACCTCGCGTCGCCTCTTCACGATGGCTCTCGCGATCTGCCGTGAGAAACGCTCTTCGCCGAAACGCCGAAACAGATCGGCGAGCTCGCGTTCGCTTGCCTCGTTCACGAGATCGGCGGCGGAGACCGGCCCCGACGGGTCCATGCGCATGTCGAGCGGCGCGTCGACCGCATACGAAAATCCACGCTCCGGCCGGTCGACCTGCATGCTCGAGATTCCGAGGTCGAGCAGGATCGCGTCGGCACGCATGCCGTTACCGGCAAGCTGCCCGAGCACCGTGTCGAACGTGCCGCGCAACAGCCGTGTCTGCACGCCGGCGGCCTTGGCGAACCGGTCGAAGTACGGGACGCACGGTCGGGTCGCGATCGATCGCCACGAAGCGGCCACGTCCCTTCAGGTCTGCGGCCAGGAGCGCGGCATGACCTCCGGCGCCGAAGGTCGCGTCGACCACGGTTTCCCCCGGGGTGACGCCGAGTAGTTCGCGGACCTCGTCGGCGAGGACCGCCGTGTGGTCACTCGCGGTTTGCGGCAAGGCGTTCGGCAACACGTTCGGCACTCCCTTCCACTTGCTCGAGATGTGCGCGCCAGGCGGCGCGGTCCCAGATCTCCACGTGGTCGCGCACGCCCGCGACGACGACCTCCCTGGCGAGCTTGGCGTGCTTGACGAGCGGGGCCGGCAGCGCAATCCTGCCCTGCTTGTCGGGCTCGGCCTCGGCGGCTCCCGAGAAGATGAAGCGGTTCAGCTGGCGGGCCTCGGCGCTGAAGGGGTCGAGCCCTTCGAGCCGAAGGCCGACGAAACGCTCCCAGCCGTCCTTCGTGAACACGACCAGGCATCCGTCCATCCCGCGCGTGACGACTCCTCCGTCGGCAAACGCCTCCCGGAACTTCGCCGGCAGCGTGAGTCGGCTCTTGTCGTCGAGCGTGTGCTCGTATTCACCGAGAAGCACGGGGCCTGCCTGGCATGTCCTCCACTTTTCCCCACTGTACTCCACTTTTCCCCACTTGACAACCCTTCGGCACCACCCTTTTTCGCGGTGTCACCGCGCACGCTCGACCCGGTCGACGGCGCGGGCGCGCTGACGTCGATCTCGGGGGCGATCAGTCGAGCCGGGGCGCTCGCGGAGCCGTGGCACGGCCGCGCGCGGCTCAGCCGTCCTTGAACCCGCCGTAGACGGCCAGCATTCCGTCCCGCCAGAAGCACTCGGGGCGCGGAAACCCGGCGCCGGCGAAGAGCGCCAGCTCGTCGGGGAGCGAGGCGTAGAAGTCCTCTTCCGCCCACTGCGCGAAGTGGCCGTCCGCTTCGGCGGCAGAGATGCCGCTGCGCTCCATGTGGGCGTACCAGTCTCGGAGCAAGCCTCGGCGCTCGGGCCCGTCCGAATGCACCAGAGCATCGCCGACGACGACAAGTCCGCCCGGCTCGAGCGCGGCGAGAGTGGCCCGGTACAGCTCACGCTTCTCCGCGTGCGTGGCGACGTGGTGAAGCGCAAGTGACGCGACAACTGCGTGGCAGCGCGGGAGGTCGTCCTCGAACCGGCCCCGTCGCAGCTCGTACCGGCCCTCGTGCGCGGAGCACCGCGCCGCGGCGACCTCGAGCATGCTCGGGTCGATGTCGACGAGCTGGACGCGCACGTTCGGGAGCCCGTCCAGGATCGCCGCCGAGAGGCTTCCCGTGCCGGCGCCGAGCTCCACGACGAGGCCCCCGCGCGGTACGTGGCCGTCGAGCCAGTGAACGATGGTGTCGAGCATCCGATCGTAGTTCGGGATGAAGGTGCGGATCGTCCGGTCGTACTCGTCGGCGGCGACGCCGAGGTGCCCGGCAACCCGATGCTCGTCGGACATCGGCCGAGAATACGCGCAGACCGGTCCGGTCACCGCGGCGGCGCCGACAGGGCCCGGGCGATCAGACCAGGCGGAGCTGACCGGCGTATGCGCCGTGACCGGTGGCGCACGCGGCGCCGCAGCGGGCGGCGAGCTCGAGCGCGTCTTCCAGCGGCTTGCCCTCGGCGAGGCCGAACGTGAGCCCGGCCGCGAAGCTGTCGCCGCACCCGTAGGCGTCGGCCATGGGGCCCGGCAGCGGCGCAGCCTCGTACGTTCCCCGGCGGCCGTCGGCCGTCTCGAAGGAGCCGCCCCGGCTGCCCGCCGTCCTGACGACGACGCGCGGGGGCGGATCGATGTCACCGGCGCGGTAGCGTTCGGCGGCGTCCCGGCCGCTGCCTACCAGCGCGTCCAGCGTGACGCCGCCGGCGCGGAGCGTCTCGAGCGCTCGCGGCGTCGCGACCAGCGCGCGGGCGCGCCGTGCCGCTCTCAGCGCGCCGGCGTCACCGCCGGTGAAGTACACAGCGTCGTACTCCTCGAGCTCGTCGAACGGCAACCGGTCGGACGCGTGGGGGACCATGCGCGCCCCGATCACCGTGATCGTGCGCTCTCCATCGGCGTCGATGAACGTGAACGCCCGGCGTTGAGGCTCGTCGCGAAACACTGCCTCGACCCGCACGCCGAGCTCTGCCAACTCCTTCGCCGCGCGCCTGCCCAGCACGTCGGCCCCCAGAGCCGTGTAGAGCGTCGCGGAGCCGCCGAGGCGCGCGAGCTGCACGGCCGCAACCCCACCTCCCCCGGCGGGCTCCTCCCAGAAGACGTCTGCGTGGAGAATCTCACCGGGCGCCGGGAGACGCTCGACGCGCGCGAACTCGACCCACTCCACGTGACCCACGACCGCCAGCCGCATTCGATGCGACGGCCCCGGGCCGCGTTCGCCGCCCTCCGTCGGGGCACCCCGTTTCCCCACCACCCGCTTTCAGCGTAACGCCGTCCGGCGCGCGGGTGTCGCGACGGCTGTGACGGAATCTGCGCGCGGCTGCGACGAGATCTCACAAGGCGACACTCCCGTCCGTTAGAGAAGATGATGGAGGTCGTGGCCATTCCGCCGTTCGAGCGCCTCTATGAACGGCACGCAAGCGAGATCCTCGCCTACCTACGCCGTCTCGCCGGGCAGAGCGATGCGGAAGACGCGTTTCAGGAGACCTTCCTGCGGGCCCTACGGGCCTATCCCGCGCTTCGCTCGGCGGAGAACCTGCGCGGCTGGCTGTACACGATCGCGACCCGGGTCGTGATCGACGACCGGCGCCGGGTCGTCCCCGCGCCGGCCGAGCTTCCCGAGCTGCCGGTCGCGGACGCGAGGCCCGCATACGCCGAGCTCGAGCATCTGACCGACGGGCTGCCACGGACTGAGCGGGCCGCGGTCGTGTTGCGCTACGGCTACGACCTCCCCTACGCCGACATTGCCAGGGTCCTCGGCTCGTCCGAGGACGCGGCACGCCAGGCCGCCTCCTCGGGAATCCGGCGCCTGCGAAGAAGGAGGATCACCCTGTGAGCGTTCCCACCGAGCTCGACATGCGTTTTCGCAATCGCGCGGCGGCCGAGAGCCTGCTCGACGTCGCGTACGACCTGACCGACTCCCCGATCGGCACGCTGCTCGTCGCGTCGACCCGGAACGGGCTGTGCCGCATCGCCTACGACGCACATCCGGAGGCTGTGGTGGAGGAGCTCGCTCGCCTCCACGGCGCCCGCGTGCTGCGCTCGCCGCGGCCGGTCGACGACGCCCGACGGGAGCTGGACGAGTACTTTGGCGGCCGGCGCCGAGACTTCGGCGTTCGGCTGGACGTCGAGAGGCTCCCCGGCTTCCAGCGCCTTGTCCTGGATGAGCTTGCGCGCGTGCCCTACGGCGCGACCGCGACCTACGGATCGTTGGCGGCACGCATCGGCAAGCCGAAAAGCGCGAGAGCGGTGGGCGGCGCGCTGAATCGAAATCCGCTGCCGATCGTGCTGCCCTGCCATCGCGTCGTCGGCGCCGGAGGCAGCCTGGTCGGATACGCGGGCGGGCTCGACCGCAAACGCGCGCTGCTCGCGCTCGAGGGTGTGACGCTCACCTGAGAACGTGCCCGAGGCCGGGCGGCAGAGGCTACGCCCAGTCCATCGGCTCGTACCCGCTCGTCGTCGGCGCCGAGATGATGAGCACCCGTGCCGGCTCGCTGCCGTTGTTGACGACGTACCGCACCGGCTCCGGGTCGAGGCGGACGTAGGTTCCGGCAGGCGCAGGGTGCTCGGCTCCGTCGATCACCATGGACGGCGATCCGGAGAGGATGACGAACACCTCTTCGTGCCCGCGCCCGGTCTCGTCGTGCTCGGGTATCTGCTCTCCCGGCTGGAGCTCGCAGACGTTGAGCCCGAACGAGCTCACCCCGAGCGACTTGCGGGCGAGCAGCCATTTCGGATACGGGTGCTCGAAGTCGTCGATGTGCTTGATCGTGTATTTCCCGCCCATGCACGCCTCCTCAGGTCGACACGGGAAGCTATACGGCCTCGCGCCGCACTGTTGCAGCCGACGAGGCGGCGCCCCGGCTCACGTTTCGGGTGGACTTCCGAGCCCGCCCCCACCCGGCGTCTCGATCCGAACGACGTCGCCCGGCGAGAGCGAGCGTGTCACCTTCGCCGGAAGCTCCTCACCGTTCAGCAGGTTGCGCCCACACGCACCAGGCTCGCCTCCGCGAATGCCCTGAGGCGCGTGCGATCGACGCTCCGTCAGGAGCGACAGCCGACAGGGCTCCAGCGCCTCGAGCTCGCGAATGACGCCGTCCCCACCGCAACGGTGACCGGCGCCGCCCGAGCCGAGCCGTAGCGCGTACCGGCGCACCCGCAGCGGGTACGCGAGCTCGAGCGCTTCGACAGGCGTGTTCAGCGCGTTCGACATCGCCACGTGAACGGCGGACGGCCCGTCGGCGTCGGAGCACCCGCCCTGTCCTCCGCCGATCGTCTCGTAGTAGGTGAATCCTCGGTTGCCGAAGGTGACGTTGTTCATCGTCCCCTGGCCCTGCGCGGGCACGTCGACGGCCTCGCCGAGCGCACGGAATACGACGTCTGTGATGCGGCTCGATGTCTCGGTGTTGCCCGCAACGACGGCTGCCGGCGCCCGGGCGTTGACGAGAGTGCCCGACGGCGCGGTGACACGGACGGGCGCGTAGGCGCCGCCCGAGGCGGGAATGTCTGGTGCCGTCAAGCACCGCACGACGAAGTAACAGGCTGAGCGCGTGACGGACAGGGGGCAGTTCAGGTTTCCGTCGTGCTGCGGGGATGTCCCCTGAAAATCGATCTCGATCTCGTCGTCCACGACGCTCACCCGCACCCTGACGGCGAGGTCTCCGCCGCCGGCCGGAGGATCGGCCGGCTCGAGGACATCGCCCGCCTCGTAAGTCCCGTCCGGCAGCGCCTCGATGCCCGCCCGCACCATCCGCTCCGAGTGCGCGAAGAGCTCGGACATGGCCGCCTCGACCCGCGCAGCCCCGTGCTTGGCGCACAGCTCCTCGATCCGGCGCTCGGCGAGCCGCTGCGCGCCGAGCTGCGCCCGCAGGTCGCCGAGCCGCTCGTCGGGGTTGCGCATGTTGGCGCACAGCAGCTGGATGACCTCGTCGTCGAGCCGAGTCGGCGGAATGATCACGCCTTCCTGGTACAGCTCCTTCGAGCCTGCCGGCAAGCTCGACGGCTCCATTCCCCCGACGTCGGCATGGTGCGCGCGCGACACTGCGAAGCCGGCGACGGTTCGCGATACGAGCGTGATGTCGGGGAGGTGGGTGCCGCCGGTGAACGGATCGTTGACGGCGAAGACCTCGCCCATGCCGGGGTGCCTCTCTCGTACCGCCGCGACCGCCTCGGGCATGGCGCCGAGATGCACTGGGATGTGCTCGGCCTGGGCGATCATCCGCCCGTCGACGTCGAAGATCGCGGTCGAGCAGTCGCGTCGCTCCTTGATGTTCGAGGAGAACGCCGAGCGGATGAGCGCCGCGCCCATCTCCTCGGCGACCGCCACGAGAGCGCTGCCGATGACCTGAAGCTCGATATTCACGATCTCGCGCGCCTCCTTCACGCTCTCGTGACGACGAGCGTGCTATTTCCATCCCTAACCCCCACCCACCCGGGGGGGATCCAGCAGGTCGCGCCCTCGAGCTCGACGACGGCCGGCCCGGAGGCACGCAGCTCCTCGCCGGCGGGCAGCGTGATGGCCGGCCCCGGCCGGATCTCCGCGGTGCGGACGGCGACGAGCTCGACGGGGCGGTCGCGCTGCGCGTAGCCGTAGCGCTCCTCGTGGGCTTGATGGAACCGGCCGGCGAGATCGTCACCCAGCGCGACGGTCAGCTCGAACGACTGGCCGCGGTAACGCAGGTCAGCCTCCCCGTCGCGCGGCAGCTCTCCCGCCTCGGCCAGAGGACGAATGTAGGAACGCACGTGATCACGCCGCTCGTCGCTCGCCACGAGCCCGAGCGCCGACAGCACGCCGGCTGCGGCGGGCACGAGCACCGTGTCGATGCCCAGCTGTTCTGCCAGCGCACAGGCGTGCAGCGGCCCGGCGCCGCCGAATGCGACCAGCGCGAAGTCTCGCGGGTCGTGACCGCGCTCGACCGAGACGACCCGAAGCGCTCTCAGCATCTCGGCGTTGACGACCTCCACCACCGCCGCCGGGTCGAGCCCGCCCATCGCGCGCCGCGCCGCCTCGGGGTCGAGAACGATGCCGCCCGGAAGCGCGGCGGGAAGCCGCCCGAGCAGGAGGTTCGCGTCCGTGACGGTCGGCCGCGTGCCGCCCCGCCCGTAGCAGGCCGGGCCCGGGTGGGCGCCGGCGCTTTCCGGCCCGACACGGAGCGCTCCGCCGGCGTCGATCGACGCGATCGAGCCGCCGCCGGCGCCGACCGTGTGGAGATCGACGCTGGGAAGCCGGATCGGGAGCCCGCCGACGAGCCTCTCGGTCGAGCGCTCGGCGCGGCCTCCGGCAACGAGGCAGACATCGGTGGATGTGCCTCCCATGTCGAACGAGATCGCGTTCGGGAAGCCGGCCAGACGGGCGGCCAGCCCGGCACCGACCACGCCGCCCGCCGGGCCGGACACGAGGATCCACGATGGGTGGGAGGCGGCTTCCTCGAGCGTCGCGACGCCACCGGACGAACGCATCACCAGGGGCTCGGGCAGGCCCGCTTCCGCCGAGAGAACGGCGAGTCGCCGCAGGTAGCGCGCGACGACGGGCCCGAGGTAGGCGTCGGCAGCCGTCGTCGACGCGCGCTCGTACTCGCGGAACTCGGGCGCCACCTCGTGCGAGGCCACCACGGTCGCGTGCGGCAGCCGTCGCCGCAGCTCGTCGGCCACCTGCCGCTCGTGGGAGGGATCGCGGAACGCGAAGAGCAGGCAGACGGCGACAGCCTCGGCGTCGATCTCCCCGGCCAGCGTGTCGAGCTCGAGCGGCAGCACGACTCCGTCGCGGCTGATTCGCTCGCGCACTCCGAAACACTGTTCGAGTGGCACGAGCGGCGGTGGATGGTCCCGACAGGGACGGTAGAGGTGCGGCCGGGCCTGTCGCCGGAGATAGAGGAGGTGCTCGAAGCCCTCGGTGGTGACGAAGGCCGTGCGCGTTCCCTTGCGTTCGAGCAGCGCGTTCGTTGCCACCGTCGTGCCGTGGGTGAACCGCTCCACCCCGCGGGCGCCGACCGCCTGGGCTGCCGCGATGACCGACTCCTCCTGGTCCCGCGCCGTCGGGACCTTCGCGGTCACGAGACGGCCGTCCTCGAGCAGAACAGCGTCCGTGAACGTGCCTCCGACGTCGATGCCAAGGATCGCCACGGCCGGAAACTGTACGGTGCGCGGCGTCCCGAGCCGCGGCGACCGGCCGCGCAGGCCCCGCGGCCGGGGTGCGGCGCGCTCGGGGATAGACTCGGCTCGCCCGGCCCGCGAGAGGAGAAGGTCTGAGCGGCCCCACGCAACGCGTCACATTCACGGCAGCCGCCTTCGCGCAGGCTGCCCGGGAGGATGCGCGAGCCGATGCCTGAGCCGACCAGGCTCGAGCTCGCCCTTGCGGGACCGGCGGGCGAGCCCGTCGATCTCTGGCGGGCGATCGTGTCGCACGGCCTCGTCGAGCTCCCGCCCATGCGGGTCGACGAGGAGCGCCGACTGCTCGAGGTCACCCTCCCGATGAACGGCCGGCGTCCCCGCACGGTCCGGATCTCGGAGGCAACCGCGGGACGCGCGGTCGTAGAGGTGCTCGGCCGCGCACCGGGCCCATCGGCAGCGTCCGCCCTACTCGCTGCGGTGCGTCACGTGCTCCGCCTGGACGAGGACCTGTCCGGCTTCTACGCGGTCGCCGCCACGGACCCTGAGCTGGCCTGGGCAACCCGCGGTGCGGGTCGCATGATCCGTGGGCCCACCGTGTTCGAGGACGTGGTGAAGACGATCTGTACGACCAACTGCTCGTGGTCGGCAACGGAACGCATGGTCGGCGCGCTCGTCGAGCACCTCGGCGCGCCCGCCGCCGGGGCCCCCGCGACCGGCTCCTTGCGGCGCGCGTTTCCAACACCCGCGGTGATGGCGACGGCCGGCGAGCAGTTCTACGCCGAGCAGGTGCGGGCCGGCTACCGAGGCCGCTACCTGCGTGAGCTCTCGGCCGCAGTGGCGGAGGGCAGGCTCGACCTCGAGGAGCTGGCCGACCCCGAGCTGCCGGAGGACGAGGTGGAACAGCGTTTGCTGGCTCTCCCCGGGGTCGGCCCCTACGCCGCGGCCCACGTGATGGTCATGAGCCTCGGGCGCTACTCGAAGCTGATCCTCGACTCCTGGACCCGCCCGAAGTACGCGCGGCTGAACGGCGGCAGACGCGTCAGCGACGCCGGGATCGTTCGCCGGTTTCGACGCTACGGCCCTTTCGCCGGCCTGGCCTTCTGGCTCACGGTCACGCGTGACTGGGCCTGACTCCGCGAATGCTTCGGCGCGCTCCTCGAGCTCCTCGACAAGCGAGCTCGATCCGGATATTCAGGATGTCGGCGCCAGCAGCCGGTAGCCCACCCCCCAGACGTTGACGACGTAGGTGCCCTCGCCGGGCGGGTTGAGCTTGCGCCGCAGGCGGCTCGCGTGCGAGTCGAGGGTCCTCGTGCGCCCGAGGCTCCGGAACCCCCACACATCGCGGAGCAGCTCGTCCTTGCGAAACACGCGCTCCGGCTCGGCGGCGAGGGCCAGCAGGAGGTCGTACTCCTTCGCGGACAGGAAGACCGAGCGCTCCGCGACGCGAACCGTGCGTGAGAGCCGGTCGATCTCGATCTCCTCGACCGTGATCCGGTCACGCCGACCGTTTCCAGATGTGCGGCGGAGCACCGCGCGCATGCGGGCCACGAGCTCCTCGTACACGAACGGCCTGACGACGTAGTCGTCGCAGCCGCGGGCGAAGCCCCTGAGCCTGTCCACCGGATCGCCGCGCTCGCTCACCATGATCACCGGCACGTCGCGGTTCCAGGCCCGGCCCGGCTCGCCCTGCCGCAGGCGCCGGCAGAGCTCGAAGCCCGAGGCGTCGGGGAGCACGACGTCGAGCAGGACGAGATCCGGGGCCGCACGCTCGACCAGCTCGAGCGCGCGGACTCCGCGGTCGGCGGCGACCACGTCGAAGCCGTCGTCGGTGAGCTGCTGCTCCAGATACGTGCGGGTCTCCCGCTTGTCCTCTACGAGGAGCACCGACTCTCGGGTCATGTGGCGACGCTAGCAGCCGCTCCGCCCGGCCTCCAGATGTCCTTTCGGGCAGAAGCGTCACAAGGCCTCGACAGCCGTCCGAACGGGCCGTGATCCCTCGAACGGGGGTCATCGGGCGTCCGGCCGAGGACGATGCACCGTCCAATGGTGAAACGCCTCCTCACCGTCCTCGCGGCCGTCGGGCTGCTCACGGTGGCGGGCTGTGCGGCCGGCCAGGACGGCGCCGAGGCGCAGGAGCTCCTCCGCCAGGCGACCGAGGCGCAGGCCGACGTCGGGTCGATGACCTTCTCCATGAACGTGGTCGGCGCGGCCGGTGGGCAGCAGTTCACGATGCAGATGAGCGGGGGCGGCTACCTGAAGGGCGAGAAAGAGGGCGACATGGTCATGCGCGCCTCGATGGCCGCTCCGAACATGCCCGCGACGAATTTCGAGTTCGTCTCCCGCAAGGGCGCCACGTACGTGAACCTGAACGGCACCTGGCAGAAGATCCCCGGCGGCATGGGCGAGACGCAGACCGAGCAGCTCGAGCAGCAGCTCGCCGGCTTCGACTTCACGAAGTACGTCACCGACGTCGCGGTCGAGGAGGGCACGACCTTCCTCGGCGAGCCGGTGACGAAGATCGACGGCACGATCGACACCAAGGGGCTGATCGGAGGCCTGTTCGGCCAGCTCGGTGCGGCCGGCGGGCAGAACGGCGTCGGGATCGCGCCGCCGCAGGAGGCCCTCGACGCGCTCGGCCCGGTTCGCGCCGTCCTCTACATCTCGGACGTCACGCACCTCGTCAAGGCCGTCCGCCTTGCCTTCGACGTCGACTTCCAGGGCGAGACCGGGACGTTCGAGGTGAACTACGCGCTTCGCTCGGTGAACGAGCCGGTCGAGATCCCGAAGCCGGCCGTCGCCGCGTAACTCGCGCTACAGCCTCCCGGACCGCGCGACGCCCCAGGCGAGCCACGCGCCGAGCAGGAACGAGAGCGTGAAGCCTGTGATCGCGAGCGCCTGAGACCAGCCGGAGCTTCCCAGCGCCCCGAGGATCGCGGACCCGACCACGCCGCCGGCGCCGACCAGGGCGATCGCCACGCGATTCGTGATCCGATCGAGATTGCGTGCGAGCTCATCTATCCCCTCGTGGCGAAAGCCGATCTCGACCTCGCCGTCGCGGAACTCCTCCAGCACGTCCGAGATCTGGTACGGCATCGCCGCGAGCACCGAGGTGAGCGCGCGGGTGTCCGCGCGGGCACGGCTGACCACCCGATTCGGCATGAAGCGGTCGACGAGCAATCCGCGGGCATACGGCTTCGCCACCTCGAAGACGTTGAACTCCGGGTACAGCGTGGTGCCCACGGAGCCGAGCGTGGCGAGCGCCTTGTCGAGGAGCACGAAGCGCGCCGGCAGCCGCAGGTTGAGCCGGTAGATGAGCGACAGAGCCTCCCGGATGAGGGTGATCGGATCGATCTCCGAGAGCCGGGCTCCGTAGTAGCGGTCGTAGAGGTCGCGCAGCTCGCTCACGAACTCGTCTTCCCGCGACCGGTCGTACCTGACCCCGAGATCGCCAAGACGGCGTGGCAGCGCATCGATGTTCTCCCGGGCGGCGTCGATGAAGAGACGCGTCACCTTCTCCATGTCGTCGCGGCTGAGCTTGCCTGCCTGGCCGAAGTCGACGAGACCGAGGGAGCCGTCGGCGAGCTCCAGGATGTTCGCCGGATGCGGGTCGCCGTGGAAGAAGCCGTGGCGGAAGATCATCGTCATCCACGCCTCCGCGATACGGTTGACGAGCGCGCGCCTGCCCTCGGCTCCCCGGGCGGTCACGTCGACGTCCGCGACCTTGGTGCCGTCGAGATACTCGAGCGTGAGGATTCGTGCGGCCGAGTAGCTCCAGTACACACGCGGAACGTGAACATCGGCGTTCGCTTCGAAGTTGCGGCGGAAGCGCTCAGCGTTGCGCGCCTCGAGCCGGTAGTCGAGCTCCTGGCGGATCGAGCGGGCGAACTCGTCGACGATCGCGACGGTGTCGATGAACCGCAGCGCGTCGACGCGCTGGCGGGCGAAGCGCGCGGCCTGGTAGAGCAGCTCGATATCGGCTTCGATCTGGCGCGCCGCCCTCGGGCGCTGCACCTTGACCGCAACCTCGGCGCCGGTCGGGAGCACCGCCCGGTGGACCTGACCGATCGAGGCGGCGGCGAGCGGCTGCTCCTCGAAGTGGAGGAACGCACGCTCGAGCGTGAGCCCGAGCTCGGCCGCGACGGTCTCCTCGACCTCGGCGAACGGGAACGGTCGCACGTCGTCCTGGAGTCCACGGAGCTCCCACACGATGTCGGGCGGGACGACGTCCGGCCGCGTCGAGAGGAGCTGGCCGAACTTGACGAACGTCGGGCCGAGCTCGTCGAGCGTCTCCCGCAGCCTTGCCCGCGGGCCGACCCCTCGCCGGCCTCCAGCTCCTCCTCGCTGAGCCGCCAGGGGCGAAGGCTGAAGCGCCGGTGCTCGAACAGGTAGCCGAAGCCGTGCTTGGCGGCGATCTGCGCGATCTCGGAGAGTCGCGACAGCTGTCGCCTGGCCGGTCTCGCCATGACGGCGCCAGTCTAGGGGCTGAGCGGCAACTCGCCTAGGTCGCGATCGCCGAGCAGGGCGAAGCCCGCGCAGCGGACGCCGAAGGCGGCCGCGGAGGCTCGCGCGCGAAGCGCGCACCCGCTCGCCCGGGCGAAGGCGGCCTCCGAGGCTCGCGCGCGAAGCGCGCACCTGGCGAAGCCCGCGCAGCGGACGCCGAAGGCGGCCGCGAGGCCGCGAGCCGCTCCCGGGGCGAAGACCGTGCCGAGCTCGGGCTCGGCGATCGGGTCGCGGCCGGCTAGGCCGGCCGCTCAGCCCCTGGGGGTCGCGCCTCCTCGAGGAGGCGCAGCCGATGCTCGAGCTGGGCGACCTTGAGCTCGAGCTCGTCGTAGCGGTCCTTGCGGACGAAGCCGGCCTCGTCGAGGACCGAGCCGAGCGTTGCGGAAGCACGATCGCGCAGCTGCGGCCCCTCGCCGGCCGCCCCGAGCGCGTCCTGTGCATGCTCCTTGGTCGCCGAGAGCAGCCCGAGCCCGGCAAGCAGGAACCTCTCGGTCACCTCGCGCAAGGAGCGGGCCTCCGAGTCGCCGGTGGGGGTCGGCTCAGCGGGCTCGTCCATGTGGCCTCGTCCGTCGCCGCTGGCGGCGAGCATCGCGTCGGGCGGCAGGATCCTGAGCGGGCGCGGGCGCCGGCTCGGGGACGGGCGCCGCAGCCTCGGGCGCCGCAGCCTCGGGCGCTGCCTCGGCCCCGGCCGCGTCGGCGGGCTCGTCGAGGCCTGCAGCGACAGGCTCGTCCGGCGCTGCGGCCTCGAGCGCCTCGTCCTCGGCTCCGTCGCCGGTGCCGACGACCGCCGGAACCGGGCGCCGCATGCGCTGCGCCAGCCGGCCGGCGGCCGTCGCCGCTGCCACCTCGGGCACCGGCTCGAGCAGCTTCTCCTCCGGGGTGTCGGCGCCCTTGCGCTTGGCGAACTCGGGCGCGCGCTCCATGATCACCGTCAGGAACGGCGTGGCGACGAAGATCGTCGAGACGGCTCCGAGCCCGATGCCGACGAGCAGCGCGAACGCGAAATCCTTGAGCGTGTCGCCGCCGAAGAGGAGCAGCGCGACCACGGGCAGCAGCGTGATCACCGATGTCGCGATCGACCGGCGGATCGTCTCCCAGACCGACTGGTTCGCGATCGCGACGAAGCTCGACCGCCGCATGAGCGGCATGTTCTCGCGGATGCGATCGAAGACGATGATCGTGTCGTAGATCGAGTAGCCGAGGATCGTCAGCAGCGCTGCGACCGTGGCAGTCGTGAGCTCGCGGCCGCTCAGCGAGTAGATGCCCATCGTGATGACGAGGTCGCTGACGAACGTCCGCAGGATCGGGATCGCGAAGCGCCACTGGAAGCGGAAGGTGATATAGAGCGCGATCAGGACGAACGAGACGATGATCGCGAGGATCGCGCCGCGGGCGATCTGCGAGCTGAAGCTTCCGGAGACGTTGCGAACGCCGCTCACCTCGGCGCCGATGTCCTGCTGGAGAGCCTCGGCCAGTCGATCCTGCTGGGCCCGCTCGAGCGGCTCGGTGCGGATCTGGAAGTTCGTGAAGCCGCCGTCGACGGCCTGACCCCGGCCCTGGATCACCGCGTTCGCCGGCACGACGCCCGAGGCGACCTCGCGAACGCGGTCGACCTGGACCGGCTGCTGCGTGGTGAGGGTCAGCTGGCTGCCGCCCTCGAAGTCGATGCCGAGGTTCAGCCCCTTGACGGCCAGCGAGATGATGCTCAGGACGATCAGCGCGGTCGCGATCGAGAGCCAGATACGGCGACGCTTGGGGCTGTTGACGTCGATCCGCTGCCATTTCGGGATCTTCAGCGCCGACGCACCCATGAACGAGGGGTTGTCGAACCAGCGGAAGCCCGACAGCAGGCCGAGCATCGCCCGGGTCGCGGCCACCGCCGTGAACATCGACAGCACGGTGCCGATCAGCAGCATGAGCGCGAAGCCCTTCACGCCTGCGGTGGCCACCGCGAAGATGACGAAGGCGGTGATCATCGTGACGACGTTCGCGTCGACGATCGTGCTGAAGCCCTTGCGGTAGCCGGCGGCAATCGCCGCCCGGACCGATTTGCCGAGCCGCACCTCTTCCTTGATGCGCTCGAAGATGACGATGTTCGCGTCCGCCGCGACGCCGATCGTGAGGATGAGGCCGGCGAACCCCGGCAGCGTCAGCGTCACGTTGAACAGGAGGATGGCGCCGTAGAGGAAGGCGCCGTAGATCAGCAGGCCGAGGATGGCGACGATCCCGAGGAACCGGTAGAAGAAGAGCAGGAAGAGCGCAACGGCGGCCATGCCGCCGACGAGCGCGATGACGGCCTGGTTGAGCGAGTCCTTGCCGAGAGTCGCCGAGACGTCGGTGCGGTCGACCTGCTCGAACTTGAGCGGCAGGGCGCCGGTCTGGAGGACGAGCGCGAGATCGTCGGCCTCGGCCTGCGACGACAAGCCCGTGATCTGCGCCTGCGGGCTGTTGATGCCGTCCGGGTTCTGCGTGTAGTCGATGTACGGGAACGAACGGATCTCGCCGTCGAGCACGATCGCGAAGTGCTGGAAGAGAGGCTGCGCGCTTCCGAGCTCGGCTCGTCTTGATCTGCCCTCGCTGAGCCAGCTCGCGCGTGACGGCGTGGAACTTCTCGCCGGCCGTCTCCCGTGAACTGGAGGGTCACGATGGGGTCGCCGGCCTGGCCGAAGTCGGCTCTCGTGCCGCGCAGCTGGAGGTCCTCGCCCGTCAATCTCCGGCACGGGATCCGTTGGATGGTTCGGCTGGTAGCGGAACAGGTAGTAGTAGGGCCGGGCGGTCGACCCGATGCCCGGTGGGCAGAGATCGGTCGGCTGCCCGCACGTCAGGATGATCCGGTTGCCCGGCACGCCCAGGAGCTCGTAGCCTTCGGGCAGCTTGCCGTCCGGCAGCTGGCGCAGCAGCTCCGCTTTCGTCGGCTCCGGGCCTGCGAATCTCTTCTTCGTGGAGTCGTACAGGTACCAGGCCGACGGGATTCCGCCTTCGTCCAGCTCGTCCTGGATGCCCTTCAGCAACGGGTAGAGCGCCAGGCTCGGGGCCGGCACGCCCTCCGGGGTGATCGACGGAGGCACGAGATCCTTCTCGAGGTCGTAGAACTGGAGCTGCGCCGTCTTGCCGATCAGCGCCGCGGCGGCCTCGGGATCCTTCAGGCCCGGAAGCTCGATGATGATCTGGTTGGGCGGCTGCTTGCGGAGCTCCGGCTCCCCCACGCCGATCTTGTCGATCCGGTTTCGGATGATCGAGATCGAGCGGTCGAGGTCCTCGTCCGTGACCTGCTGCCCTGGCGGCGCCTCCGCCTGGAGCACGACCTCGAGCCCGCCCTGGAGATCGAGGCCGAGCTTCGGCTCGCGCACGACCGCGAGTGCCGCGACCGCCCCGACCAGGGCGACGACGAGCACGACGATCAGATGGTTACGGCGGCGCACGTTCTGAGGGTACCGATCCGGTCAGCGGTCTCCGCGCACGATCACTCGCGGCGCCCGAACACACCGCCCCAGCGCTTCTCCTCGCGAACGGGCTCGGGCTCCGCGGCCTCTGCCCCGTCCTCGGGCTCGGCGGGCAGCGCGCCGTCGTCCGGCCCGGCAGCGTCGTCCTCGTCGGGCTCGGCCGGCTCGGTGTCGTGCACGATCTGGGCGACCGCCTTGCGCGCGACCTCGATGTGGACGTCCTCGGCGATCTCGAGCACGACCTTGTCCTCGTAGACCTCGATGACGTCGCCGTAGATACCGCCGACCGTCACGATCTCGTCACCCGGCGCCAGCTGGGAGAGCAGGTCCTGGGCTGCCCGCTGCTTCGCACGCTGCGGACGGATGAGCAGGAAGTACATGATCGCGAACATCGCGACCAGGAAGATCAGGAAGCCGCCACCTTGCACCTGGAGTCCCTCCTAATGGCTCAGCACTCAGTCGGCCGGAGCCGCGGCGTCGGCGAGCCTGGCGAGCGCCGTCTCCTTGTAGGAGGCGAGCTGCCCTCGCTCTACCGCAGCCCGCGCGCCGGCGGTCACGTCGAGTAGGAAACGCACGTTGTGTATCGACAACAGGATAAGGCCCAGCAGCTCCTGCTGGTTGACCAGGTGGCGGACGTAGGCGCGGGAGAACCTCCGGCAGGCGGGACAGCCGCAGTCGGCATCGAGCGGCCCCTCGTCGCGGGCGTACCGCGCGTTCCGCAGATTGAGCCTTCCCTCCCAGGTGAGCGCGGCTCCCGTCCGGCCCATCCGCGTGGGCAGAACGCAATCGAACATGTCGACACCCCGCTCGATCACCTCGAGGATCCCGAGCGGATCGCCGATCCCCATGAAGTACCGCGGACGGTCGGGCGGCAGCAGCGGCGCCGACCATGTCACCGCGTCGAGCATCGAGTCGCGGCTCTCCCCGACGGACAGTCCGCCCAGAGCATGGCCGTCGAAGCCGAGCTCGCAGACCTCCTCGATCGAGCGCCGCCGCAGCTCCGGGTCGGTCGCGCCCTGGGTGATGCCGAAGACGAGCTGCCCCTCGCCGCGCGGCGAGACGATCTGGCGTCGTGCCCAGGTCGTCGTCAGCTCGACCGCGCGCACCAGGTCCCCACGCGGCGCGTCCGCCGGCGGGCACACGTCCAGGCACATGGCGATGTCCGAGCCGAGCCGCCGCTGGATCTCGGCGACCGAGGCGGGCGTCAGCCGGCCCGGGCGGCCGTCGTACACGGAACGGAGCGTCACGCCGTCGTCGTCGAGGCCGAGGATCGTGTCGCGCAGCGAGAAGACCTGGAAGCCGCCCGAGTCCGTGAGGATCGGGCCGCTCCAGGCCATGAACCGGTGCAGGCCGCCGAGCGCCTCCACGGTCTCCTCTCCCGGCCGGAAGTGGAGGTGGTAGGTGTTCGCGAGCAAGATCGTCGCGCCGAGGCCGGCCAGCTCGTCCGGATCGATGCCCTTGACGCTCGCCTTGGTTCCCACCGGCATGAAGGCCGGCGTCGGCACGTCGCCGTGAGCGGTGCGCAGGATCCCGGCCCTCGCCTCGCCGTCCGTAGCCGTAACAGTGAAGTGGCTCATTGCGCTCCTCGCTGACGCGCGCCGAGCCGCGTCAGACGAATAAGCATCGCGTCGCCGAAGGAGTAGAAGCGATAGCGCTCGGCCACGGCGACCTCGTAGAGCGCGCGCGTCTCGTCCACTCCGGCGAAGGCCATGACGAGCGCGAGGAGGCTCGAGCGCGGCAGATGGAAGTTCGTGACGAGCGCGTCGACGCGCCCGAACTCGAACCCGGGGGTCACGAAGAGCTCGGTGCGGCCCTCGAGCGGCCCACCGGCGGCGAGCGTCTCGAGCACCCGCACGGTCGTCGTGCCGACCGCAGTGACGTGCCCCGCTCCCCGGATCCGTTCCCAGGCCGCGGCGTCGACCCGGTAGCGCTCGCCGTGGAGGTCGTGCGCTTCCAGCTCGTCGGCCGTGATCGGACGGAACGTGTCGAGACCCACGTGAAGCGTGACGTGCTCCACGTCGAGCTCGCGAAGCAGCTCCGGCGTGAAGTGCAGCCCGGCCGTCGGCGCGGCCGCCGACCCCGGCTCCTCCGCGTAGACCGTCTGGTACCGCTCGGGATCGTCGAGCCGCGTCCGGATGTACGGGGGAAGCGGGGGCTCGCCGGCAGGGTCACCAGCCAGCCGGACGAGCCAGCGGCCGCCGCCGAGCGATTCCAGCAGCTCGACATTGCCGCGGGCGCCGCCGGGCCCCTGGCCTTTCGGCGGGGCGAGCCGCATCCCGGGCCGCAGGCGGCGGCTGGGACGGGCGAGCGCCTCCCAGACGACGCCGTTGCGCCGCTCGACGAGCAGGACCTCGGCCTCTCCCCCACCAGGGCGGAGCAGGTGCAGCCGGGCCGGCACGACGCGGGTGTCGTTGACGACGACGAGGGTTCCGTCGGGTAGCTCGTCCGGCAGGTCGGAGAAGGTCCGGCGCCCGGTCTCGCCCGTCCGGCGGTCGTAGACGAGCAGGCGCGAGGCGTCGCGGCGAGGGAGCGGCGCCTGGGCGATCAGCTCCCCCGGAAGCTCGTAGTCGAGCTCGCTGGTCTTCATCCGCCCGACAGGTTAGAGTGCGGCGACGTGGAGACCGACATCCTCGATCGCGCCCGGATGAGGCTCGTCGCCCTCGAGGAGGACCAGACCGGCGAGACCGAGTTGCGCGCGGTCGTGGAACGGGCCCGCGAGAGCCTCGAGACCCTGGCACAGAGCGCCGCCGAGCTGGAGGCGGCGATGCCGGCCCGCGTTTCCGAGGCGCTCCAGGAGTCGCTGCGGGCGGAAGTGCTGCCCGGTGGGCCGCCACGTCGCAGAGATCCGAGGCCTCTCCGCGCAGACGATCAGGCGCCTCGAGCGGCTGGAGACGATCCTGGAGACCGAGCGCCGCGCTCGGGTCGAGGATCTCGCGCTGCTCGTCGACCTCGTCTCCTCCGGCTGGCGCAGCGCCGAGCGCCGCCTCGACCGCCTCGACCGCACGCTGGATCGCGTCGAGCGCGAGCTCGAGCAGCGGGCCTCGACCACCTCGTCGCTCCGACCGCTGTAAGACCCGGCGAGGGCGCGCGGCTAGCGGGCCCTGGGGAGCACGAGCGTGAAGCAGGAGCCCCGGCCGGGCTCCGATTCGAGCTCGATACGGCCGCCGAGCGCGTGGGCGAGCTCCCGCGCGATCGCGAGGCCGAGCCCCGTGCCCTGGCCGTTGCGCGACCAGAAGGGACGGAAGATGCGCTCCTGCTCCTCGAGAGGGATCCCCGGGCCGCTGTCGCTGACGCTGAGGGCGAGACGGCCGTTCTGGGCGTCGAGGGCGAGCGTGATCTCGCCGCCGTCGGGGGTCCACTCGAACGCGTTGATGAGCAGGTTGGAGACGATCTGGAGCACGCGGTCGCCGTCCGTCGTGATCACCGGCGCCTCGCCTACGTCCTGCCCGTAGTGGATCTCGCGCCGCTTGGCCTCCTCGGCGAACGTCTGGTAGGCGAGCTCGAGCAGCCGTTCGAGGTCGACCTCCTCCTCGACGAGGGCGAAGCGGTTCGCGTCCAGCTTCGCCAGGTCGAGGAGATCCTGGACGAGGCGGGCCAGCCGGTCGGTTTCCGCCTCGATGACCTCGAGCGAGGCATCGCGGGCGTCGGGATCGGAGGCGAGCCCTTCCCGCAGCGCGTCGACGTGGCCGCGTATGGCCGTCAGCGGCGTCCGCAGCTCATGCGAGACGGTCATCAGGAAGTGACGCTCCCGCTCGCTCGCCTCCGCGAGCCGCCGGGTCATCTCGCCGAAGCGCTCCGTGAGGTGACCGATCTCGTCGCCGGAGCGGACCGGCTCGATCTCGACGTCGTAGTTCCCGCCCGCGACCCGGTCTGCGGCACGCGACAGTGAGAGCAGCGGCTTCGTGACGCGCCGCGAGAGGTACAGAAAGAGCAGTCCGGCGACGAGCAGGCCGCCGAGGAACGCGAGCCCGGCCCGCCAGAGCAGGACAGGCCAGCGCTCCCGCAGCTCCGCGCGCGGCTTGGCGACGACGAGGGCGCCGAACGTCTCCCCGAGCAGCTCGACCGGCTCGGCGATCGCGAGGTACGTGCGGTCCTCGCCCGGCGGAACGAACTCGATCGTGGTGGTCTGCCCGGGCAGGCGCCCGAGCCCCGCCTCCTGCGGCGTGAGACGGCGCAGCCCGGAGACGTCGCCCGGGAAGAGCCCCACGCCGACGTAGTAGAGACGGGTGCCGGTGGCCCGCTCGAGCCTCGGCACGACCAGGCGCGGAGGCGCCGTCCCCTCGTCGACGCTCTGCACCGCCTGCTCGGCGAACAGGCCGCCGAGCTCCCGCGCCTGGCGCCGGAGGTCACCGATCGTCTGGCTCTCCGTGTAGTCCTGGAAGAGCCGGATCGTGATGATCGCGGTCACGATCCCGGCCAGCAGCACGCCGACGAGGAACAACGCGGGTAGCCGGAAGCGCAGCGACCGCATCGCTAAATGCTAGAGCTCACGAAGAACGGCACCCTCTCCTGCCGCGCGCCGGGCGGCCCGAGCCTCTCAGACGGCGGCCGGCTCGGTCTCCGCCTCACGGGGCGGCTTGGGCTCGGTGGAGACCTTGTACCCGACTCCCCACACCGTGACGACGGGGCATGCGTCGCCGAGCTTGCGACGAAGCTGGCGGACGTGGACGTCGACCGTGCGCGTGTCTCCGGCGAACGTGTATCCCCACACCCGCTCCAGAAGCTGGTCCCGCGTGAGCACCAGCCCGCGGTGATCGAGCAGCTCCCAGAGCAGGTCGAACTCCTTCGGGGCGAGCGCCACCGCGCGTGCCCGTCACCGTGACCTCCCGCCGCCCGGCGTCGATGACGAGCTGGCCGTGGCTCGAGCACGGCGCTCTCGAGATGCCGCCTGGACGGGGCCGCGCGGCGCAGCACAGACTTGACGCGCGCGACGAGCTCACGCGGATTGAACGGTTTCGTCAGGTAGTCGTCGGCGCCCACCTCGAGCCCGATGATCTTGTCGACGTCGTCGTCGCGCGCGGTGAGCATCAGAATCGGCACGTCCGAGCGCTGACGGATACGGCGGCAGACGTCGATACCGTCGACATCCGGCAGCGCGAGATCGAGGACGATGAGCGCCGGGTTCTCCGACGAGGCCTTCGCAAGCGCCTCGGTGCCCGAGGCGGCGACGCAGACCGCGAAGCCGCCTTTCTTGAGGTACATCGCCACGAACGAGGCTATGGACTCCTCGTCCTCGACGACGAGCACCTTCGGCAGCGTTTGGTTCATCCCGCCAGGGTAGCGATGGCCCAGATGATCTAGAGGTCGGGACCGAGGCGGATCGTCTGGTACTCCTCCGGCCAGGCCTTGTACGGCTCACCGTCGATGGAGTAGCGCCCGTCACCGCGCAGGCCGACGAGACCGCTGCCGACCGCGCTCGCGTTGATGCCGGTGCCGTTGACGACGAGCCTCCAGCTGCCGCGGAAGATCCGGAAGCGGATGTCGCGGCCGCCGTAGGTGATGCCCCGCTCTGTTCGGCGTTGCCAGTCTTCGCCCTGGACGACGACCTGCGGATCCCCACCACGGATCGTGACCGTGATACGACCGACCTCGAGCGTGCCCAGCACCGCGCCTCGCAGCGTCAGCACGGAGCGGCCTGCTCCCCCTGCGAGCTCGATCCCGCTGTCGGCGGGGGCTCCGAGCGCAGCGGACGACGACGCGAGAGCCGTCGCGAGCGAGAGCAACCAGATGACCCAGCGCCGGCGCATAGGGGCGCCCGTACTATTGCCGACGAAGGTGTGCGGCCGCTTAGCGCTTCGTTAGGAAAGTGTGAGCCCTAGGCGGAAACGGCGAAGCCGTTATCCGCCGTGAAGGGCCCGCCAGGGCCCGGTCACCTCTAGGCCGAAACGGCGGCGAAGCCGGCGTTGTCGGCCGAAGCCCTAGGCGGAAACGGCGAAGCCGTTATCCGCCGTGAAAGGGCCCGCCAGGGCCCGGTCACCTCCTAGGCCGAAACGGCGGCGAAGCCGGCTTGTGCGCAGAGCCCTACGCGGAAACGGCGGGGCCTTCGCCCCTCTTGGCGGATACGGCTGCGCCCGTTTCACAGCCTGGGCGCCGTGAACCGCAGCCTGAACGCGGCCTTCGGCCGCTTCCCGGCCGATAACAACGGCTTCGCCGTCGTTTCGGCCTACGGCGGCGAACCGTGCTCCTCAGGCCGGCCGTGCCCTCGCGCTCCGACTCACCGTGAGCGCGCGTCCAGCCTGCCTTCGCGGCCTCCGGCTCGCACAGCATGCAGACCGGCCGCTCGCCCCGTCCGGTCTCCGGCTCCCAGCACCGGTAGAGTTCTCCCGCCAGGAGGTTCCTGCGGCAGAGTGTGCACATCGTCACGGGGGGCGATCGTGCCCCCGCGCCCGGACGGCACCCCTAGCGGGATGGATCGTCGTACGCGTAGAACCCGCGACCGCTCTTGCGGCCGAGATGGCCCGCCTGGAGCATCCGCACGAGACGGGCGGGCGGCGCGAAGCGCGGCTCGCGGTATGCCTCCCAGAGCGCCTCGGCGGCGTGGACGTGCACGTCCACCCCGATCAGGTCGATCAGCGCCAGCGGCCCGATCGGCCAGCGCGTCCCGAGGCACATCCCCCGGTCGATGTCCTCCGCGCTCGCGGTTCCCTCGTCCAGCACGCGCACGGCGTCGTTCAGCACGGGAATGAGCACGCGGTTGACCACGAACCCGGGAGATGTCCCGGCAGACGATCGGCTCTTTCCCTATCCGGACGACGAACTCGGCGGCGGTCTCGACGACCTCGGGCGAGGACAGCTCCGTTCGCACGACCTCGACCAGCGGGAGGACCGGCGCCGGGTTGAAGAAATGGAGCCCCACCACCCGTGCGGGGTGAGAGCTTCCGGCGGCGAGCTCCGTCACAGACAGAGCCGAGGTGTTCGTGGCGAGCACGGCGCCGGCGCCCACGGCCGTATCGAGCGCGGCGAACACGTCACGTTTCACCGACGGCTCCTCGGGCGCCGCCTCGATCACGAGGTCGCAGTCCGCCAGCTCGGCGATCTCTCCGGTGACCGTCAGCTGCGCCAGCGCCGCGTCACGCTCCTCGGACGTCATTCGTCCCTTCTCCACGTGACGGGCCCGCCCGCGCTCCACGACGCCTCGCCCACGCTCGGCGAGCTCGGTCGTGACTTCGCTGGCCACCGTCCGAAGGCCGGCCTGGACACAGACCTGCGCAATGCCGGCACCCATCGTGCCGAGCCCGACGACGCCGACGGTCCCGACCGCTGCCACGGAGGTAGCCTACTTCGTCGTGGACGTACCCAAGGAACCGGAGACGACGGAACCGGACACGAAGAAACCGGACACCCCGCCCTGGGGCTGGGCGGCCCTCGTCGCCGCCGCCCTCCTGATCATCACGGCCGGCGCCATCGTCGGCATGGTGACGACGAACGACGACAGCGACGCCGCGGGGTCGCCGACCACCGGGCTCGCCGACACGGGATCGGGGCTCCCGCCGCTCCTGCCTCCGACGGTCAGCATCCCACCCGTCACCGACACCGGCCTTCTCCTCCGGGGCGTGGAGCCCATCCCGCCGGCGAC
>CAWACA010000010.1:0-77058 GCA_963780385.1 uncultured Thermoleophilia bacterium | reverse complement strand
GTGCACCCTCGCGGTTGAGCGCGACCCGCTCGCGCAGCTCGACAGGCGCGCATCGGTGCGATGTCCCGACGAGGAGGATCGTCGACTTCACTGGCCCCGGCCTGCGGGATCGACGCCGGCGAATGCGAGGAAGTCGATCGTGCGGAAATCCCCCGCGCCGCCGTGCGCGCGGCAGAGTCGGCCTCCAGCCTGCTGCGCGTTCAGGTACGAACCGCCGTCGGCCTGGAGCAGCCCGAGAATCACCTCTGCGACGATCCGTCCACCGGCGGGGCCGAGGTGGTGGCCGCCGACCGTGAGCTCGGCCTCCTTCAGGATGTAGTACCAGAGCGGCGTGCTGCGGTCGAAGTCGGCGTAGCCGCGCAGCTCGCGGAGGTTGGACCGCCCGAGCCTGGCCACCCCGATCTCCCTTGCAACCGCCTGACCCGACGGAAGCTGCCAGGTCAGGTGGCGGAGCAGCGTCCGCTGCGGCAGCGAGGTCGGCGCGTCGTGGCTCGCGATCGCGCCCAGCGGCAGGTTGAAGAGCGGCGTCGAGAGCTTCGTGTCGATCAGCTTGTTCGGCTTCACCTCCCGTCGCCGAAGTCGAAGAACGTTTGCCAGCCGACGAAGCGGCGTGGTGCACGCACGCCGCCGGAGAGGTCGTCCGGGTCGGGCTTGCCGGCCTCCCCTGGGATCGAAGATGAGCGCGAAGAACGGATTGTCCGTGGTCGCCGGCGAGATTCGCCCGATAGGACGGCCGGATCATGCTGTGGCCGAAGCGGTACGCGGCCCCCTGAAAATCGACAGGGATGAACGGGTTGTTCCTGGGCGTGAAGAAGCGCCGGCCTCGCCTCAGGACGTCGTCCACCATCGCCTGGCCGACGATGAGCGGCAGGAACTCGTGCACGACAAGCCACTGGTAGTGCCACGTCGTCAGCCGGCGCGCCTGCGCGAAGGCCTCGCCGGGGGCGCTCGTTCCGCTGCGCGCGCACCGCGTCGACGGCGTTGTTGTGGAACCGGATGAAGGCAGCGTGCAGGCCGGCCAGGATTACGTGCTCGTCGTTGCGCGGGTCGGCGATGATCGCGCGGTTGTCGGCGGTGCGCGGCAGGTCTTCGAAGAGCCCTCCGCTCTCGAGCTTGAGCTTCGCCGTATCGGCCGGGTCGTAGAGCGCCTGATCGGCGACCGGCCCCTGGCCGTAGACGGAGTCGAGGTCGAGCGCGGGTGTGCGGAAGTTGCGCGCACTCTCGGGCGCGGTCGGTCGGCCGAGCCCGCGAGGAGGCGTCGAACGTGATGTCGTGGTCGATGAACTGGCCGAAGAAGGTCGTCCCCGCGGTATGCGTCGGGATTGTTCGGGTTCGCCGCCGAGAGCGAGAGGTCGACGATCAGATCCTTCGGCCCGCGTTCGAGCGCGTCACGGGCGTCGAGCGGGCCGCCCGGCTTGCCGAGCTCGAGCAGCGCGGCGGTGACGCGCTCGCTCGGCTCGGCGAACGGCGGCAGCTTGAAGATTCGGCCGAAACGGTCGGAGCGGGTTGCGGCGACCGCCGAAGTCGGGCCGCCGCGCACAGCTTCGTTCGCAGCCGTGGCGGCCCGCGCGCCGGGCGCGAGCACGATCGCTCCAGCGGCGCCGGCGCCGAGACCGAGGAGCCTCCGGCGGCTGAGGCGGTTTGCGTCGTCATGGTCAGTCATCGGAATCTCCTCTCGCACGCAGGGGTCCCATCAGGACGCGTCGAGCATCGGGCTCTCTTCCGTCGCGCGGCGGTGACCGCGTGGCTCACCACGCGACTTCGGTTCGGCGAGCGCCTCGGCGACGCGATCGAACGGCAGTGCCGCCCGCCGGACTGCCTCGCGCACCGCCTCGATCGCGAAGGCCTCGCACAGAAAGAAGCACGTCTCGTCCTCCGGGAGGAAGATGGAGGAGACGTAGTGGACGGGCACGCCCTCCCGGGTCAGCTCCTCGGCCGCGACCCGCGTACGCTCCGCCAGGCGTCCGACCTCGGAGGCATCGGTGCGTGAGACGTAGAGCTCGACGAGGAACTGCGTCATGCCGAAGACGCTACGCCGGAGAGGGCTTCCGCGAAATCACGGAAACCCTCAAACTTTGAGGAGGCTACGTCCGGCCGGAGAGGCGGCCCGCGAGCTGCGCCCGTGACCGAACGCCGAGCTTTCCGTACGCGTGCGAGAGGTGCACTTCGACCGTGTGCACGGTGACGAAGAGAGCGCGCGCGATCTCCTTGTTGGACAGCCCCTCCGCCGCCAGCTCGACCACGCGTCGCTGCGCCGGCGTTAGCTCGCCCGCCGGCGGCGGACGCCGCGCGCCGACGCGGGCGAGCTCCCCACGCGCTTCCTCAGACCATCCGGGCGAGCCGATCTCGTCGAAGGCGGCGGCGGCCTGCTCGAGGGCGACCCGCGCTGCGGCCCACTTCCTGCGCCGGCGCTGCGCGCGGCCGAGGATGAGCAGCGACCTGGCGTGGTCGAAGCGAAGGCCGAGCTCGCTCGTAGGCGACCGCCGCGTCCGCGAGCGCCGACGCCGCCTCGTCCTGATCGGTCTGCGACGCGAGCTGGACCAGAGCCCGGCAGCGCAGCGCGGTAACGCGCCCCCACGGATGCTCCTGCTGCTCGGCGAGCTCCGTGAGGCGCGCGGTGACTGTCCGTGCCTCGTCCACCCGTCCGAGCTCCGCGAGCGCTTCGACGAGATCCGGCGCCACCGGGAACGCGCCGGGGTCGTTCACGCCCTCGCGCTCCGTGTGCTCCCAGACCGCACACAGGCTCTCGACCGCCCGGTCCGGCTCGTGCGTGAGGAGGGCGGCGATCCCGCGTGCTCGCAGTGCCTCGAGCAGCTGCCAGCGTGTCCCGATCGCCTCGGCGCCCGCGACCGCCGGCTCCGCCCACCGCTGCGCCTCGTCCGGAAGACCACGGCCCGCGGCAACCTGCGCGCGGATCCGCTGATACGTCGGTGCGACCAGCAGGCGCTCGGACTCGGCCCACTCGTCGAGCACCCGCTCGACCGCCTCCCAGTTGCCCGCCCGCAGCTCGACCTCGCACAGGAACACGCCGACCAAGGCGTAGGACATGCCCTCGCCCCGTTCGTCGGCAAGCGACCGGAGTGCGGCGATTGTCTTACGCGCCCCGTCCACGTCGCCTCGCCACCCCTGCCGCTGGCCCGCCACGTGGTCGGGCGAATCGGCGATGTAGTACGCGGCGTCCGACACCCGGCGGAACCGCTCGCAGAGGTCGTCGATCGGGCGTCCGCTCAAGGCCCGCGCCCACCCAAGCCCGTAGAGCACGGGCCTCTCGAGCTCAGACCCGGCGCGACGCGCCGCGGGCAGCGCCTCGAGCGCCCAGGCCTCGGCGAGGCGGATCCGTGATACGGCCGTGGCCGCTGCGTTGCTCGACATCTTCGCCAGCACCCGCGCGCGCAGCACGGGGTCGTCCCGGCTTTCCGCCAGCGCCTGCTCGAGGTGCCGCTCGTGATCCCAGATGCTCGAGACGCCGCCGCCCTCGGACAGGAGCAGCTGCGCTCTGACGCGCGCGGCGCCGGGAGGCAACGAGTCGAGCTCCGGCGTGAGCAGCGCTGTCACCCGCCTTGGCTCGCCCGCAGCCTCCAGGTACGCGGCGAGCGCGAGCACCCGGTCGCTGCGCTCCGCTCCCTCCGCCGGCGTGAGGCGCAGCGCGTGCTCGGCCAGCTCCACGGCCTCCTGCCGGGCGCCGCGTGCGGATGCGCCGGCAGCCGCTGCGGCGACCGTGGCTGCAAGCTCGGCATCCGGACGCACTGTCGCGAGCGCGAGGTGCCGGGCGCGCAGCTCGCTGTCGGCGACCACGCCGGCCAGCTCGTGGTGGAGCTCACGCCGCTCGCCTGCACGCGAGTGTCTCTTCGCCGCCGCGGCGAGCAGCGGGTGCGAGGGGCGCACGCGGTCCCCCTCGACGATCAGCAGCCCGGCATCCACGGCGGCGTCGAGAGCGACCGGGTCCGCGATCGCCGCGAGCTGAGTCGTGCGCAGATCGGCGCTCAGAGCGACCGCGAGCAGCAGCCTGCGCTCCGGGCCCGGCAGCCGCGCCACGCGCGTTCCCAGGAGGTCCTCGACCGCGTCCGGCACCGGGATGTCCTGGCCGATCTCCGGTGACCCGCGCTCGGCGAGCGCACGTCCGAGCTCGAGCGCGAACAGCGGGTTGCCGAGCGTCGACTCGAAGATCCGGCGCAGGAGCTGCCGGGGCAGGCTCAGCCCGAGTTGGTCGGACAGGAGGCGGCGGATCGCACCGAGGCTCAGCGGGACGACCTCGAGACGCTCCAGCCCGCTCCGCTCGAGCGCCCGCTCGAGAGCAGACGACCTGCCGGAACGCCTCGCCAGGAGGAAGCGCGACCGCATCGCCCTCGAGCCGGCGCGCAGCGAAAGCGAGCGCGTCGGCGGAAGGAGAGTCGAGCCACTGGACATCGTCGACGGCGACCAGGAGCGGCGCCCCGGCGGCCAGCGCACGCAGCGCGCTCAGCAACCCGACGGCGATCGCGTGCGGCTCCGCCGGTACGCCCGTCGGCTCGGCCCGTAGCAGCGCGACCTGCAGCGCGCGGAGCTGGGGGGCCGGCAGAGCGGCGAGCTCTTCGGTGTCGACTCCATCGAACAGGTCGATGAGCGTCGCGAACGAGAGTTGTGCCTCGGCACCGCTCGGCCGGGCCGAGAGAACGCGCAACCCCTGCTCCCGGGCGGCATCGACCCCCGCTCCCCAAAGCGTCGTCTTGCCGATCCCTGCCCCACCGGTGAGGACGAAGGCATGCGGAGAGGAACGCGTTCCGAAGAACTCGCGCAACACGGCGAGCTCCGGCTCGCGGCCGACAATACGCGCGCCCGGACCTCGGCTTTCCACCGTCATGCCAGCCTTGGTCTACCAGCGAAAAGCCCCCTTGCAGGGCTTTTCTAGCTCCCCGGGCTGGACTCGAACCAGCAACCCTCCGGTTAACAGCCGGATGCTCTGCCAATTGAGCTACCGGGGATCGTTCTCGCCGCCGGGCGGTCCCGGCCGCAGGTGATTGTAGCTCCGCGGGCTCAGCCGAGCTCGGCGAGAGCAGCCTGGACGCGCTCGAGCGCCGTCTGCAGCTCGCGGGTGCGCTCGAGCTCGGCGGCGGCGAGCTGCTTGCGCAGATAGCGCTCGCGGAGGCGCAGGAGGTGCTCCCGGCCGGCGCGCTCGTCGATGCCCTCGGCGGCCGCCAGCGCGTCGAGCTCCGCCTGGAGCGAGACGAGCTCGGGCTCCTCGCCGTTCGGGTGCACGAGGTGCGCCTGCAGCTTGCGGTGCACCTCCGAGGCGAAATGCTCGGGAGAGATCTCCGCGAGCGCCTGGACGAGCTCCGGGTGCGCGATGCAGCCTGCGAGCACCCTCCGCTCGAGGTTGTCGCCGGCCTCGAGCACCTTGCGGGAGACCACGCCCGTCGTCCGGGAGGCGCGCGGCGCCAGGGCCGCCTGGAGGTCCCGCGGCAGGTCGAGTCGGTCCGCGGCGTACTCGACCGCGTCCATCCACTCCGTGTTGCGGTCGAACGACGCGACGACGTCGCGCAGGCGCTGGAACGCCGCCTCGCGGCTGGGCGAGCGCTCGATCTCGAGCCGCACCCGGTGGCGCGGGTACGACTCGGCCTCCTCGAGACGGGCGGCGAAGCCCTCGGCGGCCTCGGCAGGATCGGCACCCTTCGGCAGCGCGACGATCCGCACCTCGACGAACTCGCGGTAGGCGAGCTCCATGCCGCGGAGCGTCGCCTCCTGGCCGGCGGCGTCGGCGTCGAAGCAGAGGTACAGGCGAGAGCAGAGGCGCCGCAGCTCGCGGAGCTGGCGCTCGGTCAGCGCGGTGCCCATCGCGGCCACGGCCGTGACGAGCCCGGCCTGGTGGAGGGCGATGCACGTCCGTGTAGCCCTCGACCACGACGGCCAGGTCCTGCTTGGCGATCGCCGGCCGCGCGCGGTCGAGCCCGTAGACGATCGCGCCTTTCTGGAACAGCTCGGTCTCCGGCGTGTTGACGTACTTCGCCTTGATCGGATCGGCGTCGGAGAGCCGCCTCGCGCCGAAGCCGAGCACCCGACCCTGGCGGTCGGCAAGCGGAAAGATGAGCCGCGAGCCGAAGTAGTCGTTGCCGCGTCGGTTGGCGAGGCCGGCAGCGGTGAGCTCCTCGCGCGTGTAGCCCTTCTCGCGTCGCCTTGCGCGGCAAGACGTCCCCGCCGGGCGAGAGGCCGAGGCGGAAGCTGCGGGAGGCTTCCTCATCGAGGCCGCGGCTTGCCAGATACGCTCGCACCTCCTCCCCGCCCTGGCCTTCCCAGAGCGTTCGCTCGTAGAAGCGTGCGGCGTCCTCGAGCAGCGACAGCAGCCGCTCCCGGCGGCGGCGGCCGCCGTCGTCGGGCCGGCCACCTTCCTCGTATTCGAGCTCGACGCGATACCGGTCGGCGAGCGTCTCGACCGCCTGCGCGAAGTCGAGGCCCTCGGTCTCCTGCACGAAGCGGAAGACGTCGCCGCCGCGCTGGCAGCCGAAGCAGTAGTACGTCTTCTTGTCGGCGCTGACCGAGAAGCTCGGCGTGCGCTCCTCGTGAAAGGGACAGCGACCGACCCAGCGGGAGCCGACGCGGCGGAGCGGCGTCCGGGCCTGCACGAGCTCGACGATGTCGACGGCGTCGCGGACGGCGTCGATCGACGTCTGGCGGATCAGCGCCATCCGAGAGCGAAGCGATCCGTCATGCCGGCGACGTAGTCGGTGACCCGCTCGGGCAGGTCACCGGGCCGATCCGGCGGCAGCTCCTCCGGGTGGTCGGCGAAGTGGCCGAAGATGCTCCGTACGGTCTCGGTGGCGCGGCGCCGTTCCTCGTCGCCCGCCCGCCCGAGGTACACGTGCTCGAACATGAAGGCGCGGAGCCCGAGCATTGCCTGGCCGATCTCGGCGCTCTGGACGATGTCGTCGCCGCCGACCGAGGTTTCGACCAGGTCGTGGACGAGCGTGTCGATCCGCTTCGAGCCGCGTGTCGCCGAGCAGCGCGAGCTCCTCCGCGGGCAGCTCGTCGGGAGAGAGCAGGCCGGCCCGTATCGCATCGTCGATGTCGTGGTTGATGTACGCGACCCGGTCGACGATACGGACGATCCTGCCCTCGAGCGTCTCCGGCTCGCCCGGGCCCGGTGTGATTGAGGATCCCGTCGCGCACCTCCCGGGTCAGGTTCAGGCCCCGGCCCTCCTTCTCGAGCACCTCGACGATCCGCAGCGAGTGCTCGTTGTGCCGGAACGCCGCGGCCGAAGCGCTCCGCGAGGATCTGGTCGAGCGCCTCCTCCCCGGTGTGGCCGAACGGCGGGTGGCCGAGATCGTGGCCGAGCGCGATCGCCTCGGTGAGATCCTCGTTCAGGCGCAGCGCGCGGGCGACGGCGCGCGAGATACCGGCCGCCTCGAGCGTGTGCGTGAGCCGGGTGCGGAAGTGATCGCCTCGCGGAGCGACGAACACCTGCGTCTTCTGCTTGAGGCGCCGGAACGCCTTCGAGTGGACGATCCGGTCGCGATCGCGCTGGAACGGCGTTCGCAGCCGGCACTCTTCCTCGGGCAACCGCCCTGCCGCGCGTCTCGTACGACCGGACGGCGAGCGCCGAGAGCTAGTCGTCCTCGAGGCTCCGGATGCGGCGCCTCGAAGCCGTCGGCCACCGCTCCCGCGATCTCGGGCATGACACCGTCCCAGGCTAGATGATCACGAGGGACGGTGCCGCCGTCGGCGCTCCACGCGGCCCCCGTCACGTAGCTGGCGCGGTCCGAGCACAGAAAGACGATCACGGCCGCGATCTCCGCCGGCTCGGCCATGCGCCCGAGCGGCCGGCCCTTGCCCACGTCGTCGAGCACCTGCTCGCGCGTCTTGCCCGTCCGCTCGGCGACCTGGTCGGCGAGCCCGCCCTCGGCGAGCCACGCAGGCGACAGCGTCGGCCCCGGGCAACGGCGTTGCAGAGGATCCCGTCCTTCGCGTAGACTCGGCGACGAGTCGCGAGAGCGAGAGCACCGCCGCCTTCGTCACGGTGTAGTCCGGCATCCCCGTCGACGGTCGCTTGCCGGCCGTCGAGCTCACGTTGACGATGCGGCCGTAGCGCCGCGCCGCGCATCCCGGGCAGCACGGCCCGGATCGCGCGTACGTAGCTCATCACGTTCAGCTGCCACATCGACTCCCAGTCGTCCTCGGTGAGCTCGTCGAAGGATCGCTGGAAGGCGATGCCGACGTTGTTGACGAGGCAGTCGACGCGCCCGAGCACGTCCTCCGCCTCGGCGACGAGCGTGGCCGGCGCGTCCGGGGCGGAGAGATCGCCGCGACGCCGAGCGCCGCGCCGGCGTCGGCCCGGGCCGCCTCCACCGACGCCGTCGCGGCCGCGCACCGACGACCGTCGCGCCTTCCTGCGGCCAGCATCCGCGCGGTCTCGAGGCCGATCCCGGCCGTCGAGCCGGTAACGAGGCAGACCCGGTCTGCGAGGCCGAGGTCCACGGCGCGCCTACGATAGCCGCCGTGACGACGATCCTGCTCGCCCGACACGGCGAGAGCGACTGGAATGCGCAGAAGCGCTGGCAGGGACATGCCGACCGACCGCTGACCCGAGCGCGGCCGGGCACCAGGCGGCCGCGCTCGCCGAGCGCCTCGACGCGTTCCCGCTGGCCGCGATCTACGCGAGCGACCTGCGTCGCGCGCGGGAGACGGCCGCAGCGGTCGCACGACGCCGCGGGCTCGAGATCTCCTGCAGGGACGACCTGCGAGAAGTCGACGTCGGCTCATGGTCGGGTCGACCCGGGATGAGCTCGAGGCGGCCGCGCCCGAGCAGGTGGCGCGCTGGCTAGACGGGCGACAAGGGCTGGGAGGGCGGCGAGAGCTACGAGGAGATGGCCGACCGCGTCGTCGCCGCCGTGACGGAGATCGCCGCCGCACACCCGGGCGAGCACGTCCTCGTCGTCTCTCACGGCGGCTGCGATCCGCGCTGTGCACGCGCACGCGCTCGGCCTCACGTTCCACGCGCACCGCCGCCCGCCCCGGTCGAGCCGAACGCGCGGCTCTCGGCGGTCGCCGTTGAGAACGGGGCGATGCGCCTCAGCCATCTCGACGACGCGCATTAGGCCGAAACGGGCGCAGCCCGTTATCGGCCGGAAAGGGCCGAGAGGCCCCGGTCACGTTAGAGCGCCGGTAGCGACACCTGAAGAGGATTGCGGCAAGTCGCTGCATTCCGCCTAAGAGCCGAGCTCCCGGAACGGGGCCCGCCCCTATCGGGCCCCTCCCCGGCGGATAACAACGGCTTCGCCGCCGTTTCCGCCTAGAGCCGGGGCCCTATCGGGCCCCTCCCCGGCGGATAACAACGGCTTCGCCGCCGTTTCCGCCTAGAGCAGCGCCAGCGCCTGGTCGAGGTCCGCGATGAGATCGTCGACCGACTCGATGCCCACCGACAGCCGGATCAGGTTCCCCGGCAGGGCGAGCGGCGAGTCGGCGAGCGTCGCGTGGGTCATGAGACCCGGATGCTCGATCAGGCTCTCGACACCGCCGAGGCTTTCACCGAGCTTCCAGATCCGCGTCGCTGCCAGCACCCGTCGCGCATCCTCCTCGGATCCGGCGAGCTCGAAGCTGACCATGCCTCCGAAGTCGTCCATCTGGCGGCGTGCCAGCTCGTGCTGAGGATGGGAGGGCAGCCCCGGATACCTCACGCGCTCGACGCCGGGGTGCTCGCCGAGCCAGCCGGCGACCCGAGCCGCATTCGCGCAGTGCTGCCGCATGCGCAGCGCGAGCGTCTTGAGGCCGCGCAGAACGAGCCAGGAGTCGAACGGTCCCGGCACGGCGCCCAGCGAGTTCTGCAGGAACGCGAGACGCTCGGCAAGCAGCGGGTCGCTTGTCGCGACAAAGCCACCGACGACGTCGGAGTGGCCCCCCAGGTACTTCGTCGTCGAGTGCACGACGAGATCGGCGCCGAGCTCGAGCGGTCGCTGCAGGAAGGGCGTCGCGAACGTGTTGTCGACCACGCACAGAGCCCCGGCCGCGCTCGCTGCCTCGGCGGCCGCGCGGATGTCGACGACGTTCATCAGCGGATTGGTCGGCGATTCGATCCAGACCATCCGGGTCGATTCGTCGAGGGCGCCCGCGAGGCCGGCGTTGACGGCATCCACCGGCAGCAGCTCGAACCGGTAGCCCTTGGGCTCGTACACGCGCGTGAAGATCCGGTAGGTCCCGCCGTAGAGGTCGTTGACGGCCACGACGCGGTCGCCGGGTGAAAGGAGGTGGAGGACCGTCGTGATGGCGCCCATGCCGGACGAGAAGGCGAGCCCGTGCTCGGCGCCCTCCAGCGAGGCGAGGCACTCCTCGAGGGCCCGCCGGGTCGGGTTGGCGGTACGCGAGTAGTCGAACCCCTTGTGGACGCCGACCTCCTCCTGCAGGTAGGTCGACGTCTGGTAGATCGGCACGATCATCGCGCCCGTGGCCGGGTCGGGCTCCTGGCCGACGTGGATCGCCCGTGTCTCGAACTCCATCGCGCTACTCCGTGCCGTTGCCGCTGCGCCGGGCCGCGAGGTACTCGAGCAGGTCGGCACGAGTGATGACGCCGACGGGGACGCCCACGCGCGCCACGACGACAGCGGGGCTGCCGCCGGAAAGATCGGCGAAGACCTGATCGACCGACTCGGTGAGCTCGACTGCGGGCAGGGGCGGATCCATCGCCTCGGCGACGTCCTCGTCGAGGGCGTCACGATTGCGAAAGACGCGCTCGAGCAAGCCGCGCTCGCGGATCGAGCCGATCACGTCGGCGAGCGACTGGGCCGGCAGGTTGCGCACGACCGGGATCTGCGAGATCCCGTAGCGCTGCATGAGATCGATGGCCTCTCCGACCTTGCGGTGCGCGTCGACGAGGACGAGCTCCGGGACCTCGGGCTCCTCGACGTGCTTGAACGACAGCACTTCCTGGATCGTCGGCACCGGAGCCGCCCGCTCGAGGAGCCCGTACTCCGCGAGCCAGTTGTCGTCGTACAGCTTGGAGAGGTACCCGCGGCCGGAGTCGGGGATCAGCGTGACCACCGTCGAGCCCGCAGGCAGCCGCCGGGCGACCTGGATGGCGGCGAAGACGGCGGTGCCGCCGGAGCCGCCGACCAGCATGCCCTCCTCGCGGGCGATGCGGCGCGCGGTCTGGAACGAGTCGCGGTCGGACACGGTCACGTACTCGTCGACGAGGGACGGGTCGTAGGTGGAGGGCCAGAAGTCTTCGCCGATGCCCTCGACGAGGTACTGATGAACGGTCGGCGAGGAATAGATCGAGCCCCTCGGGTCCACCGCGACGACACGGAGGTCGGGCTTCTTCTCCCGCAGATACCGAGCCGCGCCGGTGATCGTCCCGCCGGTGCCGACCGTCAGCACGAGAGCGTCGAGCTCGCCGCCGGTCTGCTCCCAGAGCTCGGGGCCCGTCGTCTCGTAGTGCGCTTCGGGATTGGCCGGATTCGAGTACTGGTCCGGCTTGAAGGCGCCCGGGATCTCCTCGGTCAGGCGGTTCGACACCGCGTAGTAGCTCTCGGGCGACTCGGGCGGCACGGCAGTCGGGCAGACCACCACTTCGGCGCCGTAGGCCCGCAGGAGCCTGACCTTCTCCTGAGAGACCTTGTCGGGCATCACGAAGATGCAGCGGTAGCCTCGGAGCGCGGCCGCCATCGCAAGCCCCACGCCGGTGTTCCCGCTCGTCGGCTCGACGATCGTCCCGCCAGGGCGAAGCCTTCCGTCACGCTCGGCCTGCTCGATCATTCGCAACCCGATGCGATCTTTGACGCTTCCCCCGGGTTGAGGTACTCGAGCTTGGCGAGCACGGTCGACTGCAGGCCGCGGGTCACCTGCTGGAGCCGGACGAGCGGCGTGCCGCCGATCAGGTCGAGCACGGTCGGGTACTCCCGCGGCACAGCGGAAGCCTACGCCTCGGGCAGGCAAGCGTGATTCGTCCGAGAGCGCAGCGCGCGCCGCCCGGGGCCACCGGCGCGGGCCGATCCTGAAGGGCGGATCAGGGGGCTAGACTGGCTTCGGTGGAGGACTACACCAACAAGTACCGCGGCGAGCAGGTCGAGGTCGCGCTCTTCGGGGGCGAATACCAGGACGGGGTTCTCACGGCGTATTGCTACATCGAGGACGTCGTGCATATCGAGCTGAACGGCCATATCCTCGTGCCGCTGCAGAACGTCGCTTCCATCCACTGCACGAGCCGCTGCGATGCGCCGGAGAGCGACGACTGGCCGCCGCGCGGGCTCGCCGACGAGCCCGACGAGCCGTAGGTCGCCGTGCGCCCCGGGCTTCAAGCGACCCGTAACGTCGCGAAGGCCCTACTCCTGCTCACCGGCTTCGTGGCAGCGCTGGGGGCCCTCGGTTGGTGGCTTGGCGGGTTCGGTGTCGGGACGGTGTTCCTCGTCGTGGCGCTGCTCATGGCCGCGACCATGTACTGGTACGGTCCACGAGTCATCCTCGCCTCGCTCGGCGCCCAGGAGCTCACCCTGACGGAGGCGGCCGTCCTGCACACGACCGCGGAGCAGCTCGCCGCAGCCGCCGGCGTCGGACGGCCGAAGCTCTACATCCTCGACGACAGCTACCCGCGCGCCTTCTCCGTGGGTCGCGGCGCCGGCGACATCGGAATCGCGGTCAGCCGCGGTCTCCTGGGCCTTGCGCCGCCCGCCGAGCTCGAAGGCATCCTCGCGCACGAGCTGGCTCATGCGCGTCACCGGGACGTCACGATCCAGACGCCCGTCGTCCTCCTGGCCGTATGGCTCATCGAGGCCAGCCGCATCGGCGGCTGGTTCGAGCGCGCCCTGGTGTACATCCTCGCGCCGATCGGCGCCAGCCTGGTGCAGATCATGCTGTCGCCCAAGCGCGAGCTGGCCGCGGATGCACGCGCGGCGGAGATCTGCGGCTCTCCCCACGGCCTCGCCGGCGGCCTCGCGCGGCTCGAGCAGGGGATGGAGCTGATCGCGTTCAAGGGCGCCAGCCCGGCCACCGAGCCCCTCTACATCCTGAACCCGTTCGGCCAGGAGCGGCTGGCGATGATGTTCTCGACGCACCCGTCCGTAGAGGAGCGGATTCAGCGGCTGCGCGAGCTCGACCCCGACTGGCGGGAGCGGCTTCGCGCCGCCTAGGAGATGGATGGGATCTGACATCTGGGCGGTCGGCGATGCCTACGAGGCGTACATCGGGCGCTGGAGCCGTGCCGTCGCGGCGGAGTTCGTCACCTGGCTCGCGCTTCCGCCCGGTGGACGCTGGCTCGACGTGGGCTGCGGCACAGGAGCCCTGACGGGCGCCGTGCTGGAGCTTGCCGATCCAGAGCACGTGACGGCGATCGATCCGTCCAGCGGCTTCGTCGAGCACGCCCGAGCGGCAGCCGGCAGCGCGCCCGCGACGTTCCTGGAGGGCGATGCGCAGTCGCTGCCGTTCGACGACGGCGGCTTCGACGTCGCCGTGTCGGGCCTGGTGATCAACTTCGTCCCCGAGCCGCAACGCGCCCTCTCCGAGATGGCGCGCACGACCAGGGCGGGCGGCACGGTTGCCCTCTACGTCTGGGACTACGCCGAAGGGATGGAGGTCATCCGCCGGTTCTGGGACGCCGCCGTCGACCTCGATCCGGCCGCCGCGACGCTCGACGAGGGCGCCCGGTTCCCCATCTGCAGGCCCGAGCCGCTCGAGCGGCTCCTCCGCGAGGCGGGACTCGCCGATCCGGTCGTCCAGCCGATCGACGTGCCGACCGTCTTCGGCGACTTCGACGGCTACTGGGCTCCCTTCCTCGGTGCGCAGGGGCCGGCCCCGAGCTACGCGATGTCGCTCGACGAGGCGGGCCGCGACGCGCTCCGGGAGCGCCTGCATGCGACGCTGCCGAGGGCGGCGGACGGGTCGATCGCGTTGACCGCGCGAGCGTGGGCCGCGCGTGGAACACGACCGTAGGGGGAATGGGGCTTCTGCACGACCGCAGTCGAGAGGAGAAGCCATGACCGAGTTCCACCTTGGACGCCAGCTCGACCACGTCCACCTCAGGGTGAGCGACCTCGAGGCGAGCAAGCACTTCTACCGCACCGCGCTCCAGGCGCTCGGACGCGACCTGTCGGGTGAAAGCCATGAGTTCTTCTACGCCGACGAGCTCTTCGTCAGCGCAGACGGCGAGCCGACGCGCGGGCTCCACCTCGCGTTCCAGGCGGCCGATCAAGAGGCGGTCGAGCGCTTCCACGAGGCCGCTCTCGGGGCGGGCGGCAGCGACAACGGCCCGCCGGGCGAGCGCTCCTACCACCCCGGGTACTACGCGGCCTACGTCCTCGACCCGGACGGTACCAACGTCGAGGCCGTCTTCCACGGGCCGGCCCGCCGCTCCGCGGGCTCCGTCGTCATCGTCCCCGAGAACATGTGACCTCATCAACGTCGAAAGCCGCCCTGGGGCGGCTTTCGAAGAAAATCCGGCGGCGTCCTACTCTCCCGGGAGGTTGCCCTCCGAGTACCATCGGCGCTGGCGGGCTTAACTGCTCTGTTCGGAATGGGAAGAGGTGTTTCCCCGCCGCTAAGACCACCGGAAGCTGTGAGCGGTCGCGCGACCCCGCGCACCCTCAGAACTCCATAGCGACACCACAATGTTCAAATCAAGACCTCGGACGATTAGTACGGGTCCGCTGAACACGTTGCCGTGCTTGCACGTCCCGCCTATCAACGTGGTGGTCTCCCACGGTCCTTACTTCCCTCGAGGGGATGGGAGGCCTCATCTCGAGGTGGGCTTCCCGCTTAGATGCTTTCAGCGGTTATCCCATCCAGACGTGGCTAACCAGCAGCGCCGTTGGCACGACGACTGATACACCAGAGGTCCGTTCGTCCCGGTCCTCTCGTACTAGGGACGACTCCTCTCAAGCCTCCAACGCCCATGGCGGATAGGGACCGAACTGTCTCACGACGTTCTGAACCCAGCTCGCGTACCGCTTTAATGGGCGAACAGCCCAACCCTTGGGACCAACTCCAGCCCCAGGATGCGACGAGCCGACATCGAGGTGCCAAACCCTCCCGTCGATGTGGACTCTTGGGGAGGATAAGCCTGTTATCCCCGGAGTACCTTTTATCCGTTGAGCGACGGCGATTCCACTCTCCACCGCCGGATCACTAAGGCCCGCTTTCGCGCCTGCTCGACTTGTCAGTCTCGCAGTCAAGCTCCCTTCTGCCTTTGCGCTCTTCGTACGATTTCCAACCGTACTGAGGGAACCTTTGCACGCCTCCGTTACATTTTAGGAGGCGACCGCCCCAGTCAAACTGCCCACCTGACGCTGTTCCCGGCCCGGATCACGGCGCCGGGTTAGAAGCCCAGAACAAGAAGGGTGGTATCCCAAGGTTGGCTCCACGAGAGCTAGCGCCCCCGCTTCAAAGCCTCCCACCTATCCTGGACAACCTGTTCCAGACTCCAACATCAAGCTGCAGTAAAGGTTCACGGGGTCTTTCCGTCCAGCCACGGGTACTCGGCATCTTCACCGAGACTACAGTTTCACCGGATCCCTCGTTGAGACAGCGCCCAAGTCGTTACGCCATTCGTGCAGGTCGGAACTTACCCGACAAGGAATTTCGCTACCTTAGGACGGTTATAGTTACCGCCGCCGTTTACCGGGGCTTAGATTCGAGGCTTCGCCGAAGCTAACCTCTCCTCGTGACCTTCCGGCACCGGGCAGGCGTCAGCCCCTATACGTCGTCTTACGACTTAGCAGAGACCTGTGTTTTTGGTAAACAGTCGCTTGGGCCGTTTCACTGCGGCCGCCTCGGGCTCGGAACCGAAAAGGTTCCTCACCCTGTCGCGGCGCCCCTTCTCCCGAAGTTACGGGGCCATTTTGCCGAGTTCCTTAACGAGGGTTCTTCCGATCGCCTGAGTATTCTCTACTTGCCCACCTGTGTCGGTTTTGGTACGGGCACGCGCCGCCTCCCTAGAGGCTTTTCTCGGAGGCATGGCTTTAGGAACTTCGTCCTCTTCGGACTCGGCATCCCGTCTCAGGCTCGATGCTCCGCGGATTTCCCTACGGAGCGCCCTACGCGGTTACCCCAGGACGACCATCGCCTGGGTTTCCCTAGCCTACCCCGTCCCCCCTTCGGTGGTAACGGCGGCTACGTGGTACCGGAATATCAACCGGTTGTCCATCGCCTACGCCTTTCGGCCTCGGCTTAGGTCCCGACTAACCCTGAGCAGATTAGCTTTACTCAGGAACCCTTGGGCATTCGGCGGAGGAGTTTCTCACTCCTCTTTCGTTACTCGTGCCAGCATTCGCACTTCCCAGGCCTCCACGACTGGCTTGCCGCCGCCGCTTCAACGGCCTGGGAACGCTCCCCTACCACTCCGAGCAAAGCTCGAAGTCCGTGGCTTCGGCTCCTGACTTGAGCCCCGTTACATTGTCCGCGCCCGAACACTTGACCAGTGAGCTGTTACGCACTCTTTAAATGGTGGCTGCTTCTAAGCCAACATCCTGGTTGTCTCGGCACTCAGACATCGTTTCCCACTTAGCCAGGAATTAGGGGCCTTAGCCGACGGTCTGGGCTGTTTCCCTTTTGAGCACGAAGCTTATCCCTCGCACTCTGACTGCCACGCTCTAGAACGATGGTATTCGGAGTTTGTCTGACTTCAGTAAGCTGGTAGGCCCCCTAGGCCAAACAGTGCTCTACAGCCATCGTTGAACACGTGACGCTATACCTAAATATATTTCGGGGAGAACCAGATATCTCTGAGTTTGATTAGCCTTTCACTCCGACCCACAGGTCATCCGCGCCGTTTTCAACCGACGTCGGTTCGGTCCTCCACGGGGTCTTACCCCCGCTTCAACCTGCCCATGGGTAGATCACTCAGTTTCGGGTCTGCGTCCGACGACTCAATCGCCCTATTCGGACTCGCTTTCGCTACGGCTCCGTTTCCTTAACCTCGCCGCCGAACAGCAACTCGCTGGCTCATTATGCAAAAGGCACGCCGTCACAGGACAAAGCCTGCTCCGACCGCTTGTAGGCACACGGTTTCAGGTACTATTTCACTCCCCTTCCGGGGTGCTTTTCACCTTTCCCTCACGGTACTAGTTCACTATCGGTCGCCAGGGAGTACTTAGCCTTACGGGGTGGTCCCCGCGGATTCCGACCGGGTTTCCCGTGCCCGGCCGTACTCAGGAACCTGTCAAGGAAGATCGAATGCTTTCGCCTACAGGGCCTTTACCTTCTACGGCGCGAGTTTCCACTCGCTTCGGCTAGCACTCGATTTTGTAACTCCCCGACCCGCCGGCAGGCGGATCAAGACAGGCCCTACAACACCTCCACGACAACGGCTGCCGCCTATCACGTCGTCGAGGTTTGGGCTGATCCCCTTTCGCTCGCCACTACTCAGGGAGTCGAGGTTTCTTTCCTTTCCTCGGGCTACTAAGATGTTTCAGTTCGCCCGCTTGCCTCCGCTTGCCCTATTTGATTCAGGCAAGGGTACGCGCGCATTACCACGCGTGGGTTTCCCCATTCGGACACCCCGGGATCAACGGATGGTCAGCTCCTCCCCCGGGCTTTTCGCAGCCGCCCACGTCCTTCTTCGGCTCCTGGCACCAAGGCATCCACCGTGCGCCCTTTGTCTCTTGATCATGAAGAACACCGTGTTTGCCGCTATGGAGTTCTCAAGGTGCGCGCGGGTCGTCCCCGCATGAGCGTCCCACCCTCGCGGGCGGTCTCTCAAAACTCAACAGCGCATTGCGATCGAGCTCGACATTGATTCCAGGCGAGCCCGAGCTCGGACGCGCGATTGCACATCGACGAGCCGGGCGCCTGCCGGGGTAATTGCCCCGGCATCCCTAGAAAGGAGGTGATCCAGCCGCAGCTTCCGCTACGGCTACCTTGTTACGACTTCACCCCAATCACCAACCCCACCTTCGACGGCTCCCTCCCTTGCGGGTTGGGCCACCGGCTTCGGGTGTTGCCGGCTTTCGTGGTGTGACGGGCGGTGTGTACAAGGCCCGGGAACGTATTCACCGCGGCAGTGCTGATCCGCGATTACTAGCAACTCCGCCTTCATGGAGGCGAGTTTCAGCCTCCAATCCGAACCGAGACCGGTTTTTTGGGATTCGCTCCCCCTCACGGGTTTGCAGCCCTTTGTACCGGCCAATGTAGCACGTGTGTAGCCCAGAGCATAAAGGGCATGATGACTTGACATCATCCCCACCTTCCTCCGGTTTGTCACCGGCAGTCTCCCATGAGTCCCCGGCATTATCCGCTGGCAACATGGGACAGGGGTTGCGCTCGTTGCGGGACTTAACCCAACATCTCACGACACGAGCTGACGACAGCCATGCACCACCTGTGCACGAGCCCTTGCGGGGGATCGTGTTTCCACGATTTACCCGTGCATGTCAAGCCCTGGTAAGGTTCTTCGCGTTGCGTCGAATTAAACCACATGCTCCGCTGCTTGTGCGGGCCCCCGTCAATTCCTTTGAGTTTTAGCCTTGCGGCCGTACTCCCCAGGCGGGGCGCTTAATGCGTTAGCTTCGGCACGGACGGAGTCGACACCGCCCACACCTAGCGCCCATCGTTTACGGCGTGGACTACCAGGGTATCTAATCCTGTTCGCTCCCCACGCTTTCGCGTCTCAGCGTCAGTACCGTCCCAGAGAGCTGCCTTCGCCATTGGTGTTCTTCCTGATATCTGCGCATTTCACCGCTACACCAGGAATTCCACTCTCCTCTTCCGGACTCTAGCCAGATGGTTTCCAATGACCGCTGGAGGTTGAGCCTCCAGATTTCACATCGGACCTACCTGGCCGCCTACACGCGCTTTACGCCCAATGAATCCGGACAACGCTGGCCCCCTACGTATTACCGCGGCTGCTGGCACGTAGTTAGCCGGGGCTTCTTCTGAAGGTACCGTCACCCTCTGGGCTATTCACCCGAGTGGCTTCGTCCCTTCTGAAAGCGGTTTACAACCCGAAGGCCTTCTTCCCGCACGCGGCGTCGCTGCGTCAGGCTTCCGCCCATTGCGCAAGATTCCCCACTGCTGCCTCCCGTAGGAGTCTGGGCCGTGTCTCAGTCCCAGTGTGGCTGATCGTCCTCTCAGACCAGCTACCGATCGTCGCCTTGGTGGGCCGTTACCCCGCCAACAAGCTAATCGGCCGCGGGCCCGTCCTCGGTCGGAGGCCGAAGCTACCTTTTCTCGCCAGTCCGTAGACCGGAGAGGCCATCCGGTATTAATCCGGGTTTCCCCGGGCTATCCCGGTACCGAGGGTGGGTTACCCACGTGTTACTCACCCGTTCGCCGCTTTCAGGGCCCCGAAGGACCTTTCGTCGCTCGACTTGCATGTGTTAAGCGCGCCGCCAGCGTTCGTCCTGAGCCAGGATCAAACTCTCCGTGAAAACCTGTCGCAATCTCCGCCCAGAACGGGCGGCGTTTGCTATCGGCTCGGAGGTGCTCGTTCGAGAACGAACCTCGAACGAGCTGTAGTGACCCCGCGTGCTCATGGCACGCGAGGCTCTCGAACGCGTTGCGCTGTTGAGTTTTCAAAGACCGCGCCGCTCGGGCCGCTCATGAAGAAGGCCCCCGACTTCAGTCAGAGGCCCCCAGGCGAGAAGCATTCTATCGCAGGCTTCCTACCTGAAGGGCACTCCTTCGTCGTGGGTGAACATTCTTCAACGTGCGGCCGTAAAGGCAGCCTGTAAATGATAGCAGGGTCCGGGAGGGTGTCAAGCAGGGGGCCGGCAGCACGATATCCCTGCAAATCGGCATGTTCTGACGGCCACCGAACGCCCCCTCCTCGCGTGGGGAACGGCGATGGTGTCAGGCACCGCGCTCGCGAAGGCGCACGAACTGCCGCTTGCCGGCCTGGAGCACGGCCCCGTCGAGGCCGCCGGTATCGAGCTCGAGCTCGCGGACCGGCTCGCCGTCGAGCCTGACCCCGCCCTGGCCGATCACCCGCCGCCAGTGGCTCGACGATTGGCCGAACTGGCCCTTGAGCAGCTCGGGCAGGTACAGGACGCCCTCGACCTCGACCTCGGGCAGCTCGTCCGGCGCTTCGTGGCGGCGCACGACACGCGTGAAGTGCTCCTCCGCGGCCGCCGCGGCCTCCTCCCCGTGCGAGCGCGTCACGATCCAGCGCGCCAGCTCGAGCTTCGCCTCCATCGGGTCGGCGGCCATCTCTCCCGGGTCGACCTCCATGCACGAGCCGGTAGTAGTCCGGGAGCAGCTCGTCGGAGATCCGCATCGTGCGGCCGAACTGCTCCTCGGGAGGATCGGTCAGGCCGATCGTGTTCCCGCGCGACTTGCTCATCTTCTCGCCGTCGGCCGCCGATCAGCAGCGGCGTCGTGAGCGCGACCTGGGGCTCGAGCCCGTACGCCTCCATGACGCCCCGGCCGCCGAGCAGGTTGTAGAGCTGGTCCGTGCCGCCGAGCTCGACGTCGGCCTGCACCGCGACGGAGTCGTAGGCCTGCATGAGCGGGTAGAGGAGCTCGGAGACGGAGATGGGCGCCTGCGCTGCGTAGCGCTTGGCGAAGTCGTCGCGCTCGAGCAGCCGCGCGACGGTCGTCGTGCGCGTCAGGCGGAGCACCTCGGCGAAGTCGAGCTGCCCGAGCCACTCGCCGTTGAAGCGCACCTCGAGGCGGGCGGGATCGGTGTCGATCACGAGCGCCGCCTGCTCGAAGTACCGCTTCGCGTTGCCGTCGATCTCCTCGTCGGAGAGCACCGGGCGCTCGGCCGACCGCCCGGACGGATCGCCGATCCGCGTCGTGTAGTCGCCGACGATGAGCACCCCGATGTGACCCGCGTCCTGGAAGGCTCGCATCCGCTGGAGCGGGATCGCGTGGCCGACGTGCATGTCGGGCGCGGTGACGTCGATGCCGAGCTTGACGCGCAGCGGCCGGCCGAGCGCGAGCTTGCGCTCGAGCTCGCCCTCCGGGAGGACGTGCACGGCGTTGCGGGTGAGGTGCTCGAGCTCTGCGGCGGCCATGGCGGCCGATGCTAGCGCCGGCCGAGCGCCGAGCCGCCAGCCGGTGACCATTCCGCAAGCTCAGTCGGCCAGCGCAGCCTGGCTCTGCCTGGCTGCGCTACAGCGCGAGCAACGCGTCAAGCATCAAGGAGGGGGTCCGTGGGGGAACCATGGGTTCCCCCACGCCAGAGTTCCCCCACGTCAAAAGTAATACGGCGTGACGTCGAGCGCCGAAAGGCCGTACCAGACGCCGAAGGCCAGGCTCAGGCAGCCGAGCACCGGCGCGAGCTTGTTGAACACGCCGCGCATCGGCCGCGCGCCCAGGGTGAGCCCGAAGCCCGTCGAGAGCACCGTCATCGAAATCGCCGTGAAGACCGCGAGCAACACGAGCGAGGCGACCGCGACGCCGGTCGAGTCGACCGTTGCGAGAACGAGAACCCCGACGCCTGCGCTGCCGCCCATTCCGTGAACGAGACCGATGCCGAACGCGCCGAGACGGCGAGCGCGGCCGGTGGGGATGTCCGTGGGCCCGCCGTGTCGACGGCTCGTGCCCATGAACGTGGCTGTGGTGGACGCCGTCGTGCTCGTGCTCGTGGACGTGATACCGGCCGTCTCGCCAGCGCCGGATCAGCCGAGCGGCGAGTAGCACGATCACGATCGCGATCGCCACCTCGGCGCCCTGCTGCGCGCGCTCGGGGAGGTACCGGTTGAAGACGACGATCGGGAGCCCGAAGGCGAACAGCGTCGTCGCGTGGCCGAGGCCCCAGGCGAGGCCGAGCTTGGCCGGCGGCGCGCCCCGCCCGCTCCTTGCCGCCGGCGACGAGGGACGTCACCGCCGCGATGTGGTCGGGGTCGGTCGCATGTCGGAGCCCGAGCAGGATCGCGACGACGAGAACGATCCAGACAGATGCCCCTTCGGAGAGCGTTGCGATCTTGTCATCGAGTCCGAACACGGCGGCGTATCCTCCTCCCTTTTTCTGCTCCGGTGTCCCTTCGGGTTCGCCGGGCTGATCGATTCGGTTCGCATCACGAAAGCTGCGGCACGGCGCGCACGGTCATCGCGATTCCGAACGCGAGGATGACCAGGGCGCTGACCGCCGGCAGGAGCCGGATGACCGGCCCCTGGAAGCTCATGCGGTTGAAGACGCGACGGGCGCCGATCGCGAGCAGCCCGATCCCGCTGATCGTCGCGGCGAGCCCGATGGAGAACGCGACGATCAGGACGAGCCCGTAGCCGACGCGCTGCAGCGAGATCGCCGCGAGGAGGACGACGAGAGCGCTCGGGCAGGGCAGGAGGCCACCCGAGATCCCGACGGTGAGGAGACCTCGCCAGCCCGTGCCCGGCTCGGGGACGTGCTGATGATCGTGCCCGTGCGAGTGCCCGTGGTCATGGCTGTGCCCGTGGTCGTGGTCGTGCGGGTGATCGTGGTCGTGGTGGTCGTGCGAGTGGCCGTGCTCGTGGTCGTGGTCGTGCCCGTGGCATGCCGTGCTCGTGGTCGTGACCGTGGTCGTGCGCGTGGCCCGGTGACCGCCGGCCGCGCACCCAGCCGAGCACGCGCATCCGCAGCACCGTGATGCCGACGGCGACGACGAGTACCGCCGAGACGAGGTTCAGCCACGGGTAGAGGTCGTCCGGAACGATGAACTCCGAGAGCGCGAGCGTCACGCCTCCGAGCGCGAAGACCCCGATCGTGTGGGTCACGGTGACGATCAGGCCGAGGTACAGCGCGTGCCGGGGCGTCCCGCGCGTTCCGATGAGGTACGCGGCCACGATCGCCTTGCCGTGGCCCGGGGTCAGCGCATGCGCGGCGCCCCAGAACATCGCGACGAGAAGCGACACCAGGATGACGCCGATCGAGAGGCTCTCCTTGCTGATCAGCGAGGTGAAGCCGTTCTCGGTCTTCTGTGCGACGCGTACCGGCGACGAGATCTCGCTGTCGCCTGAGAGCTCCGGCGGGGGCCCGGCAACCGCGCCCGGCGTGATCCGGGCGGTTGCCTCACGGACGTCGAGCGGGCTCTGGAGCAGATCCTGGGGATAGGCGCGCAGCTCGTTGGTGACGCTCTCCGAGGGCGCGTTCGACGAAACGACGGCCGCACCGGAGGTCGCGGCGACGACGATCTCGCGCCAGCCGAGCCGGTCGGGGTAGTTCCCGTCGTGGAAGGCAATCCCGATCGGCCCGTCCGAGGCCGGCAGGCGACCGGCGTCGAGCACGATCTCGAGGCGCGTCGTCTGGAGCCCGCCGACCCCTTCGGCGAACGCGAGCTCGTGCCCGAGCTCCTTGCAGCTCGACGGGCGACCCGGCCACGGTCAGCGAGAGACCGTCGACGAGTTGCGCGGCGAGCTCGCGGCCGTAGGTCTGCCGACCCTCCGCGGCGACCTCGTCTCGGGCCTGGAACGTCGGGATCTCCGCCATGTCGAGCACGTACCGCAGGTACAACCGGTCGCCGGAGGGCTCGATGCGCGTGAAGTGGTTGACCGTGAAGTTCCCGAGCGGATGCGCCGATGCCGCGGCCGGCGCGAGCAGCGCAAGCGCTGCGACGGCGAGTGCCACGATCTTTCTCATGCCTTGCCCTCCTCGAGCAGCGCCTCCGCGACGGGTGTCCAGATCAGGGAGAAGCCGGGGTTCAGCTCGAGCGCGCGGCTGAACCACCGTTCAGCCTCCTGGCGGTTGCCGAGGCAGCGCTCGATCATGCCCCGGTGGAAGAAGAGCGACGCATCCATCGTCCCGAGGCGCAGCGCCCGCTTCGAGTACGGCAGCGCCTCCTCGCAGCGGCCGTTGCGCTCGAGCGCCCAGGCGAGGGCATCGTCTCCGGTGATGCTCGGGCGGGCGGCGCGCCCGGCTCGCGCGAGCTCGAGCGCTTCCGGAAGCTTGATCCCGTGGTCGGCGTAGAAGACGGCGATCTCGAGATCGCTGCGCACGCCGTTGGCCTGCAGCAGCCGGTGGATGGCGCCCATCAGGTCGTACTGCTCGCGGGCGAGCTTCTCCTGGCCGGAGACCTGGTACAGGTCGCCCAGCAGCGTGACGAACTGCGGCAGCGGGATGCTGTCCACGGCCTTGCGGGCCAGCTCGATCGCCGCCGGATAGTCGCCGCGGGCGCCCTCGACGTGGGCGAGCGCCTCGAGCGCGTAGACATAGCCGGGAAGAGCGGCGAGGGCGCGCTCGTACCAGCCGCGCGGCCTCGTCCAGCTCCCCGATCGAGAAGTGGATCTTGCCGAGCTGCGTCATCGCCCACGCGGCGGGCTCCTGCGAGCCGCGGGCCGCGTCGACGGCGAGCTCCATCGCCCGGATCGCGCCACGGGGATCCCCGACGCAGCTCGCGCGCGTACGAGACCCTCGCGTACGACGCGATGCCCGGCTTCAGGGCGACCATCTCGTCGAACGCGGCGAACGCGTCCTTGTAGCGCCCGAGCTCGGTGAGCGCGTCGCCGATGACGCCGTAGTTGCGGGCTGTATCCGGCGAGAGGCTGCGTGCCTTCTCCCCGAGCCGGAGGGCGCCGGCAAAATCGTGGCGGGCGAGGGCGAGCGAGCCCAGACCGCTCGTCGCGAGCAGGTCGTCGGGCTCGAGCGCGAGCGCCTCCTGGAGCACGCCCTCGGACTTGATGTAGTAGGCGGGATCGCCGGTCTCCCGCGCACGTTGCTGGTACGCGAGCCCGAGCAGCGCCAGCGACTGCACGTCGCTCGGATTCTCCCGCACGGTGTTCTGCAACTCGACGACGAGGCTCTCCGTGTCGCCGAGCGAGAATCCCGTGAGCGCGTGGTCCGCCGCCACGGCGGCGGGCTCGTCCCTGCCTGCGTTGACGGGCGAGGGCGACGAGTCGCGGCTCAGCACCCCGCCGAGGAGGCCGCCGATGCCGAGCAGAGCGGCGACTCCTGCAATCGCTCCGATTTTCTTGGCTGTCATGGCTCTCCCTGAATGCGACGGATCGGAAGGGGGCCCGGCGCTCGGCCGGGCCCCCTTCCGGGTTGGCGTTACGGGGTGGGGGGCTGCACGACCCCGTGGCTGTTCGCGAAGCCCTGGTTGGGCAGCGCGACGTACGGGAACGTCGACTGGTACGGCTTGTCGTTTCCGTCGACGCCGTCGCCGAGCACGACCGGCCAGTACTGGGGCGTGAAGAACGCGCCCTCGAGGCCGTTCTCGGCGAGGTCGATCACGTCGTCGATCAGCCGGCGTCCGTTCGGCCAGCCGGCGTTGTCCATCGCGGCGACGGTCAACCGGTTCGGGTTCGCCGCCGGGGCGATCGACAGGTTGAGCCGAAGCATGTCCGCGTCGACGTTGCCGAACTGGTTGAGACCGGGCAGGCCCTGGTGGAAGATCGCCCTCAGGTCGCTCCGGTTGGTGGTCGGGATCTGGAGCCCGTAGAGCTGGTTGATCACGGGTGCCAGGATCGGGTCGGTGAGGTACTGCGTGAACGTCGAGTCACCGCGCGGATTGCGGGCGTTCCACTGATCCTTGCGGGTCGTCGGAATGAGCAGCTCGTTGGTGAGCGGGTTCGCCAGGCGGGCGACCTGCACCCACCGGTTGCCGCCCTTGCCGACGAAGCTGGCCGGCCGGTAGGACGCGGCCCAGCCGCCGATCACGTCGCCCGCGCCCTTGAGGTCGGCCTTGGGCACCTGGAGCGCTGTGGCGTGGACGTTGAAGCCGGCGAACGAGTCACTGCCGCCGCCCTTCTGACCGAAGTCGTTCCGGATCGTCACGGCGTCGAACGCGGCCGCGATGTCGCCGAAGAACGGATCGTCGGCCTGTCCGACGAACACCTTCCCGGCGCCGCCGGGGAGATTCCGCACCTGCGAGTTGAAGATCGACTGGTAGTTCGGGGTGAACTTCGGGCCGATGTTGTTCGGGCCGACCGGGAAGGTCCGCCCGAGCACCGTCGCGCTGCCCGTTCTCGATCTTCGTCAGGGTGTAGAACTGACACGTTCCGCTGGTGCACCCGAGCGGACCGAACGTCGCGGCCGGGTTGTCACGTGAACTCGAACCGGTACGTGATGTCCGGCCTGGCGTCGCCCGTGTTGTCGATCTTGATCTCGTAGCGGGCGTTCTCGGAGAAGCGAGTACCAGTTCGGGCCGGCGGAGGGCTCCTCGAAGGGAATCCAGTCGGCGATCAGCGTCACCGTGTCGGGGTTGTCAGGACTGACGAACATGTAGAAGTCGCTGACGTCCGCCGTCTGATCCTGCGAGATCAGCGGCGCCTCGCGATGGCTCGCCGCCTTGGTGGCCTCGGGCGCGGGGCCGCGCGTCAGCGCGACGGTCAGAGCGAGCGCCCCTGCGGCCACCACGACGAGAGCGAGAATCGCTTTCTTCCTCATCGTGCCTCCTTGATCGTGGTTCCTTCCATCTCCCGGTCGCAGGCCCCTGAGGTGCCTGAGCCGCCCGTGGTTCGCCCACCCGCCCGATTCGGTTCGCTCCCCTGTCCGGGGGAGGCCGAACCGATGGCCGCCCGGGCGCGAATTGGGTTCATGGGACGCAGTGGAGGCAGCGTGCTAGGGTTGCCGTCCGCCCGCGCCGGAAAGCGCGAGCGGCGCCGAGTCATGCCGAAGGACCTCGCGCACCTCTCGGACGAAGCCCTCGTCGCGCTCGTCGCGCGATCCGACCATGTCGCGCTGGCGGAGCTGTACGACCGCTACGGACGGGTCGCCTACAACCTCGCGTACCGGGTCCTTCGCGACGCGTCGCTCGCCGAGGACGCCGTCCAGGAGGCATTCCTCGCCGTCTGGCGCACCGCCGGCCGCTTCATGCCCGAGCGGTCCAAGGCGAGCACCTGGATCCTGACGCTCGTGCACCGCAGAGCGGTCGACCTCGTCCGGCGCGAGCAGCGGCGCCGGGCCGAGCCGCTCGACGACAGCTTCGAGCCCGGCGGCGCGGAGACCGACGAGGCGGCCTGGCTGCGTCTCGAGCGCGAGCGCGTCCAGGCGGCCCTGCGCAAGCTGCCCGACCAGCAGCGCGAGGCGCTCGAGCTCGCCTACTACGGCGGCTTCAGCCAGTCCGAGCTGGCCGAGAGGCTCGGTCAGCCTCTCGGTACCATCAAATCGAGGATGTTCGCCGGCCTCTCGCAGATGCGGGAACTGCTCGCCGAGGCCGCGCCCGAGGAGCAACGATGGAGCCCCAGGGGATCCACGAACTAACAGCCGCGTACGCACTGAACGCGCTCGACCCGGCCGAGGAAGCCGAGTACGAGGAGCACCTGCGTCACTGTCCCCAGTGCCGCGAGGAGCTCACGGGCTTCCAGGAGACGACGGCGGCGCTGGCGTACGCGGTCGAAGGGCCCGCCCCGCCCCCCGGTCTCCGTGATCGGATCGTCGACGCGGCCCTCGCGGAACGGCCGAACGTCGTCCCGATGCGGCGGCGCGCGCTGCCCGTCGCGCTCGGCGCCGCCGCGGCCGTGGCGGCCGGCGTTGCGATCGCGCTGGGCATCTGGGCGTCCTCGCTCTCGAGCTCGCTCGACGACGAGCGCGCCGCCAGGGCGCAGGAGAGCGAGCGTGGTCTCGCTGATCAGCGATCCGGAATCGCGTGCACCTCCCCGTCACGGGCGCCGACGGCACGCTCGTCGTCAGCCCCACCGACGAGGCGGCGCTCGTGCTCAGAGACCTCGAGCAGGCGCCGGAAGGCAAGACCTACGAGGTGTGGGTGATCGAGGGCGGCGACACGCCGCAGCCCGCCGGGCTCTTCGCAGGGAGGCGGCAACACGTCGATCGTCAAGGTCGGCCAGCCCGTGCCGGACGGAGCTGTGGTCGCCGTCACGGTCGAGCCGGAGGGCGGCGTCGATCAGCCCACGACCGACCCGTTCGTCGTCGCCGAACGGACCGGCGGCGAGCCGGCCTAGCCCCGGCCAACCGGGCGGCCCAGCCGGGTCGCACAGCTACAATCTCGCCTTCGTGCTGTTCCGACGACGCTCTTCCGAAGCGCCGCGGAGGCCACGGCGGCGCATTCGCAGGCTCAGGCTCTCCCTGCTCCTCCTCGTCCTCGGTCTCTGCGGCCTTGCCGCGCTCTCCTTCGGGTTCGTGACGGCGATCGCCCACGACATCCCGTCGATCGACCCGTCGAACCCGGACAACCGGGTGGAGAAGCAGGGCTACATCTACGCGGCCGACGGCAGGGTGCTCGCCGTGCTCCGGGGTGACGAGGCGCGTGTCATCGTCGACGGCGACGAGATCTCGCCGATCATGAAGCAGGCGATCGTCGCGGTCGAGGACCGCCGCTTCTGGGAGCACCGGGGCGTCGACCTGCGCGGCATCTTCCGCGCGGTTTGGGCCGACATCCGCCACCAGGAGGTCATCCAGGGCGGCTCGACGATCACCCAGCAGCTCGTCAAGAACACGTACATCGAGCCCGAGCGAACCGTCAGCCGGAAGCTGAAAGAGGCGGCGCTCGCCTGGCAGCTGGAGCGGCGGTGGTCGAAGGAGCGGATCCTCACCGCCTACCTGAACACGATCTACTTCGGCAACGGCGCGTACGGCATCGGCATGGCCGCGCGCGTGTACTTCCAGAAGACCGCGAGCGAGCTGACGCTCCCCGAAGCCGCGTTGCTGGCCGGCATTCCCGCCAACCCGACGGCATACGACCCGATCGCGAACCCGATGCGCGCGCAGGCCAGGCGCGACACGGTGCTCACGCTCATGTTCGGGCAGGGCCTGATCACGAAGGCGCAACTCGACGCCGCGCAGCAGGCGCCGCTGCCGAGCCCCGATCAGGTCAAGCTGCCCGGAACCCGGGGGCCCGAGCAGTACTTCGCCGAGTACGTGAAGTCCCAGCTGATCCCGTACTACGGGTCCGGCAAGGTCTTCGGCGGCGGCCTCAAGGTCTACACGACCATCGACCTCGACCTCCAGCGGCTCGCGCGGGAGGCGGTCGAGAAGTGGCTGCCCGACCCGAACGGGCCGCAGGCCGCGCTGGTCGCCATCGACCCGCGCGACGGGAAGGTGCTGGCGATGATCGGCGGGTCGAGCTTCTCGAAGTCCGAGTTCAACCTGGCGGTGCACGGAGAGCGCCAGCCCGGGTCGTCCTTCAAGCCGTTCGTGCTGGCGACGGCGCTCTCGCAGGGCATCTCTCCCGCAGACCACGTTCGTGTCGAAGCCTCAGGTGCTCTCGCTCGGCGACAAGCTCTGGGCGGTCAACAACTACGAGAACGAGTACCTCGGGACGATCAACCTCGAGAAGGCGACGATCGTCTCCGACAACACCGTCTTCGCCCAGCTGACCGCCGACATCGGGCCGCAGAACGTCGTCCGCACGGCCCACCGCCTCGGCATCGGCTCCCCGCTCGAGGGCTTTCTCGCGATCGGCCTGGGCGCCGAGGCAGTCAACCCGCTCGAGATGGCCCGGGCGTTCTCCGCGTTCGGCAACGGCGGGAACCGTGTCGACGGCTCGCTGCTCGGGAACGTCCCGCGGGCCGTGCTCGCGGTGCAGGACGGCAAACGGCTCGACCGCAACGAGCCGGTGAGGCGCCGGGTGCTGACGCAGAACAACGCGGCGATCCTCAACTCGATCCTGCAGGAGGTCGTCACCCAGGGAACGGGTCAACGGGCGGAGCTCGACGACCGGCCGGTTGCCGGCAAGACGGGGACGACCGAGAACTACGGCGACGCCTGGTTCGTCGGCTACACGCCGAGCTCTGGCCGTCGCGGTCTGGGTCGGGCTACCCCGACCGGCTGCAGCCGATGCTGCACGAGTTCGACGGCGGGCCCGTCGCAGGCGGCACCTATCCCGCGCTCATCTTCAAGACCTTCGCCAAGTCCGCGGTGAACCTCCTCCACCAGGAGCCCCAGTCGTTCGACGCCCCGACGTACCCGTCCGCCGCGTCGTATCTCGTGACGTACCGGGACGGCGGGTGGCTCCGGGACAACGGCCTCTGCCGCGACACCCACTCGCTCGTCTTCTTCTCCGGCTCCGCGCCGGACACCGTCGCCGACTGCAAGCCCAACGAGGTCTCGGTGCCGAATGTCGTCGGAGCGAAGCTGCTCGACGCCCAGACCCGGCTCGCGGCCCAACCGCTGGAATCGGACGTCATCTTCCAACCGGCGCAGCCGGGCATCGACCGCCCCGGCATCGTGCTGAAGCAGGAGCCGATCGGCGGCACGCTGGGCTCGTTCGAGACCGTCCGGCTCGTTCGTCGCGAAGGCAACGGCTGACGTGCGGGTGGTCCCGCGCCTGCTGGAGCTCCCGCTCGGCAACGCGCTCCAGCGTCTCGAGAGGCGCGGCCTCCAGGCGCAGGTGGCCGAGCTCGGCGAGGGCCAACCGGGCATCGTGCTGAAGCAGCTCCCGGAGGCGGGGCTCGCCGCGGAGGCGGGGGCCGTCGTCACGCTGTACGTCGGGCCGCAAGCGGTCGGCTGACGAAGGCCGAGCCGGCCAGCCCGTAGCGCCACGGCAGGTCCGTGGCACGCGTGATGCCGATCCGCGGGGCGCGCGCCACGTCGACGGGCCCTGCGCCGTCCCGAAGGAGGAAGGGCGGCTCGTCCAGCGCGAGCCCGTCGTGCTCCGACGTGATGCCGAGCGCCTGGCAGAGGCGCCCGGGGCCAGAGCAGAGCAGCCGCGGATCGTCCGTGCCGCGTCGCGCCGCCATCAGCTCGAGCCCCTGCGTCGGCTCCAGCGCCCGCACGAGCGCGGCGGACGCGTCGGCGCAGACGAGATTGAGGCACCAGTGGATGCCGTAGGAGCGGTAGACGTAGCTTCTCCCGGGCGGGCCGAACATGGAGCGGTTGCGAGGCGTGGGCCCGCGAAAGCTGTGGCTCGCCGGATCGGTCGGGTCGTAGGCCTCGACCTCGACGATGTGCCCTCCGACCCCGTCGACGAGCAAGCGTGCAGCCGATCAGCTCCGGCGCGACCTCGTGGACGCTGCGGGCGAAGAACTCCCGGTCGAGGGCGGTCACGCCTCTTCGAAGAGCTGCTCTGCGTCGGCCGGAGCTGGTCGTCGACGAGAGCAGACGGCGCGCCCGTCGCGCGAGCTCGTCGAGGTCGACTCCGGCCTCGGCCTTGATCGACCGGCGCAGAAGCGGACCGACCCGCTCGGCGTCGCTGGCGACGCGCTCGGCGAGCGCGACGGCCTGGTCGACGAGGCCGGAGGCCATCGCGTCGCGCTGTCCCATGTCGACGAGAATCGTTCGCTCGGTCCGCGAGGCGACGATCGGCTCGGGGACGCCCTCCACCCAGACGAGCGTCCGGCGCCCCGAGCCGCGCCCGTCGTCCGTGATCGGCTCGAGCGCGTAGATCCGGTCGGAGCGGACGTACTTGCCGAACCCGAGGAACACCATCTTCGGCGCAGCAGCCATGTGAGGATTATCGCAGGGCGGCCTCGAGCTCCTCGACGACGCGCTCCTGCTGGTCGGGAGAGATGTCGGTGAAGAACGGCAGCGAGAGCAGCACGCGGCTCGCCTCCTCGGCGACCGGCAACATGCCTTCGCGGAAGCCGAAGCGCTCGCGCATGTACGCCTGCAGGTGAATCGACGGCAGGTAGCGGCTCGTGGCGATGCCGCGCTCGGCGAGGCGCGCGATGACGCGCTCGCGGTCGATGCCCGCCGCGAGGCGCACCGGGAAGACGAACCACGAGCGGCGGTGGTCGGCGTCGTCGGCGAGGAGCGTCTCGACCTCCGTCGACCCCGGCGAGCAACCCGGCGTAGCGCGCGGCCGCCGCCGAGCGCAGCGCGAGGATCTCGTCGAGGCGTTCGACCTGCGCGAGGCCCACGGCCGCCGACAGGTCGTCGAGGCGGTAGTTGTAGCCGAAGCGCGCGTGCTCGAGCCAGCCGCCCGAGTCGGCGCGGCCCTGGTTCGCCAGGCTCTTGAGCAGCCGCCACTCGTCCTCGGTCTGGACGGCGACGGCGCCCCCTTCGCCCGTCGTCACCTGCTTGTTGGGTAGAAGGCGAAGACCGCCGGGTGCGCGTAGGAGCCGAGCGGCGCGGCCGCGGTACTGCGGCGCCGAGCGCCTCGCAGGCGTCCTCGATGAACGCGAGACCGTGCTCGTCGGCGAGTCGCCGCAGCTCGTCGAGCTCGCACGGGTAGCCGAAGATGTCGACGGCGACGATCGCCTTCGTTCTCGGCGTGATCGCCGCGGCGACCGCGTCCGGGTCGAGGTTGAGCGTTCGCGGATCGATGTCCGCGAACACGGGCGTCGCGCCCTCGTAACAGGATGCAGTTGGCGCACGCGACGAAGGAGAACGGCGAGGTGATCGCCTCGTCGCCCGGGCCGAGCCCGGCCAGGCGAACGCACAGATGAAGCCCGGCGGTGCCGCTGGAGACGGCGGCAACGTACGGTGCCCCGATCCGCTCGGCAAGCGCCTGCTCGAACCGGTCGATCATCGGGCCGAGCGCGAGCCGTCCGGAGCGAAGCACCTCGAGCACGAGCTCCTCCTCGCGCACGACCGACGAAGGGCCGCGACAGCGGGATCGGCTCGCTCGCACACGGCCGGGCGAGTCCCGGCCGCCCGGGCTAGCTTCCCGCGACCGGCGACGACTTCGGAACGTGCTCGAGCCAGTGCGAGTACCGGTCGACGCCGCCCGTGACCGCGGCGAGGTAGGTCTCCTGGATCGCCTTCGTGACCGGGCCCGGGTCGCCGATCTCCTGGTCGTCGACCGACCGGATCGGAGTCACCTCGGCGGCCGTACCGGTCATGAAGAGCTCGTCCGCGACGTAGAGGTCGGTGCGGATGAGCGGCTTCTCGCGCACCTCGTAGCCGAGATCGCGGGCGATCTGCATGACCGCGAGTCGCGCGTGATGCCGGGCAGGATCGAGGCGGCGAGGTCGGGCGTGTAGATGACGCCGTTCTTGACGACGAAGATGTTCTCGCCGGAGCCGTCGGCGACGAACCCGTCCTCGGTCAGGAGGATCGCCTCCTCGTAGCCGGCGCGATTCGCCTCCATCACGGCGAGCATCGAGTTCAGGTAGACCCCGGTCGCCTTGGCCGCGTGCGGGATCGTGTTGGCGCCGACCCGCCGCCAGGTCGAGACCTTGGCCCGGATGCCCTTCTCGAGCGCCTCGGCGCCGAGGTAGGTGCCCCACGGCCAGCTCATGATCGCGACGTAGACCGGGTTCTCCCGGGGCGGCACGCCGAGCGTGCCGTAGCCGTAGAAGGCGATCGGCCGCACGTAGCAGGCGGGAAGGCCGTTGACGGAGACCAGCTCGTGCGTCGCGCGACGAGCTCGTCCACCGAGTACGGGAGCTTCATGTAGATGAGCGCGGCCGAGGAGTCGAGGCGGCGCATGTGGTCGGTCAGCCGGAAGACGGCCGGCCCCCGCGGTGTCTCGTAGCAGCGAATGCCTTCGAAGACGCCCGAGCCGTAGTGGAGGCCGTGGACGCCGACGTGAACGGTGGCGTCCTCCCAGTCGACGAGCTCGCCGTTGAACCAGATCTTCTCCGTGGGCTCCATGGGGTGGAGTCTAGCCTGGCGGCTGAGCGGCCGGCTAGACCTGTGACCGGCCGAGCCCTCCGGGCCGCTCTTGGCGCCCGAAACCAGCCTGCGGCTGTTTCGGGCTGAGAGCCGGGCCGGCCGCGACCCGCCTAGGAGCGGCCGTAGGCCGCGGTCACCTCGGCGCAGCGTAAGCGCGGCCCTCTGGGCCGCTCCCCGCCCGAAACCAGCCTGCGGCTGTTTCGGGCTAGATCGCCTGACAAGCGTCGATCGAGCGCGCCCGCGTCAGCCGGACGAGCTCGCCGGGCGTGATCCCGGCCATGTGACGATCCGAGCCTGCGCCCGTCCAGACGAGCTTCCAGGCGAGCAGGCCGTGGTCGATGAAGACGGTCTCGATCCGCCGCAGCGCGAACGGCGCGACGCCGCCGACGTGGTAGCCGGTGGTCTCGCTTGACGACGGCGGGCGGGGCGATCTTCGCGGACGAGGCCTCCGCGGCCGCGGCGATCTTCCGCGGGTCGGCGCGCCTCGAGCCCGGCACCATGACGAGGATCGGGCGCTCGTCACACAGGAAGACGAGCGACTTGACGATCTGGTCGAGCTCGCAGCCCACCGCGTCGGCCGCAGCGTCCGCGGTCGGTGTTCCGGACCGGAACTCCTGCAGCCGTGCCTCCGCGCGCGCCTCGCTCAGGAAGCGGGCCACGCGGGCAACGGCTTCCGGCATCGCGTCGTTGCTCAATCGTCCACCTACGCCGAGAGCGAGATCAGCCGCACGTCCACGAAGCCCGGCTCTGCGAGCAGGCGCTCGACGAGCTCGGCCGGGAAGCGGCGTGTCGACCGTGAGCGCCATCAGGGCATTGCCCCCGGCTCGATTGCGGGAGACCGCCATCGTGGCGATGTTCACCCCTGCCTCGCCCAGCAGCGTCCCCACCCGACCGATCATTCCGGGCTGGTCGGAGTTTACGACGAAGATCATCAGCGGCTCGAGCTCGATCTCGATCTCGTAGCCCAGCGCATGAACGAGCCGCGGACGGTGATCGGAGCCGATCGTCGTGCCGGCGACGGTGACCTCCCGCTCGCCCGAGACTGCGCTCACCTGAACGAGGTTCGTGAAGTCCGGCGAGGCACGGCGGCTCTCCTCGCGGACCTCGATGCCGCGCTCGCGGGCCGCGAGCGGGGCGTTGACCTCGTTCACGGGCTCGTCGAAGCGCCCGTGCAGGGCACCCTTGAGAGCCGCGAGCGTCAGCAGCCGCGTGTCGTGGTCGGCGAGCTCCCCGAAGTGGGCGAACTCGAGGTGAGTCACGCTGCCGCCCGCGAGCTCGAAAGCGAGCTCGCCGAGCTTCGCGGCGAGCGGCAGAAAGGGGCCCAGGAACTCGAGCTCCTCGGCCGGAATTGCCGGTGCATTGACGGCGCTGGAGGCCGGCCGGCCCTCGAGCGCGGCAGCCACCTGCTCGGCGACGATCACGCCCGCCCGATCCTGGGCTTCCTGGGTCGAGGCCCCGAGATGCGGCGTGAGCACGACGTTCGAGAGCTCGAGCAAGGGGCCGGAATACGGCTCCTCGGCGAACGTGTCGATCGCGGCGCCGGCGACCTTCCCCGACCGCAGCGCCTCCACGAGGGCCTCCTCGTCGATCAGCTCGCCGCGGGCGGCGTTCACGATCCTGATCCCGTCGCGTGCCAGCTCGAGCTCCCTGCGCCCGATCAGTCCCTTCGACTCTGCCGTCAAGGCCGGGTGCAGGGAGACGAAGTCGGAGGCGGCGAGCACGTCCTCGAGCGCTGGCGGCGTGCTCGACACCCTGCTCCCGCATCCGCTCGGGAGCGACGTACGGGTCGAAGGCGATCACCCGCATCGAGAGCCCCCGCGCGCGTCGCGCGACCTGCTGGCCGATGCGCCCGAAGCCGACGATGCCGAGCGTCTTCTCGGCCACTTCGAGCCCCGCGAAACGCGCGCGCTCCCAGCGGCCCTCGTGCAGCGCGGCATGCGCCTGGGGGATCGAGCGGGCGAGCGCGAGCAGCAGCCCGATCGTGTGCTCGGCCGCCGAGACGATCGTGGATTCCGGCGCGTTGACCACCAGGATGCCGCGCTTCGTCGCGGCGTCGATGTCCACGTTGTCGACTCCCACCCCGGCGCGGCCGATCACCCTGAGCCGGTCGGCTCCCTCGAGCAGTTCGGCCGTGACGCGGGTTGCGCTGCGCACGATGAGCGCGTCGTAGGCGGCGATCCGCTCCATGAGGTCGGAGTCGAGATCCACGTCGACGTCGAAACGCTGCCGCAACAGCTCCACGCCGGCCTCGGCGATCCGCTCACGTACGAGCACGCGCGGACGGTCGTCCGTCACACGGTCACGCCTTGCTCGTACGCATCGCGCGCGGATGCTGCGGCGACGCCGGGCTCGACGGCAACCCCGAGCTCCGTCAACGCGAGCTCGAGCCCCTCCAGAGCCGCGGCGACATCGTCGAGACCCACGTGGCCGATGTGGCCGATCCGAACGATCTTCCCCCGCAGCGGCCCCTGGCCGCCCGCGATCGTGATCCCGGAACGCTCGCGCAGCGTCCGGACGACCGCTGTCCCGTCGACACCGTCGGGGACGCCGATCGCCGTCACCACGACCGATCGATCGTCGTCCGGCGAGAAGAGCTCGAGCCCCATCGCCTTCACACCTGCACGGCAGGCTCGGCCCAGCCGGCGCGCCCTCCCCCACGCGGCCTCGAGACCCTCGGCGAGCAGGAGGTCGAGCGCCGCGTCGAGCCCGCGAACGAGCGAGACGGCCGGGGTGAACGGGTTACGCAACTCGTCCTGCGCGGTCAGCGCCCGCTCCCAGTCGAGGTAGTAGCGCGGGGACGTCGACGCTCGGGCCTTCTCGAGCGCGGCGTCGGAGGCGGCCGCGAAGGCGAGCCCCGGCGGCGTCATCAGCGCCTTCTGGGAGCCCGAGACGACCGCGTCGATTCCCCACTCGTCTGTCTCGAGCGGCAGGGCGCCGAGCGCCGAGATCGCATCGACGACGCACAGGGCGCCGCCTGCCTTGACCCGCCTCGCGATCCCCTGCACGTCCGCCACGACGCCGGTGGACGTCTCGCAATACGTGCAGAAGACGAGCCCGGCGCCGCTCTCGGCGAGCCGCCCCTCGACGTCGGCCGCGTCGGGGATCTCGCCCCACTCGTAGCCGAGCTCGACGACGTCGCAGCCGTAGCGACGCGCGATCTGCGCCCAACGCTCACCGAAATGGCCGGCGGAGACGACGAGCACCCGGTCGCCGGGAGAGCACAGATTCGCGACGGCGGACTCCATGGCCCCTGTGCCGGAAGCGGTCAGCAGCACCACCGGACTCCGGGTACGGAAGACCTCGGAGAGTCGCGGGAGCACGCGTGCGAGCACGTCGCGGAACTCGGGCCCGCGGTGGTACAAGATCGGCTCGGCCATCGCAGCCGCCACCGCCGGCGGGATCGGAGTCGGGCCGGGTGTCATGAGGTAGCCGCGCCCCGTCATCTCACTGAGCCTAACGAAGCGCCCCAGGCCCAGCGCCGAGGCAAGGCCCCGCCGCAGGCGGCCGGCGGTCAGTCGGGCAGGAGGACCAGCACGACCACGAACGCGAACAGCCCCAGGCCGCAGAGGGCGCCCACGGCGGCGACCTTGCGGAGCAGCGGTGTGTCCCCGGCCGACCGCAGACGGACGGTGACGACGAGATCCCCGGGCGCACCAGCCAAGCTCCCGATATCTCCAGCTCCCGGGACGCAGCAGCTCGTCGCCGTCCCGAGTTCCGCGCGGCACGTCGACCAGAACGACCCGCTCGAGCTCGAGCCGGCCCGCCTCGTGGCACTCCGGGCAGGGGGACGCCGATCGTCTGCCCCGACCCCCGGCACGCGGCGCAGACGCGCAGATGCACCGGCCGCCCCGCCGCGCTCGCGTCGCGGGTGCGGCCTCTGCCGTCGCATTCGGCGCAGACGATCGCCGCGCCGCCGTTGGCGCTGCCGGTACCGGCGCAGGAGAGGCAATCCGTCAGCGCCGTGTAGTGAACGCCGCGCCGAGTGCCCTTCCGCGCCTCGGCGGCCGTCAGCTCGAGCTCGGCCGTGACGTCACCGCCGCGCTTCCCGCCCCGTCGCGCGCCGCCGCCGCCGGTTTCGAGCAGATCGTCGAACAACCGCGAGACGTCGATATCCTGCGCGGCCAGCTCGCCGAGACCGCGCGCGTCGAATCCCAAACGGTCGTAGCGGGCGCGTGACTCGGGGCGCGACAGCACCTCGTAGGCCTCGGCGAGCTCCCGGAACCGCTCGATCGCATCCGGGTCGGCCGAGACGTCGGGATGCAGCTCGCTCGCGAGCGAGCGAAAGGCCCTGCGGACGGTCGCACGGTCAGCCGTGCGGGTGATGCCGAGCACGGCGTAGTAGTCGCGTCTTGGGCGCGTCGCCACCTCGGACGTCAAGCCTACAACTCACATCTGCCGGAACCAGGCACGGCGGGTCTAGGCTCTGGCACATGGAGACGCTGCTCGCCTTCCTTGCAGCCCTCATCTCGCTGCGTCTGGCGGGAGACCTGGCGACGAGGTATCGGAATCGCGCGCCGGGGCGCGCCGCGCCGGAGCTCCTTGCGTGGGCAGCGGCGCTCGCCGCCTACGCGCTGGCCTCGGCGGCGCTCGCCTGGGGCGCGGCCGCCGGGTGGGACGACCGTGCGTTCCGCGTCTACTACCTCTTCGGCGGCCTGCTCACGGCCCCGCTGCTCGGAGTCGGCTCGCTCCTGCTCGCCGGCCGGCGGTGGGCGACGCCGCTCGGCCTCATCTACGCCGGGCTGGCCGCCGGCGTGGCAGTCGCCGCCCCGATCGTCGAGCCTGTCGTGGGCTCGTCGATCCCCGAGGCCCAGGACCACCTCGATTTCGTGCCGGCGCGCCTGGTGGCCGTGCTCGGCAACACGCTCGGAACAGCGGCCGTCGTCGTCGTCGCGCTCGCAACCCTGCGCCGGCGACCGCTTGCCAACATCCTCATCCTCGCCGGTGTCGCCGTCGCGGCGGCAGGCAGCGCCGTTGCCGGGCTCGGGGAAGCCGAGTCGGCCATCTTCGTGGCCCTAGCCGCTGTCCTGCTCTACGTCGGCTTCCTCGCCGCGGTCGGCGCGCGCCCGGTGCTCGCAGAGCTCCTGCCGGGCTCCGGCCGTTTCTCGACAGCGCGGGAACCGGACGTCGGGATCACCTCGCCCAAGCCGACCGCCGGCGAGCCCGAGGCGTAGCCGACCGGCCGCGCCGCGTCAGGCGCGGAGCTTTTCGCGAAGCCGCTCGCTGACGACCTTCGGGTTCGCCTTGCCCTGCGTCGCCTGCATCACCTGGCCGACGAAGTAGCCGAGCAGCCCGTCCTTGCCGCCCCGGTACGCGTCGACCTGGCCCGGGTTCGCGGCGAGAATCTCCTCGATGACCGGGTCGAGCTCGCCGGCGTCGCTGATCGAGGTCTCGGCGAGGTAGGGCTCCGCCGAGAAGCCCGGCTCCCCGGCCCGCGAGATCGCCTCGTCGAATTGCGCCCGCGGAATGCGGTCGCGGGCATCGACGAGCTTCGCGAGCTCGTCGGGGCTCACCGCGTCCGGATCGACGCCGGCGCCTGCGAGCTGGTTCATGATCACGTTCGCGACCGCGCGCCGGTCGCCGGCGACCAGCTCGTAGAGACGGTCGCGACCGCTCGTCACGAGCCCCTCGGCGAGATCGAACCCCACCTCGGGCTCGAGACGGCGGATCCGGGCGGCCGGCAGCTCCGGAAGCGAGGCCCGAAGATCCTCGACCAGCTCGGCAGGGGGCGCGACCGCGACGAGATCGGGCTCCGGGAAGTAGCGGTAGTCGTGCGCCTCTTCCTTCGAGCGCAGCGACGAGACGCGCCCGGTCGAGGGGTCGAAGTGGAGTGTCTCCTGAACGACCTCGTCCCCCGTCTCGTACAGCGCGATCTGGCGCGCCGCCTCGGCCTCGATCCCGTCCGCGACGAACTTGAAGGAGTTCATGTTCTTGAGCTCGGTCTTCGTCCGGAAGCCCGACTCGCCGGCCTCGCGGACGGAGACGTTCGCATCGCAGCGCAGTGAGCCCTTCTCCAGCTCGGCATCGGAGATTCCGAGCTCGACGACGGTCTGTCGCAGCAGCTGCAGGAAACGGCGGGCATCGTCACCCGAGCGGATGTCCGGCTTGGTCACGATCTCGACGAGCGGCGTGCCGCCGCGGTTGAAGTCGACCAGCGAGGTCTCGGCACCGTGAATCCTGCCCTCTGCGCCGCCGACGTGGACGGTCTTGGCGGCGTCCTCCTCGAGGTGAGCCCGCACGATCCCGACGTTGCGCTCCCCCGCCGCGTCCGGCACCGCGAAGCGCCCTCCCAGGCAGAGCGGCTGGTCGTATTGCGAGATCTGATACGCCTTCGGCGAGTCCGGGTAGAAGTAGTGCTTGCGGTGGAAGATCGCGCGCTGCGCGATCTCGCAGTCGAGAGCCAGGCCGAGCTTGACGGTCCACTCGATAGCGGTCCCGTTCGGAACGGGCAGAGACCCCGGGGTGCGCGAGGCAGATGGGGCACGTTCGCGTGTTCTCGGAGCCCCCGTACGCGTTCTCACAGCGGCAGAACATCTTCGTCTTCGTCTTCAGCTGGACGTGAACCTCCAGCCCGACGACCGTCTCCCACGTCATGCCGCCGCCTTGAGCCGTGTCGGGACGCAGTCGAAGCCGATCGCCTGCTCGAGCGCGTAGGCGACCCGGAAGAGCAGATTCTCGGAGAACTGGGGCCCGATCAGCTGGAGCCCGACAGGCAGGCCTTCGGAGAGGCCGCAGGGAATCGAGAGGCCCGGCAGCCCGGCCATGTTGGCAGGGATCGTGAGGACGTCGCAGAGATACATCGCGAGGGGGTTGGCCGTCTTCGCCCCGAGCTCGAAGGCCACGCTCGGAGACGTCGGCGACAGGAGAACGTCGAACTGCTCGAACGCGGCCGCGTGCTCCTCCTTGATGATGGTGCGTACCTTCTGGGCCTGCCCGTAGTAGGCCTCGTAGTAGCCGGCCGAGAGCGCGTACGTGCCGAGCATGATCCGCCGGCGCGGCTCCGGCCCGAACCCTTCCCAGCGCGTGCGCTGGTAGAGATCCGTCAGCTCGTCGGCGCCGGAGGCCCGGTACCCGTAGCGGACGCCGTCATAGCGGGCCAGGTTCGAGCTCGCCTCTGCCGGAGCCACCAGGTAGTAGCAGGCGCAGGCCGTACTCGACGGAACGTGGCAGCGAGACTTCGCCGATCTCCGCTCCGAGGCCCTCGGCCAGCGCGATCGCCTCCGCCACCGCCGACGCGACGCCGGGCTCGATCCCCTCCGCCTCGTTCAGCTCCGTTGGCACACCGATGCGGACGCCCTCGAGGCTCTCGGCGGTCGGAAGCTCGACCGGCTCGGGCAGCTCCACCGTCGTCGAGTCGCAGTGGTCGCGCCCGGCGATGATCGAGTAGAGGAGCGCGCAGTCCCTGACGGTCTTCGTCAGCGGGCCGACCTGATCGAGGCTGGACGCGAAGGCGATGATGCCGTACCGCGAGACGGTGCCGTAGGTCGGCCGGAGGCCGACGATGCCGCACAGCGCGGCGGGCTGCTTGATCGAGCCGCCCGTGTCCGAGCCGAGCGCCCAGGGCGCGAGGCCCCCGGCGACGGCCGCCGCAGAGCCTCCCGATGACCCGCCCGGCACGCGACTCGTATCCCAGGGGTTCGACGTTGGGCCGTAGGCCGAGTTCTCGGTCGACGAGCCCATCGCGAACTCGTCCATGTTGGTCTTGCCGAGCAGGGGCAAGCCGGCCGCCCCGCACCTGGCGGCGACCGTCGAGTCGTAGACGGGCACGTACCCCTCGAGGATCTTCGAGCCGGCGGTCGTCTCGATGCCTCGTGTCGTGATGCAGTCCTTGAGCGCGATCGGCACGCTGCTGCCCGCGCCACCGACGACGCGCAGGTACGCGTGCAGCTCCGGGTCCCGCTCGTCGATCGCCGCGAGGTAGGCGGCGGTCAGCTCCTCAGCGGAGACCTCCCGCCGCTCGAGCAGGCCCATTGCCTGCTCGGCCGTGAGCCTCAGGGTGTCGATCACGCTGGCCACCCCTCGCGGGGCCACCCCGCGCCTCCACCCGCGTTGAGCGTATCGCGGGCGGGCGCGCGTGTGTGTGACGGAGTGAACGGAAAGCGCCACACGAGCATCGCGGACCTCACGCTCGCGGATCTCACCATCCCGAGCCCGCCGTCGCCGGCATCACCGTCGGCGGTCTCACCGTCGAAGTCCAACCACCGCGGTTCTCATCCCACCGACGGCACGCGAAACATGCCGCCGGCCGGGTCGGGGGCGTTGGCCAGCGCCTCCTCGGGCGACAGTGACGGCCTCGGAACGTCCTCGTCCCAGACGTTGACCAGGTCGAGCGGGTGCGAGGTCGGCTCGACATCGCTGAGATCGAGCTCCGAGACCTTGCCCACGGCCTCGAGGATGGCGCCGAGCTGCTCCTGCACGCGTTCGACCTCCTCCTCGGGAATCTCGAGCCGGGCCAGGCTGGCGACGTGGAGGACGTCTTCGCGCGAGATGGCCATCGGCGCCAGTCTAGTGACGCCAGCGCGACTCAGGCTTGCCGCGGGGCTCGCGGAACGACTCGCGGAACCGGTGGCCGAGACGACGACGGGCGCCCCGGCGCCCGTCGTCGTCCGCGGGTTTCGTGCTCAGGCTGCCTGAACGTTCGCCGCCTGGAGGCCCTTGTCGCCCTGCACAACCTCGAACTCGACGCGCTGGCCTTCCCGGAGCGTGCGGTAGCCGTCCATCACGATCGCGCTGTGGTGCACGAAGACATCGTCACCCTCGTCGCGCTCGATGAAGCCGTAGCCCTTCTCGTTCGAGAACCACTTCACGATGCCCTGTGCCAACCCCTCTCCTCCTCCTCGCAGAGCGGCTCACACCGCCGTCACAGCCGCAGGCAGCGGCGCGAGGAACATATCGCCACGACGCCGGGTTAGGCAAGGGCCGCGGCCTGTTGGCGCGCGGCCCTGGAGGTGTTCCGAAGGAGGGCGGCGATCGTCATCGGGCCGACGCCGCCGGGAACGGGCGAGAGCAGGCCGGCGACCTCCGCCGCGTCGGCCGCGACATCGCCCACGAGGCGCCCGTCGACGCGGTTGATGCCGACGTCGATCACGGTGGCGCCGGGCTTGATCATCTCCCTCGTCACCGCTTCGGCCTTGCCCACCGCCGCCACCAGCACGTCCGCGCCGCGCGTCACCTCGGCGAGCTCGCGCGTGCGGCTGTGGCAGATCGTGACGGTCGCGTGGCGCTGGAGCAGAAGCAGCGAAACAGGCTTGCCGACGATGTTGGAGCGCCCGACGACGACGGCGCCGGCGCCCTCGAGCTCGACCTCGTATGCGTCGAGCAGCTCCATGATGCCGGCGGGCGTCGCGGGCAGAAGCACGGCGGTCCCGTGCAAGAGGAGACCGGCGTTCACCGGATGGAACCCGTCGACGTCCTTCGCCGGGTCGATCGCCCTGATGACCGTGTCCTCGTCGATCTGATCCGGCAGGGAAGCTGCACGAGGATCCCGGTCACGCGGTCGTCGGCGTTCAGGTCGGCGACGAGCGACAGGAGCTCCTCCTGGCTCGTCTCGGCAGAGAGCTCGTGATGGAAGGACTCGATTCCGGCCTCGGCGCAGGCCTGCCGCTTGTTGCGGACGTAGACCGCCGACGCGGGATCGTCCCCGACGAGCACGGTGGCGAGCCCGACGGGCCTGCCGAGCTCCTCGACCTCGCGCGCCACCTCCGCACGCACTTGCTGCGCGAGCGCCTTCCCGTCCATCAGGGTCGCGGCCACGGGCGCGTCCTAGTCGTCGATCGTGATCCGGTCGGTCGTCACGGGCGTCAGAGGCCGGTCTCCCGAGTCGCGGTCGACGTTCGAGATCTCGTCGACCACGTCCATGCCGGCGGTGACCTGCCCGAACACCGTGTGCTTGCCGTCCAACCACGAGCACTCGTCGGCCGTCACGACGAAGAACTGGCTGCCGTTCGTGTCCGGGCCGCGGTTGGCCATCGCGAGCGCGCCGCGGACCACACGGCGGTCGTTCGGCTCGTCCTCGAACTCGTAGCCGGGCCCACCCGTGCCGTCGCCGCGCGGGCAGCCCCCCTGGATCATGAAGTCGGGAATGACACGGTGAAACGTCAGGCCGTCGTAGTAGCCCTTTCGCACCAGCTCGAGGAAGTTCCCGACCGTCTTCGGCGCGTCCTCGTCGAAGAGCTCGACACCGATGTCGCCGCTGGTCGTGTGCATCGTGATGTTGGTCATGCGCTCACCCTATCGACTGGGCGGCGCCCGCGGTCACGGACCGGACGGGCGTGCGGCGAGGGTGACGCTGCGGCAGACGAGCACATCCTCGAAGAACTCACCGGCGCGCCGTCCCGTGCGCCGGTTGACGTGCCGCTTGAGCCGCTCCTCGAGCTCGAGGCCCGATCGCTCGAGGATCTCCGGGTAGAGCGCATGGGCGTCGTTGACGACGATCACGACGGGTGCGCCGCGCGGCAGGAAGCGGGAGGCGTGCCGGAACGAGGCGACCATTGCTTCCACGTACGCCGATTGCGCGGCGCGGCTGCGGCCGAGGGTGGCCGGGCCGATCTCCTCCGAGCGGCGGTCACGAAGCGGCAGCAGCTCGTAGGCGTAGCGGTGCTGCTCGTGGTAGTCGATCAGGCCGGGGTACGGCGGTGAGGTCACGATCCCGGTCGCCCGGCGCGGGAGCTCGACGGATCGCGCGTCGTCGTGAAGGACCTGAGTCGGCTGCCCGGTCTGGAGCTCGCCGAACTCCCGTAGCCTGCGAATCGTGTCGTCGGTGTAGCGGCGCAGGAACTTGAACGCCTCGAGCACGGGACGGCAGGTTCGCTTGTGCTTGTGGCACCAGTACGGGGCCGACACCGGCGCGGCCGGGAAATCGAGGTCGAAGTGGGTCGTGAGCCTCGCCGAGCGCGCTGCGCGGGACAGCACGAGCCAGGCAACGTCCCGCAACGGCGGGTCGAGCTGCTCGGCGGCGGCTCGGTAGGCGAGCAGCTCGCCGAGCGCCTCGGGCGCGTACCAGCGCCGGAGCCACTCCCCCGCCCCCTCGCACGCCGCGGGCCCGTCGCGGCGCGCTTGCTCGAGCGTGGAGCGCAGCGCGAGCTCGAGTGTCGGCAGCGGGTGGCGGCCGGTCTTCACGCGCGCGAGCAGGCAGTTGAACGCCGAGATATCGCAGCCCAGGGCCTCGCAGCCGTAGACGTTCGACTCGACGAGCGTGGTTCCCGAGCCGCAGAACGGGTCGTAGACACAGTCACCCGGCTCGAAGAGCCGCCGGAGGAACACCTCGACGAGCTGCGGGACGAACTTTCCGAGGTAGGGGTGAAGCGCGTGGACGTGCTTCGTCCTCATCGCCTGGGGAAGGGACTCCTCCGACCAGGAAAGCTCGAGGTCGATACCCGCATACAGGGCCTGCTGGGTCTTCGCGGGCACGCGGCCAGTGTAGGACCGCCGGCCGACGTTAGGCTGCCGCTCGATGGCGACTGCGGGCTACTCGGGGACGCCGCTCGTGCGCAAGCTCGGCATCCGGGCAGACGACCGGCTCACCGTCATCGGCGATCCCGGCCATGCGGCAGAGCTCCTCGAGCCGCTCCCCCCTGGAGTCCGGATCCGCCGGAGACTCGCGCCGACCGACGTCGTGCTCTTCTTCACGACCGAGCGGACGGAGCTCGCGGACCGGATCGAACAGCTCGGCCGCGCCGTGTTCCCGAACGGCTTCTGCTGGGTCGCCTGGCCCAAGCGGAGCTCGAGGTCCCGACGGACATGACGGAGGACGTCGTCCGTGAGGTAGCGCTTCCGCTCGGGCTCGTCGACAACAAGGTTTGTGCCGTCGACGAGACCTGGTCGGGCCTGCGGCTCGTGTGGCGGAAGGAGCTCCGAGCCCAGGCGTAGAGCGCCCGGCCCGTGGAGGACTCGCTCCGCCGGGCAAGGGCTCGGCTTAGGCCACTCCCACTCGCTCGAGGTCGATCAGCCGGGTGCGGGGCGTGATCCGTCATGCACTCGCCCTCCGCCGGGGTCGGGCAGGCTGCGCAGCGCGGTTCCGAGCCCCTCCGAGAACGACGGAAACTGCGCGATCGTGTCCTTGAGCACCGGCACGGGGATCTCGGCGCGGATCGCGAGCACGGCGAGATGGATCCACTCGCCGGCGAGCGGAGCGACGGTCCAGGCGCCGAGCAGGACCTGCCGCTGCCGGTCGACGACGACTCCGAGCTTGCCGGTCGGGTGCTCCTCGAAGGTGTACGAGCGCGCGACCGAGCTGGGCAGGTCGATCGTCGCCGTTGCGACCTCGACGCCGGACTCGCGCGCCTCGGGCTCGGTCATCCCGACCGCGGCGACCTCGGGGTCGGTGAAGAGGACACGCGGGACGGCCCGGTAGTCCGCCTTCACGTCATGGCCGAGGATGTCCGCCACGGCGACCCGGCCCTGGTACTTCGCAACGTGCGTGAAGGCTGCCACGCCGGTGACGTCGCCGATCGCCCACACGCCCTCGCCGGCCCGGCAGCGCTCGTCCACGACGATGCCGTGCTTGCCGGGCTCGATGCCGACGGTCTCGAGCCCGAGATCGCTCGTGCGCGGCCGGCGGCCCGTGGCGACGAGCACGACCTCGCCGCGCACCACGCCGCCGTCGTCGAGCTCGACTGCCTTCTCCCGTCCCTCGACACGGACTCCGCGCGCGTGTACGCCGAGGCGAAGCTCGATCCCGTCGCCGGTGAGAATCTCCTTCAACGCGTCGCCGAGCTGCGGTGCCTCCCGGTCGGCGAGCCTCTCCGGCCCCTGGACGAGCGACACCCGCGCGCCGAAGCGCGCCAGGAACTGGCTGAGCTCGATGCCTACGGCGCCGCCGCCGATGACGACGACGGACTCGGGAATCGCGGTGAGGTCGGTGGCATCGCGATTCGTCCAGTAACCGGCCTCGGCGAGACCGGGGATCGGCGGCACGACCGCCTCGGCGCCCGTCGCAACGATGATCGCGTCGGTCTCGAGCGTCCGGCCGCCCCCCTCGACGAGACCGGGACCGGAGATCCGCCCGGTGTCCTTGATCACGGTGACGCCCCGCTTCTCGTAGCTCGCGACGCGCTTCGAGTCGTCGTGGCTCGACACCATGTAGTCGCGGTAGGCCGCAAGGGCGTCGAAATCGAGCGTCGGCTTGGCGACCCCGGCGGCTCGCTCACACTGGCCGGCGAGCTCGGTCGCGCGCAGCAGCGTCTTCGACGGGATGCAGCCCCAGTTGGAGCATTCCCCGCCGATCACGCCGTTCTCGACGAGGGCAACCGTCTTCCCGGCCTTCAGCAGGGAGTTCAGGGCCACTTCCCCGCCGGGGCCCGCGCCGATGATGACCGCGTCGTACCTGTCAGGCATGCTCCGCTCCTTGCCGTCGACGTGGGCGGATGCTTCCGCCGCTTCGTTACAGTCCCGCCCCGTGGCGTTGATCGACATCTCTGTCGCGCTCCGTCCCCGCATGGCCGTGTGGGACGACGCCGCGATTCGGGTCGAGCGTACCCTCGCCATCGCGGCGGGAGACGTCTGCAACGAGACGGAGCTCGGGTTTTCCGTCCACACGGGGACGCACGTCGATGCGCCGCTGCACTTCGTCGACGGCGCGCCCTCGATCGACGCCCTGCCGCCCGAGCTCTTCGTCGGCCCCGCTGAAGTCGTCGATGCGCGATCGGCCGAGCACCGCATAGACGGGGCGCTCGTCGCGGAGCTCGTACGGCCCGGCGTCGAGCGCGTGCTCTTCAAGACCCGCAGCGCCGCGCTCTGGGACCTGAATCGGTTCTCCGAGGACTACGTCTGCCTCGACGCGTCCGGAGCCGCGGCGCTGGTCGAGCGCGGCGTGCGCCTCGCGGGCATCGACTACCTGACGATCGGCGACCAGGAGGCCCACCGGACGCTCTTCCGCGCGGGAGTCGTGGCCCTCGAGGGGCTCGACCTGCGCGCGGTCGAGCCGGGCGCGTACGGGCTCGTCTGCACGCCGGTCCTCATCGCCGGGTCGGACGGCGCTCCCGCACGGGCGCTCCTCGAGACCCTGTAGGAGCGCGCTCAGCCGGGCTCCGATCGCTCGGCGAGCGCCGTCTTCAGCACCTTCCCCATGTCGTTGCGGGGCAGCGCGTCGAGAAACCGGACGTCGCGCGGACGCTTGTGCGAGGCGAGCAACGCTGCGACGTGCGCGGTGAGCTCCTCCGCCGACAGCTGAGCGTCGGGCGCCGGCACGACCCACGCGATGATGCGCTCGCCCAGATCCTCGTCGGGCTCTCCGGTCACCGCGGCCTCGGCAACTCCGGGATGCTCGAGCAGCGCGCCCTCCACCTCGCCCGCGCCGACCCGGTAGCCGGCGGTCTTGATGAGGTCGGTGGAGCGGCGCCCGACCAGGCGGACGTACCCGTCCTGTGCCCGTGTGGCCATGTCCCCCGTCCGGAACCACCCGTCGCGCATTGCGTCCGCCGTCGCGTCCTCACGGTTCAGATAGCCGAGGAAGAGGTTGGGTCCGCGAATCTCGACCTCCCCGATCACGTCGGGGTCGTCGACCGGCATCCCGTCGTCGTCGACGACGCGAAGGTCGACGCCGGGCAGCGGCAGTCCCACGAAGCCCGGGCGGCGATCGCCGGAGCTCCGCACCGAGCAGTTCATCAGCGTCTCGGTCATGCCGTAGCGCTCGACGATCCGCTGCCCTGTCAGCGTCTCGATGCGCTCGTGCTCGCGCGCGGGCAGCGGGGCCGAGCCCGAGACGAGCAGGCGCGCACCCGCCGGGCCGCGCCCGAGCGCGGGGTCGTCCTCGATGGCTGCGGCCAGCCGGCGGTACATCGTCGGCACGGCGAAGAGCATCGTGCCGCCGTCGTCGAGCTCGCCTGCGACCGCTTCGGCCGAGAAGCGCCCGACGTGGACGAGTCGGCAGCCGAGCCGCAGCGGCCCGAGCATCCCGAGCACGAGGCCGTGGACGTGGAAGAGGGGCAGACCGTGCACGAGAACGTCGTCGGCGGTCCATTCCCAGACCTCGGCCAGCGCATCGAGGTTCGAGGCGAGCGCCCGCCGAGGCAGGACGACGCCCTTGGGCAGGCCGGTCGTCCCGGACGTGTAGACGACGAGCGCCGGCGTCTCCGGATCCGGCTCTTCGCGGCAGCGGCTCGGTCGGGGGCCCGAGCGGCGCCGGGACGATCTCGAGCCGCGGAACTGCCGCAAGGACCGCAGGCAGCTCGGCGCCGGCCGGGCAGAGCACGAGCGCGGGGGCGCTGTCCGAGACGACATGTGCGAGCTCCCGCTCCCCCGCTCCGGGGTTGATCGGCACGGCCGCGGACCCCGCGGCGAGCGCCGCGGCGACTCCGACGCAGGTCTCGAGCTCGGGCACCGCCCAGACCGCGACCCGCTCGAGGCCGACCAGGCGTGGTGCCAAGGCGGCCGCCGCATCGTGCAGCTCGGCCCAGGTGAGCGCGCGTCCGGCCACACGAAGCGCCTCGCCGGAGGGCTGGTCGTACAGCGCCGGCAGGAGGCGTCCGCGCACAGGCCGAGCGTATCGTTACGGCCCGTGACCGTGGACCGAAGGCTCCTCGAGCGAACGCTCGAGCTTGCCGCCCAGTACCTGAGCTCCCTGCCGGAACGGCCCGTCGGCCCGGCGCCGGACGTCGAGGCGCTCAGGGCTGCGTTCGGGGCCGACCTGCCCGAACGTGGTGACGAGGCCCTCGCCGTCGTGGAACAGCTCGCGGCGGCGGCCGAGCAGGGGCTCGTGGCCAGCCCGGGCCCTCGGTACTTCGGCTTCGTGATGGGAGGCTCGCTGCCCGCGGCGCTCGCTGCCGACTGGCTGGCCGCCGCGTGGGACCAGAACGCCGTCAACTTCACGACCTCGCCGGCGGCGGCGATCGCCGAGGAAACGGCTGCGCGCTGGCTGCTGGACGTCCTCCGCCTCCCGGCGGACGCAAGCGTCGGGTTCGTGACCGGAGGCCAGGCGGCCAACTTCACCTGCCTCGCCGCGGCTCGACACGCCGTGCTCGAGCGACACGGGTGGGACGTGGCACGGCTCGGTCTCCAGGGGGCGCCGCGGATCCGGATTCTCGCCGGGGAGGACGCTCACGTGACGCTGTTTCGCGCCGTTCGGCTGCTCGGGCTCGGGGATGCGACGGTGGAGCGCGTTCCGGCCGACGATCAGGGACGAATGTCGGCCGCCGACCTCGAATGGATGTTGGCGGAAGCGAACGGCCCGCTGATCGTGTGCGCCCAGGCCGGGAACGTCAACTCCGGGGCGATCGACCCGCTGCGTTCCATCGGCGAGCTCGTTCGACCGCACGGCGGGTGGCTGCACGTCGACGGCGCGTTCGGGCTCTGGGCCTCCGCCAGCCCTGCCCTGCGACACCTCGTCGCCGGGCTCGACCTCGCCGACTCATGGGCGGTCGACGGGCACAAGTGGCTCAACGTCCCTTACGACAGCGGCGTCGCGATCGTGCGCGACGCTGACGCCCACCGTGCCACGACGGCACTCACGGCCTCGTATCTGCCTGCGCCGGGCGATGTGCGGGACCCGTCCGGCTTCGTTCCAGAGAGCTCCCGGCGCGCACGCGGCTTCGCGGTCTGGGCGGCGCTGCGGTCGCTCGGACGGGCGGGAGCCGCCGAGCTCGTCGACCGCTGTTGCGCGCACGCGCGGCGGTTCGCGGATCGGCTGGGCGCCGAGCCGGGCGTCGAGATCCTCAACGACGTCGTCCTGAACCAGGTCCTCGTCCGCTTCGACGGCGACGACGCGAGGACGCGCGCCGTGGTGGAACGCGTCCAGCGGGACGGCACGTGCTGGCTCGGCCCCACGGTCTGGCGAGGCGTCGCCGCCATGCGCATCTCGGTCTCGAGCTGGCAGACGACGGAGGCCGACGTCGACCGCTCGACGGCCGCGATCCTCGCAGCCCTCGAGTCCGAGCGGGCGTCAGCGTCCGCCGACTGAGCCGACGCGCGTTACCGGAGCTGGAGGCGGGAGTGCCAGCCGACGGCGCCCGAGGACTCGAGCTCACCGCGCGCCCAAGCCCTGAGCATCCGCCGGATGCGCCAGCGACGGATGAGGTTCGTCAACATGGCGATCAGTACGGCGCGCCCGGCATCGCTCCTGCCTTGACATGCTGCTGTCGTACCAGTGACGTGAGCGGCGAGCAGATGATCCTGCGAGCGGCAACCGGTGCGGACGCGCCCGCGATCGCGGAGCTGTTCCTCGCGTCCCGCCGGGCGGCGCTGCCGTACCTCCCCGAGCTTCACACGGACGCAGAGACGCACGATTGGGTCGCGTCGCACCTCCTGGCGACGCACGAGGTGGCGGTGGCAGAGGTCGACGGCCGTGTCGCGGGCTTCGCCGCGCTCGAGGCCGGAGTGCTCGGGCATCTCTACGTTCACCCAGGGCATCAAGGCACCGGAATCGGGAGCGAGCTCCTCGCCTGGGCGAAGACCCGCCGGCCGGATGGGCTCGAGCTCTGGACGTTCCAGCGCAACGAGGCGGCGCGCCGGTTCTACGAGCGGCGCGGCTTCCGCGAGGTCGAGCTGACAGACGGCTCGCGCAACGAGGAGCGGGAGCCCGACGTTCGCTACGCGTGGGCTCCTGCGCGCGACCCCATCCTCGTCCGGGACGAGAATGACGCGGTGAGCGTCGAACGCGAGAAGCAGCTCGCGGCCGAGGCGGCCGCTGAGCTGGTTGTCGACGGCATGATCGTCGGGCTCGGCACCGGCTCCACGGTCGCCGAGCTTCTCCGCGCGCTGTCTCGCCGTCGGCTGTCGATCCGCTGCGTGGCCACCTCGCCGGCGACGGAGGCGGCGGCGGGCGCGCTGGGGATCGCGGTGGAGCCCTTCGACGCCGTCGACCGCCTCGACATCGCCATCGACGGCGCCGACCAGATCGCCCCGGACGGCTGGCTGGTCAAGGGCGGCGGAGCGGCGCACACGCGCGAGAAGATCGTCGCCTCGGCAGCCGACCGCTTCGTCGTCATCGCGGACTCCCGCAAGGCGGTCGAGGCGCTCGGTCCACCGGTACCCCTGGAGCTCCTCGAGTACGGGCTGCAAGCGACGCTTCTCGCGCTCCAGCCGGCCGAGCTTCGCAACGTGCCGCGCAGCCCCGACGGCGGCGTGATCGCCGACTACCTCGGTCCCGTCGACGATCCCGCCGAGCTGGCCGCACGACTGTCGGCTACTCCCGGCGTGGTCGAGCACGGGCTCTTCCCGCCGGCGCTCGTGACCGAGATCCTGATCGGCCGCGGCGAGTCGGTCGAGCGGATCGGCCTGAGCCCCGCACGCTGAGCCGAGGCGACGCTACGCCTGCAGCACCGCGAGCAAGGCCACACCCACCATGATCGTCACGACCCCGGCCACCTGGATCCGCGCCAGGCGCTCGCCGAAAGCGACAAAAGCGATCAGCGTCGCGACCGCCGCCGCCTGCGACGCGAGCACGGAGCTGACGGCGATCGCATCCCTCGCGCCGGCGAGGAACGACGCGTACCCCGCCACCTCGCCGACGCCGGACACGATCAGAAACGGGATCACGACCCGCTTGAGCTGCAGACGGCCCGTGACGGCGAACGGAAGCGTAACCAAGGTCACGCCGACCACCCGCGTCGATGCGAGCACCCAGGCGAGCGGCAGCTCGTCGCTGAGCCGGCCGCCGGCGTAGATCGCGACGCCCCAGACGAGCGCGGCCGCGACTCCGAACAGGACGCCGGGCCCGACGCGTCGTGACGACTCCGCCTCGCCCCGGACCCTCGCGGCGAATACCACCCCGACCGCGAGGATGCCGAGCGCGACTCCGACGCCCGGTGCAACCTCCTCCCCCGCGAGCACGGCGATGATCGCGGCGATGCCGCCCGACGTCGCGGCGATCGGCGTCACGACGCCGACCTTGCCGACCCTCAGTCCGGCGTACTGGAGCAGCAGGCCGGCCATGTTGCCGACGCCCGCGACCGCGAGCCAGGCGACGTCGGCGCCGTCGAGGTCGGGAATCCCGGCCAGGGCGACGAGCGGGAGCGTGATGACGAGCCCGAGCAGCATCGCCCAGCCGAGGGCGGAAGCGGGGCCGATGATGCGGGTCGAGCGCGAGGCTGCGGCAGAGGCGAGGCCCCAGGCGAGGGCGGCTCCGAGGCCGCCCAGGATCGCTACCACCGCGAGGCGAGCACCGCCGGCACGGCGGCAAGTCTAGGGCGGGGGCCCCGTTGAGAGCGCCGGGGACCCCCGCCCCGTGGGAGTCGCGCGAGCCCTAGCGGGCCGTCGGCTTGAAGATCCCGAACACGGCCCCGACCGGGTCCGCGAGGACGGCCAGCCGTCCCACGCCCTCCACGTCGAAGGGCGGCTGGAACACCTGTCCGCCGAGCTCGGTGGCGCGCTTCACCGTCCCGTCGACGTCATCCACGCCGACGTAGATGAGCCAGGCGTCCGGTGCGGCCTCCATGCCGGCCGGCTTCTTGAGGATCCCGGCCCGATCGGCCTCGCCGGATCGCAGCAGCGTGTACACGCCTGCTTCGCCCATGTCCATGTCGGCCGTCGTCCAGCCGAGGACCTTGGTGTAGAACGCCTTCGCGGCCTCGACGTCGGATGTGACGAGCTCGTCCCAGACGAACACGCCTTCCGAGACCGGGCCCTCGCCCTCGGGCTGGTAGATCGAGACGGCCGCTCCGGCCGGATCGGCGATCACCGCGAAACGCCCGACCTCGGGCATGTCCATCGCTTCCCTCAGCACGTTGCCGCCGCTTGCCTTCGCCTTCTCGACGGTGGCGTCGACGCTCTCGACCCACACGACCCCGAGCCAGTGGGCGGGCGTCCCGGAGCCGGGCTCGAGCGCGCCGAAGCCGCCGTGCGTGGCTTCCCTCCGACGCTGATCATCGGGTAGTCGATCTCGCCGGGCTTGAAGACCTCCAGCTCCCACCCGAACAGCTCCGTGTAGAAGCTCTTGGACTTCTCGATGTCCGTCGTATTGCACTCGTGCCACACGAAGCGGCCGACCTGGGTCTGCACGCCAGTGGCCATAGATCCTCCTTCCGTCGCGAAGGCGCCATGCTAGGACAGATGGTGCAAAAAAGCAAGTAAACAGTTTCTTACAACAAGTTCACCACGATAGACTCCCGACTGATGCGCAGCTACCGGCAGTTCTGCGGGCTCGCCCATGCCCTCGACCTGGTCGGCGAGCGCTGGGCGCTGCTCGTCCTGCGAGAGCTCCTGCTCGGCCCCAAACGGTTCACGGATCTCCGCGCAGGCCTTCCCGGCGTCCCGACCAACGTGCTCTCGACACGCCTGCGCGAGCTCGAGCAGGCGTCGGTGGTGCAGCGACGGACCCTGCCGCCGCCGGCGCCCGTCACGGTCTACGAGCTGACGGAGCACGGGCGCGAGCTCGAGGAGGCCATGCTGGCGCTCGGCCGCTGGGGCGCCCGGACGATCGGGCTCCAGGGGCCGGACCGGTCATTGCGCTCGGGCTGGCTCGCAGTGGCATGCAAGGCATTCACGGACCGGGACGCGGCGCGGGGCGTCCATGCGACCTGCGAGTTTCGACTGGAGGACGGCACCTTTCACGCGCGCATCGCCGACGGTGAGGTCGAGCTCGCCGACGGCGGCGCGTCCGACCCCGACCTCGTCCTGGAAACGACCAACGCCGAGATGATCGGCCTCCTCGTCGGGGCTCTGAGCGCCGACGACGCCGTGGCGAACGGCGCCCTGCGCGCGACCGGCGACGCCGCGCTCCTGCCGGACGTGCTTCGCGTCTTCCGCCTTCCGGCGCCACAGCAGGTTGAATGAGCCAGCCGCATTCGGGGGCTTCCCGCCGGCGGCGTTCCGGTTCCTCGAGGCGCTCGAACGCGACAACTCCAAGACCACATTCGATGCCCATCGCTCGGCGTACGAGGACGCGCTGCTCGAGCCGGCGCGCGACTTCGTCGTCTCGCTCGGCGCAGAGCTGCAGCGGCGCGTATCGCCCGCGATCCGCGCGGAGCCTCGGGTCAACGGCTCGATCTTCCGCATCAATCGCGATACCCGGTTCACGAAGGACAAGCGGCCCTACAAGACACACCTCGACCTGTTCTTCTGGGAGGGCGAGGGCCGCAGCCGCGAATGTCCGGGCTTCTTCTTCCGGATGACGCCGCGCACGATCGTGCTCGGCGCCGGCACGCATCACCTTCGAGACCCGGAGCTCGCCGCGTACCGGAAGGCTGTCCTCGACGACCGTGCCGGCAGTGAGCTCGAACGGGCCATCGATGCAGTGGCAGCCACCGGGGCCGAGCTCGGCGGCGCCACGTACAAGCGAGTGCCGCGAGGGTTCGATGCGACACATCCGCGGGCCGAGCTCCTGAAGCACACAGGGCTCTTCGTCTGGCGAGACCACCCGCTGCCGAAGGCCTCCGCCTCACCCGCGTTCGCCGGCTGGTGCGCCGACCGGCTCGAGCCCCTGGCGCCGGTGCACCGCTGGCTCGTCGAGCACCTGCGCTAGCGCTTGCGGCGCGCCTGGCGCTCGGCCTCTCGGCGCATGCTCCGGCTCATCTGCTCCGGCTGAGGAAGCTTGCCCTGTGCCGCGTTCTTGAGCAGATCGACGCGCTGTTCCGGCGGCAACCGGTCGAGCATGGCCTTCAGCTGGCGGAGCTCCGGCGGCAGCTTCGCCGGCGGAGTTTGCTCGAGTTGGCGCACGACGGCCTTGGCGTACAGCCCGCGGAACCCGGGCAGCTTGACGAGGAATCTCGCGATTCGCTGGCGCACGGCCGTCAGGCTACGCGGCGACGGCCACTCGCGCCGCACCGAGCAGGGCGGTCCGATCGTTCAGGATCACGCGCACCGGTACCTGCTCGAGCAGCTCGTGGAAGCGCCCCTTCGCGACGAACGCTTCCATGAAGCGGCCGTCCTGGAGCCGGGGCAGGATCTTCGGCGCGATGCCTCCCCCGAGGTAGACACCGCCCACGGCCATCATCCTGAGGGCGAGATTCCCGGCGGCGGAGCCGAAGATCGACACGAAGAGGTCGAGCGCGTGCGAGCACACGTCGTCCCGGCCCTCGAGCGCCGCCCGGGAGATCGCCGCCCCCGCGTCCCGCTCCACCATCTCCGCCTCGAGCAGTGTCGGCCTGGGCGTGCCGCTCCGCGTCCGCAGGAACCGCTCGATGTTGACGATGCCCATCCCGGAGCACACCCGTTCGTAGCTGACGTGATCCAGCTGGGCCGCGAGGAAGCGCCAGAGCTCCACCTGCAGCTCCGTGCAGGGAGCGAAGTCGACGTGACCGCCCTCGGTCGCGAAGGGGTGGTGGCGCTGCCCGTCCCAGTAGAGACCCGCTTCGCCGAGCCCGGTGCCCGGCGAGATGACCGCCGCGTTCCCGCGGGCGTCCGGGTCGCCCTCGTTGAGGACGGCGAAGTCGTCCGGCGTGAGCGCGGCGAGCCCCCAGGCATTGGCCTCGAGATCGTTGACGAGACCGACGGCCTGCAGGCCGAGCGCCCGTGCCACACTCGGGCCGTCCACCGGCCACGCCAGGTTGGTCGCCTCGGCGTGCTCGCCGTCGCGCACGGGCCCGGCGACCCCGAAGCCTGCCGCCTCGATCTCGGCCGGGTGCTCGGCCAGAAATGCGCCGAGCATCGCCTGAAGCCCGGTCTGCTCCGCGCTCGGGTAGCTCTCGAGCGCGACGGGATCGCGCCGGTCGTGGTCGAAGAGCGCGAGCAGCGTCTTCGTGCCGCCGATGTCGCCTGCCAGGATCATGGGACCGTAGAGTCGCAGATCGGCGCCCGGCGCTCCGGCTCCATCTAGAGTCCGTTCATGGCCTCTTCGACCCAGGTGCTCGACCGGCTCGAGACCGAGCTCACGGATGCTCTCGGCAGGGAGAGCGTGAACCGCAGCGACGCGGTGCGCGAGCAGCACGGGCGCGACGAGTCCTCGTACCCGCCGGCCCCGCCCGACCTCGTTGTCTATCCCGAGCCGGGTGGAAGAGGTCGTGGCCGTCGTCGAGCGCTGTCGGGAGACGGGCACGCCCATCGTCCCGTTCGGCGCCGGCACGTCGCTCGAGGGCCACGTCGCCGCGCTCGAAGGCGGTGTCTGTGTCGATCTCACGCGGATGAACCGCGTCCTCGACGTGAACGTGGAGGACATGGACGTCACCGTCGAGGCAGGCGTGACGCGCAAGCAGCTCGAGGCGCGGCTACGGCCGGAGGGAGTCTTCTTCCCGGTCGACCCCGGTGCCGACGCCACGATCGGCGGCATGATCGGGACCGGCGCCTCGGGGACGACCGCGGTCCGCTACGGGACGATGCGCGAGAACGTCCTCTCCCTGACGGTGGTCACGGCGCAGGGAAAGGTGGTGCGCACTCGCTCGCGGGCGCGCAAGTCTTCCGCCGGCTACGACCTGACACGGCTCTTCGTGGGCTCCGAGGGAACCCTCGGCATCGTCGTCGAGGCGACCCTGCGGATCTACCCGACTCCCGAGGCGATCGCCTCAGCCGTGTGCTCGTTCCCGACGCTGGAGGCCGCCCTCGGCTGCGTGATCCAGACCGTGCAGCTCGGCGTCCCCGTTGCCCGGATCGAGATCCTCGACGACGTGCAGCTCGACGCCGTCAACCGCCGCTTCGGCTTCGAGTATCCCGTCGCGCCGACGCTCTTCCTCGAGTTCCACGGGACGGAGGCCGGGGTCAAGGAGGACGCCGAGGCGGTCGGCGAGATCGCCCGCGAGCTGGGCGGCGGGGACTTCATGTGGACCGCTGCGGAGGAGGATCGACGCCGGCTCTGGGAGGCGCGCCACGCCTCATACGAGGCCTCCCTCGCGCTCCGGCCCGGCTGCAGGAGCGTGACGACCGACGTGTGTGTTCCGATCTCGCGGCTCGCCGAGTGCATCCTCGAGACGCGCCGGGAGATCGACGAGGCGGGGTTGTGGCGCCCATCATCGGCCACGCAGGCGACGGCAACTTCCACGTGCTCTTCCTCGTCGACCCGGACGATCCGAAGGAGCTCGAGCGGGTCGAGGAGCTCAACGACCGGCTGGTCAGGCGTGCGATCTCGCTCGGCGGCACGTGCACGGGCGAGCACGGCGTCGGCTACGGGAAGAAGCGCTTCCTGGCGCTCGAGCACGGCGAGGACGGCCTCGAGCTGATGCGGGCCGTCAAGAGCGCGTTCGACCCCGCCGGGATCATGAACCCCGGCAAGATCCTGCCGGACTGACCCCTACGAGCCCGCCGCGGCCCGGTCGGCGACGATCAGCGACCGTCTCGCCTCGACTCGCCCCGCCGGGATCGACCGGTCACCGGCCCGGAGCCTGCGCAACGCCTCCACCTTGTCCGCCCCGGTCACGAGCCAGAGGATCTGATCGGCCCGGGCGAGCGCGGGATAGGTGAGCGTCATGCGCCGCCGGCCGCGGTACTCGGCCGTCACGGCGACGAGCCGGTCGACGACGTCGAGCACGGGGTCGCCGGGGACGAGCGACGCGGTGTGGCCGTCGTCCCCGAGGCCGAGATGGACGAGGTCGAACCGTTCCGGCAACGCTGCCGCGTACTCGGCGGCTGCCGCCTCCGGGTCGTCGTGCTCGACGGGCATCGGCACCACGTTCGCCGGCGCACCGGCCAGGCTCGAACGCAGCTGGGCGAGATTGCGATCCGGGTCGGCGGCGGGCGCGATCCGCTCGTCGACCTGGTAGATCGTCGTCTGCGACCAGGGGACATCCTCGACTTCGAGGCGGGCGAACATCGCCCAGGGCGTCGTGCCGCCGCTCACAGCGAAGGCGAAGGCGCCGTGATCGGCCGCCGCGGCTCGGCGCCCAGGTTGCGACGAGAGCCGCCCCGAGACTCGGCGACAGCGTCCGCGTCGCGAACGATCTCGACGTCGTGGTTCACTACTCGGTCGAGGCCGTCTTCTCCGCGTGACCGCCGAACTCGGAGCGCATCGCGGCGAGAATCCGGTTGGCGAACTGCGCCTCCCCGCGCGACTCGAAGCGGTCGAAGAGGGCCGCCGAGAGCACGTGCGCCGGAGCACCCACGTCGATCGCGGCAAGCAGCGTCCACCGCCCTTCGCCCGAGTCCGAGACCCGGCCGCTGAACTCCTCGAGCGCGGGCGATCTCGCAAGCGCATCCGCAGTCAGATCGAGCAGCCAGGAGGCGACGACCGAGCCGCGTCGCCAGACCTCGGCGACAGACGCGATATCGAACTCGTACCGGTAGTACTCGGGGTCGCGCAGCGGGGTGGTCTCCGCGTCGATCTCGCGGTGCTGGCCGCCCGCATTCGCCTTTGCGAGGACGTTCAGACCCTTCGGCGTAGGCCGCCATGAGGCCGTACTCGATTCCGTTGTGGACCATCTTCACGAAGTGCCCGGCGCCGGGGGGCCCGCAGTGGAGGTAGCCCTGTTCCGCGGTGGCTGACCGGGCCCTGGCGGGCGGGCGTGCGAGCGGCGCCGTCGCTCCCGGGCGCGATCGTCGCGAAGATCGGGTCGAGGTGCTGCACGATCCTCTCCTCGCCGCCGATCATCAGGCAGAAGCCGCGCTCGAGGCCGAACACGCCGCCCGAGGTCCCGACGTCGACGTAGTGGATGCCGACCCGCCCGAGCCGCTCTGCGCGGTTGATGTCGTCCCTGTAGTAGCTGTTGCCGCCGTCGATGACGATGTCGTCCGGCTCGATCAGCGCCTCGAGCTTCTCGATGGTCGAGTCGACGAACGCCGCCGGCACCATGATCCACGCCGCGCGGGGCTTGGCGAGCTTCGCGACGAAGTCCTCGAGCGTTGCTGTCCGCGATCGCGCCCTCGTCCGCAAGCTGCCCGACCGGCAGCCGCGTTCACGTCGTAGACGACGACCTCGTGGCCGGCCCGCATCAGACGACGGGTCAGATTCGCCCCCATTCGCCCGAGGCCGATCATTCCGAGCTGCATCGGTCTGGTGTCCGCCATGTCCGCGCCCTCCGTTGTCAGCTGCCCTCGCAGTTTGCCCGACGAGCGCGTGTCGACCAGGCGCCGCGGACTGCGGCGCCTGGTCGAGCGTCAGGATCGGCGAGCGGTGGCTACGAGCCGGTCGCTAGCCGCGGCGCGAGAGCTTCACCGCCTTCGCAGCTCCAGCGGAGTCGGCTGCTCGATGGAACCGCGCCGTCGGGCTGCCGCTGATGCAGTCCGCGTCTACCTCGGCCACCCACGCGTCAGGCGCCTGCCGGACGCCGTCTCTCGAGCGCCTGCGTGAGGAATTCGTCGCCGCACGAGTCGCGTGTAGTGATAGCCCTGCTTCGCCGCGCAGCCGTACTCGTGATCGGAGAGACGTCGTCGAAGCAGTTCAGGTCGGATTCGAGGTGTGCGACTCGATTCTTCAGCGCGTTGAACTGGCGAAGCGTCGGCGATGCCTCGGGCGCCGCGATCGGAGATGGCGCAGCGATCGCCAGTATCCGCGAGGCCTGCAGCAATCGCAGTAACGATGGTCTTCATGTTCTCCTTCGCCTTCGAGCGCCTTACTGGCGCTGGCGAAGCCTGACCGCGGTCGCAGCGCTTGACGGCGCACGGCCAGTGATACGTGGGCAGCGACTTAGCGCGCTCGACGCGTGCTCACTGCTGGTCCACCATTCCGCGCGATGGCGTCCTCGCATGTAGCGCGCTGCGCGTGCTCAGTAACTCTGTCACCGCGCCGAGTCCGCGCGGCGGCGTGCGCCTCAGCGAGGTCGACATCGGCGACTCCTCCTCGGAACGACGTAGGTTCGGTACAGGTCCTCACAGTGCGGATCGCGGACGTGGAACCCGCGACCCTCGTCTTCGAAGTACCAGTAGCGCCGCGGCAAGAGCTGCCCGGTGACGTCGCAGTAGCGCACCGAGATCCGGTTCCACGACTCGTTGCGGTCGACCCAGGTCACGACGCGAGCTCCAGGCGACGGGCCGCGGTCGCTTCGGCATCCACGGCACCGTCGCGGAACACGACGCCGTAGAGCTCGCGCGCTGCCTCCTCCGTGACGAGGCCCTCGGCGACATCGGCGACGACCGATTCGACGGATCGCTCCCACGGCGGGCCGAACCCGCCGCCCGAGGGCGTCCGCAGGACGACCTGGTCGCCGCGGTGCAGCCGCACGTTCGAGAACTTCGTATCGCTCGGCGTGCCGAACGCCTGCGAGAAGTACTGCCATTCGCCCTCGCCCGCCTTGCGGACGAGGAACGCGCCGCACTGACCGGGCAATCCGCCGAACAGGCCCCACGGCTGGACGCGCGAGCGGTCGGTGAACGCGTTGACGACGATCTCGTCGGCGTCGACGGTGAGCGTCCGGGTGATCCCGAGGCCACCGCGGGTGCGGCCTGCGCCTCCGCCGTCCGGGTTCAGCCGGTACTCCTCGTGGATCCACGGGTACCGGGTCTCGATCACCTCGATCGGCGTGTTCCGGCAGTTGCCGTGCGGGACGATCTGTGCGTTGTTGCCGTCCGTGGTCGCGCGCCCACCCCAGCCCATGCCCTCGAGGTGGTAGTTCGTGTAGTACTCGCCCGTCCGCGGGTGGACGCCGCCAAAGAGAAAGTTGCTGCACGTGCCGCCTGACGCGGCCGCCGTCCGGTCCGGGCAGGAGATTGCTGAAGATCCGGCCGACGATGAGCTCGATCAGCCGCGCCTGCAGCTCCGTCTGGCCGCCGACACACGGGCCCGGATGGCGAACGTTGACCATCGTCCCGGGCGGCGCGATGATGTCGATCGGCCGTACGGCGCCGGCGTTCAGCGGCACGTCGCTGCCGATCACGAAAAGCACCCCGTTGTACGTGCCGGACGCCGTGACGACATACGGTGCGTTGATCGCGCCGAGCGCCTGCTCGTCGCTCCGGCTGTAGTCGACGACCAGGTGGTCGCCGTCGACGGTCACGTCGACGCGGATCCAGTACGGGCGCTCCGACTGTCCGTCGTCCTCCTGGCAGTCCTCGGCCGAATACGTCCCCTGGGGCAGGCTCGCGATCGCCTGCCGCATCCAGGCCTCGGAGTAGTCGAACAGGGCCGGGATCGCCTCGTCGATGCGGCCGGCTCCGTGCTCGTCGTAGAGCGCCTCGAGCCGGCGCGTCCCGACGCTGAGCGCCCCGATCAACGCGTGCAAGTCGCCCCAGGACGTCTCGGGCGTCCGGTGGTTGGCGAGGATGATGCGCCAGACGTCCCTGACCGGCTCGCCGCCCCTGACGATCTTGACAGGCGGCAGGCGCAGCCCTTCCTGGTAGATCTCGGTGGCGTTCGACGCGAAGGAGCCGGGCGCCATGCCGCCGATCTCGGCCACGTGCCCGATGGTGCCCACGAAGCCCTGCAGCTCGCCGTCGTAGAAGAACGGCGTGATCAGGAGGTGCTCCGGCATGTGTGAGCCGCCGCGGTAGGGGTCGTTGTGGATCACGACGTCACCCGGCTCGAGGTCCTCGACGCCCATGTCGTCGATCACCCAGCGCCCCGAGAAGAGCGACTGGCCGAGCATCGCGCCGTTGATCTTCGCCGTCGCGACGAGGTCACCCGTTCGGTCGAGGATGAGCGCGTAGAAGTCGAGCCCCTCCGAGAAGATGGGGGAGTACGACGTCCGCATGAGGCGCTGAGGACATCTCCTCGCAGATGTTGACCAGCTGCGAGTGCAGGATCTTCAGCCACACCTGATCGATCACCGGCCCGCCTCCGCCGCAGTGCCGCGCATCGCGCGCGTACCGTGCGCGTCGACCTCGACCATGACGATGCTGCCCGACGCGTGGACTCGCGCGACCTGGCCCGGCAGGACGAGCGTCGTCGAGTCGGGCTCTTCGACGATCGCCGGGCCCTCGAGCTCGTAGCCTGCGGGCAGTTCCGCGCGGCGCACGATCGTCGTGTCGTGCCAGCCCGTCTCGCGGAAGTAGACGGGACGCCGCGCGAGCGCCGGCTCTCGGCCGTCTCGAGTCGCCGGGGTCGCCGGCGGCGGCTCCTGCCGCTCGAGCGCCGTCGCACCGAGATGCACGAGCTCGACCACGGTGTCGATCCGGTAGCCGTACGTCCGCTCGTGCGCCTCATGGAAGCGCTCCACGGTCAGTCGCACGAGGTCGCCGGGCGCGTCGAGAGGCACGACCACCTCCTGCTCGAAGTTCTGGCCGAGGTACCGGCAGCTCACGGACACCGCAACGGTCGGCGCGCTGAGCCGGCTTTCGGTCTCGAGCTCCGCGACGGTGTCGCGTGCGAGCTCCTCGAGCGCGCCGCGGAGATCCGAGTCGCCCGCGAGGTCCGACCGCAGCATGCGCGTGATCTGCCGGTCGACCCGCAGATCGGCTGCGAGTGTCCCGAACGCCGACGCCAGGCCGGGGCTCGTGGGGACGACGACGCCCGCGAGGCCGACTCGGCGCAGGATCGCGCCCGCATGGAGCGGCCCCGCCCCGCCGAACGCAACGAGGTCGAAGCGGCGGTAATCGACGCCCCGGTCTGATGCGACGAGCCGGATGGCTCCAGCCATGTTCTCGACCGCCATGTCGAGCACCGCGAGAGCTGCCTCCTCGACCGAGAGCCCCAGGCGCTCGGCGATCGGCGCAACCGCGTGTCGGGCCGCTTCCGCGTCGAGCGGGATCTCGCCGCCGAGGAAGTACTCTGGATTGAGCCGGCCGAGCACGAGGTTCGCGTCGGTCACCGTTGCCGCCGTCCCGCCCTGGCCGTAGGCGGCGGGCCCGGGCCGTGCGCCCGCGCTGTCGGGCCCCACCTTGAGGAGCCCGCCGAGGTCGAAGCTCGCGATCGAGCTGCCGCCGGCGCCGATCGTGGTCAGGTCGACCACGGGGACGGCGATCGGAAGGCCCCACTCGAACTCGTACTGCTGCCTGCTCTGGATCTCGCCGCCGAGCACGACGCCGACATCGCAGCTCGTACCGCCCATGTCGAGCGTGAAGACGTCGTCGCGGCCCGTGCCGTCGGCAAAGTACTTGCCGGCGACAAGACCACCGGCGAGGCCGGACAGGATGAGGTTCGACGGCTGTCGGGCGGCGGCGCTCGTGGGTACCTGGCCGCCGTTCGACTTCAGCATGAGCGCCGGACAGTCGACGCCGAGCTCGACCAGCCCTGCGTCGATCTCGTCGGCGAAACCGCCTACAAGGCGCTTCAGGTACGCGTCGACGATGACGGTATTCGCGCGCTCGTACTCGCGCCAGAGCGGCGCAACCTCGCTCGACGCGGAGACCGAAACGTGCGGCAGCGCCGCGCGCAGCGCGCCGGCCAGCCGGCGCTCGTGCTCGGGCGCGACGTAGGAGAAGAGGAAGTTGATCGCGACCGCGACACCTTCGACCGCCTCCCGATCGCATTCGGCGACCAGCTGCACGACGCGGTCGATCTCGGCATCGGCCAGCGGTGTCCGAACCGAGCCGTCGTACGTCACGCGCTCGCGGACGCCGATGCAGTCGCGGCGCAGCACGTACGGGGCCGGCTTCACCCACTGGAGGTCGTGGAGCCCTTTGCGGTCGATGCGTTGGATGAAGGGAATGTCCTCGAACCCGGCCGTGGTCAGGTAGAGGGTCCGCTGGCCCGCGCGCTGCAGCAGGCAGTTCGTCGCGATCGTCGTGCCGAGGACGAAGTAACCGAGCTCGTTCGGTGCAGCCGGCAGCCGCCGCAGCGCCTCGAAAACGGCGTCGGCGGGCTGACCGGGCGTGGAGGAAACCTTGACGACGTGGCGCTTGCCCGTCTCCTCCTCGACGGCGACGAGGTCGGTGAACGTCCCGCCGGTGTCGACGCCGACGCGAAGCCGTCGCGTGGTGGCCGACTCAGGCGTCAAGGCGAACGACGACCGTCTTTTCGTGCGCGTGTAGGAGAGGAGCCCCTCGAAACCCTTCTCGCGGCCGTGCCCTGTGCCGATCCGTACGGTCACGCGGCTCGCCACCCTAACGCATCGCGCGAGCCAGAGCGGGCTCCAAACCGTCGGAAGAAGGCCGCCTAGAGGCGCGGAGCGTCCCCGTGCAACGCGCGGCGGCGGCGGCTTCTGCCGGGAGCATGAGGGTGTAGTAGCTCATCATGGGGGCGTCCGTTCTGGCCAGCGTGGGCTTCGTTTATTGGTAGCCGTGCGCGACCACGTCGCTGACGAAGTCTTCGGGTGTCTTGCGCTGCCGGGGAGCGAGAGGCATGCACCGTGGGCTGAAGTCCTGCCTCGAGACAGACCCAAAGACGCTTGGCTGATCGCCGTCTCAGCAACCGAGACATGCCGACCACGACGTGCCGGGCTGGCCGGCCTAACCTCATCGACGCCCGGTCTGCAGCGCGCGTCAGGGGTCAGTCGATGTTCGATGACGCAACGGCGCCGCCTGAAGGCGTCCAGGTGATGGTTCCGTGCTGGAATGTACTTGCGCGCTTGTCCGGAGAGCCCCGCTCATCGCTCATCGGGTAGCCCAGGCGGCTGTCCTGCCAACCCATCTGCGCCCAAAGATCCCGAATCGCGCCGTGGACCTCGTGCGCCCCAATGTCCTCCCTCCAATAGATGGAGCCGCCCTCGAAATGGTTGAACCGCCCTGCCCCGGGCCCGCACCCGGACTCGTCCGTCACCGGATAGCCGAGGATGCCGCGATGTCCGCCCATTTGCGCCCACTTCACGCGGATTGCTCCATGAACCTCGAATGCGCCATGTTCCGGCGTCCAGTAGATCGAGCCGTTCTCGAAGTCCCGAGCGCGGCCGCGTCCGTCAGGCATCGCCATCTCGTCGCTCCCGGCACCAGTGTCGACCGGCTGACCAAGCCAGGGGTGCTGTTGCCACTTGCCATCGATGGCCGTCATCCCCACTCCTTTCTCCAGGCGCTTCTCTACCGGCACCACCATTGAGAAGCCAGGCTCGAGGCTGGGATCGTCCCGAGTGTGCCCTATTTCCTGCTCAACCGCGAGGACCCGGCCGCCCATTCACATCTCCGGAGAGTCCTGTGTGAGTAAGGCGATAGGTGAATCGGGATGAGAATCGACACGCGTGCTTTTCTCGGCAAGCGCCATTGAGTGTGCCGGCTTGACTCTGGTCGCTCTCGCGTTCGCCGGCTGCGGTAGCACCAAGGAGGCGACGCAAATTCCGCCCGATGTCTACGACTTCGAGCTTGAAGAGAGGCGGGGCGCTGACTCGCCAGCCGGTGCGAGGGTCGGCTCAAGCCGCGGACGGCCACTACGAAAAGTTCCAGCGTTTCCGCCACTTGGCATACCGTTGCGTGGTGGAAAGCAGTTCTGCGGAGAGGCTTGAGTCGCGGGCCCGACTTGCGGGCAAGGTGGCGATCGTAACGGGGGGTGCCCGCGGGATCGGCCGCGAGGTCGCGCGCGCTTTCGCGCGCGAGAGCGCGCAGGTGATGATCGCCGATCTCGGGTCGGCACTCGACGGGCGAGGCAGCGACGCAGGCGTGGTTCAAGAGACTGCGGCCGAGATCCGGGCCGCCGGCGGCAACTGCCGGGCGCTGGCGGTCGACGTCGCCGATCCCGAGCAGGCAGGCGCGCTTGTCGCAGAGACGCTCGCTCTGTTCGGAAAGGTCGACGTCCTCGTCAACGCCGCCGGGATCATCCGCCCCGGCTCGATCCTCGATCTGAATCTCGACGATTGGGACTCCACGCTTCGCGTTCACCTGGGAGGCACCCTGAACACGAGCCGCTCGGTCGCCAACCACTGGGCGAGCGTTGAAGCAACGGGCCGGCGCCTCATCAACTTCTCCTCGGACGCCGGCCTTTACGGCGAAGGCTCCTACACCGCGTACGCGGTCGCCAAGGCAGGAATCGTGGCGTTGACGCTCAGCTGCGCCGAGACTCTCGGCACCGTTGGCGCGACCGCGAACGTGTTCATCCCCCAGGCGGCGACAAGGATGACCGCGAGCATTCCGATCGACGAACTGCCCGATCCCGACCGCTGGCGCACCGGCGAGTTCGATGCGGCCAACGTTCCGCCGGCGCTCGTGTATCTGGCGAGCGACGCGGCGGACTGGATCTCGGGCCAGATCGTGGGCGGCTGGGGCTATGAGATTCACCTCTACTCGAAGCCCGAGCGAGCGCGGTCGCTCTACAGCCCAGGCCCCTGGGACACCGACACGCTGTTCGGCCGTTTCCAGCAGGCACTCGGCCCAGAAATCTAGACGCGCTTACTCGATGGCCGATGAAGTCTTGGCCACGGACTGTCGCGGCGCGGGTCTCGCTCAGTGCTCTCGCCGCCGAGCCGCGATGACACCCGTCAGGATCCTGATCGCCGACGACGTCGGCATCGGCAAGACGATCGAGGCGCTGCTGATCGCCCGCGAGCTGCTCGACCAGGGCGACGTGCAGCGGCTCGCCGTGCTCTGCCCGCCGCACCTCGCCGAGCAGTGGCAGGCCGAGATGCGCGACAAGTTCCACCTCGAGGCCGAGCTCGTCCTGACCGGCACCGCCGCCCGGCTCGAGCGCGGTCTCGGCGTCGGCGAGTCGCTGTTCGAGCGGCACCCGCTCACGTCGTGTCGACCGACTACATCAAGTCGGACCAGCGACGCGACGACTTCATCCGGGCCTGCCCCGATAACACGGATTTGAGCTGTCGGTCGAGACGCGACGCGGCGCCGTATAGTCGCCGGGCAATGATCCGCGTTGTCGTCGCGGAGGACACGTATCTCGTGCGCGAGGGGATCCGGCGCCTGCTCGAGCCCGAGCCGGACATCGACCTCGTGGCGGCGTGCGAGGACCTTCCCTCGCTGCTCGAAGCAATCGAGGCGGAGCAGCCCGACGTGGTGCTGACGGACATCCGCATGCCGCCGAGCAGTCAGGACGAAGGTATCCAGGTCGCCGATCGCCTGCGGGAGACGAGTCCGGATACGGGCGTGGTCGTGCTGAGCCAGTTCGCCGCGCCTGAGTATGCGCTCGCCTTGCTCGAGAAGGGCGCCGAAGGGCGCGCCTATCTGCTCAAGGATCGTGTGGGAGACGCGGCGCAGCTCGCCCGCGCGATCCGCGAGGTCGCGAGCGGCGGCTCCGTGATCGACCCTAAGATCGTGGAAGCACTTGTCTCGGCGCGCAAGCGCAGCGATTCTCCGCTCGACAAGCTCACGCCGCGTGAGCGCGAGACGCTCGAGGAGATGGCGCAGGGCAAGAACAATGCCGCGATCGCGGCGTCGCTCGTGATCACGGAGCAGTCGGTCGAGAAGGTGATCCATTCGATCTTTCGCAAGCTCGGGGTCGCCTGGCAGCCCGACGTCAACCGCCGCGTGAAAGCGGTACTTCTCTACCTCGCCGAACGAGACGGCTAGTGCACGAGCGCGATCGTCCCGACGACCCGGGTGCCCTGGCCGAGGTTCGACTCGATCCGAAGATCCCCGCCGATCGCTTCAAGCCGATCCCGCATGTTCGTCAGGCCGGCGCCGAAGGTCGTTCGGGCACGATCAAGCCCCGGACCGTCATCCGAGACCTCGAATACGAGCGCGTCCTCCTCCTCGTAGAGCCGGATCGTTGCTCTGGCGCTCTCACCCGCATGCTTACCCGCGTTCTGGAGCGCCTCAAGGCAGCAGAAATAGACGGTCGCCTCGATCTCGGGGTCGTAGCGTCGGCGCGTTTCCGCCTTGAGGCGTGTGGGGAGGGTCGCGCGGCGGGCGGCGTTGGCGAGCGCTTCGGGTAGACCGCGATCTTGGAGCAGCGGCGGGTAGATGCCGTGCGCAAGGTCGCGAAAGTCCTGCATCGCCTCGTGAACCGCGGCGCGAAGCTCGTCGAGAATCGCTTGCGCCCGCTCTGGCTTCGAGTCGATGAGCGCGCGGACAGCGCCGAGGTTTGCCTCCAGCGCGACGAGGTGCTGTTGGGCGCCGTCGTGCAGGTCGCGCTCGATTCGCCGGCGCTCGGCATCGCCGGCGGCCACGACTCGCGCTCGCGATCGTCGCAGCTCCTCGGCCTGTCGTTGCAGCTGCGTAAGGGAGGCTTGTAGGTCCGAGTCGAGCTGAGCGTTGCGGAGGGCGAGTCCGAGCTGGCGTGCTAGGTCGGCGAGGACCGTTTCTGCCTGTTCGTCGAACGGCTGAGCTTCCGCCGTGCGCTCAGCCACGAGCAGGCCGAAGAGCTCGCCCGACTGGGCGATCGCGGCGACGCGCACGACCGCGTCGGCGCGGTCGGCGACAAGTTGCGGCAGCCAGACGCGGACGCGTGCTGGTCCTGACACGCCGCTGCGGGCGAGGACCGCTTCCTCCGACGCGGTCAGGCGGAGCGTCGCCGGACCCAGATCCGGCTCGGAGACGACACGCTCGAGTAGGCCGCCCGAGTTCACCCACACTTCGGCCACGTCGAGGTCGAGCGCGCGCCGCAGCGACTCGGCAAGCTGCAACAGAAGCTCCTCGAGCGGGACGGCGCGTGAGAGCCGCGCGCCGAACGTGCGGACGAGCTCGTCCGGCGCTCGGCGATCTCCGTGGACAAGGCGGTTTGCGAACTCGCTCAGGCGCCTGCGCGCCGGCCCATAAAGCAGCGCACTAACGCCAGCCGCCACGATCGAAAGCGCGAGCAACGTCCGCTGCTCGTGCGTCGGCGGCCGGCCGAGGCCGACCACGACCAGCAGATAGACGGCGGCCACGAGCGCTGTGAGACCAGCAACCGAGACGGAAAGGGCAACGAGCCTTCCGACGCGCGCCTCGAACCGCTTGGGCAGCGGTACAACGGCGGCTGTCGCGACGGCGACCGTGGCGCCCGCAGCGATCTGCAGCAGCCGCGGCGGCCAGCCGACGAGGAGATCCAGCGTCGACGCCACGACGACGACTTCCGCCACGATTGCGATCGCAAGCGCGATCATGAGCACGCGCGCGCGCTCGGCTCCGCGGCGTGCGCGAGCGTGCGCGCGAGTCGTCGTGATTGCGAACGCCGCTGCGAGCCACACAAGCGCGAGCATGAGCCAGCCGAGTTGACGCCCGACGCCGTCTTGCCAGCCGACGACTGCTGCGCCGATCGCCACGGCGGCCGCGAGCGGCGCCACGGCGAAGCGGATGAGGTGTCCGGCCGATGCCGATCGATGCCGCGAGGCCCCTGTGGGCGACGACTCGACCGTCGTCGCCATCACTCCGCCCTCAGGACAGCAGCGGCGCGCGTCTGCGCCGCGCTCCAGCCCGGCAGCGCCGCTACCAAGTTGGCCAACAGAAGCGCCGTCGGCACCACGAGCAGGATGAGGAGGAGCGGCGTGACCGGCTCCGGGACGACCTCGATCTGGTCCGCGAACAGGTACCAAGCCCAGCGTCCGGCTGCGATGCCGAGGGGAATGCCGACAGCCAACCCGATCACCGCGAACGTCGTCGCCTGCCAGGCGACGGTGGCAAGTAGCTGGCGGCGGTCGAAGCCGAGCGTCTTCAGGACGGCGAGCTGCCGGCGTCGCCGGCGGATCGCCGTGAACAGCGTGTGAGCGAGCATGGCGGCCGCGATTGCTGCGAGCAGAGCCGAGACCACGACGGGCAGTTTGCGCACGCCCCCGAAATCGGCGACCGTCTGCGGCGGACCCGGTCCCGGATGCGCGTACTCCCGCTCCAGCCGCATGAGCGTCGCCTGCCGGTCAGCACCGGGCGCGATGCGAGCCTCGAAGTCGTACACCCGTGCGGACGGATTCAGCCGCTTGTAGGCCTGGAAGGTCATTGCCGCCGCCGGCCGCGGCTGGTAGGAGACACTCTCAGGCAGGACGCCGCGGCCGACGATCCGCAGCCGCACCGAACGCTGATCGCGCGCGTCGACGGTATCGCCAATGTGGAGGCCGAGCGCCCTCAGCGTCTTAGAGGCGAGCAGGATCTCGTCCACGCCTTCAGGGGCCTCGCCCGCGACGACGACCGGCCCGATCCGGCCCTTGACGTCGTCCATGGCGACGACGTGGACCGTTCTGCCGTTCAGCCGGATGTCGGCTTGCCCCCCCTCGGCCGCGTCACTGATCACGGGATCGGCGCGGACCCGCGCCCCCGGCGGGACGTCGTAGTTCGTCCGGTAGTCCCAGTTCTGTCCGTACAGCCGCGGTGTCGAAAGCAGGTGATCCATGCTGGCCGTGAAGGTGAGCGCGACGGCGACGACGGCCACCGACGCGATTGCTCCGAGGATCGTGCCGGCGATCGGCACGGCCATCGCTCCCCTGGCGCGCGTCAGCGCCAGCCGGACGCCGCTGACGGCTGTCGGCGGCAAGCCCCAGCGCGCGAGCGCGTCCGCCGCCGCGCAGCGCGTGCCCGCTGACAGGTCAGTTGTTGTTCTCACTTGGGACGAAGCGACCGCGCCGGCAACGACGACGGCGAGCACAACGCCAATACCTCCGAGGCCGAGCACCAGCGGGTCGAACGCGAAACCGGGAGCAGGCTCGATGTCGCGCGCAAGGCCGATCGGCGTCAGCGGCGAGAGCGCGAAGGCAAGGGCGACGGCCAGGGATCGCGGCGAGGGCGCCGATCGCGCCGGAACGCGCGACATCTACGGCGAGCAGCTGCCGTCGCGTCATCCCGAGCGCCCGCAGCGTCCGGTGCGCTCCTGCCGCGAGGGCGGCCAGGCGCACGAGCGCCGGAGCGAGCAGGAGGAGCGCGAGCAGTGCGCCGAAGCCGGCCGCGAGCCAGAGCGCCTGCGCCTGGTGATTGATCGAGCGCTGGATCTTCGCGGCGTCGGTGGCTTCCGGCCGTACGTCCGCGCCGGTAGCCGTCGCCAGCGCGGCGATGTCGGCTGCACCGTGCCGGAGCTTGACCGGAACCCAGAAGTCCGAATAGCGGCTGGCGAAGCCGTAGGCGCGGTCGAACGCGGGGGTCAGCGTGACCTTCCCGACCGGGTACGGATCGGTCGCCGCCTTGACCCCCACGACCCGCAGCCAAATCAGGGGTCCGACCGGAACGGCTTGCGAGAGCGGCTCGAGGATGTGCCAGCCGAACCGCGTCTCGAACGGTCGCGACAGCTCGTGCGTGGGTAGGCGGAACGCCAGCCGGTCGAACGCGGGGACGGTCTGCCCCCGCTCGACCCACAGCTTTCCACCCGTCACCTTCGCGTCGGGAGCGTCGGAATAGCGCTTGGCCAGTCCGGCGAAGCTCGCGCCATTCCGCAGACGAAGGTAGAGCCGTTCGATGGCGCGCCTCGCCCGACTGCAAGCGCCCGCGCCGCGGCACGAGAGCAGGATCTGCCTGACCTCACGCCGCTCCGGCATCCCCGCCTGCGCCGGATTCTGGTCCCGCGGATCGCAATGGAAGACGCCCAGATCGCTCGCTCCCCAGCCGGGGAACACGCGAATCGGGATCACGCCGCCCGGCCGGACGCCGAACCGCTGCGCCGCGCGCGTGTCGACCAGCACTTCGCGTGGTCGGCCGCGGTCCGGTATCCGCCCTGCGAGCACCTTCGGCCGGTGCAGCGCAACGCCGTCTCGGCCGTCGAGGTTCACGAGGAATTGGACGGCCTCCGGGCCCAGCAGCCGACCGGCCGGTTCTCGGCGTCGCGAGCGCAATACGAGAGGACGCCGGTGACCGCGGACGTCTGGACATACGGAAGCGAGCGCACGCGCCGGATCGTCGGTCGGTAGGTCGTGTTGTCGGGGCCGGAGTTGCTGATGCCGATCCACGCATCCGGGAAGCGGTACGCGACGAGGTGCCGCGCGAGCGCCGAGTCGCGTGCGGCGCGCGCCGGCAGCCGCCGTGAGCACGAGGCCACCTGCGACCCCGGCGAGCACGGCCACGACGAGCCAGCCGCGCCAGCGCGCGCGGAGTTCGCCGCGGAAGCGCATCCAGACGGCGGCCACGTCAGCTCCCCAGCGCGCTCGCGGCTGGCGCCGCGAGCGTCGCGCCGACGATGCGGCCGTCCTGCATCCGCACGACGCGTCCCGCCGCGTCGGCGACGTGCTCGTCGTGCGTGACGAGCAGGATCGTCTGCCCCGACGCGTGTAGACGGCGGAAGAGCTCCAGCACCTCGAGCCCGCCCGCGCTGTCGAGCGCGCCTGTCGGCTCGTCCGCGAGTAGCAGCGTTGGCTCGTTCGCGAGCGCACGTGCGATCGCAAGTCGCTGTCGCTGGCCACCCGAGAGCACGCCGGGCAGCTCGGCCGCCTTGTCCGGGAGGCCCAACAGATCGAGCAGCTCGCGCGCCCGCACCTCGGCCCGGCGACGCGACGCGCCGGCGACGACGGCGGCGAGGACGACGTTCTCGAGCGCCGAGGTGTCCTCGAGCAGGTTGAAGAACTGGAACACGAAGCCGACGTGTCTGCGGCGCAGGCGGGCGAGCTCGCTCTCGTCCTTGTCGGCGAGCGGCTCGCCGGCGAGGACGATCTCGCCGTCGCTCGGCGTCTCGAGCCCCGCGACAAGGTTCAGCAGCGTCGACTTGCCGCAGCCCGACGGGCCGGTGACCGCGACGAACTCGCCCGGGCCGACCACCAGGTCCACGCCGCGCAGCGCGCGCACGGGCGCCCCCTCGGGCTCGAACGTCTTGCGGAGGCGAGCCGTCTTCAGTACTTCCGGCACGGCCGCCACAACACGACTATGAACCTCGGTTGTGCCGAGCGCAACCAAGTCACCTGGGCAGCGTATACGCCCGCTGGCCGCTGAAAGAGATCCCGATTTAGCGCCGTTGTCGGCGCGCGGCGCCGCCGGGAGCGTCGTCGGCGTCTGGAAAACGGATCTCCGCGGTCGCGACGTGGCTGATCGTCGATCGAGCGGCCGGAGGCGCATCGCGGGTCAGCCTGGGCTCATACTCGCCCGACGGCAGGTCAATCGTCTTTGGGACGGTCGTGGGCGCCGTGAATCGACCGGGCGCGACCTTCAACGACGTCTTCGTGATGACCGCCGACGGCACCGACATTCGGCCCGTCAGCGGGCCCTGAACTTCGACGCCCACCCCGACTGGGGCCCGCGACGGTAGCCGCCTCGAACCCGGTGTCGGCGCCAACCCACCGGCGCAAGCCGAACGCAGCGACAACCGCAACCAAGGCACCTGGGCAGCGAAGACGCACGCTGGCAGCCGAACAACTTCCTCGGCAGCGCCGTTGTCGCGCCGCGGCGTCACCCCTAGCGTCGGCGGCATGTCGCTCACATCGCCGCAGGTAGTCGAAGTGACGAAACGAACGACGGCGAAGATCGCCGTCCTGGCGACCGTCGTCACGGCGACGGCCGCCCACACTCTCGCCCGACGGCAGGCTGATCGTCTGCCGCCGCCAACCCGCCCAGCGCAGCGTTCACGATCCCCGCTTGGGGAACGCACCCCTGAGATCGAGGGATGAGCTCGGAGGAGGCAGTCAGATGACCACCACCATCGCCAAACCAGCCGCGATTCCCACCCCGCCAGTAGCCTCGCCGTCGCGCAGGCGAGCTGGTCGGCGCCGTCCGCGCGCGCTTGCAGCGCTTGCCATCATGCTCGCCGCCGTTGCGGTCGGAACATGGCTGATCGTTGAGCTCGTCGGCGGCAGCCGCGCAAGTGCAATCAGCCGCACGGCGTCTGCGCCGGCATGGACGCCGATTGCAGCACCATGGCTCGCCCGCCTGGAGGTGATCGGCTTGAAGAAGCAGCTCGTGCGCGCGGGCTACTCGATCAAGGTCGACGACAACCTCGACCCGGTGACGAAGTCGGCACTGGCCAATTACCTGCAGCTCGACGCGACCCATCCGCTCAGCCCGTTCCTCGCGAGCGTGCTCGAAGGAACCGTGATCACCGGCTTCCGCAACCCACGGCGTGGAACAGCCGCTTCGGCCTCCACCGTCTGACGAAGTTCGTCGAGCGTCCCCTCACCGGCCCCGGCGGGCAGCTCGACGCGAACGGGAATCTTCGGCCGTCGGTTGCCGCGACGCGGCATTCGCGGTAGACGTCGGCATGGTCGCGCTTGCTGTCCTCATTGCCATTGGAGGCGGGTGTCCCGGGCGGAAGCTGGCGGTCGCGAACACTCTCGGCGTCTGGGTGATCGACCTGCGCAGCCCAGCCAGAGGGGCTGAGCTCGTGACGGCGTTCGGAACGCCCGAGACCGGACTAGGCATGTTCGGGACCGCGCGCCCGACTTGGGGGGCCGCTCCGTGAGGGCCAAAGTCGTGGGCGCCGCCGTCGCGGCGCTTGTGCTGGCAGCCGTGCTTCCGGCAGCCAGCTCGGGCACGCCGGACAGGTCGCTCTTCGACTACGACCGCTCGCTTCCGCTCGATGTCTCATGGGGCAAGACGACGACCTCGAACGGAGTCGTTCGCCAGGGCTTGACCTTCGCCACCGCTCGGCGCGCGCGGGTCGCCGCCTTGTTCGTTCATCCCGCCCGCGGTGGCCCGTGGCCGCTCGTGCTCTGGACGCCGGGCAGAGGCGGGGATCGGACCGAGGAGCTTCCCGACGCGACCGCCCTTGCGCGCAACGGCGTCGCGTCGCTCCTCGTCGATCCTCCCGCGCCAGAGGTCGTCACCTGCAACCCGGCCAAGGATTTCGCCATCTTCGTTCGCTACGTGATCGGGCGGCGGCGTGCCGTCGATCTGGCGCTGACCCTCCCGAACGTCGACGGACAGCGGCTCGCCGCCGCCGGCTTCAGCTTCGGCGCCTCCGTCACCGCCGACCTGGCAGGCGTCGAGCACCGGATCCGCGCATTCGCGCTCAAATCCGGGCGCGCCCATCACACCGGCTTCATGCGCCTCGCCTGCGCGCAACTTGGCCGGCACAAGCTCCACGACTACCTCGAGAAGCTGGCTGCGGTCGACCCAATCAACTGGATATCCCGAAGCGGCCTCCGGTTCGTCCTTTCTCGTCCAGGACGGGACGCGCGACCCGTGGAACCCGAGGCGCGATGTCCTCGCGCTCTACGCGGCGGCCCACGGGACAAAGGAACTTCGCTTCTACCCGGCAGGCCACGAGCTGAACGCCACCGCCTCCGCAAATCGCCGGACCTGGCTGGTCCGGCAGCTTCGGCGCCAGGAGACGCCGGTCTCGTCAGAGAAGGGGCCCGCTCGTCGGTCGTGTTCAGGGGGGAGGCCGGCCTCCCGCCCGCACGGCTGGGAATTGAGGCTGACTAGACAACTCGAGCAGCTAGTTCGGCCTCGCGTGTCCGCAGCACGCTTCTCACGGTGGCCGGAAACCACCTTCTGCCTCCACGGACCGTTGGAACTCTGCGGCGTTCGAACTCTGCAGCGATGGCCGCGAACGAACTTCCTTCGGAGCGCAACGCGACCACCAGGTCTGCGACTTCTGGTGAAGCAGCTTCGCGGCCACGAACTCCGGCATACGGCGGGAAACGAGTTCCGCCGCACCACCGGCGATCTCGAGCTCACGCGGTTGTTCATGCGCCACGCCTCGATCTCGACGACGAGCGAGCACTACATGCACGCCGACCAAGACGAGCTGATCGCTGGGATGCGGCTCGCCGAACAGCGTTGGCGCAAAGAGTGACTTCCGGAAAAGCCCGCTCTTTGCGGGATATTTAGGCGCGGAGCGGACTCGAACCGCTGTACGAGGCTTTGCAGGCCTCTGCCTAACCACTCGGCCACCGCGCCGCGGCCGGTCATTGTAGGGGCGCGGCCTGCCCCCGCCTAGGGACCCAGCGGTCGCCCGCGGGCGTGATCTGGAGCTCGTGCGTCCAGCCGCGCGGCGACTGCGCAGCGAGATAGGCGACGGCGCGGGCGACGTCCTCCTCGCGTGGCCGATCGCTCCGGCGGCTTCCCGGCCAGGCGCTCTTGCGTCTTCTCGCTCTCGATCGTGGCGTCGACGATGAGCAGGGCGACGTGGACGCCGTGCTCGCGCAGCTCGCCCGCGGCCGCCTGGACGAGCCCGCGGGTGGCGAACGCCGCGGCGGCCCAGGGCGCCGCGTCCCGGGCATGCCGCGCCGGGCCGAGCCGCCGGTGATCTGCACGTAGGTCCCGTGCCCCTGCTGCTTCAGCAGCCGCGAGCCGACCCGCAGCACGTTGACGAGCGCCGGGCAGGAGGTCGTCGAGGTACGGGGCGAAGATCGGCGGGCTCGAGTCCGCGATGCTCCCTCCTCCCCACTGCGCATGCCGCCCGAGTCGAGGGCTGATCGCGACGACGACGAGGTCGATCGGCCGCGAAACGCATCCGCGCCTCGGCGAAGGCCCGCTCGACGTCGTCGCCTTGCGACGCGTCCGCCGACGATCGCTGAGCGCGCCGGGCATCTCGGCCGCAAGCCGGTCGAGCGAGTCCCGGCTCCGCGCTGACGGCGGCCACGTCCCAGCCCTCGGCGGCCAAGTGCGCGGCGATCGCACGGCCGAGGTTCCGCGCGCCGAAGACGAGCAGCGTCGGCATCGATCGATCGTAGTCGGAAGGAGTCCAGACCAAGACGCGCGAATCCCCACGCAGCCGGCCGGCGACTCAACGCAGTCCCGGGGTTGACGGCACCGCCGGCCGGCATCCTCCCCTTCCAGCGCCTTGACCGGGACGACGACCCGGCGTCGAGGCCGCGGCTATACTCGGGGCACCCGCGGATGTAGCTCAGTTGGCTAGAGCGTCTGCTTGCCATGCAGAAGGTCGTGGGTTCGAGTCCCATCATCCGCTCCTCAGAAAAGCCCCGCTCAGGCGGGGTTTTCTGTTGCTTGAGGGTGCCCGCCGCTGGCCCTCACGGGGCCCTTTTGGAAACGGGATGGAAACGCTGCGGCGGCGCTCCCGTACCCTGGGACGCGTTGATGGTGCGACCTGAACCTCTCATGCGCGATGTCGAAGCGTTCCTCCAGAGGAACGTTCCATGGGGCGGGGAGCATGACGTGTCGCAAGTGATGGGCTACGTCCAGGCGATCTATCTTCGTGCTGTGGGCCTCTTCCGGGCAGCGCAACTCCTGATCGAGCACGACAAGCCAGAGGAGGCGCTCATCATCGGCCGCTCTCACTATTCACCGAGTCTCTCCGACTCGAGCGACTCGCGAAGGCAAGGAGGGAGGAAGGCGAGAATGGGGTGGCCGCGTTCGTGCTGAAGTGGCGGCTCGATGGCATCCAGGAGATCGAGAACCTCAATGCGTTCGCCGTACGCTCAGGACAAGCTGACGAGGACGACAGTGTCCGCGAACGCTTCGCTCGCGAGCGTCAACAGATCGAGCGATACCGAATGCGGACTGGTGTAGGACCACTCCGCCCGTTCGGCGACGAAGAGCAACTGGCCCGAGA
>CAWACA010000009.1:0-123827 GCA_963780385.1 uncultured Thermoleophilia bacterium | reverse complement strand
TCCCACCCGCCAGCGGGCAGGGGTCACCGACTCGCGCGCAGGCTAATCGGCGGGCGGACACCCTGCCCCAGGCAACAGACGCCGCGCTCCCGGATCTACCCCAGCGCGTACTCGGCCATGAGCTTCGCGTTCGTCCGCGAAAGCTTGTACCCCAAGACGTGGCAGTAGCCGTCCGCGCGGGTGCCCCACTCCCAGAGACGGCCGTCGTGCAAGGGGGAAGTAATGGCGATGAGAGCCATGAGACGTAGGCGCTGGCACAGGGCCGAGAACGGGGAGTTGCGGGCTTATCCGACAGCGGAGGGCTCGCTGTGCTTTACGTCCGGCCCGCGCAGCCGGTCGCCGACGCTCCTACAATGACGGCGTGAGCGAGCCGGCGCCTTCGCTCGACCAGCAAGACCTCGGCGTCGTGACCCTGGCAGTCGCCGCCGGCGGCGTGGTTGCGTTGCTGCTCGGCTGGATTCTCGACCTTCGCCTGCTGCGGTGGCTCGGCCTCGTGGCGTCGCTCGCCGGCGGTGGTCTCCTTGCCCGCGAAAGGCTCGTGCAGCGGAGCGAGAAGATCGATGCGGCCGAGGGCCGTATCCGTTCGGAGCTCGACGACCTCGACCCCGCTGCGCGCGCCCGGGTCCTCGGGGACATCGCGCGCTCGGGCGAGCCGCCGCAGCTGTAGGGAGCAACTCTGCCGCAGTAGCGGCTAGGACGGCCGGCCCGATCCGCAGGATCCGATCGTCGCCCTCGACCGGGCTGCCTCGCCCGTCCTGGTTCGACGTCGCCAGGTAGACGGCGCCGTCCGGCCCGACGGCGACGTCGCGCAGCCGGCCGAAGTCGCCCTGGATCAGGACCTCCTCGCCGGTGACCGAGCCGTCCTCCCCGAGGGTGAGACGTCGCAGGCTCTGATCCTTGAGCGTGACGAAGAGCAGCGATCCCCGCCATTGCGGGATCAGCTCCGCGTCGTAGTACACGCAGCCGGCCGGAGCGATCGTCGGCGTGTAGTTCTGGAGGCCGTTGCCCACGACCTCGGGCCAGCCGCCGTTCAGGCCCTCCGTGAGGAGATTGATCTCGTCCCCCTCGTTCGGCCCGTGCTCGGTCGAGTAGAAGCGGCCGTCTGGCGCGAAGCACAGGCCCTGCGCGTTGCGATGGCCTGTGCTGAAGATCGAGGTCTCGCCGGTGTCTGGATCGACCTGCAGGATCTTGCCGCTGAGGCTCTCCGGGTCCTGGGCGAGGTCGCTGTCGCCCGTGTCGCCCGTCGAGACGAACAGCGAGCCGTCGGGCCCGAACCGGATTCGGCCTCCGTCGTGAATGCCCCCGAGGCCGATGCCGTCGACGAGGACGGTCTGCGATCCGTCCGGCTCGAGGCGTACGACGCGGTTCTCGTCGGCGGCCGAGTACATGAGGAAGAAGCGGCCTTGCTCGTCGATCTCGAGGCCCATGAGCCCCGCCTCCCCGGTCTCTACCACGCCCTCGATCTCCGTGGTAGGCCCGTCCAGGCGGCTCAGGCGACCGGGGCGCTCCGTGAACCAGAGCTGCCCTTGCGGATCCCAGGCGAGCGACCAGACGGTGTCGAGATCGCGTGCGACCTCGGTGACCTCGAGTTGCACGGGCTCGGTTCCTGTCGGAGGCGCACTTTCGGCCGGCGGCACACTTTCGGCCGGCGGCGCGGGCTCGGGCGGAGCCGCCGGCTCAGCGGGGGACGGCGGCGGCGCCGGCTCGCTCCCGGCCTCGTCGGAGGAGCTGCCGCAGCCCGCGACAACGGCCGCGGCGAGCACCGCACAGAGCAGCGGGTAAAGCATCGGGCGGGCCGAGGCGCGAGCTACGCGGGCGTCGGCACCTTGGCGAGGGACCGTTCCACCTCCGCGTCCGAGTACTCATGCTCGGGAAGCTTGCCGGCGAAGTAGTCGTCGAAGGCCGACATGTCGAAGTGTCCGTGACCGCAGAGGTTGAACGCGATGACGGTCTTCTCGCCCCTCTCCTTCGCCTCGAGGGCCTCGTCGATCGCGCCTCGGATCGCGTGGGCGGCTTCCGGGGCCGGGATGATGCCCTCGGCGCGGGCGAACGTCACCGCCGCCTCGAACACCGGGTTCTGCGTGTAGGCGACGCACTCGATGAGCCCCTGCTCATACAGGGCCGACACGATCGGCGCCATCCCGTGATAGCGCAGGCCTCCGGCGTGCACGGGTGCCGGAATGAAGGAGTGGCCGAGCGTGTACATCTTGATGAGCGGCGTGGTCATCGTCGTGTCGCCGAAGTCGTAGACGTACTTCCCCTTCGTGAGGCTCGGCGCAGCGGTCGGCTCGGTCGCGATCACGCGCGTCGTCTTCCCCTCGGTGAGGTTCTTGTGGATGAACGGCAGCGTGAAGCCACGCGAAGTTCGAGCCGCCGCCGATGCAGCCGATGATCGACGTCGGGATACTCCTCGGCCTGCTCGACCTGCTCGAGCGTCTCGAGCCCGATGACGGTCTGATGCATGAGAACGTGGTTGAGCACCGAGCCGAGCGAGTACTTCTTCGCGCCGCCGCTCGTCGCCGCCGCCTCGACCGCCTCCGAGATGGCGATCCCGAGCGAGCCCGGCGAGTCGGGGTCCTGCTCGAGAATCGATCGGCCGGCGTTCGTCTTGATCGGAGGGGCTCGGCGTCACGGAGGCGCCGAAGGCCTGCATGAGGCTCCGGCGGTACGGCTTCTGCTCGTACGAGACCCGGACCATGTACACCTCGCAGGCGAGGTCGAAGAAGTTGCACGCCATCGCGAGCGAGCTGCCCCACTGGCCCGCGCCGGTCTCCGTCGTGAGCCCCTTGACGCCCTCTTCCTTGTTGTAGAAGGCCTGCGCGACGGCGGTGTTCGGCTTGTGCGAGCCCGCCGGCGAGACCCCTTCGTACTTGTAGTAGATGTGCGCCGGCGTATCGAGTGCCTGCTCGAGCCTGCGGGCGCGGAAGAACGGCGTCGGCCGCCACAGCCGGTAGATGTCGCGTACGGGATCCGGGATCTCGATCCACCGTTCCTGGCTGACTTCCTGGCCGATCACGGCCATCGGGAAGAGCGGCGCGAGGTCCTCCGGGCCGATCGGCTCACCGGTGCCGGGATGAATCACGGGCGGCAGCGGCTTGGGCAGGTCGGCCTGGATGTTGTACCAGGCCTTCGGAATGCTTTTCTCGGTCAGCAGGAATTTCGTCTTCTTGCTCATGGGGGTAACTCTCCTCCGTAGCAGGCGATTGGCGTGCGCGGCGTGCGCTGACGAACCAGGGTAGCGCTATTCGGCGAGGCGGCGGTACAGACGGTCGACGAGCCCCGGCAGCTCCTCGAGCTTCGCCGTGATGACCCTGATGCGGTACTCGCGGAAATGCTCCGGCTCCACGTCGAGCGCCTCGGCGAGCTTGGCGACGATGTCGTCGGAGGGAACCGGGCGATTCCCGTGGACGATGTGGTTCAGGTACCCGGCGGAGAGGTCTGTCCGCGCGGCCAGCTCACGGTACGTGACGCCCTGCTCGTCCATCAGCTGCGTCAGCGCCTCGCCGAAGGGCTTCTCGCTGAAGCGCCGACGTCTGTGTCACGGCAGGCGTCTCCCAGAGCTCCCTGACCGCCGCTGCGGCCGTGCCGACGTCGACGCGTTCCTCGCTCCGGCTCGCCCGGCTCAGAACGTCCGCCGTCCCGTCGTCGACGGCGCGCTTGCCGACCGTCACGCGCACGGGGCAGCCGATCAGATCGGCGTCTGCGAACTTCTCGCCGGGACGCCTGTCGCGGTCGTCGTGGAGCACGGTGAGCCCGGCAGCCTCGAGGTCGCCCACCACTTGCTCCGCGAGCCCTCCCACCTCCGGACCGGCCGTCGCGATCGACACGACGTGGACATCGTAGGGGGAAAGGGCGCGCGGCCAGGAGATCCCGGCCTCGTCGTGGTGCTGCTCGACCGCGGCGGTCATGATGCGGGCCGGCCCGATCCCGTAGGAGCCCATGACGATCGGCTGCTCCTGTCCGTTCTCGTCCAGATAGACGGCGCCGAGCGGCACCGAGTAGCGGGTCTCGAGCTTGAAGATGTGGCCGACCTCGATCGCGACCTGGAAACGGAGCCGCCCGCCGCAGTGCGGGCACGCGTCGCCCTCACGCGGCTCGCGGATGTCGGCGAAACGGGGCTCGTAGTCACGCCCCGCCTCGACTCCCCGCAGGTGCCGGCCGGTGCGGTTGGCGCCCGCGACGAACTGGCCTTCTCTCAGGGTCTCGTCCGCCACGACCTCGCCGTCGAAGCCGATCGGGCCTATCGACCCCGGATCGGCTCCGAAGCCGCTTCTGATCTCCTCCTCGGTCGCCGGCCGGACGGCGGCGCCGAGAACGGCCTCGAGCCGCGCCTCATCGAGACGGTCGTCGCCGCGCACGAGGGCGAGGACGAGCCTGCCGTCCTCGGCGGTGACCGGCATCGCCTTCGACGTCGCGGCCGGATCGATTCCGAGCAGCTCGGCAAGCGCCTCGATCGTCGTCGTCCCCGGGGTCTCGACTTCCTCCGGGGCGTCGAGGTGCTCCGGGAAGGCGGGCGGCGCGCGGGATGCCGCGTGCGATCTCGAGGTCGGCGGCGTAGTCGCCGCGCTCGCACGTCACGAGGACGTTCTCACCGGCCCCCGCGGGCGCGAGGAAGTCGATGGAGGCGCTGCCGCCCATCATCCCCGACTCGGCCTGGACCGCATGGAACTCGATCCCGCAACGCTCGAAGACGCGCTGGTACGCGCCTTCCTGGAGACGGAAGCTCCGCTCGAGGCCGGCCTCGTCCCGGTCGAGCGAGTAGGCGTCCTTCATGATGAACTCGCGAAGGCGGATGAGCCCGCCCCGCGAGCGCGGCTCGTCGCGGTTCTTCGTCTGGAAGTGATAGAGCATCTGGGGCAGCTCCCGGTAGCTCTGGATCTCCCTCGCGTGGAAGGTCAGCGTCTCCTCGTGCGTCATCGGGAGCATGAACCGGCGGCCCGCGCGGTCCTCGAGCTTGAAGAGCTCCGGGATCTCGTACCGGCCGGTCGTCTCCCAGAGCTCTGCCGGGGTGAGCACCGGCATGAGCATCTCCTGCGCGCCGATCGCGTCCATCTCCTCACGGATGATCTGAACGGCCTTCTGGTGCACTCTCCAGCCGAGAGGCAGGAAGCTGTAGACCCCGGCCGCCACCGGGCGGATGAAGCCGCCGCGGAGCAGCAGCTGATGGCTGACCGCCTCGGCCTCTGCCGGCACCTCCCGAAGCGTCGGGATGAAGAGTTGCGAGGCCCGCGCGACCAAGCGGCTACGCGGTTGCAGTCTCGGGTGCCTGCTCGGCGACCGGCCGCTGCGCCGCCTCGGCCATCAGCGCCGCGGCGGGCTTGGCGAGCTTGAGCCGCTTTGGCCGCTCCATGCCCGCCGCGATCCAGCGGTCGATCTCGTGGAAGAGCTCGTCGATGAGGATCTCGGAGGAAACCTTCTTCAGGACGCGTCCATGCGCGTAGATGAACCCGACGTCGCGGCCCCCGGCGATGCCGAAGTCAGCGTCTCCCGCCTCCCCGGGACCGTTCACGGCGCAGCCCATGACCGCGACCTCGAACGCCTCCGGATAGGCCTTCAACCGCTCGCCCACTGCCTCGGCGAGCTGCTCCACACCGACGTTGTCACGGCCGCAGGACGGGCAGGCGATCATCACGGGGCCTCGCTCGCGCAGGCCGAGCGACTTGAGGATGTCCCAGGCGGTCTCGATCTCCTTGACGGGATCGGCCGTGAGCGAGACGCGGATCGTGTCGCCGATCCCGTCCATGAGCAGCGAGCCGATCCCGATCGCGCTCTTGATGGAGCCGGCTGGCGGCGGCCCGGCCTCGGTCACCCCGAGATGGAGCGGGTAGGGAACCTTCTCGGACAGCATCCGGTAGGCCCGGATCATCGTGGGCACCGAGCTCGATTTCACCGAGATCGCGAAGTCCCGGTAGTCGAGCGACTCGAGCAGCTCGCACCTGCTCGAGGGCCTCCTCGACGAGGGCCGCCGCGGTGTCCTGCTGCGCGAGCGGCACGAGGTGCTTCGGCAGCGAGCCGGAGTTTGCGCCCACGCGCATCGGAATACCCTTTGCCTTCGCGGCCGTGACGACCTCCGCGACCTTGTCCGGCCCGCCGATGTTGCCGGGGTTGATCCGTACCTTCGCAACGCCGGCCTCGATGGCCTTCAGCGCGAGCGACGCATTGAAATGAATGTCCGCCACGACCGGAAGCGGCGAGAGGTAGACGAGCTTCTTCAGAGCCTCGGCGTCCTCGAGCTTCGGCACCGCGACCCGAACGACCTCGCACCCGGCCGATGCGAGCCTCCCGATCTGCTCCATCGTGGCCTCGACGTCGTGCGTGTAAGTCAACGTCATCGACTGCACGACGACGGGCGCGCCGCCCCCCATCGGTACGCCTCCGACCGAGATCTGCGCCTCGCTTGCCATCGCGGGACAGTCTAACGGCCGCCCTCGCCGACCACCCCCTGGTGGCTGAGCGGCCGGCTCGGCTGGCCGCGACCCGCCTAGGAGCGGCGCGATAGCGCCGCGGTTACGTTCCGTGCCGCCCCGCTTGTACCGAGCCCTCCGGGCTCCGTGAGGCTTCGCGGCCTGGTGCCCTGCGGGCACGTCCGCTGCGCGCCGCTCAAGCGGCGCTTGCCTAGCCCCCGCGCAAGCGGTTGATGTCGTTGGAGAGGCCGATGAAGAAGAGCAGCAGCACGAGCGCGATGCCGATGACAGAGGCTCGCTCGTAGGCCACGCGCGGGATCGCCCGCCCCGGATCTTCTCCGCGATCGAGAACGCGATGTGCCCGCCGTCGAGCGGGAGCAGCGGGAGGAGGTTCAGGAGCGCCAGGGAGAGGCTGATCAGCGCGAGCACCCCCAGGTAGTAGCGAAGCCCGGCCTCGACGACCTGAGCCGACTGCTCGACGATCCCGACGGCGCTCGAGACGTCGTCTCGGGTCGATCCGGTGACGATGCCGCCCAGCGATTGACCGATTGCGACGGTGACGTCGCCCGTCTGCTCGAACGCCTTCGCGATCGCCGGCCCGACGGAGTAGTCCTGGTAGAACGGAGCGGGAATGAAGCCGATGCGATAGCGGCCGTCGATCAGCTCCGGCTCCACCGGTTGCAGCTCGACGAGCTCGCCGTCCCGGCGAACCGTCAGCGCGACGGGGTCGCCCTTGCTGTCCCCGATGCCGTCGCGCACGTCTTCGAAGTTCTTCATCGGCGCGCCGTCGACCGCGACGATCACGTCGCCGGCCTGCAGCCCGGCCGCCACGGCCGGCGATGCGTCGGTGACGCGGTCGACCGTCCGGGTCACGCCCGCCGGCACGCCGAGCATGTAGACGACGGCCAGCAGCGACGATGCAGAAGACGAAATTCGCGAACGGCCCGGCAAAGATGACCGCGACGCGCTTGGACGCCGGCGCGCGCCAGTACGCGTCCGCCGACAGAGCGTCGTCGAGATCCGTCAGGCCCTTCTCGGCGCTGCGCTGCGCGGCCTCGCTCAGCTGCGCGCGTTCGAGCGAAGCCTCGAGCTCCGGCATCGCAGCCTTGGCGGCCTCGAGGTCCTCCGCGTTCGAGCGCGTCCTTGACCTCCGCCGTATGCCGGGCCAGCCAGGGCGACTCGTCGAGCGCGCGGCCGAACTGGGCGTCGACGTCGCCGGCCGCCGGCCGGTGCATGCCGGGGATCTTGACGTAGCCGCCGAGCGGGATCGATCCGATCCCGTACTCGATACCGCCCCGGGTCGTCTTCACGAGCGCCGGCGGGAAGAAGATGTAGAACTTCCGCGGCCGCATCCCGACCGCCCGGGCCACGATGAAGTGGCCCGCCTCGTGGATGAGGACGAGCAGCGCCAGGCCGCCGATTGCGATGATGAAGCTCATGACACGAGCTGAGCGCCGAGCGCGGTCGCCGTGCGGCGGGCCTGGGCATCGATCTCGGCGAGCTCTACGACGTCGCGGGCCGCCGGGGCCTCGGCCGAGGCGAGCGTCCGCTCGACGACCTCGGCGATGCCGAGAAACGGCAGCTCGCCGGCGAGGAACGCGGCAACGGCCACCTCGTTGGCGGCGTTCAGGACACACGGGGCGCTCCCGCCCGCCTCGCCGGCCGCCCGGGCGAGCGCAAGACAGGGAAACGCCTCCTCGTCGGGCGCGTGGAACTCGAGCACGAGCCCCGACGCGAGGTCGAGCGGCCGGATCGGCGTCTCGGCGCGCTCCGGATACGTCAGTGCGTACGAAATCGGCACCCGCATGTCCGGATACCCGAGATGCGCAAGCGCGGCGCCGTCCCGGAAGCGAACGAGCGAGTGCACGATCGAGCTCGGGTGGATGGCCACTTCGATCCGGTCGTAGGGGATGTCGAACAGGAAATGCGCCTCGATCAGCTCCAAGCCCTTGTTCATCAGCGTCGCCGAGTCGATCGTGATCTTCGGCCCCATGTTCCACGTCGGGTGGGCGAGCGCCTCCTCCGCCGTGACGTCCGTGAGCTCTTCCCGGCTACGACCCCGAAACGGTCCGCCCGACGCCGTGAGCACGAGACTGTGCACCGTGGCCGGCGCGCGCCCCTCGAGACACTGGAACAGCGCCGAGTGCTCGCTGTCGACGGGTAGGAGCCGCCCTCCCCCCCGCCTCCAGGCGGCCAGCGCCAGGTCGCCGCCTGCGACGAGGCTCTCCTTGTTCGCAAGCGCCAGGTCGATGCCGGCCTCGAGCGTTGCGAGCGTCGCAGGTAGGCCGGCGAAGCCCACCACGGCGTTGAGGACGACGTCGGGCCGCGACGCCTCGATGAGCACGTCGAGCGGCGGATCGCCCTCGACCGACACGTGGCGGACATCCCGCGCCGCCGCGATCTCGCGAGCTTCCGCTGTACGAGAGCCCGTCGCGACCGCACACAGCTCGAGCTCCGGATGCGCATCGACGATCTCGAGCGCCTGACGGCCGATCGAGCCCGTGGCGCCGAGCAGCGCGACGCGCCTCACGGGTCACCGCTGCGAGCGGTGCTTGTGCCTGTCGCGGTGACCACCAATCCCAGTGTAGTTGCCGCCCTCAGCTGAACCGAGGTTCTTGCCGGGCTCAGGTCGCGCCCAGCGCGAGCAGGCAGTAGAAGGCGGCCGGGCCGGCGACGAGCAGGCTGTCGATCCGGTCGAGCACCCCTCCATGCCCGGCGAGCAGCCGCCCCGTGTCTTTCACGCCGATGTCGCGCTTGACCGCGGACTCGAGCAGGTCACCCACGACCGAGGCGAGCACGATCACGCCGCCGAGGACGAGCGACTCCCAGATCTCGAGGTAGTCGGCCTTGTAGAGCGCGACGAAGCAGGCAAATAGGCCCGCCAGCACTCCGGCGACGAATCCTTCCCAGCTCTTGCCCGGAGAGATCGTCGGCGCCAGCTTGTGCCGGCCCACGAGCCTGCCGACCACGTATGCGGCGGTGTCCGTGACGAAGACCGTGATCAGCACCGTCAGGATCGCCAGCTGCTCGTGCCCGTCGATCATACGGATCAGCACGAGGTACCCGAGGCCCACGCCGATCCACAACGTGCCGAGCGTCGTGAAGGCGATCGAGACCGTGACGGATTGCCGTGTCTGCGCGAAGATCGCGAACGCGAAGGCGAGCGGAATCGTCAGCAGCGCCCCGCCGAACATCCAGGCGAGCCCGCCGAGCTGGACGCCGAGCAGCGCGGCGATCGTTCCCGCGTAGCCCGCCAGCACGAGCGGCCGTAGCTGTCGGCCGACGCGGTAGAGCTCGTGCTGCGCGACCAGCGAAGCGACCGCAACGAGCGCGAGCAGCGTCCAGCCGCCGAGGTAGGCGGCGCCGAGGACGATGGGCAGCCCGACCGCGGTCGACGGCGAGGCGCGACGTCAGACTGCTCATGGAGCTAGCGACCGCCGAAGCGGCGGCGGCGGGTCGCGTACTCCTCGACCGCGCGGCGCAGGTCGCGCTCCCCGAAGTCGGGCCAGAGCGTATCGACGAAGACGAGCTCCGAGTAGGCGGCCTGCCAGAGCAGGAAGTTCGACATGCGCAGCTCCCCGGACGTACGGATGAAGAGATCGGGGTCCGGCATCTCCGGAGCGTAGAGCCGCGACGCGACGGCGTTCTCGTCGACGTCCCGCGGGTCGATCCCGTCCTCGACGAGGCGGCGGGCCGCATCGACGAGCTCGGCGCGCCCGCCGTAGTCGAACGCGATCCAGAGCTGCATCCGGGCTCCGCCCAGCGTTGCGGCCTCGAGCCCGTCCATCGTCTCGCGGACCTGCTCGGGAGCCCGGTCACGGCGGCCGACGAAGCGCGCTCGCACGCCGTTGCGGACGAGGTGCGGGAGCTCACGCTTGACCGCATCGACGAAGAGCTCCATGAGCGCCTCGACCTCGTCCTGGGGCCGCGACCAGTTCTCGGTCGAGAAGGCGAAGACGCAGAGCGACTCGATGCCGAGCTCGAGCGCGCCGTCGATCGTGCGGTGGAGTGCCCGCGTCCCCGCGTCGTGCCCGGCGATCACCGGTAGGCGCCGGCGTCGGGCCCAGCGGGCGTTGCCGTCCATGATGATCGCAACCGACCGCACGACGGCCGGCCGCTCCGGCTCGGGTACCGGCTTCAGGCGCCGGAGAGCTCGGAGGCGCGTGACGATGTCCACGGGACTACCTGGCTGGTTCGGTCCGCGCAGCCGGGCGCTAGACCTCCATGATCTCCTCTTCCTTCTTCTTCAGAAGGTCGTCGATGCGATGGACGTGCTCGTCCGTCAGCTTCTGCAGCCGCTCCTCCGCACGCCGCTCGTCGTCGTCGCCGACGTCGCCGTCCCGGGCAAGCTCCTTGAGGTCGTGCATCACGTCACGCCGCACGTTGCGGACGGCGACGCGCCCCTCCTCGGCCAGATGGCGCACCACCTTCACGAGCTCCTTCCGGCGCTCCTCCGTGAGCTGAGGGATCGGCAGCCGGATGATCTTCCCGTCGTTCGAGGGCTGGAGCCCCAGGTCCGACTCCATGATCGACCGCTCGATGCCCTTCAGCGACCCCGGATCGAACGGCTGGATCGTCAGCATGCGCGGCTCGGGCACGTTGATCGTGGCGAGCTGCTTGACCGGGGTCTGCTGGCCGTAGTAGTCGACCGTGATCCGATCGAGCAGCGCGGCGGAGGCGCGGCCGGTCCGCACGGTGTTGAACTCGTGCTGGGTGGCCTCGACCGACTTGTCCATTCGGCGCTTGGCGTCGTCGAGCAGCTCCTCGATCATTCGTCCCTCCCCGAGGTCGTGATGATGGTGCCGACCCTCTCGCCTCGCACGACGCGCTCGATGTTCTGCTCGTCGTCGAGCCCGAAGACGTGGATAGGCAGCCCGTTGTCCATGCAAAGCGAGAGCGCCGTCGTGTCCATGATCCGCAGGCCTCGCTCGATCGCGTCACGATGAGTGAGCTGCGGGATGAACGATGCGGTGGGATCGAGCTTCGGATCGCCGTCGTAGACGCCGTCGACGCCTTGCTTTCCCATGAGGATCGCCTCGGCCCCGATCTCGAGCGCCCGCAGCGCGGCCGCAGTGTCAGTCGTGAAGAACGGGTTGCCGGTGCCGCACGCGAAGATGACGACGCGCCGCTTCTCGAGATGCCGAATCGCGCGGCGCCGGATGTAGGGCTCCGCCACCTCGCTCACGGTGATCGCGGAGAGGACCCGCGTCACGACGCCGCTCCGCTCGAGCGTGTCCTGCATCGGAAGGGCGTTCAGCAGCGTCGCAAGCATCCCCGCGTAGTCCGCCGTGGCCCTGTCCATGCCGGTCGCCGCCGCCGCGACGCCGCGGACGTAGTTGCCCCCGCCGATGACGAGCGCGACGTCGACGCCGAGGCCGTGCACCACCGTCACCGCCCGTGCGATGGCGTCGACACGCTCCGGGTCGAGCCCCAGCTCCTGCGAGCCGGCGAAGGCCTCGCCCGACAGCTTGACGAGCACCCGGCGAAACACGGGCTGCAGCGCCTGTGGGCGCTCCGCGCCCGATGCTCCGCGACCGCCTTCCGTCCGCTGCGCGGCTTCGCCCTTGCCGGTCGCCGCGGCGGCTGCCGAATCGGCTTCCGGCCCGGTGCTCACCCCGCCAGCGCGAACCGGACGAACTCGCGCACCTCGGCGCCGTGCTCGGCGAGCGCCTTCCCGACCGTCAGCGAGTCGTCGTGAATCCAGGCCTGGTCGGCCAGCACGGACTCCGCGAAGAAGCGCTTCTGGAGCATCCCGTCGACGATCTTGGCTCGGATCTCCTCCGGCTTCGCGGCCACGTCGGGCAGCTTCTCATAGATCTCCCGCTCAGCCGCAACCGCCTCTTCGGGAACATCGTCGCGAGTGAGGTAGCTCGGGTTGGCGAAGGAGATGTGCATGGCGACGAGACGGGCAAGCTCGGGCGTCGACGCCGCCCGGAGCAGCACGCCGATCTTGTTCGCAGGGGGATGCACGTAGGCAGAGACGACCTCGCTCTCGGCGGCGGTCATCCGGGCCGCCCCCCGCAGCGCGATGTTCTCGCCCAGCTTGGCGACGAGCTCCACCCGTTCGTCCTCGAGCTGCTCGGCAGCCTCCGGCCCGGCGACGTGCGCCGTCTCGAGGACGTGCTCGGCGAACGCCCGGAACTCCTGCGTGGACGAGACCGGCTCCGTCTCGCAGCCGACGGCGACCATCGTCCCGATCCCGCCGTCGACCCGCGCGAGCACGACGCCCTCCGTCGTCTCCCTCTCCGACCGCTTGCCGGCCGCGGCGATGCCCTTCTCGCGCAGGAGCTTCTGCGCGGCCTCGACGTCGCCCCCGGTTTCCTCGAGGGCGCGCTTGCAGTCCATCATCCCGGCCCCGGTCAGGTCGCGGAGCTCCTTGACGAGGCCTGCGGTGACGGTGCTCACGCGGGCTCCTCGGTGGTCGCGGCCTCGGGCTGCTCGTCGGGCGCCGCCTCGGCGGCGGGCTCGGGCTCCGGCTCCGCCGCTGTCTCGGCGGCGGGCTCGGGCTCGGCGCCGCTCGGTCTCGGCGGCGGGCTCGGCCTCCTCCGGCGACTGCGGCTCGGCAGCAGCCTCCGGAGCAGCTTCGGCAGCAGGCTCCGCAGCCGCCGCGGCCTCGTCCTCGGCCGGTTGCCCGTTCGCCCCGAGCAGCTCCTCGACGGAGACGCGAGTCGACCCCGCCGCGATGCCGTCGGCGATCACGCGAACGACGAGGCTGCAGGACCGGATCGCGTCGTCGTTGCCGGGGATCACGAAGTCGGCGTCGTCGGGGTCGCAGTTCGTGTCCACGAGACCGATGACCGGGACGTTCAGCCGCCTTGCCTCGCGAACCGCCAGCAGCTCCTTCCGCAGATCGATCAGGAAGACGGCATCGGGCAGGCGCTTCATCGTCGGCGACCCCGCCGAGGTTCATCTCGAGCTTCTCGAGCTCGGCGAGCATGCCGAGGCGCTCCTTGGAGGGGAGCAGCTCGAGCTGGCTCTCGTCACGCATGCGGCGCAGCTCGTGCAGCCGCTCGATGCGCTCCGAGATCGTGCGCCAGTTGGTGAGCAGGCCGCCGAGCCAGCGATGGTTCACGTAGGGCATGCCGACGCGCGCCGCCTCCTCGGACACGGCGTCCTGAGCCTGCTTCTTCGTGCCGACGAACAGCACGGTGCCGCCGCGCTCGGCGATGTTGCGCGCGAACGCGTGCGCCTGCTCGAGCAGGGCAAGCGTCTGCTGCAGGTCGATGATGTAGATCCCGCCCCGCTCCGTGAAGATGAAGCGGCGCATCTTCGGATTCCAGCGGCGCGTCTGGTGGCCGAAATGAACGCCGGCCTCCAGGAGCTCCCGCATCGATACGACAGCCATGAGCCTCCTTCGGTTGCTTGGGTCTCGCCGCCGGCGGCGAGCGGGTGGAACCGGGCAAACGCCTCGGCACCGCCACCCTCTCGGATACCCGCCGGGTAGGGGTTCGGTCGCCGGATTCTAGCCGACCGCGCCCCGGCGCCCGCGCGCCGGCTAGGCGCGGGCCCGCTCGAGGGCCTTTGCGAGGTCAGCCGGAAGCGGTGACTCGACGTCCACCGCCGCGCCCGTGATCGGGTGGGGAAACGCCAGGCGGGCGGCGTGCAGGAACTGCCGGGTCAGCCCGAGATCGCCGGCCACGCCGTACACGGGATCGCCGGAGACGGGAAGATCGATCGCGGCGAGATGCACGCGGATCTGATGGGTCCGGCCCGTCTCGAGCCGAACGCGGAGGAGCGCGTGCGCCGCCAGCAGCTCGACCACCTCGAGGTGAGTGACCGCCTCGCGCGGTCGGTCGGTGTCGAGCGACACGCGGGTCGGGTCCCGGCGGTCGCGGCCGATGGCCGCCTCGATGCGGCCGCGCCAGGAGCGCGGCCTGCCGCGGACGAGCGCCAGGTACTCGCGCGTGAGCGCACGGCGCCGCACGAGCGCCTGAAGCCGTCGGTGGGCCTCCGCGGTGCGGGCGACGACGAGCAGCCCCGAGGTGTCGCGGTCGAGGCGGTGCACGATGCCGGGCCGGTCGGCCTCGCCGCCGCCGATCCCATGTACGAGCAGGCCGTGCACGAGCGTGCCGCTCGAGCTTCCGGCGCCTGGGTGAACGGCGATGCCGGCGGGCTTGTCGACGACGAGCAGGTGCTCGTCCTCGTACGGGACGCCGATGCCCGCGACCTCCTCGGGCTCGAGCGAAACGGGCCCTCGGCGCTCCGGCACCGTGACCTCGACGCGCTCGCCGCCGACCAGCCGGGAGCTCTTGGCGCGCGTCACTCCGTCGACCAGGACGTGCCCGGCCGCCAGCAGACGCTCGGCCTCCGCGCGCGATCCGACCGCGTCGAGACGGGCGAGATAGCGGTCGAGCCGCTCGCCTGCCGCCTCCGGCGGCACGGCAAGCGCGACGGTGGCCACCTAGCCGGCCGCTGGTGACCGGCGGTTCAGTCCCGAGCGCTTGTCGAAGAAGAGCAGCGTGACGAGCAGCAGGATCACCCCAACGGTGATGAAGACGTCCCCGAGATTGAACGCGGGCCAGTACTCGGGGTCGATGAAGTCCGTCACGTACCCCTGGCGCACGCGATCGGCGAGGTTCGACAGGCTGCCCCCGAGCAGCAGCCCGAGGGCCACCGGAATCAGCGGATGACGGGCGCCCGCGCGGGCGAAGTAGACGAGCATCCAGATGACGGCGATCGCCGTCAGGATCGTGACCGGCTCGGCCTTGCCGGGAAACAGCCCGAACGCGATACCGGTGTTGCGAACGTGATGGATCTGGAACGGGCCCGCCAGATCGACCGCCTCCTGGTAGGCGAGATCGCTCCGCACGATCCCCTTCGTCACCTGATCGGCCGCGATGCACGCGACCGTGACGATGATGAGCGCCAGCCACTGCGCAAGACCAGGGGCGAACGAGCGCGTGGCGACAGAGACGGGCACCCGCCCGTCGGTTGCCGATCCGACGCGGACGTCCGCGATCGGAGCGCGCCCCTTCAGCCTCGCTCCTCCAGACGCTTGCACTCGATGCAGAGCGTGACGTAGGGCATGGCTTCGAGGCGCTCCTCGCCGATCGGCTTGCCGCAGCGGGCGCAGGTCCCGAAGGTCCCGTTGTCGATGCGGCCGAGGGCGGCTTCGATCTCCCTGAGCACGTGAGCGGAGTTCTCCTCGAGCGAGTAGTCGAGCTCGCGGTCGACGGTCACCGTCGCCGTATCGGCCATGCCGGTCTCGGGAATCTCCTCGTCCATCGACCCGGCGTTCTCCGCATGGAGGTACTCGATCGCCTCGGTCACGCGGCGGCGCTCATCCAGGAGCAGCTCGCGGAAGCGCTCGGCGTTCACCGGTTCCCCTTTCCTCGTTTCAGCGAGAGCAGCCGCTCCACCTCGTCGAGCGTCAATCCTTCCACCTCGACCACCTTATCCCGCGAGGTCGCTCCCGCGACGAGGCGGATGCGCGCGCGCTCGACACGGAGCGTTGTCGCGAGAAGCTCGAGCAGAGCGTCGTTCGCCCGGCCGCGCTCGGGCGGCGCCGCAAGGCGCACCTTCCAAGCGTCCCCGTGCCGACCGACGATCCGGGTCCCCGTTGCCCCCGGAGACACCCGAAGCCGGACGCGTGCCGGGGGGCCGGGCTGACGGCGAGTGTCGCCCACTCGCCTCAGGCGACCCTGGTCGGCCTCTCCGTCTCGTCTTGCGGGGTCGCGGCCGGCTCCGTTTCCTGCGCCTCCGCGTCGCGGAGCAGCGAGACGTCCGTGTTCTCCTCGGCCGGCGACGGCTCGGGCTCGGCTTCGGCCTCCGCCACCGTGCGCTCCGCGAAGGTCTCCGGCTTCTCGAGCTCGCGATCGAGCCGCTCGAGCGCCGATTGCAGGAAGGAGCGATAGCTCGCCTGTACCTCGGAACGATCCGTCTGCAGCCGCCTGATCTCGGCACGGATGCGCTCACGCTCCGCCTCGGCCTCGAGCACGATCTCTCTGGCCTTGAGCCGGGCCTCCTGGAGCAGCATGTCGTACTCGCGGCGTGACTGCGAGCGGAGATCCTCCGCGGCCTTCTCCGCCGACATCATCGTGTCGCGCAGGAGCCGCTCCATGTCCTTGAAGCGCGCGAGCTCCGCCTGGAGGCGCTCCACCTCGTCGCGGAGGTCGGCGCGCTCCCACCACGTCTGTTCGTAGCTCTGGGCGACCGACTCGAGCAGGTTGTCCGTGGCCCGGCGGCTGTAGCCGAGCGGCGCCCGGGAAAGCTGGGCGTGGCGGACCTCGACGGGCGTGATGGACATCGTCAGCTCAATTGTTCGATGCCGACGCGGATCAACCTCCAAAGAATTGACAACGCGAAGATCGCGATGATCGGAGAGAGATCGAGCCCCATCGCACCGAGCCGTAGCGTGGGAAGGAAGCGGCGGAAGATCGCGAGATACGGGTTGACGACGTCGTAGAGAAACCGCTCGATGTGGGAGAACCAGGTGCTGTAGGGCAGGCGAAACCACGACAGCAGGATGTAGACGAAGATCAGGAGCAGGTAGACGTAGTACACCGCGTCCACGAAGCGGAGGGCGGTGGAAACCGCGTCGGCGAGCGGCATGACGTGAGGCTAGCGCCGCTCCCGAGGCGCGCCTACGCCTGGTTGAAGAAGCCGCGCTCGGCGATCCGCGCGCGCTCCTCCGCCGAGAGCTCGACGTTGCGCGGCGTCAGGAGGAAGACCTTGTCGGCGACCCGCTGCATGCCGCCGTTGAGCGCATAGGTGAGCCCGCTCGAGAAGTCGATGAGGCGCTTCGCGAGCTCCGGGTCGGCACTCTGCAGGTTGAGGATCACCGGGACCGAGTCCTTGAAGCGGTCCGCGATGGACTGGGCGTCGTTGAAGCCGCGCGGGATGACGAGATGCACCTTCTGCGCCCCCGGGACGGAAGCGGCGACCGCCTCGAGCGGGGCACGCCCCTGGCGGCGCCCGCTCGACGGCGCCGGCTTCGCGGTGGGCTGCTCGCTCTCCGACCAGTCGTCGAACTCCTCCTGCTTCTGGCGCGGCCGGTGAAGGCGGCGGACGTTCGGCCGCTCCGAGTAGCTGCGTTCGAGAGAGGTCTCCGCCGAGTAGTCGTCGTCCCAGTCCTCGTCCTCTTCGGCGATCCCGAAGTAGACGAGAGCCCGGTTCCAGACGTTTCCGACGCCCATCGCGACAGATGTTACCGCCCGAAGAGAACGGAACCGACCCGCACGAGGGTGGCGCCTTCCTCGACCCCGACCCGGTAATCCTGGGTCGTTCCCATCGACAGCTCCGGCAGGCCGTGCTCACCCGCGAGCAGCGCCAGCTCGCGGAAATACGGCCGTGAGCGCTCCGGCTCCGTCGTCAGGGGCGGCATGGTCATCAGGCCGCGAACGTCGACACCCAGCTCCCGAACGGCGGAGAGAAACGAGGGGAGCTCGGCGGCCGGCACGCCGGACTTCGACGCCTCGCCGGCGAGGTTGACCTCGACCAGCGTCGGGATCCGCAGCCTGCGTGCCGCCGACAGCGAGTCGAGCGAATGGCACAGCTCGCAGAGCTCCGAGACGGCCGGCGCCTTGCGCGACTGCAGGTGCCCGATGAAATGCCAGCGGAAGCGGTCGCCGAAGCGCTCCTGCTTCGCCTGCAGATCCTGCGCACGGTTCTCGCCGATGACCTCGACGCCTGCTTCGGCCAGCCGCTCGACCTGGTCGAGGGGGACGTACTTGCCGGCGCACACGACGGTGACATCGGGACCGACCTCCTCGCACACCCGGCGGTATGCGGCGGCGATCTCAGCGCTCGACCACATACCCGATGACCCCCTGCCGTCCCGTGCGGCCGTCGTCGCGCCGGTGCGAGAAGAACGATTCCGGCTGACAGGCGCTGCAGCGGTCTACACGCTCGATCTCGGTACAGCCCGCCGCGCGCAACGCCCGCTCGGCCGACGTCCAGAGGTCGAGTCGCCCGTCGGCGGCGACGTCGTCGCCGAAGGCGGCGCGAAACGGCGCCGCGACCTCCTCCCCCACCTCGTAGCAGCATGGACCGATGCCCGGGCCGACGGCGGCCGCTTTCTCGCCCGGGCCGAGCGCCTCGCAGCCGGCCGCAAGGATCCCGGCCAGGAGGCCGCGCCACCCGACGTGGAGCACGGCCAGCGCCGGAGGGCCGGTGGTCGTGCACAGCGCCACCGGCAGGCAGTCGGCTGTCACGAGCGCCATCGTCTGCCCGGGCTCGTCGGACCAGAGCCCGTCGCAGCGCGGAAACGGGCGTCCCGGCGGTGAGCATCCCGATCGGAGCGGCCCTTTCGACCTGGGCGCCGTGCTGCTGCCAGGCCATCGACGCGCGATCGGTGTCGGCACCGACGCCCTCGGCCAGCCGGCGGCGGTTCTCGATCACGTGCCCGGGCACGTCCTCGGTCGCCAGGCCGAGGTTGAGCGAGCGGTAGGGGCCCTCGCTGACTCCCCCGGCACGGGTGGAGAACGCGACCCGATACGGGCCCGGCGGATTCCACTCGATCAGGTCCATCGCGTCCTCGCGAAACGTTAGGCGCCGACGATTCTGACCATGACGTCGGTGACGGCGTCGTAGGCGCGCTGGAGCAGCGTCGACGACTCGTCCCGGAACACGAGGAACAGGCCGAGCACGAGGATCATGCCGTAGGCGTCCAGACGGGACCACGCGCGGTAGGCATCGTCTCTCAGGAACATGCCCACGATTCGCGATCCGTCGAGCGGCGGGATCGGGATGAGGTTGAAGATCCCGAGCACGACGTTGACGAGATACGCGTAGTAGACGACCTCGCCCGCCTCGCCGCCGATGTCGGTGTGGACGATGATCGTGAGCGCGACCAATGCGAGCAGGAAGTTCGTGATCGGCCCGGCCGCGGCCACGAGGGCCATGCCCTCCTTCGGCCGCTTGAAGTAGCCGGGCTGCACGGGTACGGGCTTCGCCCAGCCGAAGGGGACGTTGGCCGCGAGCGCCGTGATCGCGAACATCGCCGTTCCGAGCGGGTCGAGGTGACGGAGCGGATTCAGCGTGAGCCGTCCCTGCTCCTTCGCCGTCGGGTCGCCGAGCTTCCACGCCGTGAACGCGTGCGCGAGCTCGTGCAGCGTCAGGCTGAGGAGCACGCACGGGGCCAGATAGAGCGAAGGTGCGGAGATCCAAGTGCGCCTACCGCCGCCGGCCTGCCGGCGCGGCAATCAGCTCCCTCGCCGCGTCGAGCTCCTCCGAGCGGCCCCCGACAAGCTCGCCGTCCAGCTTGCGCCGCAGCAGCTCGTCGAGCACCTCCCCCACGCGCGGCGACTCGCCGAGGCCGAGCTCGGTGAGGTCACCGCCGTCGATCAGAAGCGCGACACCCCGCAGCTCCTCGAAATAGCGCCGCAGCCAGCCGGCCGCCGCCGTGTCCGGCGACTGGGCGAGCGCGAGAAGCGCTCCGAGCGGATCGTGAGGCTCGATCAGGCGCCGGGCCTCGGAGGGCTGGTCGACGCTCTCGAGCACGCCCGGGAGCCTGGGCGCGACGGCGACCGCGTCGGCCACGAGGTCGGCGTCGCGGCGGCGCAGCTTGAGCCGGGCGAACCACTCGTACAGCTCGTCCGCCGAGAGGCGGCGCGCCAACACGGCAAGCCGCGCGCGCCAGATCGGCTCCCCGGGCGCATACCGTGCGCGCAACTCGTCCACCGCGCGCAAGAGCGCCGCCGTGTCCGTACCGGCGGCCAGGCGCGGGTGGATCGCCTGCGCCAGGCCGAGCTCGTCGAGGCGGAGGACCGCATCGCCCACGTCCTCCTCGGAGAGCAGCGCCTTGAGCTCCTCCCGCAACCGGGCCGAGGAGAGCTCCCCGACGAGGCCCATCTCGACGCACGCGCGGGCGAGCGCCGTCGTGTGCCCGTCCATGCGGAACCCGTACCGGTTCTCGTACCGGACGGCGCGGAAGATGCGCGTCGGATCGTCGATGAACGACAGGCCGTGCAGGACGCGAATAACGCCCGAGCGCAGATCGGCCAGCCCGTCGAACGGATCGACGAGGCGGCCGAAGTCCTCGCCCTTGAGCGAGACGGCCATCGCGTTGATCGTGAAGTCCCGCCGGTAGAGGTCCTGGAGGATCGGGGCCTGCTCGACGGCGGGCAGCGCACCGGGCTCGTCGTAGAACTCGGTGCGCGTGGTCGCGACGTCCACCCGCCCGCCGGGCCACCGCACGACGCCGGTGCCGAACTTCTCGTGCGGCACGACCCGCCCGCCCAGCTCGTCGGCGAGGGCGCGCGCGAGAGCGATTCCATCGCCTTCGACCGCGATGTCGAGATCGAACCCGGTCTCGCCCAGCAGGATGTCGCGCACCGTGCCTCCGACGAGGTAGACGCCCTCGAAGGGCAGGCTGACGGCCTGGATCGCGTCGAAGACCGGCTGGATATCGGGCAACGCTCTGAGCTCCCGGCCCACATCGACTCCGGAGGCGGGCGGCGCCTCGGGCACCGGCTCCCCGAGGGCTCGCAGCACGTCGCTCCGCGTGACGACCCCGACCACTTCGCCGTCACGGAGCACGGGAACACGTCCGGCGTGCGCGGTAGCCACCAGCCGGGCCAGCTCGGCCAGAGGCGCCTTCTCGCTGCACGTGACGAGCTCGGAGCCCATGATCGCCTTGACCGGGGCATGCGAGAGACCGTGGCCGATCGCCTTGTCGAGGTCCTCGCGGCTCACCACGCCCTCCAGGTCCTCGGGCGTGCCCACCTGGATACCGCTCTGGCGATGGCGCTGGCACAGCACCATCGCGTGGGCGACGGTGTCGTCGGCGGACACGAAGCGCGCGGGGCGCGACATGACCTGAGCCGCGGTGGGCGGCTCGCGAACCGCCTGCGGAAGCGCGTCGAGCACTGCAGCCCGGGCCTCGTCGAGCGTGCCGTGGTACATCGCGGACGACGCCTGCGGATGACCTGCGCCGCCGAGGGCGCGGGCGAGCACGGACGTGTCGACCTCGGGCGTTCGGCTCCGGAAGACCGCCACGACGCGACCCTCCATCTCGACGAGACACACGAGCGCGCGGCTGTCCGTGAGGTCGACGACCTTGTGGGCCAGGTTCGAGACGCCGTCGACGTACGCCGGCCACGCGACCGCGGCAAGCAACAGCTCGACGCCGGCGACGCCGTGGGTCTCGAGCGAGGCGAGCAGCGCATCGAGCAGCGCGCGCTCGTCCTCGCCGAGCGGCGCGTGCAGGTAGCGCGAGACCATCTCCTGTCGCGCCCCGTGGCGCAGGCACCAGGCGAGCGCTTCGGCGTCCCGCTGCGTCGCCGTCGGGTAGGTCAGCGACCCGGTGTCCTCGTGGATCCCGAGCGCGAACACGGTCGCCTCGAGCGGCGTCACCGCCGGCTCGCGCTCGGCGATGATCCCGACCAGCGTCGTCGTCAGCGCGCCGTCGTCCGAGAGAACGACGTTTTCCTGCGGCAGCCAGTCGGGCCGCTCGTCACGGTGGTGGTCGAAGAGAACGACGTCGACGTCGGACCGGCGCGCGACCGCCTCGAGGTCGCCGAGCCTCGCCGGGTTCGTCGCCTCGACGCAGACGAGGCGGGAGATCGCGTCCAGCTCGAGCCGGGCCGCCTCGACGCAGGGAATCTCGTCCGCATGGAGGCGGTAGAACTCCCGGACGTTGCGGTTCAGCGAGCCCGACAGGGCCACGACGGCGGCCGGATAGAGCCGCCGGCAGGCGAGCATCGACGCGAAGCAGTCGAAGTCGGTATTCGCATGGCCCGCGATGACCTCCATGAAAATCAGTGTAGGGGCCGGACCTGTCCGGCCCCGGCTGGGCGCAAGCCCAGCCGGGTAGGGCGGGGTTCAGATCCGCCCGGCGCTCCGAACCCTTCCGGCGAGCCGCCGTCGCCTGTCGCTTTCCCTGCCTCTCGAGTCTCTCTACCCTTCGATTCGATGGTCTGCGCGAGCTGCGGGAGCGACAACGAGACCGGGCGCAAGTTCTGCGGCGAATGTGGAGCGAGACTCGCCCTTGCGTGCCCGTCCTGCGGCGCCTCGAACACGCCCGGCCTCAAGTTCTGCGGGGAATGCGGCGGCCCGCTGGTCGTCGACGTGTCACCGTCGGCTCCCGCGGCCCCGCACGCCGAGCGCCGGCTCGTGTCCGTGCTCTTCGCCGACCTCGTCGGGTTCACGCCGCTCGCGGAGGCGCAGGACGCCGAGGAGGTTCGCGACGTCCTGTCGCGGTACTTCGAGACCGCCGGCACCGTGATCGGCCGGTACGGCGGCACGGTCGAGAAGTTCATCGGCGACGCCGTCATGGCCGTCTGGGGCGCTCCCGTCGCGCGAGAGGACGACGCCGAACGTGCCGTGAGGACCGCGCTCGACCTCGTGAGCGACGTCGCCGCGCTCGGCGCGGAGATCGGCATCCCGGGACTGCGGCTGCGCGCGGGCGTGGCGACGGGCGAAGCCGCAGTCACCGTCGGCGCCGAGAACCAGGGGATCGTCGCGGGGGATCTCGTCAACACGGCGTCCCGCATCCAGTCGGCCGCCCTGCCGGGATCGGTGCTCGTGGACGAGCCCACGCGCCGCGCGGTGCAGGCCGCCGTCGTGTGCGAGGACGCCGGGTCGCACGAGCTCAAGGGGAAGTCCGAGCCCGTGGCGCTCTGGCGCGCCGTGCGCGTCATCGCAGCCCGCCGCGGCGGAGGCCGCTTCGTGGGCCTCGAGCCGCCCTTCGTCGGCCGCGAGGCCGAGCTGCGGCTCATCAAGGATCTCTTCCACACCACCGAGGCTGACGCTCGTGCGCGTCTGCTTTCGGTCGTCGGAGTTGCCGGTATCGGCAAGTCACGCCTGGCCTGGGAGTTCGAGAAATACCTCGACGGGCTGATCGACGAGGTCTGGTGGCACCGCGGGCGCTGTCTCGCCTACGGGGAAGGCGTCGCCTACTGGGCGCTGGCGGAGATGGTGCGGATGCGCGCTGCCATCACCGAGGACGAGGACGCAACCTCGGCTCTCGCGAAGCTCGAAGCGATGCTTGCCGAGCACGTCCCGGACCCCGACGAGCGGGCCTGGGTCGAGCCGAGGCTCCAGCACCTGCTCGGCCTCGCCGAGCGCATGGCGCCCGACCGGGAGGATCTGTTCTCGGCCTGGCGGCTCTTCTTCGAGCGGCTCGCCGAGCAGGGGCCCGCCGTGTTGCTCTTCGAGGACCTGCACTGGGCGGACGCCGGCCTGCTCGACTTCATCGAATACCTGCTCGACTGGTCCCGGGCGTTCCCGATCTACGTGGTCGCGCTCACGCGGCCCGAGCTGCTCGAGCGGCGCCCGAACTGGGGCGCGGGCGCGCGCAGCTTCCATTCGATCATCCTCGAGCCGCTGCCGGAGCCGGCGCGGGACGAGCTCCTCGACGGCCTCGTCCCCGGTCTGCCGGCGGACGTTCGCGCGCAGATCCGTGAACGGGCCGAGGGGATTCCGCTCTACGCGGTCGAGACCGTCCGGATGCTCATCGACCGGGGGCTGCTCACCGCCGAGAACGGCGGCTACCGCCTCACGGGCCCGGTGGAGGCGCTCGAGGTTCCCGAGACGCTCCATGCGCTCATCGCCGCCCGGCTCGACGGCGTGCCGGCCGCGGAGCGGCGCGTCCTCGAAGACGGGTCCGTGCTCGGGCGAACCTTCACGAAGCGCGCGCTCGCAGCGGTCTCGGGACTCGATGAGGGTGAGCTGGACCCGCTCCTGTCGTCACTCGTCGCGAAGGAAATTCTCGTCGTCGAAGTCGACCCGCGCTCGCCCGAGCGCGGCCAGCACGGATTCCTGCATGCCTTGTTCCAGAAGGTCGCCTACGACACGCTGTCGCGCAAGGAACGGAAGGAACGCCATCTGCGCGTCGCGGCCCAGCTCGAATCCGGCGTCGGCCCTGACGAGGAGGAGATCGCCGAGGTGATCGCCTCGCACTACCTCGAGGCCTACCGGGCGACGCCGGACGCGGACGACGCCGCCGAGCTCCGGGTGAAGGCGGGCGAGCGCCTGCGGGCGGCGGCGGAGCGGGCAGCGTCGCTGGCCGCGAACGACGAGGCGCGACGGTACTTCGACCAGGCAGCCGAGCTTGCCGAGGTCCCGTTGCTCAAGGCCGAGCTTCTCGAGCGGGCCGGCTCTGTTGCCTTCGTCGACGGCCTTGCTTCCGAGGCGGAGAGCCGCTTCGACCAGGCTCTCGCGCTGTTCGAGGCCGAGGGCGACACCCACGCGGCGGCGAGGGTCTCCGCACGCTACGCGGAGGCGATCTGGGAGCACGGCCGGCTCACCGAGGCGATCGCGCGGATGGAGCGGTCCTTCCAGGTGCTCTCCGGCGAGGAGCCGGACGCCGACCTGGCCGCGCTCGCAGCGCAGCTCGCTCGACTGCACTTCTTCACCGGGGAGGCTGCGAGAACCGCGGAGCTCATCGAGCTGGCGCTCGAGGCAGCGGAAGCGCTCGACCTGCCCGAGCTCGTCTCGCAGGCTCTCAACACGAAGGCGATGCTGCTCGCGCGGCGGCCGCACGAGTCGCAGGCGCTCATCCGTGAGGCTCTCGAGGTCGCGCTCGAGCACGACCTCCCGGCGGCCGCTCTTCGCGGCCTACTTCAACGTGTCGTACCTGGCCGCGACGCGAGGAAGCTTCCCCGACGCGCTCGACCCCGTCGAACGCGGTCTCGTCCTCGCGCGTCGGCGAGGCGACCGCGCCTGGGAATGGCGAATGCTTCTCGCCGTGGCGGAAACGCTGTATCAACTCGCGACGCTGGGACGAGGCCCTCGCGCGGATCGCGGAGATGCCCTCCGACGCGCGGCCGACGGGCTCGCTCCTGCTTCTTGCCGACAGCCTCGTGGGCCGGATTCACCTCCACCGGGGGGAGCGCGAGGCGGCCGTACGCGAGCTCGCGTCGGCCGAAGCGTGGGATCCCGGCGCCGAGCGCCAGGCCCGTGCTCAGCAGAGCTTCATGCTGGCGCTGTGGCGGCACGCGAGCGGGGACCTCGAGGGCGCCGTCGAGCACGGCGAGCGAGCGTTCGAGTCGTACCGTGCCGTCGGAAACCCGACCGACGCGGTCGACGCCCTGGCCGAAGCCGTTGCCGCTGCTCTCGAGCTCGGTGATCTCGAGTCGGCAGAGCGGCTGCTCGCGCTCTGCGACGACCTCACGCGGGTCGAGCGAACGTTGATCGTCGAGGCGCAGCTGGCGCGACTGCGGGGCTTGCTCGCCGCGCGGCGTGGTCAGTCAGGCCAGGCCGAGCAGAATCTGAAGGCGGCGAGCGCGCGCTTCCGAGAGCTCGGGCTGCCCTTCTGGCTCGCCGTGTCGCTGCTCGAGCTCGGCGAGGTGCTCGTCGCCGAGGGCCGCGCCGACGAAGCTGCGCCCCTGCTCGCCGAGGCGCGCGAGATCTTCGACCGTCTGAAGGCGCGGCCGTGGCTCGAGCGCCTCGATCGCGCCGGTGTGCCGGTCGCCGAGGCAGCGCGCTAGGCTCACGGCGATGAGCACCGATCTCGCGCAGATCATCGAGCGCTACAACCAGGCGTGGAACGACCAGGACGTCGAGGCGATCGCGGGCTTTCACACCTCTGACGTCGTCTTCCAGAACCACACGGCGGGCGAGCGCGTCGAGGGCGAAGACGCGGTTCGCGAGCACATCGCAGGCATCTTCTCCCGCTGGCCGGACATGCGCTTTTCCGGGCGCAGCCTCTACGTCGGCGACGGGTTCGTGGCCTGCGAGTGGACGGCGACGGCGACCCGATCGGACGGCACTCGGATCGAGTGGGACGGCGTCGACCTGTTTCCCTTCCGGGACGGGCTGATCGCGCGCAAGGACGTGTACTCCACGTCGCACGCCGCGCGCGTCCTCGACTAGACCGCCGCGCCGTCACGCGGGGAGTAGGCTGCGCCCGTGGGCAGCCTCGTGCTCGAGAACGCGCGCCTCGTCTACGCCGACGGGCAGATCGTGGACGGAGGCCTCATCGCCCGCGACGGCGTCATCAGCGAGGTGTTCTCGGGCGATCCGCCGGGCGTGCCGGACGGAGCCGAGACGATCGACGCGGAAGGCAGGCACGTCCTGCCCGGGCTGGTCGACCCGCACGTGCAGCTCTATCCCCAGCCCGACTGGGAGCACTACGCGACCGAGACCGGATCCGCCGCGCTCGGCGGGGTCACGACGATCGTGAAGATGCACCGCGACCTCGACGGGTACCCGCGGACGAGTTCGACGCCGAGCTCGCCGGCGCCGAGTCGCGGGCCCATATCGACTTCGCGTTCCACCTCGCCGTGATGAGCGACGCCCAGATCGCGGCGATCCCCGAGTACGCGGACCGCTTCGGGCTCACGTCCTTCAAGCTCTTCACGGCCTACAAGGGCGAGGAGGGCATGAAGATCGGCATCCAGGGCGTCGACGACGGCCAGCTGCTCGACGCCTTCGCCGCGATCGCATCGGTCGACGGCCTCGCGCTCGTCCACTGCGAGAACCAGGACCTCGCCGCGCGCATGCTCGCGCGCGTGCTGGCCGAGGGGCGAGACGACCTGCGGGCCTTCGCGGACAGCCGGCCCTGGATCGTCGAGGCCGAGGCGATCACCCGGGCAGCCGGGCTCGCCGAAGCCGCCGGCTGCCCCCTCTACGTCGTCCACGTCACGAGCAGGCAGGGTCTCGCCGAGCTCGTCCGGCGCCGAGCGGCCGGCCAGCGCGTCTTCGTCGAGACGGAGCCGCACTACCTGACCGAGACCGCCGACTCGCCGGCCGGGAATCTCGCCAAGGTGCTGCCGCCGATCCGCGACCTCGCCGACGCGGAGGCGCTGTGGCACGGGATCGCGGCGGGCGACGTGGACACGATCGGCTCCGACCACGTAGCCGCGACGCGGGCCCGTAAACAGGGATCGATCTGGGACGCACAGCTCGCCTTCCCGGGGATCGCGACGATCCTGCCGGTGCTGCTCTCGGAAGGGGTCCATCGACGCGGCCTCTCGCTGGCCCGTCTCGTCGCGATCACCAGCACGAATCCCGCCCGGATCCTCGGCTTGCCCGGGAAAGGCGCCTTGCTCCCGGGATTGGACGCCGACTTCGTCGTCGTGGATCTCGAGCTCGAGCGCGTCGTCGACGCGGCGATGCTCGGGTCGGTCTCGGACTTCTCGATCTGGGAAGGCCGGTCGCTTCGCGGCTGGCCGACGCTCACCGTCTGCCGGGGCGTCGTCGTCATGCGCGACGGCGTCGTGAGCGGCCCTGAGGGCCACGGGCGCTACCTGCGGCGTGCGCCGCGACCCGTGACCAGAGCTGGCGGGTGCCCGGTGACTGCCGCGGGCGCCGCGCTCCGTGCCGTCCTCGGGCAGCCCGGGTGCGCGATGGCCGCCGGCGCCTACGATCCGGCCGTCGCCCGCCTCGTGGAACAAGCCGGCTTCCCCGTCTGCTACGTGAGCGGGTCGGCGTCGTCCACCGCGGTCGCGGGCTTCCCCGACGTCGGGCTCCTGTCGTTCTCCGAGCTGCTCGCGAACGCGCGCCACATCGTCAACGCGGTCGAGCTGCCGGTGCTTTGCGACGTCGACACGGGCTTCGGCAACCCGATCAACGTCGCCCGCACGATCCAGGAGTTCGAGGGAATCGGCGCGGCCGGCGTCCACATCGAGGACCAGACCTTCCCGAAGCGGTGCGGCCAGACGGCGGGCGCGACGTGCATCCCGACGGACGAGATGTGCGCGAAGATCGTCGCCGCGAAGGAGGCGCAACGCTCGGACGACTTCGTCCTCGTCGTGCGCTCCGACGCGCGCCAGTGCGAGGGTCTCGAGCCGCTCATCGAGCGCTGTCGGGCGTACCGCGCAGCAGGTGCGGACGCGATCTTCCCGGAAGCGCTCCTCACGCCCGAAGAGTTCCTGCGCGTCCGCGAGGCGCTGGAAGGGCCCCTCGTCATCGACGTGCCCGAGTGGGGCCGCAGCCCGACCGTGACGATCGACGAGCTCGAGGGCTTCGGATTCGACCTCGGCATCTTCGCCGTCTCCGCGATGCGCGTCGCTCTCGGCGCCGTGCGCCAGTTCCTCTCCGAGCTCGGAGCCGAGCGGACGCAGCGGTCCTGGATCGAGCGGATGATGACGCGGGCCGAGCTCGACGAGCTGCTCGGGCTGACGGCGATCCGCGAGCGTGAGGACGAGCTCGCACGAGCCGGCGCCGAGATCGCGGCCCGGGCCCGTGACTGATCGACCGCGCTTCGCCGATCTCCCCGTCCGGCCCGATGCCCCGCCCGGGTCGACCTGGGGCCTCTGGGGTGACGAGGACGAGATCGGCACCCTGAACCTCATCGGCCCCGATGAGGTGCGGGCCGCCGCCTCGCTCGTGCGCCGGGGCGCGGTGTTCTCGCTGAACTGGGATCTGACCCAGCCCGCGCCGCCGTTCTTCGGCCGCGGGACGCTGCGCCACACGATCATCGCCAAGTACGAGGGTGTCGCCGTCGACGACTACGTCGACGGCTTCTGGCCGCAGGCCTCCAGCCAGTGGGACGGCTTGCGCCACTTCGCCGACGCGGAGCACGGCTTCTACAACGGCGCGACGCTCGCAGACGTCACGGCGGCCGGGCCGGGGCGACTCGGCATGGAGCACTGGGCGAGGCGCGGGATCGCAGCCCGCGGCGTCCTGCTCGACGTCGCGCGGGTGCTCGAGCAGGACGGCAGCGGCGTCGATCCCTTCGACTTCTACGCGATCGGCCCCTCCCTGCTCGGCCGAACAGCCGCCGAGCAAGGCGTCACTCTGCGACCGGCGACGTCGCTCGTGATCCGGACGGGCTGGATCGAGGCCTACGAGCGGCTCTACCGGCGACGCCCGGGTCGCGCTCGCCGAGGAAGGCCGACCGGGCAGCCCGGGCCTCTACGGGGACGACGTGCCGGCGTTCCTGTGGGACACGGGCATCGCGGCCGTCGCCGCCGACAACCCCGCGGTGGAGGCCGGCCGCCGGGGAGGCGGCTCCGATCTCGCATTGCACAAAGCGCTGCTCGCACGACTCGGCATGCCGCTCGGCGAGCTGTGGGACGTCCAGCACCTGGCCCGCGACTGCGCCGCCGACGGCGTCTACGAGTTCCTGCTCACCTCGGCGCCGCTGCTGATCCCTGGCGGCGCAGGGAGCCCGCCCAACGTCCTCGCCCTCAAGTAGTCGGCGGCCGGGGCGGCTGGGGCTGCCGCCGCCGACCCCACCACGTCATGTTCACCTCACGGGCCGGGACCAGCCGGGCGCCGGGTTTCGCATTGGACAAAACGAGCCGAACGAGCAGTACATCTACTCCATGTACCGGGTCGACAAGTTCTACGGCCCGGACCGGCAGGTGCTCGCCAACATCTCCCTCTCCTTCCTGCCCGGCGCCAAGATCGGCGTGCTGGGGCCGAACGGCGCCGGCAAGTCCACGCTGCTGCGGATCATGGCCGGGCTCGACGAGCCGTCCTCCGGAGTCGCCGAGCTCGCACCCGGCGCGACGGTCGGCCTGCTGTCGCAGGAGCCGGAGCTCGACGAGTCGAAGGACGTCCGTGGGAACGTCGAGGACGGCGTCCGCCCTCTCCGAGACCTGCTCGACCGCTTCAACGACATCTCGTCGCGCTTCGCCGACCCGGAGGCCGACTTCGACGCGCTGCTCGCCGAGCAGGCACAGGTTCAGGACGCGATCGACCGACACGACGCCTGGCGCCTCGACGAGCTGCTCGACCACGCGTCGGACGCGCTCCGGCTCCCGCCCGGCGAGCAGGACGTCACGACGCTCTCCGGCGGAGAACGGCGGCGCGTGGCGCTCTGCAGGCTGCTCCTGCAGGCGCCCGATCTCCTGCTGCTCGACGAGCCCACGAATCACCTGGACGCGGAGTCCGTCGCCTGGCTCGAGCGCTTCCTGGCCGACTACAAGGGCACGGTCATCGCGGTCACCCACGACCGCTACTTCCTCGACAACGTCGCGGGCTGGATTCTCGAGCTCGACCGCGGCCGCGGCATCCCGTTCCGCGGCAACTACTCCTCCTGGCTCGAGCAGAAGCAGGCGCGCCTCGCGGGCGAGGAGAAGCAAGCGAGCGCCCGCCGCCGGACGATCGAGCGCGAGCTCGAGTGGGTGCGGGCGAGCCCGAAAGCGCGTCACGCGAAGTCGAAGGCCCGCCTTTCGCGCGTACGAGCGGCTGCTCGCCGAGGAGCAGAACGTCAAGCTCGACACGGTGGAGATCCACATTCCGGCGGGGCCCCGCCTGGGCGACGTCGTCGTCGAGGCCGAGGCGCTGACCAAGGGCTACGGCGAGCGGCTCCTGATCGAGAAGCTCAGCTTCTCGCTGCCGCCCGGCGGCATCGTCGGCGTCATCGGGCCGAACGGCGCCGGCAAGACGACCCTCTTCCGCATGATCGCGGGCGAGGAGCAGCCGGACGGGGGCGCATTGCGCGTCGGCGAGACGGTGCAGCTCGCCTACGTCGACCAGAGCCGCGCGGGCCTCGACCCGTCGGCGACGGTCTGGAAGGAGATCTCGGGCGGGCACGAGACGCTCGCGCTCGGCAAGCGGGAGGTCAACTCGCGCCAGTACGTCTCGTGGTTCGGCTTCAAGGGCGGCGACCAGCAGAAGCAGGTTTCCGACCTCTCGGGCGGCGAGCGCAATCGGCTCCATCTGGCCAAGCTGCTGCGCTCGGGCGGCAACGTGATCATGCTCGACGAGCCGACCAACGACCTCGACGTGGACACGCTGCGCGCCCTCGAGGAGGCCCTGCTCGACTTCGCGGGTTGCGCCGTCGTGATCTCGCACGACCGCTGGTTCCTGGACCGCATCGCGACGCACATCCTCGCGTTCGAGAGCGAGTCTCAGGTGGTCTGGTTTACAGGCTCCTACGAGGAATACGAGGCGAATCGCCGCGCGCGGCTCGGCGCCGACGCCGACCAGCCGCACCGGATCAAGTACAAGCCGCTGGTTCGAGCCTAGCCCGCCGTCCGAGGGGTCTATTCTCCGCAAATGACGTGTCCCAGCTGCGGGACGCGGTAACGAGCCGGAGCGAAAGTTCTGCGGCGAGTGCGGCGCCGAGCTGGCAGCTCGCCGTGCGCCGCCTGCGGCACCGCCAACAGCCCGGCCGCGAAGTTCTGCGGCGAGTGCGGCGCGCCGCTCAGCGGCGATCCGGTAGCCGCCGAAGCACGGCCGTCACGACCGGCCGCGCCCGGAGGCCGAGCGGCGGCTCGTCTCGGTCCTGTTCGCCGACCTCGTCGGCTTCACGACCCTCTCCGAGACCCGCGACCCGGAGGAGGTCCGCGAGCTGCTCTCGCGCTACTTCGACACCGCGCGGCAGGTGATCGGCCGCTACGGCGGGACCGTCGAGAAGTTCATCGGCGACGCCGTCATGGCCGTCTGGGGCGCGCCCGTCGCCATGGAGGACGACGCCGAGCGGGCCGTGCGAGCTGCGCTCGACCTCGTCGCCGAGATCGCCGCCCTCGGCGTCGAGGCGGGCGTGCCGGGCCTGAGGCTGCGCGCGGCGTCGTCACCGGCGAGGCGGCCGTGACCATCGGCGCGGAAGGCCAGGGCATGGTCGCCGGCGATCTCGTCAACACCGCCTCGCGCGTGCAGAGCGCTTGCCGAGCCCGGAGACGGTCCTCGTCGGGCGATGCGACACGCCGGATGACGGAGGCCGCGATCGCATACGAGGACGCCGGCGACCACGAGCTGAAGGGCAAGGCCGAGCCGCTCCTCGCTCTGGCGGCCGCTGCGTGTCGTCGCCGCGCCGCGGCGGCGAGGGCCGCCTCCGGGCCTCGAGGCGCCGTTCGTCGGCCGCGAGGCCGAGTTGCGGCTCGTCAAAGAGCTGTTCCATGCGACCGCCGACGAGGGCAGGCGCGCCTCGTCTCGGTCATCGGCGTCGCCGGGATCGGGAAGTCCCGGCTCGCGTGGGAGTTCGAGAAGTACATCGACGGGCTCATCGACGAAGTCTGGTGGCACCGCGGCCGCTGCCTCGCCTACGGCGAAGGCATCGCGTTCTGGGCGCTGGCCGAGATGGTCCGGTCGCGCGCCGACATCGCTCGAGGACGAGCGCCGGCCGCGGCCGCAGACGAAGCTTCGAGCCTGCGATCGAGCTCCACGTCGCACGATCCCGAGGAGCGCGCCTGGATCGAGCCCCGGCTCGCCCATCTGCTCGGCCTCGCAGAGCGCGTCGCGCCGGACCAGCGAGGATCTCTTCTCGGCCTGGCGGCTCTTCTTCGAGCGGCTTGGCCGAGCAGGGACCCGCCGTACTGCTCTTCGAGGATCTCCACTGGGCGGACGCCGCGCTGCTCGACTTCGTCGAATACCTGCTGGAATGGTCCCGGAACTACCCGCTCTTCGTGCTGACGCTTGCGCGACCGGAGCTGCTCGAGCGCCGCCCGACGTGGGGCGCCGGCAGGCGGAACTTCCACTCGCTCGTTCCTCGAGCCGCTTCCCGAGGACGCGCGAGACGAGCTCCTGCTCGGCCTCGTGCCCGGGCTTCCCGGAGAGCTGCGCGCAGCATCCGCGAGCGCGCCGAGGGCGTCCCGCTGTACGCGGTCGAGACGGTTCGCATGCTGCTCGATCGGGGGCTGCTCGTCCGAGAGAACGGCGGTTACGGTCTGACCGGTCCCGTCGAGGCGCTCGAGGTGCCGGAGACGCTCCATGCGCTGATCGCGGCCCGGCTCGACGGTCTCGGCTCTGATGGAGCGCCGGCTCCTCGAGGACGCTTCCGTGCTCGGCAAGACGTTCACGGCCCCGGCGCTTTCCGCCGTCTCAGGGTCGCGCGAGGAGACCTCGACACGTGCTCGCGTCGCTCGTCCGCCGGGAGATCCTCACCCTCGAGGCCGATCCCCGTCGCCCGAGCGCGGCCAGTACGGCTTCCTGCACGCGCTCGTCCAGAAGGTCGCATACGACACGCTGGCCCGGAAGGAACGCAAGGCGCGCCACCTCGCCGTCGCCGCCTACCTCGAGGACCATGGGGCGCCGACGACGCCGAGATCGTCGAGGTCGTCGCCGCCCATTACCTCGAGGCCTATCGGGCCGCGCCCGACGCCGCGGATGCGACGGCGATCAAGGCAGGCGCTGCGGAGCGCCTCGCCCGCGCCGCCGAGCGCGCCGCTTCCCTCGCAGCGAACGAGGAGGCGCAGCGGTACTTCGAGCAGGCGGCCGACCTCGCCGACTCACCGCGCGGCGAGGCAGAGCTGCGCGAGCGGGCGGGTGAGGCCGGCAGCGCGGCGGGCGACGTTCGACGCGTGCCGCGTGCAATTCGAGGCGCGATCGCGCTCTTCGAGGCGTCGGCGACACGCATCCGGCCGCGCGGGTCTCGGCGCGGCTGGCGACAGATCTCCAGAGCAGGGCCGCAGCGACGAGGCGATCGAGCAGATGGAGCTCGCCTTTCGCGTCCTCTCGACGGACGCGCCGGACGGCGACCTCGCGCGGCTTGCCCACGGGCTCGGCCCGCCTCCACTCTTCGGGGGCGAGACGCGCCTTGCGAGCGAACGGGTCGAGCTCGCCCTCGAGATTGCCGAGTCGCTCAGATCCTGCCGAGATCGTCTCGCAGGCGCTCAACACGAAGGCACTCGTGCTCGGCCACCGGCCGAACGAGAGCGGCGCGCTGCTTCGGGAGGCCCTGCGAATCGCCCTGGAGCACGATCTGACGGCAGCCGCCTTACGTGCGTACAACAACCTCTCGTGCTTGCGCAGGAACAGGATCGCCTCGACGAGCTGCTCCGTGCTGTCGAGGACGGCATCGCGCTGGCGCGCAGGCGCGGCGACCGCAGCTGGGAATGGATCCTGACCTCCGTCATGGTCGAATACCAGTCGATGACGGGCGCCTGGGACGACGCGCTCGCCACTGCCGCGGAGATGCCACAGGAAGCCCGCACGTTCGGCTACTCGTACTATCCGGCCGAGTTCATTACGCGCGTTCACGTCGAGCGGGGCGAGCTCGCCGAGGCGCGCGCGGTCTACGCCGGGATCGCGGACCGTGAAAACTCGCCGGATCTTCAGGCTCGCGGCTTTGCGCTGCTGGCGCGGGCGTCGCTGCACCGTGCCGAGGGCACGCTGAGCGAGGCACGTGCGACGCCCAAGCGGCCTACGCGCTTCTCGCGGCACACGCTCCGCAGTACAGCGCCGAGGCGGGCGCCGAGGCTCTGCGAAGCTTCGTTCAGGCTCGGGGAGCTCGATCCGGTGCAACAGCTCCTCGGGGATGGGCCGCCTTCACGCCGGCACGGCGTTCGCTGTCGCTCCAGGGACAGGAGGCGAGGATCCGAGGGCGTCTCGCCGGCCTCGAGGGAGATACCGAGCTGGTCGAGCGGCAGTACATGCTGGCCGTGAGAGCGTTCCGCGAGGTCGGGATACGTTCTGGCTCGCCGTGTCGCTGCTCGAGCACGGCGAATGGCTGGCAGGAGCGGCTCGAGCGGACGAGGCCCGGCCGATGCTGGACGAGGCGAGGGCGCTCTTCGAGCAGCTGAAAGCGCGGCCCTGGCTCGAGCGGCTCGAGCGAGCACGGGCACTCGACGCCGCCCAGGTCTGAGCTCGCGATTTGCCGGCAGGCCGGTCGGGTCAGGCCCCTAGACTCCGGGCTGATGAGCCTCTCTCTCGCCGACTCGGTCCTGCGTGTCCCCCACTCGCGGATCCGCGAGTTGGCCGAGATGGCCATGGCCATGCCCGACGTGCTGCGGCTGTACTTCGGCGAGTCCGATCAGCCGACGCCCGACTTCATCAAGCAGGCCGCGGTGCAGGCGCTCGAGGACGGCTACACGTTCTACTCGGAGAACGCCGGCCTGCCCTCGCTTCGCGGCGCGATCGCCGGCCAGTACGCGCGCCTGCACGACATCGAGCTCGATCCCACGAGCGAGGTGATCGTCACGGCCTCGGGCGTCCAGGCGCTCCACCTGGCGATCCGCTGCGTCCTCGACGCCGGGGATGAGGCCGTCTGCCTCACGCCCGCCTGGCCGAACGGCGCCGCCATCGTGCAGCTGTCCAATGCCACGCCCGTCGAGCTGGCGCAGCCCCTCGACGGCGCCCGCTACACGGTCGACTTCGACGCGCTCGAAGCGGCCGTCTCGCCGCGCACCCGCCTGCTGCTCTACACCTCGCCGTCGAACCCGCTCGGGTGGACGGCAACCGTCGAGGAGCAGCGGCGGCTGCTCGCGTTCGCGCGTGAACATGGGCTCTGGCTGATCGCGGACGAGGTGTACGAGCGGCTCAACTACCAGGCAGAGCGAGCCCGGCGACCCGACTCCCTCGATCCTGCGCCTGGCATCGCGCGACGACGCCGTGATCGTGATCGGATCCTTCTCGAAGACCTACTGCATGACGGGCTGGCGGGTCGGGTGGCTCGTCTGCCCGTCGTCGTTCGGGCAGCGGGCAGGGCCGCTGAACGAGTTCGTCATCTCTCACGCCCCGACGTTCGCCCAGAAGGCCGCCGAGGTGGCGATTGCGGACGGCGAGGAGTGGGTGCGCTCGCTCGTGACCGACCTGCGGGAGAAGCGGGATCTCTGCCTGGCCGCCCTGCGCGCGCTGCCCGGGGTCACCGTCCCGGATCCCGACGGCGCCTTCTACCTGTTTCCGCGGATCGACGGGCTCAAGGATTCGTTCGAGTTCTGCCGCCGCCTGCTGGTCGAGTCCCGGGTCGGCCTTGCTCCCGGCGTCGCCTTCGGGGCGGGCGGAGAGGGCTCGGTGCGCCTGTGCTACGCGTCGGACCGGCGCGTGCTGGAAGCCGCTCTGGGCCGGCTCGACGCCTTCCTGCGGGCCGGCTAGCCGCCGCGGGCTTGCGGTTCAGGCCGTCGACGCGCTCGATCCGCGCGCCGAGCTCGCGGAGCCGCTCGTCGATTCGCTCGTAGCCGCGGTCGATCTGACCGATGTTGCCGATCGTCGAGCGGCCCTCGGCGCAGAGGCTCGCGATCAGCATCGCCATTCCGGCGCGGATGTCCGGGCTCTCCATCCGCTCGCCGTAGAGCTTGGCCGGGCCCGCTGACGACGGCGCGATGAGGATCGCAGAGGATGATCCGGGCGCCCATGGTGACGAGCTTGTCGACGAAGAAGAGGCGGTTCTCGAACATCTTCTCGAAGACCAGCACGGTGCCCCGGGCCTGGCGTCGCCACCGCGAGCGCGATCGACGTCAGGTCGGCGGGAAACGCCGGCCACGGCCCGTCCTCGATCTTCGGGATCTGCGCGCCGAGATCGTCGCGGACGACGAGCTCCTGCTGCCCGGGCACCCGGACGGTCGAGCCCTCGATCTCGTAGCGAGACGCCCAGCCGCTCGAAGCCGGGCCAGATCGCGGCGAGGTGCTCGGGGACGACGTCCTCGATCACGATCTCGCCCTCCGTGACCGCGCCGAGGCCGATGAAGCTCGCGACCTCGATGTGATCCGGGCAGATGCGCCACTCGCCGCCGCGCAGGCGGTCGACGCCCTGGACGCGGAGCACGTTCGAGCCGATGCCTTCGATCTGCGCGCCGAGCGCGACGAGGAAGCGGCAGAGGTCCTGGACGTGCGGCTCGCTCGCCGCGTTCGAGATCACGGTCTCGCCGCGCGCGAGCACGGCGGCCATGACGGCGTTCTCCGTGCCGGTGACCGACGCCTCGTCGAGAAAGATCGGGCGCGCCGACGAGCTCGCCGCCCTCGATGTCGTAGCGCCGGTCGACCTGCACGCTCGCGCCGAGCCGCTCGAAGGCGTGCATGTGGATGTCGAGCCGCCGGCGGCCGATGATGTCGCCTCCGGGCGGTGGGATCACCGCCCGGCCGCAGCGGGCGAGCAGCGGCCCGGCGAACAGGATCGAGGCTCGGATCCGGCGGCACAGCTCCTCGTTCGAGCTCGTGCCGGGGCGTCGTTCCCGGCGTGGATCCGGATCTCCCCGGGGCCGCTGCGCTCGATGTCGACGCCGATGTCGGCGGCGAGCTCGAGCATCGTCTCGACGTCGACGGATGCCCGGGACGTTCTCGAGCGTCACAGGCTCGTCGGTGAGCAGGCACGCCGCGATGATCGGCAGGGCGGCGTTCTTGTTGCCCGGCCGCCCGGACCCGCCCGTTGAGCGGATGGCCGCCTTCGATGACGAACGACTCCACGAGGCTCTGCGAGACCAGGGTGGTGGACATGGAAGATGGACTTTCGGGCGACTTCGGCGAGCGGCCCGGCTATCCTACCCGCTCGCATGGAGGTCACCCGCGAGCAGCCTGGAAGACGCTGACCGACGTACACGACGAGCCGAGGCGCTGCTCCGGCACGCGCTCGGCGGTCGAGGCCGGCGTCCGGGCGTACGCCGTCAAGTTCGGGGAGGACGAGGAGCTCTGGGGCGCGTCGCGCTCCTCCACGACTTCGACTACGAGATCCACCCGACGCTCGACAAGCACCCGCAGGACGGCGCTCCGATCCTGCGCGAGTAGGGCTAGCCGGAGGAGGTCATCGAGGCCGGTCTCTCCCATGCGGAGCACCTGCAGCTGCCGCGCGACACGCCGCTGAAGAAGACCCTGTTTGCCTGCGACGAGCTCTCCGGCTTCATCCACGCCTGCGGCCTCGTCCGTCCCGACGGCATCGAGACGCTCGAGCCGAAGTCGGTGCGCAAGAAGCTGAAGCAGCCTTCCTTCGCGGCCGGAGTGCACCGCGAGGAGGTCTACCGCGGAGCGGAAGAGCTCGGCGTCGACCTCGACGAGCACATCGCGTTCCTCGTCGCCGCGCTGCGGCCGATCGCCCCGGAGCTCGGCCTGCGCACGGGGCAGGACGCAGCCGCCTCCGGCGCGGCAGGCAGCTGAGGCCGTCGCGGTCGCCGGCACGGTCGGCGGCCTGCCGATCCCGACGCGCAAAACGGCCCGATTCTGCGCGGCTTTCGTCACACTCCGCGCGCCTCACGCGCGGTCTCGGACGCTAGGCTCAAGCCAGGGGAGGCGGGCACGCAACCCCCACCTGGGGAGGGAAGCGGAGCCGTTCCTCGGTCCGTTGGCGGTGCGAGCGCCGCTGCAGGCCTGCGACGCTCAGCCGGGGAGCGCGGCGAGAAGGCGATCGAGCTCGTCCTCGGACGTCCAGAAGCCGACCGAGGCTCGAATCCAGTCGAGGCCCGGGAAGCCGCGAACGACGACGCCCCTCTCGGTGAGTCGGGCAACCGCCTGCTCGGGGTCTCCGTGCGGTTTGAAGGAAACCAACGTCGCCTGGTCGGGCTCGGTGAGCACCTCGTGGCTCTCCGCAAGAAGCTCCCGGCAGCGCGCCGCCATCGAGCGCGCTCGGTCGAAGCGCTCCTCGCCGCTCTCGGCCGCGAACGACAGCGCCGCCAGCAGCCCGCGTAGCGCGGGCAACGGCACCGCTCCCGGGTCGAAGCGGTCGGCACCTGGGGCGAAGGCGATCGGCGCCCCGGCATCGTGGCTCGCAAGCCCATAGCCGGACGGAAACTGCACGGCAAGCTTCTCGATGAGGTCCGGGTCGGACATAGAGCGCTCCCGTCGCATCGGGACCCAGCAGCCACTTCTGACCGGAGACCGTGTAGAAGTCGCATCCGAGCGCGGGGACGTTCACCGGTATCGCGCCTACGCTCTGCGCCCCGTCGACGAGCAGCGGAACGCCCTTGTCTCGGCAGAGCGCGGCGATCTGCCCGACGGGCAGCACACGCCCCGTCGTCCAGGTGACGTGGGAGAGGGCGACGAGGCGGGACCTCGCCGCTCAGCAGGCCCTCGATCGCCGTGGTGATCTCGTCGTCCGATCGACCGCGGGTGGCGACCACATGGGCGCCGGACGCCTGCCACGTGAAGCGCTCCGAGCAGACCGAAGTGCTCGTCGTCGGTCGTGATCACCTCGTCGCCCGCGGAGAGCCCGAGGCCGGCGACGACGATGTTGCACCCCTCGGTCGTCGAGCGCGCAAGAGCAACGCTGTCCTCCGGCGCCCCCAGGACCTCGGCGAGGGCGGCTCGCGTCGCGGTTCGGACCTCGTGGATCACCTCCCAGTAGCCGTGCCCGGAGCGACCCTCCTCGAGCTCGACCCGTTGCTGCTCTGCCATCACCTCCACGGTGCGGCGCGGCAGAGGGCCGAACGAGCCGGTGTTCAGGTATGCGAGACGATCCAACACGGGAAGCTCTGCCCGCACGGCATCGAGATTCATGCGCTCATCATCTCCGCTTCGACGGGCGCGTGGTCTGAGAGCAATCGCTCATCCCGGCGCCGCGTTCCTCCGGCCAGGCCGTCGGGCCGCGCACGACGGTGAGACCGCGGGCGAGAACGTGGTCGATGCCGCCAGCGCCTTCGGAGAATCCCCAGCCGCGCAGCTCCTGCAACATGACCGAGCTCGCCGTCGTCAGATTGAAGTCGCCGGCCAGCACGAGAGGCTCGTCGGCTCGCGCAAAGCCGTCGGCGTAGGTGACGGCGCGAAGCAGCTCGGCGTCGACCGGGCGGCTGTCGGGCAGGCTCGACAGATGGAGATTGACGACGACGGCCGAGCTCGCTCCGGCGCCGACGCGCACGAGTAGCGCCACGCGGCGGTTGCGCGCCCAGGCGATCCGCATCCCGGTCGAGAGGCCGAGCCGTTTCGCCTCTCGCCGCCGCATGCCCCGGGTGTTGAGCGCGAGGCTCGCCTCACCGATGACGTCGAGCCTCCGCGCGATGAGCACGGCATTTGCCTGGCCCGTGAGCGCCGAGCGCAACCGACGCGGGTCGCACCTCGGTAGCCCGGCGGGCGAACCTCCCACCGATCGCCGGCATCGCAACCACGCCGACGGCCGCCATGCCGCTCCAGCCTTCGAGCTCGGGCAGCGCCCACACAGGAACCTCCTGGAGGCAAACGACATCCGGATCGTCCTGCGTCGCGAGGGCGACCATCTCGTCGAGAAAGGTGTCCCCGCTCTCCGGGAAGCTGCGACCGTGGAACAGGTTCCAGGTACGAACGAGAAGCTTCACTCGGCCCCGTACTCTAGGCGCGTGCGCGTCGTTCTCCTCGACCCGGCGGCCTTCACGCTGCCGTACGACCATCACCTCGCCGTGGCGCTCGCCGCTCGCGGGCTCGAGGTCGAGCTCGTCACGTCGCGCTTCCGCTTCGGCGATCCACCCGAGGCGGACGGCTACAAGCGACGGGAGCTCTTCTATCCGCTGAGCTCGCGCCTGTTCGGGCGGTCGCGTCTGCGGCTGCCGCTCAAGGCTGTCGAGCACCCGGCCGGGCTCGTCAGGCTGCGCGGGGTCGCGCGAGACGTGCTGCACCTCCAGTGGGCGCCGCTCCCACAGCTCGACGTCCGCCTCGTGCCGGCGGGCCCGCACGCCGTGATCACGGCCCACGACATCCTGCCGAGACGAACGGCCCACAACGTCGACCTCTGGAGGAGGATCTACGGCCGCTTCGCGCGGGTTGTCGTGCACAGCGAGCACGGGCGGGACCGGCTCCTTTCGGAAGTCGGCGTCGACGCCGCGAGCGTGGCGGTCATCCCGCATCCGGTCTTCCCGGGCACGGTCCGCCACGAGGACGACGGGCGAACGCTCGTCTTCTTCGGCCTGATCCAGCGCTACAAGCAGCTCGAGCACGCCTTGGAGCTCGCCCGCGCGCTCGACGCTCGCCTCATCGTCGCCGGCGATCCGCTCTACGACATCTCGTCCCTGCGGAGCGTCCGCAACGTCGAGTGGCGCCTCGGCTACCAGACGGACGTCCAGCTCGATGCGGCCCTCGCCGAGAGCACCGTGGCGCTCTTCCCGTACCGGCCCGAGCTGGATCAGAGCGGTGCGTTGCTGCGGGCCCTCGGCTCGGGCGTGCCGGCTGCGGCCTACGATGCCGGCGGGATCGCCGAACCGGTGCGCCGCTACGAGGCGGGCGTCGTGGCGCCGCTCGGCGACCTCACCGCGCTGACGGAGAGCGTCCGCCGCTTGCTCGACGACGGCGACGAGCTCGCGCGGGCCCGCGCCGGAGCCCTGCGCGCCAGGGCAGAGCTGACGTGGGACGCGGCCGCGACTGCCCATGCGGCGCTCTACGAAGGCCTCTTCGCATGAGGCTACGCCGCCGCGCCTTCGGCGATCTCGTCGACACGCAGCTCGAGCTCTTCGCGGCCGACCAGCGCGCAGCTGCTCGCAGATTGCGAGGCGGCCCTGCGCGCCTACGACGATGCCGCCGGCGAGGACGCCGAGGAGCGCTACGGGGAGTACGTCGACCTCGTGGACGAGGTACGGGACGAGCTCGAGCTGGTGCGGGACGGATACGCGGCGAGTCTCGACGAGGGGACAGCCGAGGCGTACCGGGCGGCGTTCAACGACGGCGCGCGCCGGCGGTTCCCCCGCCACCTGTTGGAGCTCGAATGAGTCAGCGCCGCACGTGTGGTGCGGCGTCGACGTCGGCGGCCATCGGAAGGGATTCCATCTGGCGGTCGTCGATCACAGGCGGTCTGCTCGATGCTCCGAAGGCCGGCGCCGCGTCGTGGATGCCGTCGAGTGGCTTTCGCGCGCTTCGGCCCGCACTCGCGCCGTCGACAGCCCCATCTGTCCTGCGCCGGAGGCCGGATTCGTATCGCGAGCTGCGAGCGGCGAGTGCGCCCGAAGTCTGGTGCGACATCCGATGCGACGCCTGACCTACCGCGATCCCTGGCACGTATCCGACGACTTCTACGGCTGGATCACTGCACGGCCTCGAGCTTTATGAGGCTCTTCGACAGCGCTCGGGCTTCACGGCTATCGAGTGCTTTCCGACGGCCTCGTGGACGCGCTGGGCCGGACGGAAGGGCGAGCAGTCGCCGATCAGCGCTGGACCCGGCATGCGCTTGCTGTCGACTCGGCTTGATCGGATCTTCCCGGCCAGCACGAATCAGGATCAGAGGCGATGCAGTCGCGGCCGCGCTGACTGCCCGGGCACATGCCCGAGGCCGGACGGAGCACTTGGCGACATCGTCGTCCCTCGGGTCGGTTCCACGGCCTGACTTCAGCGGCGCCCGAAGCTGTGGGCCGACGGAAGCGACGAGCGCACCTCGGCGTCGCCGGCGGCGCGCCGGGCGAGACCGGCGAGGGACACCAGCTCGGAGACGACGACGTTGCGATTCCGTCCGTTGAGCTCGTACCGGCCTCTCGCAAGCACGAGAGGCTCGCCGCGCACGGACGCCCGGTGGCGGTCGTACACGCTCGGGGGCACGATCAGGTTCACCTGGGCGTGCTCGTCCTCGAGCAGCATGAACACGACCCCGTTTGCGGTCTGCGGCCGCTGGCGCGCGATCACGAGGCCCGCCACCGCGATCTCTTCACCGTTCCCCACCTTTGCGAGCTCGCCCGCGGACACCGTGCCGGCCGGCAAATGGCTCCGCAGCAGCTCCATCGGATGACGATCGACCGAGAGTGACGTGAGGCGATAGTCGGTGAGCATCTGCTCCCACTCCGTCAGCTCGGGGAGGTCGGGGACGGTCGTCTGAGGCTCGAGCGGCAGCGCCAGCTGAACCGAGTCGCGCGCGACCCGCACCGCCCGCGGAGCCAGCCCGAGACGCCAGAGAAGCTGTCGTCGAGGCCAGCCGAAGCTGTCGCACGCGCCGGATGCGGCCAAGGCCTCGAGCGCCGGACGGTCGAGCGGGGCGCGCTGCGCGAGGTCCTGAACGGTCCGAAACGGCCCGCCCGCCTCTCGTTCCTCGACGAGCGCGCGGGCGGGGGCCTCCCCCACTCCGCGGATGTACCCCAGGCCGACACGGACCGAGCCGCCCTCCAGCGTGCAAAGGGCATCACTGCGGCCGACATCGGGCGGTAGTACGTCGACGGCATGGCGTTGGGCGTCCCGCACGAGGCTCGCCGGCGGGTAGAAGCCCATCGGCTGAGCGTTGAGCAGGGCGCACAGAAACTCGGCCGGATGATGATGGCGCAGCCATGCCGACTGATAGGCGAGCAGCCCGAAGGCCGCAGCGTGGGACTTCGGAAATCCGAACGAGGCGAACCCGAGCAGCTTTTCGAAGACGCGCTCGGCGACCTCGCGCTCGACGTCCCGGGCCTGGGCTCCCTGCAGGAAGCGACTTCGGTAAGCCTCGATGGCGTCGCGGCTGCGCTTGCGGCTCATCGCCCTGCGCAGTCCCTCCGCCTCCCCCACGGTGAAGCCGGCGAGCGCCATCGCCACCTCGAGCACCTGCTCCTGAAAGACGACGACACCCAGCGTCTCGCGCAGCGGCTGCCTCGAGCAACGGGTGGTCGTACGGCGGAACGTAGTCCGGGCTCTCGCGCTTGCGCTGCCGACGCTCGATGTACGGGTGGACGGCCCCGCCCTGGATCGGCCCCGGGCGGACGAGAGCGACCTCGACCGTGAGATCGTCGAGGTTCTCGGGCAGCGTGCGTACGAGCATCTGCATCTGCGCCCGGCTCTCGATCTGGAAGACCCCGACCGTGTCGGCGGCCTGGATCTCCCGGTAGACCTCCTTGTCGTCGAGTGGAATGCGCGACAGATCGATCGGCTCTCCGCGGCGCCTCGCGATCGTCTCGACGCACTCCTCGACGGCGGAGAGCATGCCGAGCCCGAGCAGGTCGATCTTGAGAAAGCCGGCGTCTGCGCAGGAGTCCTTGTCCCACTGGCAGAGCTGGCGACCCTCCATCGCGGCCGGGACGACGGGGACGAGCTCCACGAGCGGACGCGTCGAGATCACCATTCCGCCTGGATGCTGGGAGATGTGGCGTGGAAGCCCGGCGATCTCGGCGCACAGCTCGGGAAGAGCCTGCCAGCGCGGGGAGCGCAGCTTCTTCGCAGCATCCGGAAGCGAAGCCAGCTCGCGGCCCACCTTGCGCGCGTCCCAGCCGTCCGAGAGACGCGCAAGTCGCTCGAGCTCCGCCTGCGGGAGGCCCAGCGCCTTGCCGACCTCCCGGATGGCGCCACGGGAGCGGTAGGTGGCGAAGCTGGCGACGAGGGATGCGTGCTCGCGGCCGTAGCGCTCCGTGACGGCGACGATCAGCTTCTCGCGGATATCGCGCGGAAAATCCAGATCGATGTCCGGTACGGACGCGAGCTCCCTGTTGAGAAATCGTCCGAGCGGCAGATCGGCTGCGACGGGATCGACGTGGGAGAGGCCGGTGAGGTAGCAGACGATCGAGCCGACGGAGCTGCCGCGGCCCCGTCCCGGCGGCAGGGCGTGACGGGGAGATCCTGCTCCCCGAACATCCTCGGCGACCTCCCGCGCGAGCTCGAGCACCTCCCAGTGGAGGAGGAAGAAGCCGGAGAGATCGAGCTCGGCGATCAGCGCAAGCTCCTCCCGCAGCCGGGCCTCCGCTCGGTTGCGGCGAGCGCGAGGCGCGTGCCGGTACCGCTCGTCGAACGCGTGACGGCACAGACGGCGAAGCTGCGCATCCGCCGGCTCGGCCCCCTCCGAAAAGTCGGGATAGCGGTAGCCGAGCTCCTCGGTCAGGTCGAACTCGAGTCGCTCGGCAAGCTCTTCGGAGGCACGAACGGCCTCCGGATCGTCCGGAAACCGCCCGCCCATCTCGGCAGGCGCCACCAGGACGAGCTCCTCGTTCCCACGCCGCTCGGGCTCGCAGCCGTCGAGCGAGGAGTGACTCCGGATCGCAACGAGCACGTCCTGCAAGCGAGTGCGCCGTAGGTGGTGCGCGTGGACGTTCCCCGTGGCAACGGTGTGGACGGACAGCGTGGCGGCGAGGTCACGCAGGGCGGCGTTGCGGCGAGCGTCGCCGCGCTCGAACGGGCGCTGGAGCTCGACGTAGAAGCGGTCGCCGCCGAACACCGAGGCGAGGCGCGCTGCGGTGCTCGGGTGGAGAACGGCGAGCCCCCGGCGGGCGCAACCGGAGAGGCAGACGAGGCCCTCGGCGTGTTCCTCCAGGAGGGTGAGACCGAGGCGCGGCTCGAGCCGGTCGTCCGCATGGGAGGCGGTGAGGAGCCGGCAGAGGTTGGCGTATCCGCGCGCCGATTCGCAAAGGAGAGTCACGTGGGCCGGCGGGTCGGTGGCGAGCGTCACCTCCGCTCCGGTGATCGGTCGCACACCGAGTGCCTTCGCCGCGTGGGCGAACTCGAGCGAGCCGCAGACGTTGTCGTGATCGGTGAGCGCCAGCGCTCCGTAGCCGAGCTCCGCCGCTCTGACGGCCAGCTCCTCGGGAAGCGAGGCGCCGTCGAGGAACGAATAGGCCGAGTGGCAGTGGAGCTCGACGTAGGTCATGCTGGAGCGCGATGGCGCCGGTCGTCTTCCTGGGGCCCGGTGAGGGCGAGCATCTCCCCGTAGGCGGCTCGAGCGCCGTCATGAAGGCGACCGGCGAGTCGACGGCCGGCACTCTCTTCGTGTCCGAGTCGACGATCGAGCCAGGCTTCCCGGGCCCACCGCCGCACGTCCACCAGACGCTGCACGACATGTTCTACGTGCTCGAGGGCACGCTGACGTTCCATCTCGCAGACGGAACGCGGGAGGCTCCTGCGGGAACCTTTGTCTGCGTCCCCCCGGGAACCGTTCACACCTTCTCCAACCCTTTTGCCGAGCCGGTGCGCTTTCTCAACCTCAACACCCCTGCGGGCTTCGAGGAATACATGCGCGACCTCTCGGCAGCCTTCTCGGGCGGTCGCACGCCGACGGCGGAGGAGATCGGGGCAATCGCGTCTCGCCACGACGTCGAGGTCGTCTGACCCGGCGCCGGCTCTACCGTCACCGTCGCCGATTCGTCACAGCCGTTTGCGTCTTTCGGGACACTCCGCGCACCACACGCGCGCCTGACACCGATACGCTCAAAAGCGGGTGGTGGACCGGGGTGGCCCCGTTGTTTCTCGGAAGCGCACGCGCCTCCGGACCTCCGCCGACTACGCGCACTGAGTGAACCAGCAGCCGCGCGTCTCGTCGAGAAAGACGACAGTGTTCTCGCCCGTCTCGAGCACCACGTCGAAGTACCGGCGCCGGATGGGGTGACCCGTCCACCACCGCTCGGCCACTCGCCACTCCTCGCGCACGCTCGCCACCGGCACACGGTTCACCGCCGCCGGTACCTCGTCGCCCGCCGTCCGGACGACGACCGAACGAGGCTCGTTCAGTCGTCTCGCGGCACGAGCAGCGCCCGCGTCTCGGGAACGCGCGACCACGGTGCGACCTCCACGACGGTGCAGACGGCATCGATTCCCGTTCCGGCTCGTACCTGGCGCAAGCCTTCCTTCAGCCGCTCGCGCAGGCGGGCGCCTCGCGGCCGCTCGAGCTCTTCCTGACGGCCGCCGAGCTCGGTCAATGCTCCGAGCTCCAGCCGCAGCTCGAGCACCGGCGCCGGCAGCTCGGCGAGTCTAGGCGCGAGTGCTGCCCGCAGCCGGTGCCGCTCAGAGGTCGGCTCGCGCATGGTCAGCGTCCGCTTCCACGAGCCGCCGCCGACGAGCCGGGCGGACACGGAGAGCTGACGCGGCTGACGCCCCGCGCGCTCGGGCCGGGCAAGCAGGCGGTCGAGGAGCGCCCCCAGAGCCTGGTCGAGCGTGACGGCGTTCGCCACCGCCTCCGGGAAGGTCAGCTCCTCGACGATCCCGGTCGGCGGCTCGCGCGGCGCGACACGCGAGCCGTCCTCGCCAGCCGCCTGGGACCAGGCCGCGTCCCCATCGGTTCCGAGCCGGTCTGCGACCGACGAACGAGGAAGGCGGGCGAGCTCGCCGAGCCTACGGATGCCGAGCTCCGAGAGCTCACGGCGGCGCTCGGGAGCGAGGGGCAGCAAGTCGAGGGGCAGCGGCTCGAGGAAGAGAGCCTCCTCTCCGTCGTCGACGACGACGGCGCGGCAGGGCGGCGCGATGCTCGCGGCCGCCAGCGCGGTGAAGCGGCGGCGGGCCGCACCGACGCGCGGGTGCCACTCGGGGCCCGCCGCATCCAGGGCACGGCGCAGGACGGAGCGAAGCCCGCCCGCAAGGCGCTCGACCCCCTTGGTGTCGAAGTACGCGCAGCCCGGCTCGACCGGCTCGACGGCGAGGCCTGCGTCCTCGAGCCGGCGGAGCATGCGCTCCCATTCCTCCTCGACGGCGGCAGGATCCTGCTCGACCAGGACGAGCGAAGGACAGGTGCTGAGGGCTTCCCCGAGCGCCATCCGCGGGCGAATGCCGGCCCGCTCGGCTTTCGCGTTGCACGGGCCGATGACATCGCGTTCTCCGGGGGCCGGCGCCAGCGCAACGGGACGGAGCGCAAGCTCGGGCTTCGAGCAGACAGCGGCGCGGAGGGTAAAGGCCGGGATAGTGAGGCAGGCAATCATGGAACACGTGTTCTACACGAACATGTGTTCTCCTGTCAAGGAAATCCTGTGACGGAACCGTGCCGGCACCCCGCCCGGGCCCAGGCGAGCCCAGGAGCGGGCACGGTGCACCGGCTTACGCCGAGACGTCCACCGCAGCTCCCGCGCAGGCCGACCACTTCGGGCACGACGTCGAGCACGCTCTCGCGCGCACACCAGTCGATGTCCTCCTCGAGCCCTGCTGCGACCAGGTTGCGGGCGCTCTGGCTCGCAGCCAGGCCCTCCCTGGCGCTCCCGAACGATCGGGCGAGCCGCATCGCTGCCGCCGCGGCGTCGCTCGGCTCACCACCGAGCTGCTCGGCCAGCCGGCCGGCGCAGTAGGCGTCGTCCATCGCGAAAGCGCCCTGCACTCCGGCGCAGACGATCGCGACGTCTCCCCCACCCTCACGCGCCGCCGACGCGACGGCTTCCAGGTTGAGAAGGGACCCGGCGAGCACGCGCTCGCATTGCCGTGCCGCCGCCACGAGAGCCCGCGTGCCGTTCGTCGTCGTGAGGATGACGGTCTCGCCCTGCGGCACGACAAACTCGCCGGGGGAGTTGCCGAGATCGAAGCCGGGAATCCGGACGCAGGCGCGCTCGCCGGCGAGCAGGCCGTCGCCCTCCGACTCGCGCAGAGCCTTTGCCTCCTCGATCTCCTCGCAGCAGAGCACCCGCTCGTACCCCGCGGCCAGCGCCTGCACGATGGTCGACGTCGCCCGGAGCACGTCGACGACGACCGCAAGCTGCGCGGCGGCGGCCTCGGCGGGCGTGAACGCGACGTGGACACGCACGGTCGCGGATCCTAGTGGCTACGGGTACCTCTCTCGCGCCCGCAGCTGTCACCGTCATTAGGATGAAACGAGGTGGCCGAGCCCAGCACGACCGAGCGCACGACCTATTGCTACCGCCATCCGCGGGTCGCCACGGGCGTCAGCTGCTCGGACTGCGGGCGGCCGATCTGCACCGACTGCATGAGCTTCGGGCCCGTCGGCATCCGCTGCCCCGAATGCGCCGGCGCGCCGACCGGCGTCAAGAAGACGGTCCGACGCGTCCAGGAGCGCGGGAGCGAGCGGGCGAGCGCCGGGTTCGTCACGAAGATCCTGATCGGGATCAATGCCGTGGTCTTCGTCCTCCAGGTCGTGAGCGCCGGCACTCTGAGTGGAACGAGCGGCCGTGTCTTCGAGGAGGGCGCGCTCTACGGCCCCTACGTCGCCGACGGAGAATGGTGGCGCCTGATTACCGCGGCGTTCCTGCACGGCGGCCTCATCCATCTCGCCTTCAACATGCTGTTCCTCTGGTGGTTTGGCCGCTCCCTCGAGGCGGTCGTCGGCTCGGCGCGCTACATCGCCATCTACCTGGTCTCGGCCCTGGCCGGCGCGGCCGGAGCGCTTCTCATCTCTCCCACGACCCCCACCGTCGGGGCATCCGGTGCGGTGTTCGGGATCCTCGGCGCCGGCCTAGTGCTCGAGCGCAGCCGCGTCTACGTGTTCGGCGGTCAGGCGCTGTTCGTCATCGCCATCAACCTCGTCCTGTCGTTCGTGCTGAGCAACATCTCGATCGGCGGCCACATCGGCGGCCTCATCGGCGGGGCGCTGGCAATGCTCGCACTCACGCACTTCGGGCGCGGCCGGCCCCTCTTCTCGCGCGAGGGCGCGTCGGCGCTCATCGCGCTCGTCGCGATCGGCGTGGGCAGCGTGATCATCGCCTACCTGCGCGTTCGCGGCCTCGCCTGAGGCCCCGAGCCCCTACACGCGGCTCCGCACGACCAGATCGTCGAAGCGGAAGTCCGCCTTGCCCGCGGCGAACAAGCCGATGCTGCCGCCGGACGAGTCGCTCCTCGCCGCTGCCACCGGCTGTCCGTTCACCCAGAGCCGCAGCCGGTTCCCCCGGCAATCGGCGCGCAGCCGGTAGCGTTCGGCGCCGATCGGGACGCGGGCGGACTTCGCCCACCGGTCGCCCCCGCCCAGAATCTCGAGCGCGCCGCCGCGGCGGCTGAGGATCGCGACCGTGCCGTCGGTACCGATCGCGAGGACATCGAACCGGTTCTCGTCGCGGTAGTTGCAGATGAGCCCCACTCCGGCGAACGCGGCGCGCCCGGGGTTCTGCACGGTCACGGCGATGGTCGGGCTCTCGAAGCTCCGACCCGAGTCGACGGTCGCGTACCACGTCGGGTCGTCGATGCGGATCGCGTACGCGCCCTGCTCATACCCCGCCCTGACCGTCGGCATCGAGAAGACCTCCCAGCCGCTGTTCGGATCCGAGAAGTCCTCGCGGAACACCCTGGTCGCGTCGGCGGGCGTCCCGGTCGTCGCAGGCGCGACGGCCGGGGCCTCCGCCTCCTCTGGCGCGCTCGGAGGCGGGGACGGCTCGACCGTCGCAGCCGCGGGCTCGGGTGGCTGCGGTGGGGCGGCCGCATGGTGCACTGCATCGGCGGGGCCTCCACCGGTGCGCGGCGCAAGGACTCCGGCTGTGACGCCGGCAGCCGCGACGACCGCGGTCGCCCCCGCCGCAACCGCCGCCACGCGGCGCTTCCGTCTCCGCTCGGCGGGACGCGCCCGCTGGAGCTGCGCGAACGTATCGCCGAAGCAGAGCAGCTCGTGCCCGTAGAGCGGCACCGGGCCGCGGATGCGCTTGCCCGCGACGAAGGTCCCGTGCGACGCCCCCAGGTCCCTGAGGGCATACCTGTCCGGACCGGCCGCCTCGAAGCACGCATGGCGCCGGTCGACGCCGTCGCCGGCAAGAACGAGGTCGCAGCCGCGGCCGCGGCCCACGACGAACGACTCACCGTCGATGCGCACGGCTTTCCCGGCGTCCGGGCCGGTCTCAACTCGGAGCCACACCCCAGATTTCGAGTCTAGAGGCGGGTCCTGTCGGCACCCGCGCGACGCGGGCTCCCGTCGCGGCTGTGCGGGACTCCCTCTAGCCGCCGGTTGCGACGGCCTCGACTCCAGCCTCGGCGAGCGCCGCCTGCGCGGCTGCCAGTCGCGCGAGCGGCACCCGGTACGGCGAGCAGGACACGTAGTCGAGGCCGAGCTCGTGGCAGAACGCGACCGACCGGGGATCGCCGCCGTGCTCACCGCAGATCCCGAGCTTGAGGTCGGTCTTGACCTCGCGGGCGCGCGCGACGCCGATCGCCATCAGATCGCCGACCCCGGAGAGGTCGAGCGTCTCGAACGGGTTGACCTCGAGGATGCGGTCGTCCAGGTAGCGGGTCAGGAACTTGCCCTCGGCGTCGTCCCGCGAGAAGCCCAGGGCCGTCTGGGTCAGGTCGTTGGTGCCGAAGGAGAAGAAGTCCGCCTCCGCCGCGATCTCGTCCGCTCTGACGCATGCACGGGGAAGCTCGATCATCGTGCCCACGAGGTAGGCGAGCTCGCTGCCGGCAGCTTTGAGCTCCTCCGCGGCCGTGTCGTCGGTGAGGCGCCGAAGGCGGCGCAGCTCCTCGGCGAAGCCGACGAGCGGGTGCATGATCTCGACCAGCGGCGGCTTGCCGGAGCGCTCGGCCACGGCGACGGCGGCCCGCACGATCGCGCGAACCTGCATCTCGTAGATCTCGGGGTACAGGATGCCGAGCCGGCACCCTCGCGTCCCGAGCATCGGGTTGGCCTCACGCAGACCGCGGATCCGCTGGGCCATCTCGGGCGTCTCGGCGTCCTCGAGCGCCGGCAGGAACTCGTGCAGCGGAGGGTCGAGCAGCCGGATCGTGACGGGGAGCTCGGCCATGGCCTCGAGGATCCCCTCGAAATCGGACTGCTGCAGCGGCAACAGCCGCTCGAGCACCCGCCGCCGCTCCTCCTCGGAGCGGGCCATGATCATCTGGCGCACGATCGGGAGGCGCTCCTCCGCCATGAACATGTGCTCCGTGCGGCAGAGGCCGATGCCCTCGGCGCCGAACTCCCGCGCTTTCGCCGCGTCCTCGGGGGTGTCGGCGTTCGCGCGCACACGGAGCCGGCGCAGCTCGTCGGCCCAGACGAGCACGGTTGCGAAGTTCTTGTCCACCTGAGGCGGGACGAGCGGCACGGCGCCCGCGATGACGCGGCCCGTGCCGCCGTCGATGGTGAGCAGGTCGCCCTCCGAGAACGTCGTTCCTCCGATGGTCGCGCGGCCGGCCTCGAGGCGCAGCGAGTCGCAGCCCGTCACGGCAGGCTTGCCCATCCCACGCGCGACGACGGCGGCGTGCGACGTCATGCCGCCGTGCGCGGTCAGGACCCCGCGGGCCCAGATGAGCCCGTGGATGTCGTCCGGGGTCGTCTCCCAGCGCACGAGAATGACGTCCTCGCCGGCGCGCCCGCGATCCTCGGCGACGTCGGCGTCGAACACGATCTGCCCGGTGGCTGCGCCCGGGGACGCGTTGAGCCCCTCCGCGAGGACCTCGACCGTCGCCTTCGGGTCGATCATGGGATGCAGCAGCTGGTCGAGCTGCCGCGGGTCGATCCGGGCCACGGCCTCCTCGCGGGTGATCAGCCCCTCGCCGACCATGTCCACCGCGATGCGCACCGCCGCCGCGGCGGTTCGCTTGCCCGTCCGCGTCTGGAGGAGGTAGAGCGTCCCGTCCTCGACGGTGAACTCGACGTCCTGCATGTCACGGTAGTGGCGCTCGAGGCGCGCCATCGTCTCGAGCAGCTGTCCGTGTGCCTCCGGAAGCGTCTCGGCCATCAGCGCGAGCGGCTCCGGCGTTCGGATGCCCGCGACGACGTCCTCTCCCTGCGCGTTGAGGAGGAACTCGCCGAAGGCCTCCGGCTCTCCGATCGACGGGTTGCGTGTGAACGCGACCCCGGTCGCGGACGTGTCGCCCTTGTTGCCGAAGACCATCTGGACGACGTTGGCGGCCGTGCCGAGGTCGTCGGGCACGCCGTTCGCGCGCCGGTACACCTGGGCCCTCGGCGTGTTCCACGAGTCGAAGACCGCGGTGATCGCGCGAACGAGCTGCTCGCGGGGGTCCGACGGCAGCTCGCGGCCGGCATCCCGGTAGACCGCGTCGAAACGGCTCAGGAGCTCCGCGAGGTCGTCCTCCGTGAGATCGACGTCCTGGGCGGCCCCGCGCTCCTGTTTGAGGCGCGTCAGCTCCTGCTCGAAGCGGTGCGGGTCCATCCCCTCGACGACCTCGCCGTACATCTGCAGGAGCCGGCGGTAGGCGTCCCTGGCGAAACGGGCGTTGCCGCTCGCGGCTGCCAGCTCCTCCGTGATCTCGGCGTTCAGGCCGAGGTTGAGGATCGAGTCCATCATCCCCGGCATCGACACGGCCGCGCCCGAGCGCACCGAGACGAGCAACGGGTCGGCCGGATCGCCGAGCCGCTTGCCGGCGCGCTCCTCGAGGCGCGTGATCGCGACCTCGAGCTCGTCGGCGAGCCCGTCGGGCAGCTTGCCGCCGGCGTGCATGTAGTCGGTGCACGCTTCCGTCGTCACGGTGAACCCGGCCGGGACCGGAACCCCCAGTGCCGTCATCTCGGCCAGCCCGGCGCCCTTCCCCCCGAGCAGCTCACGGCCGACGCCCGCCGCATCCGCATAGTCGTAGACGTACCGAGTCATTCGCTGCGCCGGCTGACTCTACTCGACCCCCGCCCTCGCTCCCTCCCCCACCGTCGCGCTCGGGAACCTTCCCCCCGGGCCCGCGGTCTGAGAGACCAGCGAAGGGAGGAAGAGATGAAACGCACAACCGTCCGCATGGTGCTGATCCCGCTGGTGCTCTTGACCGCCGCGGCGCTTGCCGTCGGCGCCTGCTCTGCGAGCGGCGACGAGGAGGCCGCCGCTCCCCCGGCCGCCGAGCACCGCCCCGCGCAGATCTCGGCACCGTCGACTCGGGCGCCGCCGGCGGCCAGGATGCCGAGCGCGGCGCGGCCGAGGAGGCCGCTCCCCCGCCGCCGAGCCGCCTGCGGTGGACGGCTCGGTTCCGATCTCGGGCCAGGTGCCCCCGATCGAGCCGCGCGTGATCCAGAACGCGAGCCTCTCGGTCACGGTGCCGAAGGACGACTTCGAGGAGGTCGTCGACCAGGCCCGCCAGATCGCGACGACGCTCGGAGGCTTCGTCACGAGCTCCTCGGCGAGCCAGGGCGGCGACGACCGCCTGGTTCGGGGGACGCTCGTCGTCCGCGTGCCCGGACAGGCGTACTCGCAGGCCATGTCGCAGTTCGCAAAGCTCGGAAAGGTCGTCGGCCGCGAGGAGTCGGGAACCGACGTCTCGCTCCAGTACGTCGACCTCGAGGCCCGCGCAAGGCACCTCGAAGCGGTGGAGCGCCAGCTGCTCGGCTTCCTCGACGAGACGAAGACCGTCGGCGACGCGCTCGTCGTCCAGCAGCAGCTGAACGAGGTGCAGCTGCAGCTCGAGGAGGTTCGAGGACAGCTGCGCTACCTCGACGACCAGACCTCGTTCGCCACGATCTCGCTCGAGGTAGCCGAGCGCGGCGTGCCGGTCGCGAAGCCCGGGGACGGCGGCGGCTGGAGCCTCGCCGACGCCTGGCACGCGGCCGCCAACGGGTTCGAGGCCATCGTCGGCGGCGTGCTCGTCGTGCTCGTGACCGCGGGGCCGATCCTGGCCGCGCTCGCGCTGGCGTTCTTCGCCGGCCGCGCGTTCCTGCGCCGCCGCAAGCCCGCCCGGCCGGGCGGGCCCGCCGAGACGCCGACCGCCTGACACCTGTGTCGTAGGGGCGAGGCGCCTGCCTCGCCCCTACCCGCGTCCGGAAGGCGACGACCTGCGCTCCGAGAGCCAGGCGGTGAGCCTGATCCCGATCCAGATCGGGGTGAAGACGACGTAGAAGACGAACAGGCAGATCGCGAGGATCAGCATCCACAGCGGCCACCAGTAGAACGGGATGCGCGGCTTCGGCCCGGCAGGGGCGACCCTGGGCGGTGCCGCCTCTGGAGCCTCGAGCGTCACGACGCCCGCCGTTTGCGGCGCGGCCGCTCGACCTGCTCGGCGAGCCGTTGCTCGACCAGGCGGATGATGCGGTGCGCCGTCTCCTCGATCGCGAGCGTCGACACCTCGATCACCGGGCAGCCGAGCCGCCGGTGGATGCGCTCCGCGTACTCGAGCTCCTCGTAGATCTCCTCGAGCGTCGCATAGGTGCGCGCCGAGCCCCGCATGTCGCGGACGCGGCGCTGGCGGATCTCCGCGAGCAGCTCGGGCTGGAGCGTGAGCCCGACGATGCGTGCCGGGTTCAGCTCGAACAGCCCTTCCGGCGGCTCGATGCCGTTCACCAGCGGGACGTTCGCGGCCTTGTACCCGAGGTAGCCGAGGTAGATGGAAAGCGGCGTCTTGGAGGTGCGGGACACCCCCACGAGGACGATCTCGGCCTCCTCGAGGCGGCGCGGGGCAACGCCGTCGTCGGCCTGGACGGCGAACTCGATCGCCTCGACCCGCTTGAAGTAGGTCGAGTCGAGCACGGGCAGCGCTCCCGGCATGCCCTTCGCGGGCAGGCCGGACACGCGCGCCACGGCTTCGAGCGGGTGGCCGAGCACGTCGCAGTAGTGGAGGCGGTAGCGCTTGCAGCACGTCCGCATCGCCTCTCTCAGCTCCGGGTTGACCAGCGTGTAGACCATCACCGCCCGGCGCCCGCGCGCCCGGGCCGCGGCGAGCTGGACGTCGTCGAAGCTCGTCACCCGGGGATGGCGGATCTCCTCGAACTCGAGGTCGGGAAACTGCCGCTCGACCGCCAGCACGACGCGCGTCGCCGTCTCCCCGGTCGCGTCCGAGACGATGTGGAGCTCGATCGTTTCGGGGCCCGCCATCGCCTATCCGCGCGGTATCTGGGAGAAGTCGCCGAGACGGCCGACGACGTCGCGGACGTCGAGCAGCAGGCGCAGACGGTTGGCCCGGACAGCCGTGTCGTCGGCCATCACCAGCACGTCTTCGAAGAACCGCTGCAGCGGCGGCTCGAGCTCGGCGGCCGCGGCAAGCGCCGTGTCGAAGTCGCCCTGACCGGCCGCAGCCTCGACGGCGGGCGCCACTCGATCCGTGGTTTCGACGACTTCGCGCTCTGCGTCCTCGACGAGCAGCCCGTTGTCGAGGCGCTCCGCCGCCTGGCCGACTTCCTTGCCGCCCAGCCGGCTCGCCCGCGTATACACCGTGTGCACGGCGTCGAGCCGCGCCTCCGGCAGCCTCGCGAGCGCGACGGCGAGCTCCGCCAGCCGGCCGAGCTGGGTGATGCCGGAGCCGCGCGCGGCGCGCACGAACTCGACCGGCACGTCCAGGAGGCCTTCGAGCCGCTCGGCCACGAAGTCGTGAACGTCGTCCGGGGGCTCGGCGGATACCTCGGCGCCCTGCTCGACGAGCAGGCGGTGCGTGAGCGCGACGAGGCCCTTCACGTCGATCGGGAACGAGCTCGCGAGCGCGAGCCGGCAGAGGCCGATCGCCGCCCGGCGCAGCCCGTACGGGTCGCGGGTGCCCGAAGGGCGCTCGCCGAGCGCGAAGGCGACGGCGAGGTTGTCGATCCGCTCGGCGACTGCCAGCACTCGGCCGGGCTCCGTCTCCGGCAGCGGGCCGCCGGCGGCGTCGGGGAGGTACTGCTCCTCGATCGCCCGGCACACGGCCTGCGGATAGCCGGCGAGGCCGGCGTACTCGGCGCCGATGTAGCCCTCGAGCTCCGGGAACTCCCGAACGAGCTCGGCGGCCTGGTCGGCCTTGGCGAGGCGCGCGGCCTCGCGTGACGCCTCGCCGCCGCCCAGCTCCGTCACGAGCCGGGCGAGGCGCGCCGTCTTGTCGGCCATGCTGCCCGCGCCCGCGACGAAGGTGATCGTCCCCAGCTCGCCGGCCAGTCCGTCGATGCCCCTGCGCACGTCCCGCTCGAACGTGAACGACGCATCCTCCAGCCGGCCTTCGAGCACGCGCTCGTTGCCGGCGCGGACGAGCTCGGGATCGCCGCCGTTGGCGACGAACGCGAAACGGGCGCCGCCGAGCGGGAAGTAGCGCTGATGCGACTGCATCGCGGTCACGATGACGCGCTCGGGCAGCGTGAGAAAGCGCTCGTCGAACGAGCCGTCGAGCACGACCGGGCTCTCGACGAGGTGGACGACCTCCTCGAGCACGCCGGCCGGGTCGCTCCACTCTCCGACCGTGTCGAGACCCTCGTTGATGAGGCGCCGCCGCTCGTCGGCATCCGGCTCGACGCCGGCCGCACGAAGCCGTTCGGCGTACCCCTCCGCGCGCTCGATCTCGACTACGCCGGAGTCGCCGAACCGATGGCCGTACGACGCGCCTCCGCTGGGAACCCCGGGGAGGGCAACCGGCACGGTTTCGCCGTCGAGCTTGGCGCAGAGCCACCGGACGGGTCTCGAGAAGCGCAGATCCGGCGGCCCCCAGCGCATGGATTTCCCGAAGCTCAGGCCGCGCACGACGCCGGCGAGCCGGTCCGGCAGGACCTCGGCCAGCGCGACGCCCGCCACACGCCCCCAGACGTGCCCGTCCCGGCGCTCGAGATCCGCCGCCTCGATCCCGAGGCTGCGTGCGAACCCCTCCCCCGCCTTCGTCGGCGTGCCGTCCTCGTCGAAGGCCGTGCGTTCGGGCGGGCCCCGGCGCTCCTCGTCGGGCGTCCGGTCGGGCATGCCTTCCACGACGAACGCCAGCCTTCGCGGCCCGATGAAGAGCGCCGCCGGATCGGCGGCAAGCTGGCGGCGGCACAGCTCCGGCAGCTGCTCCGCCGCCTCGCGGCAGGCGGAAGCGGGCAGCTCCTCGCAGCCGATCTCAAGCAGCAACGTGGGCATCGGCCTCCGTCTCCTGCGAGGCTGCCTCGGCCTCGAGCTCCACGTAGAGCTGTGCGACGCGGCGCGCCAGCCCCCGTACGCGGGCGATGTACGACGCCCGCTCGGTCACGGAGATCGCGCCGCGCGCGTCCAGCAGATTGAACGCGTGCGAGCACTTGAGCACCTGGTCGTAGGCCGGAAGAGGCAGCCGGGCCTCGACGAGATACCGGCACTCCTCCTCGTGCTCGGCAAAGCGGCGCATGAGCGTCTCGACCGGCGCGTGCTCGAAGTTGTACGCCGACCACTGGCGCTCGTTCTCGCGGTAGACGTCGCCCCAGGTCATCCCCGGAGCCCACTCGAGCTCGAAGGCCGACCGCTTCCCCTGCAGGAACATGGCGAGCCGCTCGAGCCCGTAGGTGATCTCCGCCGGGATCAGCTCGAGATCGAGGCTGCCGAGCTGCTGGAAGTACGTGAACTGGGTCACCTCCATCCCGTCGATCCAGACCTCCCAGCCGAGGCCCCACGCGCCGAGCGTCGGGCCTTCCCAGTCGTCCTCGACGAGGCGCAGGTCGTGGGCGCGCACGTCGATGCCGATCGCCTCGAGCGAGGCGAAGTAGAGGTCGAGCACGTCGTCCGGGGCGGGCTTGAGGACGACCTGGTACTGGAAGTAGTGCTGGAAGCGGAACGGATTCTCGCCGTAGCGCCCGTCCGCCGGCCGGATCGAAGGCTCGACGTAGGCCGTCTTCCAGGGCCGCGGCCCGAGGCAGCGGAGCGCGGTTGCCGGGTTGAAGGTTCCGGCGCCGACCTCCGTGTGGTAGGGCTGCATGACGACGCAGCCGTACTCCATCCAGTACCGCTCGAGCGCGGCGATCATCTCCTGGAAGTTCAGGGCGGCCATCCCGGGATCCTACTTCCAGCGCGGGAAAACCCCTGGTTCCCACACAGGCCGCTGCACGCGCCTACCCGAACAGGTCTCCCAGCTCTCCCGCGCCCTTGATCAGCCAGTCGATCGGCGCCCGCTCGATGACCTCGCGCAGGAGGAGCGCTGCGACCCCGGGCAGGCTGCCCCGCTCCTCCGCGTCGTCGACGGCCTTCAGCATGCCCGTTCCGCACGGCGCGCTCGACGGTCGCCTCGTCCCACTTGATCTCTTTCGGGGCGACGGACGGCGAGAACGACAGCACGAGCTCCTCGCGGGTCACGCCGAGCTCGCAGGCTGCGCCGTTCAGCCCCGAGAGCGCGATTCGCTGCAGCGTCGCGTCCAGGCCGCTCCCGGAGAAGTCGTCCTGCGCGGTGCAGGGGTCCTCGCGCTCCAGCGTGCCGTAGTCGGTGGCCCCGTTTGCGAACTCGATCGCGATCAGCGCGCCGACGCCGACGATGAGCGCCGCGAGCACGGCGACGGCCGCGTGCTTCAGCTTCATCCGACCTGCACCACCTCTGCCGAGCGATCCACCGGAAGGCTCCGCGCGGCGCGCCGCCCGGCGAGCGCCGGCACGAGGACGAGCAGCGCGAACAGGGCGCACAGGCCGAACGACGAGCGAAAGGCCCGTGTCAGGGCGCCGCGGATCGCGTCCAGCAGGTCGTCGCGGACGGCGGCTACCTCGGGCTCGTCGGCGGCGCCGTTCTCCTCGAACGGCTTCGCGAGATCGGGAATCTCGCCCTCGGGCGTGCTCTCGAACTGGTCACGCAGGTCGAGCGCGATCGGGATCTTCGACGTGAGGGGCAGCGGCGCCTCGATGATGACCCTCGCGGCGGCGACGGTCGCCTGCTCGCCGCCCTTCTCGAGCTCGTACCCGAGCAGGGGCGCGACGAGGAGCAGCGCCAGCACGAGGCCGGCGTGCCGGGTGGCGACCGAGAGCGTGCCCGTCCAGGCAAGGCTTGACTCGTCGCTGACGGAGTCGTGGGTGAGCGGCGGGAGCACGAGGCCGAGCCCGGCGCCGCAGAACGCGAGCGCGGGGACCGCGTAGGCGGCGCTCGACGCGGGCAGAAATGCGAGCGCAACGAGCCCGCCCGCGAGCAGCAGCACGCCCCCTACGAGGTCGAGGGTCCCGGGCAGCCGGGCGGCGAGCGGCCTCACGGCCAGCGCCGCGATGGGAAGCGCGGTGACGACCAGGGCGCCGGTGAGTGGCCCGAAGTCCCAGACGGTCACGATGAGCAGCACCCCGAGGAACAGTGCGCCGACGAGCGCCCCGAAGACGAACACGAGCGCGACGTTCGCGAGCACGAGGCCCCGGGGGTGCGGCCGGCGCACCTCGGGCTCCGGAATCGGCCGGTGCGGGACGAGCGCCGCGACGATCGCGAGCGCCGCCAGCGGCGCCTGCACGAAGAAGATCGCCCGCCAGGAGAACACCTCGGTGAGCAGCCCTCCGAGGGCCGGCCCGAAGGTCGCCCCGACCGTTCCGGCCGTCGCCCAGATCGCGATTCCGCGCTTCGTGGAGCCTGCGAGGCCTGCGAGGAGCGGCAGCGAACCGGCCAGCATCAGGGCTCCGCCGAAGCCCTGCACCGCCCGGGCGGCGATGAGCACCGTGAGGCTGTTTGCGAAGCCGCACGTGATCGAGGCGGCCAGGAACACGACCAGGCCGGCGAGCACGAGCGGCGCCGGTCGCAATCGCCGCACGAACGGCAGCAGCGCCAGCGTCGTGATGAGGACAACGAGGTTGTACGCGGTGATGACCCACGAGATGCCGACGATGGAGGTGTCCAGATCGACGTACAGCTCGGGCAGCGCGAGCACGACGATCGACGAGTCGGCGAAGGCGACCGCGACGGCGACGGCCAGGGCGATCTCGAGCGCGCGGCGTCCGGTTCATGGGTCAGCCGGCGGCGAGCGTCCGCAGCCGGAAGCCGCCGTGGTACTCGTAGAGAGCCTTCGATCACCCGGAGGGTCTCGCGTGCTCCCCTGTCGCCGAGGTCGATCTCGTAGGAGCCCGCCAACGGCCGCTCCAGCAGCCCTCGGATCGCGAGAAAGCCCGACGCCGAGAGCGGGATGGCGTCCGCACCGCAGCGGCGGCAGACTCCCCCGCCCTGCGCGGCCGAGAACGCCACGAGTGGCTCCTCCGCGCCGCACTCGGCACAGCTCGCCAGGTGCGGCAGGTAGCCGGCGACCCACAACAGCTTGAGCTGGAAGCCGAGCACGAGCGGGTCGAGAGCCGGCTCGCTCGCACGGGCGGCGCCGGGGATACCGCCGTCGAGCAGCTCGAGAAACCGAGCGAGCGCGTGGTACGCACGCGGGTTGGCGTCGTGCTCCACGAACAGCCGGAGCATCGCCTCGAGCCCGATCGACCCGACCCCGAGCGCATAGGTGTCGGATGCCAGCGACTGGTGCGACCGAAGCAGATCGACGCCCGTGACGGTGGCCAGCTCTCCGCGGCCCTCGTGCAGATGCACGTCGACGCGGCTGAACGGTTCGAGCCGCCCGCCGAAGCGCGACCGGGCCCGTCTCGCCCCTTTCGCGATGGCGCCGACCCGCCCCCGGTCCTTCGTGAAGAGGTGGAGGATGCGGTCGGCCTCGCCGAACCGGAGCGAGCGCAGGACGACGGCCTCAGTCCGATACGTCCGCGACCCCACGCGGCCAGTGTAGAGATGAGCGAAGTGGGCACCCCGCCACGAGGCGTACGCTCCCGGCGATGACCGGCCCTCGGGGCAATCGCGGCGAGGGCGACGGCGAGCTCACGTGCGTCGTCGAGATGCGCGCCGCTCCGGGCAGGCGCAACGACCTCGTCGAGCTTTGCCGCGAGAGCGTGCCGCGGGCCCTGCGCGGCGGATGCAGGCGTGCCGGATCCTCCTCGACGCCGACGATCGAGACGTCGTCGTGATGGTCGAGGGCCGGCCGTCCGAGCCGGTCTTCCGGCGATTCGCCGCCGACGAGCGGGCAGACGACGCGCTCATCGCCCGCTACTTCGACGTCGCCGTCGGCATGCCGGAACTGCGTCGCCTCCGCGCGCTCGAGTGACCGCCTGTTCGGCGCCGGGTGCGGGAGCGACGGGCCGACCTCGACGCGGCCCGGTCAGCTCCGGGAGCGCCGCTCGGCGCCCATCTGCTCGAATCGCGCCTGCGCCTCCGCGGCGCCGGGCACGGTCAGCACGTGTTCCTCGCCGAAGCGCGGGATGGGGAAGCCGCTGGCGTCGATCGCTTCGGCCGCAGCGGCGACGTCGTACTCGCGTCCGGCGCATCATCACGTCCGGCCCGAGCACCGCCCAGTAGGCACCGGGCGCATCCGCGTTCGGCATGCCGACGCTGCCCGGGTTCACCAGCCGCGTGCGGCCGACCGCGAGGTCGAACTGCGTGTGCGTGTGGCCGACGACGACCGTCGCCTCAGGAACGCCGTCGAGTATCGGCTCGAGCACCGCCGGCGGTGTCAGGGGCGTGACGATCTCCTCGTCACTGCGGGGCGTGGCGTGGCAGAAGAGGGTCGGGCCGAGACCGTCGACGGTCAGCGTGAAACTCGGCTCGAACCGCGCGAGAAAATTGCGCTGCTCGGCAGACATGCGGCCCGCCGCCCAGGCAACGGCGGCCTCCCACGACGCGTCGTGAAGCGACGCCTCCACCGGAGTCGCGTCGAACGCCGCGACCAGCTCGCGGTCGCAGTTTCCGCGCACGAACCGCGCGGGCAGGCCGAGCTCCATGAGGCGCTCGAGCGTTGCGTCCGGGAACGGGCCGAGCGCGACGTCGCCGGTGAACACGACGGTGTCGACTCCGGCCTCGACGACATCTGCCAGCACGGCATCGAGCGCCGCCAGGTTCCCGTGGACATCGGAGAGAGCTGCGACGCGCATGAGACCCCTAGCTTGCCCGCTCTCGCGGCTGCCGGGCAGCCGGGCGCGCCGGTCGCCTGCAGGACGGCATCCCGGATCGCCGCGGCTGCGACATCGGCGGCCACGGCGGCCACCGTGAGCGGGTCGAGCTCGATACGGCCCGTCGCGACGCAGTAGACGACGTCCCCGTCGACCGCCGTCGCCGCCGGGTCCACGGCGCGCGCCACACCGGCGCTGGCCGCGCGGGCGACGAGCCACGCCTGGGTCTTCGTCAAGTCGGCATCGGTGAGGACGCAGACGAGCGTGGTCGACTCCCGCCACGGGCGGAGCGGCGACTCGCCCGCGGCGAGCAGGTCGACCGTCCGTCTGTACCCGCCCTCGCCCCAGACGCCCGCGAGGATCGCGCCGTCCTCCGCGACGACCTCGCCGAACGCATTGACGGCTGCGAGGGCCGCCACCTTGCCGCCGCCCGCGAGCGTTCGACCCGCGAAGCCGAGCCCTCCCTTCGTCCAACAGGCCGGGCCGAGGAGCTTTCCGACGGTGCAGCCGGTTCCGGCTCCGACGGTCCCGCGCTCCAGGTCACGCGAGGCGGCGGTGCAGGCTGCGTAGCCCTCCTCAGGCCCCGGGCGTGTCCCGGGGTCGCCGAGCGCGAGGTCGAAGACAACCGCGCCCGCGACCAGCGGGACGATCCCCGCACGGGTGCGGAATCCGATTCCCTGCTCGGCGAGCCAGCCGACGACGCCGTCGGCCGCCGCCAGGCCGTAGGCGCTGCCGCCTGTGAGCACGATCGCGTTGGCGCCCGGCGCGCTGGCCGCGGGCGAGAGCAGGTCGCTCTCGCGGGTGCCGGGGCCGCCGCCGCGCACCTCGCAGGCCGCGACGCTTCCTTCGGGGCAGAGGATCACCGTGCAGCCCGTCCACCCGTCGCGGTCGGTGACGCTGCCCACGAGCACTCCCTCCGGGAGGAAGAGGCTCATGCGCCGTTCCCCACCGCCCGTCTCATCCGGGAGCCGGCTGGCACGAAGGGCAGAACCACGAGCTTCGGCCGGCGATGCGCAGCCGTCGCGATCGGAGCCCGGCACCGCCGGCACGGCTCTCCGCCCCGGCCGTAGACCTGGAACTCGTCCTGCATCGACCCCGTCCGGCCCTCGGGGTCGCGGTAGTCTCGGAGCGTGGCACCCTGCCGTGCCAGGCCCGTCCGAAGCACCGCGCGCAGCGCCCGGTGCAGCGCTCGCACCTCGGGCTCGGCGAGCTCGCCGGCGGGTCGCAGCGGATGCACGCGCGCGCGCCACAGCGCCTCGTCCGCGTAGATGTTCCCGACGCCGGCGACGGTTCGCTGGTCGAGCAGCACCGACTTGATCGGAGCGCGCCGGCCCGCAAGGGCCCGACCGAGTCGGCTCGGCGTGAACTGCCGCGCGAGCGGCTCCGCGCCGAGCCGCTGTGCGAGGTACGGCTCGAGCTCGTCGTCCTCGAGAAGCAGCCAGGTGCCGAATCGCCTGACGTCGCGATAGACGACATCCGATCCGTCGTCTAATCTGACAACGGCTCGACGATACGGATCGTGCCTCGAGCGTTCCGTTCGCACCGAGCAGAAACCCTCCGGTCATCCGGAGATGCACGAGGAGGTGGCGTCCGCTCGAGAGATCGAAAACCAAATACTTCCCTCGGCGACGGACATCGAGGACCCGCTCCCCCACCAGCGTTGCCGCAAGAGGCGCCGGCGGGAGAGGGGCCGTCAGGCGCGGGTCGAGGATCGTCACCGACTCGAGCGTCTTCCCCTTCAGCGCCGGCTCGAGCCGGGAACGAATCGTCTCGACCTCGGGGAGCTCCGGCACCAGCCAAGCCTAGCGCCAGCGGCTCGGGGCGCCGTACGGGGCGTCGGCACGCGGCCGCGTGGCCGTCGCGGCAAGAGCGCCGGCCGCCGAGCGGGGTGATGCCGCGCACGCTCCGGCCGCCGCGCGGACGAGCGACCTGCGCGTGAGCGCGTCGAGGCTCTAGCTCAGCACCTCGAGCACGAGGGGTGCGGGCTCGGGCGGCTCGGAGCCGATCGAGTAGCACGCGGCAACCTCGGCGATCGCCGCCTCCGCTGCCGGCTCGTCGCGGGCGTGCACCTCCGCGAGCGGCTGTCCGACTGTGACCGAGGCGCCGCGCTTGGCGAAGCACAGGACACCCGTCGCGTGGTCGACGGAATCGTCCTTGCGCAGCCGGCCGGCTCCGAGATGAGCCGCCGCGCGGCCGATGCCGAGCGCGCTGAGCCGGGTGACGAAACCGTCGCGGTCGGACACAACGGTGCGCATCACCGGAGCCTGCGGCAGCGCCCGCTCGTCGGGATCGCCGCCCTGCGCCGCGACCCAGCGCTCGTAGGCCTCGACGGCCGCCCCCGAGGTAATCGCGTGCTCGGCGCGCCGCCGGCCCTCCGCCTCGTCGACATCGGATGCCGAGAGGACGAGCAACTGGCTCGCGGAGCGCAGAACGAGCTCCGTGAAGTCGCCCGGGCCGTCGCCCCGCAGCGTGGCGAGCGCCTCGCGGACCTCGACGGCGTTCCCGACGGCCGAGCCGAGCGGCTCGTCCATCGCCGTGACCTCGCACACGACGCGCCGGCCCGCGCGCAGGCCCAGCTCGAGCATGCTCTCGGCGAGCGCCTGCGCCCGCTCGCGCGTCTTCATGAACGCGCCCTCGCCGACCTTGACGTCGAGGAGCATGGCGTCCGCGCCGGCGGCGAGCTTCTTCGACATGATGCTGGCCGCGATCAGCGACACCTCCTCGACCGTGGCCGTGACGTCGCGCAGCGCGTAGAGCCGCTTGTCGGCCGGGACGAGGTCGTCCGTCTGCCCGATGATCGCCAGCCCGGTGCTACCGACCTGGCGCACGAACTCGTCGCGATCGAGCTCGACGCGAAAGCCGGGGATCGACTCGAGCTTGTCGAGCGTCCCGCCGGTATGGCCGAGCCCGCGGCCGCTCATCTTCGCGAACGGCACGCCGCACGCGCTCACGATCGGGCCGAGCGCGATGGAGGTCTTGTCGCCGACGCCTCCCGTCGAGTGCTTGTCCACGCAGAGCTCCCCGACCGGCGACAGGTCGACCGTCTCGCCGCTGCGAATCATCGCGTCGGTGAGCGCATAGGTCTCCGCTGACGAAAGCCCCCGGAAGTAGACCGCCATGCAGAAGGCGGCCATCTGCTCGTCGGGCACCTCCCCGCGCGCGTATGCAAGCACGAGCGCGGCGATCTCGTCGGGGTCGAGCTCGTCGCCGTCCCGCTTGCGCTCGATGAGCTCAGCGGCTCGGAGCACCGTCAGGGCTCGAGGAAGGGCTGGCCCGCCACCCGGCGTGAAGGCGCCTTGCCGCCGAGCCAGCGGTTCGCGGTCGCACCGACGTCGCCGAACTCGCCCTCGTGGATCCGCCCGGCGGCGTTGCGGCCCTCGACGTAGGCCAGGAGCAGCCCGTACTCACGGGAATGATCGGTCGACGGAGTCGTCGGATCGCAGCCGTGGTCCGAGGTCAGCACGAGGAGGTCTCCGGGACGCAGCGCCGCAAGCAGGTCGGGAAGCCGCCGGTCGAAGTCCTGCAGGCAGCGATGGAAGTTCTCCGGGTCGTTTCGGTGACCCCACAGCATGTCGGTCTCCACGAGGTTCGTGAAGACGAACCCGGACTCGATCTGCTGGAGGAGCTCCTCGGTCTTCGCGATCCCTTCGAGGTTCGACTTCGTCAGGAACGCCTCGTCGATGTCGAGGCCCGCGAAGATGTCCGGGATCTTGCCGACGCCGTAGACCGGTTGCCCGGCATCGCGCATGAGGCGTCAGGTAGTTGGGTCGCCTGGGCTCGAGGGCCCAGTCGCGGCGGTCGGGCGTGCGCACGTAGTTGCCCGGCTCGCCGGTGAACGGGCGCGCGATCACCCGGCCGACGGCATTCGGGCCCTTCAGAATCTCGCGCGCGATCTCGCACGCGCGGTAGAGCTCGTCGAGCGGGATCGTGTCGACGTGGGCCGCAAGCTGGAAGACGGAGTCGGCCGACGTGTAGACGATCCACTTGCCGGTCGCCTGATGCTCTTCGCCGAGCTCCTGAATGATCTCGGTACCGGACGCCGGAACGTTTCCGAGCACTCCCCGGCCCGTTCGGTGCGCGAAATCCTCGACGATCGCAAACGGGAACCCGTGCGAGTACGTCGGCATCGCCTGCGCGGAGACGATCCCCATGAGCTCCCAGTGGCCGCTGATCGTGTCCTTTCCCCTTCGAGCGCTCGAGCAGCCGCCCGGCAATGGCGGGGGCCCCCGGTTGCGGCGGGCAACCCTCGAGGGGCGCGACGTTGCCGAGCCCGAGGGCCTCGAGGCTCGGCAGGTCGAGGCCGCCGACGGCCCTGGCCACGTTGCCGAGCGTGTTCGAGCCTTCGTCGCCGTAATCGCCCGCGTCCGGCAGCTCGCCGGCGCCGACGGCATCGAGGACGATCACGCACGCGCGGGGCATCGAGCTATTCTATGGAGCGCGTGGACACGCTCATCGGCATTCTCGAGCTCATCGCGTGGATCCTGGCTGTCACGAGCCTCGCGGGCGCGATCACCTATGCGGTGATCAAGATCTTCCCCGGCAAGGAGGAGGCGGTCCCGGCCGGAAAGTCGTCGGGCGAGCAGAGCGCGCCGCGAACCTAGGCGCGCGCGGGCGGCAGCGCGTCCTCGAGCGACGTGTAAGGCAGGCCGTGCGCGTCTGCCACCGCGGCGTAGGTCAGCTTCCCGGCGACCACGTTGACGCCCCGAGCGAGCGCCGCGTTCCGGGTCACCGTCTCCTCGAGGCCGTGATCCGCAATCGCCTCGACGTACGGGAGCGTCACGTTCGTGAGCGAGATCGTCGACGTGATGGGCACGGCGCCCGGCATGTTCGCCACGCAGTAGTGAACGATCGCCGTCGACCTCGTAGACGGGGTCGGAGTGGGTCGTCGGATGCGAGGTCTCGAAGCAGCCGCCCTGGTCGATCGAGACGTCGACGAGCACCGCGCCGGGCTTCATCGAGCCGAGCATGTCGCGGGTGACGAGCTTCGGCGCGCGCGCGCCGGGGATCAGGACGGCGCCGATGACCAGATCGGCCGAGGGGATGACCTCCTCGATCTGCAGCCGGTTCGACATCGCCAGCGTGATGCGGCCGTCCAGCATCATCTCGAGGTCCCGCATGCGGTCGACGGAGCGGTCGAGCACCCAGACGTCGGCCTGCATGCCGACGGCGATCAGCGCGGCGTTGTAGCCGACGATTCCTCCGCCGAGCACGATGACACGCGCCGGCGCCACGCCGGGAACCCCGCCGAGCAGGATCCCGCGGCCTCCCTGCGATTTCTCGAGCGCCCACGAGCCCATCTGCGTCGCGAGCCTTCCCGCGACTTCGCTCATCGGCGCGAGCAGCGGCAGCTTCCCGTCCTCGGTCTGCACCGTCTCGTAGGCGATGCACGTCGCGCCGCTGTCGATCAGCGCGCGGGTGAGCGTCGGGTCCGCCGCGAGATGCAGGTAGGTGAACAGGATCAGGTCGGGCCGGAGCAGACCGTATTCCTCCGGCAGCGGCTCCTTGACCTTGAGCAGCAGCTCGGCGGTCTCCCAGACTTCCTTTCCGGGACAGACCCGTGCCCCCACCGTCTCGTACGCGCGGTCGGGAAAGGCGCTCCCCTTGCCGGCACCGGCCTCGACGAGGACGCTGTGACCATGCTCGATGAGCTCGCGCGCCCCTGCGGGCGTGAGCGCGACGCGGTATTCGTCGGCCTTGAGCTCCGTGACGACGCCGACTCTCACGCCGCGGAAGGGTAGCTGCCGGCCTTCGCTCCCGCGGATGCGGGGCGGCCTAGGCCACCTCAGACAAGTACAGCAGCAGGCCGACGATCGTCTTGGCGTCCTCGAGCTCGCCGAGCCGGTCCTGCACGTCCGCGAGAGGCCAGCGCTCCAGCTCGATCTGCTCGTCGTCCGTCGGGGCGGCAACGCCCTGCTCGACGTCCTCGGCGATGAAGAGGTGCACGCGCTCGCGGCAGAAGCCGGGCGTCGACCACCAGCTCGCTCCGGCGCGCCAGCGACCACCGTGCAAGCCGGTCTCCTCGGCGAGCTCCCTCCTGGCGGTCGCGAGCGGCTCTTCTCCCTCCTCGACGATGCCGGCGGGAAGCTCGAGCAGCGGCCGGCGGGCCGCCTCCCGTAGCTGGCGAACGAGCGTCACGAGCCCTTCCCGGTCGACGGCCACGACCGCGACGACGTCGGGCGCCTCGACGATCTCACGCTCGCGACTCCCCCAGCGCTCCCGGATCACCGACAGCCGGCGCCCCTCATAGACCGTTGTCTTGCTGTCCGGTCTCATGCCAGACGAGCTGCGGCCAGGGCTCCGGCCGCGTACGCAGCGGCGAAGAACCAGGGGTCGTCGTCAGGCCCACGGCCCATTGACTCGAGCGGTAGCCCGGCGCAGGCCTCTCGCCAACCCGCAACGTCGACGGTCTCGACGTCCGCCGCCAGGTCGGGCTCGTCGAGGCCGGCGGGCCAGGCCACCGTGACGCCGGGCGGACACAGGGCGAGGACGGCCTGCACGTGGTGCGAGAGCGGTCGATGTCGCTCCCGGCCGTCGGCCAGCGATACCCGGGGCGCGAGGATCGGCGTGCCGCCGAGGGACGCGGCCGCGCCGAGCGCCTCGACGACGGCGACCGCGCCGTGGCCGAGGGATGAGCCGGTTCCGACGATGCCCGGCCCGATGCTGCACACCGCGACGTCGAAGCCCTCCCGCGCCGCGAAGGCGAGCGCCGCCGCCGCGGTGACGCACGCAACGTCACCCTCGATGCAGGCGCCGACCGCGATCGCCGTCTCGACGAGACCCTCCCGACGGAGGATCGCCAGCGTGTCCGAGAGGGACACGGGCAGCGCGCCGCCGGGGAGCTGGACGTACGCGACGCGACGCCCGGGTCCGATGGCGGCGCAGATCGGGGCGACCTGACTGTGGAGCGTGGCGCAGACGACGGGCAGCCCTGTGAGCGAGCTCGGCAGCTCGCCGGCTTCCTCGACATGGACGATCGCGGTCTGGAGCGGCGTGTAGGGCAGCTTCATCACGTGAGCCCCGGCGTCGGGAGCGAGGCCCAGACCACGCGTCAGGTTGGCGTAGAGCACGTCGAAGCCGCCCGAGCCCAGCCCGAGATCGACCGCCTGGGTGTTGACGAGGACGTCGTCGCCGAGCGCGACCGGCCCGGTCAGCCTCGGATACCCGATGCACGGACGCGAGTCGACCTCGACCCGGACGAGGCCGCGCCTCCGCTCCGTGATCGCCGTCACCCGGCCGCGCCGCAGCGTGAGCACGCGTGCCCTCCTCCCGGTGCCGTCGCGCGATGACTGCGGGCGCCCCGGAGCGGGCAGCCCCGAGCACGCCGCGCCGGCGCCGGCCGGTCGACGGCGCGCACGGCTCGACACGAAGCCCGCCCCCCGCCCTTCTGGGTGGGGGGTGGGACCGGCAACCGCCGAGAACCGTAGGCGCTGCGAGCGCACATGTGCCGCGCGAATCGTGCCAACTTCGGGACGGTTTCGTGCCAACTTGCGGCGGGCGCTTGGCTGCCGTTCCCCGGGGAGCCGCACGTCGAGCCCGCGCCCGCCCTGGTGTACAGCTCGCTCGCCCTTCCTCGGCACCCGCGGCCGAGCCGGCCTACTCCCCGCCGGCGGCCTCCACCAGCGCGAGCGTGACCTCGACCATGGCGTCGAGATCGCCGACCGCGATGTGCTCGTCCGGGCTGTGGATGGCCGCCATGCCGTTGGCCAGGACCGACGCATGGCAGGCCGCGCTCGTTGAAGACATTTGCGTCCGCGCCGCCCCCGACTTCCACCTGACGCGGCGGGAAGCCGGCCCGCTCGAGCCCGGCGAGGGCGAGCCGAAGCGCCGTGTTCCCGTCCTGCAGCCGGTAGCCCTGGTACATGCCGGAGAGCTGGGTCTCGACGTCGCAGTCGGTGACCGAGGCGGCGAACGCGAACGCGTCGACCATCTCCTGCACGAGCGGGAGGAGCTTCGACTCGTCGCGCGAGCGCGCTTCGGCCACGAGCTCGCAGCGATCCGGCACGACGTTCCGGGCCGTGCCGCCGGTGATCTTGCCCACGTTCGCCGTCGTCTCCTCGTCGAGACGGCCCAGACGGAGGTCGGCCACCGCCCTTGCCGCCGCCTGGATCGCCGACCGGCCGTCCTCCGGGTTGATCCCGGCGTGCGCGGAGCGGCCGGTAAAGACCACGTCGATCGTCCGCTGGTACGGCGCCGCGATCACGACGTCGCCGATGGGCGCAGCGTGGTCGTAGACGAAGCCGGCCTCGGCCGCGAGCCGTGACATGTCGAACGCCGCCGCGCCCTGGCAGCCGGTCTCCTCGCATGTCGTGAAGACGAGCTCGATGCCGGCGTGGTCTCGGCCTTCGACCAGCACGCGGCGCACGCCGTCGATCATGGCCGCGATGGCGGCCTTGTTGTCGGCGCCGAGAATCGTGCCGGCGGCGTTGCGCACGATCCCGTCCTCGATCACCGGCTCGATCGGGCCGGTCGGGACCACGGTGTCGAAGTGCGCGCAGAAGAAGATCGGCGTTCCCGCCTTCGTCGGCTCGATACGGGCGTAGAGGTTCCCGCAGTCCGAGCCGACCGACGCGCCGCTGTCGTCGACCTCGGGCTCGAGGCCGAGGGCGCGCAGCTCCTCGTAGACCCGGTCGGCGACGGCCCGCTCCGTTCCGGACGGGCTCGGAATGGCCGCCAGCTCCGTGAAGAGCGACAGGGCGTCGGACTCGAACAGCGAGGTCACCGCCCGCGGATTCTACGGCGAGCGCACCGGACGACGGCGTCGCAGCCGCAGCCGCCGGCGTCAGGCCGGTGTGGCCGCCGCCGCGGACCGCCGGGCCTGCGCCCGGGCGTGTGCGGCGCCGATGAAGTCCCGGAAGAGCGGAGCCGGACGGTTCGGCCGGGACTTGAACTCCGGATGGAACTGGCTGGCGACGAACCAGGGATGATCGGGAAGCTCGATCACCTCGACCAGTCGTCCTTCCTGGAAGGTCCCCGAGATGACGAGCCCGGCCTCGGCGAGCCGTGGACGGAAGTGGTTGTTGACCTCGTACCGGTGCCTGTGGCGCTCGTAGATCGGGGTCTCGGCGTACGCCGCGAACGCCTTCGTGCCCTCGAGCAGGTCGACGGGCTGCGCTCCGAGGCGCATCGTCGCGCCCAGGTCCTCGACCTCCTTCTGCTCCGGCAGCAGGTCGATGACCGGATAGGGCGTCTCGGGGTCGAACTCGCTCGAGTTCGCACCCTCCATCCCGCACAGGTGGCGGGCGAACTCGACGACGGCGATCTGCATCCCGAGGCAGATGCCGAGATACGGGATGCCGTGCTCGCGTGCGACCTTTGCCGCGAGCACCTTGCCTTCGATTCCCCGCCCTCCGAAGCCGCCGGGAACGAGAATCCCGTCCGCGCGGGCGAGGTCGCGCGTCACCTCGTCCACTCCAGCGCCCTCCGCGTCGACCCAGCGCAGGCTCACTCCGGTGCTGTGGTGGATGCCGGCGTGCTTCAGCGCCTCCGCGACGGAGAGGTACGCGTCCTTCACCTTCACGTACTTGCCGACGAGCGCGATCTCGACGTCCCCCCGGCGCGCGCGGATCCGGCCGGCCAGCGCGTCCCACTCCCGGAGGTCGGCCGGCTCGCAGCCGAGCGCGAGCTTCTCGCAGACGAGCTCGTCGAACCCCTCCTCGTGCAGACGCGGCGGGCACGAGGTAGACGTCCTCGATGTCCGCGTTCGAGATCACCGCCTTTGGTGTCGATGTCGGCGAACAGCGCGATCTTCTCGCGAATGTCGTACGACAGCCCGTCCTGGCAACGGCATACCACGATGTCGGGGTGGATACCGATGCGGCGCAGCTCGTTGACCGAGTGCTGCGTCGGCTTCGTCTTCAGCTCGCCGGCCGCCTCGAGGAACGGCACGAGAGTGACGTGGACGTACATCACGTTGTCGAGGCCCTCCTCGCGGCGGAACTGCCGGATCGCCTCGAGGAACGGCAGTGACTCGATGTCGCCGACGGTGCCGCCGATCTCGCAGATCACGACGTCTGCGTCCGACGCCTGGGCGGCGCGCCGGATCCGGTCCTTGATCTCGTTCGTGATGTGCGGGATCACCTGGACCGTCGAGCCCAGGTACTCGCCCTTGCGTTCCTTGCGGATGACGGCGTACCAGATCGAGCCCGAGGTGTGGTTCGCGTTGCGGGAGAGGTTCTCGTCGACGAACCGCTCGTAATGGCCGATGTCGAGATCGGTCTCCGCTCCGTCCTCCGTGACGAAGACCTCGCCGTGCTGGTACGGGCTCATCGTGCCCGGATCGACGTTGATGTACGGGTCGAACTTCTGGACCTGCACCTTGAGCCCCCGCGCCTTGAGCAGCGCGCCCAGGGAGGCCGCCGTGATGCCCTTGCCGAGCGACGAGGCGACGCCCCCGGTGACGAACACGTACCGGGTCCGCCGCTCGCTCACGCGCCGACCCTGCCGATGCGGTCGATCGCGGAAAGGACGGGCGTGCGCTCGATCAGCGAGCCGAGCGAGACGCGGTCGCCGAGGGCGTTGAACGCGGCCAGGATTCCCACGGCCGTCCAACGCCTCCAGTCGGCGCCTCGCACCACGAGGTTCAAGCCTACCACGGCCCCGAGCGCATTCGATCCAGCGTCACCCAGCATCCCTCGCTCGCGGAGATCGTAGGGAAGCAGCAGGACGGCGACGGGGGTGGCGCGCCCCGCCGCCCGGCTGCCGAGCACGAGCTGGGCGAGCAGAAACGCCTTCAACGCGCGGCCCGGCTTCGTGTCGAGCTGGTTGACGGCGTTCGCGGCCAGGCCCACCGCGAGCCCGCCGGACAGCGAGCGCGTCGCCAGCGCGCCGGCGAGCGGGACCGCGACGAGCTTCAGGACGCCGGTTGTCCGCCCGGCGCGCAGGTGGCTCCGCCAGCCGCGCTCCGGGCCGGCGAACAGGTCGTCGGCCAGGCCGGCGGCCGTGACGGCGCCGATGCAGAGCGCCGTCGCCCGGGGTGCGCGCAGGCAGGCCGCCGCGACCGTCCATCCGACGATCGGGAGCCGGTTGCCGCGGTGGTTCAGCGCCAGCGGGCCCGCCGGCGAGCACGGCGTCGACGAGCTGACGGCCCCGGTGTGCGAACCCGGCAGGATCGCGGCCCGTCGCGCGATGGCGAAGCGGCAGCTCCACCTCGCCGACCCGCAGGCCGGCCCGGGCCGCGTCGATCGTCATGCGCAGCTCGCAGCCGAAGCCGCGTGCGAGCGGAAAGCACGCGGCGCGCGCCCGCTCGCTCAGGTAGCGCTGCCCGGACAGCGGCTCCCGCAGGCGAAGCCCGCAACGGGCCGCGATCAGCGAGCGCGGCGACGCCCTTGGTGATCCCGAACCCGCCGCCGACCCGCTCGGAGAATGCGGCCACCGCGACGTCGTACCCGGCGTCGAGCAGCGGCGCGGGGTCTCCCTCGAGGTCGGCGTCGCAAAGGAGCAGCGGGCCGGGCGGAGCGGCCCGCTCCGCGGCGGTGAGCGCCTCGCCCTTCCCGAGCCGCGGCCCGGCGACGACAACCGCCCCTGCGCCGCGCGCCAGCTCCGCGGTGCCGTCGCGAGAGCCGTCGTCGGCGACGATGACCGCCGCCTCCGGCAACGCCGCTCGGAGCCGCCCGACGAGGCCGCCGATTCGATCGGCCTCGTCACGCGCCGCGATCAGGATCGAGAGAGCCGGGTGCTTACCCAACCAGTCGGAGTGGAGAGCAGCGGGTCGATCGGCGGCACGACCGCGTCCGCCGTCTCTTTCGTGCCGTAGTGCCCCGAGTCGCCGGTGGAGAGCAGGAGCGCCATCGCCAGCTGTCCCGGAAGGAAGTCCACGTCGTCCACGCTCGCGATGCCGCCGATCCGGCGGTAGTCCTCGATCGTCGTGACCTTGGCGCCCGAGGTCTCCACCCCGACGATCGGCAAGCCCGTCTCGCCGAGCCCGGTCAGGAACCCGGTGATGAGCGCCTCGCTCTGGGAGCGGCGGCCTTCCTCGGCCGGGTCCGACGAGGGCTCGGGCATCCAGGTGCGCGCCACGACGACTCCGTCGACCGGCTCGACGAGCGAGCCGGTGCGCTGTTCCATGAGCTGGGTGTCGAGCAGGTCGAGCAGCGGGGTCGACCCCCCGCGGGCCATCTCGTTGCCGAGGGCCGCGCCGAGGTCGCCGAGCTGCGCGTCGCCGACGTAGTCCGCGAAGGCGGGCACGTCCTCGAGCAGGCCGTTGATCCCGTCGACGTCGATCGGGAAGCGGAGAACGGTCACGCGTACCGGATTCCCTGTCTCGGCGTCGGCGTCGGAAAGCGCCTTCTCCACGGCGGAGCGAACCGCGCCGTCGACCGGCCCGAGGAAGACGAGGGCGACGCTCCTGCCGGCCAGCCGTCCCTGCATGAGCGCCGGATAGACCCTCGTCACGACGCCTTCGAGCGCCTGCTTCTCGTCCTCCGCGCTCGCCGACGCGCGCCTGTGCGTCCTCGAGCCGCTGCTCGAGGTCGTCGAAGTCCGCCTGCCGTAGGCCCTGCGTCGTCTCCTCGAGGTTGCCGCCGCCGGCGATGGCCACCCCGATGACGATCCCGACCGCGAGGGCGATGAAGACGGCTGCGAGCGACGCGACGTGGTAGCGGAGGTCGAACATCGGCTTGTCACAGGTTAGACTCCGCCTCCGGCGCAGAGGGCCAGGAGGCCCTCGGACGGCCGCCTCAGCCGATCCCGAGGATCGACCGCACGCGGTCGACGAGCGCGGCGAAGAAGTCGCGCAGCTCGGGTGACCCGACCACCGCAGCGGCGACCGCGGCGCAGGCGGCGAGCCCGAACGCGACCAGCGGCCACAACCCGGCGCGCTGGCGGAAGAGACGCGAGACGCCGCGCGCGTCGATCAGGATCTCCCCCACCTTGAGCCTGGTCAGGAACGTCGACGACATTCCCGCTCGGTTGCGCTCGAGGAACTCCACGAGATTGAAATGCGTTCCGACCGCCACGATCAGCTCGGCGCCCTTCTCGTGCGCGAGCAGCATTGCCAGGTCCTCGCTGATGCCGGACATCGGCACGGCGACGTGGGCGAGCCCGAGACGGTCGAGCCGCGCCCGGCCCGGCGCCTGCCCGTCCTCGTAGGCGTGGACGACGAGCTCGGCGCCGCTTGCGAGCGCGCGGTCGGAGACCGAATCCATGTCCCCGACGATGATGTGCGGGCCGGTAGCCGGCGTCGAGCAACGCGTCGGCGCCTCCGTCGACGGCGACGAGCACGGGCTTGAACTCGCGGATGTAGTGGCGCACGATCCGCAGGTCTCGCTTGTAGCCCGGCCCGCGCGCAACGACGAGCGCATGCCGGTCCCGGAAGCGCGTGCGCAGCTGCGGGAGCGCGATCCCCTCGGTGAGCAGCCGCCCTTCCTCCCGCAGGTAGCGCATCGTGTTGTCCACGAACGCCCCCAGAGCCTCCGTCACGCGGCCCTGCTGCTCGTGCAGCTCGCCTTCGAGCTCCTCCTCCGTCAGCCGGCGCCCGACCGCCAGACGGGTGGCATTCCGAAAGACGATCGCTCCGCGCACGGAGATCACGTCGCCGTCGCGGATCTGCTCGAACAGCGGCGCGCCGGGGGCGTCGATGAGCGTCACTCCGCTCCTGACGAGCTCGAGCGGCCCCGGGTTCGGGAAGCGGCCCGAAACGGACGGCGCGACGTTGACGACGACCCGCACCCCGGACTCGACGAGCTCCTCCGCGGAGACCCGGTCGAGCTCGGCGTGGTCGATGATCGCGATGTCATCCGGGCCGAGCCGCGTCACCAGCCGCTTCGTGCGCCTGTCTAGACGGGCGGGACCCCGTGAACTCGAGCGTCGTGCTCATCGGACTGCGGAAAGGAACTCGGCGCCTCCGAGCATACGCTCGATCTCGTCGCGCCGCTCATCCTCGCCGAGCAGCTCGATGCGCGTGTGGGTCGGGTCGCCCGGCACCTTCTCGACGCGGAAATGGCGGGCGGCGGCGCTCGCGATCTGCGGCAGGTGGGTGATCGTGAGCACCTGGGAGAGCTCGCCGAGGCGCCGCAGCGAATCTGCGACCGCGTGGGCGGTCTGCCCGCCGATGCCGGCGTCGATCTCGTCGAAGACGATCGTCGCCTCTCCGGCCTTCGCATGGGACACGGCTCGAAGCGCGAGCGCGATGCGGGACAGCTCGCCGCCCGACGCCGTCGACGCGACCGGCGCGAAGGGAAGCCCCGCGTTCGGCCGCACGAGCAGGGCTGCCTCGTCGCGTCCGGTCGGGCCCTCCGCTCTGGACGACAGCTCGACGGCCAGGTCGCCGTCGCCGAGCCCGAGGCTCGCGAGCTCGGTCCGCGCCGCCGCCGCGAAAGCCTCCGCGGCCGCGGCGCGCGCCTCTCGCGCTTCGTCCGACAACGTGTCGTAGCGCTGCTGGGCGGCCCGGAGGGCCGCTTCCGCCGCGGCCAGCGGGTCGCCGCCGTCCTCGAGCGCCTCGAGCTCTGCCTGCGCCTGGCGGCTTCGCTCGATGAGCTCGGCGAGCGTTGCGGCGCCGAAGCGACGCTTCGCCTCCCCCAGCCGGCCGAGCTCCTCCTCGACCCGGTCGAGCCGGCCCGGCTCGGCCTCGAGCGAGGCCAGGAACGCGCGGAGCGTTGACGCCGTCTCCCGCAGCCGCGCCGAGGTGTCGGCAAGCTCGGCCGCCGCCGCGGCGAGCTCCTCGTCCAGGGCCGCAGCGGGCCGGAGCGCCTGCTCCGCCTGCGCGGCGAGGTCGGCGGCGCCGTCGCCGTCCTCGGGCGCCAGCGCCTGCGAGGCGGCATTTGCCGCCTCGGCCAGGCCCGCGGCGTTGCGCAGCCGGTCGCGTTCGCCCCGAAGCGACTCCTCGGCGTCAGGCGTGAGGCCTTTTCCGGCGTTCGCGAGGGCCTCGAGCTCGGCTGCGTAGGCCTCCCGGTCACCGAGCTCCTGCGCGAGCTCGTCACGGCGCCCACGCGCTTCCCGGAGGGACCGCCAGGCGGCGGCGAGCTCGCTCCGGCGCCGCAACTGCTCCTCGCCGGCGAACGCATCGAGGAGCTCGAGCTGGTGGGCGGGCTGTGCGAGCCTGCGCTGCTCGAACTGACCCGACATCGCGATCAGACGCTCGACCAGCGCGGCGAGCTCCTCGCGCGGCACCGCGCGGCCCCAGGCGTACGCGCGGCTGCGACCGTCGCCGAAGACGCGCCTGGCCGCGACGAGGCCCGGCTCGTCCGCCGGGCGCAGCTCGGCGAGCGTGGCAAACTCCTCCTCGTCGAGGGCGCCCTCGGGCAGATCGAGCTCGGCCTCCACGTAGGCCTCCTCGCCCGTCGGGCCCACGAGGGCCGCCTCCCCCTTCGCGCCCAACAGGAGGCCGATCGACTGGGCGAGGATCGTCTTGCCGGCGCCGGTCTCCCCGGTGATCGCGGTGAGGCCGGGGCCGAGCGCAAGGTCCGCCCGGCGGATCAGCACCAGATTCTCGATGAAGAGGCGTCGCAGCATCGTCGGTCAGCGCTGCTCGAGGAATACCTCTCGGTAGCGGGAGAAGAACGTCACCTCGGGCAGGAGTGCGAGCAGAGCCTTGGCCGCGCCAACGTCGACGGAGAGCGCCTCTCCCGGCTCCAGCTCGCCGACCCGCTGGCCGTCGACGAGCACGGTCACGGGTACCTCGGGCGTCTGGTTCGTCACTTCGAGCCCGAGGCCGGGCGGTACCACGACCGGCCTGGCGTGCAGCGAGTGCGGAGCCACGAACGTGAGAGCCATTGCGTCGAGCCCGCGCATGATCACGGGGCCGCCGTTGCTGAGGTTGTAGGCGGTCGAGCCGGACGGCGTGCTGCAGATCATCCCGTCGCAGGCCGTGTCGCCCAGCTGCTCCCCGCCCACCGACGAGCGGAGCTCGATCATCCGTCCCGGCACGGAGCTGGTCGCGACAACGTCGTTGACGGCCTCGTGCTCGACGCCGCGCACGTTGGCCGCGATCGTCGCCAGCTCGACGACCTTGTAGTCACCGGCGAATGCCCGCGCGAGGCCGTCTTCGAGGGCCGAGGCCTGAATGCTCGTCAAGAAGCCGATCCGGCCGAAGTTGACCCCGATCACCGGCACGCCCGTGCCGAGGAAGCGGTGGAGGGCCCGCAGCATCGTGCCGTCGCCGCCGAGAGCGACGACGAGATCCACGTCCGGGGCGTCCTCCGTCAGCAGCTCGACGCCGCAGCCCTCGGCCGCCGCCTCGACTCGCGCTGCCGCGTCCCCGATCAGCTCCGGCCGGCCGTGCGGGACGACGATCGCCTTGCGAACGGCGCTCGCCGTCGGAGCCGCCATCACGCGCCCACCGCGGCGCCGACGATCGTCTCGAGCTCGTCGGTCGAGGACGGGGGCAGTCCGGCGGCGAGGAGGAGGAAGAACTCGCGGTTCCCCTTCGGGCCGGGCAGGCCGGAATCGCACGAACCGACGACACGGCAGCCGTCGGGGCCCCATCCCTGGGCCTCACCGGCGAGGTCGCGAAGCACCCGGCGGTGGACCTCGGGGTCGCGCACGACGCCGCGGCCAGCCTCGGCGCGGCCGGCCTCGAACTGCGGCTTGACGAGCACCAGCGCCCGCCAGGGGCTTCCGCCGGCACCCGCGCAGGCGAGCGCCGGGGGCAGCGCCGCACGGACGCTGATGAAGGACACGTCGCACGTCACGAAACCCGGCCGGAACGGCAGCTGCTCGCAGGAAAGCCGTCTCGCGTTCACGCCCTCGATCACCGTCACGCGCGGGTCGGCGCGCAGCCGCTCGTGCAGCTGGGCCCGCCCGACGTCGAGCGCGCACACGCGTGCCGCGCCGTGTTGCAGGAGACAGTCGGTGAAGCCGCCGGTCGATGCTCCGACGTCGAGGCAGGCCTCGTCCGTGACGTCCGCGGCGAGGACCTCGAGCGCATGCTCGAGCTTTTCGCCGCCGCGCGAGACGAAACGCGGGCGCTCGACGAGCTCGAGCTCGGCGGCATCGTCGACCTGAGCGCCCGCCTTCGAGAAGCCTCTCACCCGGCCGGCCAGGACGAGCGCCTGCGCCTGCGAGCGCGACTCGGCCAGGCCGCGCTCCACGAGCAGCACGTCCAGCCGCTTCTTCACCGCAGCAAATCGTAGCCGTCGATCCGGGCGTCGAGCGGCCCCACGGCTGCCGCTTCGCGTCGGAAGTGGAACGATTCGCCCACGCTGACCGGCTCGGCGGAGCCGCGTCAGGCGCGGCGCTCGCGGATCGTCGCGACGAGATCGGAGAGAACGGACGTGTCGGCGTCGATCGTGTCCAGAGCGCCCTGGACCCGAGCGCGCGCTTCGTCGGCAAGCGTGCGGGCGTGCTCCAGGCCGTACAGCGAGACGTAGGTGACCTTCCCTGCCGCCGCATCCTTCCCGGGCGTCTTGCCGAGCTCCTCCGCCGTGCCGGTCGCGTCGAGGATGTCGTCGACGATCTGGAAGAGCAGGCCCACCTCGGCCGAGAACTCCCGCCAGGGGCGCTGCTCGGGCTCGGGTACCGCCGCGACCGCGAGCGCACAGCCCACCGTCGCGCCGAGCAGCTTTCCCGTCTTCAGCCGGTGCAGCGCCGCGAGCCCGGGGCCGTCGAGCTCGCCGTCGGTCGTGATGTCCACGTACTGGCCGCCGATCATGCCGAGGGTCGCGAAGGCGAGCTCGCGGGCGGGCTCCGTCGTGGGATAGCGCAGGATGAGGCTGAACGCCTCGGTGAGAAGCGCGTCGCCGGAGAGGATCGCGACGGCCTCTCCGAACTTCACGTGCGCGCTCGGCTGGCCGCGCCGCAGGTCGTCGTCGTCGAGCGCCGGCAGATCGTCGTGAACCAGGCTGAAGGTGTGAACCAGCTCGAGGGCGCACGCGGCCGGCAGCAGCTCTTCCGGCGGGCGTCCGAGCGCCTCGCCGGTCGCGAGGCAGAGCACCGGACGGATCCGCTTGCCTCCGCCGAGGAGGGAGTAGCGGAGTGCCTCCTCGAGCCGCCCGAGATCCGCCGAGAACGGCAGGCCGGCGAGAAAGCCCTCGGCGAGCTCGCGCAGCTCGTCAGGCCGATGCATCGCTCCCGGTGGGGCGTGGGCCTTCGCGGCGGGCGCGGTCGATCGTCACCTGCGTTTCTTTCGCGATCTCCGCCAGGTCCTGGAGGATGTCGACAGCCGCCTCGGAGCTCTCCGCCTGCTCGAGCCGCCGGCGTGCCTCGTCGAGGCGCTCGAGGAGGCTGCGCAGCTGCGCAGCAGTCTCGGGCTCGCTCACCGGCCTACCCTACCGCAGCCCGCGGGCGCGAAGGGGTTGCGCGTCGGTGGTGCGAACGGGCCGGTCGGGGTCGTCGGGCGGTCACGCAGCCTCGCGCACGATCCTGCCGAGGATGCCGTTCACGAGCGCGGCCCCCTCCGCCGACGCGTAGCGCTTCGCCAGCCGGACGGCCTCGTCGATGACGACCTCGAGGGGCAGCTCGCCGCGGTCGAGCTCGCGGATGGCCATACGCAGAACATTGCGCTCCACCGCTCCGAGCCGGTCCGCCGTCCAGTCCCGCGCCGCGGCGGTGATCCGCTCATCCAGGTCGGCCGACTGATCGACAACCTCCTCGGCGAGCGTGAGTGCGAAGGGGTCGATCTCGCCCTCGAAGAGCGAGGTCAGCGGCTGACCGGTGATGTCCCACTGGTAGAGCAAGAAGAGGGCCTGGCGCCGCGCCGCCCGGCGGCCGCTCATCGGTCGTCGGGCGACGCGCTGCGGGGCTGGTGCGCGACGGCCGTGAGCAAGCTGACAGGACGGGACGGGCCATGGAGGGACGGTCGGCCGTCTCGAGGCGATCGGCCGTGCCGGGGCGGACGGCGGAGTGGACGTCGGGCGTGCTCGAGCGCACAGCCCCCCGCCGCGCCGGTTCCGGCGCAGTCTCGAGACAACCCTGGCACATCTCGCGCGCCACCCGTGCGCGCGCCGCGGCTACGCTGAAGCCGGGAGGAGGCGAGTGGGAGGCCCCGGGGGCGCGGCGGCAACGTCGGATCGGCGAAGGCCACGGCTACAGCGCGTCGAGCGGCCGCCCGTCGATCGGCTCGAGCTCGAAGAGCAGCTGCCCGTACTCGACCGGCTGGGCGTTCTCGACGCAGATCGAGCGCACGACGGCGTCGATCTCGGACTTCACCTCGTTGAAGAGCTTCATCGCCTCGAGCAGGCAGAGAGTCTGTCCCGCTGCGACCGTGTCCCCCACCTCGACGAATGGGTTCGTCGACGGGGTCGGCGGCCCGGTAGAAGACACCGACCATGGGCGACTCGACCCGGACGAGGCCGTTTTCGCTCGCGGCCGCCGAACGCGCCGGCTCCTCGGGCTGCGCGGCGGCCGGAGCAGGCTCCTGGACATCCGCCGGTCCGGCGACCGGCTCCGCAGTTCGCCGGACCGTGATCCGCAGCTCGCCCTCCTCGATCGTGAGCTCCCCGATCTCCGACTCCTGCACGAGGTCGATCACCTCGCGAATGCGCGCCGCGCGGCCCTCGTCGACTCCCTCCCTCGCCAGCTCGTCGCCGCGGGCCCGCGCCCGGATCGTCTGCAGCAGCGGCTCGGCGTCCTTCCCGAACAAGGCGAGCAGAAGCAGCTCCTCCTCGCTCGTCGCCAACCCCTGCGCCGCCTCCCGCACGGCGTCGAGCTGCGACGGGTCGGACGCCTGCGGATCGCCGAGCAGCTCCACGGCCCGTGCCACGACCGGGTCGATCGAGCGCGGCGGCTCGCCGTACTTCCCGGAGACGAGCAGGCGCACCTCGTCCACAACGGACTGCCAGCGTTCCGCGGAGAGGACGTGGAGCAGCGCCTGTGAGCCGAGCAGCGTGCCGATGGGCTCGTGGAGCGGCGGCCAGCCGCACTCGGTCCGGACTCGCGTGAGCTCGGCGAGCACGTCGTCCAGCCGCTCTCGCTGACCGAAGCTCCGGAGGCGATCGTCGAGCTGGGCGACAAGCCCGGCGGGCAGCCGGTACTCCGCCGCGCGAACCGCGTCGCGCGGCGAGAGCGGTGCGATCGGCATGTCCCCGAGCGCTTCGTCGACGAGCTCACAGGCCTCCCAGAGAGCGTCGAGATCGACTCCGGTTTCGATGCCGATCCCGGCCAGCGACTGGGTCAGCGCTTCCGCGGACGGGCGGTAGAGCGTCAGGGCAACGGGGTAGATCGTGCAGGCGATCGGCGTTCCGTCTCCCCGTGCGACCTCGAGCGCAGCCGCGAGGGCGCGGCCCGCGGCGCCCTGGCAGTAGAGGCCCACCGGCAGTCCCGAGGCCTCGCGGACTCGCACGACCACCGAGCGGGCGCGCGCGACGTCGAGCGAACCTGCCGGATCGTCGACGACGAGGCGGGACGCGCCGAGCTCTGCAACGCTCCGGGCCCGGTCGACGAGCTCGTCGTCCTCGTCGTTCGGCCCCGGATTGTGAACCAGCCCGACGACGAGGTCCTTGCCCGCTTCGCGGACCGCTTCGGCGGCGTCGACAAGGGTCGACACGTCGTTGAGCGGGTCGTGGATGCGGAAGACGTCGATGCCGCTCTCCGCCGCGCTCCAGACGAACCGGCGCACGAGATCGCGCTCGAGCGGCCGGGGCCCGACGAGGAACCGGCCGCGCAGCGCCATCGCGAGCGGCGTCGCGCAGCGGCTGTCGATCGCCCGGATCCGCTCCCAGGGGCTTTCGACGCCGTTGCGCACGCACCAGTCGAAGCACCCGCCGCCGGAGATCTCGAGGCAGCCGAACCCGGCGCGATCGAGCACGCCCGCCAGCTCGAGGAGCCGTGCCGTACCGACGTGCCGGGCGAGCGGCTCCTGCGAGAGAAGCCGAATGGTCGTGTCCCAGAGCTCGGCCACGGGCCGCGCCTGTCCGGTCTCTACGGTCGACATGAGCGCGGTTTCCCTCCGCGGCTGAGCCGGACCGGGCCTTCGGCTGCCGGACGACACCGCCCGGGGCCCGGCTCGGTCGGATCGCCGCTCGAGGCTTCAGACACGCGAGACGTAGCGCCGTTCCCGAGTGTCGATCCTGATGCGGTCGCCGACGTTCACGAAGAGCGGCACCTGGACGACGGCGCCCGTCTCGAGCGTCGCCGGCTTCGTGACGTTGGACACCGTGTCGCCCTTGACGCCGGGCTCGGTGTCGACGACCGCGAGCTCGACCGCGGCAGGTAGCTCGATGCCCGACGGCCTGCCGTCGAGCGTGAGGAGCAGGAGCGAGCCGGACGGTTGCAGGAAGGTGAGCTCGTCCTCGACCTCGGAGCGCGGCAGCGTGATCTGCTCGTACGTCTCCTCGTCCATGAAGACGACCTCGTCGCCCGAGTCGTACAGGTACTGGACGCTCTTCGTCTCGGTATGGACGCGCGGCATCTTCTCACCGGCGCGGAACGTTCGCTCGACGACGGCGCCGGTCCCGGCATTCTTGAGCTTCGTTCGCACGAACGCGCCGCCCTTGCCGGGCTTCACATGCTGAAACTCGACGATCTTCCAGACCTGACCGTCGAAGTCGATGTGCATGCCGTTCTTGAACTGCGCCGTGCTGATGGTCTCGGCCACGGCCCGATTCTAGCCCCCGGCCACTTCGCGGGCCGCGAGCCAACACGGCCTCACGACAGAGTGACGAGCTCCTTCGTGACGGGCGTCAGCACCTCGTTGCCGTTCTCGCCGACCACGACCATGTCCTCGATCCGCACGCCGCCGTGCCCTGCCAGATACACGCCGGGCTCGACCGTGACGACGTTCGACACGGCGAGCTGATCGGCGGACGTCTCGGCGAGTCGCGGCTCCTCGTGGATCGCGAGGCCGACGCCGTGGCCCAGGCCGTGCATCACGTCGTACCCGTGCTCGCGGATGATCCCGCGCGCGACTGCGTCCACGGCCTGCGCCGCCGCGCCGGCGACGACCGCGTCGAGCGAGCGCAGCTGCGCCTCGAGGCAAACGTCGTAGGCGCGCCGGAGGGCGGGTGCCACCGTCGCCGACGGCGAACGTCCGCGTGCAGTCGGAGCAGTAGCCGTCTACGACGGCGCCCGCATCGACCAGCAGAACATCGCCCACCTCGATGACCCGGTCGCCGGGATGATGGTGCGGCAGCGCTGCGTGCGGCCCGCTCGCCACGATCGGCGAGAACGACACCGCCTCGGCTCCGAGCTCGCGGATCGTTCGCTCCATCCACCAGGCGAGCGCGGCCTCGGTCCGACCGCTCACCCGCTCGCGACCCAGGAGCTCGAACGCCTCATTCAGCAGGCGCGCCGAGCGGCGCACGGCCTCGAGCTCGGTGGGATCCTTCACGGCCCGCAGGCGCTCGACGCTCTGCTTCGCGGGCACGAACGTCGCGCCTCCCCCGGCAAGCTTTGTGTGCTGGGCAACGCTGAGGTGTTCCGCCTCGAACGCGATCGGGCCCTCGACGAGCTCGGGCAGACGCTTCGCGAGATCGCCGAACAGGTCGCGCTCGGCGTGGACGACGTCGACCCCGTCTACCGCGCGCGCGGCCTCGATGTAACGCCCGTCGGTGAACAGGCGAGCCGTGTCGTCGAGCAGAACCACGGCGTTCGAGCTCGAGAAGCCGGTCAGGTAGAGAACGTTCGTCGGCTGCGCGACGAGAATGGCCGAGGCCCCCAGATCGGGGAGCGTAGAGCGCAGTCGGCTGAGCCGATCGTTCATGAGGCTTGCCGCGTCAGCCAGGAGAGCGCCTCCTTGTAGCCGTTCGGGCCGTGGCCCAGGACCCGGTGCGCGACCACGTCCTCGACGACGGACCGGCGGCGCCATTCCTCGCGCTCGGCGATGTTCGACAGATGCACCTCGACGACCGGAACGGAGAACAGCTCGAGGGCGTCCCGAATCGCGTAGCTGTAGTGCGTCCAGGCGCCCGGGTTGACGACGATGCCGTCCGCCCAGCTGCGAGTCTCGTGACACCAATCGATGTACTGGCCTTCGTGGTTCGTCTGGAAGCAGCGCACGGAGACGTCGAGCTCGCGGGCCCAGACGTAGATACGGGTCTCGAGCTCGTCGTAGGAGATGCCGCCGTAGAGCTCCGGGTCCCGGTCGGCGAGAGCGTCGAGATTGGCCCCGTTGATCACGGCGATGCGCACGTGGCGGAGTCTACGGCTCGATCAGCTCGGCGAGCTCGGAGCGGATTTCCGCATCCGGGAGCTCGACGTTGTAGACCGGCTCGCCGGGCGCGCGCAAGAGCACCAGACGCAGGCGGCCTCCACGTGTCTTCTTGTCGTGGGCCATCGCCGCCCAGGCGGTTTCGACGTCGACCGGGGCCGGCTCGGCCGGCAACGTCTCCTCGACCTCGGCAAGGACGGCCGGAGCGAGCCCGAGGTGGCGAACTGACAGGCGGAGCGCCGCCCTGAGGCCCAGCGCGACGGCTTCGCCGTGGCTGAGGCCCTCGTACCCGGCTGCAGCCTCGAGCCCGTGCGCGAACGTGTGGCCCAGATTGAGGATCGCCCTCCGGCCTGCCTCCTGGGGGTCGGCGAGGCAGACCGCCGTCTTGAACGCGGCGGCCGCGCGCACCATCTCCCCGTCGGGCAGGTGCCAGAGCTCCCGCCCGGCGAGCAAGCCCGTCTTCACCACCTCGGAGAGGCCGCCCGTTCGCTCCCGCGCCGGCAACGTTGCGAGCAGATCGGGGTCGATGACGACCCGAGCCGGCAAATGGAAGCTGCCCACGAGGTTCTTGCCGTGCGGGAGGTCGATGGCCGTCTTTCCCCCGATGGCGGCGTCCACTTGCCCGACGATCGTCGACGGGACCGGCACCCACGCAACGCCGCGGAGGTGCGTGGCGGCGACGAAGCCGGCGACGTCGGTCGTCGCTCCGCCGCCGAGCGCGACGATCGTCCCCGCCCGGTCGAGCCGCAGCTCCTGCCACAGGCGCTCGCACACCTCCAGCGTCTTCGCCTGTTCCCCGGCCGGAACCGTATGCGTCGAGACAAGCCGAGCGCCGAGCGCCGGGGGATGAAGCTCGATGACCCGTTCGTCGGCGATCAGAGCAACCGGGCCCTCGCCCGGGATCAGCTCGTCGAGCCGTGCCAGGGCGCCGCGCTCGACGACGATCCCGCCCAGGGCGAGCAGCACGCCGTCGAGATCGCGCGCGACGGCGTCCGCAGCCTCCAGGTAGAGAGGCCGACGCTCGTCGTAGAGTCGACGGAACTCGTCCTCGTCCCGGGCAAGCGGCCGGTTCGTCCCCGATGCCCGCCGCCAGGCCTCGTCGGCGTCGATCTCCACGAGAACCGTGAGCGCGTGCTGCGCGAGCGCCTGGCGCGTTTCGGGCGTCTTCACCGCGCCGCCTCCGAGCGCGAGCACGCTCGGCTCGGCAGCCTCGAGCGCCGACCGGGTCAGCTCGCTCTCCGCGTTGCGAAACCACGGCTCCCCTCGCTGCTCGAACATCTCGGCGATCGTCAGCCCATGCCGCTGCTCGAGCTCGACGTCGACGTCGACGAACGGCCGCTCGAGGAGCCGCGCGAGCTCGAATCCGACGCTCGTCTTGCCGGCGCCCATGAAGCCGATCAAGGCGATGTGCCGCTTGTCGGCGGTCATCGGCCGGCGGCCCCGGCGGGGCCGCAGCGACGGTGGGCGATCTCGGGGCGCTCAGGGCAGTCGTGGCGACGGCAGCCGGCCCGGCGGCCAGCGCCTGCGCGAGATCCGGCACGGTCCCGCGACGAAGTCGGCACGGTCGGCGCGCGTTCTGCGCGTTCCGGTGGGATACCGTGGCGGCCGGGACCGTGGGACCCCCCACCCGGGTGGGGGCACGGGAGGCCCCGAACGAACGAGACCCGCCGCCCGCTGCCCCGAGCTCGCGTCGGGCGGAGCGGCACGATGAGCCGCCGCGGCAATCGCATCACCGCCCCTACCGCGGCGCCCAGTCGATCCGCTCGACGTAGGCTCGATGGGCCGCCACGAAGTCCCCGAGCGAGTCGCCGCCGAACTTGTCCCGCGCGGCCCGGGCCAGCTCGAACGCGACACACGCCTCGGCGACGACCGCGAGCGCCTCGACCGCACTGACGTCCGACCGCTCCACGAGCGCCTGCGCGGGCTCGTGGGTCGCGAGGTCGACGGACCGCAGCGGCCGCATCAGCGTCGGGAGCGGTTTCATCGCGGCCCGCACGACGACGACCTCGCCGTTCGACATGCCCGCCTCGATCCCGCCGGCGTGATTCGTCTCCCTGAAGTAGCCACGGTCGTCGCGGAAGATCTCGTCGTGCGCGTCCGAGCCGCGCCGCCCTGCGAGCGCGAAGCCGTCGCCGACCTCGACCCCCTTGACCGCCTGGGTGCCGAGGAGCGTCCAGGCGAGACGAGCGTCGAGCCTGTCCTCCTTCGTCGCGTACGAGCCCAGGCCCGGGGGGACGCCGCGGGCTCTCACCTCCACGATGCCACCGAGCGTGTCGCGGTCGGCCCGGGCCTCGTCGATCGCCTCGACGATCGCGGTCTCCCCGCCCGCCGCACCAACCTCGACAACGGAGCTCTCGAGCGCGATCCCGATCTCCGCAAGCAGTGCCTTCGCTGCCGCCCCCGCAGCGACGATCGCAGCGGTGTGGCGCGCGCTGGCGCGCTCGAGCGCGTCCCGGACGTCGGCAAGGTCGTACTTCATGACACCGGCGAGGTCGGCGTGGCCCGGTCGGGGCAGGGTCACCGCCTTCGTGCCCTTTCCTTCGGGCTCTCCTTCCGGCGGCCAGGGGCTCATCCCGAACAGCCAGTTCTTGTGGTCACGGTTCCGTACCACGAGGGTGAGCGGCGTTCCGAGAGTGCACCCGTGCCGTAGTCCCGTGAGCACCTCGACCTCGTCCGACTCGAGCTTCTGCCTCGGGCTCCGGCCGTAGCCCTGCTGGCGACGCCAGAGGTCGTGGTCGATAGCGTCCTTGTCCAGACGCAGCCCGGCCGGCAGTCCGGTCACGATCGCGACCAGCGCCGGGCCGTGCGATTCACCCGCTGTCGTGAGCGTCAGTCCCACGCGGCCAATCTTAGGGCGGCCCGCGGCGCGCCCAGCCCGGACTCAGCCGGACGCCGCGGGCGGGCGGACAGCCGCCCGCATCACGTCGATGGGTGCCCGCATCCCCGTCCACCGCGCAAACGACTCGGCGCCCTGCCGCACGAGGATCTCGAGCCCGTCGACGATCACCGGACAGCCGGCGGCGCGCGCGGCGGCCACGAGCGCCGTCGGCAGGCCGTCCGGACGGTAGGCGAGATCGACCACCTGCTGGTGAGCGGCCGGCTCGAACGGCGCTTCGTCCTTCAGCGCCGTCGCGTTGACGACGAGCGTGGCTCCACCCGGCGCCGGCGGCCACCCGACCGGCGCCCCCACGTCGGCCGTCGGAAACGCGGATCGCAGATGGGTCGTGATTGCCTCCTCCGCCGCCGCTCGCCGCGCCGCCACCCTCAGGCTGGCTGCCCCGGCGTCGAGAAGCGCGCACGCCACTGCCTGGGCCGCCCCTCCCGCCCCGAGCACGAGCACGTGCGCGCCGTCGGCGTCGACGGCGCCGGTCACCGCAAGACCGTCCGTGCTCGAGCCTTCGACACGGCCGTCCCGGACGACCAGCGTGTTCGCCGACTTGGCCTTTTCGGCGATCTCGTCGATCTCGTCGCAGGCCGCCAGCACAGCGGTCTTGTGCGGGATCGTCACGTTCGCCCCGGCGAAGCCCAGCGCGACGAGCCCGCGCACGGCCTCCCGGACGCGAGCCTCCTCGACCGGCAGCGGGACGTACGCCCAGTCGAGGCCGCAGGCCGCGAAGGCCGCATTGTGCATCCTCGGCGAGAGGGAGTGCGCGACGGGGCTCCCGATGATGCCGACGAGCCGGGTGGATCCGGAGAGCATCGCGCCGCCGTCGCTACGCGCAGGCGTTGGGGCCGTTGAGGAACGAGTTCGGGCCTGCGAGGAACCGGTCGTGCTCGGCCTGGGTGCGGGAGAAGTAGTGCGACTTGCAGTCCTTCTTCCGGGCGAAGTACAGGAAATCGACCGCAGCGGGCCGCGACGCCGCCTTCATCGAGGCGAGCCCGGGGTTCGAGATCGGCGTCGGAGGAAGGCCGGCCAGCTTGCGGGTGTTGTAGGGGTTGTCGCTTTCCAGATCGGACTCGGTGATCGCCTGAGTGGGAGGTATCTCGAGCCCGTACCGGAGCGTCGCGTCCAGACCGAGCGGGATGCCCGCCTTGAGCCGGTTGTAGATGACCGCCGCCACGAGCCTGCGCTCTCGGGGCACACGCACCTCCTCCTCGATCATCGAGGCGATGATGAGCACGTCGTAGGGCGTCAAGTTCTTCTTCTCTGCCGCCTCGAGGTCGACCTGAGCCCAGGCATCGTCGAACGCGGCGAGCTGGAGGTCGACGAGCTGTTGGGTCGTGGTCTCGGGCGTGAAATCGTAGGTGGCCGGGAAGAGGAAGCCCTCGAGGCTTCGCATCTTGCCGTCGCCGGCGAACTCGCCCGGGAGCGTCGACCTACGGGTGATGGCCCGGTACTCCCGGGGCACGAGCGAGGTGCGCGACGCCCCGCTCCTCCTTCGCGATCTCGTTGACGGCGCCGATCCGATCCGCCATCTCCTGCCGAGTGAAGCCCTCCGGGAACACGATTCCGAGAACGGGTCCCCCCTGGTTCGCCACCGAAGCGGCAGGAGGCTCCGCAGGCGTGGCAGCCTCGCCGCTCCCGCCGCCGCGCACGAGGATGACCGCGACCGCGACCGCGGCGCCGCCTATGAGGAGGCCGGCCAGGACGGGAAGGACGACGGCACCGCGGCGCCGCTTTCGCCTGGGCGGCTCCGGCGGCGGCGCCCCCTGTGGGGCGCTCACCGGCGGCCGGTCGTCCACGTGAGATACCCGGTCAACAGGTACGCGGCGGCCACGGCGTCCTCCGCCCCCTCCTCGCGTTCGGCGTGTCGGTGCCGGGCGGCGAGACGGGTGGTGAATCGCTCGTCGAACGTGTCCACCGGGAGCTCCGTCACGCCCTTGAGCGCCGCGACGAAGCGCTCCGTCTCCTCCGCCTGGGCGCCGCGCTCGCCGTGCAAGGTCAATGGCAGCCCGACGACGATCCGCTCGGCGCCCTCGCGGCGCGCAAGCTCGACGATGGTCGCGAGCCCTGTCGGGGTGCCCGCGCCCTCGACGACGTCGAGCGGGCGCGCGACGGTGCCCGTTGGATCGGAGACGGCGACACCGGTCCGCGCCGACCCGTAGTCGAGTGCGAGCACCTTCACTCGCGGCGATTCTAGCGATGCACCCTCGGGTCACCGGGCCGCCGCCAGGCCGGCCGGTACCCCGGATGGGTTCCCTCGGACGAGTGATTCTGGGGCAATCCGTCCCTCGAACCGGGGATGGTCGCTCCCCCAGGAGGGCCAGGCGCTGCTAGAACCCTGACGTCGGGAGACGCAGGAGAAGGAGGGTCGGAATGTCCGCTGCTCACCGCCTCACAGCGGTTCTCGTGCTGAGCCTGCTCTGGCTGCTCGCCTCGGTCTGAGCTTTCCCCGCGCGTCGACCGCGTCACCGCGCCCCCGTCAGGGGCACGTCTTGACCGCAGCGCGTCGCGAGGCTGCGGATCCTGGCGCGCTTCTGCGCGGCTCTTGTTGCAGTGCGGGAACCACGCGTGCGCCTCTGGCCGCGATCGTCGATGGCGATCCCGACCAAGGAGGCATTGAACGTGACCGCTCGGTTCGCTCTCCCCCTGCGCCCGCTCCTCGCAGCGGCGATCCTGCTCGCAGCCCTCGTCGCGCTCGCCGTCCGGCTCCCGACCGCGGCGGGCGCTCCGACCGAGCTCCTTCTGTCGGAGTACGTCGAGGGATCCGGCTCGAACAAGGCGCTCGAGGTCTACAACGGCACGCCCGGTGCGGTGTCGCTCACCGGCAGCTACGACATCCAGATCTTCGCGAACGGCAGTCCAACCCCGACGGCCACGATCCCGCTGACCGGGACGGTCGCTTCCGGGGAGGCCTTCGTGCTCGTGCGAAGCGCTGCCGGCGCGGCGCTGCTTGCATTGGCCGATCAGACAACGACCAACTTTCTGTTCAACGGCAACGACGCCGTGGCACTGCGTTCCGCCGGGGTCATCGTCGACGTCATCGGGCAGATCGGCGTCGATCCGGGCGTCGAGTGGGGCTCCGGGGACGCGAGCACCACTGACAACACCCTGCGGCGCTTGCCCTCCGTCGAGGCCGGAGACGCGAACGGCGCGGACACCTTTGACCCGAGCACCCAGTGGGCAGGCCTGCCGATCGACACATTCGACGGTCTCGGCGTGCATTCCACCTCGGGCGGCGGAGGTGGAGGCGGTGGAGGCGGCGGAGCCAACGGATCGCCTCAGGCAGTGGACGATGCCGTCACGGTGGACGAGGACGCCGGCGAGAGCTCGATCAGCGTGCTTGCCAACGACGCCGACCCCGACAGCGATCCGCTCACGGTCTCCAGCACAACGGATCCCGCCGACGGCGCCGTCTCGATAGTCGCGGGAGCCCTCCTCTACACGCCCGACGTCGACTTTCACGGAGAGGACGGCTTCGAGTACACGATCTCCGACGGTCGGGGCGGCTTCGACACTGCCGCCGTCAGGATCACCGTGCTTCCGGTCAACGATGATCCCGACCCGGAGGAGGACCTGGTGACTCTCGAGGAGGACCAGCCCTCGACGATCGACGTCCTCGCGAACGACGACGACGTCGACGGGGATCCGTTGCTCGTCGTCGACGTCGAGGACCCCGACCACGGCACGGCCTCGATCGCACCGGATGCGCGAAGCGTGATCTACGCACCCGATCCGAACTGGAACGGGACCGAGAGCTTCGGCTACACCGTCGCAGACGGTCAGGAGGGCGCCGAGCTCGGCGAGGTTGTCGTGACGGTCACGCCGGTCAACGACCCGCCTCGCGCCGAGCCCGACAGCGGAGTCGTCACCCAGGACGGCAGCGTGCTCGTCGACGTGACTGCAAACGACACGCCCGGTCCAGCCGACGAGAGCGCGCAAGCGCTTGCGATCGTCAACGTCGGAGCCCCGGGCCACGGAACGGCCGCGCTCGTCACGACCGGGCCGGACGCCGGGAAGGTCCGCTACACGCCGACTCCCGGCTTCCTCGGCGCCGACACGTTCACATACGACGTCTCCGACGGAGACCTCGTCGCAACCGGGGCCGTCTCGGTCGTCGTCCGCGCCGTGCCGCTGCGCTCCCTGTGCGGACTGACACCGACCCTGGTTGGGACACGAGGCAACGACGTCATCACCGGCACGCCGGGGAACGACGTCATCTACGGGCGGCGCGGGAACGATGTCATCGACGGCGGCGGAGGGAACGACGTCGTCTGCGGCGGTCCCGGGGCGGACGAGATCACGACGCTCGGCGGTGCCGACCGGATCGTCGGAGGCGCCGGCCCCGACACGATCGAGTCCGGCTCCGGCGCCGACGGCGTACGCGGCGGCTCCGGAGGCGACAGCATCGCCACGGGCCCCGGCAACGACGCCGTTGCAGCCGGCCCGGGCGCGGACTCCGTGAACACCGGCGACGGCGCCGACACGCTCCAGGGAGGCGCAGGCGACGACGATCTGCGCGCCGGAGCAGGCGACGACCGCATCGACGGCGGCGCCGGGACGGACACGTGCGATCCCGGAGCAGGGCACAACTCCGTCAGGAACTGCGAGTAGATCGAAGGCTCGTGGAGGACCCCTCCCGACGCGAGCGGGAGCGCCGGCTTCGGCCGGCGCTCCCCCCACGCGACGCGGGCCTACGAGAGCGTGTCGAGCAACACGCTCTCCGCTTTCGCGAGCGCCTCGGCCAGCTTCTCCGGATCGCGCCCTCCGGCACGGGCCATCGTCGAGCGCCCGCCGCCGCCGCCTCCGACAATCGCCGCAGCAGCCTTGACGACATCGGAGGCGTTCGCGCCCCGCTCGACCGCGGCCTCGGAGAAATTGGCGACGAGGTGAACGCGGCCGTCCGAGCGGGCGCCCAGCACGACGGCCGCGGGCGCGCCCTTCTGCTTGACGCGATCGGAAAGCTCGAGCAATGCGTCCGCGTCCATGTCGCCGGCATCGCCGGCGACGATCCGCACGCCTCCTGCCTCCTTCGCTCCCGCGATGAGCTCCCCGACAACGCTGTCGCCGGAACCGGAGCCGGCGCGAAGCTCCTTCTCGAGCCTCGTGAACGCGCGGCGCTCGTCCTCGAGCTCCTGCCGCAGCCGCTCGACCTCGCGTTCCCGCTCGAAGAGATAGCTCGCGGCCGTACCCGAGGTCACCGCCTCGATGCGCCGCGTGGACGCCCCGACGGAGCTCTCCGTGAGAATCTTGAAGGCGCCGATCTCGGCCGTGGACCGCACGTGGACGCCGCCGCAGAGCTCGCGCGAGAACGCACCGTCTCCGGACCCGACCTCGATCACGCGAACGGTGTCGCCGTACTTCTCGCCGAAGAGCATGACGGCGCCGAGTCGTCGAGCCTCGGCGATCGGCGTGACGAACGCGTGCACCGGCAGGTTCTCGAAGATCTTCTCGTTGACGCGCGCCTCGACGAGCTCGCGCTCGCGCTCGGTCAGGGGGCTCCCGTGCGAGAAGTCGAAGCGGAGCTTGTCCGGCCGCACTGCGGAACCGGCCTGCTTGACGTGGTCGCCGAGCACCTCACGCAGCGCGCGGTGCAGCAGATGGGTCGCGGTGTGGTTCGCCGTCGTCGGGAAGCGAACCGACCACGGGACAACCGCTTCTCACCCGGTCGCCGACTGCGAGCTCGGCCCCTTCGACGAGCAGCACCTGGTCGTCCCCGAGCCGGAATACCGCGCGGACCTCGACCCGCTCGCCGGTCTCGCGCTCGACAAAGCCCTGGTCCGACACCTGGCCGCCGCCCTCCGGGTAGAACGGCGATTCGCGCAGCTTCGCGAGGTACACGTCGCCTTCGAGCCGTTCGAGCGCGCCGAGCTGCGTCAGCACCTCCGTCTTCTCATAGCCCACGAACTCCGTGACGAAGCCTGCCTCCCGCGCGAACTCCGCCGCGCGCTCGAGCTCGCCGGCCTTACCCGCCCGCGAGCGGTCGCGCTGCCCGGCCATGAGCTGCTCGAAGCCGTCCTCGTCGATCGGGAGACCGCGCTCGAGCGCCAGCTCGCGCGTCAGCTCGAGCGGGAAGCCGTAGGTGTCGTGGAGCCTGAAGGCGTCCTCACCCGAGATCCCGTCGGGGCTGTTCTGGACAACCTCCTCGAAGAGCCGCAGGCCGGTCGCGAGCGTCTGCGCGAATCGCTCCTCCTCGGCGGTCAACACGCGCTGGATCTCGGAGCGGACGTCGTCGAGCTCCGGATAGGAGCCCCGCATGAGCTCGACGACGACGTCCGAGAGCTCGGACAGGAACGGCGTCTCCAGACCGATCCGCCCTGCGTGCTGAACGGCACGGCGAACGATCCTCCGCATGACGTAGCCACGACCCTCGTTCGACGGAGTGACGCCGTCGGCCGCCAGGAACGTCATGGCACGGCCGTGATCCGCGAGCACGCGGTGGGCCTTCGTCGCCTCCTCGGACTCGCCGTAGCGCGTGCCGGTCCTGGCGGCTACCCAGTCCATGATCGCTGCGAACCCATCCGTCTCGTACACCGAATGGACGCCCTGCAGCAGCGCCGCGCCGCGCTCGACGCCGAGCCCGGTGTCGATGTTCTGCGTCGGCAGGGGAGTGAGGCTCCCGTCTTCGTGAAGGTCGAACTCCATGAAGACGAGGTTCCAGAACTCGAGAAAGCGATCGCACTCGCAGCCCGGCGCGCAATCAGGGCGGTCGCAACCGTGCTCCGGGCCGCGGTCGTAGTAGAGCTCCGAGCAGGGCCCGCACGGTCCGGTCGGCCCGAGCTGCCAGAAGTTCTCCGACCGCGGCAAGCCCCGGATCCGATCGGCCGGGATGCCGACTCGCAGCCACCCGTTGACGGCGACCTCGTCCTCACCGAGGCCGAGCTCGGGATCGCCGGCGAAGACGGTCGCCCAGACCCGCTCTGTGGGGAAGCGAAGGTGCTCGGTCACGAACTCCCACGCCAGGTCGATCGCGCCGTCCTTGAAGTAGTCGCCGAACGAGAAGTTCCCGAGCATCTCGAAGAACGTCAGGTGTCTCGCGGTGAGCCCGACCGAATCGATGTCGGTCGTCCGGAAGCACTTCTGGACGGTCGTCGCCCGAGGGCCGGGCGGACGCTCCATGCCGAGGAAGATGGGCTTGAACTGCTGCATCCCAGCGGTCGTCAACAGCACCGACGGGTCGTATGTCGCGGGGACGAGCGAGGCCGAGGGCCGCCGGACGTGGCCCCTGGAGGCAAAGAAATCGAGAAAGCCCTCGCGCAGCTCGTCGCTCGTCCGCATGAGGTCGATTCTAGGCCGCTCGACGCCGCGAACCTACGGAAGACGCGAGCCCGCGGGCCGCCGGCTTCCGCCTGACCCGGGGACGCCCCGGCCCGGATCTGCAGGCCATTCCTGCCGGCTGCCGGACCCGCACGATGCCGCGGGCCGCCCGTGACACGAGCAGGCACGCCGGCGTGCAGCGAGAGCTTGCCGCAGTGTGCGGGGGCGCCGACTTCGGCGTGAGCAGACGCTCTAGGGGAGCGCGCTGTCGTCGCTCCGGGCTGCGCCCGGGGACGATGCCGGCTCACCGGCGGCGGCCGGAGTCGGCACCGGTTCGGCCGCGACGGCCGGTCCGGCGCTCGGGGTCGGCGCCGGTTCTGCGGCGGCCGCCGGCTCGGCGCTCGCAGCCGGTCGGCGGAGAGCAAGCCGGTCGTCCTTCCGCGCCAGCTCCTCGGCGATCTCCTGCTGGCGGCGGCGCGCCGCGTCCTTCCCCGCCTCGACGGCCGTCGAGAAGCCTTCGCCCGCGAACAGCGCCGAGCTGCCGTGCGAGACGCCCTTCGCGAACCCGGAGAGCTTCTGCACCGGCGTCACGACCGCCATCGAGACTGCCCTGGCAGTCGTGTCGAGCGAGTCGGCGGCGCTCACGGCGCTGTCGGTTACGAGATCGACCTTGTCGAGCTGGAGATTGACGCGGTCGACCGTGCCGCCGGTCTTCGTCACGAGCGGAGGCACGGATTCCTCGAGGCCCTCGAGCAGACGGCCGAGCCGGGTCGCCGTGCCGCCGAGCCGCACGAGCAGGACCGCGAGTGGGATGACGATGACCACGAGAAACACGCTCAGGACGATCCAGAGCACATCGATCGACTCGAACTCCGCCAAGAGCATCGTCCTATGGTACTGGCCGCGGCCAGACAATTCGAAACGCGATCGGGTGTCGATCGCTCGGGGGCGCCGACTCGCCGCTGCGATCAGGCCGCCCAGCTGATCGGGCCTGCCCCGACGACCGCGCCGTCCTCGTAGAGCACCGCAGCCTGCCCGGGGGCGACCGCGTCGACAGGCTGCTCGAGCTCGAGCGAGAAACCGCGGCCGCCCGCCTCGACGCGTGCCCGCACGGCCGGCGAGCGATACCGGAGCTTCGCGTCGGCATGCTTCACGGGCACGTGCAGGCGTCCGTCGCGGACGCCGACGCGCGTGCGCGCGAGAGCCGTGCGGGGCCCTGCGATCACTGCGTTGCGTTCCGGGATCGTGCCGACCGCGTAGAGGGGTCCGTCCACCGCGGCGACCCGAAGCCCACGGCGCTGGCCTGGGGTGAAACGCCAGTAGCCCGCGTGACGGCCGATCTCCCGTCCGTCGAGATCGACCACGGGCCCTTCCCTGTCCGGCTGCCCGTGGCGGGAGAGGAACGCACGGTAGTCGTCTCCGCCGAGGAAGCACGCCTCCTGACTCTCGGCCCGCTCGGCGACCGCAAGACCTGCGGCGCGCGCCTCGGCACGCGTCTGTGCCTTCGACTGGCCTCCGAGCGGAAACCAGAGCCGCGGCAGGATCTCCGGATCGACCTGGCCGAGCATGTACGACTGATCCTTCGCGGCGTCCGTGGCGCAGCCGACGAGCAGGCGCCCGCGGTGGCGAACGATTCGGGCATAGTGGCCCGTCGCCAGCCGACGCGCCCCGACGCGCACGGCAAAGGCGAGCAGCTCGTCGAACCGCAGACTCCCGTTGCAGCGCACGCAAGGGTTGGGCGTCGTTCCCGCCGCATAGCCCCGGATGAAGGGCGCGACGACGGTTTCGCGGAACTTTGCGCGCGCGTCGACGGTCACGTGCGGAACGCCGAGCCTGTGGCAGAGCTCCCGCGCCGCGATGACCGCGGAGGGCGAGCAGCACGCCCGGTCGGCGTCCGGGCCCGCGGGATCGATCCACAGCCGCAGGGTGACCCCCACCGGCGTGTATCCCTCCGCACGGGCACGAAGCAGCGCGACCGCGCTGTCGACGCCTCCGCTCATCGCCACCGCAACGCGGCTCGGATCGTCCGGGGCCTCGACAGCCGACTCGAGGGCGGTCGCCAGCGCGTCCGCCGCCAGCCGTCCGCCCGGAACCCGGGATGCCTCGAGAGGTGCGAGGCCGTGCACGTCCCGCACGAGAGCGCGAACGCCCGGCCCCTCGCCCGCGACGTCGACGATGCGTCCGTCCGCAACGGTGAGCCGAACCCACGCCCACTCGTCTCCCGCTGTGGCGTCGCCGAAGAGCTCCCTCATGCCTCCACGCTAGCTCAGGCCGCGCGGCGGGCGCGCTCGCCTGCAAGGGGAGACCGCCGTGCTAGGGCTGCCCGGGCTTGAGGCGTATGCCGAGCTCGTCGAGCTGCTCGGAGGTGACCTCGCTCGGAGCCCCGGACATCGGATCGAGGCCCGCCTGGTTCTTGGGGAACGCAATCACGTCGCGGAGGTTCTGCTCACCCGTCAACACCATGGTCATGCGATCGATGCCGAGCGCGATGCCCCCGTGCGGCGGAGCGCCCATGCCGAGCGCGTCGAGGAGAAAGCCGAACTTCGCCCGCTGGTCCTCCGGGGTGAGTCGAAGCAGATCGAAGACCCGCGCCTGAAGCTCCGGCTCGTGGATCCGGAAGCTCCCCCCGCCGAGCTCGTTGCCGTTGCAGACCAGGTCGTAGGCATGGGCCAGCGCCCGGCCGGGGTCCTCATCGAAGCGTTCCGTCCATTCCGCGGCGGGACGCGTGAAGGGATGGTGCACGGCCGACCAGCGGCCGGCGTCCTCATCCCACTCGAACATCGGGAAGTCGGTGACCCAGAGCCAGCGTGAGGCCGTCTCGTCGACGAGCTGGAGCTCGCGCGCCCACGTGCAGCCGGAGCGCAGAGAGCACCCTCGATGTCATCGGCCACGTGTCGGCGGCGAACAGGACGGTGGTGCCCGGGTCACTCCGGAAGTGCCCAAGCTCCTGCTCGGAGAGGAACTTGGCGATCGGGGAGCGCACCTCGCCCGACTCGTCGTACACGAGATACGCAAGGCCCTTCGCGCCCCACTGCTTCGCGACCTCCTCGAGCCCGGCCAGCTCGCTGCGCGAAAACGCCTGCGGCACGCGCAGGAACCGGACGGTCTCCGCCCCGGCGAACACGCCGAACTGTGACTCACGGGTGACCGCGGTGGCGTCCTCGAGCTCGAGCTCGAGCCGAAGGTCCGGCTTGTCGGAGCCGAAGCGCCGATCCGCCTCCTCGTACGTCAGCCGCGAGAACGGCACCGCCAGCTCGACGCCGACGCACTCTCGCCAGATCGCCGCCATCGTCGTCTCGATCAGGGAGAAGAGAAACTCCTGGTCGGGAAACGACAGCTCGACGTCGAGCTGGGTGATCTCCTGGACACGATCGGCACGCAGATCCTCGTCCCGGAAGCAGATCGCGATCTGGTAGTAGCGGTCGAACCCGGCGACCATGCACAGCTGCTTCAGGATCTGCGGGCTCTGAGGAAGCGCGAAGAAGCGGCCGTGGTGCAGACGGCTCGGCACGATGAAGTCGCGCGCTCCCTCGGGCGTCGGCTTGAAGAGGATCGGCGTCTGGATGTCGAGGAAGCCGGCGGCCTCCATCTCGCGCCTGATGATCGCCACGAGCTTCGCCCGCATCGCGATGTTGCGCTGCAGCCGCGGCCGGCGGAGGTCCAACCACCGGTAGCGCAGCCTGAGCGTCTCGTCGACGTCCTCCTCGTCGAGCTGAAACGGCAGCGGCGGGCAGCGCGAGAGGATCTCGAGCCTGTCGACCTGTAGCTCCACCTCGCCGGTGGGGAGACTCGGGTTGACCGCCTCGGGCGCGCGGGGGACGACCTCGCCTTCTGCCTGGAGCACGAACTCGTTCCGTGTCGCGTGGGCCGCCTCCATGGCGGCCGGCGCGCGCTCGGGATTCACGACGATCTGGCACAGACCGGTGCGGTCACGCAGGTCGATGAAAACGAGGCCGCCGTGGTCCCGCCGCGTGTCCGCCCAGCCGGCGAGACGCAGTCGGCGGCCGACGTGCTCCGGGCGCACCTCGCCGCACAGAAGGTCCCGCCAGCCGCTGGCCGCGCCGGGGTTTCGCTCTCGGGCCCGCTCATCCCAGATACCTCGCGGCAATCTCCTGGACGCCGATCGCCTCTTCGGGTGACTCGCGCGTTCGCTTCAGCACCGCACCGTCCGCCTTCACCAGCACGTAGCCGCGCGCGCCGCTGCGCGAGAGCTGGGTGAACTGGCCCTTCAGCGACCGGCCCGCGTACTCGGTGTCGCAGGCGACGCCGGCCGCCCGCAGCTTTGCGAGCTCGACCAGCGCGGCCCGCCGGTCTGCGCCCTCGTCGAGCAGGACCAGCAGCTCGGGCGGCTCGGGCTCCGCCGTGATACCGGCCTCTTCCAGCGCGAGCACGAGCCGCTCGATGCCGGCTCCGAAACCGACGCCCGGCGTGGGCCGGCCGCCGATCTCCTCGACGAGGCCGTCGTAGCGGCCCCCGCCCGAGATCGTGCTCTGCGCTCCCTGGGCCGGGCCCACGAACTCCCACGTCGTGCGCGTGTAGTAGTCGAGCCCGCGCACCAGGGTCGGGACGAGCTCGTAGGCAACGCCGTACGAGTCGAGATAACCGAGCACGGCCGCGAAATGCTCCCGGCATGCGTCGCACAGCGACTCGCCGATCGTCGGGGCCTCCGAGAGCGCCCGGCGGACCGCCGCGGGCTTCGCCTCGAGATTGTCGAAGACGCGTAGCGGGCTCGTGTGGCGCCGCGCGCGCACGTCCTCGTCGAGCAGCTCTTCGTGCTCGTCGAGCCAGCGTACGAGGCGCTCGAGGTAGGCGGGCCGACACGCCGGGTCGCCGATCGAGTTCAGCGCGAGCCGGTATTGCGTGACGCCGAGACGACGGAGCAACGTGTCGTAGAGCTGGATTACCTCCGCGTCCAGGGCAGGATCGTCGGAGCCGATCGCCTCGACCGAGATCTGCCAGTGCTCCCGGTAGCGGCCCTTCTGCGGCGCCGAATAGCGGTACATCGTCGCGAGGGTGTACAGCTTCTGCGGCTGCGGCTCACGGTGCAGGCCGTGCTGGACGTACGCCCGGCAGATGGGCGCGGTCCCCTCGGGACGCAGGGTGAGCGACCGGCCGCTCCGGTCCTCGAACGTGTACATCTCCTTCTGCACGACGTCGGAGCCCGCGCCCGACGTCCGCTCGAAGAGCGCGGTGTCCTCGAACACGGGGGTCTGGATCCGGCGGTACCCGTAGAGCGCACAGAGTCGCTCGGCCTCGCCGACCACGCGCTGCCAGAGCGGCTGGTCGGCCGGGAGAATGTCGTGCGTCCCGCGCGGAGCCTCGATCTTCACGGCTCGGCCGTCAGGACCGCGCGGCGCGCAATTCGGCGAGGAACGGGTTCGTCTCGAGCTCCTGGCCGAGCGTCGTCGCCGGGCCGTGCCCCGGGTAGACGACGGTCTCCGCCGGGAGCCGGTCGAGCAGGGCGGCGATGGAGGCCGCCAGCGTCTCCCAGCTCGCGCCGGGCAGATCCGTGCGGCCGACCGAGCCGGCAAAGAGGACATCCCCCGAGAACAGAGCCCCGTCGGCCGCGAACGCGACGTGGCCCGGAGAGTGGCCCGGCACAGGGATGGTCTCGAACGCGATCCCCGCGAGGTCGAGGGTTTCGTCACCGGCGAGCAGGACGTCCGGGGAGTACGGACGCACGTACACCCCGGGCGGAGTGAAGTCGGCGGCACGCTCGAGCAGCTCGCGTTCGGTCTCGGCCATGTGTACCGGCGCGCCGGTGCCCTCGGCGAGGTCCGCGATGCCTCCGAGATGATCCCAGTGGCCGTGCGTTACCAGGATCGCGACACAGCTGGGCTCCGCGGCCCGCCAGCTCGAGCCGGATCTCGGTCGCAGGGCCGCTTGGATCGACGACGACAGCCTCCGGAGCGCCCGGCAGTCGCACGAGGTAGCAGTTCGTCTCGATCGGGCCGAGTGGGAGCTGTACGACGTCCAGGCTCATCCGCGTGAGTCTAGAGGGGTACGGGCGCGCCGCGGCACGGGCGCTTCGGAGGCTCGGCGCAGCCTCTGCCCCCGGGGCGCTCAGCGACCCGAGTCGCGCTGCTGGCGTTTCTGCACCGACCGGTAGATCAGACGGTCGGTGAGATAGCTGAACGGGATGAACACGACCACGAGGAAGACGGCGTTCAGGATCTTCGCCTGCGTCGACACGCTGTTGCCGCCGAGCGCGAAGAGCAGGACGAACATGATCGGCCCGAAAATCGCCGCTCGCTTGAACACGCGCTGCCAGGAAGGCGGCGGGACCACCCGGCCCCGGCGATCGACCACTGCGCCGGGCGGCACCTTCGACCCAGCGCCGTCCTTCGCGCGGCTGGGCCGGGGCGCCTCGACGACCTCCTCGCCCTCGTCGGTCTCGACCACGTACTCGTACTCGTGCCGCTGGAGCTTCGACCGCCGGCGGCGCTGCTTCTTCGTGGCCATCGCCTCGATTATCGCAGCCCGGCTGGCGTCACGGTGCTACCAGCCCTCGCTGCTGCCGTGGGGCGCGGGCCGCCGACGGCAGGCAGCGGAACGCAACTCGCGTCAGTCGTTCGAGAGGCCGATCGACAACCCGACGATGAGCGCCACGACCCCGAGGAAGAACACGAACGCCGCCAGGTTCAGCTTCGGATAGTTCGTCTTGTCGGTGCGCTCGTAGCCGATCCGGTCCGAGGTGTTTCGACCGCCCCCGCGTGACCCGCCCGCCAGCTCGAGCAGCGCGTAGCCGGCAGCGAGCCCCGCGACGGCACCCCCGATGATGGCGAGCGGCGCCCACCAGGCCACGTCTGCGACGACGACCATCACACGAAGCGATTATCGCAGGCGTTCACGCGCGACCCGTCGCCTATGCCGACGCCGGCCGGCGTCCATGCCTCGGCAAGGCGGCCCGCGCCGGACAGTGGCGAACGAGCGCCGTCGTGGCGCCCCGCGGGCGCCCTGGACATCCGGAGCGAGCCGTGAGCCTGATGGGGTGCCGCCGCGCGCCGAGAGAGCGGCGCGGGGCCCGCGCGTCAGTTCCGCCTACGGCAACCCGAGCCCGTGCTCGCCGACCGCCGCGAGGGCTTCGGGGTAGCCCGCGTCGGCATGACGGATCACACCCGTGCCCGGGTCGGTCGTAAGCACCCGCTCCAGGCGCTCGGCAGCCTCGGTGGTGCCGTCGGCGACCACCACCATGCCGGCATGGATCGAGTTTCCGATCCCGACTCCGCCGCCGTGATGGACCGACACCCAGGTGGCGCCGGCGGCGGTGTTCACCAGGGCGTTGAGAATCGGCCAGTCGGCGATGGCGTCGCTGCCGTCCACCATTGCCTCGGTCTCCCGGAACGGCGACGCCACCGACCCCGAGTCGAGATGGTCACGACCGATGACGACCGGGGCCTGCACTCGTCCGCTCGCGACCAGCTCGTTGATGGCATGCCCCGCCCGCGCGCGGTCGCCGTAGCCGAGCCAGCAGATGCGCGCCGGCAGCCCCTGGAACGACACGCGTCGACCGGCGAGATCGAGCCATCGCTGGAGAAGAGCGTCCTCCGGAAACAGCTCCCTGAGCTCGGCATCGATCACCGCGATGTCCGCCGGGTCGCCGGACAGTGCCGCCCACCGAAACGGCCCGATGCCGCGGCAGAAGAGCGGCCGGATGTACGCCGGGACGAAGCCCGGATATGTGAATGCGTCTTCGACTCCTGCCTCGCGCGCCTCCCCTCTCAGGTTGTTGCCATAATCGAAAACATAGCTGCCCGACCGGACGAACGCGAGCATCGCCTGGACGTGCACCGCAATCGACTCGCGGGCAAGCCTCAGGTACTCGTCGGGACGCTGCTCGCGGAAGCGGGCTGCCTCCTCGAACGGCAGCTCGCTGGGGATGTATCCGATAAGTGGATCGTGAGCCGCGGTCTGGTCGGTGACCAGGTCGAAGCGCACCCCCCGGCGGGCGAGCTCCGGAAACACCACCGCGGCGTTCCCGAGCAGCCCGATCGATAGCGGCCGGCGATCCTCTGCCGCGGCGCGCACACGTTCCAGCGCCTCGTCGAGCGACTCGGTTGCCTCGTCGAGGTACTTCATGTCGAGGCGCCGGGCGATCCGTGACGGGTCGACCTCGACGCACAGGATGGCTGCGCCCGCCATCGTTGCGGCGAGCGGCTGCGCGCCTCCCATGCCGCCGAGGCCGGCCGTCAGGATCGTCCGACCTGCCAGATCGGCCGTGCCGAAATGCTTCTCCCCGGCCGCACAGAACGTCTGATACGTGCCCTGGAGAATCCCCTGCGTTCCGATGTAGATCCACGAGCCGGCGGTCATCTGACCGAACATCGTCAACCCGAGCCCCTCCAGCCGACGGAACTCCTCGAGCGTTGCCCAGCGGGGCACCAGCAGAGCGTTCGCGATCAGCACCCGGGGAGCCGCCGGATGGGTGCGAAAGATGCCGACCGCCTTGCCGCTCTGGACGAGCAGTGTCTCGTCGTCGGCGAGCTCGAGCAGCGCTCGAACGATGCCCTTGAGGGCTTCATGGCTGCGCGCCGCCCTCCCTGAGCCTCCGTAGACGACGAGACGTTCCGGATGCTCGGCGACCTCGGGATCGAGGTTGTTCAGAAGCATGCGCAGCGGCGCCTCGGTTTGCCATGAGCGCGCGTTGAGGTCGCTGCCACGTGGGGATCGCACGTTCGAGAGATCGCCGCACAGGCGCGCGACGAGCGCCTCGGTACGAGCCTCACGGCTCAATGTCCGATCCTCACGCGGCCATCTTATGACCGCATCCGCCGACGCTTGCTCGTCGTCTGCGCCCGGGCGGCATCGCCACTGCACCGGCTCGAGCAACGCAGCTCCATCGCAGACTCCCCGCCGGAAATCGGCGCTGGATTGGGTGCCCCGCCCGCCTCCCGCTTCCAGGATATTGGCGTTTCGCGCGCGAGTGGTACGCACGGTGCGACGACTCCGTGACGAGGTCGTGCCGAATCTGCCCAAATGCCGCCGGCCGTCCGCATGCTCGCGCCGCGCAGACGGCCTGGCGCTACCCCGATCGGCAGCTTCGCGCGCTCACCCTCGTCCCGGCTCCGATGCTCACCGGCAGCAGGCCCACCCGGGCAGCGCCCGGCTCCGGCCTGCTCAGCGGCCCGCCTCGATGAGCGCGGGACCTCGCTCGGGAGAGCTACAACCCGCGAGCTCGAATCGCGGCTTCGTGCGCGGGAAAGCCCTCGTGCCGAGCGAGCGCCATCACGCCCGGCGCGAGACGTGCCAGCGCCTCGCGGGATACGCGGGCGACCGAGCTCGCCTTGACGAACGTCCGCGCGGTCACGCCCGAGGAGAGGCGGGCGTAGCCGCCTGTCGGAAGGGTGTTCGGGACGCCCAGGAGGTAGTTCGCCGCGGCAAACGGAGTCTGGCCGAGCAGGATCTCGCCTGCATGCTCGACCCGTGTGAGGAGATCGTCCGGATCGCGGACGGCGAGCTGCAGGTGCTCGGGCGCGTACGCGTTCGCGAAGTCGCACGCCTCGTCCAGGTCGCGCACGAGCACGGCCCCGCCGTAGCGTGACAGGGCCGCCTCCGCGAACCTCCGCCGCCATTCAGGAAGGTCGGCAAGCTGCCGTTCCACCTCGGCGTCGACCTCTTTCACGAGCTGCTCCGACCACGTGACGAGCAGGGCGGCCGAGTCGTCCCCGTGCTCGGCCTCGTTGATCAGGTCCGCCGCCAGCAGCGAGAGATCCGCCGTGTCGTCCGCGATGACGAGGCTCTCGGAAGGCCCGAACAGCATCGCGGTTGAACAGCCGTAGGCCTGCACCAGGATTTGCGCCGCTGTCACGGCGGGGCTCCCCGGCCCCACGACCTTGACGACGGCCGGAATCGTCTCCGTACCGAAGGCGCACGCAGCGATTCCGGCAGGGCCGTTGACACGGAAAACCTGTCGCAGTCCCAGCTCGCCGGCAACTGCGAGAACGGCCGGGTCGACCTCGCCGGCGCGCTCGGCGAGCGGCGGCGTCAGCACCACGATCTCCGGTACGCCTGCGGCAACCGCCGGGCCTCCCAGGTGCATGAGCACCGACGGAAAGGACCCCTTGCCGGCGGGCACGAACAGCCCCGCCGATGCGATCGGCCCGGCCCGCTCGCCCACGAGCAGGCCCGGCGCGAGCTCGTCCGTCCAGGAGCAGCCCTCGAGCAGCCGCTCGTTGAACGCCCGGATGTTCGCCAACCCAACTCGAATCGCATCGAGCAACTCGTCCGAGACGTCCCGCTCCGCGGCGGAGATCTCGTCCTCCGTGACCCGAAGGCGCTCCGGCGGGAGCTCGACGCCGTCGAAACGCGCCAACGCATCGCATACTGCCGCATCCCCGCGGGCGCGAACGTCCTCGACGATCGCCTGCACCGACGCCGTCAACTCAGGCTCGAAGACGCGGGCCGTCGCGCGCTCGAAAAGGGTGCGCCGATCCTCGGGCGAGAGATCGCGCAGTCGGCGGACGGCGAGCGTGCCCACGAGGAGGAGCGAGTCTACTCGCCGACGAAGCGGGCGACCGCCAGCGCGAGATCGCCCGAGGCGATCAGCGCACGAACAGCCTCCACATCGGCGCCGGGCGGCCGATCCTCGACGAGCGGCGGCACGTGCTCACGGACCAGCCGGTGCACCTCCGCGGCACCGTCTCCCGGTCGTCCGGGAACGAGCTCGAGCGCCTGCGCCGCACAGAGCGCCTCTATCGCGAGCACGAGCTCGAGCCGCTCGGTCGACTGGAGCGCGAGGAGCGCCGCGGTCATCCCCATGCTCACGTGATCCTCCTGATTGTCCGAGGTCGGCACCGTGTCCAGGCTCACCGGGTGAGCGAGCGCCCGCAGCTCGGAAAGCAGTGCTGCCGCCGTGTACTGGACCACCATGTAGCCGCTCGAGCTCCCGGCATCGGGCGTGAGAAAGGCCGGGAGCCCGAAGTTGAGCGACGGCGACAGTAGCCGGAAGGTGCGACGCTCGGAGATCGAGCCGAGATCGGCGAGAGCAATCCGCAGCGTGTCGAATGCCAGCGCCAGGCTCTGCCCGTGAAAGTTTCCGGCGGAGACGACTCTCGAAGGCTCGTCGAAGACGAGCGGGTTGTCGGTCGCGGCGTTCAGATCGATCTCGACGAGTCGCCGGAGAAACGCGAGCCCTTCCCGCGCGGCGCCGTGTACCTGCGGCGCGCAGCGGAACGAGTAGGCGTCCTGGAGGTCGCGCTCCCGCGACCCGATCCGCTCCGAACCTGCCGTCAGGGCTCGAACGATCGCGGCGGAGCGCTCCTGCCCGGGCACGGGACGCAAGGCGTGGACGTCGGCGTCGAAGGCGCCGGGCTCGCCCCGTATCGCCTCGAGCGAAAGCGCGGCAATCCCGTCCGCGCAATCGGCGAGCCGCGCGCAGCGAACCGTGAGGATCGAGCCGATCGCGGCCATGAAATGCGTGCCGTTGACGAGCGCGAGCGCCTCCTTCGCGGCGAGCTCGAGCGGCTCGATGTCGGAGTGGCGAAGAGCGTCCGCGGCCGGTCGGCCGTGGCCGGTCGAGTCGAGCACCTCGCCCTCGCCGATCAACGGAAGAAATGCGTGAGCGGAGGGAGCGAGATCGCCGCTCGACCCGAGTGACCCTGTGCGCGGGACCCTCGGCACGATTCCGCTGTTGAGAAGCGCCGCCGCCTGCTCGACGACGACCGGCCGTACTCCGGAATGGGCTCGGAGAAGTCCGTTGATGCGGATGGCGACGGCGGCGCGGACGACTTCCGGCGGGAGCGGCGTCACCGACGCCCGCGGCATGGCTGCGGAGCACATCGCGCTGCATCGCCGCGGCCTCGTCGAACGACACGCGTTCACGCACCAGCGCTCCCAGCCCCGTTGTCACGCCGTAGATCGGGTCGCCCCGCTCGATCGCGATCTCGAGCGCCGCCCGGTTGCGCCGAACGGCGTCGAGCGCTTCCGGGTCCAGCGAGATACCGGCGCCCTCGACCCCGATCTGCCAGACGAGCTCGGCGTCGAGCGCCCGTCCGGTCAGGAGGACGGCGTCAGTCATCGAGCAGCCGCAACTCGAGCACCCGGCTCTGGTCGAAGCCGGCAAGGATGAGCTGCTCGCCTGCAGCTGCGACGGCGGCACCCGCCGGCATGAGGCCGACCAGCTCGCTGCCCTCGATCTCGACCCCGCGGGCGGCGGCCTCGCTGCGGATCCTCTCGACGACCATATGGGGCGCCGTTTTTGTCCAGTCCTCGAGATTCATGCTCACCTGGACGAGGCCCGCGCGCGGCAAGGCGAGGCCCAACGCGCGTACGCCGGGCAGCCCGCCGTCGCGCTCGCGGATCAGTGCAGCGATCTCCTTCGCCACGGCGAGATCGAGGGAGCGCAGATTGACGTTGAAGGCGACGAGCGGCGGTCGGACTCCGATGAGTGTGGCCGCCGGCGCTCGGATGCAGCTGCGAGGGCCCGAAGTCAGGCGTCAGCTCGCCGTCGCGCGATCCGTCGCTGTAGCTCACTCGGGCCGCCGCGGCGGAAGAATGCGGGAGGTCGGCGATCGTCGGTCAACGCTCCGTAGAGGAAGATCGGCAGCTCGAGATCGGCGGCGGCGCGACGGGCGAGCGTAGAGCGCCGCCTCTCGCGCGCGCGGCTCGTCATCCGCCCGGATCGGAACGATCGGCACGACGTCCGCCGCGCCGACCCGCGGGTGAACCCCCTCGTGGCTTCGAAGGTCGACGCGTTCGACCGCTACGCGGATACCCGCCAGGAGCGTCTCGACGAGGTCGGCCCCGTCGCCGACAATCGTGAAGACCGAGCGATTGTGGTCGGCATCGACGTGCGTGTCGAGGAGCCGCGCCGGCCGGGACAGAGCATCACGGAGCTCGGCCACCGTCGCTGCGTCGCGGGCGGCCGAGAAATTGGGAACCGACTCGAGCGGGAGCGACACGGAGGGCTAGTCTAGGTCGGTGCTCGCGTTGTGCGAGAAGCCCTCCGGGGCCACCCCACGCCTCCACCCGCTTTCGAGCGTAGCGCCGGGGAGCGCACAGGTGTGTGACCCACCATGACGGAGCGCGCCGGAAGCGTGTCGAAAGCGTCACGGCCGTCCCCAACGCCGACGGCCATCCCCACGGTTCCGTTGCGTCGGTACCGCTCGGCGGCCTCGCTCGTTCGCGACAACCGGCGCTGCCGGCGCTGCGTGGAGGCAGGCTTTCCGCTCGCGTCCATGCCGGTCGTCGAGCCCGCGCTCGGGCAGCTCGCGATGATCGTCGGACAGGCCCCAGGCAGCGTGGAGGGGCTCGAGGGCCGCCCCTGGCGAGGGCGCGCCGGACGGACGCTGCGCCGCTGGCTGGAGATGGACGAGCCGACGTTCTACACGACCTTCTACTGCTGCTCCGTCACGCGCTGCGACCCGGGTCGCGACCCCGGCGGGCGCGGCGATCGCGCGCCGACTCCCGCCGAGATCGCGCTCTGCCGGCCGTGGCTCGACGCCGACCTGCGGTTACTGCGACCCAGGCTGGTTCTCTGCGTCGGCGGGCTGGCGGCGCGTCAGGTGCTCGGAATCCGACGCCTCACCGACCAGGTGGGCGAGCGTCTCCCTCTCGCTGACGCGGTTGCGATCCCGCTCCCGCACCCCTCCGGCGCGAGCGGCTGGCTGAACGCTCCGGAGAATCGCAAGCGGCTCGCAGCGGCGCTCGCCGTCGTGCGCGAGGAGCTCGCGGCGCTCGGAGCCCTCCGCGGTGCCGCCGGCTACACGACCTGATCGTCCGGAAGCTCCTCCACGAACTCCTGGCCCAGGCGTGCGGCGTCGAACTCCTTGCCGACGAGATGGTGGTACGGCACGCCTGAGAAGAAGTGGTGGCTCCGGGTCGGGAAGTCCTCGCCGTCGGCCCACTCCTTGCGCTGCAGCTCGATGTAGCCTGCTCCTGGACCTCGCCCATCCGCTGCAGGAGCTGCGACAGGCCGTGGCCCATCGCGTGCTGGCCGCCGAGGGTGATGAAGATGAACTTGAAGCCCAGCTCGCCGAGCTGGGCGAACGTGATCGGGTCCGGGTCGTTGAACCACTTGAACGAGCTCGACCAGTTGAACGCGAACCGGGCATCCGGGAAGCGCCGGCGAGATCTGCGTCGGCGAACGTCTCGAGCGGCGCCGCGCTCCGACGTCGGGAACTCGCACCAGAGCAGGTCTGGAATGCCCGTGTCGAGGTAGCGCAGGCCCCGTTCGACCGCGAGGTCGAGGCCGCGCTTCGACTCGGGCGCGTCGACGGCCGAGAGGCCGTCGGTGCGGGCGATGATCACGAAGTCCTCGTTGCCGCAGTCGTCGGCGACCGCGCGTGCCATGCGCAGCTTGCCGACCATCTCGTTCGCCGGAATGAGCGCCTTGCCGCCGATGTGGCCGCAGCGCTTCGGAAGCACCTGATCTTCGATGTGGGCCGCGGCGACGCCCGCGTTGACGTACAGCTCGGTCGTGCGCTGACGTTGAAGATGTTGCCGTAGCCGCCGTCCATGTCGACGATGACCGGCGGGATCTCGAGGTGGCTCGGCGCGATGCCCTTCTCCGGGTCGCCAACGGCCATCGTGAGCTGGAACTTCCGCAGCGCCGACACCGTGCGCCGGGCGCCGTCGGCGATCTCGACCGAGTCGTAGATGTCCATGTCGGTCGTGCCGAGGTGGCCGATGGCGAACGAGTAGCCCGAGAAGTAGACGGCCTTGAAGCCGTAGTACATCGCGAGCTGGGCGCCCATCGGGTCGTAGACGCCGGGGCCGAAGAGGTAGGGCTCGGTCTCGAGGAGCTCGCGCATCCGGGTCGAAGGGTTCGTCCAGCGCGACGCGGGAACGACGTATCCGTCCGGAAGCAGCGGCGTCGGCGCCAGCTCGACCGTCCTCTCGCTCCGAAGCTCCTCGACATGGGTCATCGTCCCGCCTCCTTCTCCGTGTGTCTACTCGTTGGGGTGATCGCGGACGCAGTCCCCGGGGCAGGTGCACTCGCCGCGGCTCGCGCCGTCGACGCGAGGCAGGCCCGCCGGGATGCCCGCCGCCAAGCCCTCCGGGAGCTCGGCCGCGATCGCCGCCGGCGTCGAAGCCTCGTTCTCGATGCTGGGGGCCAATGCGCTCACCGTCTGCCTCCTCCGTTGACCGTCGGGCAACAGCGTTGCCCCTTCGGCAATAACGTTGGGTTCGATCTCAGTGTAGGAGTGGTGAATTCATCACGCCAATTGTTCTTAATGATCAGTTTCATAGATATTGCTGATATCTTGTCGCGATGCTGCTCGCGCAGCTCGAGGGCTTCGTCGAGATCGCCCGCCGCGGCTCGGTCACGCGCGCGGCCGAGGCGCTCTTCCTGACCCAGCCGGCGCTTACGGCTCGTCTCAAGGGCCTCGAGCGCGAGCTGGACACCGAGCTCTTCGTCAGAACCGGTCGCGGCGTCCGCCTCACGGAGGCCGGTCGCGCCCTTCTTCCCTACGCACAGCGCTCGCTGCAGACGATCGCCGAAGGCCGGCACCTGCGTCGCGGAGCTCGCCCGGGGAGGCGCCGGCGAGCTCGCCCTCGGCGCGGCGCCGGCAGTCTCGACCTACGTGCTGCCGGCGATCCTCGACCGCTACCACCGGAGCTACCCGAACGTCCAGCTCGCGGTGCGGACCGGCCATTCCGAGGAGATTCTCGAGCTCGTCCTGCGGGAGGAGGTCGAGCTCGGCCTCATCCGGGCGCTTCGGCACCCGAACATCGCAAGCACGGCGCTGTACGAGGACGAGCTCGTGCTCGTCTGCGACCCGGCACATCCGTTCGCTCGGCGGCCAGAGATAAGCGTCGAGGAGATCGGCGGGGAGCGGGTGATCCTGTTCGACCGGACGTCGAGCTACCACGACCTGACCGAGGCGTTCTTCCGGGAGGCCGGCGTTGTGCCGCGCGGCGTCATGGAGCTCGACAACATCGACGCGACGAAGAAGATGGTCCGGCAGGGGCTCGGCGTCGCGATGGTGCCGAAGACGGCGGCCTCGGAGGAGCTCGAGGCGGGCACGCTGCACGCGGTGCACATCGCCGACGCCCCGCCCGTCCGCCGGCAGATCGTTGCGATCCGCCGACGCGACGCGGGCCCTGCCGAAGGCCTTGCGGCCGCGTTCCTCGCCACGATCGAGGCCATGCGGCCGGCACTCCTGCGCGCCGCGACCGGCTAGCCGGCCCGCGCGGCGCCTCACCCGGACGCCGAAGCCGCCTCCCCCGATCGGGTGGCCGGAGCTACGCGAATCCGGCCCTCAAGTCACCCCCCTTCGCAGCCGAACCATGGGAGGACCACCCCACCTCGGAGGCGTGACCATGCAACGACTCAGGCTCAACGACGCGGCGACCCTACGGGACTACCTCCGCGTCATTCTGCGGCACAAGTGGGTCGTTCTGGCCGCCCTCGTGCTCGCTCCGGCTGCCGCGGTGCTCCTCTCGCTCCGGCAGCCCCCGCTCTACGAAGCGTCCGCGGAGGTGCTGCTCTCCCGCCAGAACCTCGCCGCCACGCTCACCGGAACGCAGGACCCGACCGTCTACCAGCAGGCCGAGCGCGTCGCCGAGACGCAAGCGCAGCTCGCCCGGGTGCCGGACGTCGCGCAGCGCACGATCGATGCGGTCGGCGTCGAGGGGCTCACCGTGCGGGAGTTCCTCGAGTCCTCGAGCGTCAACGCCCAGCGGAACGCCGACCTGCATCGAGTTCACGGTGAAGAACGAGAGCCGCGAGCAGGCGGAGCAGCTCGCGACCGAGTACGCCGGGCAGTTCACCAAGTACCGCCTCGAGCTCGACACGCATGCGCTCGGCCTCGCCCAGGATGAGGTCGAGGCCCAGATCACCGAGCTCGAGGCCCAGGGCGATCACGCGTCGGCGCTGTACGCCAGCCTCGTCGACAAGGAGCAGCAGCTGCGGACGATGGAGGCGCTCCAGACGTCCAACGCGTTCCTCGTGCGCAGCGCAGAGCGCGCCGATCAGGTGCGTCCGACGCCCGTGCGCAACGGGCTCATCGGCGCGGCGCTCGGCCTCCTGCTCGGAATCATGCTCGCGTTCCTGTGGCAGGCCCTGGACACGCGCGTCCGCTCCGCGGAGGAGATCGGCGCAACGCTCGGTCTCCCCCTGCTCGCACGGCTTGCCGCAGCCGAGCCGCCGCCTCCGGTCGGCGGACAAGCTGGTCATGCTCAGCGAGCCGCGCGGCGTCCCCGCGGAAGCGTTCCGCATGCTGCGGACCAACGTCGAGTTCGTGAACCTCGAGCGCGGCGCCCGCACGATCATGGTGACGAGCGCGGTCCAGGCCGAGGGCAAGTCGACCACGATCGCGAACCTCGCCGTTGCCTACGCCCTGGCCGGTCGTCGGGTTGCGCTCGTCGACCTCGACCTCCGTCGCCCGTTCGTCGGCCGCTTCTTCGGGGTGGAGGGACGTGCCGGGGTCACCGACGTCGCCGTCGGCAGGCTCGACGTCGAGCAGGCGCTCGTTCCGATCGAGCTCACGCCCGGGACCGGCGCGGACACCGATCGGAGGGCCGGCGGCTGAGCTCTCCGTGCTCCCGTGCGGCTCCGTGCCGCCCGACGCAGGCGAGTTCGTGGGCACGAGGGCCCTCGGAGCGATTCTCCGCAACCTCCGCGAGCGGTTCGACCTCGTGCTGATCGACGCGCCGCCGATTCTCAACGTCGGCGATGCCCTCGCGCTCTCGGCCCGCGTCGACGCGATGCTGATCGTCACCCGCCTCAAGGTCATCCGGCGCGGCATGCTCGCGGAGCTGCATCGCATCCTCGACGCAGTCCCGGCCGAGAAGCTGGGCTTCGCCGTCACCGATGCGGGCGCCGAGGACGGCTACGGCCAGGCGTACGGCTACGGCTACGGCTACGGCCACACCGCCTCGGACAACGGCCATGCCGCCAGCCCGGGACGGAGCTTCGCCGGCGCCGGGGGGCCGGTCGCGTGACACGACCGCTTGTCGTCGTGGCCGACCCCTCGTCGGTCTTCCGCGCCGGCCTGCGCGTCGTGGCCGAGCGGGACCGGGCATTCGCCGTCCGCGAAGCACGGGATCTCGACGAGCTCCTCGCACTGGTGGCGGCCGAGCCCACCGACGTCGCCGTCGTCGATCTCGAGCTGCCGCCGCTCGGCGGCCCGCACGCGCTCGAGCGCCTGGCGAAGCAGGCACGGCCCGTTCCCTCGCTCGTCTGGTCGCTCCGGCCGACGCCCGAGGACGTCCTCGCCGCGGTCTCGGCAGGCGCGCTCGGCTTCGTCTCGAAGACGATCGGCGCGGCCGAGCTGCTCGGTGCGCTGCGCCGCGTGCTCGATCGGCGAGCCGGCGCTCGAGCCGGAGCTCGCAGGCCTGCTCGTGGCGGCCGTGCAGCGGGCGCACGAAGCGCAGCGGGCGCGGGAATCGCTGCTCTCCGATCGCGAGCGGCACGTGCTCGAGCTGGTTGCCGCGGGCCTGCGGAACCGCGAGATCGCCGGCGAGCTCGAGATCTCCGTGTTCACCGTCAAGCGCCACGTCCAGAACATCCTGCGCAAGCTCGAGCTGCCGTCCCGCAGAGCCGCCGCAGCGCTGCACGCGGGACGGAGCCCGACGGCATTCGACGGAGGCGGCATGACCCCGGAGCCGCACGAGCCGCGGCCGGTGGTCGCCCTCGTCTCCGCCGCGCCGCTCGTGACCGAAGCGCTCTCGTCGGCGCTCGGCGGGTTCGCGGAGGTCCTCGCCCTGCCGGGAGGCCAGAGCGACCTGAGAGGGCTCCTCGACTCGGTGCGCCCCGCGGGCGTCGTCACCGACGACCCGGCGGATGCCAGCCGCCGCGGCGACCTACGCCGGTGCCGGCGGGCGCCGCGGTCCTCCACGCCCGTATTGCCCGCGGCTCGCTCGAGGTCTGGAACGGTCACGGCTGGGACGAGGCGACCGGCGCCCTGTCGCCCGAGCTCGTCCGCAACACGCTGCTCGCCCGGCTGCGCGACCAGGGGCCCGCCGGATGAGCGCGGCACGAGACACGCTGGCGCCTGCGCTCGAACGTCCGCCGCTGCCCGAGGTCGGCGAGCTGACACTGAGCATCCTCGAGCATCGACGCCGGCTCGCCCGCAGACGAGGCTGGCTCGTCCGCCGCGCGCTCGTCGCGGCCGACGTCATCGGGCTCACGCTCGCGTTCGTCCTCGCCGAGCTCCTCCACCCCGGGTCGGGTCGAACGCCTCGGGACGCCCGAGGAGGCCGTGATGTTCTTCTCCGTCACGGTTCCGGCCTGGGTGCTCGCGGCCAAGATCGCCGGTCTCTACGACGGTGACGAGGAGCGCGCCTCGACCACGACCACCGACGACCTCGCCCGGGTCTTCCAGCTCAGCACGCTCGGCGCCTGGGTGTTCGTCGCGGTCATCGTGGATCTCCGGGCTTCCCCGGACCCGACGTCGGCCGCGTGATCGCGGTCTGGCTGCTCGCCGTCGGCACCGTGACGCTGGCACGCGTCGCGGCACGTGCCGCCTGCCGGCAGCGGCTCACCTACCTCCAGAACACGGTCATCGTCGGGGCAGGCAGACGTCGGCCAGCTCGTCGCGCGCAAGTTCCTGAAGCACCCCGAGTACGGCATCAACCTGCTCGGCTTCGTGGACAGCGACCCGCGGTCACTCGACGAACGGGCTGGCCTCGGTGCCCGTGCTCGGCGGCACCGGCGGAGCTCCCGGGGCTCGTCCGGAGCGCTCGACGTCGAGCGCGTCGTCGTCGCGTTCACGCGCGACCCCCAGGACGACCTGCTGGAGCTCGTCCGCAACCTCAACGAGCTCGACGTCCAGGTCGACATCGTGCCCCGCTTCTTCGAGGTCATCGGGCCGCACACGGTCGTCCATGACGTCGAGGGGCTCTCGCTCGTCGGCGTCCCGCCGGTACGGCTTCCGCGGTCGTCGCGGCTGCTGAAGCGGACGATGGACCTCGCCGTGGCGCTGCCCGGCCTGCTCCTGCTCACGCCGGTGCTCGCCCTGGTGGCGGTCGCGATCAAGCTCGACTCCCCCGGTCCCGTGTTCTTCCGCCAGGTCCGCGATGGGCTCGCGCGACCGCGCGTTCCGGATCGTGAAGTTCCGAACCATGGCGGTCGATGCGGATGCCCGCAAGAGCGAGGTGGCCCACCTGAACCGCCACGCGGCCGACGGCGACGGCCGCATGTTCAAGATCCCCGCCGACCCGCGGGTCACCCGGGTCGGCCGGCTGCTCCGCCGGACCTCGCTCGACGAGCTCCCGCAGCTGCTCAACGTCATCCGCGGCGAGATGAGCCTCGTCGGACCGAGGCCGCTGATCCTCGACGAGAGCCGCCACGTACGGGACTGGGCTCGCCGACGGCTCGACCTCAAGCCGGGCATCACCGGCCTCTGGCAGGTGCTCGGCCGCAGCGACATCCCCTTCGACGAGATGGTCCGGCTGGACTACGTCTACGTGACCGGCTGGTCGCTCGGCGGCGACCTGCGCCTCGTCCTGCGCACGCTGCCCGCGCTCGTCGGCCGATCGAAAGGAGCATCCTGATGACCGACGGCACCGCCGGCGCGAACGCGCCGCGCGCCCTGCTCGTGTGCTCTTCGGGCGGGCACCTCTACCAGCTCTTCCGTCTCGAGCCCTGGTGGAGCACGCTCGATCGGCGCTGGGTCACGTTCGACACGGAGGACGCTCGATCACTGCTCGCGGGCGAGGACATGACGTTCGCCCACCGGCCGACGACCAGGAACGCGCGCAACGCGGTGCGGAACTTCCGCCTCGCCCTGCGCGTGCTTCGCTCCTGGCGACCGGACGTCGTGGTCTCGACCGGCGCCGGTGTCGCGTTCCCGTTCTTCGTGGCCGCGAAGCTGCTTCGCGTCCCGTCGGTGTACGTCGAGCAGTACGAGCGCATCGACGCACCGACGCTCACCGGAAGGCTCTGCCACCCGCTGGCGAGCCGCTTCCTGCTCCAGGTGCCGGAGCAGCGGCGGTTCTATCCGCGCGGGATCGTCATCGGGCCGCTGCTGCCATGACCGACACGTCGCCATTCAGGATCTTCGGAACGGTCGGCACGGACCACCACCAGTTCGACCGGCTCATCGACTGGCTCGACGGCTGGCTCGACGAGACGAGCCAGGTCGGGCCGGTCCAAGCAGTCGTCCAGGCTGGGACCAGCAAGTCGCCGCGCCGCGCAGGCTGCGCCGGGGTACTCCCCTTCGACGAGTTCCAGTCGGCGCTCGCCGAGGCGGACGCCGTCGTCTGCCACGGCGGCTCGTCGACGATCGCCCAGGCGCAGCTCGCCGGGCATCGGCCGCTCGTCATTCCTCGACGCCCGGAGCTGGGCGAGCACGTCGACGACCATCAGGTTCGCTACGCCGCACGTCTGGCGGAGCAGGGCGAGATCGTCCTCGTCGAAAGCTACGACGCATTCGCCGCCGCTCTCGATCGCGGGCTCGCAACCAGGCCGGCCCGGGCGCGTGCGCTCACGGCGGTAGCGGAAGCTCCGGCCGTCGAGCGATTCCGCGCGCTTGTCGATCCGTTGCTCCGCAGCAAGGAGGACCGGTGACGGCCGCACCCGGAGGATCGAGCCCGGCGACGTCGGGCGAAACCCTTCCCGCCGTCTCGGTGATCGTTCCCACGCGAGACCGTCCCGAGCTGGTGCGCCGGGCCGTCGCCTCCGTGCTCGGCCAGACCTACGCCGGTCACGTCGAGTGCGTCGTCGTCGTCGACCAGAGCGCCCCTCCCGCCGGCCTCCCGACGCCGGCCGAGACCACGCGCACCCTCCGTGTCATCTCGAACACCCGTGCTCCGGGGCTCGCGGGGGCACGGAACGCCGGCATTCTCGCCACCAGTTCCCCGCTCGTCGCCTTCCTGGACGACGACGACGAGTGGCTGCCGGAGAAGCTCGCCCGCCAGGTCGACTGCCTCGTCCGCACACCGGAGGTCGGGCTCGTGGCGTGCGCGATCGAGATCGTCCTCGAGGAGCGGCGGGTCGTCCGCCGCATCCCGCGCCTGACGACGCACGACGACCTCCTTCGTTCGCGCGTCATCGCCCTGAACCCGTCGACGCTGCTCGCGCGGCGGCCTCTGATCGAAGAGGCCGGCCTCGTCGACGAGAGCATCCCGGGCGGCTACGGGGAGGATTACGAGTGGCTCCTGCGCGCGCTCCGGACGACCGGGGCGGCCGGGCTCGCCGAGCCCCTGGTCCGCATCTCCTGGGCCCGCGCCTCGTGGTTCGAAGGTCGCTGGGCGCTCATGGCCGACGGGCTCGAGTACATCCTCGAACGGCATCCGGAGCTTCTTGCCGACGGGCGCGGAGCAGCGCGGATCCTCGGTCAGATCGCCTTCGCACGCGCGGGCGCCGGCGAGCGGTCGCGAGCGTTCCGCTACGCAGTCCGCAGCCTCGGCCGGCGTGTCTCCGAGCCGCGCGCCCTGCTCGCGCTCGGCGTCGCAGCCCGGGTGCTCAGGCCCAACGGCGTGCGGAGGATGCTCGCGGCGGCAGGTCGGGGCGTATGACGGCGACGGCGCTCGAATGGAGCGGCGGTCGTGCCCGGCTCCCCAGTGCGCGCATCCCGTTCTACCTGCTCCTGCTGGGTTTCCCCGATCTGGTGGGCGCTAGGCGCCTGGGCCTTCATGTGGCCGCTCCTCGCGATTCCGCTCGCGTTTGCACTGCTCATGCGGGGTGAGATCCGTCTCCCGCCGTACTTCGCGGTCTGGCTTCTGTTCCTCGGCTGGGTTGCCGTTTCGAGCGCCTCGCTGGAGGGCAGCAGCACCGTGCTCGGCTTCGGCTTCCGCGCGGCGTTCTACCTGTCCGCGACGGTGGTCCTCCTCTACGTCCTCAACACGCCGCGAACGATCCTGCCCACCGGCTCCGTGGTCAATGCCGTCACGGCCTATTTCATCGCGATCGTCGTAGGCGGCTGGGTCGCGGTGTTCGTGCCCGACCTCGGCTGGACCAGCGTGGTCGAGCGGTTCATGCCGGCGGGCCTCCTCGACGTCGATTTCGTCCGCGCGCTCGTCCACCCGACCTTCTCGCAGCCGAGCGACTTCATGGGCTACGAGGTCGGACGGCCGCATCCGTTCTTCGCGTACACGAACGAGTGGGGCTCCACGGTGGCGCTCCTTGCCCCCGTCGCGGTACTGGCGCGCGAGAGCTCGCGCTCGCCGGCCTGGCGCTGGGCCACCCTCGCAGCGCTCGTCGGCGCGGTCGTGCCGCTCGTCCTCTCGCTCAACCGCGGTGCCTGGGTCAGCCTCATCGTCGCCGTCGCCTTCGTCGCCATGCGGCTGCTGATCTCGGGCCGGCTCCGCAACCTCGGCCGGATCGTCGTCCTCGCCCTGGCGCTGACGGGAGTCGTGTTCCTGACCGGCGGCGCCGGCGTGATCACCGATCGCATCGACCACGGCCACAGCGACAAGGGACGCGGTGAGCTCTACGGCGAGACCATCCACCGGTCGATGGAGAGCCCCGTCCTCGGCCACGGCGCGCCTCGCCCGTCCGAGGTGAGCCCGGGGCTCCCCTCCGTCGGCACTCACGGCCAGTGGTTCCTGGCCCTCTTCTCGCAGGGCATTCCGGGGCTCGTGCTGATCGTCGGCTGGGTCGTGCTGACGTTCTTCGGACTGCGAGGTGAGGAGACCCGCCTGTCGCTCTGCGTTCGGACCTGCCTCCTGATCACGTTCGTCCAGGGCTTCTACTACGAGCTCCTGCCGATGGCGCTGTGCCTCCTGGCGGTGCTCATCGGGCTCGCCTGGCGGGAGCGCTACCCGCCCACGGAGCCGCATTACCCGCCGCCCGCCGACACGCCGGCGTGGGGCCGAGACGTCCGAGCGGGGGCGCCGTGACGAAGCTGGGAGGACGACGCCTCGGCCTCGGCCTGGCCGACCAGGCGCTTGCAAGCGGGACGAGCTTTCTGCTTGCCGTCCTGGTCGCCCGGCACTCGACTCCGGCGGAGTTCGGAGCGTTCGCGCTCGCGTGGACGGCGTACTGGATCAGCCTCGGCGTGACGAGGGCGCTCGTGTGCGAGCCGATGCTCATCCGCTACGCGGGACTCGAAGGTGCCCGCTGGCGAGTCGTCGTCTCCCGTGGCGCCGGCGCGGCGCTCTGTCTCGGCGTCTGCTTCTCCATCGCGTGCGCCGTCGCCGGCGGGCTCGCTCCCGGCGGGATCGGACCGTGGTTGCTCACCCTCGCCGCGATGCTTCCCGCGCTGCTCGTCCAGGACGTCTGGCGAGCGGCCTTCTTCGCCCGCTCGAAGCCGCAAGGCGCATTCGTGAACGATCTCGTGTGGTTCGCGGTGCTCGCGCGCCGGCGTGGGCCTCGTCGAGAGCGGCGTCCTCACCGGCGGCCGTGCCGCGCTCGGAGCCTGGGGAGCGGCGGGCTGCGCGGCGGCCGTCGTCGGCGCCTGGCAGACACACGCGCTCCCCGCCGTTCGATCCCCGCTCGGGTGGTGGAGGCGGTCCGACCGCTCGGAGGCCGGCTCGTGACGGAGTTCGTCACCCTCACTCTCGCGGGCCAGCTGGCAACGATGGCCGTCGCCGTCGTCGGAGGCCTCGCGGCCGCCGGAGCCTTGCGCGGTGCGCAGAGCCTGCTCGGCGTCATGAACGTCCTCTTCGCCGGCCTCCTCTTCACGCTCGTTCCCCACGGGGTGGAGCTCGCGCGCTCCTCTCCCGCCTCCGTGCTGAAGCTGTCGCAGCGCGTGGCCGTCGCGTGCGCGACGGCGGCCCTGGCCCTCGGGATCGGGCTCTCGCTGCTGCCCGACCACATCGGGGAAGCGCTGCTCGGCGCCCTTCTGGCCCGCAACACGCGACGTGCTCGTGCCGCTCGCGCTCGCCTTCGCCTTCGCCGGCATCGTCTTCGGCGCGACCGCCGGCCTGCGCTCCCTCGCCGACACGAAGCGCAGCCTCCGGGCGCGCGTGCTCGTGGCGCCGCTCACCGTTTCCGGCGCCGCCGTGGGCGCGGTCTTCGGAGCCCGCGAAGCCGCCTTCGGGCTGGCCGCCGCCGGTCTCGTCGCCGCCGCGATCTGGTGGCGCAGCCTCACGACGTCCGTGGCCGCGTCGCAGGACGCGCCCGGGCATGTGCAACGGGTCGCTTCCCGGCCTCGCTACGGCCCGCCTCCCGGAAGGAATCAGCGTGTTGCGGCCACCGATTAAGGTCGTGTACGTCACCGGCTGGGGACGGAGCGGCAGCACGCTGCTCGACGTCGTGCTCGGCCAGCTGCCCGGCTTCTTCTCCGCCGGCGAGCTCGTGTACCTGTGGTCGCGCGGCATCGGTGCCGGCTGGACGTGCGGCTGCGGCTCCCCGGTCGCGTCCTGTGCGGTCTGGGGCGAGGTGCTCTCGGATGCGTACACGTCGCCTGCGCAGGACGTGGCGCGACGCATGGAGCTCCTCGAGCAGCGCCTGATCCGCACGCGCCACCTCCCGGCCCTGTTCTCGCCTGGCCTGAGGCGCCGCTGGCGCCCGGGGCTCCTCGAGGAGTACGCGGACAACCTCGCCTCGCTCTACGGGTCACTCGCCCGTGTGACCGGCTCGAGGGTGATCGTCGACTCCTCGAAGCTTCCCGCGTACGCCGCGGTTCTCGGCTCGATCGACGGGATCGAGGTCTACGTCGTCCACCTGACCCGCGATCCGAGAGCGGTCGCGTACTCGTGGGCGAGCGGCACCAATCCGGGGATCACCGAGCGCATCGGGATCGGCAAGAGCTCGCTCTACTGGGGGCTCTTCAACGTCGGAGCCGAGGCGCTGAGGAGCAGGCACGGGCTGCGCTACATGCAGCTTCGGTACGAGGACCTGGTCGCGAGCCCCAGGGGCACGTTCGAACGCATCCTCGAGTTCGCCGGCGAGGAAAGCGCCTTCACGCCTTTCACCGGCTCACACGCCGTCTCGGTGGCGCCGACGCACACGGTCTCGGGGAACCCGTCGCGATTTCGCACGGGCTCGATCGAGATCGCCGCCGACACCCGCTGGCTCGGCGAGATGCCGGCCGTCCAGAGAAGCGCGGTGACGCTCATGACGGTCCCGCTGCTCGGGCGTTACGGCTATCGGCTTTCGAGACCGGCCCGGGGCTCGCGGTCCACGCCCGTGGAGGTCGGCGGCTGATGCGCGCCTGGTTCCTGAAGTACACGGCGTCTCTGGCCGCCGAGCACAGTCTTCGCGTCTACCGGGAAGCCGTGGCGGCTCGCGAGGGTCGTCCCGGTGAGCGCAGTCGGTGACCTCGTCGCGATCCGCAAGGTCGCGATTCCGCGCCTGGCGGCCGTCGGCGGCTCTTCAACCGTCACCTTTGCGGTAACGACGCTCGGGGCCACCTCGCTGCTCGCGGCTCGAGGCGGGTACTTCCCCACGAGCTGGGGCTGGGCAACGGTCCTGCTCGCCTGGGGCGCCGCGCTCGGCGCCGTGCTGCGTCGCCGCCTCTGCCTCGGCCGCCGGGAGCTCGCCTTCCTCGGGGCGCTCACGGCGCTGGCCGCCTGGATGGGGCTCTCGTACTTCTGGTCGGACAGCGGCTGGCGCGCGGTGCTCGAGACGCAGCGCATCGCCGTGTATGTCGCGCTCGCCGCCGCCGCCCTCGTGCTCCTGCGCCGTGCGACCGTGCCGGCCCTGCTCGGGGGCCTGTTGGCGGCCGTCACGCTCGTCGCGGGCTACGGCCTCGCCACGCGCCTTTTCCCGGCGCGGCTCGGAACTGCCGATCCCGTCGCCGTCTACCGCCTCGCCGAGCCGCTCGGCTACTGGAACGCGCTCGGTGTCCTCGCCGCGCTCGGGACGTTGCTCGCGCTCGGGCTCGCGTTGCGGGCAAGGACGCTGCGCAACCGCGCCCTCAGCGCCGCGTGCGCGCCGATCCTCGCCACGACGCTCTACTTCACGTTCGGCCGCGGCTCCTGGATCGCCCTGGCCGTCGGGCTCGCCGCCGCGGTGGCCGTGGATCCCCGCCGGCTCCAGCTCTGTGCCGGCCTCGCCGCCGTCGTCGTGCCGACGGCCGCGGCCGTGGCTCTCGCCTCGCAGGCGGACGCGCTCACGCGCCAGGGAGCTGAGCTCGCGGACGCGACCCGGAGCGGCCACCGCCTTGCCCTCGCGCTGCTGCTGCTCGCACTCGGGAGCGGCGCCGCCGCGGCGGCGTTCGGCTACGCGGAACGGCGGCTGAGGCCCAACCGGACGGCGCGGCAGGCGTTCGCGGCGTTGCTCGTGGGGCTCCTCGTGCTCGCGCTCGCCGCGGGCTGGCTGCGTTTCGGCAGCCCGCCGGGAGCCATCGCCGGCGCCTACGACGCCTTCACCGCACCTCCGCCCCGGGTGGACGACGACCTCAACGGGCGGCTGTTCAGTCTCTCCGGCAACGGGCGACACGACCTCTGGCGCGTCGCCCTCGACACGACGCGCCGGGCGCCGGTGATCGGATCCGGCGCGGGCAGCTACGAGCTCACCTGGCTCGAGGCGCGGCCCAGCGGCCTCAAGGTCCGCGACGCGCACAGCCTCTACCTCGAAACGCTCGCCGAGCTCGGAGCCGTCGGCCTCGGCCTTCCTCCTCGTCGCGCTGGCGCTCCCCCTTGCCGCGGCCGCCCGGGCGCGCCGCAGGCCCCTCGTCCCGCTTGCGCTCGGCGCCTATGTCGTGTTCCTCGTTCACGCGGCCGCGGACTGGGACTGGGAGCTGACCGGCGTCACGTCGGTGGCGCTCCTGTGCGGCGCGGCACTGCTCGTCTCGGCGCGCACGGGAGCCGCGCCCAGCCGGGGCCGGCGAGTGCGAATCGCCCTGGTCGCGCTCTGCCTCGCGCTCGTGCCCCTTGCGCTCTCAGGCCTGCTCTCGGCGGGCGCGCTCGCCGCGGGCCGCGCAGCAGCCGGGCGCGCCGACTGGGCAGGCGCCGAAGCCGAGGCGCTCCGGGCGACCCGCTTCGCGCCGTGGTCACCCGAGCCGTGGCGCGCGGCCGGCCAGGCGCGTCTCGCGCGCGGCGACCTGTCGGGCGCCCGCGAGAGCTTCGAGCGCGCCCTCGCTCTCGCACCGAGCGAGTGGAACCTGTGGTTCGACCTCGCGCGCGTCCTCGAGGGCCCCGACCAGGAAGCCGCGCTGGCGCATGCGGCCGCCCTGAACCCGAAGAGCCCGGAGATCGCCCGGCTGCGCGCCGAGACGAGCGGCATCGAGCTCGATGCGACCAATTCCACGGAGGAGCTGCCATGAACCCCCTTGCCGATCCAGAGCCCCTGATCCGGCGCGTCTACGCGTACGTGGCGTACCGCATCGGCGACGGGCCGGATGCCGAGGACGTGACGAGCGCGGTCTTCGAGCGCGCGTTGCGCTACCAGGAGAGCTACGACCGGCGCAAGGGCTCGCCGCTTGCCTGGCTGGTCGGCATCGCCCGCCGGGAGATCGACTCGGCGCTCGCCGCGCGCCTCCCGCTTCACGGCGAGGAGGCCCCGGTCGAGCCTGCCGCGCCCGGCGATCTCGCCGAGGACTCGGCACGCCGCCTCTCGATCGCAGCCGCCGTCGAGCAGCTCGATCCGCGCGACCGGGAGCTGATCGCGCTTCGCTACGGCGCCGACCTGACGGCGCGGCAGATCGGAGAGCTCCTGGAGATGCAGACGAATGCAGTGGAGGTCGCGCTCCATCGCGCGCTCGCACGGCTGCGCGAGGGCGCCGTCGCCGAGACCGCGCCCGGGATCGTCAGGCCGGCGCCGGCCCCCGCCCGGGCGACATGAGCCGCCCGTAAGGGTTTCCGCCCACCCGGCGGTAGAGAGATCACAACCACGCAACTCATCGCGCAACGCGCAGGAAAGGACGAAAGCCATGAACATCAACTGGAGGCGCAAGGAGCGCGGCGTCGAGCACGAGCTCCGCGCAGCGCGGCCCGAGCCGAAGCCCGAGTTTCTCTCGGCCCTGAGCGACCAGGTTCGCGCGGAGAGCAAACGTAGCCGCTTCGGCGCCCGGCCCCGCCTCGCCCTCGCGGGCGTGCTCACGGCGGGGCTGCTTGCCGCCGTCGGCGCCTTC
>CAWACA010000008.1:0-65826 GCA_963780385.1 uncultured Thermoleophilia bacterium | reverse complement strand
AGGCCCAGATGCTTCTCGGGCGCTTTCTGTTCTCCGGCTGGGAGGCGCACGAGAAGGCGGTCGCGGCGTTGTCGGGCGGCGAGCGCCGCCGACTGTCGCTCGCGCTCCTCGTCGCCTCCGGCTCGAATTTCCTCATCCTCGACGAGCCGACGAACCACCTCGACCTCGAAAGCAGGGAGGCCCTCGAGGCGGCGCTCGAGGCGTTCCCGGGGACGGTCTTGCTCGTCTCGCACGACCGCGCGCTGCTCGATGCGGTCGCGACGCGCATCGTCGCAGTCGAGGACGGCACCGTACGCTCCTACGACGGCGGCTGGGCCGAGTTCGTCCGCCTGCGCGCCGAAGCCGAGGATGCAGCGACCTCCTCACGCCAAGCCGAGCCTGCCGTAGGCGCCGGATCTCATCCGGCCCCCAGCACGGGACCTGCCCCGGGTCCTAAGCCTCAGCCTGCCCGGAAGCGCAGGCAACCCTCCGAGCTCGAGCGGCTCGAGGCGGAGATCGCAGCGCGGGAGGTCCGTATCGCCGAGCTCGAGCGCTCGCTTGCCGACGACTGGTCGAACGTCGACGTCATCGCCGCTCACCGCCGCGAGCGCAGCGAGCTCCAGGCCCTGCTCGAGCGCTGGGAGGAGCTCTTCGAGCAGGCGCAGGCCTGATCGCCTGTCAGAGCTTTCGCGCCTGGCGGTGGCCCTCGTAGACGGCCTCGTAGGTGCCGCGCGGGGCGACGGCGTCGCCGATCGCCTCGACGCTCACGCCCCGCTCCCGGAGCGCGTGGTAGAGGCCGTTCTCCGACTGACGACCGGTCACCATCACGATCCAGTCGGCGTCGACGTCCGTCCGCGATCGGGCACGTAGACGTTGAGCGAGCTCGACCCGCCGAGCCGCGGATCTCCTTGACGAAGTGGTCGGGAACGATCTCGACGCCGGCCTCGTAGAGCTGCTGGCGGACCCATAGGTAGTAGACCTCCGGGATCGTCTCCATCCCGATCATCGGCCAGCGGGTGACGAGCGCGACCGTGCGCCGTCCTGGGCGAGCTTGACGGCCGTCAGCGGCGCGAGGGCGTCCTGCAGGTCGTCGAGCACGATGCACCGCGCCCGACGGCGACGCCTGCCCGTGACCACCTCGTCCCAGGTGACGCAGTTGCCGCTCTCCCAGCCGGGCAGCGGCTGGGCCGTCTGGCCCTGCCAGCCGTCTCGGCGGTAGGTGGAGCCGGTCGCGACGACGACGTGGTCGGGCTGCTCGTCCGCGCGAGCAGTGCGTCGAGCGCTGGCCGTGGCGATCTCCTCGCCCGTCCTGATCACGGCGCCGTTGCCCTCCGCCTGGCGCGCGAGCCAGACGCGCGATCTGGCCGTACTCCTTGCGGCCCGGGAGCAGCGACTGCCAGGCGCACGTGGCCGCCCACCTCGGCCTCGCGCTCGAGCACGACGACCTCGTGCCCGCGCGCGGCCGCGACGCGCGCGTACTCGAGCCCGGCCGGGCCGGCGCCGAGCACGAGCGCCTTCTTCGGCTCGGCGACGGGCGACGAGCGTGCCCGCTCCCCACTGACGCTCGCGCCCGACCTCCGGGTTGTAGACGCACTGGACACGCCCGCCCGCGGATGACGCTCCGCCAGCAGTAGTTGGCGGCGACGCAGCGGCGGATGTCGTCCTCGCGGCCCTCCTGCGCCTTCTTCGCCCACTCGGCGTCGGCGAAGTGCTGCCGCGCGAGCAGGATCGCGTCGGCCTCGCCCGCCTCGAGGATCTCCTCGGCGACCTCGCGGATGCGTGATCCGTCCGACGAGCAGCACGGGCTTCGCCGAAACCTCCTTGACCGCCTTCGTGTAGCCCGCGCTCCCAGCCCGGCTCGTACGTCATCGGCGTGTGGATGAACGAGTGGTGAACTCCGGCCGAGAGGTTCACGTAGTCGACGTCGGCCTTCGCCTCGAGGTCCGCGACGATCTGCTTCACGTCGTCCATCTCGAGGTCGCCCGGGCCAGAACGACGTCGAGTTGATGCGGTAGCCGAGGAACGGCTCGTCGCCGATCACCTTCCGGATCCGCAGGAGCGCCTCGAGCGGGAAGCGCAGCCGGTTCTCGTACGAGCCGCCCCACCCGTCGGTGCGGTGGTTGTAGAGCGGCGAGAGGAACTGCCAGGGCAGGTACCCGTGCGACATGTGGAACTCGACGCCGTCGAGGCCCGCCGCGATCGCCCGGCGGGCCGACGACTCGAAGGCCTGCAGGATGTCCTCGATCTCGTGCTCCTCGAGCTCCTTCGGCATCGGCGCGTTCGGGTACTCGCCTGGCGGCACCTGGCTCGGAGCGACGAGGTACCACTCGGCGTCGAGGTCGTACGCCGGATCCTTCTTCAGCACGGGCATCGCGCGCAGGCCGACGTGGAGGAGCTGGCACGCGAGCTTGCAGCCGTGGCGGTGGACCGCGTCGGCGACGCGCGCGAGCGCCTTCGACCTGCTCGTCCTTCCAGAGCCCCGGGAAGTTGAACTCGGAGTAGAGCGCCTCCTGGTGGATGATCGTGCCCCCGATGATGATCAGCCCGCAGCCGGCCTTCGCCCGCTCCTCGTAGTAGGCGACCGCCTGGTCGGTGAAGATCGCCCTCGTGCGGGTCGGCGACCCAGGTCGGGCACGTCGGCGCAAAGACGACGCGGTTCGCGATCGTCGTCGAGCGGATCTGCCATTCGGAGAACAGGCGCGGATAGGCGGCCATCGACGCTCCTTTGCTGGGTGGTACCCCCGGACTCGGGTGACCCGCCGAGGATAGGGTTCGGCGGCCGTTTCGATCAAGGAGGAGACTCGATGGCAGACCGCGAGGAGATCCGCGTCCCGGAGCTCGGCACGCCCATCAGCCACTACACGGACGCGGTTCGCGCCGGCGATCTGCTCTTCGTCTCGGGCTGCGTGCCGACAGACGCCGACGGCAACGTCGTCGGAGGGGACGACGTGGCCGCCCAGGCCCGCAAGACGCTCGAGAACATCGGCGTCATCCTCGAACGCGCCGGCGCGACGTTCGCGGACGTGGTGAAGGTCACCGTCTTTCTCACCGACATCGACGACCGCCCGAAGATCAATCCGGTGCGACAGGAGATCTTCGGCGACACGCGGCCCGCGAGCACGCTGATCGAGGTGAGCCGGCTCGCGATTCCCGGGATCAAGATCGAGATCGAGGCCGTCGCGCGGATTCCTTGATGTCGGGAAGGCGGCGGTCAGAGCTGCGCCGGGCGACTCCGCCCGGCGGCTACGGTGTCGCGGTGTCCGTTCGCGTCGTCGTCCTGCTCGGGCTCGCCGCCCTGCTGCTCGCCGGCTGCGGCGGCTCGCAGTCTGAGCAGGCCGCGCCGCCTGCCACGACAGAGACGACTCCGCAGGAGGCCGTCACGCCTGCCACGGCAGGCCTGACGATCGACGACCCCGGCCCGGGAGACGCCCTACGGGCGTTCGTCGAGGCGGCGGGCGCCGGAGACACGGACGCTCTCTGGGGGCTCCTGACGCCGTTGAGCCGAAAGCAGCTCGGCCCGACCCGCGCGGACTTCGCGCGCAAGTACGGCGAGGGCTTCCGCGAGGGGGTGGGGACCTTCGCGGGCACGCCGTACGAGATGGTCATCTCCAGGCGCGACGAGGACGGCTGGGGCGTGGCCGCCATCGCCGGGAACCGGGTTCGAGACGGTCAGGAGGAGTTCGCGGCCTACGGCGCCGCCGCCCGGCAGGACGGCAACCGGTGGCTCCTCGAGCTCGGTGCGCCCCTCGAGCTGAAGCGGCTCGCCGACGCCGCTCCGGGCACCATCGCGGTCGAGATGTCCGCCGCCGACCCGCTCGAGGCCGCCGGGCTCTGGCTGGACGGCGAGGCGCTGCCGGCGCACGTCGAGGGCCGGCGCGCTCACTTCGTCGTCGCGGGGCAGCTGCCCGAGGGAGCCGCGGACGACGCGGTCGTCGTGGCGTTCGCCCGGACGGGCGCGGCTGCGAGCGCGGGCGCGTTTCCTCTGAATCCGAAGACCGAGCCGGGCGCCGATACCGGCGCCGACACCGATACGAGCACAGTCAGCGCCTGAGCGCGAGGCTCTCGCCGACCTCTCTCGCGATCTCGACGAGCGCACGGACGTCGTCGTCCGTCGTGCGGTAGTTGACGACACACGGACGAAGAAAGGCGCGGCCGCCGATCACGGCGGAGGCGAGGTAGACGCGCCCGTCGGCCTGCAACGACTCGGCCAGAGCGAGGTTGTGCCTGTCGACGTCCACGTCGCCGCCCGGCAGGTGGCGGAACGGCACGATCGACAGCTGGGGCTCGAGCGCCAGCTCGAGGTCGTCGTGGCGGCGCACCTCCTCGGCCAACAGCCGGGCTTGCCCGACATTGCGATCGATCGCCTCGCGAAACGCCGGCGCGCCGTGGACACGAAAGGCGAGCCAGAGCTTGAGCGCCCGGAAGGGCCGCGAGTACTCGAGCGTGAGGTCGGCGGCGTGCGGCTCGCCCTCCTCGTGCGGCATGTAGGCCTCCTCGTGCGCGAAGGCAGCCTCGAGCTCGCCGGCAGAGCGTACGAGCACCGCGCTGCACGCCTTCGGCAGGTACAGCCACTTGTGGGCGTCGATCGCCACCGAGTCCGCGCGTTCCACGCCGGCGAAGAGCGACCCGCAGGACCGCGTCGCCGCCGCGGGGAGGCCGTAGGCGCCGTCGACGTGGAGCCAGACCCCGTGGGCGGCGCAGACCTCCGCCACGGCATCGACCGGGTCGACGGCGCCCGTCAGCGTCGTGCCGGCGCTCGCGACCACCGCGATCGGCGTGATGCCTCCGGCACGGTCGCGGTCGAGCGCCTCGGCAAGCGCCGCGGGATCGAGCCGGTGCCGGTCGTCCATCGGCACCTTTCGGAGGGCGTCCGAGCCGAGCCCGAGCAGCTCCACGGCCCGCTGCACCGAGTAGTGCGCCTCCCCGGACGCGTAGAAGGCGCCCGGGTGCGTCGCGACTCCGTGCTGCCGTGAGCCCGGCAGCGCGCGCTCCCGGGCCGCGGCGAGCGCGGTCAGGTTGCTGACCGTGCCGCCGCTCGTGAAGACGCCGCCGCCCGCCGGATAGCCGACGAACTCCGCGAGCCAGCGCACCGCTTGCCGCTCGACCTCGGTGGCGGCGGCGGCATAGCGTGCGAGGTTGACGTCGAAGCAGGACGCGAGCGCGTCGGCGATCACGCCGATCGGCAGGCCGGACGAGCCGATGAACGCGAAATACCGGGGACGGGGCTGCGCGATCGACTCGTCGAGGATGCGGTAGGCGTCGTCGAGCGCCTCGAAGACCGGCGTGCGATCCTCCGGCAGGGGAGCCCGGAGCAGCGCACGCACGCGGTCGTCGATCGGAGGCTCGCTCTCGCGGTAGCGGTCGAAGCTCCGCCAGGCGGCGCCGACGAGCTCGGCCGCGCGGGCGAGCACCGCATCGCGGCCGGCGTCGAGGTCGAGGGCAGACCTCTTGGTCACGGGACGTGGAGGGGACTCATGTGGTAGGTACTACCTCCGTGAGCGGCCGACGTCACACAGACGACCTCTGGGCGTCCATCGAAACGGTCTACGGCGAGATCCTCGCGCATCCGTTCATCCAGGGTCTCACGGATGGAAGCCTCGGCCGCGACTCGTTTCGCTTCTACGTCGTCCAGGACGCGCTCTACCTGCGTCGAGTTCGCGCGCGCGCTCAGCGTGGCGGCCGCCCGGGCGCCCGACGCGAGACGGGATCCTGCATCTTCAGCCAGCAACGCGGCGGGGGCGATCGAGGTCGAGCGCGCGCTCCACGAGGAGTTCTTCCGCGACTTCGGGCTCTCCGAGGACGAGGTGCGGGCGACGCCGCCGGCACCGACGAACCTCGCCTACACGAGCTACCTGCTGGCGATCGCTCACGGCGGCTCGTTCGCCGAGGGCCTCGGCGCGCTCCTGCCCTGCTACTGGATCTACTGGGAGGTCGGTAAGACGTTGCTCGAGCGCGGCTCGCCCGAGCCCCTCTACGCGCGCTGGATCGAGACCTACGGCGGCGAGGAGTTCGGCGGCGATCGTCGAGGACGTCCTGCGCTCGCCGAGCGGCGTGGCCGCGGAGCTCGGCGAGGCCGAGCGGCGGCGCATGCGCGAGCACTTCGTCACAGACCAGCCGCTACGAGTGGATGTTCTGGGACATGGGCTACCGCCGCGAGGCGTGGCCCGTCTGACCCGGCTCGTCTTCCGTAAACGCGGCTTTCCCGGGCCGCTTCTCGGCCGATAACGGCCGCTTCGCGACCGTTTCGGCCTTTCTGTGAACGTGGCCCTCCCGGGCCGCTTCTCGGCCGATAACGGCCGCTACGCGACCGTTTCGGCCTAGTCCAGTCCGAGCAACGTCAGCGTCTCGCGGTTGACGATCCCCTCGACGAGCTCCTCCGGGAGCGGCGGCCCGACGCCCGTGTCGGGCGAGCAGAGCCGGCGCAGGCCTGCGATCTCGTCGGCGGTCGTCAGCCACGGGAAGTCGGAGCCGAGCAGCAGCTTTCCGTCGACGCCGTACTCCGAGGCGAGGCGCAACGTGTGGTAGAGCTGGAAGGGCCGGTAGACGAGCGCCGAGACGTCGGCGTAGACGTGCGGGTGCTTCCGGCAGACGACGAGCGCCTCGGCCTCCCAGGGATGGGCGACGTGCGCGATGACGATGCGCAGCCCGGGGAACGACCGCGCCAGCTCGTCGACGTGGATCGGCCGGGCGTACTCGAGCTCGGCGAGCGGGTGCGGCGTCGTGCCGAAGTGGAAGGTGACCGGCACCCCCAGCTCCTCGGCTCGCCGGTAGACGGGCAATGCCCGCTCGTCGAGCGGGTGGTAGCCCTGGTAGGTCGGGACGAGCTTGAGCCCGCGCAGGCCGAGCTCCTGCACCGCTCGGTCGAGCTCGGCGACAGCCCCGCCGTCGGTCGGATCGAGGCTCGCATAGCCGATCAGCCGCTGCGGGTCGCTGCGGACGTACTCGGCGACGTAGTCGTTCGGAACCCGCACGCCGATGCGGGGAGCCCAGAACGCGAACACGCAGACGCGGTCGGCGGTGGCCGTGCCTGCGCGGTGGGCTTCGGGGTCGCTCGTCAGGTCGGGTCTCGAGCCGCCCCGGCCCCGCACCTCGTCGACGAACGGGGGGCCGAGGTGCTCGGGGGCCCAGAGATGGGTGTGGCAGTCGACGATCATGACCAGGGGCGCGGCGGCGGCTCGACGCCGAGCTCCTCGAGACGCCGTTCCATCCGCTCCCAGAGCACGAGGTCGACCGGGATTCCCTCGGCCAGCCGCCGCTCTCGCTCGGCGGCCCCGCGCTCACCGGGAAGACGTACCGGCGAGGCCGGATCGATCGGCGTCGTGGCGTGCACCTGCTCGCTCAGCCGCGCCGCTGCGTCGGAGAAGCGCTCCGCCGGGCCGAACGCGGCGGGGTCGAGCACGAGGAAGAAGGCGGCCAGGGTCTGCTGCTCGGTCTCCCAGGCGATCTCGCGGCCGATGGGCGTGCCGGCCAGTCCGGCAGAGAGGAGATCGACGGCGAGCGCGAGCCCGTAGCCTTTGACGCCGGCGGCCGGCATGGAGACGGCGCCCTCCCAGCCGACGCTCTCGAGCTTTGCGTAGTCCGTGACCGGCGTGCCGTCCTCGAGCCTGACGGCGCCGTCCGGCAGCGGCTCCCCGGTGGCCGCACTGCGCCAGACGTCACCCATGCGGAGCGTGTTCGTCCGCATGTCCACGATGAGCGGCTCGGGCTCGTTCGGAAACGCGAAGGCGATCGGGTTCGTCCCGTGCAGTGCCTCGCGTCCCCCGTGCGGGGCGACGAACGCCATCGCGTTGCAGGCCGCCACTCCGATCAGGCCCGACTCGGCGGGCGGTGCGACACACCACCAGAGCGCCCCGAAGTACCCGATCTCGCGCGCGACGGCAACACCGACGCCGAGCCGGCGGGCCCGCTCCGTCGCCGCCTCGACCGCGAGTTGCGCCGTACGTGGCCCGCTGCTGCCCCCGCCGGCCACGACGGCGACGGCGCCTTGCTGGTCGACGACGACCGGCGCCGTCCCCTCGCGGCCGACGCCCGCCTTTGCGTGCTCGGCGAACATGGGGAGGAGGGCGACCACGCCGTGCGAGTCGATGCCGCGCAGCGAGCTGGCGACCATGAGATCGGCGCAGATCGTCGCGTCCTCGGTGCCGAAACCTGCCTCGGCGAGCACGCGCTCGGCGTACCCGCGCGCGGAATCCGCTCCCAGGTGCAGGGAGTCGCCCATGTGGCGGGAAACTACACTCAGCCCGGCTTCCATGATTGATCGGTAATTGACCGGAAACCGTGACACCGCCGGATGGCGGCCGACACCGTCGCTCGAGCTCCACACTCGTGGCTCGCACGTATCTACCGATACGCACGAGCAAGGATCGTGGTCTCACGCTCGGTCTCTGCCGTCCCCGACAGCGCCACAATTTCCGATCAACCATCCGGAGGCGCGTCGATGACTCCGAACGACCCGTACGACCCGATAGGCGATACCCGCCAGTTCCCCGAGCCTGCGGCCACCGAGCGTCCGTACGGCGCGCCTCTGCCCGGCTACGAGCGGCCGCCGCCTCCGGAGGAGCCGCGGCGCGGAGGCTCCGGGCGGGGCTGGATGGTCGCGTTCTTCCTCCTGCTCGCGGGGGTGATCGCGGCGGCCGTGATCTGGTTCGTCGTCGTCGATCGCGACGAGCAGGGCGAGCTGGAGGTCTCGACGACCGCCGTCGACTTCGGCGACGAGGAGCTCGGCGGGAGCAGCGCCGTCCAGAACGTCGGCCTCGACAACCAGAGCGCCGACCCGGTCCAGATCTCCTCGATCGAGATCGAGGGCGAGAACGCCCGCGACTTCCTCGTCACCGAGGGGTCGACCTGCGTCCCGGAGCGCGCGCTCGCTGCGGGCGCGCAGTGCACCGTCGGCGTGCGGTTCCGGCCGCGCGCCCGGGGTGATCGCACGGCCGTCCTCGTGCTCCGGCTGAGCGGCGTTCAGGCGCCGCTGCGCATCGATCTGCGCGGCATCGGGGCCGGCGAGGCGACGGTCGCCCTCGATACGAGCCAACTCGATCTCGGCACGGTGCTGATCGGCAAGTCGCGAACCCGCCCGGTGACGCTGACGAACACCGGCAACGTCCCGCTTCAGATCCAGGACATCCTCATCGACGGCCCGGGAGCGCCCTTCTTCCGGCTCGGGAAGGCCACGGACTGCCCGACCGAAGGGCGGGTTGCCGCGGGCGCGAGCTGTGTCATCGCCGTGACGTTCAGGCCGCGCGAGGGCGGCCAGCGCACGGCGACGCTGGCGATCGTTCACGACGCGCCGGGGAGCCCCAGCGGCGTCGAGCTCCGCGGCCGGGGCCGGGGGGAGGCTCAGCTCGCGGTCGAGCCGGACTCGCTCGAGTTCGGCGAGCTCGAGCTCGGCGACAGCAGCGGGCCCCAGAGCGTCACGGTGACGAACACGGGCACCGCCCACTTCGTGCTCTCCTCCATCGGCTTCGCAGGCCCGGCGGCCGGCGAGTTTGCGATCACCGACACGGGAACGTGCGGCGAGGAGCTCAGGGTCGAGCCGGGCGGCACCTGCACGATCGAGGTCGCCTTCGCCCCCGGAGCGGACGGCGAGCGCAGCGCCTCGCTCGAGATCGAGACCCGCGGGGGCCTCGCGGCGCGCGTCGATCTCGTCGGCACGGGCCTGGCGCCGCCGCCCGCGACGACGGCCGAGACGCAGACGACACCCTGAGCGCCGCGGCGGGCGCTCAGCGCCCTTCCCACTCCGGCTTGCGCTTCTCGACGAAGGCTTCGACGCCCTCGCGGAAGTCGTGCGACGACCGCAGGAGGCCGTAGGCGAGGCCCTCGAGCTCGAGCCCGACGTGCAGCGGGCCGTCGTAGGCGTGGTTGAGGACGCGCTTGGCCATCGCGAGAGCCAGCGGCGAAAGCTCGAGCAGCTCGTTTACGACCCGGTCGGCGGCGGCGTCGAGCTCGCCCGGCGGGACGACCTCCGATACGAGGCCCCACGCCAGGGCGTCGGCCGCGGAAATGCGCTTGCGCCGCATGACCACGTCCTTCGCCCGGCCGAGGCCGATGAGGCGCGCCAGGCGCTGTGTTCCGCCGGAGCCGGGCAGCATCCCGAGCCCGACCTCGGGCAGGCCGAGCTCGAGATCGTCGGCGGCCACGCGGAAGTCGCACGCGAGCGCGAGCTCGAACCCGACGCCGAGGCAGAAGCCGCGGAGCTTGGCGACGACGGGCTTCGGGCAGCGCTCGGGCGCCGCGACGTTCCGGGCGAGCCGAGAGAGGTGCTCGGGATCCCGCTCGAGGAAGCCGGGGATGTCGCCCCCGGCCGTGAACGCCTTCTCCCCGGCGCCGGTGAAGACGATCGCGCGGATCGAGCCGTCGGCGCCGAGCTCGTCGAAGACGGCTGCGAGCTGCTCCCGCGCCGGCATCGAGACGCGGTTCAGCTTGCCGGGGACGTCCAGCGTGATGGTTGCCACGCCGCGCGTCTCGTCGCGCTCGACGCGGAACCCGTCGTAGGACGTTGTCAACCCTTGCTCCCTTCTCTCAGCATGCGCCGGAGGATCTTGCCCGACGGGCTCTTCGGGAGCTCCTCGACGAAGCGGTACTCCCGCGGCCGCTTGAACCGCGCGAGCGCCGGTGAGTCGAGACAGAACGCGTCGAGCTCCTCGGCGGTGGTCCCCGAGACGGCGACGACGCAGGCGAGGACGCGCTGGCCGAGGCGGTCGTCCGGGGCGCCCACGACCGCGACCTCCAGCACCTTCGGATGGCGCGCGACGACGTCCTCGACCTCGAGCGGATGGATGTTCTCTCCGCCCGAGATGATCATGTCGTCCACGCGGCCGACGATCCAGAGGTCGCCCTCCTCGTCGATCCGGCCGAGGTCGCCGGTGAAGTACCAGCCGTCCCGGATCGCCTGGGCGTCTGCGTCGGGTCGGTTCCAGTAGCCGTCGAACGCCTCGTCCGAGGACAGGTGGCAGATGATCTGGCCGTCGTCGCCGGGGTCGACGGTGTCGTCGGGGCCCGCGTCGGGGCTCGGCCGGACGAGGCGCAGCCTCGCGTTGAGCGCCGGCCGGCCGGCGCAACCCGGCTTCGCGGCCTGGTCACGGTGGATCGAGAAGGTGTAGATCTCCGTCGAGCCGTAGTGGTTGACGAAGATCCGCGGCGCGAACGCGTCCTGCACCTTCTCGGCGAGCGCGCCGGGTCATCGCCGCCCCCGCGTAGCCGATCGCCTCGACCGACGTGCTGCCCGCGTCCGGCGTTTCCGAGGCGTGGACGAGATCGTGGAAGAGCGTCGGGGCGAGATAGAGGGAGGTGATGCGCTCCGACTCGATCAGGCGCAGCGCCGCGTCGGCATCCCAGCGCTCCTGGCAGACGTAGCAACCGCCGATCAGGCTCATCGCGAGCAGCGAGTGGTCGCCCATCGTGTGGTAGAGCGGCATCACGCCGAGCGTGCGGTCGCCGAAGCGATACCCGTGCTGGAGCGCCTGCGAGAGCCCTCCGGCGCGCTCGGCGCGATGGGAGCGCGGCACGCCTTTCGGGCGGCCGGTCGTCCCCGAGGTGTAGAGCATGATCGCGGGGGCCCGCTCGTCCAGCTCGAGCGCGCCCGCGTGCCCGCTCTCGCGAACGAGCGGCGAAAGGTCGAAGCCGTCGTCGAGGAAGAGCGAGGCGCCCGAGTCGTCGACGCAGTACTCGAGGTCCGCTCTCGAGACGCGGTGCGAGAGCGGGACGAAGACGGCGCCGAGCCACTGGCAGGCCCAGAAGAGCTGAACCGTCTCGGAGGTGTTGCGGGCGACCGCGGCGACGCGATCTCCCTGCCCGATCCCTTCGCCCGCGAGGCCGGCGGCGAGCCTCGCCGCCCGCTCGCGCAGCTCCGAGTAGGTGAGACGATCGTCGCCGTCAACGACCGCCTCGACGTCCGGTGTGCGCTCGGCCGCGGACAGAAGCGACAGCGCAAGGTTCACTCGGCGGCCGCCGCGTCGAGGATTGCCTGCACGATCGGCTCGTAGCCCGTGCAGCGGCAGAGGTGCCCGGAGAGCATGTCGGCCACCTCCTCCCGCGTCGGCGAGGGGTTGTGGGCGAGCAGGTCCGTGGCCGCCATCAGGATCCCGGGCGTGCAGAAGCCGCACTGGAGCGCATGGCGTTCGTGGAACGCCCGCTGCAGGCTGTTGAGCCCGTCCGCCTGCGCGAGGCTCTCGACGGTGCTCAGCTCGGCTCCGTCGGTCTGCACCGCGAGCAGCAGGCACGAGCGCACCGCCACGCCGTCCAGCAGCACCGTGCAGCTGCCGCAGACACCGTGCTCGCAACCGACGTGGGTCCCCGTCAGCCCGAGCGTGTGGCGCAGGAAGTCGGAGAGCAGGAGCCGCGGCGCAACCTGCTCGCGGTAGCGGCGGCCGTTCACCGTGACGGAGAGCTCGATCACGACGGGGCGCTCGCGGTTGCCCTGTCCCAGGCGCGTCGGAGCGCCCGCTCGACGAGGAGGCCCGTCAGGTGCCGCTGATAGGCGGCGGACGCGTGGAGCGTGTCGGCGGGATCGACTGCCTCCGCGGCCGCCGCACCGGCCTGGCGCACGAGCTCGTCCCCGACGGCCTCGCCGTCCACGAGCGCGGCGACCTCGGGCAGCAGGAGGGGGCGGTCGCCGACCGCGCCGACCGCGATCCGCGTACCGGTCGCCTTGCCGTCCTCCGTCCGCAGGCTGCACGCGGCCATGCCGAGCGCATAGTCGCCTCTTCGCTGCGCAAGCTCCTCGAACGCGAACCCGGAGCCCGGGCCTGCGGCCGGCCACGTCGTCTCGGCGACGAGCTCGGTGGGCTCGAGGATCGTCGTGAAGTGCGTGACGAAGAACGTCTCCGCCGGCACCGCGCGGAATCCGCCCCCGGGCGAGTGGATCACCACTCTGCCGCCGGCAGCCGTGAGGGCGAGCGGCAGCTCGGCACGCGCGTCGGCGTGGGCGATCGAGCCGCCGACCGTGCCGCGGTTGCGCGTGACGTAGTGCCCGATGAAGGGGACGCACTCGGCCGCGAGCGGAGCCCGTTCGCGGATGAGGCTCGAGGCGCCGAAGGCCGCCTGCCGTACGAGAGCCCCGACGCGGACGACGTTGTTGACCTCGCTCAGCCGGTCGAGACCGGCCACCCGGTTGACGTCGACGAGCACCGTGGGCCGGGCGAAGCGCATGTTCAGGAGCGGCACCAGGCTCTGGCCGCCGGCGAGCACCTTCGCCTCGTCACCGTGTTCCTGGAGCGCGGCCACCGCCTCGGCGACCGTCGCCGGGCGCAAGTAGAGAAACGGCGCGGGCTTCACGGGCTCGAGCCCAGGAGCCGCCAGACCCGCGGCGGCGTCAGCGGCAGCTCCACGTCGTCGCGTCCGAGCGCGTCGGCGACGGCGTTGGCGATCGCCGCGGGCAGTGCCTCGTCCTCGAGCCGGGGAAGGGGTTGCCCGACCCAGGTGTCCGCAGCGTCGGTTCCGGCCATGCGGAGAGCGTATACACGCGGTTCCCGAAGGCATGCGACCGGCGCTTGCGCCCCAGAGCCGGCCGGGCGCGGGCAGGCACGCCCATACTTCAGGGCGGTGGGTGGACTGCAGGCAGAGCTCGAGGCGCTGCTCGACGAGGTACGTCGCGGGGACGTGGACGCCGCCGAGGCGCTCGAGCGGCTTGCCGGGCTTCCGTACCGCGATCTCGGCTTCGCCCGGGTCGACCTGCATCGGGAGCTGCGCCAGGGCGCGCCGGAGGCGGTGCTCGCCGAGGGCAAGACCCCGGAGCAGGTGGCGGCGATCGCGAAGGCGCTGTACGACGGCGGCGCCGGCAGCGTGCTCGTCACGCGGGCGGACGCCGAGGCGCGCGCGGCCGTGCGCGAGGTGCTCCCCGGTGCGCAGGACGATGCGCGGGCGCGGGCGGTCTGGGTGGCCCGGTCGGTGCCGGAGACGGAAGGCCTCGCCGTCATGGTCTCGGCGGGCACGTCCGACGGCCCCGTCCTCCACGAGGCCCGGATCCGCGCCGAGCTGCTCGGCACGGAGGTCGTGGTGCACGAGGACGTGGGCGTGGCGGGCATCCACCGGCTGGCTTCGGTGCTCCCGGATCTCGCGCGCGCCGACTGCGTCGTCGTCGTGGCCGGAATGGACGGTGCGTTGGCGAGCGTCGTCGGCGGTCTCGCCGCCTGTCCCGTGATCGGCGTGCCGACCAGCGTCGGCTACGGCTCCGCGAGGGGCGGCGAGACGGCCCTGAACGCGATGCTCTGCTCCTGCGCCGCCGGGCTTGCCGTGGTCGGCATCGACGACGGCTTCGGCGCCGGCACGATCGCCGCCCGCATCGCCCGCGCGGCCGGTCGGCGCGAATGAGCCGCGCGACCTCCCATAGCCCCACCCGGGTGGGGAGTGTTCCACCCTCCACCCGGCGTCAGCCTATCCGCGAAATCCGCGCGGAAGGCGCACGCTCTGTGCCGATTCGGTGCCGGCTTTGAGCCGAGTTGCCTATCTCGACTGCGTGGGCGGCATCGCCGGCGACATGCTGCTGGCGGCGCTCCTCGACGCCGGCGCGGACGAGTCCATACTGCAGGCGATTCCCGACCAGCTGCGCCTCGGCGCGGTCGAGATCGCCGTCGAACGGACCGAGCGGCACGGGATCGCCGCGCTCCTCGTGCGCGTGGAGCCGCCGCCGGACCCCCCGCCGCGAACCTGGCGCGCCATGCGGGCGCTGATCGACGAGGCAGGCCTGCCCGAACGCCCGCGGGCGCGCGCGCTGGCCGTCTTCGACCGTCTCGCACAGGCCGAGGCGACGGTGCACGGCGTTCCCGTCGACGACGTCCACTTCCACGAGCTCGGCGGCGTCGACACGCTCGTCGACGTCTGCGGCGCGGCGGTCCTCCTCGAGAATCTCGGCGTCGACCGGGTCCACAGCTCGCCGCTGCCGTACACCCGCGGCCTCGTGGAGTCGGCGCACGGCGTCCTGCCCGTGCCGGCGCCGGCGACGGTAGAGCTGCTGCGCGGCGCCCAGCTCGAGAGCGCCGACGGCGGGCGCGAGCTCGTCACGCCGACGGGCGCCGCGCTCGCCTCCACGCTCGCCGAGAGCTTCGGGGGGCTGCCGCCGCTCCTGCTCGAGTCGATCGGCTACGGGGCCGGCAACGACGACTTTCCCGACCGCCCGAATCTCCTCCGGGTGCTGCTCGGAGCGGCCGAGCCGGCGGTCGGGTCGGAGGTCGCGCTGCTCGAGACGAACCTCGACGACCTCAACCCCGAGCTCGTGCCGGATGCCGTCGAGCGGTGCTTTGCGGCCGGCGCCCTCGACGTCTGGACGGCGCCCGTGCTGATGAAGAAGGGACGCCCGGGCATCGTCCTGTCTGCGCTCGCCCGTCCCGCGGACGAACGAGCGGTCGCGGCCGCCGTCCTCGAGGAGACGAGCGCGCTCGGCGTGCGGGTCTCCCGCCTGCGCCGCTACGAGCTGGAGCGGGAGGAGCGGGTCGTCGAGCTCGACGGCGGGGCGGTTCGCGTCAAGCTCGGCCGACTGAACGGCCGCGTCGTCAACGTCGCGCCCGAGCACGACGACTGCGCCGAGCTCGCGCGCCGCACCGGGCGCCCGGTGAAGGCGGTCTGGGCCGAGGCGCTGGCCAGATCCCTTCCCTGAAGCTCCCGCGACCTCGTGACGACCGGCGCCTACAATCGGCCCATGCAGGCCCACGAGGCTGGCCGGATCGAGGAGCTCGAAGATCGCATCGGCCTCCTCGGTAGCGCCGTCGTCGCCTTCTCCGGCGGGGTCGACTCGTCCCTCGTTGCCGCGCTCGCCGCACGCGCGCTCGGCGACCGCGCGCTTGCCGTTACCGCCGTCTCGCCGGCGCTCGCGACGGGCGAGCTCGACGGCGCGAGCCTCGTCGCCGCCGCGGTAGGGATCCGCCACGAGACGATCACGACCGCCGAGCTCGAGCGGGCGGAGTACCGCCGAAACGATCACGACCGCTGCTACCACTGCAAGACCGAGCTCTACTCCCAGCTCTCGGCTCTCGCCGCTCGGCGGGGTTACGAGGCGCTGCTCTCGGGCGCCAACGCCGACGATCTCGGCGACTGGAGGCCCGGCCTGCGGGCGGCCGAGGAGCACGGCGTCGTCCATCCGCTGCTCGAGGCCGGGGTCGGCAAGGAGGAGGTACGGGAGCTCGCCCGAGCGCTCGGGGTCCCGAGCGCGGAGAAGCCGGCCTCTCCGTGTCTCGCCTCGCGGCTGCCGTACGGCACCCCGGTCGAGCCCGAGACGCTCGCCCGGGTCGACCGCGCCGAGCAAGGCCTCAGAGGGCTCGGATACCGCGTGCTGCGCGTGCGCCACCACGGCGAGCTCGGCAAGGTCCAGCTCGCCGGCGATGAGCTGCCCCGCGCGCTCTCGCCCGCAGGCCGCCAAGCCGTCATCGCCGCCGTTCGCGCCGCGGGCTACGCCGAGGTCGAGGTCGACCCGGAGCCGTTCCGCTCCGGCTCGCTCAACGCGGTCTTCGTGGGCCGGCTCGGCGGCTGAAAGCCGCAGCCGCTCCGACAGCTCTATCCCTCGCAGGCGCTTCGCCGTCGCGAAAGATCCCAGATTGCTGGGATGTCCCTCCCGCCGAGGCGTCAATAGCTTGACTCCTGAATCCAGCGACCGCTGGACACGTGCGAGGAAGGAGGAAAGGACGATGTCCGACGCAAACAAGCAGCTCTCGCGCCGCTTCACCGAGCTCTTCACAACCGGGGACCCTGATCGTGCCGACGAGGTCCTGAGCCGCGATGTCGTATTCCACGGGCCGACCGGAATCGGCGATCTCCGCGGGCTCGCGGAGATGAAGCGCCTTGTCGCCGCCTACCACGCGGCGTTCCCGGACGCGCGAAGCACCGTCGAAGACCAGGTTGCCGAGGGCCGGAAGGTCGTGACACGCTGGCGGGCCCGCGGTACGCATCGCGGCGATTTCGCGGGCGTCGCGCCCACCGGCCGCGAGATCGACATGCAGGGCATCACGATCGAGCAGATCGAGGACGGCAAGATCACCGAGGTCTGGGTCGCCCGCGACGACCTCGGTCTGCTGCGCCAGCTCGGCGCGCTGCCCGAAGCAGGCACAACCGACTCGTAGACGACCGGCACCGGCCGGGGAGATGCGGTCGCGGGTCTTCGCGACCGTGTCTCCCCGGCCTAGAATCCGGGTGCGTCGTGTCCTGGAGGTGACACGGTGAAGCAAGGACCTGCGCTCGAGAACCTCACCGCCGCGATCCTGGACATCTGCCGGTCGGGCGTGCCCCCGGAGGTGCTCCGGACGGAAGTCCTGTCACGGCTCCGCCGAGCAGTGCCGGTCGACGCCGTCTGGTGGGCAACGGCCGATCCCGCGACGCTGCTTCCCACCCAGCCCTACACGGAGGAGATCCCGGCCGACGCGCTGCCGTACTTCGTCCAGAACGAATTTCTCGACGATGACGTCAACAAGTGGACGGAGCTCGTCCGAGAGGCTGCGGGTGTCCGAACCCTGTTCCAGGCGACGGCCGGCGACGTGCTGGCGAGCAGCCGCTACCGCGACATCTTCCGGCCGCTCGGGCTCGCCGACGAGTTGCGCGCCGTCTTTCGGGTGCAGGACGCCGTCTGGGGGTACATGTGCTTGCATCGCGAGGCGCACGAGCCGTTCTCGGACGAGGAAGCCGCGTACGTGCAGCGGCTCGCCCCTCACATCGGCGAAGCGATCCGCACGGGCCTGCTGCTGTCGAGCGTCGATCGAGCCGAGCTCGCAGAAGCACCCGGCCTCGTCGTGGTCGGGGCGGACGGGTCGGTAGTCGGAGTCACCGGGCCGGGAGAACGATGGCTCGAGGAGCTCGATTGCAAGAACGCCGTGCGAGAGAACCTTCCGGCAGAGATCTACGCGCTCGCGGCGATGCTTCGGCGGGGAGACGCGGCGGAGACAGTTCTCCCGAGACTGCGGTTGCGGACGAGCGCCGGTCGGTGGGTCGTTCTCCACGCGTCGCGTATGCCGGCCGACGGCGAGAACGCGGTGGCGGTGATCATCGAACAGGCATCGCCGCTCGAGATCGCACCGGTCGTGATGTTGGCCTACGGCCTCACGAAACAGGAGCGGGCCGTCACCGGTCTCGTGTGTCGGGGCCTGTCGACGCGCGAGATCGCGCACCGGCTCTTCATCAGCACGAACACGGTCCAGGACCACCTGAAGTCGATCTTCTCGAAGACAGGGGTCCGGAGTAGGCGAGAGCTCGTGGCCACGATCCTGAACGAGCAGTACTTGCCCCGGATCATGACCGGACAACCACTCGGCCCATCGGGATTCTTCTCAGAGACGGGCGAGGCGGCTCAGACGTCGAGGACTTCGCCGAGCTGAGCCAGGTTTCGATCTCGCGGCTATGGCTTCCCGTGTACGCGTCGTCGCCTCGACCACGTCGCCGAGCAGCAGCGGTCCTCGATACGCGTGGAGAGCTCGAGCGCGTGGTCGATTCGGCCTTCCGCTCGCGGCGAAGATCGTCAGCAGCCCGACGAGCGGTAGCGCGAGCAGAAAGCTCAGCTGACCTCCTCGCGCGGCGATGCCGCGAGCAGCCCCACCGGGGCGAGGAGCGCGTCGACGAGGAACACCCAGGCAAGCGGCCGGACCAGCAGATGCGGCGGCACACCCACGGCGAGCCGTTCTCTGGCCGTCGAGCTCGCGAAGTCGAAGGCGAACTGGCTGCGAGCGCCGCGATGAAGATCGGGCCAGTTGGCCGGCGAGGGGTCTGGCTCGCCGGCGAGCAGGAACACCAGCGCCGGACCGACCGCGTGCCAGGAGCTGCCGAGCACCACGGCCACCCGCTCGCCGTGCACGCTGTCCGAGCAACCGATCGATGAGCACGCCGCTCGACGTAGCCGAGCGCGACGAACAGCGGAACGGCCCCGGCGGGGAGCACGAACAGCATCGGAACGAGCACGAGCTGGCTCGGCACAGCCGACCCGCTTCCAACCTCGAACTGGATCCGCGACACGATCGCATACGCGAGAACGAGGAGGATCGCGAGAGCGGTCGATGTCTCGCGCGCAGGACGTGAACAGGCAAGCCGGGTAGCGGCGGCGAGAAAGCTTGCCGCGACCAGCCATGTGAGACCCGTCACGCCGCTCTAGTCGGCTGGTCTGAGCTCGCGCGACGCTCGACGAGCTCATCGGCCGCCGATCGGTCCAGGCCTTCTCCGACATCGCCCCAGGATATCGGCGGCAACGGCGACCCGCTGAACCGGACGGGTGACACAGCGTGCCCCTGGCGGGGATGGCGGATCACACAGTTCGAAGTCACCTTGAGACCACGTCTCAACCGCGACCCGCAGATCGGGCGGTAGAGAGGAGGCTCGATGCGACGACTGGTGGTTCTCCTGGCCTTCCTAACGGCTGCAGTTGCTGCGCCGACTGCCTCGGCCGTGGCATTGCCTTCCGTGCTCGGGCAGCTGTGGCGACCAGCCGCTGCACGCCCTTCGTGCGCTGGCTCGATCCGGCTCAGTACACGCTTGCCCCGAACGGCGATCTCGAGTCCGACGGAGCGTGGCGCCTCGACGGCGGGGCGCGCATCGTTGCCGGCAACGAGTCGTTCTCCGTGGGAGGCGCGTCCGACCGCCGGTCGCTGGCATTGCCTGCCGGCAGCTCGGCGACGACGGGCTGGATGTGCGTCGGTCTGGAGCACCCGACCCTACGACTCTTCGTCCGCAACAACGGGCCGCGCTTTCGACGCTCCGGTCGACGTCATGTTCAGGGACGTGTTCGGGGTCGTGCGAGCGCTGCCGGTCTCCGTTGTCGCGAACGGCCGCAGCTGGCGACCGACGCTGCCGATCGTCTACCTGGCGAATGTCCCCACCTCGCTTCTGCCCCTGGGCGGGCCCTCCGCCGTCGCGTTCCGCTTCGTGCCCCAGTCGTCCGGCGGCCAACTGGCAGATCGACGACGTGTACGTCGATCCGTTCAGGGGCCGCTGAGCCCGAGCACCGCGGGCAGCTCGGACAGCGTCTCGATCGTCACGGCACCGTCCGAGGCGACGTCCAGGCCGCGGGTCACCAGCACCGCGAGCGCCAGCCCGGCAGCGTGCGCTCCGGTGATGTCGTAGAGCGGTGAATCGCCGACCATCGCCGTCTCGGCCGGCTCGCAGCCGATCAGGCGTGCTGCGATGAAGAACGCCTCCGGGTCGGGCTTCGCCGCCCCGATCTCCTCGGAGATCGCGATCGCGTCGAGCTCGGGCTCGATCCCGGTGACGGCGAGCTTGTGGCGCTGGAGCTTGGACGGGCCGTTCGTGAGCAGGCCGACCCGCAGCCCGCGCCTCGCGCACCTCGTGAATGGTCGGGACGGCATCGTCGAAGAGACGGAGCCGCTCGACGCCGAGGCGCTTCTCGGACCGGTAGGCCTCGAACAGCCCCTGGTCGAGCTCGGCCCAGGGAGAGATCGCATCGCTGAGCCGATTCCAGCGGTACTCACCGAAGTCGATTCGACCCTCGAGATAGTCCGTCCAGTACGGCTCGAAGACCGAGTTGTACCGGCGGCGCAGCTCCTCACGGTCGAGCTCCGGCACGTGCTGCTCGACGACGGCGGCCAACGCGTCCCAGCCCTCGCGCTCTGAGCGGGCAGTGTCGGCGAGCGTGCCGTCGAAATCGAAGAGGACGCCTTTCAGAACCACGGTCGCCGCTGATCGTAGACCGCGCGGTCGAAACGGAATCGTTCTCAGCGGTGCTTGACCGCGGCCCGGGCGACGTCCTCCTCGCTGGGCCCGCCCGGCTGCTCGAGCGCGCGGAAGGCCTCGAGTACCGCCCTCGGGGAGTTCTTGTGGCGCTTCGCCGCCATGGTCAGAGGCTCGTGGAAGGCCCCGCCGCAATGCGCGCACGGCCACGAGAGCCGGGACATCAGCCGCGCCGCCTCCCCGTTCGGGAACCGGCGCAGCAGCTCCACGATCGTGGTCGAGCCGCGAATGTCGCCGTTACGGCCGTCCGTCACGCTGCCTCCGCAGGGGCGAGCAGTTCCTCGCCCTACAGGGTAGCCCGCCTCAGAGCCGGATCTCCTCCAGGGCCCGGATCTCCTCGGCGTCCATGCGGATCGCGTTGCGCGGCAGCTGGTAGCGCGCGAACGGGAGCACGATGACCTTCGCCTCGGGGCCGTGCCGCTCGAGCGCCTCGGCGAAGGCCGACTCCAGCGAGGTCGTTGCCTCGATCCCGATGTCGGCGGCCATCTCGAGGTTGTCCTCGAGGGTGACCATGGTGAGCTGCTTGCGCGTCATGACCTCGTAGATCGGCACCCAGATGCAGCCCGCCCACATCTGGATCGCGCGCGCGTGGATGTCCTTGAGGACGCGCTGGTAGTTCTCCAGCGTGGGCGGCATGTACGGCTTCATGAGATCCATGAGCGCGAGGCCCGGGAAGTCGCCGACCGCCGTCGAGACGCCGGGTGACGGGCTGCAGTAGATGATCGAGCCGCCCTCGCGAACGACGAGGTCGGCCGACATGCAGCCCCAGCCCGTGTGGAAGAAGAGGTGGTCGGTCGGAGCGAAGACCCCGCAGATCGCGATGTCGGCGGCGCCGGGATGGTCGTACGTGTAGATCTCGTTGAAGCGCTGGATGGCCGCCCGGTGCGCCTCGGGATGGGAGCCGAACAGGCACTCGATGACGCGCCCGTGCGTGTCGAGGATGACGTTCATCGTGCAGCTGAGGCCGCACATCGTCGCGACCTCGTCGATGTCGGACCGCATCGGGCCCGCGTAGGCGCCGTAGTGCGTCTGCGGCGACGGAACGAACGCGCAGTGGTTCGACTCGATCGTCTCGTCGGAGACGACGCCGGGCAGGATCAGCTTGCCGCCGCCACCTGCGCCCCAGTGGTTCGACTGCGCCTGGCCGATCGAGATCTTGACCTCGCGCTTCGCCACCTCGTTGTGGAGCCACACCGGGGTGCCGCGCGAAGACACGCCGACGTACGTGTATGCGTCGGCATTGCGGGGCTCGTTCTGGAAGAACGGGATGCCGAGCCGCTCCATCCGCGCCAGGTTGTCGCGGCCGAGCTTCTGCTCGATGTCGGACTCCGACATCGGAAACACCTTCCCGTTCGCGCAGATGACGCAGGCATCGGTGATGCCCGCCGCCTCGATTGCGTCCAGCACGGCGGGGAGGAGCTTCGACGACGGCGTGGGACGGAACTGGTTGTCGATGATCACGGCGACGCTGCCGGCGCCCGAGAGCAGCTCCGAGAAACGCGGTCCCGAGACGGGGCTCTCGAGCGCCTGACGTGCCGCCTCGGTCGCGTCGGCGACCGGGTCCGGCTCGTCGGGGTAGAAGGCAGCGAGGAGGTTCGCGGCCGGGATGTCGAGCTCGAGCGTCTCCCGGTTGACCTTCTCGTCGTCGCCCGAGGCTCCGATCGTCAGCGGATCGAGCGACTCGTACGGGATGACTGCGCGGTAGGTGTCGGCCATGGCGTCCTCCGATCTAGGGCGAAATGACGCGGAGCGTCATTATCGCCCGCGTGGCAGCTGCGCCCGTGGAGGGCCGCGGCGTTTACGAGCAGCCGCTCTATCATGGCGGGCATGAGAGCAACCGCCCTGAATCATGTCAGCATCCCGGCCACCGACGTCGACGCTTCCTGCCGCTTCTACGAGGAGGTGTTCGGCATGGAGCGCATCCCGTCGCCGAACTTCGGAGCGCCGGTGCGCTGGCTGCGGCTCGGCGATCTCGAGCTCCACCTCTTCCATGTCGACGAGCAGCCGCCCTACACGTACCAGCACTTCGGCTTCGAGGTGGACGATTTCGAGGGCGCCTACCGGAAGCTGAAGCAGCTCGACGCGTTCGACAAGAGCGAGCGGTTCCGACCTCTCTTCGAGCTGCCGGGCGGCGAGGTGCAGATGTACTTCCGCGACCCCGCCGACAACTTCCTGGAGATCGACTGGCCGGACGTCACGACGCTCGACCGCTCCGTGTTCGGCGACGACCTGAAGAAGCTCGTCGACGTGTTCCCTCAGGACGAGGAGAACCTGCGCGCGAAGCTCTTCCTGCGAGCCGCCGTCGAAGCCTGACGGCCGCCTTGCTCCACGTCACGAACGGCGACGTCGTCGCAGAGCGGCTTCGGGCAGCCGGCTTCGCCGATGTGCTGCCGTGGCGGGAGGTTCTGCACGAGGGGCCCGTGCCGGCGGGCTCTGATCTGCACGAGACCCGGGCGCGGTTTCTCGCGTCGTGCGGATGGGCCTGCCTACGACGAGGCGCTTGCAACCCTCGAGGCCCAGGAGGCCGCGCTCGCCGCCGCCGACGAGGTCCTGCTCTGGTTCGAACGCGACCTCTTCGACCAGCTCCAGCTCGTGCAGATCCTGGCCGCGGCCGGCCAGACGCCGGCGACGCTCGTCGACCTCGGTGAGCCGACCGAGCAGCCGGCCGACCTGGCGAGTCTCGACCGGACCCCGGTCGCGCGCGATCAGCGGGAGCTGGCGGAGCAGGCGTGGTCGGCCTTCCGCGAGCCCGATCCCCGCGCGCTTGCCGAGCTGGCGGCGACCGAATCGGCGGCCCTGCCCTTCCTGCCCGAGGCGCTGCACCGCCTGCTCGAGGAGCTGCCCGCGGTCGCCGACGGGCTCGCCCGCAGCGAGCGGGAGCTGCTGGAAGCCGTGGCCGGCGGCGCGAACGGGCGCCACGAGGCGTTCGCGGCGTTCCAACGCCGAGAGGAAAGACCGTTCATGGGCGACACCGTTTTCTGGCAGCGCGTCGACGGCCTCGTGCACGCGCCCGTGCCGCTGCTCGCCGAGAACGGGCAGCTCGCGGTGACGCCGGCCGGCGAAGACGTGCTGGCCGGCCGGGCCGACCATGTCCGGCTCAACGGCGTCGACCGCTGGCTCGGCGGCGTGCAGCTGGCCGGGTCTGAGGCCGAGTGGCGCTGGGACGCGGAAGCCGGAGTGGTGTGCCGAGTCGGTAAGGGCTGATGGTGGCCGCCCCGCTGGAGCCGCTCTACGAGGCGGACAGCCCGCCCGGGTTCCCGCTGCCGGAGGCGCTCGCAACCCGCTACGGCGGCCCGCTCGGGTTCGCGCAGCCGCGTCTGCTGATGAACTTCGTCTCGTCGCTCGACGGCGTCGTCGCGATTCCCGCCGAGGCGGAGTCGCCCCGGCTTCTCGGCGGAGGAACCGACGCCGACCGCTTCGTCATGGCGCTCCTGCGGGCGTGTGCGGGCTCGCTGCTCATGGGCGCGTCGACGTTTCGCGGCTCGTCGGAAGCCCGCTGGACGGCTGCGAGCCTGTACGCGGCCGCGGCCGATGACTTCGCCGAGCTTCGCCGCCGCCTCGAGCTCGATCCCGAGCCGCTGCTCGCCGTCGTCACACGGAGCGGTGCGCTCGATCCTTCCCACCCGGCGCTCGAGGCCGGCGCGCTCGTGTTCACGACGGAGCGGGGGGCCGCGCGGCTACGCGGCTCGCTGCCCGGCGCCGCGGAGGTGCTCGTGGTCGATCGTGACGGCGAGGTCGACCTGGCGGCGGCGGTCGCGGAGCTCCGCGCGAGGGGGCACGGCATCATCCTCAGCGAAGGGGGCCCGACGATCTTCGGCTCACTGCTTGACGCGGCCCTCGCCGACGAGCTCTTTCTCACGATCTCGCCGCGTCTAGCGGGGCGCTCGGGCGGTGACGAGCGGCTCGGGCTCGTCGAGGGCGTGAGCCTGCTGCCGGATCGGGGCGTCCAGGGTCGTCTGCTCTCGGCGCGACGGGACGGCGATCACCTGTTCCTTCGCTACGCGCTCGGTACGCCTAGCCAAAGCCGAGCGAGATGATCCCGCGGTTGATGAGCCCCTGCGTGAACGCCGCCGAAGAGAGCAGCTTGACGCCGTACTCGTCGCGCAGGAACCACTCGAAGTAGACGAAGACGCTCGAGCGAACGGCGCCGAGCTTCTCCAGCCGGCCGAGATCGTAGACGGCGAGCGAGGCGCGCAGCGACGGCTCCGCGGCGAACTCGTCGGCGAGGGCGTCGAGGTCGACCGCGTCGAGGTCGGCGAGCAGCATGGTCGGGCCCTCGGATGCGAGGCGCTCGAAGGCGACGAGGCCTGCACGCAGCTCGATGCGCGCAGTCTCGCGCTTCCATCGCGCGACGAGGAGCGCGGGCGTAGCATCCACAACCTCGACGTCGGTCAGCTCCTCGCGGCAGTGTCGAGTGAACGCTTCGAGGATCTCGCCCTGGGCGATCGTCCGCGCCGCCCACGCGATCGGGCGATCGGTCGTGAAGGGCGCGAGCTCGGCGGCATCGTGGGCGGCGACGTCGATATCCGGGGCGTGCCCAGGCCCGATACGCGGATCGAGGGCCGCCTCGAGCGCCGCCGCCTGAACGGCCGTCAACATTCGAGCCGCCGGGGCTTCACGCTGGCGTCTGTAGGAGGTCCCAGACTCGCGGTGCGGTCAGCGGCAGCGTGACGTCCTCTCGGCCGAGCGCGTCTGCGACCGCGTTGGCGAGCGCGGCCGGGGCGCTGATCGAGTTGCTGTCCCCGATTCCCTTCGCGCCGAGCGGGGTGAACGGCGAGGGGGTCTCGCGATGGGCCATCGTCAGCCGAGGAATGTCCGGAGCCGTGGGGCAGAGGTAGTCCATGAACGTCCCGGTGAGCAGGTTGCCGTCCTCGTCGTACACGGTGCGCTCGAAGAGCGCCGCGCCGACGCCGTGGGCGAAGCCGCCGCGCACCTGACCGTCGGCAATCAGCGGGTTGAGCAACGTGCCGGCGTCGTGGACGGTCGCGTAGTCGATCACGTGCACCTCGCCGGTCGCACGGTCGACCTCGACGACCGCGATGTCGACGAAGAAGGCGTGTGCTGCCGACGCGCCGACGGTGTCGTCCTCTCCGGGCGGCTCCAGGTTCGGCGCGCTGTAGACGGCCGTCGCGTGCAGTCCCGGCTCCATGCCCTGGGGGAGCGACTCAGGGTTCCAGTGGGCCCGGCCTGCCAGGCGCCGCAACGACACGGCGCGGTCGGGCGAGCCGCGGACGCTCGCGCGGCCGTCGCGCAGCTCGATGTCCTCGGGGTCGCACTCGAGCTCCGAGGCCGCGATCGCCCGCAGCTTGTCGGCGACCCGCTCCGCCGCGTGCATCACCGACCCGACGACGACTCCCGAGAAGCGCGACGAGTAGTTGCCCGAGGAGACCGTCCACGGGAAGCTGTGCGTGTCCATCTCCGTAACGACCTCGATCGCGTCCGGATGCACCCCGAGACGGTCGGCGACGATCTGGGCGCACACGGTCGCATGACCCTGGCCCTGCGGCGTCGAGGCGACCCGCACGGTGATCCCCGCCCCCGGCCCGATGATGACGGTTGCGGTTTCCGAGTTGCCCGACTTCGGCAGCTCTGCGGCGCGCTCCTCCGCGGTCTTCGCCAGCGAGATGTAGCCCATGTTCGAGATCGACGGCTCGACCACGCAGGCCAGGCCGATGCCGAACAGACGGCCCTCGTCACGCGCGCGCGTCCGCTCGGCCAGGCGCTCCTCGTAGCGGGCGAGCGCGATCGCGTCGTCCAGGCAGGCCTCGTAGCTGCCGGAGTCGTAGAGGCTGCCGGAGGGGGTGCGGTAGGGAAACTCGATCCGCCTCGAGGAGGTTGCGCCGCGCCAGCTCGACCGGATCGATGCCGAGCTTGCGGGCCGCGATCGCCATCGTGCGCTCGAGCGCGAGGTAGAGCTGGGGGCCGCCGAAGCCGCGGTTGAGCCCGGTCGGGCAGCGGTTGGTCAGGACGACGCGGTTGCGGACTTCGATGTGCCGGACGCGGTAGGCGCCGGACAGCGAGCCGTGCATGCGGTAGAGCGCTGCGGGCTCCGGTGCCCGGACGTAGGCCCCCACGTCCTCCACCGCGTCATAGCGCAGGGCGAGCAACTCTCCGTCACGCGAGAACGCGGCTTCTACACCCGTGCTCCGCGCCGTCGCAGCGGAACTGCCGGCCAGGTGCTCGAGGCGATCCTCGATCCAGCGCACCGGCACGCCGAGCTTGCGGGAGGCAAGGCCGATGAGCACGACGTAGACGTAGACCGTCGACTTGATGCCGAAGCTGCCGCCCGAGTTCGGCGGCGTGATCACGCGCAGCTTCGCTCCGGGGAGCCCGAGCGAGGCGGCGGCGACGGAGTGGAGCGTGAAGGGGCCCTGGAAGTTGGCGCGTGCGGTCAGGGTGCCCGAGGCCTCGTCCCAGTCGGCCACGACGCCGTAGCACTCGACGGGGGTGCTGCTCCAGCGGGGGAAGTCGAAGCGTCCGGAGACGACGAGGTCGGCGGCGGCGAAGGCGCGTCGGGATCGCCGTAGCGAAACGAGCGGTCCGAGGCCACGAGCTCCGGCTTCTCCGCCGCCTCGAAGGGGTCGAGCACCGGCGGGAGAGGCTCGTACTCGACCTCGATCAGCTCGAGCGCATCCTCGGCCGTGTAGCGATCGCGGGCGACGACGACGGCGAGGGGCTCGCCGACGTAGCGCGTGACCTCGTGCGCCGCGGCGCGGTAGGGAATCGGGCTCTCGATCCCGGCCGGGAAGGGGTGGGACATGGCGGCGACGTCGGCTCCGGTGAGCACGCCGACGACGCCCGGCAGCGCGCAGTGCCGCCGTCGCGTCGACCCGGACGATCCGGGCATGTGCGTACTGTGATCGCAGGACCGCGGCATCGCACGTGCCAGGCGGCGTGCCGAGGTCGTCGATGTACTGCCCGGCTCCGCGCAGCAGGGTTGCGTCCTCGATCCTCGGGAGCGGCCTCCCGACCCAGCTCGTCTGCGTCCGTTCGGAATCCATCTACGCGGGCACCGTGCTCATGATCTCGTCGGCGACGCGGAGGCCCGAGCGGATCGCTCCTTCCATGCCGCCGGGGCCGGGGCGCTCGTCCGTGTGCTCGCCGGTGAAGAAGATCCGGTCGCCGAGCGGTCGCTTGATCTCGCGCAGCACGGTCTCTCGCTGATCGCCGATTGGGGCGCGGGCGATGCAGCGGGCGAAGGGGTCGTCGCTCCAGCTCACGACCGCGCCCCCGAGCCTCGTCACCGGGCTCCCGGCGATCTCGGCCACCGCCGCGTCGACCTGCGCGAGCACCTCCTCCTCGGCGAGGCCGCGAGGCTCCGATTCCGCGCTGAGGATCGAGGTGACGATCACGGCGTCGCCGGCCTGGTCGACCGAGAGGTCGAGGAGCCACCGCGGGATGCGATCGCTGAAGTACGCCGTCCGCACCGCCTGACTCACGAGCTCGCGCTCCCGGTACTGGACGGCGACTCCGGCCCCGGTGCCGTAGCGCAGAGTCACCAGCGCGCGCACCTTCTCGGCCGGAAGCGCGGGATTCCAGCCCATGTCCGTGGTCAGCGGGCCGGGAACGGCGAGCACGACAAGGTCTCCCTCGAACTGACCCTTCTCGGTCTCCACGACGACCGACGAGCCGGACCAGTCGATCAGCCGGACGACGTGCTCGAGCCGCACGTCGACGTCCTGCGCGAGCCGGCGCGGCAGCGAGTCGTTCCCTCCGACGATCTGCATGTACTGCTCCGGCCCGAGATGCAGGCTTCCGGCGTCGACGAAGCGCAGCGGGATCGACGGCTGGATCTGCACGAGGGAGTCGACGAGCGCCGTCGCGGTCGCGGACAGCCGGCAGCGGCGCATCCACGCCGCGAGGGTTTCGAACGGCTCGGGGGGATTCGCCTCCTTCGCTCCTACGACCTCGCCGAAGCCGGCCCCGATCTCGTCAGGGGCGCACGAGCCGGCCGTCGAGGCTGACGATGGGAAGCTCGGCCCCGACGGTCTTCATCGATGTGAGCTCGATGCCGACCTCGCCGCAGAGCTCGAGGATCGTGTTCTGGCCCTCGTAGAGGATCATCGCGCCGACGTCCGCGTACTGGCCGTCGTCGAAGGGGTCCCGCGCGGTCAGGACGCGACCACCCACGCGCGAGCGCGCTTCGAGGATCGTGACCTCGTGCCCGGCCTCCTGGAGGCGGCGCGCGGAGACGAGACCCGAGAGCCCGGCGCCGACGACGAGAGTCTTCATGGTTCCGCTCCTTCCGTCTGAGATCCGTCCTGCTCGCTACCGCCGTTGACGCGTGCGGCGAAGCGCCGCCGCACGCGATGAGGGTCGACGAAGGGCGACGAGCCCGGCCAGGTCCGCTCGGCCAAGACGGCCTCGAGGAGACCCGGGCGGCTGAGGGTCGGGAGGAGCGACGCCAGCTCGTCCGTCGAGTGTGCCCGGGCGGCGGCGAGATGGCGCAGGCTCCGCGCCACTTCGACGAACCGCGTCTCGGCTGAGATCGGCTGCCCGCCCGTGATGGAGTAGTGCCCGTCCACGAGGGCCACGAGCAGAAGGTTCGCGGGCGCGAGCGCGGAGATCGACCAGAGCGTGCTCGCTCCCATGAGCAGGTCGCCGTCGCCGACGAGCGCGATCACCTCCCGTTCGGGCACGGCGTCCGCGATTCCGAGCGCGGTCGCCGCGGCCGAGCCCATCGCGCCGCCGAAGTAGAGATGCGGCCCGTCGTCCGACGCGGAACGAAGCGCCGAGGTGGCCGTGCCGAGCGACGCGACGAGCAGTGCGTCGGGAGACCGCTCGACGAGCGTCCTCGCGACCTCAGTCGCGTTCATCTCGTCCTCCACCGAGAGCGGGCTCGAGCAGGACCGCGACTGCGGTGTCCTCGTCGAAGCCGGCGGTCAGCGCTCGTCGGGCGACGGGCTCGACGTCCGCGTCGGAGCGAATCGAGAAGACCTGGACGCCGAGCGCCGTCAGCAGGGGCTCCGTCGACTGCCCCATCGGGACCTGCGACGGGTTCTGCTCCTCGCCGGTGCCGCGCATCGAGATGACGAGCGGCGGACACAGCCCGTAGGGAACGGCGAGCGAGCCGAGTGCGTTGGCGGCGTTGCCGAGCCCGGAGGATTGCATGAAGAGCACCGGCCTGCGGCCGCAGATGCGGTGCCCGGCGGCGAAGGCGACGCACTCTTCCTCCCGCGTGAGCTGCCGGACAGGCAAGCCCTGCTCGCTGAGGCATTGCAGGATCCCGTCGAGCCGGGAGTCAGGAACCACCACCGCGGAGCTCGTGTCGCAGGCAAGGAGCACGTCGGCGAGCCGGCGCTGCCAGGCCTGCGGGGCCGCGAGCCGGTACGGGTTGGGGTCGGAGCTCGCCAGCGCGCAGCTCCTCGGTCAGCCCGAGTCCACGCCGGCCGGCGAGTACGCCTCGCGCAGGACGTGGCGCCGCACCTTGCCGACAGAGCTCTTCGGGATCTCGTCGACGAACACGATGCGGCGGGGCCGCTTGAAGCTCGCGAGCGTGCCGGCCGTTGCGCAATGCTCGAGGACGCGCTCCTCGGTCAGCGCGAGGTCGGAACGGACGATGAAGGCCGACACCGCATTGCCGAGACGCTCGTCGGACAGGCCGACCACACACGCCTCGGCCACGCCGGGGCATCTGAGCGAGCGCCACTTCGACGTCGATCGGGTGGACATTCTCGCCGCCGGTGATGATCGTGTCGTCGGCGCGTCCGACGACGAAGAGGTCCCCGTCTCCGTCGCGATAGCCGAGGTCGCCGGTGAAGTACCAGCCGTGGTGTCGAGCGCTTGGCGGTCGCTTCCGGGGCGTTCCAGTAGCACTCGAACGCGTCCGGAGCGTCCGCGCGGGCGACGATCTGGCCGATCGCGTCGGGCTCCACGGGCGCATCTTCGCCGGGATCGGCCGACTCGGGGATCACGCGCAGCTCCTGGTGGACGGCTCCCGGGCCGACGGCGCCGGGCTTCGCCCGGACCCGGTCCGAATAGCTGAGGCAGTAGAGCTCCGAGCAGCCGTAGACGTTGACCATCGCTCGCCCTGGGAAGAGCGAGTCGAGCCGGTGCGCGATCTCGTCGCTGAGCACCATGCCGGCAAAGCCGAGGCTGGCGACCGACCGGACGGCCCGTTCGCCGGCGTCGGCGCAGGCGAGCAGGTCGTAGTACATGGTCGGCACGAGGAATAGGCCCGAGACCTCATGCGACTCGATGAGGTGCAGCGCCTCGTCCGGGCTCCACTTCTGCTGCAGGACGCAGGTGCCGCCGAGGAGGAGCGAGCTGAGCAGGATGCGGATCCCCATCGTGTGGTAGAGCGGCATCACGCCGAGCGTTCGCTCGCCGGGCCGCCAAGGGAGCGCGGCGAGGTTGAAGAGCGTCGCCGCCACCTCGGCTCCATGCGACCGTGCGACTCCCTTCGGCTTCCCGGTCGTACCCGAGGTGAAGAGGACCAGGCTGAGATCCTCGGGCCGTGGCCCGCCGGGAGCGCCGGCCGGCCGAGGGATCGGCGCCTCCGCCGAGGCGGCGATACGCAGCCGCCCATCGTCGCCGTCCTCGATGCGCACACGTTGGGCGGGGCCGAGCCCGACGCTGGCGCCGAGTGACGAGTCCGTCTCGGTGTCGAAGAGCACGGCCGCCGGGCTGACGAGATCGACGCAGTGCTGGAGCTCGGGCAGGCTGAGCCGGAAGTTGGCCGGAGCATGGACAGCGCCGATTCGCTGGAGGGCGAGGTAGGAGACGACGAGCTCGAGGCGGTTGCGCATGCACGCGACGACGGTGCTTCCCGGCCCAAGCCCGAGTGCAACGAACTCGGTGACGACGGCGTCGATCTGGCTGTCGAGCGCGCCGTAGGTGAGCGACCGGGAGCCGTCGACGAGCGCGATCGCCGGTCCGTGGCGTGCGCACGCCCGGCGAATGCAGGCATCGACGGTCAGGCCGATCGTCACGAGCCCGCTGAGCGCCGGTCCAGCCAGCGCTGGAGGTGCTCGTCGTACTCCGGAGTCGTCCTCAGCGTCGCGTACATGTGACCTTCGAGCTCGAGCGCTGCCCGCAGGGGCGCGTCGGCTCCGACGTTCAGAGCGAGCTTGATCATCCGCAGCGCCGGGGCCGAGAGTTGCGCGAGCTGCGCCGCGAGCTCGTCCACGGCAGACGCGAGTCCGTCTGGAGGAACGCAGCGGCTGGCGATTCCCCAGGCCTCGGCGGTCGCACCGTCGATCCGCCGGCCGGTCATGCAGAGGTCCTTCGCGCGCGTGAGCCCGACGAGGCGCAGCAGGCGCTGGCCGCCGCCGCTGCCCGGCATCTGACCGAGCGTCACCTCCGGGAGGCCGAGCGACGCCGTCTCGGCGACGATGCGGAAGTCGCACGCGAGCGAGAGCTCGAACGGGCCTCCGTAGCAGTGACCGTCGATCGCGGCGATCACGGGTTGCGGAATGCGCTCGGGCGCCGCCAGGGGATCGTAGAGACGCGACATCGAGAGAGGTGTCATGTCCGGGAACTCGCGCACGTCGACTCCGGCCGAGAACGCGCGCTCGCTGGCGGACTCGATGATCAGGACCCGCAGCCACTGCTGCTCGCCGAGGCTCTGTATTGCGTCGCCGAGCTCGTAGCGGTCGGCGTTCTGGAAGATGTTGAGCTCGCCCGGGGCTCCCAGGATGATCCGGGCGATGCCGTCGTCGCGGCTCTCGGCGATGCGGAAGAGCGAGCTCATCCGGTCAATTTCCGATCAATCATCTAGGAGCCCTCCACCTCGCGTAGCTGCTGGAGCTTGGATGCGAGCCGGGCCGCGTAGCGCTCGGTGTCGACCACCGCGCGCTGGTGCTCTGCGACGCCGATCTGGTCGACCTCGTCGAAGGCCTCCAGCTGGAGCGAGATGAAGCGGCCTTCGCGGCCGACGATGGTCGCTCTCACCCGCACGGTGGAGCCTTCCGGCGTCGGTGCACGGTGCGAGACACGGATCTCGGTTCCGACGGTCGTCTCGTTCGGGCCGAGCAACGGCTCGACGAGCCGCACGGCGGTTCGCTCCATCAGGAGCACGAGGCTCGGTGTCGACAGGAGATGCGCACCGCCACGCTCCGTACACAGCGACCGGTCCACCGGCCACGTCAGCTCGAGCTGGGACGGAGCGCTCACCGGACTCCCATCAGGTCCGCGAACGTACGCGATCGAAACGGCCGGCGTCAAGCGGGGGCCAGCAGCTCGGCGAACGTGCCGGGGACGAGCTGCTCGAACGGGAGGTACAGGCCGCCGGCTGCCTCGGCGACGGCCGGGCCGATGCTCGCCGCCCGCTGCGCGGGCGGCGAGGCGTCCGCGACGACGCAGGCGATCCGCGCCCGCCGGAGCTCCCGCGCCTCGCCCACGGCATCGGCGACCGGGTCGCCGCCCGGCCGCAGCGGCACCGTGGGCAGGCCGTCCGTCACGCAGACGACGAGCGGCACCGCGTTCGGGTGCTTGAGCAGCTCCTGGCGCAGCAGCCTCCTCGCGCGGGCGAGCGCATCGGCGAGCGGCGTCCGGCCCGGACGACGGCACCGACTCGAGCCGGCGCTTCGCGCAGCGGGAGGCTCCGCGTGAGCGGCAGCGCGACGGTGGCCTCAGGGACGCCTCCCTTGAAGGCGACGAGCGCGACACGATCGCCCCGGTGCGCTGCGTCCTCGAGCAGGCGCAGCACCAGTCCCTTGACGCGCTCGACCATCCGCTCGGCATGCACCGAGTAGCTGTTGTCGACGACGAGGACGACAGCGAAGGGCGAGCGGTGCGAGCGCACCTTGCGGCGAAGGTCTTCCGATCCCACCGCGATGCGCCTTCGGCCGTGCAAGCCGGCGCGGGCCGCCGCGGCGCGCAGCGTCGCGTCGAGGGCGAGATCGGCGGCGCCGCGACGGCGAGTCTGTGGCGGGAGTACTTCCCGCGATGCAGGCTGACGAGCGAGCGCACGCGCCGGCCGGTCGCGGCGCGCTCGAGCGGGTCATGCGGTGCCTCGACCGAGAACACGGACGCTGCGCGCGCGTCGAGGTCGGCAACTTCCGGCGCGCCGTCGATCAGGTCGATGCTGCGCCCGGCGCCCTGACCGGGCTCGGCGCTTTTTTTGGCTCGACCGATGCGTCGAGCGCGTCCTCGAGCGCCCGCTCGACGTCGGCCCGGACGAGCTGCAGCTCGGGAGCGAACGGGTCGACCGGCAGTCGGTGGCCGAGCGCCAGCTCACCTGCATCGACGACGTCGGGCGAGCCGACCTCGACACGGCCGTCGAGCGCCGCAAGCGCCTTGGCGCACTGCAGCACGGTGACGTCGGCGCGGTGGCTGCCGGCCCCGAGCTTGAGCACGAGGCCGGCGATCGCCGCGTAGAGCCGCTCGGGCACCGTTACCCGGGCCAGCAGCTCCTCGGCGGTCCGGATCCGCTCCGCCAGCTCCTCCTGCTCGGCCTGCCGGCCGGCGCTGAACGATGCCGGATCCGAGACGAACGCCTCGCGCCGGCGCAGCACCTCGACCCGCGCACGGACATCCCCGAGTGGACGCACCTCGACCTGGAGCCCGATGCGGTCGGCCAGCTGCGGCCGCAGCTCGCCCTCGTCGGGATTCATCGTGCCGACGAGCAGGAAGCGCGCCGGGTGGGAAACCGACACGCCCTCACGCTCGACGACGTTGACCCCGAGCGCCGCGGCGTCGAGCAGCACGTCCACGAGGTGGTCGTCGAGCAGGTTGATCTCGTCGACGTAGAGGATCCCGCGGTTCGCCTCGGCGAGCAGGCCCGGCTCGAGGGCCTTCTCGCCCTCGCGCAGCGCCTTCGCGATGTCGATCGTCCCCGAGACCCTGTCCTCGGTCGCGTTGAGAGGCAGGTTGACGATGCGCCGCTGCCGGGAGACGACCGGCAGGCTCGCACCCGCGGCATCGCGCTCCCGGCACGACGCACACGGCTGCGCCGGGTCGCAGCTGAAGGGACAATCGGCGACGACGTCGATCTGGGGGAGCAGCTCGGCGAGCCCGCGCACCGCGGTGGACTTCGCCGTCCCGCTCGGGCCGCGCACGAGCAGCCCGCCGACCGCCGGGTTGACCGCGTTGACCAGGAGCGCCCTCTTCAGACGCTCCTGGTCGACGATTGCGGTGAACGGGTAGTGGATCACGGGGACGCGGCGGGCGTTTCCCGGGCCGGATGAGATCCGGCCCCTACGACGGGGAAACCACCAGCCTCTTGCCGAATGTGGGCTCGGCCTGCTGGATGGGCGGGAACTGCCAGGTGCCGATGAGCGGCACCGCCGTGTCCCGGTTGACCTTCACGTCAACGAGATACGGCCGCCCTGAGGCGAAGGCGGTCTCGAGCGCGGAGGACAGGTCGCCCGGATCGTCCACGGAGACGGCGCCCGCGCCCATTGCCTCGGCCATCTTCGCGAAGTCGGGGTTCCAGAGCTCCCCGGTCGAACGCTTCATGAAGCTCGTGCCGATCTCGCGGCCGTCCATGTAGAAGCGCTGCAGGTCCCGGATCACCCCGATCGTGTAGTTGTTGAGCAGCACCCAGACGACCGGGATGTCGTGCTCGACCGCGGTCGCAACGGCGCCGGGGAACATCATCCAGCTGCCGTCGCTCGTCACGCACACGGCGGGGCGGTCGGGCCTGGCGAGCTTCATGCCGAGCACGCCGTACGTTCCGAAGCCCATGCCGGCGAAGCCGCCGGGCGTGAAGACCGAGCGGGGCTCGTAGACGTCCCAGTACTGCTCGACCCACGTCTGGTGGTTGCCGGTGTCGGTGATCATCAGCGTGTTCTCGGGCGCCGCCGCGCGCAGCTCGGCGATCAGGCGCCGCGGGTCGATCGGCACGGCGTCCGATGCCTTCTCCGGCTCGATGAAGTTCGTCCACTCCTGCTTGTAGCCGTCCACCTGGTCGCGCCAGGCAGCGCCGTCGTGCGCGGTGCCCTTGCGCTGCGCGATCTCGAGCAGCTGCCTGAGCACCTCGCGGGCGTCGCCGACGATCCCGAGCTCGGTCGGGTAGTTGCGACCGATCTCCTGCGGGTCGATGTCGACGTGGATCAGCTTCGTCGGCGGGATGTTGTACGTGTAGCCCGGCACCCAGGAGGAGCAGTGGATGTCGGAGAAGCGGCAACCGAGGGCGAGGATGACGTCGGCATTCCGGGCGGCTTCGGTGGCCGGGTACTCGCCCCAGCAACCGGCGATGCCGAGATGGAGCGGGTGGCGCGCCGACAGCGCGCCCTTGCCCATGAACGTCGTGTAGACGGGGACGTTCACGTGCTCGGCGAACGCGGCGAGCTCGGCCGAGGCGTCCGAGAGGATGACCCCCCCGCCCGCGAGCACGAGCGGGCGGCGCGCCGACAGCAGGAGGTCGAGCGCCCGCTCCACGGCCTCCGGCGAGCCGGGTGTCCGCCAGTTGAGCATCCCGGAGCGCTCCTCGGGCTCCGGCACGTCAACGTCGGCCTTCCGGATCCAGAGGTCGTAGGGAACGTCGATGTGCACCGGGCCGGGCCGGCCGGTGCGGGCCAGCTTGAACGCCTTGGGCAGGAACTTCCCGAGATCCTCGACCGAATGCGCCTGGTAGCTGCGCTTGGCGATCACCTTCGAGATGCTCGGGAAGTCCGCCTGGTAGTGGCGGTACTCCTCCTGCAGCGCCCCGGAGTCGTACTGGTTGGTCGCGACCTGGCCCGTGATCCCGACGAATGCCGACGAGTCGTAGAACGCGTTCGCCATCGAGACCGTGAGCAGCATCGGCCCCGGGCCCGTGGACGTGTACACGGGGATCACCTTCCCCGAGGCCCGGAAGTAGGCATCGGCCATGTAGCCGGCGCCGGACTCGATCCGCGGGAAGATGATCTGGATCTCGTCCTGGCGGTCGTAGACGCCGTCGAGCAGGCCGACGGCGCCGTGGCCCGCGTAGCCGAACAGGTACGGCACCTTCTCCCTGATCAGGTACTCGACGACGAGGTCGCATCCGCGCATCTCGGGCATCGCTTCCTCCTTCGCTCGCATGGCCGGCGGCGTCCGCGGCCGCGGCCGGGTCATCATAGGCCCGCCCGGGCCCGTTCGATACGTGCTCTAGGCGCCTGCCACCGCGTCTGCGGGCCGATTGAAAGCCCGATTGCGACGTGTTACGTTCCGCGGATCGTGGCGAAGGTAACCGTTGGCGCTGGGCGTAGCGGCGCCTGCGTGCGCCGATGAGCGACGCCGCCCACGAAGCCGCGCCCGCCGTCGCCGCGAAGGCCGCTGCGACCGCCCGTCTCGAGGCCCAGGCCTGGCGCTACGCGTCCCGCATCGTGCTCGCGCTGCTCATCGCCTTCGTGCTCGCATGGATGGGCTACAAGGCGTCGGGAAGCGGTCAGGTCTTCGTCGTCGTCGGCCTGAACGCGCTCACCCTCGCGGGCCTCTACTTCATCGTCGCGAGCGGCTTCAGCCTCATCTTCGGGCTGATGCGAGTCGTCAACATGGCCCACGGCTCCTTCTACATGCTCGGCGGCTTCATCGCGTTCGAGCTCGTGGACAAGTTCTCGGGCGGCGGCTCCACCTCCGGCTTCAGCTCCACGACGGGCTTCGGCGACTGGATTCTCGCCCTCGTCGTCGCCTCGCTCGTCATCGGCGTCATCGGGCTCGTGATGCAGCAGCTCTTCCTGCGCTGGAACCAGGGCCAGGAGCTGCGTCAGGCCCTCATCACGATCGCCGCCTCGATCATCATCGCCGACCAGGTGCTGGGCCACTTCGGCGGCATCGCCGACGAGATCCCCGTCCCCGAGGTGTTTCCCGACAGCGTCTCGGTCGGGGTCTTCGGGATCAACTACCCGTTCTTCCGGATCTTCGTGCTCGCGATCGCGGTGGCCGTCGGGCTATTGCTCTGGGGCATGATCAGGCGCACGCGGATGGGCATGATCATCCGGGCCGGTGTCGACGACCGGCCGATGGTCGAGGCTCTCGGCGTCAACGTCCCGGTGGTCTTCGCGGCGACGTTCTTCATCGGCTCGCTCCTGGCCGGCATGGCCGGGGTGCTCGGCGGCACGATGATCTCGGTCGACAAGGCGAACGACGTCGAGTATCTCCTTGCGTCGCTGATCGTCGTGATCATCGGCGGCATGGGCAGCCTCGGCGGCGCCGCCGTCGGAGCGCTCCTCTACGGCCTCGTCGACTCGTACGGCGACGTCTACCTGCCGGCGGGCTATGAGAACTACTCCGACCTCGTGATCTTCGCGCTCCTCGTGCTCGTGCTGGCCGTCCGCCCGCACGGGCTCTTCGGGAGGCCGGCATGAGCGACGTGCTCGCCGGTCGCGGGCGAGGCCTTGCGGTGGCCGCGGTCGTGCTCCTCATCGCCGCGCTGGCCCCGCTGATCTTCACCGACTTCTACCTCAGCCAGATCATCACGAAGGCGCTTTTCCTCGGGATCGGGGCTTCGAGCCTCATCTTCCTGGCCGCCTACGGCGGGCGTGTCTCGCTGGCCCAGACCGCGCTCTACGGCATCGCGGGCTTCACCATGGCGAACCTGGTGCTTGCCGAAGGCGGTGCAACCGTGGCGCTCAACCCCTGGGCCGGAGCGATCATCGGCATCGCGGCCGCGACGATGGTCGGCCTGTTCATGGGCGCGGTCTCGAGCCGCTCGGCCGGCATCTACTTCCTCATGATCACGCTCGCGTTCTCGGTGCTCACCGAGGGCTTCTTCGGCAAGGTGACGCAGCTCTCCGGCTTCGGCGGAGTCAACAATGTCGAGCGGCCCGGGCTGATCGAAGGTGGAGGCAACCCGCTCTACTACACCTGCCTCATCGCCTCGGTCGCGGTCTACGTCCTGATCCGCTACATCGTCCGTACGCCGTTCGGCATCACGCTGCAAGGCATCCGCGACGAGCCGACGCGGATGCGCGCGCTCGGGTTCAACGTCGAGGTGCACCGGACGCTCGCGTTCGGCCTCGGCGCGTTCGTCGCGGGGATCTCCGGAATCCTGTTCACCTGGTGGAACGGCAACATCTCGCCCGGCGCGATCAACCTCGGCGCGACGCTCGACCTCCTCGTGATCGCGGTCGTCGGCGGCCTGCTGAGGATCGAAGGCGCCTGGATCGGGGCGCTCGTCTTCGTCGTACTCGATAACGCCACGAGAAACGTCGACTTCATCGGCGCACGCTTCAACACGGTCATCGGCTCCATCTTCTTCGTCATCGTTCTGCTCTCGCCGGGTGGACTGGTCGGGATCTGGGACTCCGTGACCGGCTACATCAAGCGGCGATCGAGACGCGGCTCTTCAGGCCCGACCGAGCCGGCGGCCGAATCGGCCGGCAGTTGAGAAAGGAGGGACGACCGGCTAACCCTCGGATGGCAGGCGCGTCTAGGTAAGCAGTACCGGCAAGTCAAGGGAGAGAAGGGGGGACTGCATGAAGGTCAAGCAACGTGACGGGCGCGGGCTCTGGTTCCTGCTCGCCTTGCTCGTGGTCGGCCTGGCGATCGTGGCCGCCGGTTGCGGCGGCAGCGACGAGGAGGCTGCTCCGCCGCCGGCTGAGCCGCCGGCCGAGCCCGCCCCGCCGCCGGCGGAGACGGGAGAGCCGGCCGCGCCGCCCGCGGAGACGGGAGCGGCACCGGCCGAGGAGGGCTCGCCGATCAGCATCGGCGTGCTCTCGAACTGCGAGGGCGCGTTCGGCCCGTTCTACGGGGCGACCCAGGCGGGTGCGCTCGTGCCGCTCGTCAACCGCGGGGCTACGCCCGTGGATCCGGCCGACCCCGATGCCGGAGTCGACGGCGCGGTCGTCGCCGGGCACCCGATCGAGATCACCTGGGGCTGCTCGGACGCGACGCCCGAGAAGGCGCTCGAGGAGGCCAAGCGCCTCGTCGAGCAGGAGAACGTCGACATCCTCCTCGGGCCGCTGTCGGGCTCCGAGGGCATCGCGATCGCGAACTACTCGAAGGACTTCCCCGACAAGACGTTCGTCAACGGCACGTCCGGAGCGCAGGACACGACGCTCAAGGTCCAGTCCCCGAACTTCTTCCGCTTCAACACGGATGGAGCCCAGTGGACGGCCGGGCTCGGGGCCTACGCCTACAACGTGCTCGGCTGGCGGAACGTCGCCACCCTGGCCGACGACTACGACTTCCCCTACACGCAGGTCGCCGGCTTCGTGGCCGAGTTCTGCTCGCTCGGCGGCACCGTCTCGACGCGACTCTGGCCGGCGCTCGGCGAGGAGGACTACTCCTCGTTCATCGCGCAGATCCCCACCGACATCGACGGCTTCTTCCTCGGCGTCGGCGGGACCGGCACGGTTGCATTCGTCAAGCAGTACACGGAGCTGAAGGGGAACCTCGGGGACAAGATCATGGGCGGCGTCTTCATGACCGACCCGATCATCCAGCAGGAGCTCGGCGACCGGATCGTCGGCGTCGTGACTGCGGGCCCGACGGCCGGTGACTCGCAGGATCAGGCGTATCTCGACTACGTCGCGAGCGTCCAGGCAGCGTTCCCGGACTTCGCGGACGACGCTCCGGGCGTGTTCCTCTACAACTACCACAACAACATGGAGGCGATCCTCGAGGCGATCGAGCAGGTCGGCGGGATCGACGACCCGGCGGCCTTCCAGCAGGCGCTCGGCGCGCTCACGCTCGAGACGCCCTTCGGCCCGATGAGCACTGGACGAGAATCGCCAGGCCATCGCCAACAACTACCTCCAGCAGCTGAAGGACGACGACGGCGACGGCACGATCGAGGTCACGACCATCGCGACTGCCGAGAACGTCGACGAGACGTTCGGCGGCGCGTTCTCCTCTGACCCGGCCACGAGCCCGACCCCCGATCGGGAGAATCCCGAGTGCAAGGCGGGGACGCCCGGGCCGTGGACAGAAGCGATCACACCGGAGGCGCTCGGACAGTGATCCGAGAGCCGCCGAGAGCGCCGGTGTCCGTAACAGCGGCACCGACGACCGACAGCGCCGAGCCGATCCTCCGCCTGCGGGGGGTCGGCCGGCGCTTCGGCGGCCTGCAGGCCGTCAGCGGCGTCGACCTGGACATCGGCCCGGCGAGCGGCGCGCGATCCTCGGCCCGAACGGCGCCGGCAAGACGACGCTCTTCAACGTCATCGCCGGCGAGTTCCCGCCGACCTCGGGCACGATCGAGCTCTTCGGCGCCGACGTGACCTACCTACCTGCCCGCCGCCGGGTCGGGATGGGTCTCACACGCACCTACCAGACCTCGCGGCTCTTCCTCGGCCTGTCGGTCGAGGACAACCTCTACCTGTCCGTCGTCGGCAAGCGCGGCGGGCACCTTCGGCCGGTCCTGCTGCGCTCCCGCGACGGCCGCCTCCGCGCCGAAGCCGGCGCGATCGCGGAGCGGGTCGGCCTCGAGACGGTCACGGGCGAGCTCGTGAGGAACCTCTCGCACGGCGAGCAGCGCCAGCTCGAGGTCGGGATGGCGCTTGCCGGCGAGCCGCAGCTGATGATGCTCGACGAGCCGGCCGCCGGGCTCTCGCGCGCTGAGCGCGTGAAGCTCGCCGAGATGCTCATGCGCTCGACCGCTCGATCACGCTGCTCCTGATCGAGCACGACATGGACGTCGCGCTGACCGTGGCCGAGTACGTGACGATGATGCACGACGGCCGCGTGATCGTCGAGGGGACGCCGGCCGAGATCCGCGCCAACGAGACCGTCCACGACCTCTACCTCGGCAGGAGCCACTATGGCGACGAGCAGTCCTGAGCCCGTTCTCGCGGTCAAGGGGCTCGACGCCTACTACGGGCAGTCGCACGTGCTGCAGGGCGTCGAGTTCCAGATGGGCGAAGAGCCGATCGCGATCATCGGCCGCAACGGCATGGGGAAGACGACGCTCTGCAAGGCGCTCGTCGGGATGGCCCCGCCACGCGTCACGGGCTCGGTGCGCTTCCGCGGCGACGAGCTCGTCGGCAAGCCGTCGCATCGGATCGCCGGCACCGGGATCGGCTATGTGCCCCAGGGCCGCCGCCTCTTCCCGTCGCTGACGGTCGACGAGCACCTCCGGATGATCGGCTCGAGCAACGGCGGCCGCTGGACGATCGACGCCGTCTACGGGCTCTTTCCGCGGCTCGGCGAGCGCAAGCGCAACGGCGGCATGCAGCTCTCCGGCGGCGAGCAGCAGATGCTCGCCATCGGCCGGGCGCTGCTCACGAACCCGAAGCTCCTGATCATGGACGAGCCGTCCGAGGGGCTCGCGCCCACGATCGTCGAGAGCCTGGTGGAGACGCTGAGGGCGCTCGTCGGCGAGGGGATGCACCTGCTCCTGATCGAGCAGAACCTCGGCGTTGCCACGGCGGTGGCCGAGCGGCAGCTCGTCATGGTCGCCGGCAAGATCTTCACGGAGACGACCGCAGTGGCGCTCCAGACCGACCCCGAGCTCCAGCAGCGCTTCCTCGGCGTGACCCGCGTCGAACACTGATGGCCGAGGTCGTCCAGGGGCCGGACCTCGTCCGGTCCAGGCAGCTGACGATGCCCACGGTCGTTCTCCTCGGCACGCTCGACACGAAAGGCAAGGAGTACGCGTACCTCCGCGACCGCGTCCGCGAGCACGGCGTGGACGTCCTCCTCGTTGACGCCGGCGTCCTCGGAGCGCCGTCCGTCGAGCCCGATGTGACCCGCGAGGAGGTGGCGCGCGCGGCCGGCGCGGACGTCGCCGCGCTCGCGGCGCAGGGCGACCGCGGCGCGGCCGTCGAGACGATGGCGCGAGGCGCGGCAGAGGTCGTCGAGCGGCTTCACGCCGAGGGCCGGCTCGACGGCATCGCGGCGCTGGGCGGCTCCGGCGGCTCCTCGCTCGCCACGTTCGCGATGCGCCGCCTGCCGGTCGGGGTCCCGAAGCTGATGGTGTCCACGGTCGCCTCGGGCGACACGCGGCCGTACGTGGGCGCCGTCGACGTGACGATGATGTACTCGGTCGTCGACATCGCCGGGCTCAACCAGCTGTCGGTTCGGATCCTCGCCAACGCCGCAGGCGCGATCGCCGGGATGGTGAAGGCCACGGCGCCGCCGCTCGGCGAGGCGAAACCGCTCGTCGGCGCTTCGATGTTCGGAGTCACGACGCCGTGTGTCACACGGGCGCTCGAGCGGCTCGAGGAGCTCGGCTACGAGGTGCTCGTCTTCCACCAGACCGGCGTCGGAGGCGAGTCGATGGAGGCGCTCATGCGCAGCGGCTTCATCACGGCCGCGCTCGACGTCACGACCACCGAGCTCTGCGACGAGCTCGTAGGAGGCGTCTTCCCGGCGGCGCCCGGCCGCCTGGAGACGGCCGGCGCGCTCGGGATCCCGCAGGTCGTCTCGCTCGGCGCGCTCGACATGGTCAACTTCGGCGCCATGGAGACGGTCCCCGAGCAGTTCCGCAGCCGGAACCTCTACGTCCACAACCCGACGGTGACGCTGATGCGTACGACGCCGGAGGAGTGCGCCGAGCTCGGCCGCCGGATCGCGGCGAAGCTCAACGCGGCCGTTGGGCCGACTGCGCTGTTCGTCCCGCTGAAGGGCGTCTCCATGATCGCCGTGGAGGGCCAGCCGTTCCACGACCCGGCGGCGGACGAGGCGCTGTTCGGGGCGCTGCGTGAGCACCTCGACCGCGGACGTCGAGACGCACTGGCTCGAGCTGGACGTCAACGACGAGGCGTTCGCGCTCGCGATGGCAGACCGGCTCCACGCCCTCTACGGGGCCTGGAGCGCGGCTCGATGACGCGCGAGGAAGCGCTCGCACGCCTGCGCGCCCAGGTCGAAGCCGGGAGGCCGATCATCGGCGCCGGCGCCGGCACCGGGCTGTCGGCGAAGTGCGCCGAGGCCGGCGGCGGCGACCTGATCATCATCTACAACTCGGGCCGCTACCGGATGGCCGGGCGAGGGTCGCTCGCCGGGATGATGCCCTACGGCGACGCGAACGCGATCGTCGTCGAGATGGCGGCCGAGGTGCTGCCGATCGTGCAGGAGACCCCTGTGCTCGCCGGGGTCTGCGGCACCGATCCGTTCCGGCTCATGCCCGTGTTCCTGCGACAGCTCGCGGAGCTCGGCTTCACCGGCGTGCAGAACTTTCCCACGGTCGGCCTGATCGACGGCATCTTCCGGCAGAACCTCGAGGAGACCGGCATGGGCTTCGGTCTCGAGGTCGAGATGATCCGGCAGGCGAGGCGAGCTCGATCTGCTCACCTGCCCCTACGTCTTCGACGCCGACCAGGCGCGGGCGATGGCGCAGGCGGGCGCCGACGTGCTCGTCCCTCACATGGGCCTCACGACGAAAGGGACGATCGGAGCGGCGACGGCGAAGACGCTCGACGAGTGCGTCGAGCTCGTCCAGGCGATGCGCGACGCGGCGACCGCGGTCAACCCCGACGTTCTCGTGCTCTGCCACGGCGGCCCGATCGCCGAGCCCGAGGACGCCGCCTACGTCCTCGAGCGCACGAGCGGCGTGGTCGGGTTCTTCGGCGCCTCGAGCATGGAGCGCCTGCCGACCGAGACCGCGATGACCGAGAACATGCGCCGGTTCAAGGCCGTCCCGGTACAGATGTCGTAGGGCCGGACCGTCGGGCCCGCCCTGCGGAAGAATGAGGATCGTCGTAGGGGCCGGATCTCATCCGGCCCGCCCTTCGGGAAAGGTGGCGTATGAGCAGGTTCGTCATGGCGAGCGACGTGCGGCAGGAGCAATTCGACTGGGGCCACGTCGGCTGGCGGTGCATCCCGCCGATCACGGGCTCGAAGCAGCTCGCCGTGGTCGACGTGGCGCTCGATCCGGGCTTCGGGCACGACTTCCACAAGCACGTCGACCAGGAGGAGATGATCATCGTGCTCGCCGGCGAGATCGAGCAGTGGATCGAGCAGGACAGGCACGTTCTGAAGGCCTGGGCGACTCGGTCTACATCGACCGGAACGTCGTCCACGCCTCGTTCAACGTCGGAAGCGACACCGCGCGCCTCCAGGTCGTGCTCGGCCCGGCCGTCGGCGACGGCGGCTACGAGCTCGTCGACGTCGCGAGCGAGGAGCCCTGGAGCTCCTTGCGCCGCTGATGCGCGCCGCTGTCCTGCATGAGTACGGCGACCCCTCCGTCCTCCGGGAGGACGAGCTGCCGGACCCGGTCGCCGGCGCCGGCCAGGTCGTCGTCGAGCTGAAGGCCGCGGCGCTGAACCGGCGAGACACGTATCTGCGCAAGGGTGCGAATCCCACGTACCACTTTCCGCTTCCGCTCGTCCTCGGCTCGGACGGCGCCGGCATCCGCCGCGACACCGGCGAGGAGGTCGTCGTCTACCCGATGCTCGGCTGGGGCGAGCGGGAGGAGGCGCCCGCGCCCGGGCTACGAGATCCTCGGCGGCCCGAGCGACGGGACCTACGCGGAGCTCGTCGCGGTGCCCGCCGAGAACGTCTTCCCGAAGCCGAGACGGCTCTCCTGGGAGGAAGCCGCCGCGTTTCCGCTCGCCGGGCTGACCGCGCACCGCGCCCTGTTCTCCCGCGCCGGCCTCCGTGCCGGCGAGACCGTCCTCGTGCTCGGGGCGGGCAGCGGCGTCTCGACGATCGCGGTCTCCCTCGCGCACCAGGCCGGGGCGCGCGTCCTCGTCACCTCCTCGAGCGCCGAGAAGATCGAGCGGGCCAAGGAGCTCGGGGCGGAGGGCGGCGTCGACTATACGGGCGGCGACTGGGTCGCCGAGGTGCGCGAGCTCGCGGGGGGCGAGGGCGTCGACGTCGTCGTGGACTCCGTCGGATCGACGTGGCCCGATTCGCTGCGCTGCCTCCGCCCGGGCGGGCGGCTCGCGGTCTTCGGGGCCACCGCCGGTGCGACGGTCGAGCTCGAGGTGCGGCCGATCTACTTCGGCCAGTTCTCGATCCTCGGCACGACCATGGGGAGCGCGAAGGACTTCGCGGCGCTCCTGCGGGCGGTCGACGAGGGGACTGGGCGCCGGTGATCGACAGCGTCCGGCCGCTCGCCGAGGCCGCAGCCGCGCACGAGCGCATCGAAGCCGGCGACCACTTCGGCAAGCTCGTCCTCGCGATCGCCTGACGCCGGGCTAGGCTCCGTCCGTGCACGACGAGATCGCCTATCTGGGAGCGGCCGACCTGGCGGCGCGAATCCGCGCCCGCGAGCTCTCTCCGGTCGAGGTCGTTCGCGCCTTGCTCGAGCGAGCCGAGGAGCTGAACCCGCGGGTCAACGCGCTCGTCACCCCGATGCCCGGCGTGGAGGAGCGGGCGCGCGACGCGGAGGCGGCGCTGGCGCGCGGCGACGACGTGCCGCCGCTCCACGGCGTCCCGTTCACGATCAAGGACTCGTTCGACACCGCGGGGGTCCGGACGACACGGGGCTCGGGCCTGTTCGCCGACCACGTGCCCGAGCGCGACGCAGTGGTGATCACGCGGCTGGTCGAGGCGGGCGGCATCCCGCTCGCCAAGACGAACCTGCCGGACTTCGCGCTCTGGTGGGAGACCGACAACCTCGTCTTCGGGCGCACGCGCAACCCGTGGGATCTCGAGCGCAGCGCCGGCGGCTCGAGCGGGGGAGAGGCCGCGGCGACGGCGGCCGGCCTGTCGCCGCTCGGTATCGGAAGCGACCTGGGCGGGTCGGTCCGGCTTCCGGCCCACTACTGCGGTGTCGTCGGCCTGAAACCGACGCATGGTCGCGTTCCGGTGACCGGCCACTGGCCGGACACGCTGCTGCGCTTCATGCACGTCGGCTTCCTGGCGCGCTCGGTCGAGGACGTCGCGCTCGCGCTGTCGCTGACGGCCGGCGCCGACGGCGAGGATCCGTACGCGCCGCCGGTGCCGGTTCCCCCGCCCCTCGCGGACGGCCGCCTGCCTGCAGGGCTTCGCGTCGGGCTCCTGACCGCGGCTTTCGGCCCGGTCGAGCCGGAGGTGGTGCAGATCGTCGAGCGGGCAGGCCGAGCGCTCACCGAGCTCGGAGCCTCGGTGGAATCCGCCTCGTTCCCGGCACTCGAGCGGCACGACTGGAACACGACGACGATGACGCTGTACGGAGGCGGGGGCGGCGCCTATCTCGATCGAATCATCGCCGGGAGGCACGCCGAGCTCCATCCCGCGCTCCGGACGCGCCTCGCCAAGCGGGTCGAGTCCCTCGGCGAGTACGCCGCCGCCGAGGAGGCGGTCGAGGAGCTGCGCCTGGGCACCGCTCAGTTCTTCCGCGCGCACGACGTTCTGCTGTGCCCGACCGTGCCGAGAGCGGCGCACGCGCACGACGCGGATCAGGTCGAGATCGCAGGCCAGGACTACCCGGCGCGAACCGCGATGCGCGCGACGATCCCGTGGGACATCAGCGGCTCGCCGGCAATCTCGGTCCCGTTCGCGCAGAGCGCGGAAGGCCTGCCCATCGGCGTCCAGCTCGTCGGCCGCCATTTCGACGAGCCGACTCTGCTCGCCGCGGCGCACGCCCTCGAGGAGGCCCGAGGGCCCCTGGCGAAGCCCCCGCTCGACTGGGCAGCGCGTCAGTGACCGCGGCCTCCGGCCGCTCTTCGGCCGATAACGGCCGCTTCGCGACCGTTTCGGCCTAGATCGCTACGAACTCACGCGGCAGAGAGGCGCCGGCGACGTAGTCGAGCGCGTACGCGACGGTCATCTGGTACACGCGGATGCGGAACTCGGGGTTGAGGCCGACCGCCAGGTAGGCCTCGCGGCGTGCGCCTCAGGGGCGCTCGAAGACCGCAGCCATGCCCTGGCCGCCGCCGATGCACATCGTCACGACGCCCGTGCGCTTCTCGAGCCGCTCGAGCGCGTGCATGAGCTTCACGGTGAGGATCGCGCCGGTCGCTCCGACCGGGTGGCCGAGCGCGATCGCGCCGCCCGAGACGTTGAGCGTCTCCGGGTCGAGCCCGACGTCGCGCGCGACGGCGACCGCCTGTGCCGCGAACGCCTCGTTCAGCTCGACGAGGTCGATGTCCGCGAGCTGAAGCCCCGCGCGCTCGAGCGCCTTCGGGATCGCGAATGCCGGGGCGTAGCCCATGACCTCCGGCTCGATCCCCGACACCGCCCAGGAGCGCAGGGCGAGCCTCGGCGTGAGGCCGCGCCGCTCCGCCTCCGAGGCGCGCATCAGCACGACCGCCGCTGCGCCGTCGTTGATGCCGGCGGAGTTGCCCGCAGTCACCGTCCCCTCGTTCTTGAAGACGGGCTTCAGCTTCGCGAGCACCTCCGGCGTCGTGCCGGGCCGAGGATGCTCGTCGCGGACGACGGGCTCGGAGGCTCCGGGCGGCTCGATCGGGACGATCTCGGGCTCGAAGTGCCCCGCCTCGATCGCCGCGACCGCACGCTCCTGGCTGCGCGCCGCAAACTCGTCCTGCTCCTCGCGGGACACGTCGTAGCGCTCCGCCACCCGCTCCGCCGTCGCTCCCATCGGATAGCGCCCGAACGGATCGGTGACGAGCGACATGGTTCCGTCGAGGACCTCGCGCGGCCCAAGCCGAAAGCCGTCGCGGGCGTGATAGTCGAGGAAAGGCTGGCGGGTCATCGACTCGTCGCCGCCGGCGACGACGACGGCCGCCTGGCCGGTCAGGATCTCCTGCGCCCCGGTGACGATCGCCTGCAGCCCGGAGGAGCACAGGCGGTTGACGTTCATGGCCGTCGCTCTGGTGGGAACGCCGGCAGCGACGGCGCAGCGCCGCGCGTTGTAGGCATCCGGCCCCACCTGGGCGACCTGGCCCATGACGACCTCGTCGACCTCGTCCGGCTCGACTCCTCCTCGAGCCAGCGCCTCGCGGATGCAGGCCGCGCCGAGCTCGTGAGCATCGACGTCCTTGAACGCGCCGCCGAACCGGCCGATCGCCGTTCGTGCGCCGGAGACGAGGACGATGGGATCGCCGTTGCCGTTCACTCCCATGATCCTAGCGAGACTGCCGAGGCCTTCCCTCGCGGGGCGCCGTTGCGGCGGTCGCCGTCCGCTCTGCGGTGGACGATAGGCGCCGATGCCGAGCTACCTGATCGACCGCTCCGGCGCGGCGGAGGTCGAGCTCGACCGAGCGCGGCTCGAGCAGCTGCGTGACGGCGAAGGCTTCTGGTGGCTCGACATCCACGAGCCGGTGGACGAGGAGCTCGTCCTTCTCGGCGAGGTGCTCACGCTCCACGAGCTGGCGATCGAGGACGCGATGCATTTCGGTCAGCGCCCCAAGCTCGACGAGTACGACGACTTCGTGTTCCTCGTCGTCTACGGCGCGGCGCCCGACGAGGACGACGCTCGTCGAGGTGCACTGCTTCTACTCGGAGCGCTATCTCGTGACCGTGCGGCGCGATGAGTGCCCCGCGTTCGACGAGGCGCGCGAGCGCTACGCCCGGCGGCCCGAGCATCTCGAGGAGCCGGCGCTCGTCCTCTACCGCGTCGTCGACAGCCTGGTCGACAGCTTCTTCCCGCTCCTCTCCGACGTGGACAACTTCATCGACGCGGTCGAGGAGGGAATCTTCTCCGCGCCCCGACCAGGAGCAGCTGCGACGGGTGTTTCTCATGAAGCGGCGGCTGGCCGCCCTGCGCAGGGTGATCGCTCCGCAACGCGACCTCGTCGCCGGCCTCGCCGGCGGAGTGGCCGAGCTGCCCGCCATGTCGCCGGACGCCGAACGCGGCTTCCGCGACGTCTACGACCATCTCATCCGCCTCACGGACACGATCGACGGCTACCGCGACCTGCTCTCCGGCGCATCGGACGCGTATCTCTCGACCGTCTCGAACCGGCTGAACGACGTCACGAAGCAGCTCGCGGTGATCGCGACGATCTTCCTGCCGCTCACGTTCATCACCGGCTTCTTCGGGCAGAACTTCGGCTGGATGGTGAGGCGGTCGGCGGCGAGGTCGAGCTTCTGGGTGCTCGGGGTCGCGCTTCAGTTGCTCGCCCTGCTCGGCCTGCTCGGCCTCTTCCGCCGCCGCGGCTGGTTCTAACAAGGCTGCCGAACCGTTCCGCGTCCGCCGGCGAACACTGGTCGAGCAGGCGATCAGGGGGAGGCGAGATGAGAGCGGCGGCGAACAAGAAGCTGGCTCTGGAGGCGGTCGCGCGGTGGAGCGCGGGAGACCTCGACGGGTACCTGGCGCTGTACCAGCCCTCGTGCCTGACCTACGGGCTCGGCCCCGAGCCCCTCGACCTCGTGGGGCTCCGCGAGTTCTACGAGCAGATCTTTGCGGCGTTCGAGGGTACCTCCCTCACGCCCGAGGATCTCCTGGCCGAGGACGATCGAGTCGTCATCCGCTTCACGTTCCGAGGAACCCACGTGGGGGAGTTCATGGGAACGCCGCAAGCGGCGCGGACGTCGCGATGCCCGGGATGAGCCTGCTCCGCTACGAGCACGGGCTGATCGTCGAGCGCTGGAACACCAGCGATTTCTTCGGCCTGCTGCAGCAGATCGGCGCGGCGGCTCAGCCGCGCCGCGACCCGCTGAGGAGCGGCCCAGCCGCCCGGGCTACGTCGCTACGAGCACGCCGAGGATCGGCAGCACGAGCGTCGCTGCGAAGCTCCAGTAGCCGGCGATCTGCATTGGCCGCAGCAGCGTGCGCGGCGCGCCCGTGCGGATCTGCTGGTTCAGCCGCGGACCGAGCACGAAATCGTGGAGGGCGGCGCTCGTCACGAGCGTCAGGAAGATCGCGCCCTTCGCGATCAGCAACCGACCCGTCTCGGTCGAGAGCGTGTCGGGGTCGCCCAGGCCCCAGTAGCCGAACGCGAGCCACGCGCCGCTCGCGGCGGCCACGAGCAGGGCTCCCCAGCCGATCGGCTTCCAGCGCCGCCCGACGGCGCGCACGGTGTCGGCGCGCTCCCGATCCGGGAGGCGGCGGAGCACCGGAACGGTCGTGAAGACGAGCGCCACCGTCCCACCGATCCAGACGGCAGCCGAGAACACGTGGAAGACGACGAGGGTCTCGTACACCCGGCCCGGAACTTAGCGGCCGGGCTTGTTGAGCGTGCGCTCCAGGGACTCCGCGAGCTTGCGTGCGAGGATCGGGCCCTTCGCCTTCGCCGTGCCGGCAACGGCCTTCGCCACGGCGGGCCCGTGTGTCTTGGCCGTGCCGGCGACCGCCTTCGCTGCCGCCGGGCCGTGCGTCTTGGCCGTGTCGGCGACCGCCTTCGCCACCGCGGGGCCGTGCGTCTTCGCCGTGTCAGCCGTCTTCTTCGCGACGACGGGCCCGTAGGTCTTCGCCGTCGACGCCGCCGTGTCCGCGATCTTCTGGCGCTGCTGGAGCGGAATCCGGTCCCAGGTCCGCTTGGCCTTGAGCGCGGCGGCGATGGCGAGCTTGATCCTCATGGCCGACTATCCGCTCCCCTCGTCGGGATCCTCGCCTGTCTCGGCGAGCTGGGCGAACGCGCGCTCGAACACTTCATGAGGATACGCGCCCACGAGCAGCATGCGGTTGTCGAGCACGAACGACGGGATCGCGTTGATGCCGAGCGAGTGCGCATCCTGAGTCGCGGCGGCGATCCGGGGCCGGAAACGCCCGTCGGCGAGAGCCTCGACGGCCGCCGACCGATCGACGCCGGTCTCCTCCGCGAGGTCGAGCAGCGTCGATTCGTCCCCGATGTTCTGCGCTTCCGACCAGTACGCGTGCATGAGCCGGTCGTGCACGGTCTCGTGGAGCCCGAGGTCTCGCGCGAGCTCCGTCACCTCGAGCGCCTTCATCGAGTTGGGCACGACCTCGGGCGGAGGGTTGTACGTGTAGCCGGACTCCTCGACCATCCGGCGCACGTTCGCCGAGGCGCCCTCGCCGTAGCGCGCAAGCAGCTGGGAGCGGGGAATGCCCTCGGGTGGGTACTCCGGGTGCAGGTCGAACGGGAGCCATTCGATGTGCGCGCCGAACCGGCCCGCCATCCACGCCGCCCGCTCGTGGGCGACGTAGCAAAACGGTCAGATGTAGTCGCTCCAGATCGTGACGTGGTGGCCATTTTCCGCCATCGGGCAAGCGTAGACGATCGCCCGGCAGCGGCCGTGAGGACGGCGGGCGCGCGCTTGCAGCCGCGGCAGCTGTCAACATAGACTTTAGACGTGGCGAAATCTCCAGTCACAAGACGCCAACTCTTGATCGCCGCGGCGCCGGCGCTGGCCGCCGTGCCGCTCGTGAAGCTGGCGCTGCCCGAGGGCGCCGCAGGGCGCCGAGCCGCTCGCCTCTCACGAGGGCCACGACCACGCGGCAATGGGGCACGCGGCGATGATCGGAGCCGAGGTCCCGGCGCCCGGCGGACCGAACGACCTCGACAAGCTGCTCTACCCGCCGCCTCCGGTGACCGGAGACGTGGCCGAGTACGAGCTCGTCGCCACCGACGGCGACATCGAGGTGGCCCAGGGCGTCACCTTCCCTGCCTGGACCTACAACGGAACGGTGCCGGGCCCCATCATCCGCGCCACCGAGGGCCAGCTCCTGCGCGTGAAGTTCACGAACGCCGGAACGCATCCGCACACGATCCACTTCCACGGGATCCACCCCTCGAACATGGACGGGGTCTTCGAGATCGTGGACGTCGGCGGCACGTTCACCTACGAGTTTCCGGCTCGCCCGGCCGGCTTCCATCTCTACCACTGCCACTCCACGCCGCTGAAGAAGCACATCCACAAGGGCCTCTACGGCGCCTTCATCATCGATCCGCCCGGCGGCCGTCCGCCGGCGCAGGAGCTCGTCATGGTGATGAACGGCTTCGACACCGACGGCGACGGCGAGAACAACTTCTACACCGTCAACGGCAAGGCGTTCTACTACGCGAAATACCCCATCACCGTCAGGCGCTCCGAGACCGTCCGCATCTACCTTGCCAACCTCACCGAGTTCGACCTGATCAACTCGTTCCACCTGCACGGGGACTTCTTCCGCTACTACCCGACCGGCACCGGTGACCAGTTCGAGTACACGGATACGGTCACGCAAACGCAGGGCCAGCGGGGGATCATCGAGATCGACTTCGCCAACACCGGCCTGTTCATGTTCCATGCGCACCAGTCCGAGTTCGCCGAGCTCGGCTGGATGGGGTTCTTCAACGTGATCGACGGCGACGACGCGCAGCCGGCCGCAAACCGCACCTTCCTCTGCGAGCAAGACGAGGAGCCGGACACCGTCTGATGGAATCCTCGGAGACCGCGGTGAGGGCCGGGACTCGTTCGGCCGATGTAGGGGCCGGACCGGTCCGGCCTGACGCGGAGCGGCGTGGATCCCGAATGCGCTGGCGCCTCTGGGCCCTCGTCCCGATCGTGCTCATCGTCGCCGTCGTCTCGATCTTCGCCTCGGCGGGCGGCTCGCTCGTCGATCTCGTCGGGACGAATCCGCCGCCTGCCGACGAGTTCGACATCCAGCGGGTCGAGTTCAAGCCCGGCGAGATCCGCATCCACGTTCGCAACCCGCAGCCGGACGACCTCACGATCGCCGTCGTCGCGATCGACGACGCCGTCGTCCCGTTCGAGGTCGAGGGCTCTCCGACGCTCGGCCGGCTCGCGTCGCGGGAGATCGTCGTTCCCTTCGACTGGGTCGCGGACGACCCGTACCTGATCGGGGTCACGAGCTCGAGCGGCATTCAGACCACCTTCGAGGTTCCGGCCGCGGTCGAGACGAAGGCGCCCTCGGCGAAGGGCTTCCTCGGGTACGCGCTGATCGGCTTCCTCGTGGGCGTCGTGCCGATCGTGCTCGGTCTTGCCTGGCTACCCTCGCTGCGCCACGCGAGCGCCAAGTGGCTGGCCGCGTTCATGGCTCTCACCGCCGGGCTGCTGACGTTCCTGGCCATCGACGCGTTCGCCGAAGCTCTCCAGCTGCAGGCCGCCCTCCCGAGCTCGCTGCAGGGCACCGGGCTCGTCCTGATCGGCGTCGTCGTCAGCTACCTGACGCTGACCTGGGTCTCGAACCGGTTCTCCGCGAAGAGCGGCCGCGAGCGCGACCCGACCCTCTCCGGCGTTGCACTGGCGACCCTCGTCGCGATCGGGATCGGGCTTCACAACCTCGGCGAAGGCCTGGCGATCGGGACGTCCTTCGCGTTCGGGGAGCTCGCGCTCGGCAGCTTCCTGATCATCGGCTTCATGATCCACAACGTCACCGAGGGCCTCGGCATCGCGGCGCCGATCGCCGAGGGCCAGCGCGTGAGCTTCGCACGACTCGGCGCGCTCGCCCTGATCGCGGGGGCCCCCGCGATCGCCGGAGCCTGGATCGGCGGCTTCGTCGCGAACGACGTCGTCGGCGTGCTGTTCTTCGGCCTCGCCGTCGGCGCCGCGCTCCAGGTTGTCGTCGAGGTGGGCCGCTACATCCAGCCGGCGGGCACCCGGCGGCCTGACGTCCGGCTACGCGATCGGCGGCTTCCTCGCCGGCGTCCTGATCATGTACGCGACCGGGCTGATCGCCGGCTAGGCCAAGCGCTCCTCCAGACCCGCTCGAACCGCCGGCCACTCGGCCGGGAGAATCGAGTAGTAGGCGGTGTCTCGCAACGTCCCGTCGGGCCGGTGCTCCCGATTGCGGTGGATGCCCTCGAACGCGGCTCCCAGCCGCTCGATCGCAGACCGCGAGCGCGCGTTGGCGGCATCGGTGCGGAACGCGACGCGCGTTGCGCCGAGATCGTCGAACGCGTGCGCGAGCAGGAGCAGCTTCGCCTCCGGATTGACGTGCGTGCCCCACCACGCCCGTCCGTACCACGTGGCGCCGATCTCGATCCGCCCGTCTCCGGGAGCGATGTCGAGATAGCTGCTCGACCCGACTGCCTGCCCGGTCCCCGCGTCGACGGCGGCAAAGGGAAGGCGTGCGCCCGTCGCCCGCTCCTCGAAGGCCCGCGCGAGCCACGGGCCGAGCCCGGCCGGGGGCACGGGGCCCGAGATCGTGAACGCCGACGGGTCGGCGGCGACGGACTGCGCGAGGTCGGCCTCGTGACGCGGCTCGAGGGGCTCCAGCCGGAGACGAGCCCCGCTGAGGACGACGGGTTCCGGCATGCGCACGGGCCACGAACCCTAGCGCCGTCCCTCGGCAGGGTGGTCCTTGACACGGAGCATTCGGTAAGTTAATACTTACCGTAAGTGGTAACTTACGACACGGCCATCGATGCGCTGGGCGACCCGACACGTCGGGCGATCGTCGAACGCCTCCGCCGGGGCCCGTCTGCGGTCGGAGAGCTTGCACGCGGGCTCCCCGTCAGCCGCCCGGCTGTCTCGCAGCACCTTCGCGTTCTCAGGGAAGCAGGGCTCGTCGCCGACGAGCCTGCAGGCGCCCGCCGCATCTACCGGCTCGACCCGGCGGGGATCGCCGCCCTGCGCGACTACTTCGAGAGCTTCTGGACCGACGTCCTCGACGACTTCAAGGCGGCCGCCGAGGCGGCGGCCGCGCCCACGACCGAGGAGGAGAGAGCATGAGCGTCCCGACGGCCGCCCTGACCGTCCGCAAGACGATCGACGTCGCCTGCTCCGTCGAGCAGGCGTTCGAGACCTTCACGACCGGCATCGCCCGCTGGTGGCCCCTGGCAACGCACTCGGTCGGCGACGAGCGCGCCCGAACGGCGGTCTTCGAGGCCGGCGTCGGAGGACGGATCTACGAGATCTGGGACGACGGGTCCGAGCACGAATGGGGCTCCGTCACGGTGTGGGAGCCGTCGGCGCGCGTCGTGTTCTCCTGGAGCCCGAACCCCGACCGCGAGGCATCGACCGAGGTCGAGGTGCGCTTTGCCTCCGAGGGTGACGGTGCACGGGTCGAGCTCGAGCATCGTGGCTGGGAGCGGCTCGGCGAGGAGGGCCCGTCGGTGCACAAGAGCTATGAGACCGGCTGGGACACCGTTCTCGGCCACTTCCGCTCCGCCATGTAGGGGCCGGATCTCATCCGGCCCGGCCCGGGGACTATTCGGGTCGATCGTAAACGCGGCCCTCCGGGCCGCTTCACGGCCGATAACGGGCTGCGCCCGTTTCGGCTTAGTCAACGCGGCCCTCTGGGCCGCTTCACGGCCGATAACGGGCTGCGCCCGTTTCGGCCTAGTTCGGCGATCCTTGGTCCATGCGGGTACTCCGAGCGGTTGCGGCTCTTCTCGTTGCCGTCCTCCTGGCCGCGTGCGGCGGAGGCTTCGAGCAGACGACGGGAGTCATCCAGACGGCCGGCGGCCCGGTGACGCTCGAGCTCGAGATCGCCGAGTCGCACGAGGAGCGCCAACAGGGGCTCATGGGCCGGGAGTCGCTGCCGGAGCAGGCGGGAATGCTGTTCGTCTACGACGAGGCGCGCCGCGGCAGCTTCTGGATGAAGGACACCCTGATCCCGCTTTCGATCGCGTTCCTCGGCGACCAGGGCGAGGTGCTCGAGATCCTCGACATGGAGCCGTGCCGCGCGGACCCGTGCCCACTCTACGACCCGGGCATCTCCTACAGCGCCGCGCTCGAGGTCAACCGGGGAGCGTTCGACCGCTGGGGCGTGGAGGCCGGCGACGTCGTGACAGTAGGCGATTGATGCCCGCCTGGGCGTGGGCCGCGATCGTCTGGGGAGCCAGCATCCCGATCGCGCTCCGCTTCGCGCGGCGGCAGGGGTTCATCGCCGGTGACGAGCCGATCGTGCTCTTCCGCGTGCCGATCGTCTGCTTCGTCGCGCCTGCGGTGGCCCTCGTCGCCCTCCTCAGCGCCGTCGTCGATCGAGTTGCCGGCCGGCCGCCCGAGCCCTAGCGGGACCGAGCCGGACGTTCCATGACCGTGCGCAGCGCGTGCACGACTGCCGGGTCGAACCAGCTGCCCGCGCGCTCCTGGAGCTCGAGCAGCGCCCGCGCCTGCGTGCGTGCAGGCCGGTAGCTGCGCTGCCTGACGAGCGCGCAGAAGGTGTCGCACACGGCGACGACGCGCGCGCCGACGGGGATCGCATCGCCCGCGAGCCCGTCCGGATAGCCGTTTCCGTCCCACCGCTCGCGGCAGCTGCGCAGGATCGGAAGGGCGCCTGCCAGATGAGGCACCGGCGTCAGCGCCGAGACGATCTGTGACGTGCGCTCGCGCACGAGGTTCGCCTCGCGCGGGCTGAGACGACCCGACTTGGCCTTGATCGCTTCCGGGATGCCGAGCTTGCTGAGCTCGACGAGGACGGCGCCGAGGGACACCGCGTCGAGCTCCTCTTCTGGGAGCCCCATCTCCCTGGCAACGAACACGGCCAGCTGCGAGACGTCGTCGGGCGACCAGCCCGGCCCCGCCTTGTCGTCGGCCCAGGTGCCCCGGGAGGCCGCTCCGAGCACCTTGCGCCACCATTCGCCCTCGAGTCGATGCTGGCGCTCGACCTCGAGCGAGGTCGTGTCGTCAGCGATCCGGCTCGAGTACCCGACGACGCGATCCTTGCCGCGGTCCTTCGCCGCGTAGAGGGCGACGTCGGCCTTGTGCAGCAGCTCCTCCTTCGTCCGCCCGTCCTCCGGAAACGTCGCCACGCCGGCCGAGATGGACGGCAGGCGCTCGCCGCGGCGCTGCGCGGCGAGCCCCTGCCGGATGCGGTCGGCGACCTGCTCGGCGCCCTCCTTGCGGGCTTCGAGGAGCACCGCAAACTCCTCGCCTCCCAGCCGGAATGCGTCCTCGCCGATCCGCAAGGTCGCGAGTGTCACCCGCGCCACTTCGTGGAGAACCCGATCGCCGACGAGGTGACCCTCTCGGTCGTTGATCTTCTTGAAGTCGTCGAGATCGAAGATGATGATCGACAGCGGGCCGTTTTCCTGCTCCGCTTTCTGCACCGCCTCGCCGAGCTGCTCGTGGAACGCCCGCTTGTTCGCGAGCCCGGTGAGCGGGTCGAGGCGCGCCTCCTCGGCACTCGCCTGCGCGTGCTCGCGGTGGGCCACGGCGGCCGAGACGAGATCGGCGATCGTCATCAGGAAGCGAATGTCGCGGGCCTCGTCGACGCCGTCGATCACGATCACGCCGAACGGTCCCGAGGCCGTCGTGATCGGCACGGCGGCCCGTCGCGCCGGGTCGGCCAGCCCGTTGACATCCAGAGCCCGGTCGACGGGAGCGATTGCGATCGAGCCGCTGGCGAGCGCCTGCTCGACGAGCGGGAGCGCACCGTCGAACCTCGTGCCTTCGGGAACGACGTACGCGAGCGTCGGCTCCGCGTCCGGCCCGGCCAGGTACATGGCGGCCGGGCCGCCCAGGCTCTCCGAGACCCGCTGGGCCAGGAGCGCGGCGATCTCGCCCGGCGAGGTTGCGAGCAGGAGCTCCTGCGCGAACCGCAGCGCGGGGCTGTCGTTCACCGACGCCGGCTCGACCCCGGGCTCTTCACCGGCGGTCGCCTCTGCCACGCCGCCGCTCACTGATGCTCTCCGGGGGCGGCCGCTGCCACGGCGCACCGGAGGGCGAGGGACACTTCGTCCCGGCTCTGCTCCACCGCGTTCCTCCTGCGATCAAGGCTCTGACCCCATCCTGCCGCGCCGAGGGGGAGGTGCTATCCCCCGGTCGGGGGCCGCGCCTCCCTGCTTCGAGGGAACCAGACCCGCGCGCCCGAATCGCCGTGCCCGGCGCGAGTTTCCGAGCCCGACGCTCTCAGGATCAACGAAGGCCTTCGACGGGCGCGCGGACGCGCGCTCGCACGCGTTCGATCAGGGGAGGGCATCGTGGAGCACCATGGCTCGGAGAGCTACTACGTCATCGGCGAGGGTCTGCTCGGGGAGAGCGTGGGGGGCCGCGAGCGCACCGTCGCGGATGCCGCTACGCCGCCGCCGCCCCCGTTTCGCTTCTCGCGGATGGGGCCGAACGGGATCAATCACCAGCTCGCCGAGGGCAACCGCAAGAAGATCGCAGCCGCGATGACCGCGGGAGGCGGCGGCGCGTCGCAGCTACCGGCGGGCTTCACGTACCTGGGCCAGTTCGTCGACCACGACCTGACGTTCGACAAGACGACGGTCATGCTCGGCGAGCACGTCTCTCCGGCCCAGCTCCTGCAGGCTCGCTCACCGAGCCTCGACCTCGATTCGCTCTACGGCGCCGGGCCGACCGATCCCGAGTCGGCGAAGTTCTACGAAGCAGACGGCATCCACCTGAAGATGGGCAAGACGGCCGCGTTCGAGGGCCTTCCTGCGAAGGACGGCTTCGACCTGCCGCGCGGGGCGGGCAACACGAACGCCAAGAAGCGAAAGGCGATCATTCCGGACCCGCGGAACGACGAGAACCTCGCGGTCGCCCAGACGCACCTCGCGTTCATCCGCTTCCACAACCGTGTCGTCGACACGCTCCCGAGCTCGGTGCCGCCTTCCGCAGCAGTTCGCGACGGCGCGCGAGCTCGTCACCAAGCACTACCAGTGGGTGCTGCGCACCGACTACCTCCCGCGCATCTGCCAACCGGGCATCGTGAACAACGTCTTCACGAACGGCCGGAAGGCGTTCGAGGTCGGCGCGACGCCGACCGACGTTCCCACGATGCCGATCGAGTTCTCGGTCGCGGCCTTCCGGCTCGGTCACTCGATGATCCGGAGGGCCTACAACTGGAACCGGATCTTCGACGACGGCTTCGGCACCCTCGACCTGCTGTTCGTGTTCTCCGGTCTCAGCGGTGACCTCGGCGGGGAGCTGCGCCTTCCAAGCACCTGGATCGCAGACTTCCGCCGGCTCTACGACTTCAAGGAGGCGGGCAAGCCCGACCTCGCCGTGCCCGAAGCCAAGTTCAACCGGGCCATGCGCATCGACACTCTGCTCGTGCCTCCGCTCAAGACGCTTCCCGGCTTCCCCACCGGCGAGAACAACCTCGCATTCCGCAACCTCACGAGGGCGAGGATGGTGCGGCTGGCGACCGGGCAGCAGATGGTCACCTTCCTGAAGAGCAAGGGCGTGACGCTGACGAAGCTCACGAACGCGCAGATCCGGGACGGCAGCAACGGCGCCGACCTGAGCGGCCTCACGCAGGCCCAGCGGGCGGCGCTCGTCAAGGACACGCCGCTGTGGTTCTACATCCTGCGCGAGGCGGAGCTCAACGCAGGCAAGCTGAAGGGCGTCGGCGCCCGGATCGTCGCCGAGACCTTCCACCGCGCCATGGAGGGGAGCCAGTTCTCGATCGTTCGCGACCCGACGTGGACGCCGACGCTCGGCCCGAACAGCACGACGTTCCGCATGGTCGACCTGCTGCTGTTCGCGTTCGAGGGGAAGAAAGCGCTGCTGAACCCGCTCGGCAACTGAGCGCGGCCCGTGGGGCCTACAATCGCGGCGTGAGCGAGCCTCGCGAGGTTGCGACCGCCGTCGAGGAGGTGGTCCCGGGCGTCTTCCACTGGCACGTGCGGGACGACCGGATCGGCGGCTTCATCAGCGCCGGCCATGCCGTCCCGACGGACGAAGGAACCATCCTCGTCGACCCCTTGCCGCTCGCGCCAGAGGCGTTCGCCGAGCTCGGCGCCGTCGAGGCGATCTGCCTGACGTCCGGCGGCCACCAGCGCTCGGCGTGGAGGTTGCGGCGCGAGCTCGGCGTCCCGGTGTACGCGCCGGCGCTCTCGCAGACCCTCGAGGAGGAGCCGGACGTCCGCTACGAGGACGGCGATGAGCTTCGAGGGCTGCGCGCCGTCTTCACCCCCGGCGCCGGTACGACTCAACACACGTTTCTGCTGGACGGCGACCCGGACATCGCGTTCGTGTCAGACCTGCTCGTCCACGAACCGGAGACGCCCCTCGAGGTCATCCCGGCCGAGTACGCGCACGACATCGACGAGGCACGACGCAGCGTCGAGCGGCTGCTCGAGCTGCCGTTCTCGGTGCTCTGCCTCGGCCACGGGACGCCGATCACCGAAGACCCGAAGGCATCGATCCGCGCAGCGCTGACTTCGTGAGCCGGGCGGGCCGAACGATGGGTCGCGCAGGTGTGCTTTGCCAGTGGCGCCTCTGAGAACCCGACGACAGTGACGAGGAGCCCTGTCCCGAGCGCGAGGAAGCCGAGCAGCGCTTCGTGACGGGTCTCGCGGTAGGGGCCAGCGAGGCGCCGGCGACGATCGCGCCTAGCCGGCGGCCGTTCTCGGTCACTGGCAGCGCATAGAGCTGCACTTGCTCTCCGATCTGGAGGCTACGCGCCGCTCCTAATGCGAGCTCGCGCGCGGCGCGCGCGACCTGCTCGCTCGTTCTGGGCGCGACGAGCGGGCGCCCGTCCGCGAACACCCAGACGGCTGTCTCGAGGCTGCAGGAGACAGCGTGAGCGACCGGGTCGAGCCCCGGCGGCGGGAAGGCCTCAGTGAGCATGCGTCAGAAGGGCCCCACGCGCGATCGCGTGTCAAGGGGAGGGGTGCCCGGGAAGCCTAGGATTAGACCTGGGCAGCGAGCTTGGCTTCGCCGGTCGTAGAACGTTCCGAGATCTTCACTGTTTGAGCGCGTGGAGGTGGAGTACGGTGGCTCCGAGGCCGCCTTCCACCGGAAGAGACAGGAGACAAAGAGATGCCGGCGGAGATCAAGCGGACGGCGTTCGATCGCCCGCAGCGCGCGATGGGCGTCGTCCAACACCTCGACCGGGAAGGCTGGTACTGGCCCAAGCACTTCGGCGATCCCGTCGCCGAACACCACGCGATCCGCAACGGCGTCGGTGTCTGGGACGCGTCACCGCTTCGCAAGTTGGCGTTCACGGGCCCGGACGCCGTGAAGGCCGCCGACCGCATCTTCACGAACGACATGCTGAGCCTCGAGGTCGGGCAGGTCCGGTACGCGCCGTTCTGTGATGAGAACGGCAAGATGGTGGGTGAATGCACGGTCTTCAAGACCGGCGACGACCAGTTAGTCGCGGTCACCGGGCTCGACTCCGATCTCGATCATTTCACCGCGGTCGCGGAGGGCCTCTCGGTTGAGATCCTGCCGATGACGAGGTCGATGCCGCAGCTTGGGATCAGCGGTCCTCGCTCGACGGAGCTCCTCCAGAGCCTGACTGCTGCCGACGTCTCGGGGCTGCGCTACTTCCGCTTCTGGCCTGAGCAGGTCGAGGTCGGCGGGGTCCCGTGCTGGGTGTCGCGAACGGGCTACTCGGGCGAGCTCGGTTACGAGCTGTTCTGCTCGCCCGACGGAGCCGAGCAGCTGTGGGACTCGGTGGTCGGCGCCGGCGCGCAGCCCTACGGGCTGGCGGCGGTCGAGACGATCAGGATCGAGTCCGGGCTGATCTTCATCGGGCGCGACTACTTCCAGCACCAGACAAGCCCCTACGACGTGGGGCTCGACAAGCTCATCCCCCTCGACAAGGCCGAGTTCTGCGGCAGGAACGCGCTCGCGGCCGAGGCGGCGAGCCCGCCCAACCGGTTCGTCACCCTCGTCGTCGACGGCGCGGTTCCCGCAGTACGGCGCCGCCGTCACGAAGGACGGCGAGCCGGTCGGCACGCTGACGAGCCCGTGCGAGAGCCCGACGCTCGGCAAGGTCATCGGCCTGACGGTGCTGCGCACCGACCTTGCCCGCGACGGTGAGAGCGTCGAGGTCGCGGTCGAGGGCGGGACTGCTCCTGCAACGGTCGCCCCGATGCCGCTCTACGACACCGAGAAGAAGCGCCCGCGAGCGTAGCCGTCGCGCCGGTCGGAATGCTCCATTGTTGTGGGAGCGGGGCAGCCCCACACGAACAAACCCGGCATCCCTGGCACGTTCTGGCCGCCCCTCGAGCTGGCGGCCGACGGGCCGAGCCGCGTCTCTGCCGCAGAAACGAAAGCGTACTCGGCCACGCCGACCGCCAGATGAGTCTCCACGCGAGCGCCCGGACCGAAATCCCTCGACCGAGGGTCTTCACGGCCGCGACCACTTCTTCCGACCTCGGGCTCGGGCGCAGGCTCGGCGAACTGGCTCTCGGTACTCGTCGGCGGCCTGATCGAAGCGGCCCGCTTGCCGTTCGGCCAGCTCGGAAACCGCGATCAGCTCACGTTCCGACATTCGACCGCGCAACTCGGCCAGCGTCGGGCGACCCTCGTCCCCGAACCATTGGGACGATCGATGAGCGTCCGATTTGCCGACCAATCGACGTGAGCGTAGAACTCGTACCGGGCGTCGATGATCGCCTTATGAAGCCTCTGATATTCTTCGCCTTTTGGACGCCAGCTCTTGCCGAGGGCGGCCGGGCCGCTGAAGCGTCTGGCGCAGCGGTAATCATCCTGGTTTCGAGAATGTCTTCAACGCTGAGGAAGGCAAAGCATCGGGCCCGGTCGTCGCCGGCTCGCTGACGTCCGCGACTACGGGCCAGCTCTTCGGCGGCGGAAGGCGACATTGTGTAGATCGGTCGCGGTGGTCCCGGGCAAGTTCAACCAACGGCCCGAAAGCCACGAGGAATTCGGTCAGCGCTTTCAGGGCGGCGACGGTCGGGGTGGTGATGGCTGCCGGTCGATCTCGCCAACGACGTCGAGGCCGGGGCCCCAGAGCGCGGATGCCGTCCGGGTCTTGCTCGTCGCCGATGGCTTCGAGAGAGCGGACGCCGCCTTGCCGGAAGCGACCGGCGATCTCGGTCCGGGATCGCAGAGGCTCGGCTTCGCCGGCCGTGAGGGCGATGACCCAGGGCGGCAGCTCGTCGATCAGGGGTTCGGTACGACGACGGCCCACGCTGGGAAGTCTGGGCGGCGGCCCGGATACCGGGGCTGCGCTACGCTCGCCCGGGGCCGGGGTCGGCGCGTTCGGCGGGCGTCGTTTCTCGCGTGGCGCTCGGCGGGGGACCGGGCGGCCCCGGCTATCCGACCGGTGAGCGAGTAGGCGCTCGTCCTAGCGGGTAGGTTCGTCCTGCCGGGGTCGTTGCTTCGGCGAGGGTCTACCTCTCTTCCCTCGGCGGGTGAGGGGCGGGGCGGCCCCGGCGAGAAGGGCCGAGGCCGAGCCCGCCCGCTTCGGGCCCATTCGCGACTCTCCCGGAGAGGTTCGCCGCGATCCTCCGGTCGGGGGTTCCGCCCGTCGACGCGCATGGGAGTGAAACCGGTACCGACACGGCTTCCAACTCAGCAGGGATACGTGAAGCTGGCGCACACGAACGGCACCGGGTGATGGTTCGGTAGCCCGTACAAGCCGAAGACGGTATTCGGGGCACCGCTGTCGGCTTTCCCAGCCGGACTACTCGTCGTTGTAGTTTCGGACCGAACCGGGCCCTCGTCCATCGCACTGGCGCTTCCCGCTGCGAGCGCAGCCAGCGCCCGAGCAGCGCCATCAGCATTGCGATTCTCCGTATCATCGTGAGCCTCCTGTGCCGGTCATGTCTCGGAGACTCGCCCCGGGACATGACCGCGCCGCCGACTACTACCCCGGGCAACTGGTCTTCGTGGTCGACCCGGCGGCATGGCACTTCGTCGTATACGTGCCGTTCGGGTTCCTGTACGTGTCGTAGAGGATCCACTGGCCGCCGTAATAGCCGTAGATGCCGCTGTCGTACCAGACCGGGAAGGACGATCGAGTAACGTCGTCCATGGCACCCGCGCCCGTGGCTCCGAGGCCGGCAAGAGCACCTACGACGGCGGTCAGCATTGCGATCTTCCGAATCATCGTGCACCTCCTGTCTCGGACAACTCCCAGGAGGAACATCACCGCGCGAGCTTGAGGCTCCCTTGAAGGCTGGTAGACGAACGCTTTGAGGGGTTACCCCGACAGCCGGACTTGCGCTGCTGTTGCCACGCGGCGGCGGTGAGCGGCAACGCGACATCTGGTCGAGCAGTACTTCTGGCCTTGGCGCATGGGGAAGCGGCTACCGCACCACTCGCACGCTCGGTGGTCTCGGCGAGAAAGATGCCGTCGATGCGCCGCTCCTCATCTTCCAGAACCCTCGCCTGCGGCGTCCCTCCGTGTGGGTCTCGCTTCCTCAGTCGGCGCCAGGCTTCCTTGAGTTCCCGCTCGTCGGCAGAAAGCTCACGGTGGCTCAGGCGGAGATGCCTGCTCGCCCGCCTGTACCTCAACACGCGTTGGCGACACCTCGCCGAGCAAACCGCGCACCCTCCCGCATTCGAGGGTGCAACGGACACGCCGCAGACTAGACATTCCCGGCCACGCCGGATCTGAGCTCGACGTTCACGGGCGCACTCAAGAGAACACAGGCGCTCGTCCGACAACGAGTAGTCCGTCCAGGCCCCCAAGCGGAACGGGGCGTCACAAACTCTCGCGGCGAGGTTGCCGTGATCCTCGGGTCGGGGGGCCGGGGTCGCAGCCCGGTGACGGGCAAGGGTCACTCGCCGGGGTGCTCGGTGCCGATACGGTCTCGGCGGGGAGCTCGCGCGGCGGGGCCAGCGATGCGGCAGCACCGGCCTCGCTCGGCGGCTCGGGCTCGGCTGCCGAAGTGATCTAGCCCGTATAGAGGTGGAGCACGCGGTCGCGGGCGTCGCCGTGCGGCTATGCCCGCATACTCGAAACAGGCGCCGCCGCGATAGCTTCCAGTCTGTCGAGCGAAGCGAGACGAGGTCGAGCGGAGGAGAGCGTTGGCGGACTGGATCCAAGACCTGCCCCTTGCGGGACTGATCGCCATCGTGTTCAGCGCGACGTTCCTCGTCACCCTCGGCATCTACGTCGTCGTGACGGCGCTCGCCGTGGGTGACCGAGCGCGCGCGTTCAAAGCGTTCTCGCCTGGGATGTTGCCGCCGATGGGACTGCTGTTCGCGCTCCTCGTCGGGTTCATGGCGGCGCAGATCTGGAGCGAGGCCGGGCGCGCGCAAGACGCTGTGGACCGCGAGGCTAGCGCGCTACGGTCGGTCGTACTGCTGGCAGAAGGCTTCCCCGACGCGACCGAACGTTTCGACGCGCTCGTTGAACGTCAGATCCGTACCGCGGTCGACGAGGAGTGGCCGGCGATGGCGCAACAGCGGGCGACGCTGACGGTCGTCCCGGCGCCGCTGGCCGAGGCGCTGCAGCTCGCAATCGGCCTGAGCCCGGGGACGGATGGCGAGCGGACGGCTCAGCGGGAGCTCGTCGACGCTGTCCAGGACGCGCTCGACGCTCGGCGCCAGCGAATCATCGTAAGCGAGACGAGTCTCAACTGGGTCAAGTGGACCGGCGTCACTCTCGTCGCGCTGCTCACGCTATCGCGATCGCGTTTGTCCACAGCGACAATCGCCTCACCGCGAAGCTCGCGCTGGGCGTGTTCGCTGCGGCGGTTGCGACATCTCTCACTTTGCTAGCCGCACAGGAACGCCCGTTCAGCGGCCAGTTCGCGGTCGAGCCGGACGTCCTGCTCCAGGTCCAGCCGGAACCCTGACCTCGCGCTGCCGGCGGCGGAGCTCCGCCGGTCTATTCGCCTGCGCCCGGCTTGACGAGGCCGGACTCGTAGGCGAGCACGACCGCCTGGACGCGGTCTCGCAGCTCGAACTTCATCAGGACGCGGGCGACGTGGGGCCTCTCCTGGCGGAAGCCGCGCTGAGCTCGGGTCGAGGGGCCGGGGGTTCGCGCCCGTCGACGGGCGTGGAGCCTCCTTTGGCGAAGTAGCCGCGAGCACCGGGCCGGGGGACCGCGGGTTCCGATCTAAGGCGGGCAAGTGGTCG
>CAWACA010000007.1:0-55683 GCA_963780385.1 uncultured Thermoleophilia bacterium | reverse complement strand
CGATCGCATGCCAAGGGGGAGGGCGGGGTGCCGCTTCGGACAGAAATGATCGGGGTCGCACAGCCGAGCGAAATCCGGCCCGTCAGGCGATCGGTAGCGACCGTGCAGTGGCTTGTGACCGCTGCTGGTGTGGTCCCGGTGTGGCCTCGCGCCCTTGCGCGTGGCCCGTCGGCGGGTCAGGCGGCTGCCTGTCGTCGAGGGTGAACGGCTGGTGGGCAGCCTGGCTCAGGCGGATGATGGCAGAGACAGCGCCGGCTGAGCGTACGGGCGAGGTGGTAGCGAAGATCTCGCGCTAGCGCCCGGACGGAAGCACAACGCCGGCCCACGTACGCGAGTCACGTGACTCGCCGTAGCCGGCACCAACGGAGTGGCGCGCGTCTCTGCTAGCCTCGCCTCCTACTCGACCTGCGGCGAGGGAGGTGTGCGGGATGCGGAAGCTCCCGGTTGCGCTGTCGGTCGCCGCTTTGGTGGTTGCCATCCTTGGTTGGACGCCTGTTGGTGAGGCTGCGAAGCAGGCCGTGCTGCCGATGAACAGCGTCGGCACAAAGCAGCTCAAGGACAACGCCGTCAAGAAGCCGAAGATTGCGAACGGTGCCGTGACGGCCGCCAAGCTCGGCACGCTGCATGTCGTCGAAAGCTCCGGCGTTCTCGTCGGCGGCGGCGTCCTGGAAAACGGCCGTTACAACACGGCGAGCACGGAAGCCACCTGTCCGCCAGGCGAGACCGCCATCGCAGGCGGCACCAGATGGAATATCGCCCTGGACGGCGACGAGATGTGGGTCGTGTCGTCCGAGTTCATCCTCGACGCAGCAGGCAAGCCAGTCGGATTCCGGGCAAGGGGCGGCCAGGACCTCGACGAGAACCGAATCTTCTTCGCCCAGGTCGTCTGCCTGGCCGCGTAACGGACCTAAAATCAGTGGAGGAACCCGACTCCCTCAGAACGGGACCGCGACCGCAGCGGTGATCCAGGTCACCCCCGCGCCCTGATTTCCGCAGCGGGAAAGCGAGGAGCCCCCACCAACACCATCGCTGCCCGGCGGCCCCAAGCCCCGATCCCTGGGAAGCGATACCGAACACGCCCGCACCGCGTTTCTCCTTTCATGCGGTGACCTCCCGCAAGAATGGGCGGACAGCCTCCGCAAGCTCGTACGGGTGGTCGTGATACGCCGCGTGCGTGCCCGGCGTGGTGGCGACCTCCACGCCCAAGCGCTTGCCGAGCCGGCCCGTGATCTCGGGGGAGAATGGGAGGCCGTCCTCGCTCACGAGCAGGCTCACTGGTGCTGAGAGCGCGGCCAACGTTTCCTCGTCGGGCAGGTACAGCTCGTAGCTCCCGAGCTCGACCTCGAACAACGTGCTGGCGGTGGCGCGCAGCCGCTCGCGAAGCGCGGGCGTCAGCCGGTTCCAGCCGTCGTCTCCCGCCACGTAGCACCAGAAGCGCTCAACCGCGGCAGGCGGCCCGCCTCTCTCCATTGCCTCCTGGACAAGCGCCCGCAGCGGGGCTCGCACCGCAGCGAAGTCGACCAGCGCGTACAGCCCCGGCTCGTGCAGGATCGCGCCGCGCACCCATGCCGGGTGACGGACCAGCAGACACAGCGCGAAGGTCCCGCCGCTGCTCGTCCCGAACACAGCTGCGGGACCCGTTTCGATCGCCTCAAGTAGCGCTGCCGCGTCGTCGGCCTGCTCCTCCGGCGACGTCGTCTGCCAGCCGGCCGGAACGGGACTGCGACCGTTCCCGCGCCGGTCATAGCTGACGACCGTGAACTCGTCGGCGAGTAGGTCGGCGAATGCGTCGAAGTGGCCGCCGTCGCCTGTTGCTCCCATGATCAGCAGGACCGGTGGCCCCATGCCCCGGACCTCGAAATAGAACTCGGCCCCGTTGACAGTCACTCTCGACATCTGCGCCTCCCGGTCGCCTGCCAGCGAATCTTCTCTCCCGCTCCACACCAGCGCAAATTCCGAGGACGGTCGTTCATGGCGGCGGCTCCGTCGTGTGCGCAACGCCCGGCAAACGTGCCGCCCCGCGCTGACCGCCAATGAGAAAGGGAGCGCGACCGGTACGCTGACGGTTCCGGGAGAGCTCGCGGCCTCATCAACCAGCGACCAGTGCGTGCAGGTCTCCTGGTCGGACATCACGCTTACGATCGGTAGCCAGACCTTCAACGTGCCGGGTGTTTCCGACGAGTACGACTCGACCGGGTCCTTCTGCTAAGCCACGGCTGGCGCACCCCGGCGACCAGCTAGGCGAATCAAACCAACCGAAAACCGACAGGGAGGCCCGCCACCAAGCGGGGCCTCCCTCGTTCCCGCGTGACGACGTGCGGCCTTGGCGGTTCCGTGCGAACATACGTTCCCTGACAGCGCAAGGCCACCCCTACGCCCGCTTCCGCAAAGCACTCGACCAAGGCAACACCCTGCAAGCACTCTCCGCGGCTTCGGAGCTCGAGCATGTCGGCCTGGCGGACGCCCTCCAGCTCGTTCTGCTGCTTGGCCGCGACGGGGACGAAGGACGCTTCCGGCGGGCCGCGCTGCGCTGGCATGTCCGCTACTGCCGGGAGACTCGGGACGTGGAGGCCGCGGAGGCGCAGGCCGTGCTCGCGCTCGTCTCGATGCTCGCCGGCCCTCGAGGCGAACAGGCGGCCTGGGCGCTCGCGCAGCTACTCGACCGGCGCGAGCACCTGCCGGCCGCGGAGGCGCTGCTACGGATGTATGCCGACTAGTCCGCGCACCGTCGGTGCGCTCGCCCGTCGACGGGCGGGAACCCCGGCCCCCCGGCCCGAGTTTCGCCCAGACTCCGGGAGAGCTCTGGCGATCCCATCGCTCACAGCTCCGCGCTCAGGGCTTCTCTCTGTTTTGGGTAGAGAAGCGCACGCGCAACTCGTAAAGGGCGAACGCGACTGAACCTCCGTCGACGGACGGGCGCGAACCGTCCGCGGAAGGAGCCTCGGTACGCCGTTCGGCGACCTTCGCGGCTCTCCCGATCGGATCGGCGTTTTCTCACTTCTTCCGGGAGCGTGGCACCCACCTCGCGGCGATGGTCGCGTACTTCGCGCTTCTCTCGTTCGTGCCGCTTGTCTTCTTGGCACTCGCGGGGCTCGGGCTGATCGGGCAAGTCGACGCCTCGAGCGCTCTCGTCTCGTACCTGGAGGACATCTTCCCTGGCCAATCGGTGGAGCAGATCGTCTCTGTCGTCCGTGCTATCCAGCGCAATGCGGGGACGCTGAGCATCATCGGCGCCGCCGGGCTCGCCTGGAGCTCCCTTTCCCTCTTCTCCGCCCTGGAGTCGGCGTTCAACATCATCTACGGCAGGCCGAATCGGTCGTTCCTTCGCGGCAAGGCGCTCGCGGTCGTCTACATGGGTGCCTCGCTCCTCGTCCTCTTCGCCGGCCTCATCGCCGGCACGTTTGGCTACAACCTCCTCCGCCGCTACGAGCCCGCCGTGTTTGGCAATCGCTGGGTCGCGCTCGCCCTGACGGTCTCGTTCTCGGCACTGGCGCTCTTTCTCTTTCTGCTCTCTGTTTACTACCGCCTGACGAACGCGCGGCTGACCCGTCGCGAGATTGCTGCCCGGGGCGATAGTCGGCGCCTTCTTCCTCGAGCTGACCCTGCAGTTGCTGCCCCTCTTCGTGTTCGTCGCGAGCGACGTTGTTGCCCTGCAGGCCCTCGGGACGACCTTTCTCCTGCTTGTCTGGTTCTACGTGATGGCGATCGTCATCGTCTTCGGTGCCGCATTCAACTACGAGATGGCCTACGGACGCACTGGTCGCAGCCCGCGGCCGAAGCGGGCAGAGAAGCCCACGCCAGGAATCGCGAACGACACAGGAGCGCCGGCCGAGAAGCGCGTTGCTGACAGGGTCGGGCAGGAGCCACCGCAATAGTGGTTCCGAGGGGCCCGAGCAGCTCGGTTCTTCCACGCCGGCGGAAGTACTGGGCCAACGGGGCCCCGCCTTAGAAGCGGCCCTCGTTTGCCTAGCTACCCTGAGAAGCGGCGGCGTCCGCAGTGACTGTACGGGGGCACGCCCGGGGGCGTCACTGGCAGCGGCGCGGCCGCGCAGGCAACGACTGCCCACACGGGCTAAGGCGCGAACGACGAGCGATCGGGAAGGGAGAGACGGTATGGGGTTCCTCGACAAGCTGAAGGAGGGCGCCGAGCAGGCCAAGGAGCTGGCCCCGCAGCTGCGGAGCGGGCCAAGGTCGAGGCCAAGAGGTCAATCTCAAGCGCCAGCTCGGGCACGAGCAGGAGGCGCTCGGCGAGAAGGCCTACTCACTTGCCGAACAGGGTGCGATCTCCCACGCCGATCTCGAGCCGCACGTCACGAAGATCAGAGAGCTCACTGCCGAGCTCGAGGCTCGCCGGTCGGAGCAGCCGGCCGGAGCCGACGAAACCGACGGCGCGGCCGCCGGATACCCCGCCGAGCCAGAGCCAGAGCCCGCCAGCCCTCCATCGGACCCGCCGCAGACGGCCTCCTGAGGAGCGGGCCTGCACGTCGCAGACTCGCTTCGCGTAGTTCGCGAGCGTGACGGCCTCGACCGGAGTGTGATCCGCTCCGCAACCGGGCAGGTCGGGTGCGTCCACCGTGTGCCCTGCCGCCTCCAGCGGCGCGATGACGGGCTCCCAGCACCGCGCACCGCCGAACGAGGGTGGGAGCCCCGGCCCCCCGATCCCCCGGTCTCGAGCCAACGTCGCGTCGGGTACCCGACCCCGACGCTGCCGGGAACTTCCGACGGGAGTGGGCCCGCAATTGTCAATGTCGGCGGCCACGGCGATAAGCCCGACGAGCCGCACCAGAACGTTCTGTTCATGGCGCTTGTGCAGTGCGAATCGTGCAGCTACTCGATGATCTTCGATAGCGAGAAGCTCACAGATAAGGAGCATGGACGTTGTGGCGCGGTCAAGGCCCGCCTACCGACTAAGTAGATGCTAGAGCAGTTCATCGCCCGCTACGGCGACACGTTGCCTTCCACGCCGAGCTGGCGCTAACCGGCGCTTAGCCTCGGGGCTAACGCCTCGGGGGCCGGCGCCGACGAGGTCACCTTCAATGCGTAGGCAGAGCCGGCTTATTTTGGAGCGGACTTCCGGTCCCCGCCATCGCGCGCCGCAAACGTCGATACTTCTTAGGCTCTACGCATCCGTCGAGACTGGAGGAGCCATGCACGCAGTGGTCGTGAAGGTGACGATTCAGGACTTCGAGACGGCACGGAAGAACCTACGAGAGCAGGTTGTGCCGACGGTGTCTCAGGCACCTTGCTTTGTCCCCGGCTACTGGACGCGATCCGAGACGGAAGCAACGGTATCGGCATGATCTTGTTCGACTCAGAGGAGTCGGCTCGCACCGCGAGCGAGATGGTTGCCGCTGGAGCCACTGTGGCGTAACGCTTGACGGCGTTGAGGTTCGGGAGATAGTCGAGCACGCTTAGGCCGCGCCAGATCGGCACCTTCAGGGACAGCGTCTACAGAAGTACGAACGCCGGCCGCAGCTCGACAGCCCTCAACCAGGGCCTGACCAACAAGAACATCCTCGCTCTCGCAATCGACGCGGCCGGCAACACACTCTACGCCGGCACCGCTGGTGCGAGTTGTCGCCCTCGAGCCCGCGACGCTCCCAGAGTTCGGGTCGGAGAGAGGCCCCGCGCCTCGATCGCGTTCAGAGGCCGCAGCCCGTCCTGACGCGGGCCTGCGCCGCGTCAGCGTTGCGTTCAGCGTTCATGTGCCCCCGCTAGTTGTCGGCGAGCGCGTTCATGCGGGGCGGACGGTCTGCTCCCGATACGAGGGTGTGAGCTCGGTCCATCGAGTGTGCCAGTCAGTGAGCTCTCGTCCCGCGCCATGGGCAGCGAGGTCCTCGAGGTGTGCCTGCCAGCCGGCTCCATGTGCGGCGAGTTCTCCCAGGGGAATTCCACGCTCTTCGACCACGAGTCTCGTCTGGTCGCCGTCGGCGACGAGCACGGCCTCAATGACGGTCTCTTCCTCCCGTCCTGGGGTCATGGTCACGAGCAGGTGGCGCGGAGGTTCGCACGCGTCAACTCGGCCGGGACCTTCCCATCCGCTTGTGAAGATCGCTCGGAACGCGCCACCGAGACGTAGGTCGCCCTCGACCTCGGCGAGCCAGCGAGCCAGGCGCTGCGCGTCGGTGAGTGCCGACCACAGGTCGTCGATGCCGGTGTCGTAGCTGCCCTCCATGCGGACGACGCCCCTACCGTCAACGGATCGCAGCGTCCCCGTGATGCGGGTGTTCGCTCGGGTCTCTGCGGTCATGTCACCCTCCTCCTCTTTCCTCGTGCGATTTCGGTGCGCAGGGCGTTCATGCGCGACTCCCACAGAGATCGGTAAGGGCTCAGCCATTCGTCGACTTCTGCGAGCGGCTCGGGACGCAGGTTGTACAGCCGAAACTGCGCTTGCTTGCGCACGTCGACGAGGCCGGCCTCTCGTAGGACTCGCAGGTGTCGCGAGACGCCCGGACGAGCGATCGGCAGCAGTGCCGCCAGCTCACCCACGGTGGCGGGACCGTCGCTGAGCGCCTCCAGCACAGTTCGCCGGCTTGCGTCCGACAGCGCCTGCAGCACCGCATCCATGGGCTATATGTACCATATTGGGTACGTACCCGTCAAGTTACATACGGGGAGCTTCGGCGACGCGAACTCTCTTCGCGCATCCCGACTGGAAGCCTCGCGCGAACGCCTGACGCCCCGCCCTACTGATCCACGCAAAGCAGCTATTGGGTCCGCTCTCGCCGTTCGACCAACAGGGCTTGGAAGGGCCCCGCGCTCGCGTAGTATCCCGTCGATGCGGCTGCCTGGGCTCTTCGTGACTGCTGTCATTGCCCTTAGCGCCGCAGCCTGCGGAGGTGAGGATGCCGCCGCTCCTTTGGCGCTCGAGCAGCGAGTATCCGGCGAAGCCGACGCTCCGGGCTCCCAAGCCGATCCGGTGGAGACACCGATCACTGTCACGGGCATCGAAGACGTCCGATCGCTGCCGGATGGTTTGTTCTCGCCCGAGGAGGAGGATGTGACAGCGATGGAGGAGGCCGGCTTCGTCTCCGCGCTTGTTGACACGCGCTTTTTCCCGTCCGAGCCGGGAGCCGAGCATGTGGGCGACGAAGCTCACGTGGCGAGGCTGGTGATGCAGTTTGCATCCGAGGAGGAAGCGGCCGATATGGCCGACGTGCTGCACGACGACAGCCTCGAGCCGTGTCCCGGCAACTCTTGCGCGGCGGATATCAGCGAGTTCGAGGTGGACGACATTCCGGACGCGCAGGGTGTCGCGCGGATCACGACTGCGGAAGACCTGGAAGCGACGGGCGAGCAAGGTCCCCCGTTTGCCCAGTACAAGATCAGCTTCGCCGACGGGCCGTTCGCGTACGAGGTGGATATGTTCGGACCTCCGGACAAGGTCTCCCAGGAAGAACTCGAGGAGATAGCGAAGAACCTGTACGAGCGGGTCGAAGGCTCGCCTCCATCCCAGCAGTAGCGGCCGTGTTCTGGCTCCTTGCGCCACGCTGAGGAGCGTGACGGAACGGAGGTTGCGAGTGATGTGCAGGCGCCGACTGCGAAGGCTCGCCGCGCGCTTAACGAGGCTGGCTAACGAGCACAGCAACCCTGCCGCGCCGTCGCGGCGGAAACCAGCAGGTCAGGACTCGCCCGAGAGGTCTTGAACAGACTCGCCGGCTCGACCTGGATCCGCTCAAGGATCAGGCGCTCGAGGGTGGCGATGTCCCCTCGTCGAGCTCGGCCGGGTCGATGCCACCGATCCCCGTGTTCATGGTCACCGCCTGGGCCGGGCGGCCGTAGATCCTGTCCATCAAAGCCTCCGGTGCCCGCCACTCGCCCTCCGCCCGGGCCTTCTCGTACGGCTCGAACCATCTGGCCGGGTCGGACTCCACCTGCTCCCGAGCGAACTCCGGGAAGCTCATGGCGCGCTCGCGTCGCTCGGCGGCTTTCTGGCGGCGGACGGCTACGGCTTTCTGGCGGTCTGTTTCGGTGAAGGTGTGCAGCTTGGAGCCGAAGCGGGCTATGCGACTCTCAGGCTCGGTCTTGGCGCTGAGAGTGCTGTCGCCTTCCTCGGGTGAGAGTCGCCCGTTCATTCTCGGCTGATTTTACGGGGCGGCGCGGGCGGGCTCGGGGCGGGGTCTCCGCGGCGGGCTGCCACGGGGACCTCCCGCCCGGCGTTCTGCCCTCACCCGGCGGGCGCGTCAACACGGTTTGGGTAGAAGGTTTGGGTAGAAACCTGCCGCGGGAGGCTTGGTTGAGCCGTTCTTGCTAGAAGAGCTGGTTCTCGCCGGCGAAGATCGCCGAGACCGACTCGTCGGAGAAGACATTGCGGATCGACTCGGCGAGGATCCGCGAGACGGTCAGCACCCGGAGCTTGTCGGGCCGGTCGAGCGGGTTGACCGGCACCGTGTCGGTGACGACGATCTGCTCGATCTCGCTCTCGGCGAGCTTCTGCATCGCGCCGTCGGGGAACAGGGCGTGCGTCGCGCACGCGTAGACGGCCCTGGCACCCGCCGACTTGAGAGCGGCGGCGCCCGAGAGCAGCGTCCCGCCGGTGACGATGATGTCGTCGCTCATGATCGCGATCTTGCCCTCGACCTCACCGATGACCTCGGTGTGGGCGGCGACGTCGTGCGTGGGGCGCGTCTTGTTGAGCAGGGCGACCTTGCCGCCGAGCAGGTCGCCGAAGCGGCGCGCCATCTTCGCGCGCCCGGCGTCCGGGGATACCGAGACGACGTCCTCCCCGAGGAGGCCCTGATCGTGGAAGTACTGGGAGAACAGCGTCAGGGCCGTCATGTGGTCGACGGGAATGTCGAAAAAGCCCTGAATCTGACCTGCGTGCAGATCCATCGTGAGCACTCGGTCGACACCGGCCACCTGGAGGAAGTCGGCGACGAGCTTGGCCGTGATCGGCTCGCGGGGCGCGGATTTCTTGTCCTGGCGTGAATACGGGTACCACGGCAGGACGGCCGTGATCCGCTGTGCCGACGCCAGCTTCGCCGAGTTGATCATCACGAAGAGCTCCCACAGCTGGTCGCTGGGGCTCACCGCAGGCGACTGGACGATGAAGACGTCGGCGCCCCGGATCGACTCGAGGTATCGGCAGTAGATCTCGCCGTTCGCGAACGTCCGGAGCTCCACCGCGCCGAGCTCGATGCCGAGCTCGTCGGCGATCTTCTGCGCCAGCTCGGGATGGGAACGGCCGGCGAACAGCATCAGGCGCGGATGCGGGGTCCGTTCGAGCCAGTGACCGCGATCAGGCTGCGGCCTCGGCACGTCCAGGACGTGAAGGCCGGGCAGGGCTGTCAGCTCAGTCACGCCGCTCTCCCCCACGCTTCTCTTCCGCACGATAATCCTCTTTGTTGATCTGTCGTGCCCGGGCGATCGCAAGCGCGCCCGGAGGGACGTCCTCGGTGATCGTCGAGCCCGCGCCCGTCCAGGCGCCGTCCCCGATGGTCACAGGAGGGACGAAGACATTCTGGCTCCCCGTGTGGACGTCGCGTCCGATGACCGTCCGCTGCTTCTCCGCATAGCGCTCGACCCGGTAGTTCGCCGTGATCGCGCCGGCGCCGATATTCGTGGCCTCGCCGACCTCGGCGTCGCCGATGTACGAGAGATGGGGCACCTTGGCGCGCGGCCCCACGATCGAGTTCTTCATCTCCACGAACGTGCCGGCGTGGGTTCCCTCGAGCAGCCGGGTCCCGGGCCGCAGGTAGCAGAAGGGGCCCACGACCGCGCCCGGCCCGATCTCCGCATCGACTGCGACGACGTGCGGACCGACCTGCGCGTCGGCGCCGACGCGCGTGCTCCCGCGCAGAACGGTGAACGGATGGATGATCGCGTCGGCCTCCAGCTCGACGTCGGCGTCGATCCACGTCGTCGCCGGATCGACGATGCCGACGCCGGCATCCATGTGCGCGCCGAGAATCCTGTCGCGGAGGTCGGCCGTAGCGGCGGCGAGCTCGGCTCTCGTGTTGACCCCGTCGACCTCCTCGGGGTGAGGGGCGGCGTGCACGGCCGCCGGGCTGCCGCTCTCGATGATGTGCCGGACCGCATCGGTCAGATAGAGCTCGCCCTGTGCGTTGCGGGCATCGAGCCGGTCGAGCGCAGCCCAGAGCTGCTCTGCCGCGAAGACGTAGATCGAGGAGTTGACCTCACGGATCTCGAGCTCCTCGTCCGACGCATCCGCGGCCTCGACGATTCCTGCGAGGCTCCCGTCCTGTTGCCTCAGGACGCGGCCGTACCGGCGCGGGTCTTCGGGCTCGAAGGAGAGCACGGTCACCGAAGCGCCCCGGTTGCGGTGAGTCTCGATCAGATCGCCGAGCAGGCTCGGCGTCAGCAGCGGCGCATCGCCCGGGAGGACGAGCACGTCCCCCGTGAATGCGCCCAGCGCCGGACGTGCCGAGGCGACGGCGTCGCCCGTCCCGAGCGGCCGCTCCTGCACGGCCAGCTCGACTCCTGTGGGCAGGGAGCCCTCGAGATCGTCTTTCGTGGCGGGCGAGCAGACGACGACGAAGGGCGAGGGAGCGACCGGCTGCGCTGCGCCGATCACCCAGTCCAGCAGCCGGCGGCCGAGCAGCGGATGCAGGTGCTTCGCCCGCCGCGAGCGCATGCGCGTGCCGAGCCCGGCGGCCATGACGACGGCAGCAAGCGGTCGACTTGTCATGATCGACGGATCAAGGCTGGGGCGGGAGGATTCGAACCTCCGGTCACGGGACCAAAACCCGCTGCCTTACCACTTGGCTACGCCCCAGCGAACTGCCGGGAGCCTGTGGCCAATCGTGCGCTCGTCCCCGAGGAACAGGCGCCGCATCAACGCTTGGCTACACCCCAGCGAACCTACCTCCCACTCGCGCGCAGCGCTCCTGCGCCGCGGCCCCCGATTTCCGCTGTCGTCCTACTGCTCCGGACCGAGTATAGGCAGCCGGCTGCTCCGTCGAATTCGCTCGGGAGGTTACCCGGCTCGAAACGCCGGGAGTCTGTGGTCGGAGCGTCCCGACGCGCTTGGGCTTGTGCTGCGGCGTCGTCACCAGACGGGCGCCACGATCCACGCGCGTGTCCCGGACGGCAGTCGCCTGCGCGCGGCTTCCGCGTCCTCGCGATGGTGAAACAGCCCGTACGTTGCAGGGCCGGCGCCGCTGAGATCGGCCCGAAACGCACCCGCGTCGCGCAACAACGCGGGGAGCGCCGAGCCGCCCGCCGCCTCGTGGAGGTCGTTGTGAGGCAGCCCGGCGAGATCCCGCGGCCGCCGGCACGCGGCTACGACCGCCAGCACACAGGCACGGCGCTCATCGAACCCCTCCCCCGCCCCGAGCTCGTCGAAGCGTGCGTAGACGTCCGCGGTGGAGCGTTTCTCGGCGCCGCGCTCGATCGCCACCAGGACCCAGTAGTCCTGCGGCAGCTCGAGCGGCGAGAGCAGCTCGCCCCGGCCCTCGGCCAGCTTCGGTCCGGGCTCGAGGAAGAAGGGCACGTCCGACCCGAGCTCCGCTGCGAGCTCACGCAGCCGCTCGGACGAGACGGGCGTCGGAAGCGTGCGGTTCGCAAGAACGAGCGCGGCCGCGGCATCGGCGCTACCGCCGCCGAGCCCCGCCGCGACCGGAATGCGTTTCTCGAGCCGCGCATGCCAGAGCGGCTCGATCCCTGCGTCCTGCGCAAGCAGCTCGAGGCCGCGCCGGACGAGAGTGTCCCCGGTGAAGCCGGCCACGCTGAGAGCGGGCCCGGGCTTCAGCTGCAGCTCGTCGCAGAGGTCGATCCGCTGGAGAACGGTCACGACGTCGTGGAAGCCGTCCGCGCGCCTCGGGCCCACCGCGAGCGCGAGGTTCACCTTCGCGGCGACGGGCAGCCGCTGGACGACAGGCTTCATGCGAGCAGCCGGGCGAGCTGCGGGAACTCATCGGGCGTAAGCGACTCGGCCCGTTCGCCGGCCGGCCGGCCGAGAGCGGCGAGAGCGCTCACGGTGCGCTCGCGGGACGCGACGCCGGCCAGCTCGAGCGAGTTGGCCAGAGTCTTGCGGCGATGCGAGAACGCGCCCTGGACGACGCGCTTCAGCCAGGGGTATTCCGGGCCCCACGAACGACGGCGAACGAGCGCGACCAGAGCCGAGTCGACGTTCGGCTGAGGGCGGAAGCATGTGCGGGCCACTGGATGGAATCCCGTCCGGTCGCAGGTGAGCTGGATCAGCACCGACACGGCGCCGTAGCTCCTCGAGCCCGGCGGCGCCACGAAGCGGTCGGCCACCTCACGCTGGAGCATCACGCACCATCGGTGGATGCTCGGCAGGCCGTCGAGGCTCTCCACGCAGAGGGGCGTGGCGATCGAGTACGGGAGATTGGCGACCAGCTTCGTCGGCAGCGGCTCGAGGTCGTCGAGGCGAAGCTCGAGAGCGTCGCCGAACACGAGCTCGACATTGGTTGCATCGCGCAGGGCCTGTCGCAGCTGAGGCTCGAGCTCGGTGTCCACCTCCACGGCGTGCACCAGTCGCACGCGGGCGGCGAGGTAGCGGGTCAGGACCCCGAGGCCCGCGCCGACCTCGAGGACGATGTCGTCGCGCTCGAGCCCGGCCAGGCGGTCGATGACGCCCAGGATGTTCTCGTCGACCAGGAAGTGCTGGCCCAGCTCCCGCTTCGCACTGACGCCGGGCGGCGTCATCGGAGGCCGAACGCCTCTGCCGCGTTCGCCTCGATCTGACGCTCGAGCGCCGCCGGATCGTCGCCGCGGGCCTCGGCGAGCGCCGCCAGGCACGTGCACCACGTGCGCGGGCTCGTTCGGGCGCCCGCGAACCGGCTGCGGGCGCGAGGTAGGGGCAGTCGGTCTCGGCCAGCAGCCGATCCGCCGGCACCTGGGCGGCGGCGCCGCGAAGATCGTCCGCCTTCGGGTATGTCACGTTGCCTGCGAAGGAAACGTAGTAGCCGCGTTCGAGCGCCGCCGGCAGCAAGGAGGGCGAGGAGAAGCAATGGAGGACGACCGGCGTCGCGGCCGGCACCTGCTCGAGGATCGCGAGCGTGTCGTCCTCTGCCGCCCGGGTGTGGACGACCAGCGCGAGCCCGAGCTCCACCGCGAGCGCCGCCTGCGAGCGAAAGGCCTCGCGCTGGCGCTCCCGCGGCGCGTAGTCGCGGTAGTAATCGAGACCGGTCTCGCCGACCGCCACAGCCCGTGGGCTTCGGAGAAGCTCACGGAGCTCCGCAGAGCTCACCCGGGCCTGTCTCGCCGGTCTGATGGGGGTGGATTCCGAGTGCCGCCGCTACACCTTCCTCCTGCTCGGCGACGGCGAGGGTCTCCCGGCAGGAAGGGATCCCCGACCCGATCGCCACGACCCGCCGCACGCCCGCGTCGCGGGCCCTGGCGAGCAGCTCCTCCACCGGGTCCCCGCACGCGTCGAGGTGGGCGTGCGTGTCGATCACTCGTGACCGGCCGCGCCCGGGGCCTCCGCGACCGCCACGCGCTGCATGCGCTCGTGCTCCTCGGCGACGGTTCGCTCGGGATCGAGCTTGCGAAAGAGCGGCCGCGGCTCGAGCAGCCTCTGGCCGACCGCGAGCTCCCCCGGCTCCCAGCGCCCGACCCAGCTCTCGTAGTCGCCGCGTCAGGACCGAGTGGGTCGCGCCGTCCGTGTCGGCGTGCTCACGGCTCTCCGGCTGACCTGCGAGGACGCCCTCGTAGCCGAGCAGCTCGTGCACCGTCTGGCTCGAGAACGGCAGGAACGGCGCGAAGAGCGTCTTCAGGTCGTCGATGCAGCGCAGCGCGACGTAGAGCACCGTGCCCGAGCGGGCAGGGTCCGTCGTCATCGTGGTCCATGGGGCCTCGTCGCTCAGGTACTGGTTGACGGCGGTGGCGAGGCGCATGACCTCTGCGAGCGCCGCGCGCAGCCGCACGGCCTCGATGAGCTCGCCGACCGCCGGGAACCCTCCCTGGATCGCCGCGAGGACCGAACGGTCGCTCTCGCGCAGCTCGCCCGGCTCCGGGACGGCACCGAAATGTCGAAAGGCGCTCGTGAGGGTTCGATTGACGAGATTGCCCCAGTTCGCGACCAGCTCGTCGTTGTTCCGCCGGACGAACTCGGACCAGGTGAAGTCCGTGTCCTGCGTCTCCGGCCCTGCCGCCGTGAGGAAGTAGCGGAGTGGGTCCGGCTCGTAGCGGCTGAGGAAATCGTTGACGTAGATCGCGATACCTCTGCTCGAGCTGAACTTCCGTCCCTCCATCGTGAGGAACTCGCTGCTCGACGATGTCGTACGGCAGCTCGAGCCGCCCCCGGCCCGCGCCGACCTCGCCACCCTCCCCGTAGCCGAGCAGCATGCTCGGCCAGATGATGCTGTGGAAGACGATGTTGTCCTTGCCCATGAAGTAGTAGTGGCGGGCGTCGGGGTTCTGCCACCACTCGCGCCAGGCGTCGGGCGTGTTCCTGGCGACGTGCCCACTCGATGCTGGCCGAGAGGTAGCCGATGACGGCGTCGAACCAGACGTAGATCCGCTTGTCGTCGCGCTCCTCGAAGCCCGGGAGCGGGATCGGCACGCCCCAGTCGAGGTCTCGCGTGATCGCCCGCGGCTTGAGCTCCCCGAGGAGATTGAGCGAGAAGCTCCGAACGTTGGCCCGCCAGTGGCTCTGGCCGCCGATCCACTCCGCGAGACGGTCGGCGAAGGCGGGGAGGTCGAGGAAGAAATGCTCCGTCTCGCGGAACTCCGGGGTGCTCCCGTCGATGCGCGAGCGGGGCTCGATCAGATCCGCCGGATCGAGCTGGTTCCCGCAGTTGTCACACTGGTCGCCGCGAGCCTCCGGGTATCCGCAGATCGGGCACGTGCCCTCGATGTAGCGGTCGGGAAGCGTGCGCCCCGTCGTCGCCGAGAAGGCACCCAGCGCCTTGCGCGGCACCACGTAACCGGCGTCGTACAACGTCCGGAACATGTCCTGCGTGACCCGGTAGTGATTGCCGGTCGTGGTGCGCGTGAAGAGGTCGTAGCTCAGCCCGAGAGCGCGAAGGTCGTCGCGGATCACCTCGTTGAAGCGGTCGGCAAGCTCCTTCGGCGAGACCCCCTCCTGGTCGGCGGCGACCATGATCGGCGTTCCGTGCTCGTCGGTTCCGCTGACCATGAGGACATCGCTGCCACGCAGCCGGTGGTACCGGGCGAAGATGTCGGACGGCACGCCGAACCCGGCGACGTGGCCGATGTGGCGGGGCCCGCTCGCGTACGGCCAGGCCACGGCGACGAGGATCTTCTCGCGTTCCGCCGGACGGGCTCCGGGATTCGCTGCCATCGGCGCCAATCATAGGGAGGGGCCGAGCCCGCCCCGCCCCGTCGGGGCGCTCGCTTTCCGGCCGCATTGATGCATGCGGTCATGCGGCCCGCGCCAGGTCGTCCAGGGAGCTCAGGCGCATCCCGGGCGACTGTGCTGCGACCGAAGCGGGGCCGGGCGATCGTGCTCGGGTCGCCGAGCTGTCCAGTTCCAGGCCGATCTCGATCCCGCGATGGTCTTCCGAGTGGCGGTCGACGGCCGCTTTCGCCTCGCGGACCCCGCCGGGGCTGCCCTGAGCCGGATCTGCCGCCGGCGCCGGGCGCGCTCCGCCGGCCCGGCGCCACAGCAGCAGCGCCGCGCCCGCGAGCACGGCCGCCAACGCCGCTGCTTTTCCGAGCACGGAGATCCCGATCTGTGCTGCCCCGCGGATTCGACACCGCCTGCCGACGAGGCCGTTTGGACGGCCTCGTCGCGAGCCCCGATCGGAGCCGCCGGAGAAGGCGTCCGGCTTCATCACCTGAGGTCGAGCCCCTTGCCCGCCGCGACGTGTTGCGATGCCGCGATGCCGCGTCTCAGCTCGCGTCGGCCGGCGCCGGAAGCCCGCCCGGGACGCGTTTCCGCGGCTTCCTGCACGGCGCCCCGCGAGGCCGGCGGACTGCGCGGCACGGACCGGCACCAGACCGACAGCCGGAAGATCGGCCCCGGCAGCGGCGACGACCCCGCCACCGGCGGAGGCCGGCGAGCCCCTCACCGATCCCGCCGGCGTCTGGAGTGCCTCGCCCCCGCCCTGGTCCGACACGACGGTCCCGGCGGAGACCTCCGGCGCCGTCTGCGCCTGGCCTGCGCCGGCACCGGCCTCGCTCGACGCGGAGACGGTCTCGGCGGGAGGCTCGCTCGGCGCCGGCGATGCGGCGGTGGCGCCTTCCTCGCTGGACGCCTCGGTCTGGGCCGCCGCCGATGGATGCTCGGGCCCGGCTCCCGAGGAGGGCTGCTCTTGCTGGGGTGCGCCGGCGGCCTCGCCGACCGCAGCCCCGTCCGCCGGGGCCACGTCCGCCGGCGCGCTCGACACCGCCCGGCCGTGCAGGCAGGAGCGTCAGCGGGTCGACGTATCCGTGCTCGTCGGCCGCGACTCGTACCCCCAGATGCACGTAGGGCGACCGTTGCTCGGCCTCGCCGCTCGGCCCGACGGCGCCGACGACGTCGCCCTCGAGGACCTGCTGCCCCTTGCCTACGGCAGCCGTCCCGAGGTGAACGAGCGTCACGGCGTAGCCGTCGTCGGTGCGGATCGTGACGGTCAGGCCTCCGCGCGGCACGGAGCCGGCGAAGCTGACCAGCCCCGCCGCCGGTGCGCGCACGGGGGCATTCGAAGCCGCTCCGACATCGATGCCACGGTGCTGGCCCCCGGCGTAGGGATCGCCTCCGAAGCTGAATGGCTGCATCACCGGCCCCTCGACGGGCCAGGTCCAGGCGGAGGCGGGCGCTGCCCCGACCAGGAACGCGAAGACGACCGGGAGCAGGACGCCGATGTGTCTCATCGTCGCTCCTCCCCGTTGTCATTTTTGAGAACGAGCTGAGCGTAGCAGGGTGGCCGGACGTTGTCAAAAATGCCTACAGCGAAGCTCGGTAGAGCCGGTTCGGCGACAGCTCCACCAGCCGCCCGACGATTCCCGCCGCCGTGCGGCGGGAGACGCCTGCAGCGACGAGCTCGGCGACGGCCGCGGCCGCGTCCTCCGCGTCGGATGCGTCGGCTCGTACGGACTCCGGAGGGCCGATCACGAGCGTGATCTCGCCGCGCGCACCCTCCGAGAACCGGTCGGCGAGCTCGCTCGCGCTGCCTCGTGCGATCTCCTCGAAGCGCTTGGTGAGCTCCCGGCAGACGGCCAGCCGGCGGGTTGGCTCATGTCTTGCGAGGCTCGCGAGGCTGCGCGAAAGCCGTTTCGGCGACTCGAAGGCCACCGCCGGCCAGGGCCACGCTCCGAGCTCGTTCCAGAGCGCGGCGAGCGCCGTCTCGCCACGCGGAAGGAAGCCGAGGAACTGGTAGCGGTCCGCGACGAGGCCGCTGGCGACCAGCGCTGTCTCGACGGCAGAGGGGCCCGGAAGCACGACGACCGGCAGGCCCCGCTCGTGCGCCGCCGCGATGAGGCGCTGCCCCGGGTCGTTGACCGCCGGCAGCCCCGCGTCACTGACGAGCGCGACGCGATCGCCCGCCTCGAGCAACGGCACGACCTCGGCTGTGCGACGGGCCTCCATGTGACGCTCGAAGCTCACGAGCCGCGCGTGGATACCGTGCCGATCGAGCAGGACACGCGTCCGTCGGGTGTCTTCGCAGAGGACGAGGTCGGCTTCCGCCAGCTCCCGAAGCACGCGGAGCGTCACGTCCTCGAGGTTGCCGATCGGGGTCGCGCAGACGAGCAGCGGCATGGCTAGACGGCCTGCAGGCCGGCGCGAAACGGCCGTCCCGAAACCCTTCGCGGAAAGCGCGGCCCGGGCAACGCTGCGCCGGTCATGTTGCGCCGCGTTCGCGCCGGCCGGGCCGTCTCGTCGTCGGCGCGCGCACGAGCCTCGGAACGGCAGCGGGGACGCGCCCCGCGCGTCTCAGGGCCGTTCGTTCCCATCGCGCGGTCAGCGTAGACGGTCGTTCGCGACCGGTGACGGCCGCCCGCGTCGCATCGCGCGTGCGGCGCCGGACGCCGCCGCCCGCAGCAGGCCCGGCGTGGGCCGACTTCGCGTCGACCGAAGCGACGGCTGCAACGCGTTGTCGGCGTGGGGGGTCGTGACCTCCGGCTACGATACGCCCAGGTCGTGGCCCCGAAGGACAAGCCGTACCGCGTCTACAAAGGCGGCCGGGCCAAAGGGCCTGTCAGGCCGCTCTCTCAGCGTGAGCAAGACCAGGGCCCGCCGGTCACCGTCCGGGACGGCGGTGCTCCACCACGCGGTCCGTGGGACGAGCCCGTCGTCGTCGAGCCCTGGCCCGAGCAGCCGGAGCCGCTGCGTCAGCCGCCTCCGCCGGAGCGGCCCGGCCGGCCGCGACGACGGACAGCGCGGCGCATCGCGTTCTGGACGGGGCTCGCGGTGCTCCTGGGCGTGGTCGTCTTCGCCGGGTGGGGCGCCTTCGGCTATTTCGCGTTCCGCGGCGGCGTCAAGGAGGCGAACGCGCGCCTGCCCGAGGACGTCGAGGCGTCCCTCGCCCCTCTCGACGGCTCGCTCCTCTCGACCCCGGCGAACATCCTCTTGCTCGGCGTCGACACCGGCGGGGCGCGCGGCGACGAGACGGGCAGGGCGGACGCGATCGTGCTCGTCCGCACGGATCCCGACCGGCACCGGATCTCGCTGCTCTCGATTCCGCGCGACCTCCGAGTCGAGATTCCGGGACACGGCCCCGACAAGATCAACGCCGCCTATGCATTCGGCGGGCCGGCGCTCGCCGTCGACACGGTCAGGAGCGTTACCGGCCTGCCCATCCACCACGTGGCGGTCGTCGACTTCTCGTCCTTCGCGGACGTGATCGACGAGCTCGGCGGGATCACGGTCGACGTGCCGAAGCCGATAGTCTCGAATCGGTTCGACTGCCCGTTCAAGTCGCGCGCGGACTGCGTGCGCTGGAAGGGCTGGCGCTTCGCGAAGGGCCCGCAGGAGATGAACGGACGGCGCGCGCTCGTGTACTCCCGCATCCGCGAGAACCAGCTCGACCCGAGCGAGTCCGACATCACGCGGGGCGGGCGTCAGCAGCAGGTCGTGCAGGCGATGTCCGACAAGATCGTGAGCTTCAACGGCTTCCTGCGCCTGCCCTTCATCGGGGACGACGTCGTCCGCCCGCTCGCGACAGACCTGACGGCGACGGAGCTCCTCGAGCTGGGCTGGGTGAAGTTCCGGGCCGCCGACGACGCGACGCTTCGGTGTCGGCTCGGCGGCATCGCGGCCGAGATCGACGGCGTCTTCTATCTCGTCGGTTCCGAGGAGAACGTGTCCGTGGTGGCCATGGTGACCGGCGAGTCGGCCCCGCAACCGCCGCCGCCCGGCCAGGGACCGTTCGCGCCGGGCTGCATCGTCGGACGCTAGTCGCCGGCCGCCGACCCCGGCGGTGCCGAGCCCTGGTCGGATGCCGCCGGGCGCTCAGTCGCCGGACTTCGAGCCCTTGTCCGTGGAGCTCGAGCCCTTGTCGGCCGCGCTCGAGCTCTTCTCGGTCGACTTCTCGGAAGCCTTGTCGGTCTTCTTCCCGTCCGCCGGCTGGCTGTCGCCGTCCTTGCCGTCCTTCTTCTTCGCGCCGCGCCCGTAGTCGGTCGTGTAGAAGCCGGAGCCCTTGAAATGAACGGCGACGGGGTAGAACACCGGCTCCACAGGAGCGGCGCCGCAGACCTCGCAGCGCTCCGGCGGCGCATCACTCATGCGCTGGAAGAGCTCGAAGGTGTGCCCCTTGGGACAGCGGTACTCGTACGTGGGCATGAGGCGAAGGCGGAGCCGGTGGCCGCGAATCCTACCAGGACGGTCGGCACTGACTGGCACTCTCCGGCCGACAGTGCCAACGCGAGGCGGGTTGGTACGCTCTTTTACGTGCAAGCAGCGATCTCGCGGCGTGCGTACCTGCTCGGGGTCGCAACTGCCACGGCCGGCGTGGCGGCGTTTCTGCTGGCGCAGCTCCATGCCTGGCCGCCGCACGAAGACGAGACGCTCGCGCTCTTCATCGGCTCGAAACCGCTGCCCGACATGTTCGCGACGGTCCTCGGCGAGCGCGGAGGCGCCCCGCTCCACTTCCTCCTCGTCCACATCGCCGCGTGGCTGTCGCCGACGCTCACGGCCGTCCGGCTGATCTCCGTGGTCTTCGCGGTCGCGAGCATCCCGGTCATCGCCGCGCTGCTCTCACGGCTCGCCGGCCGGCGCCTCGCGCTCGTCGGCACCGTGCTGGTCGCCGCGAGCTGGGTCTTGCTCTTCCACGGCATCTACGGGCGGATGTACAGCCTCTTCCTCTTCACGTCGGCCCTGTCGTTTCTCGCGCTCCTGCGGGCGCTCGACCGGCGCCGGCCGCTCGACTGGGGCCTCTGGGGGCTGGCCCTGCTGGCCACGCTGTCCTGCCACCAGTACGGCGCGTTCATCCTCGGGATCGAGGTCGTGTTCGCCGCCGTCCTCTGGCGACGGGACCGGTTCCCGCTCGTTGCACCGCTCGTGGCGCTCGCCGTCGTCGTTGCCGCCGCCGCGCCGATCTGGCGAAGCAACCTCGTGCTCGCGTCGCGGTTCGACGTGGGCGTCGGCGACGGCGGCACGCAGCTCGGCGGGCCGTTGCCGGTGCTCGAGTACCTTCGGAGCGCGCTCGGCGACTTCGTGGCCGGCTGGCTCGCCGTGTTCGCGATCGTCTGCGCCCTTGCCGTCCTCGGGATCTGGGTGCTCGTCCGCGAACGGCCGCGCGCAGCGCTGCTGGCCGGCCTGGTCTTCCTGGTACCGACCCTCGGGTTGATGCTGGCGCGAGTCGGCGGCAGCGCCAGCGCCCCCGAGACCCGGCACCTGATCTTCGCGCTGCCGTTCTTCAGCCTGCTCGTCGCGGCCGGCCTGATCTGGCTCACCGCCCGCGCCGGCCCCCGGGCGACGACGGCGCTGGCGCTCTCCGTCGCCGCGCTCGGCGCGACCCAGATCGCCTGGGGCTGGCAGACGACGCCCACGCTCTACGCCGGCGAGCCGCAGCGGCGGGTCGCGGCGCGCGAGGCGGCCGCCAGCTGGCTTGCCCTGACGACGCGTCCGACGGACGTCCTGTTCGGCTACGACCCGCTCTATCTCGGCGCGCGCGAGGACGGTGCGAAGCTCGGCGAGACGATCGTGCCGCGCGCCGATCCGAAGCTGGCGCTCCAGACGCTGCTCGACGCTCCCAAGCCGCTCGGGCGCGGTGTCTGGATCCTCGACGCCAGCGACGGCAGCCGCATCACGAACAACCAGTCCCGGCGGCTCGAGATCGACAACCTCTCCCCCGGACCGCAATTCGAGACCCAGGCCTTCGGGCCGTTCCTCGTCGTCCGGACGCGACGAGCCGACGCTCACGGCCGCCGAGTTCCTGCGCGACACCGTGCGGGTGCAGGCCGTCGGCTACTGGTATCTCGGGGTCCCGAGCTCCCCCGTGAGCTACAACACGGCGAAGATCGCGCTCGACAGCCTGGCGGCCTCGTCCTAGGACGAGACGCCCGGGCGCGAGGCTAGAGCGCGCGCAGGAAGTCGTTCATGCGCGCCAGCGCGCGCTCGAGGTTCTCCTTCGAGTTCGCGTAGGAGAGACGAAGGTTGTCCTTGCCGACCTGCCCGAACGCCGATCCCGCCAGCAGGGCGACGCCGGCCTCGTCCAGCAGGCGGGTTGCCAGCTCGTCGGCGGGAAGCGGCGTGCCGCTCACGTTCGGGAAGACGTAGAAGGCGCCGCGAGGCATCCGGCACGACACGCCCGGAAGCTGCTCGAGGCCCGCGACGACCAGGTCGCGGCGCTCCCTGAACTCCTGCACCATCGCCTCCGGCTCGTCCTGGGGCCCGGTGAGCGCGGCGATTCCTGCCAGCTGAACGAACGGCGGCACGCAGGAGGTCGAGTTCACGAAGAAGCGCACGAGCGGCTCGACGAGCGGATCCGGCACCGCGGCGTAGCCACATCGCCATCCCGTCATCGCGTAGGTCTTCGAGAGCCCGTCGAGCAGGATCGTGCGCTCGAGCATCCCGGGCAGCGATGCGATCGACGCGAACTCGCCGTCGTAGAGCATCCGCCCGTAGACCTCGTCGGAGAGCACCCAGGCCTGTGTCTCGCCGATCAGCCTCGCGGCCTCCGCGAGGTCGTCCGCGGGCACGACGCCTCCGGTCGGATTCTGCGGGGAGTTGAGAATGACGAGCTTCGTGCGCGGCGAGAGCCGTGCCGCGAGGTCGGCCGGGTCGAAGGTGAAGTCCCGATCCTCGAGCAGCGGCAGCGGCACCGGCGTCGCGCCGATCCAGCGGATCGCGGACTCGTAGATCGGAAAGCCCGGGTCGGGATAGATGATCTCGTCGCCCGGGTTGGCCACGGCCAGAATCGTGAAGAAGAGGAACGGCTTGGCGCCGTTCGCGACGAGGACGTTCTGCGGCCGTACCTCGACGCCGCGCGTGCGCGACAGCTCCTCGGCTATCACCTCGCGGAACTCCACGAGACCCGCGCTCGGGCAGTAGTGCGTCTGACCCGCCTTCATCGCCTCGTAGGCCGCCTCGCAGATGTGCGCAGGGGTGCCGAAGTCAGGTTCCCCGATCTCGAGGTGGATGACGTCCTTTCCCTGCCGCTCGAGCTCGCGGGCCCGCGCGAGCACCGAGAACGCCGTCTCGGTGCCCAGCCGCTCGAGGCTCGCTGCCAGACCGGGCGTGACCGTCGCGCTCATCGGCGCCTCAGCATACTCGGGGCGGGCGGCTCAGCCGCCGTCCTCGCCTGAGAGCGGCTCACGGGGAACGGCGCCCTGCTCCGCGCGCGCCTGGCGGCGCCGCCACCAGCGCACGCCCTCGATCGTGGCGGCGATGCCGAAGGCGATCCCGAAGGCCAGGAGGATGGCCTTGACCGGGCTCTCCTCGAACGCCGCGCCGCCGATGTAGCCGATCAGCGCCGCGTAGCAGGCCCACAGGACGCCGGCGACGACGTCGAACCCGATGAACCGAGGCCACGGGTAGTGGAGGACCCCGGCAGCGAAGCACACGGCGCTGCGCCCGCCGGGGATAAAGCGGCCGATGATGATGAGCGAACCCCCGCGATCGCGCAGCGCGGCCTCCGCCCGGTCGAGATGCCGACGTTTCTCGCCCTTGAACAGCCGGTTGCGGACGAAATCCTTGAGCTGGCGGCCGATCAGGTACGCGGTGTTGTCGCCGAGAATTGCCCCTGCGGCAGCACAGACGATGATGAGCCCGAGCGAGAGCTCTCCGGTTGCAGCGAGCACGCCCGCCGTGATCACCGCGGTCTCGCTCGGTATCAGCGGAAAGAGAACGTCGCCGAACGCGAACGCGAACAGGAGGAGATACGTCCAGTTCGAGCTGGAGACGGCATTGACGAGCGAATCGAACATTCCCCGCATTCTGCCCGTAGGCGCGTCACACTACGGCCGTGTCGTCCGATCAGTTCGTCCTCGACACTCCCCGCGTGCGGGCGTTCGTCGACGGTGTCCGCTCGCTCATCGCAGCCTCCGACAGCCCGACGGACGCCTGCGAGCGCATCCGCCCGTCCTTCGCAGAGCTGCTCGCCGACCCCGAGTGGCTCCCGGACGAATACCGGCGCGACGCCCCGGACTCCGGGATGGGCGGCGGCATCGGGCAGTGGCTGCTCTTCCGCGCCGGTGACGGCTCGCTCTCGCTCTTCTCGCTCGTCGTCCCGTCGGGCTCGGAGACGCCGGTCCACGACCACCTCGCCTGGGGGCTCGTCGGCCTCTACCAGGGCACGCAGGACGAGGAGGTCTACGAGCACGGCGCGGACGGCCTCGCACCTCGTCGAGTCGCGGGCGCTCACACCCGGGGACTTCTACGCGCTGATCCCTCCGGGCGGAGACATCCACCGGGTCCGCACCACGTCGGAAGAGACGTCCGTGTCCATTCACCTGCTGACGAACGACACCGGCTGTGTCTGGCGCCACCGCTTCGAGCCGGAGACCGGCGAGACGGCGCCGTTCAGATCCGGGTACGTCAACGCCCCGTGCGAGGGGCCGGACGAAGGAGGAACGTAGCGTGGCGAGACGTGTGATCGATCTGAGCCAGCCGCTTTCGAAGGACTCTCAGCTTCATCCCTTCTTCCCGACGGTTCAGATCCACCGTCACCTGCTGCACGCGGATGCCGCGCCCGGGGCGAAGTCCTTCGACGCCGAGATCATCATCACGTCGAATCACGCCGCGACCCACGTCGACGCGCTCTCGCACTTCGATCCGACGCCCGGAGCGCCGAAGATCGCCGAGATGCCGCTCGACACCTTCTGCGGCGAGGCCGTGTGCGTCGACGTCCGCCAGTACCCGGCAGGCCACGAGGTCACGGTTGCCGAGCTCGAGCAGGCGCTCGCAGACGGCGGGCTCGAGGTCGGCGCGGGCGACATCCTCCTGTTCTGCACCGATCACTACAACCGCACGGCGGGCACGCCGGCCTTCCTCGACGGCTTCTCGGGCGTCGCCGCGGAGTGCGTCCACTGGATGGCCGACCGGGGAGTGAAGATCTTCGGCGTCGAGACGATCTCGCCCGACCTCGTCTACCAGACCGACGGCTATCCGAACCACCGCGCCTGCGCCGAGCGCGGCATCTCCCACTACGAGAACCTGAACAACCTCAAGGACGTCGTCAACAGGCGCTTCGAGTTCTACGGCTTCCCCCTGCGGCTCGTACCGGCCGCCGGCTCGCCGGTGCGGGCAGTCGGGATCGTGCCCTAGGCCGAAACGGCGGCGAAGCCGCTGTTATCGGCCGTGAAGCGGCCCGGAGGGCCGCGTTCAAGGACGGGCCGGATCGAGATCCGGCCCCTACGAGCCCTCGGCGAGCCGGACCGCGGCCGGGCCTGAGGGCCGCGCGCCCTAGGCCGAAACGGGCACAGCCCGTTATCGGCCGAAGAGCGGCCCGAAGGGCCGCGTCTGCGCGCGACGGAACGGAACAACCCGGGCCGGATGAGATCGGCCCCTACGCGCCCCGGCGACCCGGATCGCAGGTTGGACCTGATGGCGCGCTATGCGCCGTCGAGCGCGGCCACCGCCTGCTCGAAGCAGGCGAGCGGCGGCGAGGTGAGGCCGAAGCCGATCATGCCCCGGCCCCGCTCGGGGTGCACCATGACGATGTCGATGACCGGACGGATGCCCGTCTCGACGACGGCCGCGGCGTCGATGCCGACCGGGGCACCGCGGCCGCCGAGCAGCGGCACGGCGAAGCGAGGATCCTCCGCGAGCGCGATCCTCGCCGTGTCCTCGTAGATCGACCGGGCACGCTCCTCGCCGACGCCGAGCTGGGGCCAGAGAGCCGGGGCAGCCGGAAGCACCGAAGCGCCGAGCCCGTAGCACTCGACCAGCAGCGAGTCGCCGCAGCCGGGGCCTGCGTCCTGCGCCGTGAAGCCTTCGAGGACGACGCCTTCGGGGACCTCGGCAGGGGCAGTGAACCAGCGGTCGGGAAGACCGGCGATCTTGATCCCGCATTCGGTGCCGTTGGCACCGCACGCGGTGACGAGAGTCGAGCCGGCGATCCCTTCGGCGAGACCGAGGGCGAGCCGGGCGGCTGCAAGCGAGCAGGGCACGAAGAACTGCGGGTTCTCCGCCATGAGCGCGAAGGCGCGCTCCTGGAGCTCGGCCGGGACTCCGGCACGGGCGAATCCCGGCGCGAGGCGCTCGGCGAGCATCGACGTCGCCGCGCCGTTGCGGTTGTGGAGCTCGTCGCCGCGCCGCAGCGCCTCAGCGATGAGCGGTACGAGATCGATACCGCCCAGCTCCCGGAGCGCGGCGTCCAGCGCCGGGCCGAGCTCGTCGCGAAACCACGCCAGGCGCTCTTGCACGTCCTCCCCCCACATGCCGAGGACGAGCGTCCTTCCGAAGCCCTCCATGAGGAAGTGGTAGCCACGCCTGCCCGACGCCGCGTCCTCGAGCACCATGACCGGGAGCGAGGCCACGATCGAGCCGACTCCGCCGGCCATCGCGCCGTGATCCTGGGCGGCGGCGAGCCGGATCTCGCCGGCGGCGAGCTTCGTCTCGGCCTCCTCCTCGCTGTCTGCCAGGCCCTCGAACAGCGCCGCGCCGATCAACCCGCCCCGGAGGAGCTCGCAGGCACCGTCCCAGGATGTCGGGGGCGCCGCGTGGAGAATCAGATCGCTCGCGAGCTCCGGAACGACCTCGCCCGCGGGCCGCACGCCCACGAGCCGGGGCTCGCACGCGAGCACCCGCTCGATCGCCTCGCGGTTGGCGTCCGTCCGGGCGGCCACGCCGTCAGCGGTGCTCGTGCTGCTCGGGGAGCCCGAACCGCCGGGCGGTTCCCTCCTCGAAGTCGAACTGGATGAAGACCGCCGGGTCGTCGCCGACGACCCAGGCGTCGTGGCCGGCCTCGATGGCGGCGAACGCCGGCGCCTTCAGCTCGAACGTGCACCCGTCCGCGTAGGAGCCCTGCAGGTGGCCGGCGGCCAGATAGCCGACGTGGGTGTGCATGCAGAGCTCGGTCTTCACGACCGGCTTCATGTGCGTCGACCACCGGTATCCCGGCGGGTAGACGAGGCGCTTCATCCGGCCGTTGGCGACCCGCGAGACGTCGACCTCGAGACCGCCGACCGAGTGATGGTCGGCGCCGGCGATCGGACCGAGCGCACCCATCGCCTCAGGCCCCACGCGTCTTCCCGTCCGCGCCGACCAGCGAGAAGAACTTCTCGTCCTGGATCAGAGGCGGGTCCGGGAACGCCACCTTGGAATGCTTCAGCCCGAGCTGCACGAGCGCCTCGGCCATCTTGATCGCGACCGGCCCGGGGTTGATCACGGGGCAGGGGAGGTGCTTCGACATGTAATCGCCCGCCTGGTGCATCGTCGTGGAGCCGAGCAGGATGACGTCGGCGCGATCCTCGTCGATCGCCTTCTGCGCCTCTGCGGTCAGCTTGGCGAACATCTCCTCTTCCTTGCCCTCGAACAGCGCCTCGACATTCGGCGGGATGTTGACGGCGCGGATCGACGCGCACTTCGCCCAGAGGTGGTACATGTCGAGGTTCTTCTCGTAGATGTGGCGCCACTTGTCCCACATCGTGATGATCGAGAAGCGCTTGCCGAGCATGGTCGCCACCGCGTACGAGACGAGGCCCGGCCCGAGCGCGAGGATGTTGAGCCGGGAGCGCATCGCGAAGAGACCCGAGTCCGACACCGTGTCCATGACGACGGCGTCGTACCCCTCGTCCTCGGCTCGCATGCGCGGCCTCGGCGATGTACATGTCGAACAGCAGGGACTCGTAGTAGTCCGTCACCGCTGTGACGCTGTTCCGGACGGCGACGCACTCGACGTCCGTGTCCGGGCCGAGGATCTCCTTCGGGATCTGCTGCGCCCGGTTGGCGATTCCCTCGTCGTCGAACGGGAAGGGGATGATGTACTTGATCCGCACCGGCTCCTCCGTGTCGTCGTGGGCGGCAATCTTCCCATAGCCGGGCAAGCAGCGCGCAGCGGCCGCGGGCCGAAGGCCCGCCAGGCCGCGAAGCTGTCACCGAGCCCGCCAGGGCGGCCCGAAGGCCGCGCAGTGCGCTCAGGCCGCGCGTGGCCGGCCGCCCGGCTCGGTACGGCGCCGAGCGTCAGCGCGTGGCGGCCACGACGGCGCTGCCGCAGACGATCAGCACCGCGGCGATCCCGACGCGGACCGTCACCGCCTCGATCCGGCGCAGCAGCAGCGCCGAGATGACGACTCCCCACAGCGCGAACGTCGCGTTCAGCGGCGAGACCACCGTCACCTTGCCGTGCTCGAAGGCGGCGAGGACGGCGCTGTAGCCCAGGCCGAAGCCCAGCCCCGCGACGACAAACGGCCGCCACGACGCGCGAATCTGCCCCAGAGGCTGCGACCCGCGCCGCATGACGATGAGGAAGGCGAGCTGCGTCAGCGTCCCCGTGAGGAGCACGCACATCGCCGCGATGACACCCGGAATGTCGCGCTCGCCGATCAGCCAGCGCGCGGTAGTGTCACGCGTTGCCCAGAGCACGATGCCCGCGAGCGCCCAGATGACGCCGGTGCTCTTCCAGCCCTCGGGACGGGTGCGGTCCCAGGCCAGCGACGCGGCCCCGCCGACGACGAGGATCGTGCCGACGACGAGCGCGGCCCTGAGCGGCTCGTCGAGGAAGAGGATCGCCGCGACTCCGGCGACGAGCGGGATCGTCGCGGTGAGCGTCATGGCGCGCGAGGCGCCGATGTCCCGGATCGCCCGGACGAACATCACCTGGCTGATGCCGGGCACGAGCATGCCGATCAGCAGGAACGGCCAGGCGTCCTCGATCCGGAAGTCGTCGAGCTTGCCGGCCGCCGCGGCGACGGTCACGGCGGCGAGCAGGCCGAACGCCGTGCAGTGGAAGGACGCCAGCTCGGCATCGCGGACCTTCGTCAGCCCGTGACGAAGGGCCGGGCCGTGCGAGCCGAAGACGAACCCGGCCGTCAGTGCAAGGACGACGGCGGTCACGATCCGCTCACGACGACAGACCGGGAGCCGTCAACCTGCCAGGCCGATCGGGATGGCTCCGAACACGCCGTCCGCGTGCAGCTCACGGACGCGCTCCGGCGCGTAGCCGCAGTACTCGACCAGCACCGACTCGGTGTGCTCTCCCCGGAACGGCGCCGCGCGCCGGCGGATCGACGCGCAGGTCCTCCCCGTCGGACTCGAGGCGAAGCGGCGACGCGATGGTGCGTACGCGGCCGAGGACCGGATGGTCGTGCTCGACGACGTCCTCGCGCGCCAGAGTTTGCGGGTCCTCGAGCGCTTCGAGCACCGAGTTGATCTTCGCGCTCGGCACGCCCGCGGGGACGAGCCGGTCGAGCCACTCGGCGACGGTCTTCCGGCGGAACACGTCCGCGAGGATCGGCAGCAGCACCTCGCGGTGCTCGTTGCGCGACGCGATCGTGGCGAAGCGGGGATCCTCACGGAGGTCCGGCCGCTCGATCACGTCGCAGAGCCGCTCCCAGAACTTCTGCTTCGCGGCTGCGATCACGATCCAGCCGTCACTGGCGAGAAAGTTCTGGAACGGGACGATCGACGGGTGCGCCGAGCTCGCCATCCTCGGCGGGACGTAGCCGTGGGTCGCCGCCCAGGGGCCGATGTACATGAGCTCGTGGAGCGCCGTCTCGAACAGCGAGACGTCGCAATCGCAGCCGACGCCGTCGCGGCGGGCGCGCCAGAGGCCGGCGAGGAGCGCGATCATCGACGCGTAGCCGGCCGAGAGATCGACGAGCGACAGGCCGGATTTCGTCGGCGGCCCGTCGGGCTCGCCGGTGAGCGCCTGCCAGCCTGCGAGGCCTTGCATCATGTAGTCGTAGCCGCCTTCCGACGCCCGCGGGCCGGTCATGCCGAAGCCCGAGAGCGAGCAGCACACGACGCGGGGGTTCACGTCCTTCAGCTGGTCGTACGTGAGGCCGAGCTTGGGCGGCTGGTCGCCTCGGAGGTTCGAGTAGACCGCATTGGAGACGCGGACGAGGTCGTGGAAGACCGACGGCGCATCCGGGTGGCGGAAGTCGAGCGAGACCGACTTCTTGTTGCGGTTGAACGTCTCGAAGAAGATCGAGTCCTCGCCCTCCTGGAAGGGCGGCACGTAGCGCCCGACGTCACCGCCGCGAGGCCGGATCCTCGATCTTGATCACCTCGGCGCCGAGATCTGCCAGCTGCAGGGTGCCCCAGGGCCCGGCGCCGAACTGCTCGACGGCGAGAACGCGGATGTCAGCGAGTGGCAGCGTCACGGGTGGATGTCTGACTTTGACCGGTCGTACGCGCTAGAGGCTAGCTGGCGCCCGCGCCGTGAGGAAGCGCTGCCCCGGTCTTCGCGCGAGCAGCGTCAGGAGCCGGGCGCCGACGGCTCAGGCTGCGCCAGGCCTTCTCGTAGAAAGGCACGAGGTACTCGAGGTGGCTCTGCATCTCGGAGCCGGCAGCGTCGGGATCGCCCGCCGCCACGGCCTCGAGAATCGTCTCGTGGTGACGGTGGATGTCGCGGTAGAAGCGCTTCCCGAGCGTCGAACGCGTGAGATGCGTGCTGAGCGTCGAGAAGATGGGCTGCGCGGCGATGTAGAGCAGCGTGTTGCCGCAGCACTCGATGATCGTCGTGTGGAACTCGGCGTTGTGGACGAATTCCTTGCGCGTGTCGATCCGCACGGCGTCGAGCGGGATCGACGAGCGCAGCCGTTCCAGGTCCTCCTCGCGGCGCCGCTCCGCGGCGAGTCGGGCCGCCGGGATCTCGAGCAGCATCCGTGCCTCGACGAGCTCCTCGAGGGTGAGATCGCGGTTTCCCGTGAGCAGATTGATGTTCGCGCTCAGGAAGGCCGAGATGTGGTCGACGGAGGGGAGCGTGACGTAGCTCCCACCGCCGGCGCCCTTCGCGGTACGGATCAGGCTCTGGGCGGCGAGCACGCGCAGCGCCTCCCGAATCGTGGCTCTGCTGACGCCGAACTCGCGCGCGAGCAGGGCCTCGTTCGGCAGGCGCTCTCCCTGGGAGAGCTCGCCGGTCATGATCAGCTCGCGCAGCTGGTCGGCGACCTGCTCGTACGCCTTGCGCACCCGGCGCACGGGCACCGTCCCCGGCACCCGCTCGATCGCCCGGAGGCGGGCCCGCGTGAGGGATGCCGAGCCGGCGGCCTCCGCTGCCGGCGGCTCCGAGCGTGGATCGATCATCCCAGCTCGAACTCCCCGTTGCCGGAGATGGACGTGGGCGGGTTGTAGCGCGGCAGCCCCTTCTCGCCGTAGTGATCGGTGAGCGAGCTGAACCTCGGGGCGGCCGCGAGCTCCTCGCGCAGCGCGGCCGTCGCCTCCGCGTCGATCTCGAGGGAGCGCTCGTCGCTGAAGACGACGCCGTACGCGTCCCGCGCCAGCTCGATCGACGTGAAGTCGTCGAGAATGTCCTCACGCACCTGCTCGGGGTCGCGCTCGAGGGGATTGCCGTAGCCCGCGGCGTTCGGCTCCCGGAACTCGATGAACTCGCCCGGGGCGAAGGGGATGCCGGTGACCTTGGCCGGCAGCTCCTCCTCCCGCGCCGTGTCGGGGTTCTTGCGACAGGACGCGACGAGGCCGTCCCAGCCGCCGAAGACGCCCCTCGGAGGGTCGTACTGGCGGTCGCCCTCGCACGAATACACCCCGTCGACAAGAAAGCGGTTGCGTCGGACGATGCCGATGCCGCCGCGCCACTTGCCGGGAGCGGCGCTCTCCTGGCGCAGCTCGTACTGGTCGCACCGCATCGGGAAGCGCATGTCGAGCTCCTCGATCGGGTTGTTGCGGGTGTTCGCCATCAGGTTGTCGACCGAGTCCATCGCGTCCTTGCCGTGGCGGCCGCCGTAGGAGCCCTCGTTCACCTCGAGGTAGATCCAGTACTCGCCGCTCTCCTCGAGGAAGCCCGAGTACGAGCAGAAGTGGATGCCGGCCGAGTTGCCGGCGCAGGTCTGCTCCGGCAGCGCGTTCGAGAGCGCGAGGATGACGTTGTCGACGACGCGTTGCGTCTGGCAGAAACGCGAGAAGCAGGCACGCGGAAAGCTCGGGTTGAAGATCGTCCCCTTCGGAGCGATGAGCTTGACGGGGCGGAAGACGCCGTCGTTCTGCGGCACGTGCACCGGGAACATGACCTCGTCGAGCAGGATCGTCCGGATCGCGTAGTAGCAGGAGACGAGCAGCGAGCCTTCGTAGGGGACGTTGTAGCCCGTCGGCACCTCGGGGTTCGAGCCCGTCAGGTCGATCGTGACCTCGTCGCCCTCGACGATCACCTTCGTCTCGACGCGCAGCGGCACCCCGCGGTTACGGGCGTCGTCGTCCAGCCAGCCGGTCGGCGCGGAGTACTCGCCGTCAGGGATCTTCTCGATCTCCGCACGCAGCATCCGCTCCGAGTAGTCCATCCACTCGTACGCGGCGCTCATGACGACGTCGACGCCGTAGCGCTGCACGAGCCGCAGGAACCGGTCGCGACCGAGGTGGCACGCGGCCAGCATCGCGTTCATGTCGCCGCGGTTCATCGTCTCGGTCCGGACGTTCTCGAAGATCATCCGGTCGATGTCCTCGTTGAGCTCGCCTTCCTGGTACCAGCGCAGCCCGTTGTAGATCTTGGCCTCCGCGTAGACGTCGAAGCAGTCCGCGTTGATGCCCGGGAACGAGCCGCCGACGTCGAGCACGTGGGCGGTGGTCGCGGCGAAGCCGAGCACCTCGCCCTCGTGGAAGATCGGCACGGCGACGGCCACGTCGGGCGTGTGCGAAGCGCCGAGATACGGATGGTTGTGGACGATGACGTCGCCCTCGCGGATCTGGCCGCCGAGACGGTGCAGGAAGCCGCGGATGTACCAGGGCAGCGAGCCGATGTGCATCGGCGTCGAGTCCGACTCGCAGAGCTCACGTCCCTCGGCGTCGAAGATGCCCGCGCCGAGGTCCTCGGACTCCCGGATGATCGAGGAGTAGGACATCCGGAAGAGGACGCCTGCCATCTCCTTGGCGATCGCGTGGAACGCGCCGCCGAGCACCCGCAGCGTGATCGCGTCGACCTCGACGCGCTCGCGCTCGGGCGGCCCCGGATGACGGCCGAGCTCGTAGTCGAGAACGGACATGGCTCTCCTACCTCGCCGGCGTCGCGGCCGCGGCGGCGATCGCCTTCGCCTCCGCGGACGTGCCGACGTCGATGACGATGTTTCCGAAGCGGTCGATCTGGGCGGTGATCCCCGGCGGGACCACGGTCGTCGAGTCGTACTGGGTGACGATCGCGGGGCCCGCGAGACGGTTGCCGGCCTTCAGCAGCGACCGGTCGTAGTAGCGGGTGGCGACCTTCTCGAGCTGTCCGTTGACCCGGAACCACGCGTCCCCCTCGTGGCGCAGCGCCGCCGAGGGCGACTCGTCGCCGGCCTCGATCTCGGGCATCCGCAGCTCGGGCATCAGCCCGATGCCGCGGACGCGCACGTTGGGGATCTCGATGTCGGATTCCTCGAACCGCCGCGAGTACTCCCGCTCGTGGATGTCGTGGAAGTCGGAGCGCACCTTCTCGACCCAGGCTTCGTCGACGTCGCCGGCCGGGGCGTCGACGCGGAGCTCGTAGCCCTGGCCGAGGTAGCGGCAGTCGACGACGCGCTGGATGAGGACGCGATCGGCGGGAACGCCGTCCTCCTCGAGCTGGGTGCGGGCCTGGCGCTCCAGGTCCTCGAGCATCCCCTGCAGCGCAGGCCCGTCGAGCTTCGACATGCGCTGATAGGCCGTCGAGACGTACTCGTAGACCGTGTCGGTCGCGAGCAGCCCCATCGCCGAGGTGATGCCGGGGTACGGCGGCACGAGCACCCACGGCGTGCCGACCTCGAGCGCGATGTGCGCGGCAAACAGCGGGCCGGCGCCGCCCTCGGCGACCAGCGCGAAGTCGCGCGGGTCGTAGCCCTTGCGGACGGAGTTCTCCTCGATCGACTGCACCATCGAGTGGGTGAGGATCTGGACGGCGCCCATCGAGGCCTCCTCGACCGACATGTCGAGCGCCGCGCAGGGACCCTCCTCGAACGCGGTGCGCGCGAGATCGGCGCGCAGCTCCATCTCGCCGCCGAGGAAGGCCTCCGGAGACAGCCAGCCGAGATTCACCATCGCGTCGGAGGCCGTCGGCTCCGTCCCGCCCCGCCCGTAGGCAGCCGGGCCAGGGATCGGCACCGGCCGATCGCGGCCCCACGCGGTAGATCCCGCCCTGGTCGACGTACGCGATCGAGCCGCCCCCGGCGCCGATCGTGTCGACGTCCACCATCGGGATCATCGCCTGGTAGGGGCCGACCTTCGTGTCCAGCAGGTGCTTCATGCGCAGACGGCCCTGCTGGGCGAGGCCGATGTCCGCCGAGGTGCCGCCGACATCGAGCGTGATGACGTTGTCGTAGCCGGCCTGCTTCCCCGCCCAGATGCCGCCCACGACGCCCGCTACGGGGCCGGACATGAGCAGGTTGACCGGGCGCGCCACCGCGCCCTCGGCCGTCGCGACGCCGCTCGCCGAGGTCATCAGGTGCACGCCGGTCTTCACGCCGAGGCCCTGCAGCTGCTCCTGCAGCCGACGGACATAGGTGGCGACCTTGGGCCCGACGTAGGCGTTCAGGCAGACGGTCGAGAAACGCTCGTACTCGCGGTACTGCGGCAGCACCTCCGAGGAGACCGACAGGAACGCCTCCGGGAACTCCTCGCGCACGATCTCGGCCACCCGCTGCTCGTGCGCCGGGTTGAGGAAGGAGAACAGAAAGCAGACGGAGACCGCCTCGACCCCGGCCTCCTTCAGCTTTCGAACCTGCTCGCGCGCCTTCTCCTCGTCGAGCGCCACGAGAACCGAGCCGTCCTTCGTGATCCGCTCGGGCACCGTCAAGCGGTAGCGGCGCCGCACGATCGGGTAGCGCTGCCACGGCAGATCCTGGTAGATCGAGAAGTTGTAGGGCTTCTTGTGGCGCGCGATGTGGAGGATGTCGCGGTAGCCCTCCGTGGTCAGCATCCCGACCTTCGCGCCGTTGTGCTCGATCACGATGTTCGTCGCGATCGTCGTCCCGTGAAAGACCTGATCGAGCGCGCTCGGCGTCTCCCCCGCCGAGCCGCAGATCTCCTGGATCCCCTGCACCGTGCCCTGCGACGGGTCGGCAGGCGTCGTCGGCAGCTTGTGAACCTCGATCCGGCCCGCCTCGTCGTCGACGTAGATCAGGTCGGTGAACGTCCCGCCGACATCGACACCTACGCGTTTCATGTCCCGTGTGCTCCTTTCCTACGGGATGAGGAGGATCTTGCCGAACTGCTCGCGGCGCTCCATCAGCTCCATCGCCTGGGCCGCCTGCTCGAGCGGGAACGTCGTGTGGATCAGCGGCCGGATGCGCCGGTGGGCCACGAGGTCGAAGCAGGTCTCGAGCTCGTCCTTCGTGTAGATGAACGACCCGATGACGCTCTTCTGCGCGCGGAAGAACGGGATGATGTCGAAGGGAACGACCTCGCCCGAATGGCCGCCGCAGATGACGAGGCGCCCGTCCTTCCCGAGCGAATCGAGGCCCTTCTGGAAGAGCTCACCGCCCACGTGCTCGTAGACGAGGTCGGCACCGCGCCCGTCCGTGATCTCCATGACGCGCTCGGCGACGTCCTCGGTCTGGTGGTTGATGCCGACGTCCATGCCGAGCTCACGCGCCCGGTCGAGCTTGTCCTGGCTCGACGCATTGCCGATCACGAACGCGCCCGCGAGCTTCGCGAGCTGCACGGCCGCCGAGCCGATGCCGCTGCCGACCGAGTTGACCAGGACGGTTTCCCCCGCCTGCAGCCGACCGCGCGTGAAGAGCATGTGCCACGACGTGGCGAACGCAACCTGTAGCGCAGCCGCCGCCTCGAAGGAGACGCCGTCCGGGATGCGCACGAGCTGGCGCGCGGAGCAGCTGACCTTCTCCGCATACCCGCCGCCGTAGACGAAGCTGATGAACTTCGGCGTCAGGCAGAGCGACTCGCGACCCGTGCGGCAGTAGCGGCACTCACCGCACGTGTTGATGATGTACACATTCACGCGGTCGCCGGGCTGCCAACCCTCGACGCCCGGCCCGAGCTTCTCGATCTCGCCGGCGACCTCCACGCCGAGCGTATGCGGCAGCTCGACGGGGAAGCGCGAGATCCCTTCGCGCACGTCCACGTCGAGGTGGTTGAGGGCGCTGGCCCGGATCCTGATCGACACCTCGCCGGTACCGGGCTCCGGATCCTCGATCTCCTCCAGCTTGAGGACGTCTGCATGTCCGAACTCGTGGAAACGAACCGCCTTCACGCCGCCCTCCTCCGGGGTGAGCTGACCAGGGAGATTGGTTTATGTCTGACTTCGGTGTGCCTGTCAAGGAGGAGCCGCGCGGGCCGGCTCTCCCGCGAGCGCGCCGTCGAGCCCGCCCGGCGGCGGGCTTTCCGCGAGCGGGTTTGACACGGTCCGAATGTCTGACATATAAACGGTTGCGTTACGTCCGGGTCGCTCGAAACCGTCCGTTCCCTGCTCTTCGCCCCCGGCTCCGACGAGCGGAAGCTCACGCGCGCGCTCGAGGCCGAGGCGGATCTCGTCGTGGCCGATCTCGAGGACGCGGTCGCCCCGGCCGAGAAGGGCACGGCCCGCGAGCTCACCTGCCGTCTGCTTGCCGAGTCCGCGAGCTCGTGCGCGAAGGCGATCCGCGTCAACGGCGCGGACACGGAGCACTTCGACGCTGATCTGGCAGCGATCGCCGGGCTCGAGCTCGATGCGATCGTGCTGCCGAAAGCCTCGCCGAGCGCGGTCGAGGCGCTGGGACCGGAGGGCCCGCCCGTGTTGGCGATCGTCGAGACGGCCCAGGGCCTGCGCCTCGCCTACGAGATCGCCTGCGCGCCGCGTGTGGCGTCGCTGATTCTGGGCGCCGTCGACCTGGGCGCGGAGCTGCGACTCGAGCCGCGGCCCGACGGACAGGAGATCCTCTACGCCCGCTCGAAGCTCGTCGTCGACTCGGCCGCAGCCGGACGGCCCGGGCCGTTCGACGTGGTCTACCTCGGCACGCGCGACGAGGAGGGCCTCGAGCGGGAAGCGCTCCTCGCCCGCTCGCTCGGCATGCGCGGCAAGGCGTGCATCCACCCTGCGCAGCTGCCGATCGTGAACCGCGTCTTCGCGCCGAGCGAGGAGCAGCTCCGCTGGGCGCGCGACGTGGTCGAGGCCTACGACCAGGCCCTGGCCGACGGGTCGCGGCGCCGTGGCGCTGAACGGTGAGATGATCGACGCGCCGGTGGTCGAGCGAGCGCGTAGGCTGCTGGAACGAGAGACAAGGGAGACTGCATGAGCACGACGGAGACTGCACCCAAGGTCTGGCGCGGACGCTTCTACGAGGACTTCGACGTCGGCGATGTGTTCCGCAGCCGGCTCGGGCGGACGATCACGGACACGGACAACATCTGGTTCACGTGCCTGACGATGAACACGAACCAGATGCACTTCAACGTGCCCTACACGGAGCGCACCCGGTTCGGGCAGCCGCTCGTCAACAGCGCCTTCACGCTCGCGCTCGTCACCGGGCTCACGGTCCCGGACACGAGCGAGAACGCCGCGGCGAACCTCGCCTGGACCGACATCAAGCTCCCCAAGCCGGTCTTCGTCGGGGACACGCTCTGGGCGGAGAGCGAGATCACCGACAAGCGCGAGTCGAAGTCGAACCCGAGCGTCGGCATCGTGTCGATGCGCTGTCGCGGCGTCAACCAGCGCGCCGAGGTCGTGATCGAGTTCAAGCGCACCTTCATGGTCTACAAGCGCGACGCCGAAGAGGTCGCCGACATCTTCCCCGTCACCGACGAAGACTGGACCGTCTGACCGGCAAACAGCTGGAGGGGCCGGACCTGTCCGGCCCGGAACAGGAGAAGACGCTGATGGGAACCGCCGCACAGACAATCGCCGAGTGGAGCAACGAGCTGCTCTTCGAGGACATCCCCGGCGACGTCCTCGAGCACGCGAAGTTCCACGTGCTCGACACGCTCGGCTGCGGCCTGGCCGCGCATGCGACCGGCGTCGCCGGCGAGGGGCGCGCGACGATGGCCGAGCAGGGCGGCGAGGCGCAGTCCACGGTGATCGGGCTCGATGCCGGGCTGCCGGCGCCGAACGCCGCGTTCGCGAACGCCATGCTCTGCCACGGGCTCGACTTCGACGACACGCACTCGGACTCGGTCAGCCACGTGAGCGCGGTCGTGACCCCGGCCTCACTGGCCGCGGGCGAGGCGACCGGTGCCTCGGGGCGCGACGTCCTGACGGCGATCATGGCGGGCAACGAGACCGTCATCCGCGTCGGCATGGCCGCGTCCGGGCGCTTCCACCAGCGCGGCTTCCATCCGACCGCGATCTGCGGCATCTTCGGCGGCGTCGCCGCCGTCGCGAGGCTCGGCGGGCTCGATCCGGAGACGACCACGAGGGCGCTCGGGATCGCCGGCTCGATGGCGTCGGGAATCTTCGCCTACCTCGAGGACGGGACGCCGACGAAGCCGATCCACCCGGCCTGGGCGGCCCATGGCGCCCACCTCGCGACGCGGCTCGCGGCGCACGGCGCCTCGGGGCCGCAGTCGGTCTTCGAAGGCAAGTTCGGCCTCTACCACTCGTACATCGGCGCGGAGCCCGGTGAGGTCGGCATCGCCGACGAGCTGGCCGATCTCGGATCGCGCTGGGAGACGCCGCGGATCGCGTACAAGCCCTATCCCGTCTGCCACTTCATGCACGGCACGCTGGGCGCAGCCGCGCCGGCGTCGCTCGGGCGAACGCTGGCGCCCGAGGAGATCGACGAGGTCGTGGTAACCGTGCCCGAAGCCGGGATCTCGCTCGTGCTCGAGCCGGCGGCGCAGAAGAAGGTGCCCCGCTCGGACTACGAGGGCAAGTTCTCGCTGCAGTACTCGGTCGCCTCGATGCTCGTCCGCGGCCACGTCGCCGTCTCCGACTTCACGAACGACGCGATCTCCGACCCGGCCGTGCTCGGCGTCGCCGCGAAGGTCTCCTACGAGACGCCGGAATACGCCACCTATCCGCAGGCGTTCCCGGGCGGCGTGCGGGTACGGCTCACGAGCGGCGAGACCCTCGAGGCTGACTTCCCGTACCAGCAGGGCGGCCCGGAGAACCCGCTGTCGGGCGACGAGATCAGGGCGAAGTTCCGCGAGAACGCATCGCTCGCGCTATCGGACACAGGCGTCGAGGCTCTCGAGGCCGCGATCCTCTCCCTCGAGGAGCAGGACGACCTCGGAGCGGCGCTGGCGCCCCTCACGCTGCGCGAGGTCGCCAAGGTATGACGGCCCTCGCCGGGCTCACAACCGAGCAGCAGGAGATCGTCGCTGCCGTCCGCGAGTTCGTCGACCGGGATGTGATCCCGGTCGCCTCGGATCTCGAGCACGCCGACGAGTTCCCGACCGATCTCGTCCGGACGATGACCGAGATGGGCCTCTTCGGCATCACGATCCCCGAGGAGTACGGCGGGCTCGGCCTGCCGCTCGACACCTACACGCTCGTCATCATCGAGCTGTCGCGAGGGTGGACGACGCTGCCGGGGATCATGAACGGCAGCTTCATCGCCGCGTGGATGATCCGCAACCACGGCACGGAGGAGCAGAAGCAGCGCTACCTGCCGAGGATTGCGAGCTGCGAGATCCGCGCCGCGTTCTCGATGACGGAGCCCCATGCCGGCTCCGACGTGCAGTCGATCAGGACGACCGCCGTCCGCGACGGCGACGAGTTCGTGATCTCGGGCCAGAAGATGTGGGTCACGAACGGCTGGCGCTCCGGGATCATCATGCTGCTCACGAAGACCGACCCGACCGCGCAGCCGGCGCACAAGGGCATGACCGGCTTCATCATCGAGAAGGAGCCCGAGACCGAGCCCGCCGGCCTGACCATCCCGATGCCCGGCCTCAAGAAGCTCGGCTACAAGGGAGTGGAGTCGACCGAGCTCGTCTTCGACGGCTTCCGCACCCCGGCCGAGAGCGTGATCGGCGGCGAGGAGGGGATCGGGCACGGCTTCCAGTACTTCATGAGCGGGATCGAGGTCGGGCGGGTCAACGTCGCCGCGCGCGGAGTCGGCATCGCCCAGGCTGCGCTCGACGACGCGCTTGCCTACGCGCGGGAGCGCGAGGCCTTCGGCAAGCCGATCGCCCATCACCAGACCGTCCAGCTGATGCTGGCGAAGATGGCGACCCGCGCCGAGGCGGCGCGGCTGCTCACGCTCCAGGCCGCCCAGCGCAAGGCCTCGGGCGAGCGCGCCGACCTCGAGGCCGGGATGGCCAAGTACTTCGCCACCGAGGCCGCGCAGGACAACGCGCTCGACTGCATGCGCATCCACGGGGGCTACGGCTACTCGCTCGAGTACCGCCCGGAGCGCTACTACCGCGACGCGCCCCTGCTCCTCATCGGCGAGGGCTCGAACGAGATCCAGCAGCTGGTCATCGCGAGAAGGCTGCTGGAGCGCTCAGGCGGCTGAAGGGGCTGTGACCGCGGCCTTCGGCCGCTCCAAGCGGGTCGCGGCCGGCCGAGCCGCCCGCTCAGCCGCTCAGGTCTCGTCCTCCAGCCCACTCCCAAGCGAGACGCGGGGCTTCGCCCTTGCCGCCCGCTCAGCCGCTCAGGTCTCGTCCTCCAGCCCACTCCCAAGCGAGACGCGGGCTTCGCCCTTGCCGCCCGCTCAGCCGCTCAGGCCTCGTCCTTCAGCTCATAGCCCTCGAGGAACGGGAAGGCTCGAGCCTGCCGCTCGACGTCGCGGACGAGCGCCGGCGGCCAGCTGATCTTGCGGCGCGTCCGGGTCGGCGTCGGGAAGACGACGCTGCAGCAGTCGTCGAGGTAGCCCGGGTAGAGCTCCAGGCCGAGCGAGGCACAGAGCGCGGAGATGACGCCCCGCGGATCGCGAATCATCTCCTCGTGCCGGATAGTGATCGACCGGCTCGGGTCCCGGAGCTCGTCGAGAGCCGCGGTCGTCCTGCAGTGCGAGAAGTAGAACTCGACGCTCTCCTCCAGGGACAGGTTGTGCCACTTCGAGATCGCGGCGATGTTGTCGTACGGGTTGCGGACGACATGCACCAGCTGGAGGGGCACGCCGACGAGCACCCGGACGCGGTCGAGGAAGTCGGGGTGCTCCGCGATGGTCTGGCTGACCGTGCCTCCGCGCTTGTCGCCGATCACCCGCAGGGTCTCGAACCGGCCCTGCCACTGGTGCGGGATCTCGTAGCTGTAATTCGTCGTGTTGCCGCGCAGGTTGAACCAGTACGAGCGGGCCAGGATCCGCGAATAGAGCTCCTCCCGCGTGCAGCCTCCGAGCACGAGCGGCGGCACGTTCAGCTCGTGCGAGATGACCGCGTCCCGGTGCGCGTTCAGCACCGCGCCCACGATGCTGTGACCGCTGCGTGGATAGCCGACGAAGAGGCAGAACTGCTCGACGCGGGCCAGATCGCCGCGGTACCGGCGGCGCGCGTAGGCGCTCATGCCGTCGAGCAGCAGCCGGTACGTGCCCTCGCGAATACCGTCCATTCCTGGCGGCGCAGCATGACACGTCGCCAGACTTGACATCGGTGGTGGACCAGACGAAGTTCCTAGTGTGGCAATTCCCCGGACGGGGCCCGCAACTGCGCAGGAAGCCCTAATCGCCGCCCAGCCGCAGCCCTCGGTGAGCGTCACGGACCGCGCTGTCACGCGGGCGCGAAACCCCGCTCGGCCGTGGCAGGCCGCCGGTGTCAAGTCAACGCGTCCGGGCCGAAAAAGGCCCGGCCGATAGAGTGTCGACGAGAGTCGGCCGCTCCGCCACGACTGTGCGGCGGTGCGTTCGGCCCCATCGACGAGAGGCGGATGCCACGTGTTCGAACGCTTCACCGACCGGGCCCGCCGGGTGGTCGTCCTCGCGCAGGAAGAGGCGCGCCTGCTCAACCACAACTACATCGGCACCGAGCACATCCTGCTCGGACTGATCCACGAGGGCGAGGGCGTCGCGGCCAAGGCGCTCGAGTCGCTCGGCATCTCGCTCGAAGCCGTGCGCGCGCAGGTCGAGGAGATCATCGGCCACGGCGGCTCCGCGCCGTCGGGCCACATCCCGTTCACGCCCCGCGCGAAGAAGGTCCTCGAGCTCTCGCTGCGCGAGGCGCTGCAGCTCGGCCACAACTACATCGGCACCGAGCACATCCTGCTCGGGCTGATCCGCGAGGGCGAAGGCGTCGCCGCGCAGGTGCTCGTGAAGCTCGGCGCCGACCTCGTCGCGCGTGCGCCAGCAGGTCATCCAGCTCCTCTCCGGCTACTCCGGTGGCAAGGAGGGCGCGCCGCGCCGGGCACCGGCGCGGCAGCGGCGAGAGCGCAGCCGTCGGGCTCGCTCGTCCTCGACCAGTTCGGTCGCAACCTCACGCAGCTCGCGCGCGAGAAGAAGCTCGACCCGGTCATCGGGCGCGAGAAGGAGATCGAGCGGGTCATGCAGGTGCTGTCCCGCCGCACCAAGAACAACCCGGTGCTGATCGGCGAGCCCGGCGTCGGCAAGACCGCGATCGTCGAGGGCCTCGCCGCCGACATCGTCGAGGGCGACGTGCCCGAGACGCTCCACGGCAAGCAGCTCTACACGCTCGACCTCGGCGCGCTCGTCGCCGGCTCCCGCTACCGCGGTGACTTCGAGGAGCGCCTGAAGAAGGTGCTGAAGGAGATCAAGACCCGCGGCGACATCATCCTGTTCATCGACGAGCTGCACACGCTCGTCGGTGCGGGTGCCGCCGAAGGCGCGATCGACGCGGCGAGCATCCTCAAGCCGATGCTCGCCCGCGGCGAGCTCCAGACCATCGGTGCGACGACGCTCGACGAGTACCGCAAGCACCTCGAGAAGGACGCGGCGCTCGAGCGCCGGTTCCAGCCGATCAAGGTCGAGGAGCCGACCGTCGCGCACACGATCGAGATCCTCAAGGGCCTGCGCGACCGCTACGAGGCCCACCACCGCGTCACGATCACCGACCAGGCGCTCGTCGCCGCGGCGAACCTCGCCGACCGCTACATCTCCGACCGCCACCTCCCCGACAAGGCGATCGACCTCATCGACGAGGCCGGCTCGCGCCTGCGCATCCGTCGCATGCAGGCGCCGCCCGACTACCGCGAGCTCGAAGACAAGATCGTCGAAGCGTCCGCAAGGAGAAGGAAGAGGCGATCGAGGCGCAGCAGTTCGAGCGGGCCGCGACGCTCCGCGACGACGAGAAGGAGCTCCTCGAGCAGCGCTCGGACAAGGAGACCGGAGTGGCGCAGGCCGAGGGCGTCGACCTCTTCAACGAGGTCAACGAGGAGTCGATCGCCGAGGTCCTCGCGTCTGGACCGGCATCCCCGTCTACAAGCTCACCGAGGAAGAGACCGCCAAGCTGCTGCGCATGGAGGACGAGCTGCACAAGCGGATCGTCGGCCAGCACGACGCGATCAAGGCGGTGTCCCAGGCGATCCGCCGCACGCGTGCCGGCCTCAAGGACCCGAAGCGCCCGGCGGGCTCGTTCATCTTCCTCGGCCCCTCCGGGTGTCGGGAAGACCGAGACTCGCGAAGACGCTCGCCGAGTTCCTGTTCGGCGACGAGGACGCGCTGATCCAGCTCGACATGTCGCGAGTACATGGAGAAGCACACGGTGTCGCGTCTCGTCGGCTCGCCTCCGGGCTACGTCGGCTACGACGAGGGCGGCCAGCTCACCGAGGCCGTGCGGCGCAAGCCGTTCTCGGTGGTGCTCTTCGACGAGATCGAGAAGGCGCACCCCGACGTGTTCAACACGCTGCTGCAGATCCTCGAGGACGGTCGCCTGACCGACGCGCAGGGCCGCACGGTCGACTTCAAGAACACCGTGATCATCATGACGTCGAACCTCGGCACCGCCGACCTGCGCAAGGCCGCGATCGGCTTCGGCCAAGGCCGACGACGCCGTCACCTACGAGAAGATGAAGGACAAGGTGCACGAGGAGCTCAAGCGGCAGCTTCCGTCCCGAGTTCCTGAACCGCATCGACGAGGTCATCGTGTTCCACGAGCTCAGCCAGGACGAGGTCACCGAGATCGTCGACCTGCTGATCAAGCGGGTGCAGACCCAGCTCGAGAGCCAGGACGTCGGCCTCGAGCTCACCGACGCGGCGAAGGATGCTGCTCGCCGAGAAGGGCTACGACCCGACGCTCGGCGCCCGGCCGCTGCGCCGTGCGATCCAGCGCCTGGTCGAGGACCCGCTCTCGGAGAAGATCCTGTGGAAGGAGTTCCACGCCGGCGAGACGATCATCGTCGACGCCGAGGGCGAGGAGATCGTCTTCCGCACGATCGAGGGTCTCGAGCCTCCGCCGGTGGAGCTCGCCGGGTTCCACCGAGGGGTAACCCTCGCAGCGAACGACGGCGCGGCCCCCGCACGCGGTGCCGGCGGGCCGCGCGGTCGCGTACGGTGCAGGGGTGCGCGGCCGGGATGCGCGCCTGCTGGTCACGTCGCGCTCGTCGGCGCGCTCGCCGGCGTGCGAGGCGCGACGCGACGGTCACGGTCCGGATGCACGAGGACGGCTCGGGCGTGGTCGCGGTCCGCGTCGTGCTCGACGCGGCCGCGGTGCGGGCGGCCGAGGTCGGGGGCGGCACGCTCGCCGACCGCGTCCGGCTCGACCGACCTGACCGGCGCGGTGGACCGTCACGCCGTGGCGGCGGACCGGCGCGGCGGCGCGGTGCTCACCGTCACGCAAGCCGTTCGCACGTCCCGGAGCAGGTCGGCCGGCGATCGTGCGCGAGCTGAACGGCGCGCACGGCCCGCTGCGCGGCTTCCGGCCTCGCGCGACGTGTCGACGTTCTCGACGACCTGGAAGGTGACGGGCACGGTCGACCTGCGGACGCTCGACCTCGGGGTCGGCCGACGATCAGCGAGCTCGTGGCGAACCTCACCAACGAGCGGGTCGACGTCGCCGGGCGTGGAGCAGCGGATCGCCGCCTCGGCCGCTGCCGGGCTGCGGGTCGGGCTTCGTGCCGAGCTCCCGGACGGCACCACCCGGACGGTGAGCGCCGTCCCGGGCAAGCGCGGCGGCGCTCGTCGCGACCGCGGACGACACGGACGCTCGGCCGGTCGCGCTGTCGTCGCCGGCGTCGTGCTCGGTGGCGTCCTCGCCGTCGTGCTGCTCGTCGTGCGGCGAGGACGCGGGCCCGCCGGCGCCGGTCCCGCCGGTCGGTACGCTCCCGCCCGTGACCGCACTCATCGACCACGAGATCGTCGACCGCGCGTGGGATCGCGCCGGTCATCGAGGCCGAGGCCGACGCGGCCGAGGCCGCGACCACCACCACGCCGGCCGCCGTGCAGGCCATGGCCGACGCCGAGCTGTTCTGGGCGATGGTGCCGAAGGAGCTCGGCGGTCTCGAGGTCGACGTCGACCACCGCGCTCGCGCTGTTCGAGGCGCTGGCGTACGCCGACGGCTCGACCGGCTGGTCGGCGATGGCGAACATCACGTCGTCGTGCTTCGCCGCGATCTACACGGGCGCCGACGCGGCCACCGCGATGTTCGCGAACGGGCGAGAAGGGCATCCACGCCGGGATGCTCGGCCCGGTCGGGTCACGGCGCCGGCGCGTCGACGGTGGGTACCGCGTGAGCGGTCGCTACCAGTTCGGCTCCGGGTGCGCGCACGCGCTCGTTCATCGGTGCGGGCACGGTCGAGGTCGACGACGACGGCACCCCGCTGACGAGCGAGAGCGGCCTGCCGGCGATGCGGGTGGTGCTCATGCCCACGCGCCGAGATCGACTTCCGCGGCAACTGGGACGTGCTCGGGCTCACCGCCACCGGCTCCTACGACTACGTCGTCGACGACGTCTTCGTGCCCGAGGCGTACACGTACTCCCTGCTCGAGACACGTGCAGCAGCGGGGTGGGCCCGGCGTTCCGGCGTCGGACTGTTCTCGATCACCGCGTCGGGCCACGCCGGCTTCGCGCTCGGCGTCGGCCGGCGCGCGCTCGACGAGATCACCGACGCTCGCGAGCACCCGCGTGCGGATGGCCGGGCTTCGCCACGATCGGCACCGAGCAGCTCTTCCAGTACGAGCTCGCGCAGCACGACTGCGCGCTGCGTGCCGCCCGGGCGCTCGTGTACGAGGCCGTCGCCGACGCCGACGCCGAGGCGCGACGCGAGGACGTCCCGGGTCCGATCCTCCAGCCGCGCGTGCGCGCGGCCGCGACCTACGCGACCGCGCGTCGCGACCGACGCCGGCGCGCTTCGCCTACTCACTGGGCGGGCTCGGCGGGCCTGCGCCCGGGCATCATCCAGCGCTGCCTCCGCGACCTGCTCGCCGGCAGCCAGCACATCTACGTCGACAACAACACGCTCACCGGGTACGCCGCCGCGCTCGTGGCCGACGCCGCGCCGAACGTCACCGTGTCCGCGCCCATTCCGGCGCGCGTCGTGGCACGCCAGGGCGTGCACGGCCGTGTGCGCGAACGTCGATCCGCTCGTGGCGTGTCGCCGGCAGGCGTCGAGCCAGGCGGGGAATCGGCCGAGCGAGTCGAGCACGACGTCGGCGCCGGCGTCCCGGAGCTCGTCGGCCCGACCGGACCCGACGCCACGCCGACGGCGCGCGCGCCGGCCGCTCGGGCCGCGGCGATGTCGGGGAGGGTGTCGCCGACGTAGACCTGCGGCACCGTGCTCGAGCAGGGTCTCGGCCTTCTGCGGGCCGTGGCGCCAGCCGACGACGTGATCGGCGGCGAGCCCGACGTGGTCGAGGCACCGGTGCGCGTTGGACCGAACTTCGCGGTGACCACGAGCGTGACGCCCTCGTGGTCACGCACCGCGGCGAAGGCGCGTCGCCGGCGCCCGGGCAGCGATGGACGACTCCGGGTGGGCCGAGCTCCGCGTAGATCGCGCGCGGTACCGGTCGCACACCGCGTCGATCGTCGTCGGCGGGAAGTACGCGGCCATCTCCGACTCGAGCGGCGGCCCGAGCCGCGCCGCGATCGCGGCGCCGTCGATCGTGGTCCCGAGCTCTGCGTTGAGCGCGTCGAACGTCGCGACGACCCCGGGCCGCGGGTCGATGAGCGTCATGTCGAGATCGAACCCGACGACGAGCGGAGGCACCGGCGGACCCTACCGAGCGGGGTCGCCACCTCCGGTGGCCCCAGGCTGGGCCGGATCGTCCGGATCGCGACGGTTCCCCAGGTGTGGTCGCACCCGGCGGATAGGGTTCCGGCCATGTCCCGAACAGGTGTTCGTCCGAAGTCGAAGGCCGCGCCCGGTCTACCGCTGCACGCGAGTGCGACGCCCAGGCGCCGAAGTGGCTGGGCCGCTGCACCGAGTGCGGCGCGTGGTCGAGCCTGGTGGAGGACCGTCCGTCGTCGTCCCCGACGGGTCGACCGCGACCGCCGGCGTCGTGATGCCGCTGGCCGAGGTCGACCCGATCGCCGCGGCCGGCCGCCCCACCGGGGTGCCGCGAGCTCGACCGCGTCCTCGGCGGCGGCCTCGTCGCCGGGCTCGGTCACGCTGCTCGGCGGCGAGCCGGGCATCGGCAAGAGCACGCTGCTGCTCCAGGCGATGGGGCGCATGGCCGCGGCCGGCACCGCGCTGCCTGCTGTGTGCGCCGAGGAATCGGTGGAGCAGGTGCGGCTCCGCGCCGGGCGGCTCGGCGCGCTCGCACCCTCGCTGCTGGTCGTCGCCGAGACGTCGCTCCCGGCGATCGCTCGACGCGCGTCGCCGAGATCGCGCCCGACGTGCTCGCGGTCGACTCCATCCAGACGGTGTTCGATCCCGAGATCGCGTCCGCGCCCGGGCTCGGTCGGCCAGGTGCGTGAAGGCGCGCACCGGCTCGTGCGCCTCGCGAAGGAGCGCGCCATGGCCACGGTGCTCGTCGGCCACGTCACCAAGGACGGCGTCGCTCGCCGGGCCGCGCGCGCTCGAGCACGTGGTCGACACCGTGCTCGCCTTCGAGGGTGACCGTCATCACGCGCTGCGGATGCTGCACGCGCTGAAGCACCGCTTCGGCACCACGACGAGCTCGGTGTCTTCGAGATGGCCGAGGCGGGCATGACCGAGGTCGCCGACCCGTCGGCGATGTTCCTCGCCGACCGCGCGCCCGGCACTGCCCGGCTCCGTGGTGACCGCGACGCATGGAAGGCGTCCGCCCGCTGCTCGTCGAGGTCCAGGCGCTGCTGTCGCAGACGCGCGCGACCCGGCGCCGCGCCGCTCGGCACGCGGCCTCGACGGCGCGCGGCTCGAGATGCTGCTCGCGGTGCTCGCGGCGCGTGCCGGACTGCGCCGTCGGCGGGCTCGACGTGTACGCGAGCGTCGCGGGGGGCTACCGGGTGCAGGAGCCGGGCGCCGACCGTCGCGGTCGCCGTCGCGGTCGCCAGCGCGCTCACCGGGACGCCGGTGCCCGACGGGCTCGTCGCGGTGCGGCGAGGTCGGGCTCGGGGGCGAGCTCCGCCAGGCGCCCAGACCGCACCGGCGGCTCGGCGAGGCGGCCCGCCTCGGCTTCCGCGCCGCCGTCGTGCCGGCGTCGACGCCCGACGTCGCCGGGATCCGCCTGCGCGCGCCGAGCACATCGGCGACGTGCTGACGAGCGCTCGAGCTGCGCTGACCGTCGCGACCGCGGGCGATTCGCGGACGATGCGCAGGTTCGCGCCGCGCTCAGGCAGCCCTGGGCTCGGCCGATACGGTCCCGTTCCACCCGGTGGAGATCGGCAGGGCGCTGGTATCGTTCCGGCGGCTTCCACGGACATATCGGCCTGCCGAGCCCAGTGGTTCGCTCGACGACCGCACGTGAGGACTTGCCCGTGCCGCCAGCATCCCGATCGGAAGCGATGCTCTCCGCCCTGCGGCTCGTCGCGCCGGGCCGGCCGCTGCGGGAGGGTCTCGACCGCATCCTGCAGGCGAAGATGGGCGCGCTGATCGTCGTCGGCGACGGTCCCGACGTCCTGTCGCTCTGCTCCGGCGGGTTCCTCCTCGACGCCGAGTTCACGCCCCAGCGCCTCTCGGAGCTGGCGAAGATGGACGGCGCGATGATCCTGTCCGCCGACTGCACCCGGATCGCCCGCGCCAACGTGCACCTGGTGCCCGACCCGAACATCCCCACGAGCGAGACGGGCACCCGCCACCGCACCGCCGAGCGGGTCGCCAAGCAGATCGACGCGCCGGTCATCAGCGTGTCGGAGGAGCTGTCGCTCGTCGCGGTCCACCGGCGACGGCCAGAAGCGGACGCTCGAGCCGATCGCCGCGGGTGCTCACCCGGGCCGACCAGGCGCTCCAGATCCTCGAGCGATACAAGGCCCGCCTCGACGCGGTGAGCGGCTCGCTGTCGGCGCTCGAGGTCGAGGACCTCGTCACGGTGCGCGACGTCGCGACCGCGCTGCAGCGGGCCGAGATGGTGCGCCGGATCGCCGAGGAGATCGAGGAGTACGTCATCGAGCTCGGCGCCGACGGCCGGCTCGATCCTGCTCCAGCTCGAGGAGCTGATGGGCGGCGTCGAGGACGACCGGCGCCTGTTCGCCAAGGACTACTTCGCGCCGATGCCGGCACTCGAGCTCACGACGGCGCTGAGCGCGCTCGCCGAGCTCGACACCGAGGACGCTGCTCGACCTCGCGAGGTCGCCGACGTGCTCCACCTCCCGCGCGACGCCGGCCTCGACTCCGCGCGTGCAGCCCCGCGGGCTACCGGCTGCTGCACAAGATCCCCCGCCTGCCCGAGCTCGTCGCCGACCACGTCGTCGAGCGGTTCGCGCACCTGCAGAAGATCCTGCGGGCCAGCGTGCCCGACCTCGTCGAGGTCGAGGGCGTCGGCGAGTCCCGCGCCCGCGCGATCAAGGACGGTCTCGCCCGCCTCGCCGAGACGTCGATCCTCGAGCGCTACGTCTGAGCCGAGCGCCGACGGACCGGTGCCGATCGACACCGACCGGTCAGATGCCGACGTCCGTCGTGGGCGTCTCGTACCGGCTGATCCGACGCGATGAACGCGTCGACGTCGCCCGACCACCCGTAGGCCGCGATGGCGTCGGCGGTGCGTCGCCCCGCGCAGGCCCGCAGGATCTCGAACGGCTCCGCCGTGACGCTCGCGGCGACGTCGCCGGGTCCCACGACCCGCGTCTCGGGTCCGGTCTCCCACAGCCAGCCGCGCCCACGTGCGCGTCGGCGAGGTCGTGGTCCAGGGTCTCGAGGTAGAAGTCGAGCGCGATCCACACCATCGGTCGCGTCCGGGCTCGATCGGGAGGTCGAGCGCGGCGCGGACGTCCACGAGGTGGATCAGGAGGTCCGCCACGTAGTGGCTGCCGATCTCGTACCCGAGCTCGCGCAGCCCGCGTTCGAAGGTCGGGGCCTCACGGTCCCACACGGCGATCGTCTGTCTCGAGCGGCTCGTCCCGGTGGCGGTCCACCTGCGCCTGTGTCCAGGCGTCGGGACCGCTCGCGTCGAAGTTCAGGTGGTTCAGGTCCTCGGTGATGCCGGTGACGTGTCCGAGCACGTCGCGGACCGACCACGCGGGCGTCGCCGGCACCGACCGCTCCCGGTCCGTCGGGGCTCAGGTGCCGGCACGAGGGCGATCAGGTCCTGGCGGAGACGCTCGTATCCGCGCGCCGCAGTCTTGGTCGGCCGGCCGCCGCCGCGTAGCTCATGGCCCGGGTCTACCAGGCTCGCCCGCTACTTTTCCGCCCCATGGCAGCACTGCGCGAGGGCCGGCTGGACGACGTCGAGGTCGAGCACGATCGACCTGCGCGGCACCGACGGCGAGCCCGTGCGAGGCGATCCACGCCCGGCCCACGGGCATGCCGCGCCGCGGCATCGTGCTGCATCCGGACGTCATGGGCATCCGGCCGCTGTTCGACGACCTGTGCCGCCGGCTCGCGACCCACGGGTTCGCGGTGTGCGCGCCGGAGCCGTTCCCCCACCTCGACGTGCGCGGAGCTCGACCCGATGGCGCGCATGGAGCGCGTCGCAGGACTCGAGGACGCGGTGCAGATCGGCGACCTCGAGCGCGCCGCCGACCACCTCGTCGTGCACGACGACGTGGCGCGACGTCGCGATCCTCGGGTTCTGCATGGGCGGGATGTACGCGCTGAAGGCCGCGGCGACCGGTCGCTTCGACCGCGCGGTCGCGTTCTACGGGATGATCCGCGTCCCCGAGGACTGGCGCGGCCCGGAGCTGCGCCGAGCCGCTCGACACCGCGGCCGAGCGTGTGCCCGACGCTCGCGATCTTCGGCGACGCCGACCACTGTACCCCCGCCGCCGACATCGACGCGCTCCGCGCACGCGTGGCGCGACCGGCCCGACTGCGAGATCGTCGTCTACGACGGCGCCGAGCACGGTTTCGTGCACGATGCCGACCGGCCCGGCGCACCGCGCCGACGACGCCGCCGACGCGTGGGCCGCGTGCTGCGCGTTCCTCGGCGTCGACTGAGCCGCGAGACCGAGCCGCCGACGAGGGCCGCTCGCTGGAGCGCCGACGTCACGGATTCGCGCGGAGCTCGAGCTGGTCGCGGTCGAGGATGTGGTAGCGGCTGCGGCCGGTGACCTCGACCCACCCGAGCCGGACGAACATCGCCAGCGCCTTGTTGACCCGCTCCCGGGACGCGCCGACGAGCCCGGCGAGATCCTCCTGGGTCATCGGCAGCTGGAACTCGTCGTCGGCGCCGGCGAGCTCGAGCAGCCGCTTCGCGGTGCGGGCGGGGACGTCGAGGAACACGGCGTCGGCGAGCGCCTCGTCGGTCGCGCGGAGCCGGCGGGCGAGCAGGCGCACGATGACCCAGAGCATCTCGGGCCGCGCTGGAGCACCGCCCGCACGTCGTCGAAGGCGAGCGCGACGACCTCCGAGTCGGTGAGCGCCCGGGCCTCGGCGGACCGGGGCTCGTCGTCGAAGAGGCCCAGCTCGCCGAACAGCCCGCCGGCTCCATGCACCGCGACCATCGACTCGCGCCCGTCGCGTCGACCGGGTGGCGATCGCGATCCGCCGTCCTCGGCGACGACGAACAGCTCGTGCGGACGGCGTCGCCCTGGCGAGAAGAGGAGATCGCCCTTGGGAGCGTGCAGGATCGTGCGTCTTGGCCGCGGAGCTCCTCGACGCATCTCGTCGGGGAGGGACGGCGAACAGCTCGGTGGAGTCGAGGAGCCGTCGCTCGGGCACCTGGCCAGCACACTAGTCCGGTGGTTCCGGGATTCTCGGCTTCCGCCGAGGTCCGGTACCATGGCGATTCTCTCTCCCCGGTGGTTCGCCTGAGGAGCGTTCATGCCGTTCGACGTCGGCGACAAGGTCGTCTATCCCCACCACGGAGCCGCGACGATCGAGAAGCGCGAGAAGAAGGAGGCGTTCGGCAAGAAGCAGGACTACCTCGTCCTCCGGCTGGCGTACGGCGACCTCACGCTCATGGTCCCGGCCGACAACGCCGAGGAGATCGGCCTGCGCGACGTCATCAACGACGAAGAGGTCGAGGAGGTGTTCGCGGTGCTGCGCAAGAAGGAAGCGCGGATGCCGACCAACTGGTCGCGGCGGTTCAAGAACCACGTCGAGAAGCTGAAGAGCGGCGACATCTACCAGGTGGCCGAGGTCGTGCGGAACCTCACGATCCGCGAGAAGGACAAGGGCCTCTCCGCGGGTGAGAAGCGCATGCTCGGCAAGGCGCGCCAGATCCTCGTGTCGGAGCTCACGTTCGCGTTGAAGCTCGACGAGGAGACCGCCGAGGAGAAGCTCGACGAGGTGCTCGGCAAGCGCCGCGACCGGCCGCCGCAGCTGATCGATTCGACGACGACGGTGCGCTCACGAAGGCGCCGCCGCCGATCACGCCGTCGAAGCCGCGCAAGGCCGCCGCCAAGCCGCGCCCGACGCGGCGAAGGCGCCCGGCGAAGGCGGCCGCCAAGCCGGCGAAGGCCGCGGCCAAGCGCCACGAAGGCGACGAAGGCCCGCCAAAGCCAAGTAACGCCGCATCGGGCGCTCCGGCGCCGATACGACGACGGCGGTCAAGTCCGCCGCATCCGCCGCCGATCCTTGCGGGTCGGAGGGAGGCTCTGTGTTCGTCGAGATCGTCACGGCTCTTCACCGTCGTGCTGCTCACGGCGGCCGGCTTCATGCTCGGCCAGGACCTCGCGCCCGACAGCGCCGAGCGCTCCGGGATCGGCGGCATGCTCGGCTGCCTCGTCGGCTACCTGATCGGCGGCGTGCCTCGGCCGGCTCGCTCGAGCGCGCCGTCGGCGTGGTCGAGCGCCGGGTCGAACGGGTCCCGCTCCCGCAGGTGCTCGCGCGGCATGGTCGGTGGCGGCCTCGGCGGCGGTCTTCGGCCTCGCGATCGCGGTCCCGCTCGCGCTGCTCGTGCGACCCGCGATCGCGATCTGCCATCGGGCCGGCGGCCTCGCTCGTCTGGTTCGCGCATGTACCTCGGCTTCCGCGATCGCGTCGCGCAAGAGCGAAGAGCTGTTCGCGATGGCCGGGCTGTCGACGCGCCCGCTCGTCCGCGCGCGTGCCCTACGACGACACCGACGGGTTCCTCGTCGACTCGTCGGCGGTGATGGACGGCCAGCTGCTCCCGCTCTGCCGTTCGGGCCTCTTCCGCGACGACCTGCTCGTCCCGCGCTTCGTCCTCGACGAGCTGCAGGGCATGGCCGACGCCGGACGACGAACGGTCGCCGACGCGCCCGGCGCGGGCTCGAGATCCTCGACGTGCTCCGGCGCGAGGCGCCGAACCGCGTGCTCGTCGTCGACGACGAGGTGCCCGAGGTCGACGAGGTCGACGCGAAGCTCGTCGCGCTCGCCGCGCCGGCTCCAGGTCCGCCTGCTCACGAACGACGTCAACCTGGCGCGAGGTCGCCGAGCTGCAGGGCGTGCCCGACGGTCATCCCGCGCCGGCTCGCCGCCGACCTCATCCCCGGCGTGCTCGCGGGCGAGACGCTCCACGTGGCGCTCACCCGCGCCGGTCGGCACCCGGGCCAGGGCGTCGGCTTCCTCGAGGACGGCTCGATGGTCGTGGTCAACGGCGGCGAGGACCTCGTCGGCGCCGGGCCGATGTCGCTCGTCGTGTCGTCGATCGTCCCCACCGAGCGCGGGCCGGATGGTGTTCGCCCGGCCCGAGGATCCCGCGGCCGAGGGCCGAGGCGCCGGCCGACGGCCGGCCGCGGCCGGCGCCGACCGAGGCCGAGGCGCGGAGACGTCCGCGACGGCCGCGCCGTCGGGCCAGTATTGACGGGTGCAGACGTCTGGGCCGATCGTCGTCGCGGCCGGATCCGGGGCGCGCTTCGGCGGGCCCAAGCAGTTCCGACGGCTCGGCGACCGCCGCATCGTCGACCGCGCGGTGCGACGCCGCCGCGCCGCGTGCGACACCGTCGTGCTGGTCGTGCTGCCCGCCGACGCGGCCTGGGACGGCCCGCCGGTGTGCGCCGCGGTCGCCGGTGGCGCGACGCGCGCCGGCGTCGGTGCGGGCCGGCCTGGCCGCGGTGCCGCCGACGACGCGAGATCGTCGTGGTGCACGACGCGGCCCGCCCGCTCGCCGACGCCGCGCTGTTCGACGCGCGTGATCGCCGCGGTGCGCGGCGGCGCCGACGGCGCGGTGCCCGGGGTGCCGATCGCCGACACGATCGAAGCGGGTCGACCGGGCGACCGCGTCGACGAGACCGATCCCCGCGACGAGCTGGTCGCGGTGCAGACGCCGCAGGCGTTCCGCGGCCGCGGTGCTGCGCGCCGCGCACGCCGGCGACGCCGGACGGCACCGACGACGCCGCGCTGGTCGAGGCCGCCGGGCGGCACGGGTCGTGGTGGTCGCCGGCGAGCCCGGACAACCTCAAGGTCACCGGACCCGGACGACCTGGAGCGGGTCGCGGCGATGCTCGCGCCGACGGGAGCCGACGGTGATCCGCGTCGGGCTCGGCTTCGACGTCCACCCGTTCGGCGGCGACGGCGCCGCTCGTGCTCGGCGGCGTCGACGATCGACGGCGCGCCGGCGCTCGTCGGGTCACTCCGACGCCGACGTGGTCGCCCACGCGGTCGCCGACTCGCTGCTCGGCCCGGCCGGCCTGCCCGACCTCGGCACGCTGTTCCCCGCGTCGCGACGAGCAGTACCGCGGGCGCGTCGTCGATCGGACCTGCTGCGCGAGGTCGCCGGCGGGTCGCACGGCGAGGGCTGGTGGGTCGTGCAACGTCGACGTCGTCGGTCGCGGCCGAGCAGCCGCAGCTCGCGCCGCACCTCGGCGGCGATGCAGGCGAACCTGGCCGCGCGCGCTCGACGTCGGTCCGCCAGCCGATGGGTCGCGGGCGTCCACGTGTCGGTCACGCCGAAGCGGGGCGAGGGCCTCGGCTTCGTCGGGCGGACCGAGGGCATCGCGGCCTGGGCGGTCGCGCTCCTCGAGCTCGCCTGAACCGCGCCAATCGAGTCCAGGAGCGCAGAGACCGCCCGAGTAGCCTCGTCGCGGATGCTCCGGATCCACGACACGATGGCCGAGCGCGCGAGGTGGAGCTTCGACCCCGCGTGCCCGGCCGGGTGTCGATGTACGTCTGCGGACCCGACCGTCTACGACGTCCCGCACGTCGGCCACGGCCGCACCGCGGTCGTGTTCGACGTCATCCGGCGCTACCTCGAGTGGAGCGGCCTCGCGGTCACGTTCGTGAGCAACGTGACCAACGTCGAGGACAAGATCATCGCCCGGGCCGCGTCCGAGGGGACGAGCGAGCGGGAGGTCGCGCGACCGCTACGAGCAGGAGTACTGGGACGCAGCTCGACGCGGCTCGACGTCCGCCGGCCCGACGACGTCCCGCGGGCCACCGAGTTCATCGACCAGATGGTCGAGCTCATCGGCGAGCTCGTCGCCGTCGGGCCACGCCTACGTGATCGAGGGCGAGGGCGTGTACTTCCAGGTCGACGTCCTACCGCGGCTACGGCGAGCTGTCGGGCCGGCGGCTCGACGACCTGATCGAGGGCGCCGGCGCGCGCGTCGAGGTCGACGAGCAGAAGCGCAGCCCGGTCGACTTCGCGCTCTGGAAGGCGGCCAAGCCGGGCGAGCCCGACTGGGACTCGCCGTGGGGCCGCGGCCGGCCCGGCTGGCACATCGAGTGCTCGGCGATGTCGCTCGAGATCCTCGGCGAGGGCTTCGACCTGCACGGCGGCGGCGACGACCTCGTCTTCCCCCACCACGAGAACGAGCGCGCGCAGGCCGAGGCCGCCGGCCACCCGTTCGCGACGCCACTGGATCCACTGCGGCATGGTCGAGGTCGGCGGCGAGAAGATGTCGCAAGTCGCTCGGCAACTTCACGACGCTCGGCGACGCGCTCGACCGCTACGGCGCCGCGCGCGTTCCGCCTCGCGGTGCTGCAGGTGCACTACCGCAGCCAGATGGAGCTGACCGCCACCGAGCTCGGCGCCGCGGCCGAGGGCATCCAACACGTCAGACCTGCACCGCACACGGCACGCGAGGGATTGCCGGCGACCGACCCGCATACGGCCACGGTCGCCGC
>CAWACA010000006.1:0-9692 GCA_963780385.1 uncultured Thermoleophilia bacterium | reverse complement strand
GGCTTTGAAACAAGAAAGCCCCGTTTCCGGGGCTTTTCCGAGGCTGCGGGGCAAGGATTCGAACCTTGACTACCTGATCCAGAGTCAGGCGTCCTACCATTAGACGACCCCGCAACGGCCTGGCCAGTGTAGCGCCAGCCGCACGGCCGGCCAACCCGCCTAGGCTGGGCAGGGACCCGTTTCGGGCGTTCTCCGCGAGGACTGCAGGTGAGCGATCTGCGCGCCCTGACCGGCCTGGACGAATAGTCCGTTGCACCGGCCCGGATCACCGCGAGGCCCGGGTCGACGGTCGGGTCGACCGCGCGCATCGCGTCGACCGTGAGCCCCGCGAAGGCGCCGTTCTGGGCGTAGTAGACGTTGCCGGCCTGCGCGGCCTGGGTCAGCCGGGCCTGCAGCGCGACCGCCTGCGCCTGGTCGACAGGGTCGGCCGAAGCGTCGACGACATCCGCGGAAGCGGGGCCTCGCTCTGGACCTGCTCGCCGGTGCCCACGTGGCCGACAACCTCCACGCGCCGAGAGAGCGCCAGCACCGCGGCGAGCATCACGAAGAAGACGCCGTACCGACCGATCATCCCTTCCGTTATCGGCGCCCGGCGAGGCCGGGAGAAGCGTGTGCCCTCAGGCCTCCAGCCGGTAGAGCGGCACGAGGCGCTTCTCGGCCTCCGTGTCGATGTGCGCCACGACCTCGAGGTACGGCTCGAGGCCGGAGCCCCGGAGCTTCGCCCTGAGCAGCTGGTCGACCTGGAAGATGCCGGAGGAGTTGTTCATCTCGATCTCGATCAGCACGGGCCGCTCGGTGCCGTCGGTGATCGAGACGGCCTCGATCGCCGCGGCGGAGAGCGCGTGGATCGTCACGCGGCCGCGTTCGAACGGGATGCGCGAGCGCCCCTTCGCCATGTCGAGGGCATCCGCCACGCGGACGATGCCCGCCTCGATCGTGAGCGGGTGGCCGTCCTCACGGTGGCTCGTGACCGCCTGCAGCACCTCGACCACGACGACGGTGAGCTCGGGCTCCTCGTAGATCCCGGCGAGCAGCTCGCGCGCCTTGCGCTCCGCGAGCAGGAGCGAGAGGTCCTCGTGGTCGTCCCGGTGGATCGACATGCCGACGCAGTGCAGCAGCGCCGCGGTGACGACGACCACCTCGGCGTCGTCGCCCTCCATGCCGTAGTCCTCCACCATGGCCGGCTCGATGTCGTTCTTGACGAGCTGGCGCAGCAGCTTGAGCGCGATGTTCGTGACGATCTGGATGTGCACCCAGGAGTGGTCGTTGATCTCGAGCCGCTTGACGGCGTTGACGTTGGCGACGTGCCACCAGGCGCGCAGCTCCGAGTCGGCATTCGCACGCGAGACCAGCTCGCGGAGCTTGCGGTTCGCCCGCCAGGGCACGCGGATCCGCATCTTGGCGATCGCCTCCGCCGGCGTGAGGCGCGCCTCGCGCTCGACCTCGGGGGCCGGCGGGGCCTCGGGGACCTCGGCACCCTCCATCGGCTCCGGGGCGTCGTCTAGCTCGTCGTGCTCGTCTGTGGTCTCCACTGCGGGTCCTTGTTCAGCTTGAGGTCGAAGTACGTGATCGTCCAGGAGAGCGCGACGAACGGCATGACGACGGAGTTCGCGATCACACCGGCAAGGTAGAGGTCGAAGAAGCGTGGCAGCGGTGTGAGCAGGGCGCGAATCACGGTGGCGATGATGGTCGAGAAGATCGTCGTGATCGCGATGATCGCAAAGACGCGCAGCCCGTCGCCTCTCACGAGCTGGTAGCTGCGCCCGAACGCCTCCAGCACGCCCTTCCCCTCGAGCACGACGGCCGGCGTCACGGCCATCCACAGCGTCAGCAGGATCAGCCCGGGAACGAAGAAGAGGATGAAGCCTCCTCCCACGCCGATGGCCACCAGGATGCCGGCCACGATCAGCGGCAGCAGCCTCGGCGCGACCCGGTCGAACACCGAGCCGATCGAGTCGATCGTCCGGCCTGCCCGGAGCTCGCCGACCGCGACGGCGAGCGCCCCCTGCAGCCAGAGCAGGCCGACCGTGTACACGACTGCGATGAGCGCGATCAGGCCCGGGTGGCGCGTGGGGCCGATCGCCGCGGCGACGAGGGAGAGGAAGCCGAACACGATCGCGGCCATGAGGATCATCTTCCCGGCATGACGCGTGTAGAGGTTCCAGGCCTCGGCGAACACCTCGCCGATCGAGAGCTTCACCGCGCTGCCTGGAGCTCTCGGAGGCGGAAGTACATGAGCGTCCACGCGAGCGCGGCGAAGGGCGCGAAGATCGCGTTCGAGGTGACGTTCACGACGACCGATTCCAGCCACTCGGGGTCGATCGGCTGGAAGACGAGGCCGAGCACGATCCCCGCGAGGAGGATCAGCACGATCGAGATCGCGACGACGGCGAAGACGCTCCAGCCGTGGCCACGCACGAGCTCCTGACTGCGGCCGAACGAGCGAAAGACACCGGTGCCCTCCAGCATGAGCACGGGCACGACCACCGACCAGATCGTCAGCAGGATCAGCCCGGGCACGATGAAGAGGGCGAGGCCGATCCCGATCGCAATCGAGGCCAGCAGGCCGACGGCCGAGACGGCGTTGATCCGCGGCAGCGCGCTTTCGAGCGTCGCCCGCACCGACATGTCGGCGCGCCCGTCGCGGATGTCTTCGACCGCCTTGACCAGCACGGCCTGCAGCCAGAACACGCCGGCGAGCGAGATGAACGCCGACAGGATGCCGATCAGGAACGCGAATGCCAGGACGAGCAGGGAGACCGCGAGGTACACGAGCACCGAGAGGGCCAGCAGGTGCCGCCAGTGCGCCGCGTAGAGCCGCCAGGCCTCGGCCAAGATCTGTCCGGGCTCCACGGCGCCAGTCTAGGCGCCGGTCAGGCGACCGCTTTCGCCCAGTCCCCGTACAGCGCGAGGTAGCGGCCGCGGCGCTCGATCAGCTCCTCGTGGGAGCCCTGCTCGACGACGCGGCCGTGCTCGAGGACGACGATGAGGTCGGCCTGGCGGATCGTCGAGAGGCGGTGGGCGATGACGAACGCCGTACGACCGGCGAGGAGCCGCCGGAGCGCCTGCTCGATGCGTTGCTCGGTCTGGATGTCGACGCTCGAGGTCGCTTCGTCGAGGACGAGGATTCTGGGGTCGGCCAGCAGCGCACGGGCAAACGCAACGAGCTGGCGCTGGCCGAGCGACAACCGGCCGCCGCGCTGTCCGACCTCGGTCGCGTAGCCGTCGGGCAGCTCCCGGATGAACGTGTCGGCGCCGACCGCCGCGGCGGCGGCGGTGATCTCGTCGTCGGTCGCCTCGGGCTTTGCGAACGCGATGTTGTCGCGAATCGAGCCGGCGAAGAGGAAGCCCTCCTGCGGGACGACGCCGAGCTGCCGGCGCAGGCTCTGCTGGGTCACGTCGCGGAGATCGTGCTCGTCGATCGCGATACGGCCCTCGCGCGGGTCGTAGAAGCGGGCAAGCAGCTTGGCGATCGTCGATTTCCCTGCGCCGGTGTGGCCGACCAGCGCGACGGTGGTGCCGGCGGGGACGTCGAGGTCGATGCCGTGCAGGACCTCGGGCCCGTCGCCGTAGCCGAAGCGCACGGCGTCGAAGCGGACGCGGCCGACCACGGGGGAGAGGGGCACTGCGCCGGGCCGGTCCTCGATCTCGGGCTCCTCCTCCATCAGGTCGATGATCTTGTCGAGCGCCGCGACGGCCGCGAGGAAGGTGTTGTAGAGCTGGGAGAGCTGCTGCACCGGGTCGAAGAAGTTCGTCAGGTAGCCGATGAACGCGAACAGCGTTCCGATCGTCAGCGAGCCGTCGAAGACGAGGTAGCTTCCGAGCCCGAGGACGACCGCCGTGGCCGCCGTCGCCAGCAGGTCGACGAACGGGAAGTAGACGCTGTTGAGGACGACGGTCTCGTGGTTGGCCGCGCGGTAGCTGGTGCATACCTCGCAGAAGCGCTCGTCGGCCTTCGGCTCGCGGGCGAAGGCCTGGACGACACGCATCCCGGAGATGTCCTCCTGCAGCGTGGCAGTGACCAGCCCGAGCCGCTCGCGGACGCGGCGATACGCGCGCGTCGAGCGTCGGCGGAAGATCGCCGTGGCGACCGCCATCAACGGGAAGACGACGAGCGTGGCGAGCGCGAGGCGCCAGTCGAGCAGGACGAGGATGATCGCCGAGCCGACGAGAACGAGGAAGTTCTGGACGAGGCTCGTGACCCCGTCCGTGACCAGCTGGTCCAGCGCCTCGACGTCGTTCGTGAGCCGCGAGACGATCGCACCTGTGCGGTTGCGCTCGTAGAAGCCGAGCGAGAGGCGACCGAGGTGGCGGAAGAGGCGTAGCCGCAGGTCGGCCAGCACGCGCTCGCCGACCCAGCTCGTGAGGTACGTCTGTGCCATGCCCGCGAGCCAGCCGACCACGGCGACCGCGACGAACACGGCCGCGATGATCCCGAGCACCTGGGTGTCGTTCCCGAGGATCCCCTCGTCGATGGCGACCTTGGCGAGATAGGGAGGTGCGAGGGCGGCCGCCGTGCCGATGAGGAGCGCCGCCACGCCGCCGAGCACGCGCCGTCTGTAGGGCGCGGCGAGGCGGGCGAGAACCGCAACGCGACGCATGGTCTGCGCCCAGCTCCAGTCGTTGATCTGGTTCGCCGAGACCCGCTCGGAGTAGTTGCCGGCCTGGTGGATCCTCATGTGCGCTGTCCCTCGCGGAGAAGATTCACGCTCTTGGCACGGACCGGCACGGTTTCGCGCGATTTGCGGCGATAGGCTGACGCCGGGTGGCGGGTGGAACACTCCCCACCCAGGGTGGGGAATGCGCGGGTTGCGCACGCCGCAAGGGGTACCGCGCCGGCGGCGCCGTGTCGTCCGGCGAGGCTTGCGGCACCGAAGGGCGCCTCGTTCACCATCCAACCGCTCACGCGCTCACCTCCAGCGCCTCCGCGGAGGGCAGCGCGGCGAGCAGGCCGTGCTCCTCGATCTCCCGGTAGACCGGGCTCGAGCGCCTGAGCTCGTCGGCCGTGCCACGGGCGACGACGCGTCCCTGCTCCACGACGACGATCTCGTCGGCGAGCGAGATCGTGGAAAGGCGATGCGCGATGATCAGCGTCGTGCGCCCGCGCATCACCTCGCGCAGGCCCTTGCGGATCTGCGACTCCGTCGTCGCGTCCACGGAAGCGGTGGCGTCGTCGAGGATGAGCACCCGCGGGTCGACGAGCAGCGCCCGCGCGATCGCGATCCGCTGGCGCTGGCCGCCGGAGAGCGTGACGCCGCGTTCCCCGATCACGGTGTCGTAGCCGTCGGGCAGCTCGACGATGAAGTCGTGAGCCTGGGCGGCGCGGGCGGCACGCTCGACGGCCTCGTCGGAGGCGCCGACGACGCCGAAGGCGATGTTCTCGCGCACCGTGGTCGAGAACAGGAACGGATCCTGGGACACGAGGCCGATCGCGCGTCGCAGGCCGGACAGCCGCAGGTCGCGGACGTCGACGCCGTCCAGAAGCACGCGGCCGCGCTGCGGGTCGTAGAAGCGGGGCAACAGCGCGGTCAAGGTCGTCTTCCCCGATCCGGTGCGCCCGATCAGCGCGACCACGCGGCCGGGCGCGACGTCGAGCTCGATCTCCTCGAGCACGGGCAGCGCAGGGTCGTAGCCGAAGGTGACGCCTTCGAACGTGATCCGGCCGCCGCCCGCCGGGAGATCACATGCGCCCCCGGCGTCCCGGATCTCCTGCGGCTCGTCCAGCACCTCGAAGATCCGCTCGCCCGCAGCCGTTGCCCGCTGGATCTGCCCGATCCACATGCCGAGCATCCGCAGCGGGAACACGAGCATCAGCAGGTAGAAGTTGAACGACACGAACTGGCCGAGCGAGAGGTCGCCCGACACAACCCGGTGCCCGCCCGCGATGAGGACGGCCCCCTGGGCGAGCAGGGGAAGGAACCCGAGCAGCGGCAGGTAGAGCGCCGACTGGCGCGCGGCGCGTACGGACTGCTCGAAGATGGCCTCGGTCCGGCCCGCGAACTTCGACTCCTGGTCGCCTTCCCGCGCGAACGCCTTCACGACGTTCACGCCGACGATCGACTCCTCCGCGACCGTCGTCATGTCGGCCAGGCGCTGCTGGACGTCCTTGAGCACCGGGTGGGAGACGTGGGAGTACCGCCAGGCGACTGCGACGAGCACCGGCGTGATCGCGAGAGCGATCAGGGCCAGCTCCCAGTCGATCACGAACAGGAGGATCGTCACGCCGATGACGGTGAGGATGTGCTGGGCGAGGAAGATCAGCCCGTAGCCGAGGAAGAAGCGGACGTTCTGGAGATCCACCGTCGCCCGCGACATGAGCTGTCCCGTCTGGTGACGGTCGAAGAACCCGAACGAGAGCCGCAGCAGGCGTCCGTACAGCGCGTTGCGGAGGTCGTACTCGACACCGAGGGACTGGCGGCCGGCAATCAGGCGCCGACCGACCATGAAGCCGGCTCTCGCGACGCCGAGGAAGACGACGAGGCCGACGAAGAGCGCGAGCTGACGCGTCTCGTGCTGCGGAATCGCGTCGTCGATGACGAGCTGGGTCAGCCACGGGATCGCCATCGCGGCCGCCTGCGCCGCGACCGCGAGCCCGATCGACACGCCGAGCGAGAGCCTGTACGGGCCGAGGAAGGACAGCAGGCGCGCGAAGGTACGGAGCCTCGACGGGCCGGACTGCGATGGGGAGGGAGCCACAGATTCGAGTCTAGCCACCTGCCCAGCGGCGACCTCGGGCCTCCCGGAGACGGCCCTGGGGCCGGCAGTACACTGGACGTCGGGCCACGGCCGGGCCCGCGCTGACCTCCCGGCTGCGGCGGTCGCCGCCACCGAGTGATCGATCTCCACACCCACATCCTCTTCGGGATCGACGACGGGTCCCGCACACCGGGCGACGCGCTCGAGATGGCGCGCGCGGCTCTCGCCGACGGAACACGAGTCGTGGCTGCGACGCCGCACGTACGCGAGGACTGGCCGACGGCGCCCGACGCCATGGAGGCTCGGGTCGCCGATCTCCGGCGATGCACTGGCGGAAACAGCGGATACCGTTGCAAGTCCTGACCGGCGGCGAGATCGACCTCCATCGTCTCGACCTGCTCTCGGCGGAAGAGCTGCAGCGCTTTGGGCTCGGGGGCAACCCCGACTACCTTCTGGTCGAGTTCCCGTACTACGGCTGGCCGTTGGGCCTCACGAACCGTGTGCTCGCGCTCCGGGAGCGAGGCATCACGGCCGTACTCGCGCATCCGGAGCGCAACGGGGAGGTACAGGGAGACCCGGAGCGGCTTCGGCTGCTCGTCGACAGACGGCATCCTCTGCCAGGTGACCGCGGCCTCGTTGGACGGCCGCATCGGGCGGCGGTCACGCGCGTGTGGGCTCACGCTCGTCGAGACGGGTCTCGCTCACCTCGTGGCGAGCGACGCTCACACGCCCGACGTTCGCGGCATCGGAATGAGCCGGGCGGCCGGTGCCGTCGGCGACGAGGCACTCGCGCGCTGGTTGACCTACGACGTCCCTGCGGCGATCGTCGGCGGCTTGCCCTTGCCGCCGCGGCCGCCCGTCGCACCACGCCGCTTCTCCCTCTTCGGCCGGTAGCGGCTGAGAGGCCGCGGTCACAGACGTCGCACGCCTTCGCACGACGCGTTCCCTCCTTCAAGGGATAGCCGTTTCACCCCGAAGGGGGGTACGGTGAGTCCACCGGCCGGGGGAGCTGCGGCTCCCCCGTTCGGGCCAGTCTTTCTCACCCGGGAGGTTCCGTGCACAGGCGACGAGTCGCCCTGCTCGCCGTGCTCGCGGCGCTGTGCGCCGCAACCTGGACGAGCACGGCCATCGCGGCTTCTGCCCGCGGCTGCGGCCTCCCCGGCTACGGGTACGCGGGCATTGCCTCGGGCGCGGCCGTGCGCGGCGTCGGCGCGACCGTGAGCGCACTCGTGCGGCCCAGGGTGCAGAGCGGCCATGTCGCGGCCTGGGTCGGCGTCGGAGGCTACGGCATGGGGCCGGGCGGCCGCGACGAGTGGCTCCAGCTCGGGATCGCGACGAGCCGGCAGTTCACGCAGAGGGTCTACGTCGAGTGGGCCCGTCCGGGCAAGCGGCCGAGGCTCGTCGTCGTCGAATCCGGGATCGCCGTCGGCGAGATGCGGCGGCTTGCCGTGCTGGAGCTGGCGGGCCGGAGCTCGTGGTGGCGGGCCTTCGTCGACGGGCGCCCGGTGGGCCCGGCCGTCCACCTTCCCGGCAGCCACGGCCGCTTCCCGGCGGTGGCGACCGCAGAGAGCTGGGACGGCGGCCGCCCGGCGTGCAACCTGTTCGCCTTCCGCTTCTCCGCGCTCCAGCTCACTCCGGCCGGGTTGGCCACGGCGGCGGCGCGGCGCACGGTCGAGCTCGTCGACCCCGGCTACCGGGTCGAGAACGCGAGCGGGCGACTTTCGTCGCCCGCTCGAATCGCTGATCGTCGAAGTCGTCAGATCAGGCGGTCAGGTTGAGAGCCCTGAACGGCGGACCTGGAGGTCCGACGTGTTGCCGTCCGGGTCGGTCGCGTGGATGACGATCTTGTACCGGGCGCCTCCTCGAGCACGCTGCACGGGATCCTCAGCGCGATCCGGATCGTCCGCGGGACGAGCACCCGGTAGCGGACCGTCTTCGTCTGCTTGCCCTTCTGGGTGAGGACGAGCTTCGTGCCGCCGGGGCCCGACGACGCTGACCGTGAGGTCGGCCTGCTCGTCGAGCACGATCCGCGTCACGACCGTGCGACCTTGCCGGTGCAGCTCGCAACGAGCGGCGGCGCGAAGTCGCCGCCCTTCTGGCTGAGCCCGGGAGCGCCATCGTGGTTTTGGCCCGGGTCACCCCAGGCGTAGCCGGCCTGGTACTGATCGGCTCCGGCGGTGAGCAACGGACCTCGATCGGATCGTCGTTCCCTGCGACGAGAATGCCGCTGACCGCATCGACGGCCTGCTTTGCAGCCGTCGCCGCGTACCCGAAGCCGCCGAAGGCGCCGACGGCGGCAGCAGCCCCGCCGTGAGCACGCCCGCGAGGGCGAGGCGGGGCCGGGCGCCGAAGCGGCTACGTTTGCTCTCCGCGCGAACCTGGTCGCTCAGGGCCGAGAGAAACTGGGGCTTCGGCTCGGGCCGCGCTGCGCGGAGCTCGTGCTCGACGCCGCGCTCCTTGCGTCTCCAGTTGATGTTCATGGCTTTCGTCCTTTCCTGCGCGTTGCGCGATGAGTTGCGTGTTGTGATCTCTCTACCGCCGGGCGGGCGGAAACCCTTACGGGCGGCTCACGTCGCCCTGGCGGCAGCCGCCGCCGGCCGGACGATCCCGGGCGCGGTCCGGCGACGGCGCCCTCGCGCAGCCGTGCGAGCGCGCGGTGGAGCGCGACCTCCACCGCATTCGTCTGCTGTCCAGGAGTTCTGCCGATCTGCGTCCGTCAGGTGGCGCCGTGGCGAGGCGATCGGCTCCCGGTCGCGCGGAACGAGCTGCTCGACGGCGTCTGCCGATCGAGAGGCGGCGTGCGGAGTCCTCGGCGAGATCGCCGGGCGCGGCAGGCTCGACCGGGGCCTCTTTCGCCGTGAAGCGGGAGGCGCGCGGCGAGCGCCGAGTCGATCTCCCGGCGGGCGATGCCGACGAGCCAGGCAAGCGGCGAGCCCTTACGCCGGTCGTAGCTCTCCTGGTAACGCAACGCGCGCTCGAAGACCAGCAATACATTG
>CAWACA010000005.1:0-69483 GCA_963780385.1 uncultured Thermoleophilia bacterium | reverse complement strand
AGCCGGCTCGACTGTCGCCTGCGAGGTTCTTGACGAGCTTCAGCTTGGCGGCGTGGCCGCTCTCGCGCTCGATCGTCTCGACGGGGGTGACCTCCACGGGAACCGGCGCGGCGCCGGCTTCCGCAAGCGCCCCCTGGAGGGCGGCTCGGACACGGTCGAACGTCTCCCCCGACGCGTCGCCTGGAGGACGACGCGGGCCTGCAGGCCTCCCGGTGTGCGGACGAGCTGGTACTGCCGTAGCTCGGCGAGGTTCGCGAAGGGCGCGCGCAGCCGGTAGGGATGCACGCGCACGCTGCCGCCGGAGGCGCCCGGGAACTCGAGGATGTCGTCGCTGCGGCCGTCGATGCCGGCGAGGCAGCGGTACGGCAGGCCCGCCGGGTTGGAGCCTTCCGCGAGCGTGACCGAGTCCGAGATCTCGTACCGGATCAGAGGTTGCGTGCGCTTGGCGAGGTTCGTGACGAGGACCTTGTAGCCCTGCTGTCCGGGCGGCACGGGCCGGTTGTGCTCGTCGACCACCTCGACGATGGCGAGGTCCTCGTCGATGTGCAGGCCGGGGTGGGGCGGAGTGCTGCTGGCGAGGTACAGGGTCTCGGTCGTCGCATAGACCTCGTTCGGCTGCACGCCCCAGGCTTCGTTGATCCAGCGGCGTGCTTCGTCGGTGAGCACCTCGCTGCTGACCGCGACGATGCGAGGCGCGATCCGGAGCCCCCGTCGAGCTGCTCCCGGGCGAGCAGGGCGGCCATGCTCGCATAGCTGATCACCGCCTCGGGCTGGTAGTCGTTGAGGGCCGACACGATCTCGTCGAGCGGCGTCAGAACCGAGAGCTCGGGCGTGCCGGCCCGGCCCGAGCGGAACGCCGCGAACAGCTCGCGCGTGATGTGCAGCGGGTTCGGCGCGCCGATCGGGACGAGGCGGGTTGCCGGAGTGATGCCCATGCGCGCGAAGAGTCGCAGCGAGGCGGCCACCCAGAACCGGAACTCCTCCTCGCTGTAGACGATGAGCGCGCGGACGCCGCTCGTCCCGGACGTCGAGAAGACGCGGTAGCGGTTCAGGTACAGCGCACCGGAGTCGGAGCCCTGGAGGTGCTCCTCGAGCTCCGCGAGCCGCAGCCTCGGGTCGGTGACGATCCGGTCGAACTCGTCGATCAGCGTCGCCTTGGAAAGCGTCGGCAGCTGCTCGAGCGGGATCTCGCCGCTGCCGGCCTCGGGGCCGAGCACCTCCCGGTAGTAGGGAGAGGAGGAGGTCGCGTGCGCGAGCAGATCCCGCAGGCGCTGCCTGGAAGTGCGAGCAGCTGCTCGCGTGACCAGCCGTCGCGGGCGATCAGCTCGGCGCCTTGGGCGTGGAGCTCTGCGAGGTCGGTTTCGTGCGCGGAGAGGGTCGTCGGGCTCATCGAGCGGTCTCCTTCCGTGATGCTTGACCGTCGTCGGGGAACCTCGTCAGGCCGAGAACGTAGGCGGCGTGCATCTCCTCGAAGAGCTCTCCGGAGACCTTGCCGCCGGTAAGGAGCCGGTCGAGCGCGATGCCGCGCGCGAGCGCGTTCGAGCCGCGGGCGATCTCGTTGGCCGGTATCGCGAACCGGACGCCGTGCCGCGCACCAGCTCCTCGATCAGGCCGGCCGCGATGTCGAAGAAGCGCTCGCGCCGCTCGGAGACGGCCGCGCGGAGCGCGGGGCGTCTCGAGGCGTGCGCCCAGAACTCGAGCAGCAGCGGCGTCCAGCCGGGCTCGCCCTCGTCCGCCGCCACCATCGACCGTGCGACGGCGCGATAGCTGTCCTCGAGGCCCTCCTCGTCGAAGATGACGTCGGCCAGGACGCGGGCGCGTTGCTCGAACTGCGCATCCAGGACGGCGAGGAACAGGTCGTCCTTGCCGGCGAAGTTCGAATAGACGGCGCCCTTCGAGTAGCCGGCGCGCTCGGCGATCTCGTCGAGCGACGCTCCGTGGAATCCGCGCTCGACGAAGACCGTCCGGGCTGTTGCGACGAGATCCGCCCGGGTCCGCTGCTTGCGCTGTGCGTGCGTGAGTCGTGCCATTTGGATACCAACGGTATCTTGCTACCAGCGGTATACACCCGCCGGCCCGCGGTGTCAAGGCCTGCGCGTGGTTGTGCTCGACCGGCTTCGTGCGTACGCTGTGAACAGGACGAGCAGCTGCGGCTTGGCCGAAGGAGCGTGTCTGATGTCAGAGACGATCACGGCGCCGCAGCCCGGTGCGCCCGGGCAGGAGCCTCCGCCCCCCGGTGCGCCCAACGGGGAGCCCCCGATCGGAAAGAGCGGCGCGATGCTCTTCTCCACGCTCGTCCTGGCGCACTACCGCTACTTCATCCTCAACGCCCGCTACGGCGAGCTGGGTGGGATTCCGAAGCGCTACGAGCCCGAGGGCGCCAGGGAGATCGTCGGCGACGGAAAGGCGCCGGCGGCCCCGCAGGCAAGGGACGCCGCGAGGCTGGAGTACGAGAGCGCTCTGAAGCGCTTCGAGAAGAGCGAGGGACGGATCCAGAGCGCGTACTGGTGCGTCTTCGCGCCGTCGGGAATCGCGGTGACCGAGAAGCCCGGCGCGCGCATGCTGCGATTCTGGCGGCACCCGCCGATCGTGCGCCTCTACCGCGAATCGGACTGGCTGACGAACGCCTACGGGGACATCACGCTGCTGCTCCACCACTGCGACACGATCGCGATGAAGGCCGCCCGAGTGCTCCGCGGTACCGCGATGAAGATCGCAATCGAGTGGGTGTTCTCCGAGCAGCGGTTCCTGCTTGCGGCGGCGGAGGAGCGGACCAGGCTCCGATTGGAGATTGCGCGGTCCCGCGTGTCGGGCCGGCCGGGCCACGGTGGCTCCGCCGCGGGCGCCGAGACGAACGGTGAGATCGACGGGCAGGCCGCTGCCGAGGAAGACCAGGGGTCCGGCAATGAACGCGATGCTCCGGTCGACGCCGGCACGACGCACGGCGACGTTCTCGAGCCCGGCAACGGCCCGCCGGCACGGTCGATCACGGCGGCGATCGTGCGAGCCGCACCGCCGCACTCCGAGCTCATGGAGCACGCGAAGAAGGAGCTGCTCGCGATCGAGCGGTTCTACGACCGGGCGGCGAACAAGGCCGCTCGCGTCATGTACTTCTGGGGCATGGTGACGGGCTTCGTCGCGGCGCTCGCTCTCGCGGCGCTGATGGCCTTCATCGTCCACGAGACGTTCGTCCCGATCGACCTGGAGCGGCAAGCCCGCTCAGAACTTCTTCGTGTGCTTCGCGGCCGGCGCGCTCGGGGCGGTCATCAGCGTCCTCATGCGCATGAGGAACCCCCAGGCCTTCGAGCTCGACTACGAGGCCGGACGGTGGCAGGCCTTCTGGCTCGGCAGCTTCCGGCCCTTCATCGGCGCCATCTTCGGCCTGATCATCTACTTCGCCATCGACAGCGATCTGCTCCAGATCGTCGTCCCGGACGAGAACCCCGCCACCGACGCCTCGGACGCCTCGTTCTCGTTCCTCGCCCTCCTCGCCTTCGCGGCAGGCTTCAGCGAGCGTCTGACGAAGGTCGTGCTGGACGGGGCCGACCGCAGCATCCGGGCGGTGCTCGGAGGCGATGACGCCAACTCGGCTCCGCTGCCCGCCGCCCCGGTCTCGGCAGAGCGACTCGAGTGGCTGATGCGGCTTCGCGAGCAGGGGCGGCTGACCGACGACGAGCTCGAGGCGGCCAGACGGCTCATGGGCGCGTGACGGCTGGTGGCGAAGGCGACAGACGAGCGATCCGCGAGCTCCTACGTATGATCGCCCGTCTCCCATGGCCGGCGCTCTCCGCAACGACGTCACGCTGGGCTGCCGGATCCTCGACGCCGAGGGTCACGGCGACCTCATCTGGGGCCACGTGTCGGCACGCGATCCGGCAGGCCGCGGTGTCTGGATAAAGGCGGCGGGCCTCGGCTTCGACGAGGTGGAGCCGGCCAACGTCATGCTCGTGAGCCGCGACGGCGCCGTGCTCAAGGGCGAGGGGCGGCTGCACGTCGAGTACCCGATCCACGCCGAGGTGATGGCAGCTCGCTCGGATGTGGAAGCGGTCGTTCACACCCATGCGCCGCACGCCGTGGCCTTCGCCGCGACCGGGCGGCCGCTGCACCCCGTCTCGCACGAGGCCACCTCTTCGTGCCCCCCGAGCTGGCCCGTTTCACGAAGACGTCCGATCTGATCGTCACGGCGGAGCTCGGTCAGGACGTCGCCGAGGCGCTCGGTGACCGCAATGCTCTCATGCTCGTGAACCACGGCATCGTCACGGTCGGGGCCGACGTGCCCGAGGCCGTGATGACCGCCGTGTTCCTCGAGCGCGCGTGCCGGATGCAGCTGCTCGCGCTCGCCGCCGACGGCGCGCTGACGTGGACGGACGACGAGGAGGCTCTGGTCAAGCGTGCCCGCTGCTACTCGCCCGAGCAGCTGCGCGCCGCGTGGGACTACCTGGCTCGTCGGGCCGAGCGCGCGTCCGACGAGGCTGCCGTATAAGCGGTGGCACGTGACCGGCCCGCTTCGCGGGCCTTCCCTGTCACGGCTGAGCCGGCCAAGTACCGAGCCCTACGGGCTCGGTGACGGCTTCGCGGCCTGGCGGGCCTTCGGCCCGCGGCCGCTGCGCGCGGCGCTCGCGCGCCGCTTGCGCGGGCTCGTTGCGTGACTAGCCCCGCACCCCGATCCCTCCGTCGGAGTTGACGATCATGCCCGTGATGCCACGGGCACGGTCGGAGGCCAGGAAGACGTACGCGCCGGCATGATCATCGGCCCGAGCGCGATGTCGAGCGGCGTCCGCTCGCGAAGGCGCTCCTCGCGGCCCGGGTCGTCGTCGAGGCGCCGCTCGCCGAGCCCGAGCGAGACGGCGCCCCTCAGCTCGGTGCCGAGCGTCCCGCCGGGGGCCACGCCGTTGACCCGGACGTCGGGGCGCCAGCTCGTGTGCGAGCTGTGCGACGATGCCGCGGACGGCGAACTTCGAGGCCACGTAGAGGACGCCGCCGCGGCCCGGGTAGAAGCCCGACGTCGAGACCGTGAAGACGATGCTGCCTCCGGCGGCGGTCAGAGGCTCGAGCGCCGCCCTGGCGGACAGCAGGTAGCTCTTGACGTTCGCGGCGAACAGCTCGTCGAACGCGGCGTCGAAGCTCTCGTCGGGAATCGCCTCGAGCCGGGTGTAGTAGTCGAAGACGCCGACGAAGCTCACGAGCGTGTCGAGGGCGCCGAACGCGTCAAGTGTGTCCCGTACCGCCCGCTCGTTGTCCGCGGGCGAGGTGGCGTCGCCCTGGATCGGCAGCACTCCCGGCCCGAGCTGCGAGAGCTGCTCGCACTTGGCTGGGTCGATCTCGAGCACGCCCACGCGTGCACCCTCGGAGAGGAAGGCCTCCACCGTCGCTCTCCCGATCCCGGAGCCTCCGCCCACGAGGAGCGCGGCCTTGCCGTCGAGCCAGCCCACGAGCTAGTCCAGCACGGCCGTCAGAGGAAGACCGCGAGGTTCTGGGTGCGCAGCACCGACTCGTCGGCCAGGATCTCGCGCTTCGCGAGCCGCAGGCCTGCGTCGGTCCGCCGCAGCGTGTCCGTCCGCTCGGCCGACACGAGGTCGGCGTCGCGGATGTCTCCCCGGCTACGGAAGAGGAGGACGTACGACTTCACGACGATCTCGTCTGCCGCGGTCCCGTCGAACGTCCGGACGTTGGTCACGAAGTGGCGGGTGCGCGACGGCGGGTCCTCGGTCCAGGCGTGGCCGGTCTCGAAGCGCTCGATGCGCTTGCGGAGGGAGTACAGATCCTCGTCGAAGTGGGCCATGTCCTCGAGCAGGCCGTGCTCGAGTGTCTCCGGCGCCGTTACCCGGACGGGCATCCGGTAGACGATGTCGGGAGCGAGCAGGTCGAGCCACTCGCGGAACCGCCGCTCGTCGAGCAGCTCAGCCTCGCGGACGAGGAACTCGTGTGCCTCCTGGTGCACGGTGCTCGTGAACGACAGCATCGCAGGGGCCCTTCAGCGTGCCGCCGTTCCGTTCGCGAGGTACCGGCTCCAGAGGTTGAGAAGCTCGCGCTGGTTGTACTCCCCGAATCCGACGAAGGCACGCCCGGGGCCCGGCCACCCCTCCACGGGATCGTGCAGCAAGCGGCCCTCGCGGTCGATGCCCATCCGGTTGTAAAGGTTGAGTCGCCGAGCGAGCCGGCCGCGGGCCATCTGCGTGATGGACGTCCAGTTCTCGACGTCGTCCTGCTCGAACATGCCGGAGCTGCCGAAGCACATCAGGTAGGCCTTGTACGAGGCCCGCTTGAACCAGTCGGGCGCGGAGCTGTCGACGGCGAACCACGAGTAGACCTCCGTCTCCCCGGGCCCGACGGGCTGCCACAGCCGGATTGAGATGAAGGGGACGATGAGGCCCTCCTCGTTCACGACAGGCCAGTTGTGCACGAAGCTCAGGTTCGGAAAGAGCGTGGCCGCCGAGGGCATGAAGCCGGCGTCCGCGATCAGCGCCTGCTGCTCGGCCGACCAGGTTCGGCGCTGGCTCTCGATGAGCTCGGGCGGATAGCCGACGTAGGCCGCCCGCTCCTCGAAGCTCCCGGGCGGGAGCTTGTACGTCGTGCCACCGCCGTTCCCTGTGAAGTAGAGGGCTCCCTGCTTGCGCTTGCGGGCCTTCGTGTCCCCGAAGAGCTCGATCTCGACGACGCTCAGGTGGGTGTGGGGCGTGTGGTAGCTGTCGCCGCAGAAGTTCTCGGCGCCGATCTTCCAGTCGGACTTGACCCTCCAGCGCTGCGGGCCGCGCACGTCGAGGCCCCCGTCGCTCTGGCGCGTGTAGAAGTCGAGGTAGTAGCGAAAGCCGCCGAGATAGTCCTCGAGATCCGGCGCGGCGGGGTCGAGGCTCGCGAAGATCAGGCCGTTGTAGGTCGAGACGCGCCCGGGCGTGACGAGCGTCTTCTCCTTCGGCGACAACCCGTGCTCGCCGCCGTAGGCGTCGGCATGGAACGGCACGCCGACGAGCTCCCCGGCGTTGCTGTACGACCAGCCGTGGTACGGACAACGGAAGTGGGATGCGTTGCCGCGCTCGGCACGGCAGAGCTGCATGCCGCGGTGCAGGCACATGTTGAAGTGCACCCGGATCCGGCCGTGCTCGTCCCGGATCACGATGAACGAGTCGTCGACGATGCGGCGCACCACGTAGTCGCCCGCCGTCGGGATCTCGGCCTCGTGGGCGAGAAACAGCCAGGCTGCGCCGAAGATGCGCTCGCGCTCGAGCTCGAAGACGTCCCTGTCGTTGTAGATCAGGGCGGGGATGTCGCCGGCCGCGATGTCGGAGGTCAGCTGGGAGATGTCGACGGCCAGGGGAGCTCCTGTCAGCTGCGATCGGGGCCGAACGGCGTCTGGAGCAGGCGCGAGAAGGTCTCGGGAGTCTGCCAGCTGATGCTCTCGAGCTCGAGGGGGTCGAGCCAGATCCGGTAGCCGAGCTTCGGCGCCTCGATCTCGAGCCGCTCTCCGTTGCGGGTCCAGATCTTGCAGACGCGAACCTGGGCGAACTCGTTCGTGATCTCGATCGACTCGCCCCGCCGGATCACGTCGGAGTCCCCGCTCCCGCCCTGGCTGTCATGCGGGACCACCATCGGCCCCATTGTTCCCGTTCCTCGGGAGTCAGTGCGAGGGAAGCGAGGCGATCGCGGCCTTGATCCGCTCGAGCACGTCCGACGGCGCGCCGAGAGTCTGCTCCTCCTCGAGGATCGCCTCGAACACCCGCCGGCACCAGCCGCGCGCCGCCTCACGGTCGGCGCCGCCGGCGTCGCCGCCGAGGGCCTCCCGCTCGTCGAGGAGCAAAGCCACGAGCTGCTCGGCGCCGTCGAGCCGGCCCCAGAGGTAGTCGGACCGCCGGCCGCTCGGCGAGAAGAACGCGCCGAAGTGCGCCAGGCCGGCGCCGGTGAGCTTCTCGGCCCCCTTCCCGGCGGCGTCGAGACAACTGGCATTCCGTGGGCTGAGCCGCATCACTTCGACCTGGTCGAGCTCCTCCAGCTCGGAGAAGGCCCGGGCCGGGTACAGGATCGCGTCCCAGAACGGGAAGCCGAGAAACCGGACGAGTACCGTCCGGCGGGCCTCGTCGCCCCACTCGGAGGTGACTTCCTCGACGGTCGTTCGAAGCTCGTCACGGAAGCCGCCGAGCACCTTCTCGCGCTCGAGGAAGGCGCGCAGGCTGGCCCGGGCGTCGTCGAGCTCAGCGAGGTGCTCGCGCGCGTACTTCGTGGGATTCTCCGGAAAGCCCCGGGGCTCACGTCGCACCTCGGACGGCCACGGGGGAAACAGCGCCAGCATCTTCGTCTCGACCTCCGAGCCGCGGAAGGCCCCGCCCGAGAGCACCCAGTCGAGGCGCCGGCGGAGGTCGTAGAGCCGACTCTTCGCCTCGTTGAGATGCTCGCGCCGGGGAGGCTCCCGGCGGTCGCCGACGTCGCTCGTACAGCTCGTTCACGCCGTCGATCACGAAGCGGATCCGCCGCCAGCCGTAGCCGAGATCGAAGCTCGAGAGGAATTCGAGCTGGTCGTCCGTGAGCAGCGGCTCGGGCTCCTGGTCGTCACGCGCCGGGGGTCGGCCGACACCGGGCCCGCCGGGCTCGGTCAGCTCCCGCACGCCTGCCCACTCGCGCATCACGGCCTGGATGAACGCCGCCTGATTCGACTCGACCGGAAGCCCGAGCAGCCGCGACGTGACCGTGGCGAAGTGGTCGACGACGGACTGGAGCTTGAGGAGGAGATAGCCGACGTACGCGGGCCCCAGAAGCTTCTGCGCCCGCACGTGGAAGTCGGCGGTGGTGTCGAAGGTCTCGCCGACCGCCTCGATCACGACCGCCTCGATCGAGGGGAAGGCCGCTCGCACCGCTCCGTGGACGCGGCGGGCGCGCTCGTTCTGCGCCTGCACGCGCTCGAGGTCGTCGAGGATCGGCTCTGCGCGGGGGATCCTGACGAGCGCCTGCCTCACCGTGTACACGAAGCGTGGCTCGGAGGTGGGCTGCCTGGCGGGAAGCGGCGCCGGGTCGGGCTCGACGTACAGGAGCTTCCTGTCGACCTCGGTCGAGGCGGGTTGGCGGGCGATGGCCCCGATGGCGAGGCCGAAGGGCCGGTTGTCGAGCACGCCGCCGTCGAAGAACCAGCTTTCCATGGCGTCCGTGCCGCTGGCCGTGTAGATGCCGAAGTAGTTGTCGACCAGCGCCTTCGTGCCGTCGGGTATCCAGCTGCCGCCGTCCTCCGCGAGGCTCGTCGCCACCGACCCGATGGCGACCGGTGGAAAGGCGCCGGGGAAGCAGGACGTGGCGCGCGCCGCGAGGGCGAGCGCGGGATCGTCGAACGAGTCGAGACCGGGCGGCAGGTAGCCGAACTCGAGCACGTGGCGGTGCCTGCGGTCGGTGACGGCGCGCGGCCGCCAGATCCGGATCGTCCGGGAGTAGCCGCGGATGTCGGTCGTGGTCACGAAGAGTCGCAGCCGGTGGTCCGGCGGCATCAGCGACCGCGGTGCGCCGGCTTCGGCCTCCGGCCGCCGGCCGTTCGGCGACTCCATGGCCTGAAGCGCGTCGTAGGCGAGGCGGAAGACGCGATCGCCCTTGAGCGGCGCGCGCAGGAGCCCCACCCGATCGAAGAGCCAGAAGAACGGCAGCATCAACCAGGCGAGCACGGCCCCGAGGACCATCGCAACCGGACGCAGCACCTTGGCGACGACGCTGAAGACTGCCCGCACCATCCTGCGCAGAGGCCCGGGGTGGCCGCTGCCCGGCGGCCCCGGCCAGATCGGCAGGCGCGCCACCCACCCCACGGGCCCGCGGGCCAGCCGGCGGATGTCGCCCTCTTCCAGCCAGAGCTTGCGGAGCGGGTCGAGCTCGAGGTCGTGGGCAAGCGCCTTGGCGAGAAAGATCCCGTTGATCCCGCCCGCCGAGGTGCCGGAGACGATGTCGAGGACGACCCGCGTTCGAACGCTGTCCGGCGCTCCGCGAGGTCGCGCAACAGATCGGCGTAGACGCCCTCGACAGGCGTGCTCGTTGCCTTGTCGTTCTCGATGGCGTTCGACGCGCGAACGAGCCGGTGGAGCTCCTTCGTGACGCCGTGCATGTAGATGCACAGCGAAACGCCACCGTAGAGAACGGTTGCCAGCCGCAGCTCTTTGACGTTCGCGTGCGGCGCGGTCGTCACGAGCCGCGCCATCGTACTCCTTCCCCGGACGCTCCTCAACCCGGCAACCGCCAGCCCTTTAGGCTTCGCGTCGTGGGGAGGACGCAGATCGTCTCGGCCGAGGAAGCCGTCGGCCGCATCCGCGACGGGGACACCGTCATGGTGGGCGGCTTCGGCCTCGTCGGGGCCCCTCTCACGCTGATCGACGCGCTCGTCGAGTCGAGTCAGGCACGTGATCTGACGGTGATCTCGAACAACGTCGGCGAGCAGGGGCGCGGCCTCGGGCTCCTGTTGCGGCAGGGTCGGATCCGGAAGGCGATCGCCTCCTACTTCACGTCGAACCCGGAGGCCGTTCAGGCCGCGAACGAGGGGCAGATCGAGCACGAGCTGCTGCCGCAAGGGACCTTTGCCGAGGCGATTCGCGCCGGCGGGGCGGGCCTTGGCGGTTTCTACACACCGGTCGCGGCCGGCACGCTCCTTGCGGAGGGCAAGGAGGAGCGCCTCCTCGACGGCGTGCCGCACGTGCTCGAGCGGGGGCTGCGCGCCGACGTCGCCCTCGTCTACGCGTCCCGTGCGGACGTGCTCGGCAACCTGTGGTACCGCAAGACCGCGCGCAACTTCAACCCGGCAATGGCGACGGCCGCCGAGCTCGTCATCGCCGAGGCGGGCGAGATCGGCCCGGCCGGCTCGATCGAGGGTGAGGCGGTCGTGACCCCGCACCTGTACGTGGACCTGCTCGTCGAGGGCCGGCGATGACCGACGACGTTCGAGCGCGTATCGCGGCGAGGGCGGCCCTGGAGCTGCGCGCCGGCGACGTGGTCAACCTCGGGATCGGCATCCCGAACCTGATCCCGGGGTTTCTCGGGCCCGACACGGAGGTCTACCTCCACACGGAGAACGGGCTGCTCGGCGTGGGCCCGCGGCCCGACCCGAACGAGGTCGACCCGGACCTGATCGACGCAGCCAAGCTGCCGATCACCGCGCTCCCCGGCGCCGCCTACTTCGACAGCGCGGACTCGTTCGCCATGATCCGGGGCGGGCACGTGGACGTGGCGGTGCTGGGGCGCTGCAGGTCAGCGCCCGCGGCGACATCGCCAACTGGGCCGTGCCGGGCCGGGACGTGCTCGGTGTCGGCGGAGCAATGGATCTCGTCGTAGGCGCCCGGACGGTCATCGTCACGATGACGGCCACGAGCTCGAACGGCGAGCCGAAGCTCGTGCCCGAGTGCACGCTGCCGCTGACGGCGCGGGGAGTCGCGGACGTCGTGGTGACCGACCTCGGCGTGTTTCGCCTCCCGGACGGCGTCCTGACGCTGACGGAGCTGCTCGGCGACGCCGAGCTCGACGACGTGGCGGCGGCCGTGTCGGCGCCCTACGAGGTCGCGCTCGAGTCCAGCGCGTAATCCGTCGCGTCGAGCGCCCGGCGGAGCCGTCCGCCGAGCTCGCCCACGTGCGTCGTGACGGACGTCAGGTGATCGCCCGGAACCACCTCGACGTTCGCCGCGAACTCCGATCCGCCGCCAGCGCCGCACGGCCTCGTCTGGCACCGATGGCGCTCCTCCCGGGCCAGAGCAGCGTCACGTGGCGCTGGTACGGCTTCGGCACGTGGTCAGCAAGGCGCTCGGTACCCAGTCCGCCGAGTCGGGATCGCCGTCCGCCATTGTGGCTCCGGCGGCCCCGACGGTAGACCGCGGAGCGGACCCGCCAGAAGAGCATCGGCGCGACGTTTGTCGTCGAGCCGGAGCGCCCAGCCCAGCGGCGGACACGAGTCCGCGAGCCGTGCAGCGCCGGCCGGCGGAAGGGGAAGCGTGTGTTCGCGCGGCGTCGTTGCGATCAGCGCCAGGTCGACACTCCTCTCCTGTCGGCCTCGAGCAGCCGGGCCATCTCGAGCGCGACGAGCCCGCCGGGCTGGCAGTGGCCTCCGAGCAGATACGGGCCCGACGGCAGGACTGCTCGGAGATCGGCGACACGCTCTCTCGCCATCGCCTCGATGGTCGGCGGCACCGGGCTGCCCCGGAGGCCGTGCGGCGTGACCGCGTAAAGCGGGCGATCGAGCTCCGTCGCGAGCCGCGAGCAGTACAACGCGCCGCCGATGTAGTCCCCGTGCACGTAGACGAACGGTCGCCTGGACGTGTCGCCCGCCGAGATCCGGACGACCGGCGGGTCGGGCGCGGCGTCGGGATCGGCGAGGGCGGCCGCCAGCTCCTCGACGGTTCGCGACGCTACGAGAACGGAGAACGGGACTTCCCGGTCGAGCCGCTCCTCGAGGCAGGAGAGCAGCGACGCGGCGAGCAGGGAGTCGCCGCCGAGCTCCTGGAACCCGTCCCGGATCCCGACCGGCTCGACGGCGAGCACCTCGGCCCAGACGTCCGCGACCGACTGCTCGAGCGAGGTTTCGCGGCGCGATGATACGGCTCGTCGAGCCCGGGTCGCTGCCTGCGCCGCGCCCGCGCGAGCGCATGGACGTCGATCTTGCCGTTTCCGTTGACCGGCAGCGCGTCCAGAACGACGAAGTGGGAGGGCACCGAGGCTTCGGGGACGGCTCGCGCGAGCCGGCGCCGGAGCGAGCCGACGGTCGCCCCGCTTCCGGCAGCCGGCACCACGTACGCCGTGACGCGAACGTCGCCGCTCTCGTCCTCCGCAGCTGACGGCGGCTTCGGCGACGGCGGGGTCGGACAGGAGGGCAGCCTCGATCACGTCGAGCTCGACGCGCTGGCCCCGCACCTTGACCTGGAAGTCGGTGCGGCCGAGGTGCTCGAGACAGCCGCCGGGCAGCATCCGTCCGAGGTCGCCGGTTAGGTAGGTGCGCGTACCGTCGGACCGGATCGTCGCGGAAGCGCGCGGCCGTGAGCTCCGGCCGCCGCCAGTAGCCGGGCGAGAGGTAGCGGCTGCGCACGGCGATCTCGCCGACCTCCCCCTCGGGAACCGGCCGGCCGTTCTCGCCGAGCAGCAGAACCTCCATGTCGTCGACCTCGTAGCCGACCGGCACCGCCGAGCCCGGGAGCTCGCTCGTCCGATCGACGACGAAGCGCCGGACGAGCCCGCACTCCGTGAGCCCGAGCCCGTTGACGACGACGCAGCCGTCGTGGAAGGCGTCGCGGAAGAGCTCCGACGTCACGCGGGGTGGCTCGATCCCCCTCGAGCCTGATCACCCGGAGCCTCCGAAGCTCCGGCTTCCGCTCGGCCAGCCGGCGGAAGACCGCCGGCACCGAGTGGTAGATCGTCACGCCGGCCTCGTCGAGCCACTCGGCGAGGCGGGCCGGCCCCTCGGATCCGACGTCGAACGGACAGACGGCCGCGCCGTTCAGCAAGGCGCCGAACAGGCTCGAGACCGCGCCGCTGAACGCGGGCCGCTGCAGAAGGGTCAGCCGGTCGCTCGGCGAGATGCGCAGGCCGTTCGTGTACCGCATGACGTTGTGGAGCACGTTGCGGTGCGTGTCCATCACGCCCTTCGGCTCGCCGGTGGACCCGGACGTGTAGTAGATGCACGCGAGATCGTCGGGATCGACGGACGAACCGGGCGCAGCGGCTTCCGTGGCCTCGTCCACGAGCACGATGTCCCGGTCGGCCGACAGCCTGCGGGCGAGCTCGGCTGTGCGCGGCTCCGCCACCAGGACCCGCGCAGTCGAGTCGGCGAGCGTCTGCGCCAGCCGCTCGGGATCGTGAGCCGGGTCGAGCGGGACATAGGCCGCCCCCGCCTTGAGGACGCCGAGGATCGCCACGACGAGGGGCGCATCGTGCTCGAGCAGGACGGCCACCGGGTCGTGCGACCCGCGGCGCGCACCGGCGACGACATGCGCCACCGCGTTCGCCCTGGCGTCCAGCTCGGCGTAGGTCAGCTCGACGGCCGGGTCCACACGGCCGTGCGGTGCGGCAGACGGGCGGCCCGGCTCTCGAACCGGCCGTGGACGGTCGTATTCAGCTCCTCGCTCGTGAACGAGGGGACCGGCGACTCGCCGAGGGTTGTAACGTGAGGGCCTGCCACGCGACAGGCTCAGTGTGACGCCTGCGCGCATGTTCGGAAAGGAGCATGGGAGCCATGAGCTTCGTGTCCCGCGGGTTCAGAGGCCGGCCTCGTAAGGACGCGCCGCCGGGCCGCGTCCCGCCGGGCCAGCATGTGACCGACGACTTCCCCGTCCTCTCCGCCGGCCCGACACCGCACGTGGCCCTCTCCGATTGGACGTTCGAGATCACCGGCGAGGTCGGGGAGCCACGGCGGTGGACGTGGGAGGAGTTCCGTGCGCTCCCGAGCGAGGAGCTGACGACCGACATCCACTGCGTCACGAAATGGTCGAAGCTCGACACCGTGTGGGAGGGCGTCTCGGTCGACACCTTGCTTGCGGAGGTCGAGACCGACGCCGAGTACGTGACGGCGTTCTGCGACGGCGGCTACACGACGAATCTGCCGCTGGAGGACGTCACCGACGGCAAGGCGTGGGTGGCGTTCGCCTTCGACGGCGAGCCCCTCGACCCCGAGCACGGCGGGCCGGCGCGCCTGCTCGTGCCGCACCTCTACTTCTGGAAGAGCGCCAAGTGGGTTCGAGGGCTCCGTCTCACCGAAGAGGACGAGGCGGGGTTCTGGGAAGAGCTCGGCTACCACATGCGCGGTGACCCGTGGCTGGAGCAGCGGTACTGGGGCGACTGACCTGGCTGGCCGCCGAGGCGGTCGAGACCGTCGCGGAAACGCCGCGAACGCGGACGCTCGTGCTCGACGTCCCCGGCTGGAGCGGCCACCGGCCCGGTCAGCACGTCGACGTCAGGCTCACGGCGGAGGACGGCTACCAGGCACAGCGCAGCTACTCCATCGCGTCGGCATCTGAGGAAGACAGGCTCGAGCTGACCGTCGAGCGGATCGACGACGGCGAGGTCTCGCCGTATCTCGTCGACGACCTCCTGCCCGGCGACCGCTTCGAGCTCCGCGGCCCGATCGGCGGGTACTTCGTGTGGGACGACGAGCCGGGCGGCCCTGTCCTCCTGCTCGCAGGCGGCTCGGGCATCGCCCCGCTGATGTCGATGCTTCGGCATCGCGCGGCCCTCGGGCTCCGCGGTTCCCACGCGGCTGCTCTACTCCTCACGCTCGCTGACCGACGTCATCTACCGGGAGGAGCTCGACCGGCTGTCGGCGAACGGCGCCGGGCTCGAGATCAGCCTGACCCTGACGCGCTCGCAGCCGCCGGGGTGGGAGGGGTACGCGCGGCGGATCGACCACGAGCTTCTCGCCGAGGTCGCCTGGCCGTCGGCCGACCGGCCGCTCGCGTTCGTGTGCGGCCCGACGACGTTCGTCGAGGTCGCGGCGGGCGCCCTCACGAGGCTCGGCTACGAGCCGGCAAGCATCAAGACGGAACGCTTCGGACCGACCGGAGGGTAGAGATGGACGAGCTGTTGCTGGATGGAAACGCGGTCGGCGGCCTCCTGCTCGAGGTCTTCGCTCAGGACGTGACCCGCGCCGGATCGCGCTGCGACGCCTGCGGGGCGACCGAGCAGCTCGGTGCGCTGCGCGTCCACGCGAACGCGCCCGGGGTGGTCGTCCGCTGCCCGCATTGCGACGCCGTGCTCTTGCGTCTCGTGTGCGACCGCGACCGGATCTGGGTCGATCTGCGCGGGCTGCGGTACCTGGAGCTGCGCCGCGCCGATTAGAGCTCCTGGTCGGCCTGGCCCTCGGAGGCTCGTTGCCGGCGGAGCTCGAACAGGCTCGAGACATAGGTCGTCAGGAGGGCGAGGCCGGTGAGGATCTCGATCATCGTGGCGCTGCGCGCCCCCCGCGAGATCGGCGCGATGCCCTCGGGCGGGGATGTGAGCGCCACCATCACCGCGTAGTAGAAGAAGTCCGAGAACCGCGGATTCACGATGTCGCCGATCCCGACGAAGCTGTCCTCGGGCCTGTACCACCACAGGCCGAGGTACACGAACGTCCAGAAGAGGAAGAAGGTAAGCGCCAGCAAGGGCAGGCCGGTCCGCCGCACCAGCACGAGGAACGCGTCGACGATCCGGTACGAGCCGGCCACGAGCGGGAGGTGCGAGGCGATCCGGCGCGTGGCGATGAAGAACGCCACGACGGCGCCGATCGTGATGACGCCGCAGGCGAGCAGCACCCACCCCGCGGCCTCCTCGCTCAGCCGGGGCCGGATCATGCCGATGGCCACGATGCAGAGGCACAGCAGTCCGAGCCGGGCCATGCTGCTCGGCAGCCGCCGGCGTAGCGACACGATGTGAGAAGCCACCCGTCTCTGACGCTAGCGACGGGGTCTGACGAAGCCCGCCGGCGTCAGAAGGTCGCCTTGTACGCGCCGCTGACGATGAGCAGGACGATCACGAGCGCGATGACGAGCCGATAGACGACGAAGACGGTGTAGTTGTGCCGGCGCACGTAGCCGAGCAGCCAGTGGATCGCGAGCAGACCGCTGCCCGCCGCCGCCAGGATGCCGACCACGAATGGGCCTTTCCACCCGGGCGGCAGGTCGCCGAGCAGGACGTCCTTGACGCCCGTCCACAACGCGGCGCCGAACACGGTGGGTACCAGCAGCAGGAACGAGAAGCGGGCCGCCGAGTCCCGGTCGAGGCCCATGAACCTGCCCGCCGTGATCGTGATGCCGGAGCGAGAGACGCCGGGCATCAGCGCCAGGCTCTGCGCGACGCCCATCACGAGGCCGTGACGCAGCCCCAGATCGCTCATCGTCCGCCGCTGCGGCGTGCGGTCGGCCAGCCAGAGCAGAACGGCGAAGACGGCGAGCAGGATCGCGATCTGCCAGGGCTCCCCGAGGTGGTCGGCGATCGCATCGCCCGCGAGAGCGCCGGCGATCGCCGCGGGGATCGTGGCGACGGCGATGAACCACACGATGCGCTCGTCGGGTCTGGAGATCTGCCGGCGAGCGATCGAGCCGAAGAACGCGCGCAGCAGCCGGCCGATGTCCCGTGCGAAGTACGCGACGACGGCCGCGAGCGTGCCGAGGTGCAGCGCGACGTCGAACGTCTGGTTGAAGGCGTCGTTCTCCTCGAGGAAGCGCCAGTCCGCGAGCCAGGGGACGAGGATGAGATGTCCGGACGAGGAGATGGGCAGCAGCTCGGTGAGCCCCTGGGTGATTCCGAGCGCCAGAGCCTGCCAGTCGGAAAGCGCTCCCGGCACCTCGCCGACACCGGCCGCGGCAAGCAGCACGGCCAGAAGCAGGGCCGCGGCGGACACGGCGTAGATCCAGACGCGGCCCACTTGAACGAGTATCGTAGTGCCCGCCGATGACCACGAACGAGATCATCCTCGCCGTTGTCGCCGCTGTTCTCGTCGTCTTCAGCCTCACGGTCGCCCTGGTCATCCCGAAGCGCAACCCGGAGTTCCCGGGCAAGCGCATGGGCCTCTTCTTCGCGGTGGCTGCGACGCTCGTGGCCGGGATGCTCATCGCCGTGGAGGTCGTCAGCGGTGAGGAGGAGACCGAGGAGGCCGAGCCCGCGGAGGTCGCGCCGGGCGAGCCTTCGGGAGAGTCGGCGCCGCCGCCCGGTGAGTCGGCACCGCCTGCCGGCGAGTCGGCGCCGCCGGCCGAGGGCGCTCAGGGTGACCCGGCGGCCGGGAAGGACATCTTCCTGAACGTTGCGGGCTGCGGCAGCTGCCATACGCTCGCCGACGCGGGAACGACCGGCGCCGTCGGGCCGAATCTCGACGACGCGCAGCCCGATCACGACCTCGTCGTCGACCGTGTGACGAACGGCGCCGGCGTGATGCCGTCCTTCCAGGGCACGCTCAGCGAGCAGCAGATCCAGGACGTTGCCGCGTACGTCGTCCAGGCGACGTCGGGCGGTTAGCCCACGGCGGGCCGCAGTTAACGCGGCCTCCCGGCCGCTTCCCGGCCGATAACGGGCTGCGCCCGTTTCGGCCTAGGGCGGGCCGGACCTGTCCGGCCCGCGAACCGCCCCTCACGTTCGAAGCAGCTCGGCCAGCCGGCGCGTGTTGACGATGTCGGCTGCCGTCGCGAAGCCGCGACGAACGGTCCCGACGGCGAGCTGCATGTTCCCGAGGCCGGGGACGGAGTGGGCGTCCGTCGATGCGACGATGGGGACGCCGGCCTCCACGGCGAGCCGGACGTCGCTGCCGCAGAGGTCGAGCCGGTTCGGCAGGCCGTTCGTCTCGAGCGCCACTCCGGTCTCGAGGGCGACTTCGATCACTGCCTCGAGATCGAGCGCGTTCGGAGGGCGGTAGTTGACGAGTCGGCCCATGGGGTGGCTGAGGCAGCTGACGGCGGGGTGGCGCATCGCTTCGGCGACCTTTCGCGTCAGCGTCTCGCGGCGCTCTCGCTGCCCGGCGTGGAGGCTCAGCTGCACCCAGTCCAGCTCCGCGAGCACATCGTCCGGGAGATCGAGGCTGCCGTCGCTGCGGATGTCGACCTCCGCTCCGCGCAGGATGCGAAACGGCGCGAGCTGCTCGTTGGCGCTCGCGATCTCCTCACCCTGGCGGCGAATGTCGTCGGCGTCGAGCCCGGGGACGACGCGAACATTCTTCGTGTGGTCGCACACGGCGATGTACTCGTAACCTCGCGCCCGCGCTGCGAGCCCCATCTCGAGCACCGAAGCCTTGCCGTCGGACCAGGTGGTGTGACAGTGGAGATCGCCCCGGATCTGCTCGAGCTCCACGAGCGGCGGAGGCGTGCCCCTGTAGGGCTGCTCGCGAAGCTCAGGCGGGCACCAGGGTACGCCGAGTGCGGCGTACAGCGCCGCCTCGTCCTGGGCGGCGGGGAGCGGGCCGAGCGCCTCGACGTAGGCGGTCGTGCCTGTGGCCGTGACGAGATCGGTGCCGAAGCGACGAGGGTGGGGAAGGAGAAGCTCGACTGCGATGCCGTCGACCGTCACGCCGACCGCACGGCGCTCCCCGCGCTCGACGAGCACCACGATCGGCGAGAGCTGCTCGAAGGCGGCGATCTTGCGTGCCGGCTGAGTCGTGGGCACGACGACGGCGAGCTCAGTACAGACGTCGGCCCAGCGCCGCGGGTCTCCAGCGATCTCGCCGCCGAGCGCCTCGGCGATCTCCCCGACGAGTGCCCGCGCCCGGTCGAGGGTCAGGCCGCGGCGCTGGACCGCCCGCTCGGGCTCGAGGCGCTCGCGCAGCTTCTGCTCGGTGACGGGGCCGATGCCCCTGACGTCGTGCAGGCGGCCGCCCAGCACCGCCTCCCGGAACTCGTCGACCGTATTGACGTCCAGCGCGGCGGCCAGCTCGATCATCCTCTTTGGCTGCAGGCCGAGGAACCTGCCGAGCCCGACGAGCTCGGGCCGGACCGTTCGCTCGAGCTCGTCCAGCTCTGCGATCGCACCCGTCTCGACCAGCTCCCGGAGGCGGGCCGAGATTCCCGGCCCGATGCCGCGTAGCTCCTGGTCACGCCTCTTGCGCACGAGCTCCACGATCGGCGCCCGCGTCGCCCGGATCGTCTCCGCAGCTCTCCGGTAGGCCCTCGACGTGTAGGGCGAGGCGTCGGCGAGCTCGAGCAGCGCCGCGAACGCCTCGAGGCGCTCGGCGACGGCGGCATTGTCGAGCGAGGTTCGTTTCATCTGCAATGTGGGTACCGGGGAATCGGTGAGACCCAAGTCTCTCGATCATGTCGCGCTGTGGGCGAGCGAACGCGATGTGCTTGCTTCTTTCCTGATCGAGGCGTGCGGCATGCACGCGATCGAGCACACCGACGACTTCACGCTTGTCGGCGGCGACGCCCGGCGCGGGAAGCTGACGCTCTTCGATGCCGATGGGCCCCGGCAGCGGGGCGTCCTCGAGCGGGTCGTCCTCCGCGTGCCGAATCTCGACGAGGTGCGGGCCGGGATCGAGTCGTCGACCGGGGTCGCCGATGACGCCCCGGAAGGTGCGGTGACGCTCGACGCGCCCTCCAACCTCCGGCTCGGGCTCGTCCAGGACGATGTGGATGCTCCGGATCTCGATCACGTCGTGTTGCGTGTGCCGAACCCGGCCGAAACGGCGCGTGCATTTTCAGGACTGGGGCTGGAGGCGGATGGCGGTCTCGTTCGAGTGGCCGACAAGCGCCTCGTCCTCCTGGCCGGTGAGCCGGGCGACGGCGATCCGCTGCTCAACCATCTCGCGTTCCTCGTCGACTCCGCCCAGGACGCCGAGGACGAGGCCCGCGAACGCGGTTTGGAGATCGACCGCGTCGTCGACGCGGCCAACACTCGGGCGGTGTTCATCTGGGGCCCCGACCGCATCAAGCTGGAGTTCGTCGAGCACAAGCCGAGCTTCTCGCTCGTGTAGCCCTACGCGGATGCCCGACCTGATCGTGGCAGGGGCTGGAATGGCAGGCCTCGTCGCGGCCGCGCAGGCTCGGGAGGACGGCGCCGAGGTCGTCGTCTACGAGAAGGGTGACCGGACAGGCGGCTCGATGCTGCTCTCGAGCGGGGTGATCTGGCGCCATCGCGACTACGCCGACTTCCGGCGCGAGTGCCCCCGTGGCATCCCGGCGCTCCAACTTCTCGTGCACGACTGCCTCGACCGCGACAGCGCCTGGTTGGAAAGTCTCGGCGCCCGGGTGGTCGAGCGCTTCACGGGGAATCCGCTTACCACCGGTACGCGCTTCTGCACGCGCTCCCTCACCGACGTCCTGACCGAGCGGGCCGGCAACGTGCGGCTCGGCGAGCCGCTACGCGGGCTGACTCGGGCTCCGGTCGTCCTGGCGACCGGCGGCTTCCAGGCCGACCGGCGGCTCGTCCGGCAGCACATCACGCCACATGCCGACGCGCTTTGCCTTCGGGCGACACCGTGGAGCACCGGCGACGGCCTCCGGCTCGGCCTCGCAGCCGGTGCCGCGACCACGGACGGCCTCGAGGAGTTCTACGGGCGCAACATGCCCGCGCCCCCCGCGCGGGTCCGCGATACCGAGTTCGTGGAGCTGGCCCAGCTCTACGCGCGCTTCGCCACCGTCCGCAACGCGAACGGGGACGAGTACCGGACTCGCACCTGGTCTGAGATCGACGTCGTCCAGTGGACGGCCCGTCAGCCCGCCGCGAGGGCGTACTACGAGGTCTCCGAGGAGCAGCTCGGGGCGATTGTCGGCGCCCGCAGCGTCGGCGACATGATCGACGCTGCAGATCGCGCCGGCGCGCGCGTCACGCGTCGGGCGGGTACGGTGACGGTGGAGGTCGTGGCAGGCATCACGACAACGCTCGGCGGCCTGAAGGTGGACACCTCGGCGCAGGCGGCGCCGGGTGTGTTCGCGGCCGGCTCGGACGTGGGCGGCATCGCCACGGGCGGCTACTCGAGTGGTCTCGCGGCGGCGCTCGTGCTCGGGCGGGTGGCCGCCCGCTCCGCGCTTCGGGGACGATGACGAGCTTCGCCGCCGACACCTCCCTCACCGTCGGCCTCGAGGAGGAGCTTCTGCTCGTCGATGCCGAGACGCTCCAGCTCGGCGGCGGTCGCCGGCGAGGTCCTGGCGGCGATGAACGCCGATCCGGCGGCGGCGAGCCACGAGGCCTACGCCGCCCAGATCGAGCTGCGCTCGCCGCCGTCGGCAACCGTGCTGGAGGCGACGGGCGCGTTGCGGGCGCTGCGTGCCGCGGCGGGCGCGGCCGGCGCCGTCCTGATGGGCGCCGGCCTCCATCCGAACGGGCGTTTCGGAGAGGTCGAGCTCGTCGCGACCGACCGCTACCGCGAGGTCGAGGAGTCGATGCGGGGGATCATTCGCAGGAACCCGGAGGCGGCCCTGCACGTGCACGTGGGCATGCCGGACGGGCATGCCGCGATTCGGGTCTTCAACGCACTGAGGCGGTGCCTCCCCCTGCTCCAGGGGCTGAGCGCCAACAGCCCCTGGTGGTACGGCATGGACTCGGGCCTGGCAAGCGCCCGCTGGGCGGTCACACGCCCGTATCCCGGCCGCGGCATTCCGCGGGCGCTGCGCGACTTCGGGGACTGGGAAGAGCTGGCAGCGATCTCTGTCGCGGCGGGAGGGCTGAAGGACGCCTCGTTTCTCTGGTGGGACGTTCGCCTGCACCCGACCCACGGGACGATCGAGGTTCGCGAGATGGACGCGCAGTCCTCGCTCGAGCACGTGGCGGCGCTGGCGGCGCTCGTGCGGGCGCTCGCGTGCGAAGCGATCGAGGGCACGCCGCAGGCGGGAGAGCCGAGCGAGGCGCTCAGCTGGTCGACGTTCCGGGCCGCGCGTGACGGTGTCCAGGCGACGATCCTCGACGGCGGATCGCTGCGTCCGGTGGCCGAGATCGCCCGAGCCACGGTCGCGCGGGTGCGCCCGGTTGCCCGAAGCCTGGGCGACGAGGACGCGCTCGACGGTATCGAGCAGATCCTGGTCGAGGGCGGCGGGGCAGGCAGGCAGCGGGCGTCGTGCGCTCATGGCGGCCTCGCCGGGATGCTGCGGACGCTCGTCGACGACACGACGCCGACGCCCGTCGCGCCGGTGCTGGAGAAGCGTCCGGCGTAACGCTCAGGACGTTTCGGCCGTACGCGCCCGGGCGGTCGGCCGATCCGAGCCGAGGAGCCGCTGCTGCACGGGCCCGAGCGCCAGCTGGACGATCGCGGCGATTCCCACCCCCCAGAAGGCTTTCACCCATTCGTCGGGGACGGCGTAGTACGCGGCGACGCCGAGACCGATGGAGATCAGCGCTGCCACGCTGACGCCTCCCGTGTAGCGGTAGCGCCCTTCGGGCCGGTACAGGGCGTCGACGTCCACGGTTCCGCCCATCCGTCCGAGGAGCTCGGCCAGGATGACGCCGGTGAGCGGGAACGCGAGGTTGCTGACGTGTCCGATCCACGTCTGGGCCTCCGTCACGAGCTCGGGCAGGGCCGAAAGCCCTATCGCCGCAGCCCCGCCGATCGCCGTTGCGACGAACCGGCCCAGACGCGGGGCGGTGTTCAGCAGCGAGAGGCCGACGGTGTACGTGTTGAGGACGTTGACGCCGGTCGACTGGACGAGGATCGCGACCAGCAGCACGACGAGCAGCGCCGTGCTCCCGGTGAGCTCCGGCGCTGCGATGAACGGATTCCCGTCGCCCGTGGCGACGGCCGCGTATCCCCCGATGAACGTCGTCAGCGCGGTGGTCAGGACCGAGGGCACCATGAGGCCGATCCAGGCGTCGCGACGGGAGCGCGTGTGGCACGTGAAGTCGGCGACGTTCGTGACGAACGTGAAGGTCGATCCGACGATCAGGGTGAAGAACGTCGCGAACCCGACCCAGTTGAACTCCTGCTCCGGCGAGCGGAACGCTCGATCGACGGCGAAGCGCGGGTCGTCGGAGCTGAAGTAGAGCGTGAGGATGATCACGACGAAGACTGCCCCGAGCGGAAGGACCACCTTCGAAACCCATCGCACGACGTCGAAGCCGAGAATCGCGAGCGCGACCTGGACCGCCGCAAGGATGACCGCCGTCGGAACGAGGCGGACGTGGACGTCCGCGATGCCGGCCAGCAGTGCCTGCACCCCGAAGGCGGCGGCGATCGCCTGCGCGGCCGACCAGTACGTGGCGACGATCGTGCGATAGCCGGAGCTCAGTGTCCGCGCTCCCCAGTGGCCGAGGAAGGCCCGCATGCCGACCTGGCCCTGCAGGCCGTGGTCGACGCCCAGCCGACCGATGATCGCCATGAGCGGGTACGCGAAGGCCTGACCGAGCGTGAGCGCGGCAACGGCCCACCACAACGGCAGGCCGCCCGCCGTGACGGCGAGCGCCCCGAGGACGTACATGAGCGGGTTGAGGAGAAACGCGACGAGGAGCCGGGAGAGGTCGAGCCAGGTCCCGGTCCTCTCCTCGGCCGGGATCGGTTGGACGCCGTGCTCGTCTGCTGCGGGCATGGGGAGCCGCGCGAGTATCGCACGCGCGCCCGTGGCGTCTACCGGTACTACGAGGCCGATCCGCGGCTTCGACGTAACCTTCGGGTGTGTCCCGCCGGTCCGGGCCGAGCGACGTGGGTTGGCGAGGGACGGCTGCGCCCCGTCACCCGGAGGAGACGGGCAGCGCGGACGATCTCGCAGTGGACGAGCCCCGGGGCGGCGGCCGTGACGGCGAAGCGGCGCGCCGCCCGTCGGCTTCCGGCCTCTCGCCGCTGGTCCTCGCCTTCTGCGTCTTCACCTCCGGCGCGGTGCTGCTCGGCGTCGAGATTGCAGCCAGCCGTGTGCTCGCGCCCTACTTCGGCAACTCGCTCTTCGTCTGGGGAGCGCTCATTGGGGTCGTGCTCTCAGGGCTGGCGATCGGGTACTGGCTCGGCGGCGTCCTCGCCGACCGGCTGCCCGCGTCCTCGCTCCTTGCCGCTGCGCTGGCGGCAGGCGGCGTCGCGGTGCTCGTCGTGCCGTTCGTCGACGAGCCGGTCCTGGAGTGGATCGTGTCGGTCGATCCGGGCCCGCGCCTGAATCCCGTGCTCGCCTCACTCATCCTCTTCGGCATCCCGAGCGTCGTCCTGGCCGCCGCGACTCCCATCGCCGTTCGGCTGGCCGGGCGCTCGCTGCGCACGATGGGGCGCACGGCCGGCCGCCTCTTCTCGATCTCGACGGTCGGCAGCATCGTGGGAACCTTCCTGACCGCGTTCTATCTCGTCCCCGAGCTCGGCACCGACCAGCTCCTCGCGCTGCTCGCGGCCGTGCTGCTGGGCGCCGTGGTCGTCCTGTCCGTCGCCGAGCGGCTCCGCGTGGCGGCCCTGTGCGGCACGGCGCTCTGCGCGGGGGCGATCGCGGCCACGCTGTCGCTCGCGCCGGAGACCGGCGGCGTTCTGACGGAGGCGCAGAGCACGAACTGGTCGCCCGTCTATCGCCTGGCCACCGGCGGCGCGCCGGCGCCCGAGCAGGATTTGCGCGGGCTCACGCTCGTCCACGCCCGCGACAGCCGCTACCACCACATCGTGGTAGCCGAGGACTCGAGGTCGCGCTACCTGCGCTTCGACAACACGAACCAGAGCGGGATGTACCTCGCCGACCCCTTCGCCACGCGCTTCGAGTACACGGACTACCTCCAGCTCGGTCTCGCGTACAACCCGGACGCGGCGCGGATGCTCTTCATCGGCCTCGGCGGAGGGTCGGCGCCGAAGCTCGTCTGGCGGGCGTTCCCGGAGCTCGAGCTGGAGGTGGCCGAGCTCGATCCGGACGTCGTCGACATCGCGTACGACTACTTCGAGGTGCCGCGAGACCCACGGCTGCAGATAGAGACCGAGGACGGGCGGCAGTTCCTGGACGGCTCCCCGCAGCGCTGGGACGTGATCGCAATCGACGCCTTCTACGCGGACGCGATCCCGTTCCACCTGACGACGCGAGAGTTCCTCGACCTCGCGCGGTCCCGGCTGACCCCCGGCGGCGTCGTCGTGACGAACGTGATCGGCACGCTCGAGGGCCCGCGCTCGCGGCTCTTCCGGTCGATGTACAAGACGTATCGATCCGCGTTCCCGACCGTGCTCGTGCATCCCGTGATCCGCCCGGGCTACAGGCGCGACAGGCTGCAGAACCTGATCCTCGTCGCCACCGAGGGCGCCGCGCCCTCGACCCCGTTCCTCGAGCAGCGCTGGGAGGAGCTCCGCGAGCGCTCACCGGCGGCGCCCGATCTGCGCGAGGCGATCGCCAACCGCTACGAGCTGCCGGTTCCGCTCGAAGGGGTGCCCCTGCTCACGGACGACTACGCGCCGACCGACGCGCTGCTCGTCGTCGAATAGCCCGGTCAGACGGGCAGGAGCTTGTCGTCCGCCAGCGCCCCGACCGCGGCCTGCCTCAGCTCGCTGGCGAGGTCTGCCACCTCGGCCGTCGGCGGTGCGTAGGCGGTCATCGTCAACCACGCGACCTTCTCCGTAATCGAGCCGACGCGCACGGAGAGATCGAGGTCGGCCGATGCTCTTTGAGCCCCGCACGCTGTCGGTGACGACCTGCCTTGCCCGCTCGAGCGGGGTGCCGAGCGCGACCGGCACCTCGACTACGACCAGGCGCCGCGGGTCGACGACGGAGCGGTTTTCGACGACGGAGCTCACCATCTGACTGTTCGGTACGAAGACGCGCCGGTCGTCGTCGGTGATCAGCACGGTGTAGATGAGCGAGATCTGCTCGGCCCGCCCGGTCACCTCGTCGACCGTCACGCGGTCGCCGATGCGGACGGGCTGGGAGAAGGCGAGGAGGATGCCGGCGCCGAGGTTCCCCAGCGGGGTCGAGAAGGCGAGGCCGACGAAGAGAGCGAGGACGGCGCCCGAGGCGATGACCGTGTTCGCGAGCTTCCCGGTCGCGGGGAAGATCGCGAGGACCTGCCAGACGACGATGACGGCGAGGAAGACGACGACGACCCGCACGAGCACGCTGAGCCGCGTGTGCAGGCTCGCGAGCTCGTCGGGCGTACGCCGCGACACGAGACGCCGCTCGTAGCGGGCCACCGCGATGCGCAGCGCCCAGCGGGCGATGAGGATGAGCACGACGCCGACGGCGGCGGTGACGATCGCAGTCTGAACGCGCTCGGACATCTCCACGGCAGGATTCGTCGCGGGTACCCTCGGGCCTTCCCTCCGGGTGCGCTCCCTCGTGCGCGCTGTGCAAACATGAAGCCGCTTCGGAGAGGTGTCCGAGTGGCCTAAGGAGCGCGACTGGAAATCGCGTACCCGGCGATGAGTTGGGTCGCGGGTTCAAATCCCGCCCTCTCCGTCCGCGTGGGGGGAGCAGGCTCCCCCCACGCACTACCCCCGGTCGCGCAGCGCTTTCTCCGCTGCGGCGAGGTCGTCCTCTGCCTCGGCGAGCGTGCGCCGCGCGCTCTCGAGATCGGCGGCAGCGGCGTCGAGAGCCTGCGTTGCTTCCGTGTGCGCCCGCTCGGCGTCGCGGACGGCACGGGCGGCATCGGTGCGGCGCGCCTTGGCTTCGCGAACCGCGGCGCGGGCCGCGCGAAGCTCCGCCTGCGAGGGTGCGGGCGGCTCGGGCTTTGCCCTCCGTCCCGGCTTCTTCGGCCGTTCCGGCTTCGTCCGCACAGGCGTTCGCGTTGACGCGCCGGGCGGCAGGTCGACTGCGAGGCCTTCGAGGAGATCCCAGCCGGTCCCCTGCAGCGGCTTCGTCAGCGTCCCCCGCGCCAGCTGCTCACGACCCTCCGGGGTGACCGCCGCGATACGCAGCGTCTCGTGGATCTGCCCCAGCGTCGCGTCGGCCGCCCGATCCTCGAGGAGCACCTTCGCCGCCGCGACGAGGCCGGCAACGGCCTTGTCGAGCGACTCGCGCGCCTGATCGAGCTCCGCGCGTCCCTGCCCCTCCAGAGACGACCGCTGTGCGTCGAGCAGGCGCTTGCCGCTGTCGAGCAGCAGATCGATTCCGCGCCGCTGGTCCCGCGCCAGCTGGTTCACGGCCCACGCGGCGATCGAAGGCTTCGTGAGCCGGCCGATCTCCTCGGCCTCGTCGCGCCGCCCGGCCTTGCGGGCCGCGCGGGCCGCCTCGTTGCGCTCCCGCGTGAAGTCCTCGAGCGGCAGGCCGTACAGCCGTGTGATCTCGTCGTCGAGCGCCACGAACTGCACGCTAGCGCGGAGTGGAGTGCGGCTCGGCCGGGAATGACAGCTCGAGATGCGTCTCCGAGGCTCGCCTACCGCCCGGCGCGTGCCCGGGCAACGACGGTTCCCTGGAGCGAGGTCGCCCGCCGACGCTGAGGCGGCCCGGCGAAGGCCGGATTCCGCTTGCTCGGGCGGAACCCGGCCGACTGGAGCGGAGGGGGAGAGATTTGAACTCCCGAGGGACGAAACCGCCCCTAACGGTTTTCGAGACCGCCGCATTCGACCGCTCTGCCACCCCTCCGGCGGTACACGGAGAGGGTAACGCAACGGGCCGAGGCTCCGCCTGCGGGCAGAAAGCTCTTGGACGTGGGAGGCGGAGAAGGAGGGATTCGAACCCTCGAGGCAGGGAATCCCCCACCTAACGCCTTAGCAGGGCGCCGCCTTCAGCCACTCGGCCACTTCTCCGCGCCGAGAGATGGTAACAGCGGCCCGCGCGAGCCCCGACCGAAGCTTTCCCTCGTTTTGAGCATCACCTCGGCGCCCGCTCCCGCCGATGCCCTTCGTGCGCAAGGACATCCCCAGCCCCGGCGACTTACGAAGCCCGCACTCCCCCGGCGGGCTTCGTTCGTTGACACGCCCGGGGAATCAGTCGTGCACGCGGGCGATGAGCTCGGCGCGCCTGATGACCTTCACCGCGACGCCCCCGAGGCGAACGTCGAAGCCCGCGCCCTTGGGAAACAGCACCTTGTCGCCCGGATCCACTCCCGCGGCTTCCGGACCGGCAGCCGTCACGATCCCCGATCGGCAGTGCGCTTCGGCGCTCGCCGGGATGATCAGCCCGGAGCGCGTCTCGGCTTCCTCGTCGACAGGCTCGATGACGACGTAGTCGTCGAGGGGCTCGAGCGAGATCGCGAGCGGCTGCGTTTCCTCCATATGTGGATTGTACGAGGGGGTAACCGGGTAGCAGGCGGTTGGCGGGTTGCAACCGGCCGGGGCTGCTCAGCCGTCTAACGTGTGAGGCAGAAGTTGAGGCGAGTCGTCATCACGGGGATCGGGGCGGTGACCCCGCTTGGCAACGACGCGGAAGCGACGTGGACCGGCGCTGCCGAGGGTCGCAGCGGCGTGGACTTCGTGCGCACGTTCGACACGAGCGAGTACCCGGTGCACATCGCCGCCGAGGTCAAGGACTTCGAGCTGAACGGCGACCTCGTGCCGGCCAAGGAGCTGAAGCGGATCGACCGCAACGTCCAGTTCGCCCTCGGCGCCGCAAAGCAGGCGATAGACGACGCCGGCATCCCGAACGGCTACGAGCCGGACCGCGTCGGAGTCGTGATCGGGTCCGGGATCGGGGGACTGCACGAGCTGCTCCGCCAGTACGACGTGCTGAAGGAGCGCGGGCCCGACCGTGTCTCACCGACGTTTCTCCCCAACATCCTGCCCGACTCGGCGAGCGGCCAGGTCGCGATCGCGCTCGGGCTCCGCGGCCCCAACTACGCGGTCGTCTCCGCCTGCGCAACCGGCTCGCACGCGATCGGCGAGGGCGCCGATCTCGTCCGCCACGGCCATGCCGATGCCGTGCTCGCGGGCGGGACCGAGGCGTGCATCCACCCGCTCTTCTTCGCCGGCTTCTGCTCGATGCGAGGGCTGGTGGCCGAGGAGGACGATCCGGCGCGCGCGTCCCGCCCGTTCGACGCGACGCGGGCTGGGTTCGTGATGGGCGAAGGAGCCGGGCTGGTGATGCTCGAGGAGCACGATCATGCCCGCGCGCGCGGCGCGACGGTCTACGCCGAGGTGCTCGGCTACGGCGCCTCCAACGATGCCTACCATATGGCCGCGCCCGACCCGGACTCCGTCGGAGTCGCCGAGATGATGCGTGCCGCGCTCGACCGTGCCGGCGTCGATCCGAAGCGGGTCGACTACGTCAACGCGCACGGCACTGCGACGCCGCTCGGCGACGCGGCGGAGACGAAGGCGATCAAGGACGTCTTCGGCGATCACGCCTACGAGCTCGCCGTCTCGTCCACGAAGTCGACGATGGGCCATCTACTCGGCGCGGCCGGCGCCGTCGAGGTCATCATGGCCGCGCTGGCAATCCACCGGGGAGTCATCCCGCCGACGATCAACTACGACGAGCCCGACCCGGAATGCGACCTCGACTACGTGCCGAACGAGTCGCGCGAGGCGGAGATCGACGTCGCGCTCTCGAACGCGATGGGCCTCGGCGGCCACAACGGCTGCGTCCTACTGGGACGGGTCGGCTGAGCGGCCTCGGCGGCTGAGCGGCCTCGGCGGCTGAGCGGCCGGCTCGGCCGGCCGCGACCCGCCTAGGAGCGGCCCGAAGGGCCGCGGTCACGCAACGCCGTCGTCGGCGCGACCGCGGCCCTGTCGGGCCGCTTTTCGCCCGAAACCAGCCTTGGCTGTTCGGCTAGAGCACGACGTCGGGCGTCAGCTCGCCCAGCGACCCGAGCACGACGTCGGCCTCGGCCAGCGCGTCCGGACGGGGAGGGAAGTGCGGGTTCGGGACGGCGATGACGCGCATGCCCGCCGCGCGGGCGGACAGGATGCCGTTGTGGGAGTCCTCGACCGCGGCGGCCCGCTCCGGCGCGATGTCGAGACGCCGCGCGGCTTCGAGGTAGACGTCGGGCGCGGGCTTGCCGCGGGCGACCTCCTCGGAGGACACGGTGACCCGGAAGAGCCCGTCGATCCCGGCGGCCTCGAGTGCCGCCTCGATCAGCTCACGGTTCGACGACGACGCGAGGCCGAGCGGCCAGCGGGCCGCGATCCGTTCTACCGCCTCGGTCGCCCCTGGCAGCAGCGGGAGCTGCTCCCGGTAGCGGTCGAGCATGTGGCGGACGACCTCGGCGTTGATCTCCTCCGGAGAGTCCGGAACGCCGAGCCGGTCATGCATGTACCGGGACCACTCGAGCGAGCTCATCCCCATCATGTCGAGGGTCGCCTCGCCGTGCCAGCGGCCGCCACGCTCGCGGGTGAGCCGCTCGCGCACCTCGTCCCAGACCTGCTCGGAATCCAGCAGGAGGCCGTCGAGGTCGAAGACGACGGCGTCGATCACAGGGCCTTGTAGGCGCCGCCCACGCGCACGAGCGCCGAAGTGGCCTCGCCGCGTTCGACGGCCTCGATCTCGCCGATGAAGAGCGTGTGGGTTCCGGCGGCGACCTCGCTGTGGCGCCGGCCTTCGAGCCAGCCGAGCGCGCCCGCGAGCAGCGGCGCTCCGGTGCTTCCCGTTCGTATGTCGATGCCGTGCCACATGGCGATCGGCGGCACGCCTCGCGCGAAGTGCTGTGCGACGCCCTCTTGGTCGCCCGCGAGCAGGCTCAGCCCGAAGACGTCCGCATCCCTGAGCAGCTCGTGCAAGGCCGCCTCGCGGCTCACGGTGAACCCGACGAGCGGCGGGTCGAGCGAGAGCGTGACGAGAGAGGACAGCGTCAGCCCGACGCGCTGGCCCTGTGCGTCGACCGTCGCCACGGCGACACCGTGGGGAAACGAGCGCATGAGCTGCCGCAGAGCGTCGCCGGTCGCCATCGCGGGGATCATGCACAATCGGCGCCGTGCGGACACATGGGTGGCGAACACCGTGAGGATTCTCGTGATCGGCGCGGGACAAGTCGGTACCGCGATCGTGGAGGCGCTGCACGGCGGCCACGCGCTGACCGTCATCGACACCGATCCGGCCCGGCTGAGCGCGCTGTCATACCGCTACGACGTCATGACGCTCGAGGGTGACGGCGCCAGCCGCAGGGTCCTGCAGGAGGCTGGTATCGAGACGAGCGATCTCGTGATCGCCTGCACCTCACGCGACGAGGTCAACATCGTCGCGGGGATCCTGTGCGAGCGCCTGTCGCCGAGCACGCGAACGATCGTCAGGACGCAAAAGGTCGAGTACCTCGAGATCTGGCGTGAACGGCTGCTCGACGTCGACTTCGTCGTCTGCTCCGAGCTCGAGACGGCGAACGCGATCGCCCGCATTATCGGCCTGCCGGCGGCGCGGCAGACCGACGTCTTTGCCGACGGACAGGTGCTCATGGTCGAGTTCGACGTGCCGCTCGACGCTGCGGACGACGAGACCGTCGGGCAGTCGTTGCGAGAGGCCAGGATTCCGGCCGACTCGAAGGTGGCGAGCATCATCCGCGGCGACCGCGTGATCGTCCCGCGTGGAGAAGAGGCGATCCGGCCCGGGGATCGCGTCGTCGTGATCGGGTCGCCCGACGCCGCGCGCGCCTGGGGCCGCATCTTCGGTCATGGGCGCAGCCGCGCCGAGGACGTGGTCGTGTTCGGCGCGGGGGGCACCGGACTCGCCGTCGCCAGGGTCCTGGTCGAGGAGGGGGCCCGCGTTCGGATCGTCGAGGCCGACGCCGACCGCGCGCGGGACGTCGCCGAGGAGCTGCCGCACGCCCGCGTCTACAGCGCCGCCGGCACGGACGCCGAGTTCCTCGAGCGCGAGCGCATCGGGAGCGCTCAGGCTGCCGTCTTCGCCATGGAGGGCGACGAGCAGAATCTCTACGCGGCAACCCTGGCCAAGCTGCATGGGGTTGCATTCACCGTCGCGGTCGTGACCGAGCCGGTCTCCGTCGGGGTGCTCGAGCGGGCGGGCGTCGACGTCGTCGTGAACCCTCGCGTGGTCACGGCGGAGGAGATCGTGCGGTTCGCTCATGACCCGCGTATCCACCAGTTGGCGATGCTCGAGGGCGACCGCTTCGAGATCCTCGACATCGTCGTGCGCGGGGAGAGCGTTCTCGTCGGCAAGGCCTTTCGGGAGCTGCCCCTAACCGGGTCGCTGATCGGCGCGATCGTGCGCGACGGCACCGCGATCTTCCCGCACGGGAACGACATGCTTCTTGCGGGGGACCGCGCCATCGTCTTCACCGAGGCCTCCCGCGTCGGCGACGTCGAGCGGGCGCTGTAGCGTTCGCCGCGCATGAGCGTCACGAGCGCTCGGCTGCGCGTCGGTACCCGGAGGGGGACGCTCGGCGTTGATCTCAGCGGGGCGCTGAACCTCGTCGGGCGGCTGCTCAAGTACTTCAGCCTCGCGTTTCTCTTCCCGATCGTCCTCGCGGTCGGCTACGGCGAGGCCGTGTGGCCGTTCCTCGCCGGCGGGGCCATCACGCTCGTGGCCGGACTCGGTCTGCAGCGGATGACGAGCGGCGGTGAGGCGATTCGGGCCCGTGAGGGCTTCTTGGTCGTGGCGCTCACGTGGGCGCTCGCCGCCTGGGCCGTCTCCCTCCCGTACCTCTTCGGCGAGCCGCAGCTTCGCAACCCGATCGACGCGTACTTCGAGTCCATGTCCGGGATGACGACGACCGGCGCGAGCGTCCTCACCGACATTCCGGCTCTCGATCAAGCGATGTCGATGTGGCGTCAGTTCTCGCAATGGCTGGGCGGGATGGGGATCATCGTGCTCGCTCTCGCGATCCTCCCGCGCCTGCGGATCGGAGGGCGGCAGCTCGTCGAGTCCGAGCTGCCGGGGCCCGAATACGAGCCGCTCGCGACCTCCATCAGAGCCACGGCACGGCGCCTCTGGCTGATCTACGTGGGCTTGACCGCCCTCCAGTTCGCGATCCTTGCGATGTTCGGCTGGACGGGCGTCGACCCGCTCATGAGCGAGTTCCAGGCCGCGGCGCATGCCTTCACGACGATGCCGACCGGCGGGTTCTCGCCGCAGGCCCGGTCCGTCGAGCCTTTCGCACCGGCGAGCCAGTGGGTGATCGTGCTCTTCATGACGCTCGCGGGCGCCAACTTCGCGCTGCACTACCGCGTCCTGCGGCGCCGGATCAACCCGTTCCGTGACGAGGAGCTGCGGCTCTACCTCGTGATCCTCCTCTTGGCGAGCGTCGTGCTGCTCCTCGAGCTCCTGCACTCGGACATCTACTCGTTCGGCGAGGAGGCGGTCCGCAACTCGGTGTTCCAGATCGTGTCGATGATGACCACGACGGGCTACGGGAGCGCCGACTTCGCTCAGTGGACGGGCCTGGCGCTACTACTGCTCGTCGCCGTCATGCTGATCGGCGGCTGTGCCGGCTCCACCGGCGGCGCGATCAAGGTTGTGCGCCACCTGCTGATCGGCAAGCTGCTGCTGCGGGAGCTCGACCAGACCGTTCATCGCGAGGCTGTCGTTCCCGTGCGGCTCAACGGGCGGGTCGTCGACGAGCGGACGTTGCGGGCCATCCTCGCGTTCGGGCTCATCTACGTCGGGCTCTTCATGGTCGGCTCGCTCGTGCTCACGATCGAGTCCGCAAGGGCGGGGCTCGACGTGACCCCGCTCGACGCGATCGGCGCTTCGGCGACGACGCTCGGCAATGTGGGCCCCGGCTTCGGGTTTGCGGGACCGATGGGCTCGTTCGAGCCGTTCAGTCCGTTCGCCAAGTCGGTGATGATCCTGCTCATGTGGGCCGGGCCGGCTCGAGATCATCCCCGTAGCGGTGTTGCTGACGCGACGGTACTGGCGTGCGTAGGCTCTTCGAGTTGCGCCATCCGGCGCAGCTCGTCTCGCTGGCCTTCGCCCTGGCAATCGTCGTCGGAGCCGGCCTGCTCATGCTGCCCGTCGCGACCCAGGGGCCGGGCGGCGCGTCGGTTCTCACCGCCGCGTTCACGTCGACGTCGTCCATCTGCGTCACGGGCCTGATCGTGGTCGACACGGCGACCTACTGGAGCCACTTCGGACAGGTCGTGATCATGCTGCTCGTCCAGATCGGCGGCCTCGGGATCATGACCCTCGCTTCTACCTTGGCCCTCCTCGTCGCCCGCCGTCTGGGATTGCGCTCGCGGCTGATCGCCCAGGCCGAGACCGGCGCTCTCGACCTCGGGGACGTCCGCAGAATCCTGATCGGCGTCGCGCTGCTCAGCCTGATCTTCGAGACGATCGCGGCCACCGTGCTGGCACTGCGCTTCGCCATCTCCTACGACTACTCCGTCGGCTCCGCGATCTGGCGCGGCGTCTTCCATGCGGTGACCTCCTTCAACAACGCGGGGTTCGCACTCTGGAGCGACAACCTCGCCCAGTTCGTCACCGACGGCTGGATCTCGATGACGATCTCGCTCTCCATCATCTGCGGCGGGCTCGGGTTTCCGGTCTGGCTCGAGCTACGCCGCCGGGGCCGGACGCCGCGCCACTGGTCGCTGCACACGAAGCTCACGCTGCTCGTGACGGGCCTGCTGCTGGCCGTGGGTTTCTTCTCGGTGCTCGGCTTCGAGTGGGACAACGCCGCCACCCTCGGCGCGCTCGATACCCCGGGCAAGCTCCTCGCGGCGTTCTTCCAGGGTGTGAACCCGCGGACGGCGGGCTTCAACACGCTCGACTACGCGCAGATGAACGACGACACACTGCTCTTCCAGGACGTGCTGATGTTCATCGGCACCGGCAGCGCCTCGACCGGCGGCGGCATCAAGGTCACCACGTTCGCGCTCCTGTTGCTGATGGTATGGACCGAGATTCGGGGCGACCCCGAGGTGAATGTCTTCGGTCGCCGCATATCGGCGGCCGCGCAGCGTCAGGCACTCGGCGTGGCGCTGATCGCCCTGCTCGCGGTTGCCTCGTGCACGCTCGTCCTCGTCGCGTCGAGCGAGGCCACCGTGGCCCAGAGCATCTTCGAGTCGACCTCCGCTTTCGGAACGGTCGGGCTCTCGACAGGCATCACCGGCGGGCTGCCGACGACAGGCAAGGTCGCGCTGATCGTCCTCATGTACCTCGGGCGGGTCGGCCCGCACGCGCTCGGGACCGCGCTCGTCTTGCGCGAGAGCCGCCGCCGATACCGTTACGCGGAAGGGAGGCCGATCATTGGCTAGGGAGGACCAGTTTCTCGTCGTCGGGCTCGGCCGCTTCGGCGGCGCGTTGGCCCAGACGCTGATGGAGCTCGGGCACGAGGTGCTCGGGGTCGACGTCGATGCCAAGACGGTCCAGGACCACGCCGACGAGCTGACCCACGTCGTCGAATGCGATTCGACCGACCCCGATGCCATGAGGCAGATCGGCGCCGCGGAGTTCCGCACCGCGGTCGTGGCCATCGGGACGGACATGGAAGCGAGCATCCTCACCACCTCGCTCCTCGCCGACCTCGGCGTCGAGCGGGTCGTGGCCAAGGCGATCACGCAGCCGCACGGAAGGATCCTCGAGCGCGTCGGGGCGCATCGCGTCGTCTTCCCGGAGCGCGACATGGGCGTCCGGGTCGGTCACACGCTGACGGGCCGCACGATCGACTACATCCAGCTCGACCCGGGCTTCGCCCTCGTCGAGGTCGAGGCTCCCCGCGAGATCGTCGGCAAGACTCTTGCCGGCGCCGAGGTGAGACGCCGCTACGGCATCACCGTCGTCTGCATCAAGCCGGCCGGAGGGAGCTTTCACCTACGCGACGCCCGACACCGTCGTCCAGGAGGGCGACGTGCTCGTCGTGGCCGGCGAGACCGCTCGGGCCGAGAGCTTCAGCACGCTCACGTAGGGCCGCATTGTGTGACCGCGGCCTTCGGCCGCTCTTTGGCGGGTCGCGGCCGGCCGAGCCGGCCGCTCAGCCGCCCTGTCGCGTGGCGACCGCTTTGTGACCGCGGCCCTTCGGGCCGCTCTTTGGCGGGTCGCGGCCGGCCGAGCCGGCCGCTCAGCCGCCCTGTCGCGTGGCGACCGCTTGTGACCGCGGCCTGCGGCCGCTCTTTGGCGGGTCGCGGCCGGCCGAGCCGGCCGCTCAGCCGCCGCGCGCCCTTGCGATCCGGCGCTCTTTCTACGATGGCCGACGTGGACATGAGGGACGCCGTCCAGCGAGGGGTTGCCGAGGCCCTGGGCGCGGGGGCGCTCGTCTTCATCGGCGCCGGCGCCATCGTGCAGATCGGCTTCTCGGGCGACGGCAACCTGCTCGCCGTTGCCACCGCCAGCGGCCTCATCCTGGCCATCATGGTGTCGGCGCTCGGTCACATCTCCGGTGCCCACTTCAACCCGGCCGTGACGTTCGGCTTCCTGGTCACGAGGCGGATCGACGGGGCGATGGCGATCGTCTACTGGATCAGCCAGTTCGCGGGCGCCGTCCTCGCCGCCCTGCTCCTGCGCATCGTCTTCGACGACCAGGCCGTTGACGCGACCCATCTCGGGGCCCCGGCCGTCGGCCAAGGCGTCGCAGTCTGGGAGGCGTTCATCATCGAGATCGTGATGACGTTCTTGCTCGTGCTGGTCGTGTTTGCGACGGTCGTGGACGAGCGGGGCGCCTTCAAGCTCATCGCCGGCTTCGCCATCGGGTTGACGATCTTCGCCGACATCCTCGTCGGTGGAACGATCAGCGGCGCGGCGATGAACCCGGCGCGGGCGTTCGGTCCCCAGCTCGTCGGCAACTACTGGGCCGACGGGTGGATCTACTACATCGCGTGCCCGATCGGCGGCGCGCTCGCGGCGCTCATGTACGTCCACTTGTATCTCCGGCCCCGCGAGGTGGAAACCGTCGGCGAGGCGGGCACGCACCTCGAGGAGGAGCAGGGCGGGCCGGCGCCCGAGGTCTGATCAGGCCCGCTCGCCGCGTACGAGGTCGTCGTACGTGCCGGCCTCGCGCGTGACTCGCCAGCGGCCGCCCTCGCAGAGCACCTCGGCACACAGCGGGCGCGCGTTGTAGGTCGAGGCCATGACCCGGCCGTACGCGCCGGCGAGCCCGATCGCGACGAGATCGCCGGGCTCGGGCACGGGCAATACTCGTGCGCGCGCGAAGAAGTCGCCGCTCTCGCAGACGGGGCCCACGACGTCGATCGGGCCCACGGGGCGTTCCGCTTCCGCGAGGACGACGATCGGGTGGTACGCGCCGTAGAGGGAGGGGCGGATGAGGTCGTTCATCCCGCCGTCGCAGACCGCGATCCGGCGGCCGTCCGCCTCCTTGACGTTGAGCACCTTCGTGACGAATGTTCCCGCGGGCGCGACGAGCCAGCGGCCCGGCTCGACGACGAGCGTCGCCTCCAACCGCTCCGCGGCGGCCGTCACCGTCGTTCCGTAGGACGCCAGGTCGGGCTCCGCCTCGCCCTCGTAGGCGACCCCCAGGCCCCCTCCGACGTCGAGATCTCGCAGCGCCACGCCCTCCGAGGCCAGCGAGCGCCAGAGCTCCGACGCCGGCTCGAGCGCCGCGACGATGGGCGCGGGATCGAGCAGCTGCGAGCCGACGTGGAACGCGATGCCCACGGGCGCGAGCTGCGGATCGGCATGGGCTCGGCGCAAGACGTCGCCCGCGGGGCCGGCCGGCAGCCCGAACTTGGCGCCGGCGTGGCCGGTGGCGACGTAGTCGTGCGTGCCGCTCTCGATGCCCGGGTTGAGGCGGACGGAAACCGGCGCCACGACGCCGAGAGCCCCGGCCTCGTCTGCGATCAGCTCGATCTCCACCGGCGACTCGACGTTGATCGAGCGAACGCCGGCCTCGAGCGCCGCACGGATCTCGTCGCGCCGCTTGCCCACGCCGGAGAAGACGATCCGCTCGGCGGGAATACCGGCCTTCTGCGCCTTGAAGAGCTCGCCGCCCGAGACGATGTCGGCGCCGAGACCCTCCTCGCCCGCGATGCGCAGCAGCGCGAGCGCGTCGTTCGCCTTGGCCGAGTAGCAGACGATCGCGGACGAGCTGCCGAGGGCAGTCTTCAGCCCGGCGATGCGCGACCGGAAGACGTCCGCGTCGTAGGCGTAGAACGGCGTGCCGACCGAGGCGGCGATCTCCTGCAGGGTCACGCTGGCGAGCGTCACGGGAATTCGCCCGCGTCAGCCGAGGCGGGCGCGCGCCTCGGCGACGGCGGCTCGGACCGCGCCCGGGCCCGGGCGCCCCTCGTGCGGCGATGCTGTCGGCCGCCGAGCCGGGCGCGGTGAACGTGCCCTCACGGACTTGCGCCGCCACCTGCTCGTGGGCGTCGCGAAACGGTGTGCCGCCGCGAACGAGCGCCTCGGCCGCGTCGGTGGCGAGGAGGACGGGGTCCGAGGCCGCGGCGGACAGTCGTTCCCGGTCGAGCTCGAGATCGCGGACGAGGATCGTGAGCGCGCCGAGCGCGAGGCGAATATCGCGGCGCGCCGCGAAGACGGGCGGCTTGTCCTCCTGCAGATCCAGGTCGTAGGCGAGCGGAATGCCCTTGAGCGTCGCGAGCAGGCCCGCCAGCCGCCCGATCGCCGTCCCGGCCTTGCCCCGGGTCAGCTCGGCCACGTCGGGATTGAGCTTCTGCGGCATCATCGACGACCCCGTTGCGGCGGAAAGAGGAAGCCGCACGAAGCCGAACTCGGCTGTCGCCCACAGGCACAGCTCCTCGCCGATCCGCGAGAGGTGCCCGAAGAGCATTGCCGCGGCGTAGAGGTAGTCGGCCGCGAAGTCGCGATCGGCGACGGCGTCGAGCGAGTTGCGCATCTGGCCGGGCGGGGCAGGCAGAGCGAGCGAGGAGCCCGCCAGGGCCCCCGCGCCGAGAGGAACCGGTGCCGTCTGCTCCTGCGCGAAGCGGAACCGCTCGAGATCGCGCGCGAGCATCTCGACCCACGCGAGCAGGTGGTGGCCGAGCGTCACCGGCTGCGCGCGCTGGAGGTGCGTGTAGCCCGGCATCGCCGTGTCCGCCTCCGCCTCGGCCCGGTCGAGGAGGACGAGCGTGAGCTCCCGAACCGCCCCGGCCGCCTCACGGCAGGCATCGCCGACGTAGAGCCGGAACGCGGTCGCGACCTGGTCGTTGCGCGAGCGGCCGGCGTGGATCTTGCGCCCCACCGGGCCGAGCGCCAGCTCGATCGCGGTGTGGACGTCCTCCGACTCCTCGAGCGCGTCGACGCCTTGCTCTCGGATCCGGTCGAGAGCTGTCCGAGCCTCGTCGAGCTCCTCGTCGGTCAGGATGCCCGCGGCGTGGAGGCGCTGGGCGTGGAGGAGCGTGCCCTCGCAGTCGTAGGGCAGGAGCTCGGCGTCGTCACCGCGCAGGAACTCGGCGACCTCCGGGGCGAGCTGCGCGCCGCCCGTCCGGCCCGACCAGAGAGTCATCGTGGCGGCACCGATCGGGCCGGATGAGATCCGGCCCCTACGAGCTCGCGGCCGTCGCTCGCCTGCGCGAGCGGGCAGCCGCGAGCTGGGTCTCGAGCGAGGCGATCTGGATGAACCCCTCCGCCGCCTCGTGCGGGAAGGTCTCGCCGGCGCCGTACGACGCGAGCGTCTCGGCGTACAGCGCGTTCTCCGAGCGCCTGCCGTTGACGACGGCCGCCGCCGCGCGCAGCTCCACGCGCACCTCTCCGGTGACCAGCTCCTGCGTCTTGTCGACGAAGACGTCGATCGCCTCGCGGACCGGGCTGAACCAGAGGCCGTCGTAGACGATCTCGGTCCAGCGGGTCTCGAGCTGCCGCTTGAGCTGGAGCTCGGCCTTCGTCAGCACCACGTCCTCGAGCGCCCGGTGTGCCTGGATGAGCACGAGCGCCGCCGGCGCCTCGTAGATCTCCCGGCTCTTGATGCCGACCGCCCGGTTCTCGATCATGTCGATCCGGCCGACGCCGTACGCGCCCGCGAGCTGGTTCAGCCGGGCGATGAGCTCGGCCAGCGGGAGCTCCGTGCCGTCGAGCGAGACAGGCAGGCCCGTCTCGAAGCCGATCACGTGCTCGGACGGAGCCGGTGCGGCGTCCGGGTCGCCGGTGAGCAGGAACGCGTCCTCCGGCGGGGCCGTCCAGGGATCCTCGAGGATGCCGGCCTCGATCGAGCGGCCGAAGAGGTTCTCGTCGATCGAGTACGGGAGAGCTCTTGGTGACCGTGATCGGGATGTCGCGCGCGAGCGCGTACGCGATCTCCTCCTCGCGGGACCAGATCCGGTCGCGCAGGGGCGCGATCACCGTCACGCCCGGGTAGTTGGCCTTGAAGGCGAGCTCGAAGCGCAGCTGGTCGTTGCCCTTGCCGGTGCAGCCGTGGACGACCGCCTCCGCCCCCAGCTCGAGCGCCAGGCCGGCGACGGCTTCGGCGATCACGGGCCGCGACAGGGCGGAGACGAGCGGGTACTTCGCCTCGTAGAGCGCGTTCGTCTTGATCGCGGCGGCGACCTGGACGTTCGCGAACGCCTCGCGCCGGTCGAGCAGGAGGACGTCCGCCGCGCCTGCAGCCTTCCCGCGCAGCTGGGCCTCCTCGATGTCGTAGGTCTGCCCGACGTCGACGAGCACGGCGATCACCTCGTCGAAGCCGTAGTCCTCGCGCAGCCAGGCGACCGCGCAGGTCGTGTCGAGCCCGCCCGAGTAGGCGAGCACCGCGGTCTCTGGTCATGCGGCTCCTTCCAGGAGGTAGGAGCGGAGCTCGTCGCGCACCTCCGCGCCCGTGAGTCCCTCGCGTGCGACGACGAGGATCGTGTTCTCCCCGGCCACGGTCCCGATCACATCCGGGTGGGCCGAGCTGTCGATGGCGTCGGCGAGCGGCGTGGCGTAGCCGCTCGGCGTCAGAATGACGACGAGGTTCCCGCTCGCCTCGAACGAGAGCGCCCAGCGGCGCAGCGCGAGGGCGAGCTCGCGGTAGCGGTCGCCGTTCGGAGTTCCCGGAGGCGCGTACACGAGCCGTCCGTTCTGGCCGCGAACCTTCACGAGCCCGAGCTCGGCGATGTCGCGGGAGACCGTGGTCTGCACGACGTCGTAGCCGGCGTCGTGGAGCGCGCTCGCAAGCTCGCTCTGCGTCGAGATCGGGCGCTCGCGCACGAGCCGCAGGATGGCGCCTTGCCGTTCACGGCGGGCCTGCGTCATGCCTCGAGAACCTCGGCGAGGATCTGCAACGCGAGATCGACGTCGTCGTCGTCGATCACGAGGGGCGGCGTCAGCCGGAGCACCCGCTCGCCGGCCGAGCCGACGACGAGCCCGGCCTCGAGGCACGCGGTGACCACGGGCGCGACGGGGCGGTCGAGCTCGGCGCCGATGAGGAGACCGCGACCGCGCACCTCCTGCACGGCGGGCAGCGAGGCGAGGCCGCCGAGGAGCCTCGACCCGATCTGCCGCACGTGGGCGAGCAGATCCTCGTCGAGGGCATCGAGGACTGCGCACGCCGCGGCGCAAGCGATCGGATTGCCGCCGAACGTGGAGGCGTGGTCGCCGGGCGAGAAACCGCCCGTCGCCTCCTCGGCCACGAGCAGGCACCCGATCGGCAGGCCGTTGGCAAGGCCCTTCGCCAGCGCCACGAGCTGCGGCCGAACGCCGAGCTGCTCGTGCGCGAAGAACGTGCCCGTGCGCCCGAGGCCGCACTGGATCTCGTCGTAGAACAGCAGCGCCCCGGTCGACGCCGCGACCTCGGCCGCGGTTCGCAGGTAGGTCTCGGTCGCGGGATGGATGCCGCCCTCGCCCTGGATGGGCTCGAGGAGGATGCAGGCGACGTTGCCGTCGGCGGTGGCGGCAGCCAGCGACTCGGCGTCGTTCAGCCGCGTGAAGCGGACGTCGGGGACGAGCGGGCCGAACCCGGCGTGCTTGGCCGGCTGGCCCGTGACCGACAGGGAGCCGAAGGTGCGGCCGTGAAACGAGTTCTCGAGCGCCACGAGACCGGTCTTGCCGGTCGCCTTGCGCGCGTACTTCAGGCCGGCCTCGATCGCCTCGGCGCCGGAGTTCCCGAAGAACGCCTGGGCGCCGCCGAAGCGGTCGGACAGCTTGCCGGCGAGCTCGGCCATCGGCCGCGTCCAGAAGAGGTTCGAGACGTGCCACAGGCGCTCGCTCTGAGCCTGCGCGGCGGCCACGACGTCGGGATGGCAGTGGCCGAGGTTGCAAACGGCGATCCCCGCCAGGAAGTCGAGATAGCGCTTGCCGTCGTCGCCGAAGAGCCAGACGCCCTCGCCGCGCTCGAACGTCACGTCGAGCCGCGGGTAGGTCGGCAGCACGTGGGTGCCGAGGACGGTGCTCACCTGGGCCTCCGAAGGAGGGTTCGTGGGGGAACCATGGGTTCCCCCACGATTGAGCACGTGGGTGCCGAGGACGGTGCTCACGCTGTCACCGCCGTCTCGCCGATCTCCGCCGTCATGCCGAGCCGCGCCGCGCGAACCGCAGCCTGGAGCTTGGGCACGATCCCGCCCTCGAACGTGCCCGCGTCGAGCATCTGGTCGGCCTCGTCGGCGCCGATGGACGCGACGACGTCGCCGTCGATCAGCAACCCCGGCACATCAGTCGCGAAGAGAATCCGCTCAGCCCCAAGACCGGCGGCGAGGGCAACCGCGGCCTCATCGGCGTTGACGTTGAGCGGGCCCTTCGCCAGGGGAGCGATGACCGGAACGCGACCCTGCCGAAGCGCGCTCACGACAAGCGCGGGGCGACTCGGTGCAGGGTCCCCGACGAGGCCGAGCTTTGAAACCTGAGTTGCTTCGAGACCGATGTCGTCGCCCATGAAGCCGATCGCCTGCGGACCGATGGCGGCGCAGAGCGATGCGTTGACCTGGGCGAGCGACTCCCGGACGATCTCGAGCGCCGCTTCGGACGTATAGCGGCGCCCGTCGACGAACTTCACTTCGAGGCCGCGCTCCCGCATGCGCTCGGAGATCTGCGGCCCGGCTCCGTGCACGACGACGATGTCGTAACGCTTCGCGAAGGCGAGGATGGCCTCGGCCGCCCCTCCGGCGACCGCGCCGCCGCATTTCAGCACGAGCAGCGGTTTCACGTCGTGTACTCCGCGTTGATGCGGACGTAGTCGTAGGAGAGGTCGGTCGTGAGATAGCTCGCGCTGCCCGTCCCGAGGCCGAGGTCGAGCGTCGATCGTGCAGCTCGGTCCCGAGACGTCGGGCTCGACGAACTGCGGGGCGCCGCGCTCGACCACGACGGTGCCGTTGTAGCTCAGCGTCAGCCGGTCGACGTCCACGTCTGCGTAGCCGCCGTTGTAGGGCGCCGAGCCGACCGCCATGAGCACGCGTCCCCAGTTGGGGTCGTGCCCGAACAGCGCCGTCTTGACGAGCGGCGAGGTGGCGATGCGCCGTGCGATCGCCTTGGCCTCGTCGCGGCTGGCCGCGCCCGTGACGGCGATCTCGGCGATGACCGTGACGCCTTCTCCGTCCTCGACGATCTTGTGCGCGAGCTCCTCGCAGACCTGCTGCAGCGCGGCGCGGAACTCCTCGTCCGTCGCCGGAGAGCGGGTGATGCCGCTCGCGCCGTTCGCCATCAGCAAGACCGTGTCGTTCGTCGAGCAGTCGCCGTCGACGGAGATGGCGTTGAAGGTCGAGTCGACCGCCGGCCGCAGGAACTCGATCGCCTCGCCCGGCTCGAGCGGGTAGTCGGTCGTCACGAAGCCGAGCATCGTGGCGAGGTCGGGATGGATCATTCCCGCGCCCTTCGCCATGCCGCCGACCGTGAAGCCGCTCCGCGAGATCGCGGTCGTCTTCGGCTTCGTATCGGTCGTCATGATCGCCTCGGCCGCGGCGTCGCCTCCCTCGACGGACATGGCCGGAACGGCAGTGCGCAGCCCGGTGAGGAGGCGGTCGAGCGGCAGCCGGACGCCGATGACGCCGGTGGAGAGGACGATGACCTGCTCGGTCTGCAGCTCGAGGAGCCGGGCGGCTTCGGCGGCCGTGGCGAGCGCGTCGAGCTTGCCCCGCTCTCCGGTCGCGGAGTTCGCCACGCCCGAGTTGACGACGACCGCCTGCGGCTCGGCCTGGGCGACGTGGTCGCGGTTGACGAGCAGGCAGGCGGCCTGGACCTTGTTGCGGCTGAACATCGCGGCTCCGACGGAGGGCGCCTCGGAGCGGAAGACGGCGAGATCCTTCGAGGAGCGCCGGATGCCTGCGTGGACGCCGCTCGCGACGAAGCCCTTCGGCGCGGTGACGCCGGCGGTGGCCATTAGACGAGCACCCCCGAGAGGCGCAGGCCGGCGGTCTCGGAAAAGCCGAGCGCCAGGTTCGCGTTCTGCACGGCCTGGCCCGCGGCGCCCTTCCCGAGGTTGTCGATCGCGCAGATGACGATCGTCCGGTCGGTGGCGCGGTCGCCGAAGACGGCCAGCTCCGCCGCGTCGGTGCCCTGCACCCGCACGAGCTCGGGCGTCACGTCCTCGGGCAGCACCGTGACCGCCGGCGAGGTCGCGTACGCGGCCTCGAGCAGCTCGCGCGCCTCGGTCGCGCCGACCCCTCCCACGTAGCACGTGGCGATGAGCCCGCGGCGGAGCGGCAGCAGGTGGGGGACGAAGCAGACCGGAAAGCCGAGAGCCTGCTCGATCTCGGGCTCGTGCTGGTGTGCGCCGACCTTGTACGCGGAGACGTTCTCGAGCACGACGCTGGCATGGGAGCTCGGCTTCAGGCCCTTGCCGGCGCCCGAGACCCCGGACTTCGCGTCGACGACGACGCCCGCCGGGTCGACGGCATTGCGCAGCGGCAGGAGCGCGAGCAGGGCGGCCGTCGCATAACAGCCCGGGTTGGAGACGAGGCGCCCGGCCGGCGGCAGCAGCTCCGGGATGGCGTAGCACCAGCTCTCGAGCTCGTCGGCGCGCGGGTGGTCGAAGCCGTACCAGCCCGCATAGGCGGCGGCGTCCTTCAGCCGGTGCCCACCGGAGAGATCGACGACGACGCCGCGGGAAGGAGGATCGAGCTCCGCCGCCCGCTCGTGGTCGAGGCAGACGAAGACGAGATCCGCGCCGCTTCGCAGTGCCTCCTCGTTCGGAACGAACGCGGGCGCCCGGCTTGCCCCGTTGCGGGAGAGGCGGGGGTCGAGAGCCCCCGCGGGCTGCCCGGCGAGCGAGTCGGAGCCGAGCGCGAACAGGTCGAGCTCGGGATGCGCGAGCACGCGATCCAGGGTCTCCTGCCCCGAGTAACCGGAAGCGCCGACGATGGCCGTGTACGCCATGTGTTGCGTATTATGCAGTTGAAACGTAGGATATGCAAGTCAGGTGGCCACGCGAACCGCATATCTCGTGCTCGAGGACGGGACCGTCTTCCCGGGCGACGCCGTGGGCGCTGCCCGCGTCTCGGCCGGCGAGGCCTGCTTCACGACGGCGATGGCGGGCTACGAGGAAGCCGTCACGGACCCGAGCTACGCCGCGCAGGTTCTGACGTTCAGCTACCCGCTGATCGGCAACTACGGCGTCGACGAGTCCCGGATGGAGTCGAAGCGCGTCTGGACCGAGGGCGTCGTCGCCCGCCGAATCCGGCCCGAGCTCGCGCAGTGGCTGGCGGCGAAGGACGTCGTGGCGCTCGAGGACGTCGACACCCGCGCCCTCGTCCGGCACGTTCGCTCCGAGGGGGCGATGCGTTGCGCCCTCGGCGAGGCCACGCCCGACGCGTTGCTCGAGCGGGCGCGGCGCGAGCCGCACATCGACTACGAGCGGGCGCTCGCCGAGCCCGAGCTGGCCCATCCGCCGCTGGCCCTGCTCGCCGGCACGCAGGAGCCGTACACCGTCGGAGCGGGCCCCCGCATCGCCGTTCTGGACTTCGGCTGCAAGCGCTCGATCATCCGCCGGCTCGCCGGGGCGGGGCTCGAGGTGGCGGTGTGCCCGCCCTCCTACGACGCCGACGCGATTCTCGCGCTTAGCCCGACGGCGGTGCTCGTGGGCAACGGGCCGGGCGACCCCGCCCAGCTCACGGACGCGATCGAGACGGTGCGGGACCTGCTGGGACGGACGCAGGTCTTCGGAGTCTGCCTCGGCCATCAGCTCCTCGGCCTCGCCCTCGGCCTCCCGACCTTCAAGCTGCCGTTCGGGCACCGGGGCGCGAACCATCCCGTGCGCGTCCGCAACTCGTCCCGCGTCCTCGTCACGGTCCAGAACCACGGCTTCGCCGTCGGTGCCGGGGACGCGCCCGAGGTCAGCCACGTCTCGCTCAACGACGGCACGGTGGAAGGCCTCGAAGGTGACGGGTTCTTCTCCCTGCAGTTCCACCCCGAGGCGGCTCCCGGGCCCCTCGACGCGCTTCCGTTCTTCGACCGGATCGCCGAGGCGGCCCGTGCCTCGGCGCCCGTCGGGGCCGGATCCCATCCGGCCCGGAACTCGACCTGAATGCCGGCACGCGCCGACCTCCGAACGATCCTGATCGTCGGATCCGGGCCGATTCGGATCGGCCAGGCCTGCGAGTTCGACTACTCGGGCTCCCAGGCCTGCCGGGTGCTGCGTGCCGAGGGCTACCGCGTCGTGCTCGTCAACTCGAACCCGGCGACGATCATGACCGACCCGGAATGGGCCGATGCCACGTATCTCGAGCCGCTCGACGTCGAGGCGGTGGCGGCGATTCTCGAGAAGGAGCGCCCCGACGCGCTGTTGCCCACGCTGGGCGGCCAGACGGCGCTGAACCTCGCCGTCGGTCTCGCCGAGTCCGGCGTCCTCGATCGCCTCGAGGTCGAGCTGATCGGCGCCGACCTCCCCGCCATTCGCCGGGCCGAGGATCGCCAGGAGTTCAGAGAGGCCATGCTGGCCGCAGGTCTCGGCGTGCCGGACGGCGTCGTCGTTCGCTCGGTAGACGAGCTTCCGGCCGGCTTCGCGCCGGCCGTCGTACGACCGGCGTTCACGCTGGGCGGCTCCGGAGGCGGCCTGGCCGAGACCGAGGAGGAGCTGCGCGGCCGGGTTGAGGTCGGACTGCGCGCGAGCCCGATCGGCGAGGTCCTCGTCGAGCGCTCGGTGAAGGGCTGGCAGGAGTTCGAGCTCGAGGTGATGGCGGACTCGGCCGGCAACTGCGTCGTCGTGTGCTCGATCGAGAACCTCGACCCGATGGGCGTTCACACGGGCGACTCCTGGACGGTGGCGCCGCAGCAGACGCTCCCCGACTCCGAGTACCAGAGGCTGCGCGAGGCCGCCTTCGCGTGCGCGCGCACCGTGGGCGTGGCAACGGGCGGGGCCAACGTGCAGTTCGCGTACGAGCCGGAAACGCGAGAGCTCGTCCTGATCGAGATGAACCCGCGCGTCTCGCGCTCCTCGGCGCTCGCCTCGAAGGCGACCGGTTTCCCGATCGCGAAGCTCGCGGCCCTGCTCGCCGTCGGGTACACGCTCGACGAGCTGCCGAACGACATCACCGGGAAGTCGAGCGCCGCGTTCGAGCCCGCGCTCGACTACGTGGCGGTCAAGGCGCCGCGCTTCGACTTCGGCAAGTTTCCCTGGATGAAGCCGGTGCTCGGCACGCAGATGCAGGCCGTCGGAGAGTCGCTCGGTCTCGGGCGGACGTTCCCCGAGGCCTTCCTGAAGGCGCTCGAAGGGTCTCGAGGCCGGGCTGGAGCTTCCGGAGCTGCCCGGTCTCCACCCGTACTTCGCCGCCGAGCTCGAGTCGATACGCGAGGCCGAGCGGGAGCTCGCCGCCACCGGCGATGTCGCAGCCGCCAAGCGCTTCGGGCTTCCGGACTCCCTGATCGCCGAGGTGCTCGGCGCCGACGAGCGAGAGATCCGGGCGCGCAGGCCGAGGCCCGGCCGGCTGGCAGTCGACTCGTGCGCGGCGGAGTTCGAGGCGCGGACGCCCTACTACTACCTCTCCTACGAAGCGGGCGACGCCGACGGCTCGACCGAAAGCCCCGCAGTCCTCGTGCTCGGCTCGGGCCCGAACCGGATCGGCCAGGGCATCGAGTTCGACTACTGCTGCGTTCACGCGGCGCAGGCGTTCCGCCGGCTCGGCTACGAGGCCGTGCTGCTCAACTCGAACCCGGAGACCGTCTCCACCGACTACGACACGTCGGACCGCCTCTATCTCGAGCCCGTGACGCTCGAGCGCGCGCTCGACGTCTGCGCGATCGAGCAGCCGGTGGGCGTCGTCGTGACGTTCGGGGGCCAGACTCCGCTCCGCATCGCCCACGGCCTCGCCGAGGAGGGCGTGCCGCTGCTCGGCGATCCGCTCGCCGCGATCGACACGGCCGAGGACCGCGGCGAAGTTCGCGGAGGCTCTCGACGGGCTCGGGCATCGCCGCGCCGCGCTGGGGAGTCGCCGATACACGGGAGCAGGCGCTCGAGGTCGCGGAACGCATCGGGTACCCGGTCCTCGTGCGGCCCCACTACGTCCTCGGCGGCCGGAGGATGCGCGTGGTGCGCTCGGCGGACGAGCTCGAGGTGCACGAGCCTTCCCTCGTCGACGAGTTCCTCGAAGGCGCGCTCGAGCTCGACGTCGACGTGCTCTGCGACGGGGAGTCCGCCTGGGTGGCGGGGATTCTCGAGCACATCGAGCCGGCGGGGATCCACTCGGGCGATTCCGCGTGCGTGATTCCCGGTCCTTCCGTCACGGAGGAGCTCGAGCGCGAGATCCGCTCGGTCGCCGACCGGCTCTCGCGTCGGCTCCGCATCCGGGGTCTCCTCAACATGCAGCTGGCGGTCAGGGACGGTGCGCTATCCGTAATCGAGGCGAATCCACGCGCGTCCCGCACGGTGCCGTTCGTGGCCAAGGCGACCGGCGTGCCGCTCGTCGACCTCGCCTGCCGGCTCCTGCTCGGCGCTTCCCTCTCGGAGCTCGAGCTTCCCGAGCGAGCCGCTGCGACCCGCGCGTGGGCGAAGGAGGCCGTCTTCCCGGAGGACCGCTTCCCCGGCGCGGCTGCGCGTGCCGCCGAGATGCGCTCGACGGGAGAGGTGATGGCCGGCGGGGGCTCCGTCGCTCAGGCGTACGCCCGCGCCTTGCGTGCATCAGGCCGCTCGCGCCCTCGGGGCAACGAGCCGGTCCCGCTATCCTTGCAGGAGCTTCAGGCGCCGCCGCTGCGGCTCTAGGCTTCGCCTGACCGGCGCTCAGTCGCGTCGAGGAATTCGTTCTGCGGACAGGGGGACGGGAACCCGAGGGGCCGGGGTGGGCCGAACAGGCTCGCGCCCCACACCGCTGAAACACCGAACTTGTTGGGTAGACGTTAAGGCCGGTTGCGACCGCGTAAGAATGTGCATTGGGGAGCTAGCAGTGCTGTCACGATCGTCTAGTGTGATGGACGCCATGAGTCAGGGATCAGATACTGCCGAGGAGAACCCATGAAATTCGTATTGACCATTTTGGCCCAATTTGCGTACAGTCTCTGAAGTGAGCGAAGCTCCGGCAGTGGTCGGCCGGGAGACGGAGGTCGAATCCGAGCCGGAACTGGCCCCTGTTCCCGACCCGCCGAACGGCGACTTGGACTCCCTTCAGGTCTTCCTCGCCGCCGCCGCCCGCTATCCCCTGCTGACGGCCGTGGAGGAGGTCCAGCTCGCAAAGCGGATCGAGCAGGGCGACCCCGCGGCCCGCGAGCGGATGATCACCGCGAACCTCCGGCTCGTCGTCTCGCTGGCCCGCCGGCACCGCCACCGCGGCGATCTTTCCCTCCACGATCTGATCCAGGACGGCATGGTCGGGCTCATCGTCGCGGTCGAGAGGTTCGACTGGCGTCGCGGCTGCCGCTTCTCGACGTACGCGTGCTGGTGGATCCGTCAGACGATCGACCGGGGCACGACCGGGCAGATCGGCGTGCCCTTCCACGTACGCGAGGCAGGGCGGTGCATCAAGGCGGCAGAGCGCCGGCTCGAGCAACGGCACGGCCGGTCGCCCACCGAGGAGGAGCTCGCAGCGGCCACCGGGCTGCCCGTGAGCCGCGTCAGGCGTGTGCGAGACGCGCTCGCGCGCAGCGTCGTCGTGAGCCTGGACGGGACGACAGGAGACGGTGACGTCAGGACGCTGGGCGAGAAGCTGGTCGCGGATACGGACGTCTTCGAGGAGGCGTCTGCCGCGGCCGACAAGGAGGAGCTGCACGAGGCGCTCGCGGAGCTGCCCGAGCGGACGCGGGAGATCATGACGCTCCGCTTCGGTCTGCGCGGCGACGAGCCGCTCTCGCTCGGCGAGATCGGCCGCCGGCTCGGCCTGAGCGCGCAGCGCATCTGCCAGATCGAGAAGCAGGCCCTGGAGTCGCTCGCGGTCGTGCTGACCCGCGGAGCCAACGGCTATGCCAACGGCAACGGCCATTCGAACGGGAACGGCCATTCGAACGGGAACGGCCATTCGAACGGGAACGGCCATTCGAACGGCAACGGGAACGGCAACGGCAACGGCAACGCACCACGCTCCGCGCGGGATGCGCGGGCTGATCGCCACGCTGCTGCCCGAATCGCTTCGCTTCGCCCTGCCCGACGCGATCCGGTCGGCTCTCCCCGACGCGATTCGCTCGACTGTGCCCGAGATGATTCGCTCCAGCCTCCCGCAGAAGGTGAGCGCACAGCTCGCCGCGAGCGTGGCCATCGTGGCCGGCGGAGCGGCCTATGTCCCTCATACGAACGAGAACGGCCTGCCGCTGGCGGCTCTGCGGGCCAAGGTCGCGGCGGCCGTGGCTCCGGACGAGGACAACGGCGCCCAGGCGGGTGCCGACCGGGCGGCCGAGACTTCGGTGCCGGCGCTGCCGCTCAAGGCCGGCCCGGGCGCATCGCCGACGACAGTCCAGCTTGCACTCGGCCCTGCGGGTGAAGCGACCGCGGGTCTGTCTGACGTCCGGTTGGCCGATCCTCCCGTCTCGGCTCCAGCGGCTCCCGCGCCGGAAGCGCCGGCGCCCGCGGCTCCTGCTGCACCGGCGGCGCCCGAGGTGACCGCGCCGGCACAGCCGCCGCACAGCGAGGACACCCCGACGGGCGGAGCGGTCGGGGGCGGCCCCAGCGGCACCCCGCCGCAGCCGGTGTCGACGCCTCCGGCCCCCGTCGACGGCCTTCCGGGGGCCGAGACTCCGCCTCCGGGCGAGTCCGGTACGCCTGCCGAGCCGGTCCCCGATCCGGCCGGTGAGGGCGCCTCGTCCGAGCCCGATTCCGAGGGAACTCCCCCGGACGAAAGCGGCGCTCCCGCCGAGGGTGAGCCCGGGCCGGCGCGGGCTCCCGACGAGTCGAGTTTGCCCCCCGAGACCGAGCCGGTTCCGGATCCTCCGGCCGAGCCGGCGCCTCCCGAGACCGAGCCGGTTCCGGATCCTCCGGCCGAGCCGGCGCCTCCCGAGACCGAGCCGGTTCCGGATCCTCCGGCCGAGCCGGCGCCTCCCGAGACCGAGCCGGTTCCGGATCCTCCGGCCGAGCCGGCGCCTACGGAGACCGAGCCCACGGGAGATCCTTCCGACGGAACCGGGACGCTGCCCGAGCAGGCCGGCGCCCCCGAGCCTGTCGCTCCGTCGCGCGATCTCGGCGATTCTCCCTTCGAGCCGGCCGAGCCGCCGCTCTCCTAGCGCCGCCCGCGCGGCGGGAGATCCTCTAGCGTGCACGGGCCGGCGAGCGGCCCAGCGAGGAGAGGAGCGACATGCGGTACCTGCGGACGGCGGCCGCCCTTGCGGCGGTGGGGGCGGTTGCGGCCATCATGGCGGCCGGAGCCCAGCCGGCGTTGCCGGGAAAGAACGGCAAGATCGCGTTCTCGAGCAACCGCGACGGGGACTTCGACGTGTGGACCGTCGATGCCTCCGGTCTCTACCCGCTGCAGCTGACGAACGCGCCCGGGTTCGACGGCCAGCCCGCCTACTCGCCGAACGGGACGAAGATCGCGTTCCAGTCCTCGCGCGACTTTCCCACCACGCAGACCGGTACCGGGATATTCGAGCTCTACGTGATGAACGCGGACGGCACAAACCCGGTCCGCCTGACGAGCAACAGCGCCGCTGATTTCGAGCCCGTGTGGTCTCCGGACGGCAAGAAACTCGCGTTCTACTCGGACCGCGACGGCGACTTCGAGATCTACGTCATGAACGCGGACGGCACGAACGTCGTCCAGCTCACGAGCAACGCGGACGCGGACAACCAGCCGGAGTGGTCGCCGAACGGCAAGCGCATCGCGTTCAACCGGGTCAGCGGCGGCACGAACCAGCTCTACGTCATGAATGCGGACGGCAGCGGGCAGGCGCCGGTTCCGAACACCGCCGGCGGCTCCAACCAGGTCTGGTCGCCGGACGGCGCGCAACTCGCGTTCGTCCGCTTCGGCGCCGGCGGCTCCGACCTCTTTCTCGTGAAGCCGGACGGCAGCGGCCTCACACCTCTGACGAACGATGCGGCGCTCCAGTTCCAGCCGGCCTGGGCCCCGAGCGGCGACAGGCTGGTCGTCTCCCAGAGCCCGTCGCCGGCGAGCACGGCATTCTCGCTCTTCACGATCGGCGCGGACGGTGAGGGCCTGGCGCCTCTTCCGACCGGGGGTGGGAACGCGCTCGAGTTCAACGCCACCTGGCAGACGGTCGGCTTCCCGAACGGCTGCACGGTCATCGGCACGGTCGGCAACGACACGCTGACCGGCACGAGCGGCCCCGACACGATCTGCGGCCTGGCCGGCAACGACACGCTGCGCGGTCTCGCCGGCAACGACGTGCTGCTCGGGGGCGACGGAAACGATCGAATGGTCGGCGGGGGCGGCAACGACCGCCTTGACGGCGCGGCGGGCCGCGACTCGGCAGACGGCGGGGCCGGCAGGGACCGCTGCAACGCCGAGACGAAGAAGTCCTGCTGATTCGAAGGCCGGCCGCGCAGCCGAAGCGAAACGGCCACACTAGGAAGGTGGCACCCAAGTGGGGCGTCGTACGCACCTGGGCGGTGTTGCTCCCGGTGGCCGCGATCGCCGTCGCGGCGACGGTGGACGGCGTTCGACGCGATCCCGACGACGCGCCGGCCGCGGTCGAGACCCGTGAGGCAGACGGGGACGAGTCGCGGGGCGACGACGCCCTCGTAGGCCCGGATTCGCCGCTGCCGGGAGCGCTCTCCGGCCGCCTCGTGGTCACGACGGCCGACGGCTGCCGGTTGCGCGTCGTCGATCTCGCATCGATCGAGCTCGGTGAGCTCGGGCCGACGACGACGTGCGCGATCTGGGCCTCGCCGGCCGGTCAGCGGGCCGCGGTGGTGACAGCGCACTCGCTCGCCGATCCCGGCGCCGGCCGCTTCTCGCTCGTGCGGCTCGGAGATCCTCCCGAGCTGGAGCGTCGGCTCGGCGAGATCGAGGGTGAGCCCTCGTGGTCGCTGGACGGAGAACGGCTCGCCTGGTGCACTCCCGACGGCGAGACCGTCGTCCTCAGCCTCGGTGAGGGGACGGAGACGCGCTCGTCCGGGTGCATGCCGCGATTCACCCCGGGCGGCTCGCTCCTCACCACCTCGCCGGACAAGCTGAACGAATCGCTGCTGCGGGACGGCGCCGTGGAGCTCGACCCGCTCGACCTGCTACGGGGCTTCGATGCCCGCGAATCGGGCGATCTGGATCTGCTCGCGTACGACGAGGCGCCCGACGGGCTCATGGCGGTCTCCGTGCTTCGGCTCGAGCCGCAGGGCAGCCGGGCCGTGCTCGAGCTGTGGCAGGAAGGCGATCTGGTCGCGGGCGTCGATCTCCCACCGGACGGCAGCGGGCCCTATCGCTTCGGCGAGTACCTTCGCTTCAACCCCAACGGGACCGTGCTCGCGGTCGGGGCGACGCCTCATTCGAGCGCCATGACCTTCGTGGACCTGCGCCTTCGCCGCCCTTCCCTGGAGATCGAGCGCCAGCGCGCGTTCGCGTGGTCGCCCGACAGCGCGTGGCTGGCGGTGGCGCTCGACGACGAGGTCGCGCTCTACAGCGCCAACGGCAGCGAGCCGGTCTACCGGCTGCCTCTGCGCGCCTCGGCCGTCGCCTGGGTACCGGGCGGGCAGGGCGGCGAGGGCGGCTGATCCAGCGCCGGGAGCGCGCCGGCGTCTACGTCTTCTCGGCCGCAGCCGGCGCGGGCTCTGACGCCTCGGCGGAAGGCTGCTCGGCGGCGACGCCGACGGGCTCGGCGACCGCGGGCGCCTCGGGCTCAGCGGGCGGGGTGGCGGTCGCTTGCGCGTCGGCCCCTGCGGGCTCGACGATCTCGCCGTCGAGCGCCTCGGCCTCTTCCTCCTGCTCCGCGAAGGGGTTGAGCGCGTCCTCGATGTCCTTCTTGGGGTTGAAGGAGAGGAGCTCCTTCGGCGTGTCGACGGCCTCTTTGATCTCACGCGCGGGCTCGGTGACCGAATCCTTGAACTCCCGCATACCGCCGCCGAGCGACCGGCCGATCTTCGGCAGCTGCTTCGGGCCGAAGACGAGCAGCACCGCGAGGACGATGAGGGCGATCTCCCAGGGCCCCAGGTTGCCCATGCGCTGAGAGTAGCAAGGGCGAAGCCCGCGCAGCGGACGCTACAGGCGGCCGCGGAGGCTCGCGCGCGAAGCGCGCAATGAGGAAGCGGACGAAGGCCTGCCCAAAAAGAGGGAGAATGCCCCACGACAATTACGCCCTGGGCACGCTTGGCGTGCGGCCGGCGAGCCGTGTCCCAGCCTGACCGCGGAGGTGCGACGTGCCCAAGCGCAAGAAGGTCGTCCGTGTCCTCAACTGCGTTCCGTCGGCCGAGACCGAGCGCGACTGGCTCCTGGAGCACGCCGCGCGCGCGGGCGTCATCGCCGCCGCGGGCGCGCTGCCTGAGGCCGTCGATCTGCGAGAGCCATGGTGGAAGGTGGGCGAGCAAGGCTCTACCGGCTCGTGCGTGGGCTGGGCGGTCGGAGACGGGCTGCTCCGCTGGCATTTCGTGAAGGCCGGCAAGCTCGCCCAGACCGACACGATCTCGCCTCGTTTCATGTGGATGGCCTCGAAGGAGACGGACGAGTCGACGACCCGTCCGACGACGTTCATCGACCGCGCCGGCACGTCGATCAAGTCGGCCCTCGACGTCGGCCGCAAGTACGGCTCGGTCCGCGAGTTCATGCTCCCGTTCGCAAGCGCCAAGCTGTACGCGGGCCAGCTCGAGACCTTCTATGCCGCGGCCGCGCTGCGGAAGATCTCGAGCTATTTCAACCTGGGCGATGACCAGGCGCGGTGGCGACGCTGGCTGGCCGAGCAGGGGCCGATCGCCACACGCCTGGACGTCGAGAAGACCTGGGACGAGGCGAAGGCGAACGGCGGCAATCTCGACGAGTACCAGGAGAGCACGAAGCGCGGCGGCCATGCCGTCTGCCTCGTCGGCTACACGGCCGACCGCTTCATCGTGCGCAACAGCTGGGGCACCGGGTGGGGCGACGGCGGCTTCGGCTACGCATCGCTCGAGTACGCGCGCGATGCGTTCACGGAGGCCTACGGCGTCTCCATCTGAGCGCGGTTGGGAGTGTCCTACCCGGGGGCGGCTCAGCTAGCCTGACGCGGATGCGCAGGGTGCCGGAGCACCGGGAGTGAGGAAGGGGCCCATCGCCCGCCTGACCGGGCGGTTGCCGCATCCGTGGAGCACCGTCGCCGACTGGGCGATCACGATCGCGATCGCCGTGGGTGTCGTGCTCATCGTCAAGAGCTTCGTCGTCAACCCGTACCGGATCCCTTCCTCCTCGATGGAGCCGACCTTCCATTGCACGGGCATGCCGGGTTGCCTCGGCGGGTCGAACGACCGGGTGCTCGCCAACCGCTTCATCTGGCACTTCTCCGATCCCAAGCGCGGTGACGTCGTCGTCTTCGAGGCGCCGGAGGCCGCGGTGGAGCAGTGCGGCCAGGGCGGGACCTACGTGAAGCGGGTGATCGGTCTGCCCGGCGAGACCGTCAGCGCCGCCGAGGGCGACGTGTTCATCAACGGCGAGCGACTGAACGAGCCCTATCTACGGAAAGGTCACGCCGCCACGGTTCCGGACTTCTCCGTGACGCTGGGCGAGGACGAGTACTGGATGATGGGCGACAACCGCGACATGTCGTGCGACAGCCGCCGTTGGGGGCCGGTGCCCCGGGATAGCCTGATCGGGCCGGTCTTCTTCGTCTACTGGCCGATCAGCCGGATCGGCTTCGAGTAGCCCCACGTCCCCGCGCGGCCGGATTCGCACCTCTGCGCTTGCCGCCGGACTGGCGCTGATCGTCGGCGTCGCCGGCTGCGGCGGAGACGAGGCGGCTCCGCCCGAGCAGACGGCTCCGCCCGAGGCTGCGGCCCCTGTGACGGCGCCGGGCCGCACGCAGCTGTCGTTCACGGCCTCGGACGGGACGACGATCGAGTACGCGCTCGTTGCGCCGGCCGGCTTCGAGCGCGGCGCGACGTACCCGGTGCTGCTCGCGCTGCCGCCCGGCGGGCAGGGGCAGGAGGAGGTCGACGCCGGCCTCGACCGCTACTGGGAAGCCGAGGCTCTCTCGCGGGGCTGGGTCGTTGTCAGCCCCGTCGCGCCGGGCGAGCTGTTCTTCGAGGGGGCCGAGCGGTATCTCCCCGAGCTGCTCGACGACGTTCGCGGGCTCGTCAAGCCCGAAGGGGACGCCTTTCATCTGGCGGGAATCTCGAACGGCGGCCTTTCGGCCTTCAGGATCGCGCTCGACGAGCCGGAGCTCTTCCGGTCGTTACTCGTGCTACCGGGCTTCCCCCCGCGCGCGGAGGACTTCGACCGGCTCGACGAGCTGGTCGACATCCCGGTGGCGCTCTATGTGGGCGAAAACGACTCGGACTGGCGTGCCGAGGCCGAGCGCACGGCGGCCGAGCTCGAGCGGCTGGGCGGCGAGGTCACGCTCGTCGTCTCGCCCGGAGAAGGCCACATCCTCGGCAAGGTGACGGGCGACGAGCTGTACGACTTCCTCGACGCGGCGCGCTGAGCCGGCTCGGCTCTGCACCTGCCTACGCGCAGGCCGGTCCGTCTTCCGCGCGTTGGGCACGAGCTCCGCCTCGTCCACCCGGCGCGCCTTCGAGCCCCGTTGCGAGGTTGATGACGCGGCCATGACGTCTCCTAGCTCGCGGGCTTGTACGCCTTGACGGTCGTGCCGTGGGCACCGTACTTGACCGCCTTCCGGCGGGTGTCCTCGAACTTCGAGCGTGCGTAGGTCGCGACGAGATTGCCCGACTCGATCCGCTCGAACCCGTGCTTCTCGAGCACGGCGGCGTACTCTGCTTCCAGCAGAGCTCCGGCGATTCAGCCCGTCCAGAGGTCGATGTTGCGTCGCCCTTCCTCGCTGACCGGGCGCTGGATGGTGACGTCGGCCAGCTGGATCCGGCCGCCGGGCGAGAGCACGCGGTGTAGCTCGGAGAAAACGGCGTCCTTGTCCGGAATGAGGTCGATGACACCGTTCGAGATGACGACGTCGAAGGCCCCGTCCGGGAAGCGAAGCTGCTCTGCTTCGCCGGCGACGAACTGAACGTTGTCGGCCCCCATCGCCCCGGCCGCTGCACGGGCCTTGTCGAGCATCTCCGGCGTCATGTCGATGCCGATCACCTGCCCCTGGGGCGCGACCATCTGTGCCGCGACGAGCGAGTCGGTGCCGGCTCCGCAGCCGAGGTCGAGCACGTGCTCGCCCGGCTGCAGGCGGCCCAGCGAGAACGGGTTCGCGACACCGGCGAACGACTCGGCCGCCGGGTCGGGCACGGAGGCGAGCTCGGCCGGGTAGTCGAGGTCGACCGCCCAGGCTCGTCCGGTCGGGAAGATGAAGTCGGTCTCGGGCTCGTTCGAGACGCGGGCGTAGGTGTTCCTGATCTCCCGCTTGAGCAGCGGGACGTCGATGTCTATGTGGACAGCCATGGTGTCCTCCCGTGAGTGGCCGGCCCCGGAAGATCGGGTGCGCCGAGGCCGGGGGGTTCTGGGGTTTCGGACGTCGTGTCGAGAAGACGGACAGGGAGACCTGCCGCTTCCCACGCTTCGAACCCACCGTCGAGGTCGGTTGCCTGCTCGTAGCCGAGCGCGCGGGCGTTCGCGGCCGCCAGACTCGAAGAGAAGCCCTGGGCGCACATCAGGATGAGGCGGCGCTCGAAACCGCCGACATAGGGATTCGACCAGCCGGACGTGGGATCGAGCCTCCACTCGAGCACCGAGCGTGGAATGTGAAGCGATCCGGGAACGATCCCCTTGCGGCTCCGCTCGTCGTTCGAGCGCAGATCGATGAGCAGCGCCCCCTGTTCCATCGCCGACGCTGCCTCGCGGGGCCCAGGACGCGGCTGAGGCCTGCTCGGGCCTCGGCGAGCATCGACTCGATCGTCACGCGCCCGGCCCCGTCGTCGTCGGCTGCCCTGCTCCGAGCGCCGGGCCGCCAGCGGGTGAGCAGGACCAAGGCGCCGCTTGCCGCGGTGAGGCCCGCCACGATCCCGATCGCCCAGCCCGCGCCGAGAGCGTCGGCGACGAAGCCGCTGATGAGCGCCCCTGCGACGAAGCCGAAGTCGCGCCAGAAGCGGTAGACGCCGACCGCCTGGGCGCGATCGACCGGCTGGACGACGTCGCTCACCGCGGCGATGAGCGTCGGGTAGACGAGAGCCGTGCCCAGGCCGAGAAGGATCGCCGCGGGGAGCGCCGCGGCGAATTCGCCCCCACCGGCCACGAGCAGCGCGAGTGCTCCTGCCTGGACGAGCATCCCTGCGGCGATCAGGGGCTTTCGGCCCGTGTGGTCGGAAAGCCAGCCTGTCGCGATCTGCGTGGCTCCCCAGACGGCCGGATAGACGGCGGCAACGGCGGCGACCTGGGTCACGGTGGCGCCGTGCGCCGCCAGGTAGAGGGGGGCGAGGCCCCAGGCAAGCGCGTCGTTCAGGTTGTTGACGAGTCCCGCCTGCGAGCAGGCGCGCAGGACCGGATCGCCGATCGTGCCTCGCGCAAAGGCGCGTTTCAGAGAGGCAGCGCGGCCCTGTGGATCGTGCCCTTGCTGCTCGAGTTCGACGTGCGCCCGCGTGTCGCGGACGAAGACGACCGAGACGAGCAGGCCGACGACAGCGATCACGGCGGCGCCCACCCACACCACCGTTCGCGGCGCGAACGTGGCGGCCAGCGCGCCGCTTGCGAACGCCGCCGCCGCCACGCCGAGGTAGCCGGCCGCCTCGTTGAGCCCGAGCGCGAAGCCACGCCGGCGAGGACCGACGAGATCGATCTTCATGACGACCGTCATCGACCAGGCAAGGCCCTGGTTGACGCCGAGCAGGAGGTTGGCCGCGACGATGAAGCCCCAAGCTCGGCGCGAGCGCGATCAGCAGCGGTACCGGCAGCGCGATGAGCCAGCCCGCTACGAGCAGGCGCTTACGGCCGACCCGCTGGGCGAGGCCGCCGGCGGCGAGGTTCGCGACCGCCTTCGCGATCCCGAACGCAGCGACGAAGCTCACGATCACCGCTGTGGACGAGAGCTCGAAATCCTCCTCGCCGATCAGCGGCAGGACGCTGCGCTCTAGCCCGACCATCGCGCCCACGAACGCGTTCAGGGCCACGAGCAGGGCGAACTGGCGCGCGTTCGCCTGCAGGCCCAGCCGAATCGCTCTATCGCTCACGACGGCGCCCGTGGCAGCTCCTTTTGCCGCGCCGAGAGAAGCCGGTACGAGATACCTGTGACGCTACGGTCTAGACTCTCATTGATCTAGACGTTTCTTCCAATAGCTCTTATCGCCGTGGCCGATACCTCACTCGCGCTGCTCTGGGATGCGACACGCATGCGTTTGCTGGTCGAGGTCGAGCGCCGCGGTACGGTCTCCGCGGCCGCTGCCGCGGTCGGCATCGGCCAACCGACAGCCAGCCAGCATCTGCGCCTTCTCGAGGCGGCAGCCGGACAGCGGCTCGTCGAGCGAAACGGCCGTGGCAGCCGGCTCACAGAGGCCGGCCGGGTGCTCGCTGCTCATGCAAGCCAGGCACTGGCCGCGCTGGCCGCCGGAGAGGAAGAGCTCGATGCGCTCGCGGGCCTCGAGTCCGGGACGCTGCACATCGGAGCCTCGACCACACCCGGCGTCTATCTCTTGCCCAACACGCTCGGGTGTTTCCAACGCGATCATCCGAACGTCACGATCGAGGTCGAGATCGCGTCCACCGGCGAGATCATCAATCGCCTGCTCGCGGGCCGCATCCAGCTCGCCCTCGTCGGCGAGACCACCGTCGACGAGCGCGTCGCGCTCGAGCCCTTCCTCTCGGACGAGGTGGTCGGAATCGCCAAGCCCGGGCTCCTGGAGACGAGCAACGGGAAGGTCAAGCCCGACGCCCTCGGCTCCCAGACACTGCTGGTCCGCGAGGCAACCTCGAGCACTCGCCAGGTCGCCGAGCGCGCCCTTCTCGAGGCGGGCGTCGAGCCCGCCCGCGTGTGGGAGCTCGACTCCGGCGAGGCGATCAAGCGGGCCGCACGCGAAGGTCTCGGTGTCGCGTTCCTCTCGCGCTACGCGGTCGCCGAGGAGGTCGAGCGCGGCGAGCTCGAGCGGTTCCGCCTCGCCGGGCAACCGAGAATCGAACGGCACCTCTCCATCGCCCGGCTTGCCCGCAGGCCGCCGAGCCCGAGCGAGCGCCAGTTCGTGGCAACGCTTACCCGCTGCTGCGCCAAGAGCGCCGACTACTCGGCAGCCTGCCTTCGCTAGGCCCGGCCGCCGGGATTTCCGCTTGCGGCCATGGAGAGTCGTGACTTCAGCGACTATCTTCCCGACTGCCGCGAGCGAGACGAAGGTCTCCCGGCGTGTCGCGCGTCGGCGCCGATGCGGACCTGCCCTGCGCCCCTGATCGCTTCCCTTGATTGCGTCAGTGAGCCCCGCGGCCGTGACCGGTGGCCGGAACCCTTAGGCAAGGACGGCGGGGAGGCAGCGCTCAACAGCCCCCACGACGAAACTGCTGTAGCCAAGTCAAAGGCTGATGACCCGGTCGAAGTCCCCAGCCATTCGCGCGAGCTCAGGCGGCGTGATCCAGCTTGCACTCATCCACGCGAGGTCATCGTCGGTCGCCCCACGGGCGACGGCGCACGCCTTTCAGACATAGACGGGGACGCGGTTTTCGAGGAGCTTTCGGAACAGATCACGCGCGGGCGGAACCCCGATGCCCTCCACCTGTTCGGCCGTCTCCTTCGAGACAAGCTCGGTCGCGTCGCCGGCGAGAACGAGGGCGCACTCTTGCCCCGCCTCCACTGAACCGTTCGCCGCGATGTGAAGTGGCAGCGACGCCTTTGTGGGGTCACCGGCGCCAGAAGTCGCCAGATACAGAATCTTCATCGGACACCTCCTCGCTGGAGCCGGAGTGTAAACCCCTTGGTGAGCAACGAGGCGGAGCTGGAGAACGTGTCTATACCGGGCAGTTGGCGACGAAAGCTCCTGGCGCTCGTGAGTCAGGGCCTTTAGGTTGTTCGCTGCCCGATCAGCGTGCGGTTTCCTGAGGGGCCGCCCTCGAATCATGTGCCCGTGACTCTGGGCCGAGTACTTTGACGATGCGGTGCGGGAACGAACCGCTCAGGTTCAATTGCCCGTCGTGGCGAGCATGCCTTCGTACAGGGAGGCGACGCGGGTCGCAACCGTATCCCAGGCGTAGGCACCGCGGATCTGCTCGTAGGCCGCCTCACCCCGCGCGCGGCGCTCCACTGCACCGTTGACCACCTCGATGAGAGTGGCTGCGAGCGCGGCTTCGTCGTCGGGATCGACGAGCCAACCATTCGGACGTCCGGGGGTGGTGTTGACGAAGGAGAGCGGGCCGCCGGTGTGGGTCGCGACCACGGGCAGCCCACAGGCCATCGCCTCCAGGTAGACCTGGCCGAAAGGCTCGGCGACCGACGGCGCCACGAGCACATCGGCCGCGTTCAGCCCCTCAGGCAGCTCGTCGTGTCCCCGCCAGCCGATGAAGAAGATCCCCTCGCTCCCGCCGGAGTGCGCCACCTCGACAGGGTGCTCCCCCTCCCACTCGCCTGGGTACCCACCCCAGACGACGAGCGGCGCGGGGCGCTCGAAGCTCGACCGTGCCCGCTGGTAGGCGCGCACGAGTAGCGGCACGCGCTTGAAGGCGAGGAAGCGCCCGACGTACAGCAGCACCGGGTTCGCCTCGCCCGTCTTCGGATCGGCGAATACGGCCAGGTCGTCTGCTCCGTAGCGGACCGAGCCGACCACACCTGAGGCGTCCCATCCGCGGGGGTCGTCTACGAGCCAGGCACGCCATCGCGCCCGTCGCTCTCCCGTACCCGGCCGATGTCTGTCGAAGCGCTCCGCGTCGATTCCGTTCGAGATGACCTCGACTCTTGACGCGTCGACGCTGAGCAGACGGACGGCCTCATCGACATCGTGGGGCGAGATCGCAATGAGCTGATTGGCGCGCCGCGCGTTGGCCTGCAGGCGAGCCTCCCAGGCGTCGCCGTGTTGCCATGCCTCCCAGCGCGTACCCTGAAAGAGTTCACGCTCGGCCTCGGTGAGCCGGGCTTCGACCCGACCACTCCCTGCGCCAGCGGCCATCCCTGTGAGATCGGTGCCGAGACGAACCGCGAGCTCGCGGCGGCGGCGAATCCCGTCGAGCATCTTGAGCTCGGTTCCGTGCAGATGCGCGACGACGGGCAGGTCTGGTGCGACCCGCGCAAGCGCCTCGTGCTGCGGCGTGAGGTGATGAAGGTGCGCGATCGCCGCCTGCGCGGCCCCGCCCTCGGCAAAGAGCCGCTGCCAGGCGGCGACCTGTCGCTCGGCCTCTCGATCGTCGAGCGAGGCGAAGAGTCGGTCGGGCGCTCCCACGCGATCCTCGAACGACGGATGCAGCGGGATCTCAGCGGCCATCGGGTCGTCGCTCCGATCGAACGCCTCCAGCGCCGGTGTGAAGTCGGCTGCCGCGAGGTCGAGTCCGGCGAAGAACGTGGCCGCGTTCGCAACCGCTCCCGGCTCGCCGAGTGACCCTGTAAAGAGCCGAACCGGCCAGCCTTTGCGGTCGAGGGCTGCGGCGAGATAGCGGGCGACCTGCGCCGACCCGCCGCGCGGATAGAAGAGCAACCCCATCGTCACCGGCTTTCCCATGGAGCGGTTCTAGCTGACAGCGGGCGCAGAGGCGGCCCGGCCAAGTAAGACGACGGGCATCCGCCTGCCGTCCTTCGCGACTACCTCGACGAGCACAAGCTCAGAACCAGCAACGAGGGCCTCGGTCGCCAGCGGTCTCTGGCGGCGGCCTGAGAGTTAGCCAACCTGGCGCAGCCAACGGCTTGGTTGAGCCATAGATGGCTCTGTAGGCGGCGGGGGTGGGATTCGAACCCACGAGACGCCTTTCGAGCGCCTTGCGGTTTTCAAGACCGCTCCTTTAGACCACTCGGGCACCCCGCCCGCGGCCGATTGTAGGCTGCGGGGAGGGTCGGCTCAGCCGCCGAAGCGCTCCTTGAGAGCGTCCAAGCCGACCTGGAACACGTTCGTGCCGATGAAATCGGCGCGCTCCTCGCCGTCCTGGCCGGGATCCGCTTCGAACTCTGCTGCCCACTGGACATTGGAGCGATTGCCGTCGGCGGGCGTGACGCTCAGGGTGGCGACGTAGTTGCTCACACCGAGGGGCGACTCGATGATGTTGTACGTGTGCGAGCGGTTCTCGTCGGAGTGCTCGAGCAGCGTCTCGACGACTTGCGCACCGTCCCCGAGCGTGAGCACGCGCACGCAGCCGGGCTGATCCGAGGGCCCGCCGCCGCGGATCTCGCTGGCGGCGACGGGTGGCAGCCAGGTTGGCAGACCGTTGAAGTCGCGGATTGTGTCCCAGACGGCGTCAGCTGGGGCGTTGACGACGGACGACCTGAAGACCTTGGCCATTCGGACTCCTCCTCGGGAGCTGAGGCGCGAGTCTAGTGACCGCGGCCTTCGGCCGCTCCCGTCACGGCTGCGGCCTGACGGCCGCGTTGCGTGACCGCCAGGTATTGCTTGGCGTAGGATCGCCCGGCAAACGCCGGACTGAGGAGGGATGCGTGGCACGCGAGGAGGGCTTCGTCGAGGTCGCGGACGGGCGCGTCTGGTACCGGCGTGAGGGCGAGGGGGATGCGCTGCCCTCCTCGTCCTGCACGGAGGCCCCGGAGCTGCGTCGTACTACGTCGAGCCGTTCGCCGAGCGCATGGCGGCTCACCGGCCGACGATCGTCTTCGACCAGCTCGGCTGCGGCCGCTCGGACAAGCCCGACGATCCCTCGCTGTGGACGCTCGACCGCGCGACGGCCGAGGTCGACACGGTGCGCGCGGCCCTGGGGCTCGAACGCTGTCATCTGCTCGGCCAGTCCTGGGGCGGCTGGCTCTCCATCGAGTACATGTGCCGCGGCGCGCAGGGGATCGAGGGTCTCGTGCTCGCCTCGACGTCGGCGAGCATGCCGGAGTTCACGGGCGCCGCGCGCGAGCTCATCGACGCTCTTCCCGAGCCGCACCGCACGACGCTGCAGGAGCTGGGCGGACGCGGGGAGTACGACGCCCCCGAGTACCAGGCCGCGGTCATGGAGTTCTACCGGCGCCACCTGTGCCGGCTCGACCCGTGGCCCGAGTGCGTGCTGAAGTCGGCCGCCGAGCTCGACGGCAACCAGGTCTACCTGACCATGAACGGGCCGACCGAGTTCGACGTCATCGGCTCGCTGCGCGACTGGGACCGCACGGCCGATCTCGGCCGCATCCGGGCGCGGACGCTGGTCACCTGCGGACGCTACGACGAGATCACCCCCGGCTGCTCGCAGACGATCGCGGACGGGATCGACGGCGCGCGCATGGTCGTGTTCGAGCGCTCGGCCCACTGCGCGCACGAGGAGGAGCCGGAGCTGTACGTGTCGGTCGTGGAGGAGTTCCTGGCCTCGGTCGACCGCGCGTGATTCGAACGTAACCGTTCACGCCTGGACTGGGGCGATTCGCCGCCCTATGGTGCCTGCGGTGGGGGTAGGGCCGGGCGAGGCGGCGGCAAGCCGTGGGCTGCGGGCGCCGCTTCGCCACCGCGATTTCCGCTACCTCGCCGGGGGCCTCGCGACATCTCAGGTCGGCGAGTGGCTGGCGAGCCTCGCCCTGATCGTGTTCGTGCTCGAGGAGACGGGATCCGCGGGCTGGGTGGCCGCGGCCGGAACCGCGCGCCTCATCCCCTACGTGGCCCTCGGGCCGATCGGCGGCACGATCGCCGATCGCCTACCTCGCCTGAAGGTCATGATCGCGTCCGATCTCGCGCGCGTTCTGTCGTCCGGTGCGCTCGCGTGGGTGGTTGCCTCGACAGGCTCGGCACTGGCCGCGATCGTCCTCTCGACCTTGACCGCGTGCTTCTCCGTCGCGCATGCGCCGTGTGTCGTGGCGGCAATGCCGCGGATCGTCCGAGAGGACGAGCTGGCGGCCGCAACGCGATCACCACGACGATCACGAACGCGGCGATCGCGATCGGGCCCGCCCTTGGCGGCCTCTTCCTCGTGCTCGGGTCGCCGGCCTGGGCGTTTACGGCGAACGCCGTCACGTTCCTGGCCTCGGCGCTCATCGTCGCCCGGATCCGGTCCGACCTCGGGCCGGATCGCGACAGGCGGGAGGGTGGGATCCGCGGCCGAGAGCTGATCACGGACGTGCGCGACGGGTTCGCGGCTCTGGCCTCCTCACGGGACGCGGTGAGCCTCATCGGCGCCTGGACGGCGGTCTCGTTCCTCTACGGGCTCGAGCTCGTGTTGCTGGCCCTCGTGTCGACCGATCGCCTCGGAATCGGGGAGAACGGCCTCGCGCTCCTCTATACGGCCTTCGGCATCGGGTCGATCGTCGCGATCCGGCTCGCGAGCCGCATGGCTGACCGGGGCCGCCAGGGCAGGGCGCTCGCAGTCGCAACGATGATCCCCGGCCTGGCCCTTGCCGGGCTGGCGTTCACGACGTCCCCGGTTGTCGGCGCTGCGCTCGCCGCCATTGACGGGGCGGCTGCGCTCGTCCTCGATGTCCTCGTCGTCACGTCGCTGCAGCGCCTGCTCGGCAACGAGCTGATGGGACGCGCTTGGGCAGCCTCGGATGCGCTCGTCGTCGGAGCGCTGCTGCTCGGGACGGTGGCCGGCGCGCCCCTGGCCGAGGCAATCGGCCTGAGGGGTGCCCTGATCCTGGGCGGAAGCGTCGCCGTGGCCGCCGGGATCGTGCTTCTCGCCCGGGCCGGGAGTGTCGACCGGCGCGCGGCGCAGTGGGCTGCCGAGCTCGCGGACCGTGTTGCGCTGCTGGCTCCGCTCGATCTCTTCGCGGGTGCCTCGCGGGCGACGCTCGAGGCCCTCGCGTCCCGCTCGAGCACCGAGCCGCTCGCGTCCGGCTCAGATGCCGTGCGCGAGGGAGAGGAGCCCGACGATCTCTTCGTGGTCGTCTCGGGAACCCTCGTGGTCACGGTCGCAGGCGAGGGGGTCGTGAACACCAAGGGCCCCGGTGAGGCGTTCGGCGAGATCGGACTGCTGCGCCGCATCCCGCGTACCGCGACGGTCACGGCGACCAGTCCCTGCACCCTGTTGCGGATCCCGGGAGAGGACTTCCTGCGCCTGGCGAGCGAAGGGGTCGGAGGGCCGGTGGCGCCCGTGGGAGTCGTGCCGGGGTGGCTGTCCAGGTCGGGTGCCGAGGCCGCCGAGGGCGGGTAGAGACTTCGCCGGCGTCAGACGTTGTCGCGCGGCACGTCGAATGTCCACGTGCGAGACCAGGTCGGCGCCTCGCGGTGGTACGCCTCGAGCGTGGTGGTGACGTGGAAGTGTGTCGCGGTCGCGGTCATCGATCCGCTCGCGACACAGCGGACGTTCCAGTCGTCTCCGCGGCGGAGGCCGACGACGAGCTCGTGCTCCGCCCGCGCGGACAGCGGGTCGCCTTCGGTGATCGAGTAGCGGTTGGTAGAAGCCTGCTCGAGCTCGATGTCGGTCGCCTCGAGCAGCACGCGGCCGCCGAGGTCCCAGTCGAAGTGGAGGGTCGCGCGTCCGTCGGCGGGATCGAAATCGATCGACCGCCCGCCCACCCCCGCCTGCAGGGTGCGGGTCGCGTAGGCGGGCGGCGCTTCGGGCTCGGGGAGCACCGCAGCGGCGTCCGTGGGATGGTCCGGGCGAACGGGAAGGACGAGCTGTCCGCCGAAGAGCGTCAGCGCGACCGGCTCCGGTGAGGGCCACGTCAGCGGCCAGTACGTCGGCGAGACCGCGAGGCGGAGCTGGTGCCCTGCCGGGAAGCGGTGCCCGATCGCGTCGAGTTGCACCGTCACCGTGTACCGGTCTCCCGGGACGAGGGGTCGCGGGCTCTCGTGGTCGTCGCGGTGAGTCAGGTTGAGCAGCCCGCGGGCGACGAGCAGCGAGGTCCCGTCCGGCGCGACGTCGCACAGGCGAACGCAGACGAGCGCTTGCGGCCGGTCGGCGGCGAGCTCGAGGACGGCATGCGCCCGTCCGAGGATCGCGAGCGGCTCGGCCAGCGGCTCCGAGTCCCAGGCGAGCGACAGGCCGTCTTCTCGTCGCTGGTCCGGGGCCAGGTCGGGCGACCGACCGTCCGCGCACCATGCTCCCGAGTCCAGGCCGCAGAGCTGCGACCCGCGCAGCGTCCGCGCCGGCCGGCGGCCGCGGCCGAGGCGGTTGGACGCCGTCGGTCGGGACCAGGCTCTCGTGCCCGAGCTCGAGCGTCACGGCGCTCGATGCGCGGCGACGGCCATTCCTCCTCGACGGCCCACGCGCCGGGTCGGTAGGCCAGCTCGGCTTGCGGCGCCATCCAGTCCTGCAGCCACACCGTCAGCATCGGCTCGCGGTCGATGCCGTTGTCGATCCCCTTGAGCCAGCGGTCCCACCAGCGCACCTGCTCCTGGAGAATTCCCACGGCCGGTCCGGGGACACCGCGCACCGGGTCGTTGTGACCCCACGGGCCGATCAGGCCCTTGCGCGGCACGGGAAGGTGCTCGAGCAGGCGCAGCACGGCATCCGTGTAGCCGTCCGCCCAGCCGCCGACCGCGTAGACGGGGCAGCGGACCGCCGCATAGTCCTCGCAGACCGAACCGTGCTTCCAGTAGGCGTCGCGGCGCTGGTGGGAGAGCCAGGGCTCGATGAAGGGCGGCGTGCGCTCGAGGCGGTCGAGCCACCGGCTCGCGCCACTCGTCCTCGACGAACCGTGGGTCGGGCGGCATCGCGTTGTAGGCGAGCATGCAGGTCGCCCAGTGGAGCATCTCCATTGCGAGCACGCAGCCCCCGCGGTAGTGGACGTCGTCGGCGTAGCGGTCGTCGGAGGCGTAGAAGCTCATGACCGCCTTCAACGCGGGCGGCTGCCGGGCGGCGAGCTGGAGGCTCGAGAAGCCGCCCCATGAGTACCCGGTCATGCCGACGGAGCCGTCGCACCAGGGCTGCGCGGCGATCCAGGCGATCGCCTCGACGCCGTCGAGCTGCTCGCGCTCCGTGTACTCGTCCTCGATGATCCCGTCGGAATCGCCGGTCCCTCGGATGTCGATCCGCACGCCCGCATAGCCGTGGCCCGCGAAATACCGCATCTCCTGGTCGTCGCCGACCGCGACACCGTCGTTCTTGCGGTACGGGAGGTAGCAGAAGACGGCCGGCACGGGCCCGGCGCCGACGGGCAGCCAGAGCTTCGCTGCGAGCCGGGTCCCGTCGGAGAGGGGAACCCAGACGTGCTCGACGACCCCGACGTCGAAGGGGTAATCGGTCCGAACCCGGACGTCTGCCACAGGCGGGCAGTCTCGCCCATCCGGCCGTGTGTCAGGAGGCCGAAGCGGCGGGCCCGTCGTCGATGCGCGCCGGCGCGCCGTACCGCTGCAGCACCTCGGGTACGGCCACGACTCCGTCCTCCTGGAAGTTCTCCATCACGGCGAGCAGCGCCCGGGCCGTCACCGCCGTGCCGTTCAGCATGTGCAACGGCTGGATGCCGTGCTCGCCGCGGTAGCGCACGTTGAGCCGCCGCGCCTGGAAGTCGGTCGTGTTCGAGGTAGAGGTGATCTCGCGGTACCGGCCCTGCGCCGGGAACCAGGCCTCGATGTCGTACTTCTTGGTCGCGGAGGCCCCCAGGTCGCCGGCCGCGACGTTCACGACGCGGTACGGGATGCCGAGGCCCTGGACGAGCTCCTCCTCGATCGCGAGCAGCAGTTCGTGCTCGTCGGCCGAGCGCTCGGGCAGGCAGAAGACGAACATCTCGACCTTGTCGAACTGGTGGACGCGGAACATGCCGCGCGTGTCCTTGCCGGCTGCGCCCGCCTCGCGCCGGAAGCAGGTGGAGTAGCCCGTGTAGTGCTTCGGCAGCTCCTCCGCCTCGAGGATCTCGTCCATGTGGATGCCGGCGAGCGCCACCTCCGAGGTCCCGGTGAGGTACAGCCCGTCGCGCTCGATCGAGTAGAGGTTGACCTCGTCGGTGGGGAGGAACCCGGTGCCGTACATCGCCTCCTCGCGGACGAGCACGGGCGGCAGGACCGGCACGAACCCCTTGGCGGCGAGCGTCTCGATCGCGTAGCGGTAGAGCGCGAGCTCGGCCAGGGCGGCGGTGCCGATGCGGTACGCGAACCGCGAGCCCGAGATGCGCGCGCCCCGCTCCATGTCGATGCGGGCGAGCTCGAGGTGATCCTTTGCCCCGGGCAGCTCCCGCGCTCGCCGACCCGGCGGAGCTCGACAGCGTCCTC
>CAWACA010000004.1:0-162681 GCA_963780385.1 uncultured Thermoleophilia bacterium | reverse complement strand
GCCGGCTACGAGCTCGAGGCACGGGCCGGTCGCGGCGGCATGGGGGTCGTGTGGCGAGCGCGGCAACGTTCGCTCGACCGCGTCGTCGCTGTCAAGCTGATCAGCGCTGACGCAGCCGAGGACGACTCCTTCCGCGAGCGGTTCCTCCGAGAGGCCAAGCTGGCCGCCTCGATCGAGCATCCGAACGTGCTGCCGGTGTACGAGGCCGGAGAGTCAGACGGTCGACTCTTCCTGGCGATGCGCTTCGTGGACGGCGCCGACCTCGCGTCGATCATCCGGTCGGAGGGTCCGCTGGACGCGGACCGGGCGATCGACCTCGTAACTCAGATCTCTGCCGCCCTCGACGTGGCGCACTCGAACGGCCTGATCCACCGCGACGTGAAGCCGGCCAACGTCCTCGTTGAGAAGACCGGGGCCAACGAGCACGCCTACTTGACCGATTTCGGGATCGCGAAGTCTTCGGCCGGTAGTCGTGCGATGACGCAGACAGGCCAGCTTCTCGGAACCGTCGGCTACCTCGCCCCCGAGCTGATCCAGAGTGGGGACGCAGGCCCCGCCACCGACGTGTACGCGCTGGCCTGCCTCCTGTACGAGCTGCTCACAGGCGCCGCTCCATTCGAGCGCGAAACGGACGTCGCAACGATCTGGGCGCACGTCCAGGAGGAGCCTCGGCCGCTCGGGAACCGGTTCCCTGCCGCCCTCGACGCTGTCGTGCGCCGCGGACTTGCCAAGCGACCGTCCGAGCGGTTCCAGAGCGCCGGCGAGCTCGCACGCGAGGCGTCCGCGGCGATTGCGGATCCAGGCCGCTGGATCGCTGCCCCACCTCCGGTCGAGTCGTGGCCCCAGGGGTTGCCTTCGCCGGCCACCCGTCTGGTGGGCCGAGATCGGGAGCTCGCCGAGCTTGCTGCAGCAATGAGCAACGGAAGCGGCGGCCTCCTCACAATCACCGGGCCCGGCGGGACGGGCAAGACGCGCCTGGCGCTCGAGCATGCGGCGCGCATAGCCGCGCGTTTCGCAGACGGCGTCCATTTCGTCGCGCTCGCCCCGGTCCGCGACCCGTCGCTGGTTGCCTCGACGATCGCCCAGGCAATCGGGCTTCGCGAGAGCGGTGTCCTGTCACTCGAGGAGCTGGTCGAGCAGCGGCTTCGTGAGGGCGAGCTTCTGCTTCTCCTCGACAACGTCGAGCATCTGGTGCCAGCGGCCTCGCCGCTGCTCTCCCGACTCGCCCGTGCGATCCACGGCTCGAGGCTCGTCCTCACGAGCCGCGCGGCTGTCGGCGTCTCCGGCGAGCAGGAGTACCCGCTCGAGCCTCTATCGGAACCCGACGCCGCCAGGCTCTTCGAGGAGAGGGCGCGCGCCGTCAAGCCGAGCCTCGAGCTCGACACCGAGGCAGCGACAATCGTGGCGTCGATCTGCAACAAGCTCGACGGGCTACCGCTCGCGATCGAGCTGGCGGCCGCGCGCGTACGCCTGATGTCACCGAAGGCGATCCTCGCACGCCTCGATGAGCGTCTCGCGATCCTGACCGGTGGACCGGTCGACGCACCGGCTCGCCAGCAAACCCTGCGGGCCACGATCGATTGGAGCTACCGGCTGCTGGAGCCCGAGGAGCAACGACTCTTCGCCGGGCTATCGGCGTTCCCGGGCGGCGCGAGGCTCGAAGCGATCGAGGCCGTGCTCGACACCGACCTCGACTCGCTCGACGCCCTCATGCGCCAGAGCCTCCTCGTAGCACGCGACGATCCGGACGGGGAGCCGCGCTTCGCGATGCTGGAGACGATTCGTGAGTACGCCGCGGAGCAACTCGAGGCCTCGGGACATGACAACGAGCTCAGGCATTCGCAGGCTGCCTATGTGCTGAAGCTTGCGGAGCTGGCCGATCTGTACGGCGCCGAGGAGCTGCTCTGGCTTGATCGGTTGGAGACAGAACACGACAACATCAGAGCGGCCCTTACCTTTGCGCTCGAGCACGACGCCGCGACGGCCCTGCGCATCGCGGCGGCAGTGTGGTACTTCTGGTGGACCCGAGGTTACCTCCACGAGGGCCGCGAACGGCTCGAAAGCGCGCTGGCCGCCACAAGCGAGCCGGCTCTCGCGCACGCAATCGCGAGGTTCGGGAATGCCATTCTCACGCGCGATCTCGGCGAGGAGGAGAAGAGCCTCCAGATGTCCCGCGAGAACGTGTCGTTGTTCGAGGCGCTCGGCAATCGCTGGTGGCTGGGCGAGGCCTTCCTTGCGCTGGCTACTCTCGAACGGATGCGCGGCGATCGCGCAGCCGCCGGGGAATACTTTGACAGGGCGATCGCCATCGCGCGAGAGGACCACGAGGACTTCGTGCTGGGCGAAGCACTCTCGAACCTTGGCACGCTGGAGGTCGACGAAGGCCACTTTGCCGACGCGGCCTGCCATCTCGAGGAGGCCGTCGCTGCCTGGGAGAGGCTAGGCAGCCCGAGCGGGCTCGCTCTGGCCCAGTCGAATCTCGGCTGTGCCCTCGTCGCCCTCGGAGAGCTCGAGCGCTCAGAAGAGCTGATGCGGCAGGGTCTTCAGGCCTTCGCGGAGTTGCGTAACCCGCATATGTTCTGCAGTGTCCTCGACGAGCTTGGGATAGGGGTTGCTCTGGCGCGTGGGGACGAGCCGCGAGCCGCTCGTCTCCTTGGAGGTCGCGACCGCCTAGGCCGCGAGCTGGCGCTGGAGCGTGAGTGGCACACGAAACCCGAAACGGCCCAGCGTGTTCGCGAGGAGCTCGGTCCTGACACATTCGAAGCCGCCTATGCAGAGGGCCGCGCGATGAGCTTGGACCAGCTCGTGGCATGCGCCATCGGGCACGAGGCTCAGGCCCAGCAGCGAACCGCAAGGCCAACCTGAGCTCGGTCGCAGCGACCCCTACGATTCCGACTGTGCCTGACGACGAACTCCCAGCCTGGAGCCTCGCGGCCGGTCTCGAGCAGACCGTCGCAGCGCCCCACTGGCCTTGTCCTGTTACGCCCGACTGGGCCTTCGAGGGATCCACGGGCGCCGGTGTGCGCGTGGCCATCCTCGACAGCGGCGTCGATGCGGCGCATCCCGCCGTAGGAGGCATCGAGCGCGCGGTGGCCGTGGTCCCCGACGAGGGCGGCGGTGAGCTCGTCGTCGTCAATGACGAGGAAGGCGACGTATCGGGGCACGGGACGGCGTGCGCCGGAATTATCCGAAGCCTGGCGCCGGACGTCGCGCTGACGAGCGTCCGTGTCCTCGGCGAGGACATCACGGGGAAGGGTGCCGTGCTCTCTCGCCGGTCTCGAATGGGCGATGGAGCACCGGTTCAACATCGTCAACCTCAGTCTCTCGACTCGAAAGGCAGAGGTCGCGTGGGCGCTGCGGGAACTCGTCGACAGGGCGTACTTCGCCCGCACGCTGGTCGTCGCCTCGGCTCACAACAGCGCGGTCGAAAGCTACCCGTGGAAGTTCGCGTCGGTGCTCTCGGTCGGGAGCCACGAAGAGCGAGGCGAGCGCGTCTTCTACCTCAATCCCGATCCACCGGTGGAGTTCTTCGCGCGCGGAGTCGACGTCGACGTCGCCTGGCTCGACGGCGGCCGGCTGACAGCGACCGGAAACAGCTTCGCGACGCCGCATCTGGCCGGGCTCTGCGCGCTCGTGCTCGGCAAGCACCCGGGGCTGACACCGTTCCAGGTCAAGACGGTGCTGTCGATGGCTGCGACGAACGTCGAGGCGGCATGAGCGAGGACCCACGGCGCGTTGCCCGGGCAGCGGGCAGGCTGGGCGATCAGGTCGAACGGCGCGAGCTGCTTCAAGCCATCGTCGACACTGCGCGCGCGATCTTCCAGGCCGAAGCCGCTTCGGTGCTGCTCCTCGATGAGAGGGAACTCGTCTTCGAGGCCGTATCCGGCAAGGGCGCTAAAGAGCTCGTGGGACGCCGCCTGCCGGCGCGGACCGGCATCGCCGGATCCGTGTTGATGACGGGCGATCCCATCGTCGTCGAGGACGTCTCCCGCGATGCCCGTTTCGCGAAGGAGACGGCCGAGAGCACGGGCTATGTGCCGTCCGCGCTGATGGCGGCGCCGCTACTGGCCGGGGACGACCCGCTCGGCGTGCTCGAGGTGCTCGATCCGCACGATCGCTCTCGTCCGGCGCTGCAGGAGCTGGAGCTGCTCGAACGTTTCGCCGATCAGGCGGCACTCGCCCTCGGCATGCTCCAGAACGCGCGCAGGGTTCAGGAAACCATGATCGGCCAGAACACCGACTTGGTCGCGCTCGCCCGCCTCGCCGTCAGCCTCAGCCGGCTCGAGGGCGACCGCCGCGAGGCAGCCACGCAGCTCCTCGAAGCCTTGAACCGGCTGCTCGCTTGAGGTCACGCAGCGGCCAGAGCGGGCCCTCTCGCCGCCAGGCGTGCGCCCACGACAGCGCCTGCAGCCTCGGCGCTCGGCGCGTGGCCCGGTCACCGCGGCGATGAAGTCGTCGCGTTCGACCGCCAGCAGGTCGAGGTCGGTGCGGGCGGTGACCGTTGCAGTGCGCGGCACGTCGCGCAGCAAGGCGATCTCGCCGAAGTACTGGCCCCGGCCTAGCGACGGGCGTTCTTCGCCGTCCGCCGCCACTCCGACCGTACCCTCCCCGATCACATAGAAGCGATCCCCTGGCTCACCCTGCCGGAACACGGCTTCGCCGGCGGCGACTGTGACCGGCACCGCGCGCTCGGCAAGCGCCTCGAGGGCCCCCGCCGGCAGGACAGCCAGGAACGGCACTTCGTGCAGCAGCTCGAGCGCACGCTCGGGCACGTCGGCGCTCGCGTCCAGCCGCCTGAGGCGCGGCCACGTCAGCATGACGATCACCGGCAGGAACGCGCCCACGGCGACGAGGGCCGCGCGCAGTCCAAAGGCTTCGATCAGCACGGCCGCGACGACGCCTCCGATTGCGTGCGTCGCGTAGATGACGCTTTCGAGCACGCCGAAGACGCGCGCGAGCACCCGGTCGGGCACGGCCCGCTGCAGCATCGTGTACGCGGAGACGTCGACGATCGTGTTCGCCAGCCCGACGATGCCGAAGAGGACGAGCGCGCCCGCCTTCGTGTCCCAGGCCGCTGCGAGGGCGATCGGCGCTCCCCACAGCAGTGTTCCGATCGCGAGCGGGCGCGCGAGCCGGCGGGCGCCGACGAACGCGACCGAAGCGGCCGCCCCGACGATCCCGCCGATACCGATGGCGGCGTTGACTGCTCCGAGGCCACCCTCGCCCCAGTGGAGCAACTCGATCGCCAGCACCGGCAGGAAGACGAGCAGCGTGCCGGCCACGAACGTTTGGGCAGAGACGAGCGAAATGATGAGGCGGGCCCGAGAGTCAGTGCCGACGGCGCGGGCGCCCGCGGTGACCACCTCGAGGATGCTCTCCGGCTCAGCGGGCTCGGCCTCCTCGTTCTCTGTCCGCGCCGCACGCGTGGACGCGGGCCACGAGCAGCGCCGACCAGAGAAACGTCCCCGCGGCGATCGCGAACGAGACGCCGGGGTCGCTCGTCGCCACGATTACGCCGGCCAGTGCGGGCCCGGCGAACGCGCCTACGCTCTCGATCGTGCTCGAGGCGACATTCGCGGCCGTCAGCTCGTCCGGGGTGCGGGCAAGCGAGGGCAGAATGCGCGGCCTGCGCCGGCCGGAACGCGGTGCCCGCGACCGAAGAAAGCGCAGCCAGCACGTAGAGAATCCAGGTGGGAGTTCCGGCGAACACCACTGCCGTCGCGGCAGCCATCAACACGGCGCGCAGAAGATCGGCCGCGACCATCACCCGCACGCGCTCGAATCGATCGCCGAGAATGGCGGTGAACGGCGCAGCGATTCCGGGCGCCAGCATCATCACGAGTGTGAGAACGCCGAGCGCTGCAGCCCCGCCCGCCTCGAAGACGAGCACCGCGAGTGCAAGCAGGTAACCCCAACCGCCGATCTCCGAGCCGACGAGAGCGAGCTGGAGGCGCCGCAGCCCGGGGTTGCCGAAGCTGCCGGCGAAGGCGCGGACGGATTCCGCGAGCCTGGCGGTGAGCGAAGTCATGAGAGAACGAGTAGGGGCGGGTCGTGACCCGCCCCTACGCTCGGTGCCTGTGGCTGTTAGCGGCGCCTCATGTGACCCTCGATCTCGGCATCGTCGCCCGGCTCCTCGTTCTCCCTGCGGGCATCGCTCGTCTGCGCGTCGGCGTTCTCTGCGTCCGGGCCCGGCTCGTTCGCCCGCTCCTGTAGTGCCCCTCGGTCTCCGGCTCCTCGTTCTCCCGCCGCCCCTCGCGGGCCTGCGGATCGTCGTTCTCCGCGTCCGCGCCCGGCTCGTTCGCTCGCCTCAGGTGCCCCTCGGTCTCAGGCTCCTCGTTCTCTCTCCGTGCCTCACGCTCGTCGCCCATCTCCGTCTCCTTCGTCTCGATCGCCGTCGCGATCTCGTGGCCACAGTCTGTTCGCCAATCCCATTCGCGTTAGTTGTCCACTCCACGGTGTCAAGCAGTTGATCAGCGCGGGCGATGCCACCTTCGTAATCCGCTCTTGGTGGTTCGGTCAGGATGAAGACGTTGCGACCGCCAACTTCAAGCACGTACACGCGGAGCGGTCTACCGGGTACGACGTAGTAACCGAATCCCATGTCAGTAAGCACGAGCAACACGACGCAGCCGACCCCCTGACCACAAGCACCGGGGCTTGCGTATTGCTTGCCCTTGGCAACTTCAACGACCAACTCCGTTGTTGGTTACGTCGCCGATGGTGGTTTTGGCTGTTCTTGGTGATGTTTAGACGTAGTGATTCTTCAACCATTTGACCAATGTCTGCGGTGAGTCAATCTCCACGTCGTCGATCGTGGGTTCGTTGTCTTGAAACTCTATTTCCGGATCAGCCAATTGCGTCGAGTCGTTGTAAAAGCTCAACGGGGTGGTGACAGCGGTATTCCCAAGATCGATATAGATTAGGTTCGGTCTCACACCTTGCGAGAATGTCTATCCATTGACCGTGAAGTGAACTCTTGGCGAAGATTTCCGATGAGTAAGGGCCGCTCAGAAACTCGGCACCATCAGGTAGAGGGGGGTGGTTCGTCGCTAGCCGGTGGCGGCGGTTCAGTTACCGCGTCCGAAGGGGGCACCGATTCGGCGGCAGGTTCGGGTGGGGCAGGCGGCGGGGATACAGGCACGATCACCTCTTCCGGTGGCGATGCCAGTGGGCCGCTGGAGGTGGCGATGCTTTCTTCGCTGCCGCAAGCTGCCTGCAATTGCTACAACCACCGCTCCTAATCCAATGTATTTCGCAGTACGCATAGTAATCTCCTCGTGATGCAGTGTGGGATGCGGCGCGTCAGCGTACGATCAGCCTAGTGCCATCCCGAGCCGATTCCACGGTCATCGGAGAACTCTCGAGCGTCGTGATCGTGTGTGTGCCTTCGGAGTGCGCGAGAGTACCGCGAAGTAGCCCTTGAACATCATCGAGAGAAATCCCTGCCGCTCGCCGAAGGCGTTCTGGCGCGAACCTCGCGACGAACGCAGGAGTCCGCGTCACGTAGCCGGGGCGAACCGTCCGGCCGTCTATTGTCAGCCTGGCCTTCGAGATGAGCTCGAGCTCTCGCGTACCTACCCATGCATGATTTCCGGGCCTGAGCCCCAGCCGAGGATGCCGGTGATGGGAAAGATGAGGTACTTGTCGGCCGCATCGTGCGTTCACGGTGATGAGGCCGTTGACGGACACCCGCAGCAGCCAGACGCGTCGGCTCCATTCGATCCTGCACCTGTTGCCACTCAGCGCGAGCAGTCGAGTCGCGCGACTGGAGGCTGCGCTTCGCCATCGCCTTGCCCCAGACGATGTTTCAGCCGGCGTAGGTGTCGCCGAGCGGCGAGTCGCCGGGCGGGACCAGGCGTGCCGATGCCGACGGTACCACGACCGCGAGGCTGGCAACAGCCACCGCCGTCGCCAGGACGATCTTCGACCAGACCCTTCGAGTTATTTCTGCTCCTTTTCGTGGCCGCAGAGTGCGCGAGCCTACAGCACGCCGCGCCGCCCTTCATCCTCAGATCGCGCCAGGCCGCGGGTCAGGCGGCGACGCCCTTGGCTGGGTCAGGCGCGGACGGTTCCCCGCGAGTGGTGAGCGCAGCGGCTTCTAGACTCGCACGCATGCGCCAGCGGGTGCCTGCCGACGTGCTTCTGCTCGTAACCGTGCTGATCTGGAGCTTCCATTTCGCGGTCGTCAAGTACGCGCTCTCGAGCGGGGTGCCGCCGTTCGTCTATGCGACGTTGCGGCTGGGGATCGGATCGATGCTGTTCGCAGGGATCACGTACGCGCGCGAGCAAACGCTGCGGGTGGAGAAGCGCCACTTGTGGCTGCTGTGCGGGGTTCTCGGGCTGAGCCTCTACGTGAACCAGGTCAGCTTCGCGTACGCAGTCGACCTGACCAGCGCGTCGACGGTCGCGCTGCTGTTCGGAACGCTGCCGATCTGCGTCGGGCTGATCGCCTGGGCGACGCGGATCGAGCGCGCGCGCTGGCAGCATTGGCTGGCCGCGGGCGTGTCGTTTTCCGGCGTCGCGCTCGTCGCTGCGGGCGCCCAGGGCGGCCTCTCCCACCACCTCGGCGGCGTTCTGCTCGGGATTCTTGTTCCGATCACCTGGGCGGCCTACTCGGTGCTCGTCACCCCGATGCTGCGCCGCTACTCGCCGTACCGAATCAGCACGATCGTAGGGCTTGCTGCGATGGTGCCGCTCGCGCTGACCGCCGTGCCGCAGTTCGCGGAGGAGGACTGGAGCTCGATCTCGACGCTCGCCTGGCTGGGCCTCGCCTACACGATCCTGCTCTCCTACGTGATCGGAAACGCGCTCTGGTTCACGGCGATCAACCGCGTCGGCGCCAACCGCGCGTCGCTCTACGCCAACCTGCAGCCGTTCCTCGGTGCCGCGTTCGCCGTGCTCACGCTCGGAGAGACGATGACCGTACTGCAGATCGTCGGAGGCGCCGTCATTGCCGCCGGCATCCTGCTTGCCCGCGAGCGTCGTCCGCCGGTCTCCGCGATCGACTGACCGGTCGGGACGCGCGGGCAGCGGGTCAGGCTTCGATGCCGTGCAGGCGGCGCACGTTGCCGGCGAGGACACCCTCGCCGATCTCGACGGCCTCGCGGTCGGTCAGCCAGCCGTGCTCGACACCCCTGCCGAGAACGCGGCCGAGCGCCTCGCGGCCGATCTGCGCCGTCAGCCAGATCACCTCGGGCTCGGAGGCCTCGTCGGAGCCGTAGAGGAGCTTCGCCGGCGGCGCGACGCCCAGGAGCACCTCGAGCTTCTGGTCGACGGCAAGGCTTGCCCACGGCAGCGTGAGCGAGAGCTCCAGATAGACCATCGGCAGGACCGAGGCGATGAAAGCACCCTCCTCGAGCCAGGGCCAGCCCGAGTGGATGAGGACGACGGGCTGGGAGTCGTACTCGACGAGCAGCGGGAAGAGGTCCTGCGGACGGGCGTGGGCGAGGACGATCTCCGGGTCGCCGCCGCCGCAGTGGATGTGCACGGGCCGGTCGTGGCGCTTGGCGACCTCGAGGGTGCGGCGAAGCAGACGGTCGCGGACCGGCTTCGCGTGGGCACGGGTCTCCGTGTAATCGTCCTCTCGCCAGAGCCGGAAGACGCGCTCGCAGTAGTCGGTCGGAGGATCGTCCACGTCGAGCCCGGTGCGATAGGCGATCACGCTCTTGAAGGCAACGAGCGCCGGATCGGAGGCGGCGCTCTCGAGCTCGGCCACGAACGCCTCTTCGAGCTGCCGGAACGAGCCCGACCGTCTCGCGCAACGAGACGATGTAGGGCTCGATCCTCGCGACCCGGTGCACGGTCGCGCCGCTGTCGGCGGCGAAGTCCTCCCGCGGGATCGTCGGTTGCGGGTAGCCCTCGTCGTACACGAGACCGTCCACGCTCGCGGCTTCCCACAGCCGGCGGTTGTAGGCGACCGGATCGGCCGCCAGCGCCGCGTGACGGGCCTCGGCAACAGCCTCCCGAGACGGCCTCGCAGCCAAGATGCTCGGCGACCCGGCGCCGCATCGTCAGCGCCAGCGGCGTGGAATCGGTGAGCCGGCGCAGGTGCCGGCTCGTGTCGTCATCGAGCAGGCCGGAGGAGATCAGGCACATCCCGAGCATCGTGATCCGATCCTCAAAGCCCATGGGATCCTTCGCCAGCAGATCGGCGTTTCGCCAGGGGTGGCAGTGAGCGTCGATGACCGGTGCGGCGGAGAGATCGATCATGGCGACTCGTGAGCGGCCGGATCTTATCCGGCCCGGCCCGAATCCTCCGCGGCCGCTCAGAATCGCCAGCGGTACTTCGCGGCGAGCGCTTCCTCGTCGATCCCGGCGGACACCTCCGCCTCCGCGCGCCTCACGGCGACAACGCGATCGTGGAGGTACTCCCCCATGGCGCTGCGGAGCACGTCGGACTCGGCCAGCCGCTCTGCCGACTCGGCGAGGGACTTCGGCAGCCGCGGCGGGCGCTCGGCCTCCGGCAGGACAGCCGGGTCGGCGGAGACCGCCGGGGGCAGCGTGAGCCGGCGGTCCACGCCGTCGACGCCCGCCGCGATCAGACCGCCCAGCGCAAGGTAGGGATTGGCGGCGCCGTCCACCGACTTCCACTCGAAGTGAGCCGTCCGGGGAGCGGTCGACCCGCCGGCGCCCTCGAGGCGCAGGGCCGCCTCGCGATTCTCGTTTCCCCAGCACGCATACGCCCCGGCCCAGTGCGACGGTACGAGGCGTGCGTACGACAACGCCGAGGGATTCCCGATCGCCGTAAGCGCCGGGAGCTGATCCAGAACCCCGGCCAGGAACGCCTCCCCCGTCGGCCCGATCCCCTCCGGGCCCGTCCCCGCCGGTGAGCTGATTCTCTCCGTCCTCCCAGACGCTGACGTGCAGGTGCGCGCCGTTTCCGACCGAGCCGGCGACGACCCGCGGCGAGAAGCTCGTGCGCCAGCCCTGGTTTCCACCCACCGTGCGGATGACGTGGCGCGCGAGGATCGACTCGTCGCAGGCGGCGAGGGCGTCGCGTACGGGAAGCGAGAGCTCCATCTGGCCGTCGGAGTACTCGGGATGCACCTGGTCGGGCACGATCCTCGACTCCGCGAGCGCGTCGACCAGCTCGAGGAGGTAGGAGCCGGTCTCGTCGAACGTCGCGGCACCGTAGCCGGGGCCACGTGTGCAACGGCTCGAACCCGGAAGGGCCGTCGGCGCCCGCCACCCACTCGAGCTCCCAGGCTGCCTTGATCTCGAGGCCGCGCTCGGCGGCAGCCGCCGTCATGCGCCGGAGAAACCAGCGCTGGCACCCGGGCCAGGGCTCGCCGGACTGCCGGTGGTGGTCGATCGGCGCCCAGCCCCAGCCGGGAGCGCCTCCGATCGGCGCCGCCGCGTCCAGATCGGCGCGAAGGCGGATGTCGCCCGACGGGCTGTAGAGATCGGGTGGGTGGGCGAACGAGTCGTCCGAGAGCGAGAGGCCCCAGAGCTCCGACCAGCCCACGCCGTGCTCCGCCGCGTCCTCCGCGCGCTCGATCGAGACGCACTTCATTCGCGTCATGCCGCCGTTGTCGATGAAGACGAGCGCCAGCACGCGGACGCCCGCCTCCTGCAGCTCCTTCACCGTCACGGGGCGCCGATCTTACGACGTTGACGCGAGACCGGCCGTGGCGCGTCAGACCCGGGCGTGACCGCCCGCTTCGCGGGCTCCCCTGTCACGGCTGCGGCCTTCGGCCGCGTTGCGTGACCGCCCGCTCCGCGGGCTCCCCCGGCCGGCTGCGGCCTTCGGCCGCGTTGCGTGACCGCCCGCTCGCGGGCCCCCCGTCACGGCTGCGGCCTTCGGCCGCGTTGCGTGACCCGCGTGGCTCGTAAGTGACGGGCGATCCCGGCGCCCGACGCGCGCCCGGCAGCTCGGCGAGCTTGGCCACTGCCGGCCGACGCGAATACCGCGGCAAGAAGGACGCGGGCCGCCGCAAGAAGCCCCAGCTCCATCAGGATCGAAACCTAGTTCTGAAGCCCCGGACTGTCTAGAGTCCCGCCGTGGAGCAGGGCGCGGAAAGCGGCCGGCCCGAAGAACCGGCCAGGCTCGCTGTTGAGGATGTGGTCAAGCGATTCCGCGGCCTGCGTGCACTCGACGGCGTCTCGCTGCACGTGGACGAGGGCGAGATCGTCGGGTTGATCGGTCCCAACGGCAGCGGCAAGACGACGCTCCTCAACGTGGCGAGCGGGGTGCTGCGTCCGACCTCGGGCCGCGTGATCGTCGACGAAGTCGACGCGACCGGCCGCAAGCCACACGACGTGGCCCACCTCGGGATCGGGCGCACGTTTCAGCAGATACGCCTGTTCGCTGAGATGACCGTCGAGGAGAACGTCGAGGTGGGAGCGGTGGCGCGGGCCCATGACCGCGAACGCGTTCCAGCCCTGCTCGATCGCCTCGGGCTGACTGACGTCCGCGAGCGCTTCGCGACCACGCTCCCGTACGGGCAACAGCGCCGCGCCGAGATCGCGCGGGCGCTCGCCGGCCGGCCTCGCTTCCTGCTGCTCGACGAGCCCGGAGCCGGCATGAACGAAGCCGAGTCCGACGCGCTCCTTCAGACGATCAGGCAGATCCGCGACGACGAGGGCTGCGCCGTCCTGATCGTCGACCACGACTTGCGCCTGATCATGCGGCTGTGTGAGCGTATCCACGTGCTGGCCGAGGGCAAGACGATCTGCGAGGGCACCGCCGAGCAGGTACGACGCGATCCGGCGGTGGTCGAGGCCTATCTGGGGACGGCCGCGGCACCCGCCGCGGGCGAAGGCAAGACGGAGGGAACGACACGAGTCGAGGAGGAGGAATGAGACGACGGTTTGGGATTCTCGTGTTACTCGTGCTGGCGCTCGGCCTCGCGGTTGCCGCAGCGGGCTGCGGCGGCGACGAGGGCGGTGAGGCGGCTCCGCCCGCCGAGCCGGCCGAGCCGGCGCCGCCTGCGGAGACAGGCGAGCCGGCCGACCCCGCTGAGCCTGCCGGCGAGCCGCTGGTGCTGCGCATCGGCATCTCGGCGGCGCTCTCGGGCCCCTACGCAGCCTACGACTCTCCGCTGCTCAAGGGCATGGAGTTCGCGGCCGAGGAGATCAACGCCGCCGGTGGCCCCGTCACCGTCGAGATCGTCTCCAAGGACAACCAGGGAGATCAGTCCCTTGCGCTCACCACCACTCAGGAGCTGCTGGACGATGGCGTGAACGTCCAAGTCATGACCACCGCGGAGGCCGGACCGGCTGTCGGCCAGCTCGTCTCGGCAGCCGGCGGGATCATCTCCGTGGGGGGCAACACCGCTCCCGCGATCGTGCGTGACGGCGGCGAGCGTGTCTTCGCTTTCGTCTTTGGCGACAACGGCCAGGCCTCGGCCGCAGCGGACTACGCATGCCAGCAGGGCTACGCGAGCGTGTACATCATCGGGTCGCCCGAGATCCCCTACACGAAGGACATGGGTGCGTTCTTCGCCGATGCGTTCTCGAATATCTGCGACGGCACCGTCGTCGGCGAAGACACTTACAAGATCGGCCAGACCGAGTTCGGGGCCGTCGTGACGAAGGTTCAGAACAACGACCCCCAGCCCGACGTCATCTTCACGCCGATGTTCGTGCCCGACTCGGGAGCGTTCCTCAAGCAGCTCCGCTCCGCGGGCGTGGAGATCCCTGTCGTCTCGACCGACGGCAATGACACGTCGCTCCTCGCAGACTCCGGCGGCAGCGCGGTCGACGGCCTCGTGTACACGACGCACGGCTTCCCGGCACCCGGCTCTGAGATGGAGTCATTCATCACGGCATTCACGGAGGCGACCGGCGAGGCGCCCGAATCCAACACGTTCGAGGCAATAGGGCGCGACAACATCTACGCGTACGTCGCTGCGGCGGAGGCGGCCGGATCGACCGAGCCCGACGCGTTGCTGGAGGGTGTCCTCGGGCTGACCGATGTGCCGCTTCTCACGGGCACGATGACGATGGATCCCGAGACTCGCATCCCGACCAAGGAGGTCACGCTCGTGCAGATGCAAGGGACGGAGTTCACGTTCCTGGACGCCATCGTCCCGAGCTACATCGCACCCGCGACCATTGAAGGATGAGCTTCTCGCCGTCGAGAGCCTCGTCGTCCGCTACGGGCCGATCGTCGCGGTCCGCGAGGTCTCTCTTCGTGTCGAGCAGGGCGAGATCGTCGCCCTGCTCGGCGCCAACGGCGCCGGCAAGTCGAGCTTCCTGAACGCCGTCGCCGGCCTCGTGCCGGCCTCGGCGGGCAGGATTGTCTTCCGTCGGCGAGGAGATCCTCGGCGCGCCGCCGGAGCGAATCGTCAAGCGCGGCCTGGCCCTCACCCCGGAGGGCCGGCGCGTGTTCCCGCGCTTGACGGTCGCCGACAACCTGCGGCTCGGGGCGGTGCCACAGCGCTCCGCCGCGTCGGCCGACGAGGCCCGGCAGCGCGTCCTCGAGCTGTTTCCCATCCTCCGGGAGCGCTCGGGCCAGGTCGCCGGGACACTGTCGGGCGGCCAGCAGCAGATGCTCGCCATCGGTCGCGCGCTCATGGCCGGGCCCGAGCTGCTGCTGCTCGACGAGCCCTCGCTCGGGCTCGCGCCGATTCTCGTCGACCAGATCTTCGAGCTACTGGCTCGCCTGCGCGAGCAGCACGTGACGATCCTGCTCGTCGAGCAGAACGTGCACCGCGCGCTCGAGCTCGCCGACCGCGCGTACGTGCTCGCGAGCGGCAGCATCGAGCGCGAGGGGCCGGCGGCGGAGCTGCGCGCCTCGGCCGAGATCGAGCGTGCTTACCTCGGCATCGGGGTCTCGGAATGACGGTTCTCGCGACCGCCGGCGAGGAGGCCGTCCAGCAGGCGATCAACGCGCTCTCGCTGGGCTCGACCTACGCGCTGCTCGCGCTCGGGCTGGCGATGGTGTTCTCGATCCTCGGGCTCGTCAACTTCGCCCACGGCGAGCTCGTCACCATCGCCGCCTACACGATGTACCTCCTCAACCTGAAGGGCGTTCCGTTCGCCGCACAGGTTCCGGCCGCCATCGCCGCCGCAGCGCTGGCGGCCGTGCTGATGGAGCGCATCGCCTTCAGACCGTTGCGAGGCGCCGGCTTCGTCACCCTGCTCTTCGCGAGCTTCGCGCTCGCGGTGATCATCCAGAACATCTTCCTGGCCGGGTCTCGCCCCGGCAGAAGGGCGTTCGACTGCCCGATCTGTTCAACGAGGCGATCAGCGTCGGCCCCTTCACGATCGGCTGGCTGCAGGTGATCACGACCGCCACCTGCGCCGGCGCTCTCCTCATCCTGACCGTGTTCCTGCGGCGCTCGACCACGGGTCTCGGAATGCTCGCGGCAGCGCAGGACTTTCAGGTCACACGTCTGATGGGGATCCCCGCCAACCGCGTGATAGCGACCGCCTTCGCGATCTCGGGAGCTCTCGCAGGCGTTGCGGCCATCTTCGTGCTCGCGCGACGGGGCACCGTCGAGCCCACGATGGGCTTCAACCCCGTGTTGTCGGCGTTCATCGCGAGCGTCATCGGCGGCCTCGGCTCGCTCACCGGCGCAGTCGTCGGCGGCTTCGTGCTGGCCGCCATCGAGGTTGGCCTCGACGCTACGCTGCCGAATTCCGTGCTCGGCTTCCGCGGCGCGTTCTCACTCGCCATCGTCATCGGCATCCTCTACTTCCGGCCCGAAGGCCTGCTCGGCCGCCCGGCGGAGTCCCGATGAGAACGGGTTACTGGCGCCCGCTGCTGCTGCGCACCCTCCGTGGAACCGCGCTGTTCGTCGTGCCGCTGGCGCTGATCGCCGTGCTCGGGGATACCTTCGCGAGCCCCGCGGACCTGCGCGTGATCATCAACTTCATCGTGTCGCTCGTCCTGGTCGTCGCGATCCAGTCGTTCTCCGGCAACTCGGGCATCGTCAGCTTCGGCCACGTCGGCTTCATGGGCGTGGGCGCTTACGTGGCCGCCATCCTGACCATCCCGCCGGAGACGAAGCAGAGCATCCTCCCCGACCTCCCCTCCTTCCTTCGCGACCACACGGTCTCGTTCGTCCCTGCGGTGCTCATATCGGCCGCCGTTGGAGCGCTCGTCGCCGGCGCCTTCGGCCTGGCGCTCACGCGCATGCGTGAGGGCGCCATGGCGATGGCCACGATCGGCGTACTCGTGATCTTCTTCGTCATCTTCGACAACTGGGACGAGGCGACCCGCGGGGCGACGGGGCTCTACGGGGTTCCCCAGTCGACGACGGTGTACGCGGCGCTCGCTTTCGCCGCGGTTGCGCTGTTCGTGTCGCGCGCGTTCCGGGAGTCGAACTCGGGCCTGAAACTGCGGGCGAGCCGCACCGACCCCCTCGCCGCCGAGGCGCTCGGCGCGAACGTCATCCGGCTGCGCTTCCACGCCTGGGTGCTTTCCGGAGCGCTCATGGGCATGGGCGGCGCGATGTGGGCCCAATTCAACATCGCGTTCGGCCCGCGACAGTTCTTCTTCGCCATGACGTTCAACCTGCTCGCCATGCTCGTCGTCGGCGGCCTGGGATCCGTGTCGGGCGCCGTTGTCGGCGCCTTCACCGTCACCGCCGTCTTCGAGCTCATGCGCCGTGCCGAAGAGCGGATCGACGCGCCCGGGATCACGCAGATCGTGGTCGCGCTCCTGATCCTGCTCGTGCTCTACCGGCGGCCGAACGGAATCATGGGCCTCTCCGAGGCGGACGAGGTGATAGCCCGCCGGGTCAGAGCGCGGCGCCGCGGCGGCTAGCCGACGCCGCCGAGGAAGTCGACGCACCGCGCGGTTGAACTCGTCCGGGAACTCCCACAGGCACGCGTGGCCGCCGGCCACCTCGACCCAGGTCGACCGCGGCAGCTCCTCGTGCAGCCGGCGCGAGAGATCGGGATAGATGATGAGATCGCCTCGGGCCACGAGCGTCATCGCCGGGCAGGTCACCGCGGCGAGGCGACCGCGTGTGTCGTGCGTCTCGATCGAGTGGAGCTGAGCAAGGTAGGTGTCCTCCGGCTGGGGGTTGGCCGCCATGAATGCCTCGATCTCCTCGAGCTCAGCCGTCCGCTGCTCGAAGAACTCGGTCGTGAACGCCCACAGCAGGACCTCGCGCTGCGTGAACCCGACGCCGAGCTGCGGGACGAGATCCCGCCAGCACGCGAACATGCGCAGGCAGAACGGCCCGGGTAGGAGTAGGTGCAGCAGAAGGAGGCGGAGAGCAGGCGGTCGGTGTGAGCGATCGCGTATTCCTGGGCGATCATCCCTCCCATCGAGACGCCGAGCAGATGGAAGCGCGAAAGCTCGAGCGCGTCGACGAGACCGGCCAGGTCATCGGCCATCTCCGCGGTCGTGTAGGGGCCCGGCGGCGAGGACGACTCGCCGACACCGCGGTTGTCGTAGGAGACGACGCGGTAGCGCTCCGCAAAGTCGGGAAGCTGCAGCTCCCAGGTCTCCTTCGTGTCGGCGAGCCCGTTGACGAGCACGAGCGTCTCCGGCCCGTCGCCGTCGACGCGGTAGGCAAGCGCTGCTCCGCCGGTTTCGACGCTCTCGGTCACGGCGCCAGATCGTACGGGAAGTCCGTCAGGAGCTCGTATCCGTCGTCGGTCACGAGCACCACATCTTCGATCCGGCAGCCTCCGAAGCCGGGCCGGTAGAGACCCGGCTCGATCGTGATCACGTCCCCTGGCACGAGGACATCACCTCCCTCGTCGAGCGTGGGGGCCTCGTGGAGCTCGAGGCCGAGACCGTGGCCCAGGTAGTGGATGAAGCCCTCCTCGAGCAGCGCCGGGGCACCCTCGTCGAGGCGCGTGGGGTAGCCGGCCTCGCGAATTCTGTCGCACGCGATCCGGTTCAGCTCACCGGCGCCGATGCCCGGACGGACCGCCTCCGTCGCCAGGAGCTGCGCCTCTCGCACGACCCGATGCCAGTCGACGAGCTCGGCGGGCGGCTCGCCGACGCAGAACGTCCGCGTGATGTCTCCCCAACAGCCCGAGGCCATGTCGCGGGGGAAGATGTCGACGACGATCGGAACCCGCGGCGGGATCCCGCCGGAGCCCTGGTCGTGCGGATCGGCGCCGTGCGCGCCGGGCGCGATCACGAGCAGGTCGTGCGGAACACAGCCGTTCTCGATGAATACGCGCTGGGCCTCGGCACGCAGCGTCTCCACCTGTAGATCACCGCCTTCGTGAAGGCGTTCTCGCACATGCGACATCGCCGCCTCGGCCGCCTTCTGGGCGCGTTGCAGCCCGACGAGCTCCGACTGCGTCTTCACGCGCCGGCGTTGCTCGAAGAGCGCGCCGTCGGCCTGGACCTGCACTCCCCCGGACCGGAGCACGTCGGCGAGCTCGAGCGGAAAGTCCGAAGGCACCACCACATCGCTCAGGCCGAGCCGCCGACATGCCTCCAGGACGCAGGCGAACATCGCCTCCGCGAGGGACTTGCCCTGCGTCAGCTGCTCGGCGAGGCCGAGCTCCTCGAAGGCGAGCACCTCGCAGCCGCCGAGCGCCCGCATCCGCGGCAGATCGAGGGAGCCGGCGACGATCGTGCGGGATGTCGACGACTCCAGGTAGGCGATGGGATCGGGAAGCGGCAGCGGCACCTCGTGCCGCAACGAGGCGTACTTCGAGTCACCGAAGATCAGGATGCTCGGCATGCCGTGGCTTTCTACCACCCGACGGGCGGCGAGGCTGCGGCGGATCTCACGGCGACGCGCTTGCAGATTCCTTACCTCTGCCAAACGGACGCCTCACATCCTGTGGGCACGCTGCTCAGAGCAGAAAGAGACGACGATCACAGGAGCACTGAATGAGATTCCGAATGCTGCTCGTCACCCTGACCATCGGGGCTGTCCTTGCCGGCGGCGCCGGCGCCGCGCTTGCGGGAGCCGGCCAGCCCTCCGCACCGCCCGATCCCGCGGCCCGCTGCGAGCGCGCCGAGCACCGGCTCGATCACCTTCAGAAGGTCGCTGAGCGACTCACGAACCGGATCGCCAAGGTCGAGCAGCGCCTGGCCGGCGGCGAGTTGACCGACCGGCAGCAGAAGCGGGCTGAGAAGCGCCTGGCGAGGCTCGAGCGGCTGCTCGGCAAGCTCGACCAGCGAACCGACAGGCTTTCGGCCGCGATCGCGGAGCATTGCGCGTCCGGATCCACCGCCTGAGCGCGCCTGCACCGACAAACAAGCGAACGATGAGGGAGGCCCGGCTGCGGGCCTCCCTCACTATGATGTCGCGCCGTGCTCGACGCCCTCCGCGAGTACATCGACTCCCGCGTCGAGGACCTCCACGACCTGACCGCGCGGCTCGTCCGCGAGCAGAGCCTGCTCGGCACGGAAGAGGGCGCCCAACGCATCGTCGAGGAGCGCCTCACGGCGCTCGGCTTCACGGTCGAGCGGGTTCAGCCTGACGAGCAGGCGGCCAGGGGAGATCCGCGGGCCGGCCTGCCGATCCTCCCGTACGAAGGGCGAACGTGCGTCGCAGGACGACTGCCGGGCTCGGGCGGCGGGCGCTCGCTCCATCTGAGCGGCCACGTCGACGTCGTTCCCGTCGAATCGCCCGAGCGGTGGAGCCACGATCCGTGGGGAGGAGCCGTCGCCGAGGGCCGGATGTGGGGCCGGGGCGCCGGCGACATGAAGGCAGGCATCGCCGCGTACCTCCTGGCCGTCGAGGCGCTGCTCGCGGTCGGCACCCCGCGAGGCGACCTGCTCTTCACGACCGTGATCGAGGAGGAGTCCGGCGGCAACGGCATGTGGTCGGTGCTACGGGCCGGCTACACGGCGGACGGCACGCTGATCGGGGAGCCCACCGATCTCCGTGTCCACCTGAACGGCGTCGGCGTCATCTGGGCGCGTCTCACCGCCCGAAGCGAGGGTGCGCACGCCGCCGTGGCGAGCGAGCACGGGCAGCCCGTCGATCAGATCCTCCAGGCGGTCCAGGGCCTCAGAGCGCTCGAGCTCGCGCTCAACGAGGGCCAGGACGGCCACCCGTACAACCTCAACCTCGGGGAGATCCACGGCGGTGTCTGGCCCTCGTCGGTGCCCGCCGAGGTCGTTTTGCGCTGCAGGCTCGGCTTCGCGCCCGAGCTCGAGCCCGCCGACGCACAGGGGCTGCTCCGCCGCGCCGTCGAGAGCTCGGCACCCGAGGTTCAGGTCGAGTTCGAAGGCCTCCGCGCCAAGGGTTACGAGCACTCCGCCGACAACGCGCTGGTCGCGCTCGTGGGGGAATGCCACGCCGAGATCCACGGGCGGAGCGAGCCTCCGGGCAGGAAGCTCTCCACGGCGACTACGGACGCCCGCTTCGTCGACGAGCCCTGCTGCTGCTACGGGCCCGCGGCCGGGAACCTGCACGGCATCGATGAGTGGGTCGACCTCGCCTCGATGCGGGACACGGCTCTGACGGTTGCGCTGGTAGCCTCGCGCTGGTGCGGCTAGCACGCTTTCGGCACGTTTCGTGCGCCACCCGCGCGCCGCGCGACGATACGCTCAAAGCGGGTGGAGGAGCGGGGTGGCCCCGCGGGGCGTCCTGAAGTGACACCCCCCGGGCAAGACCGGCCGCTCCAGCTGTCGACGCGCGCAGTCGAGGAATCCCGGCGAGTATCAGCGGGCGTCGGCGCCGAGCTCGACCTGCTGCTGGCGGACCTCGAGGCCTGGGTGAACATCGATACGCCCGGCGGCGCAATCGAGCAGCTCGATCGGCTCGCCGCGATCCTTGCGAACACCGTCGAGCGCTACGGCCTCCACCCCGAGCTCGTGCCGGTTCGTGGACAGGGTCTGTACCTCCATGCCACGCTCCAGGGACAGGGACGTGCCCGGGTCGCGCTGCTCTGCCACCACGACACGGTTTTTCCGCTCGGCACTGCCGCCGAGCGTCCGTTCAGCCACGACTCCCGCCGCGTCCACGGCCCCGGAGTAGCCGACATGAAGGGCGGGCTCGCCGTCGCCGTCCACGCCGCCCGCCTCCTTGCGACCGGGCCGCGCCCGTTCGCGCTGCTCGAGGTCGTCTCGGCCTCGGACGAGGAGACCCGCCCGGCGGCGCCGCTGACGATGGAGCGCCTGACGGGCTTCGACGCCGTCCTCTGCATGGAATGCGGGCGGGTCGACGGCTCGATCGTCTCGGCGCGAAAGGGTGGGCGCTGGTTTCGCATCCATGCGAAAGGGCGACCCGCACACGCAGGCGTCGACCCCGACGGAGGACGCAACGCCGTCATCGCCCTCTGCCACGAGGCCGTGCGACTCAGCAGCCTGCACCACGCACGGGAGGGCCTGACGTTCCAGGTAACGGAGCTCTACGGCGGCGAGGGGGTCAACACCGTCCCGGGGAAGGCGTTCCTGACGGGGGACATGCGCGCACCTACTTCCACCGATCTCGACTGGGCGCTCGAGCACGTCCGGGCTTTCGGCGCGTACGACGACATCGAGCTCCGCTGGGAGGATCTCGGTGGGCCACCGCCACTCGAGCGCACGCCCAGCGTGGCAGCCCTGGCCCGTGCCGCCATCGAGCTCGGCGCCGCCCTCGGGCACGAGTTCACGGAGTCCTCGACCGGCGGTGTCTCCGACGGGTCGTGGACGGCGTGGTCGGGAATACCGACGCTCGACGGCCTTGGCCCCGTCGGCGGCGACGACCACACGCCGTTCGAGTACGCGGAGCGCGACACGTTCGCCACCCGCGCGGGAGTCGTCGCCGGTCTCGTCGCCGCTGTGGACGACGGCCTGCTCGGCTGACGCCCGGCGCAATGGCCCGCGCACGGTAGCTCGAACGGGGCAAGTCGCTCAGCGCGAGCATTCCGCCGGTCGATTGCAAGCATGTGAAGCATCGGCGACGTCTTGAATGACGCGCTCACGGGCTACCGGGTCTTCTGGCGCCACCTCGCACCGCTCGCCCTGATGGGCGGAGCGGCAGTCCTGACTCTCGTCATCGTCCTTGTGGTGGCGCTCGGCAGCATAGGGCTCGTTGCCGCCGTCTTCATCTCGATCGTCGCCAACTTCTGGATCGCGGGCCTCCTCATCCAGACGGTGGACGATTCCATGGAGGGGGAGGGCGACGCCTCGATCGATACCCGCTTCCGGGCCTTCTTCCCGTTCGATGAACACCGTAAGCGGAGCCGCGCTACTCCTCAGCGCCGTGATGCTCCCCGGCCTTGCCCTCTCCTCCACAGGCCACCCGATCCTTGGACTGCCGCTGATGATCGGCGGCATCGTCGTGCTCACGTGGTGGGCGTTGGTGATCCCCCTCATCGTGATCGAAAAGTGCTTCATCGGAGAGGCTCTCGTCCGCAGCCGGGAGCTCGTCAGCCGGCAAGGGCTGGCAGGTCTTCGGCTTCCTCGCCGTCGTTGGGCTGCTGAGCGGGCTGCTGAGCTCGGCCGTGGAGAGAATCCTGCTGGCGGTGCTGCCGAATGCGACGGCGCTGGCAATCTCGACGCTCTTCGACACACTGGTCGTCACGCCGTTTCTCGCGGTGGCGCTCGTCTCCCTCTACTTCGCGCTCAGCCCGAGCGAGAGCGCCGAGCCCCTCCCCACACCCGCCTAGCTCGCCCGCGGCGTGGCTATCGTGACCGCCGATGACGGAGATCATCTGGCGGCCCGGCCCGGAGGTTGTTGAGCGCGCGAACGTCACGCGGCTCATGCGCCGCCATGGCATCGCCGGCTACCGCGAGCTCGTGCGGCGCTCGCAGGAAGATCCGGAATGGTTCTGGCCGGCAGCGGTCGACGACCTCGGGCTCGAGCTCGAGCAGCCCTGGACACAGCTTCTCGACACCTCCCAGGGCGTCGAATGGGCCAAGTGGTTCTCCGGTGCCCGGCTGAACGTCGCCTGGAACTGCGTCCACCGCCACGCGCGCGACCGGCCCGACGCTACGGCCGCGGTCTTCCGCGGCGAGGACGGCGCCCGCAGCGAGCTCAGCTTCGCCGAGCTGTCGGCTTCCGTGACCCGTCTCGCCGAAGTGCTCGCAGGACTCGGTGTTCGCGCCGGCGACCGGGTCGGCCTCTACCTCCCCATGTCGCCGGAGGCGGCGATCGCCTCGCACGCGTGCGCGCATCTCGGCGCCGTTCAGGTGCCCGTGTTCTCCGGTTTCGCGGCACCCGCCGTCGCCGAGCGGCTTGCGCTTGCGGGCGCCAAGGCGGTCGTGTGCGCAGACGGTGCGCTCAGGCGAGGCAGGGAAATCCCGACGAAACAGACGCTGGACGAGGCACTCACGTCCGTTCCGTCCGTCGAGCACGTCGTCGTGTGGGAGCGGCTCGGCGGCGGCTGTCCGCTGACTCCGGGCCGCGACGTCTTGTGGGCCGAGGCCGTGGCCGGAGCCCCCGGCACGCTCGAGCCCGCCTGGGTCGATGCCGAGCACCCGTACCTGATCGCGTACACCTCCGGCACCACGGGGAAGCCGAAAGGCGCGCTCCACGTGCACGGCGGCTTCCTGATCAAGATCGCCAGCGAGGTCGCCTACCAGGCGGACGGGCAGCCCGGCGACACCATTCTCTTCGCCACCGACATGGGCTGGATCATGGGCCCGTGGACGGTGGTGGGCGCGGGCTCTCTCGGGCTGACGGTCGTCTTCGCCGAGGGCGCTCCCGACTTCCCGCCGGACCGGCTGTGGCGGCTCTGTGCCGAGGAGAAGGTCTCCCTCCTGGGGCTCTCGCCGACGCTCGTTCGGGCGCTCGTTCCCCACGGCGACGAGCTCGTCCTTCGCCACGACCTCTCGTCCCTTCGCGCCTTCATTACGACGGGCGAGCCGTGGAATCCCGAGCCGTATCGATGGCTCTTCCGCGTCGCCGGCGGCGGGAGGGTCCCGATCATCAACATCTCGGGAGGCACCGAGGTCGGCGCCGGCTTCGTGTGCTGCGCGCCCGTCGAGCCGATCAAGACCTGCACCGTCGGATTCCCGATGCCTGGCATGAGCATCGACGTCGTCGGTCCGGACGGTGAGCCGGTGGGACCGGGTGAGGTCGGCGAGCTGGTCTGCCGCCGGCCCTGGCCCGGAATGACACGCGGGTTCTGGGGCGAGCCGGAGCGCTACCTCGACACGTACTGGCGCCGCTTCCCGGGCGTCTGGGTGCACGGGGACTGGGCCTCGGTCGACGAGGACGGTTACTGGTTCCTGCACGGCCGCTCGGACGACACGCTGAACCTGGCCGGCAAGCGCATCGGCCCCGCGGAGCTCGAGTCGGCTGCCGTGGCACACCCCGCCGTGGAGGAAGCTGCGGCAGTCGGCATCCCGCATGAGGTGAAGGGCGAGACGGCCTGGCTGTTCTGCGTCGCAGTCCCGGACGCGAAGCTCGGCGATTCCGTGGCCGACGAGGTTGCGGACGCGGTTGCGGCGGAGCTCGGCAAGGCGTTCCGTCCCGAGCGCGTCGTGTTCGTGCCGGGGCTGCCGAAGACCCGCAGCGCCAAGATCGTCCGGCGGGCCGTCCGCGCCGCGGCGACCGGCGCCGACCCCGGCGACCTCAGCTCGGTCGAGAACCCCGAGACGCTCGCGGCGATCACGGCGGTCACGCAACGGGGCCGCAGGCCCCAGCCCGGCGGCTGAGCGGCCGGCTCGGCCGGCCGCGACCCGCGCTGGCGGCAGGCTCGGCCGGCCCGACCCCCAAGCGGCCCGGCGGGTCACGCAACGGGGCCGCACGGCCGCACCGCGTCTGCGCTACGTTCTGCGCCGTGGACGTCCTCCTGCGAACGGACGACGGCGCCGTCCGCACGCTCACGCTCAACCGCCCGGAGGCGCGAAACGCCCTCGACCTCGCGCTTGTCTCGGCCTTGCGCCACGAGGTCGCCGCCGCGGCCGCCGATCCGTCCGTGCGCTGCATCGTGCTCGCCGGAGCCGGTAAGGCGTTCTGCGCCGGCGCCGACGTCAAGGCCTGGTCCGAGCAAGGGCCGCAGCAGGAAGAGGATCCATGGGTGGCCGAGGCGCATGCCGCCGTGCTCGAGCTCGCGTCGGCGAGCCTTCCCACGGTCGCGCTGCTGAACGGCGCCGCGGTGGGCGCCGGGCTCGATCTCGCGCTCGCGTGCGACTTCCGGATCGCCGCCGACGTGGCGCGCTTCGCGTGCGCCTACACCTGGATGGCCTACCCGCCGGACGTCGGCGGCACGTGGCTCCTGCCCCGCGTCGTCGGCCTCACGCAGGCGAAGCGGTTCGTCTACACGGGGGAGTTCTGGGACGCCGAGACGGCGCTCGAGCGCGGTCTCGTCAGCGAGATCGTGCCCCTCGAGCGCCTGGCCGAGCGGGGCGCCGAGCTCGGTCGCGAGCTCGCGGCCGGCCCGACCGTCGCGCTCGGCCACGCGAAGCGCCTGCTCGACTCGGCCCACGAGCGAACGCTTGCCGAGCAACTCGAGGCTGAACGGGCCGCGGGCGAGGCATGCGCCCACACCGACGATCATCGTGAGGCGCTCGCCGCCGCCGCGGAGCGGCGTCAGCCGGTGTTTCGCGGCCGGTGATCGACTTCTCGCTCACCGAGGAGCAGGAGCTCGTCGCCGAGACCGTTCGTGACTTCGTCGAGCGAGAGCTGCGTCCGCACGAGGAGGAGGTCGAACGGCTGGGGCACGTGCCGTCCGAGCTCGCGGGCGCCCTCAAGCACAAGGCGATCGACGCAGGCCTGTACGCGCTGAACATGCCCGCGGAGCTCGGGGGCGGCGGCCTCGACTACGTGACCTCCTCGGTGGCCGAGATGGAGCTGGCCCGCACGAGCTGGGCGCTCAACTCGTGCGTCGCACGGCCTACCCACATCCTGCTCGCCTGCGAGGGGGAGCAGCGGGAGCGCTTCCTCCTCCCGACGATCCGCGGCGAGCGCTGCGAGTGCTTCGCGCTCACCGAGCCGGGCGCCGGCTCGGATGCGCGTTCGATCCAGACGCGGGCGGTGCGGGAGGGCTCGGACTGGGTCATCAACGGGACGAAGCAGTTCATCTCGCACGTCGACCACGCCGACTACATCATCCTCGTCACCGTCACGGGCGAGGACGAGACGCCGAAAGGCCCGAGGCCGCGCTTCACGACCTTCCTCGTCGACAAGGACCTGCCGGGGATCGAGGTGACGCCGGTCGGCTCCGTCTCGGCGCGGGGCTACAACGCGCACCTGATCGGCCTGACCGACGTTCGTGTGGCAGACGACTGCATCCTCGGCGCCGAGGGGAAGGGCTTCGACTTCGCCACCGAGTGGCTCTATGCGAGCCGGGTGATGATGGCGGCGCATTGCACCGGCCGGGCCAGGCTCGTGCTCGAGCTCGCGGCCGACTGGGCCCGCACGCGCCGGCAGTTCGGGCGGCCGATCGGGGAGTTCCAGGGCGTCTCGTTCAAGCTGGCCGACATGGAGACCGAGATCCGCGCCGCGTGGCTCCTCACGATGCACGCGGCCTGGAAGCTCGACCAGGGGACGCTCGAGCCGCTGGACGCCTCGGTCGCCAAGCTCTACGCCTCCGAGATGGTCGGCCGCGTGACCGACCACGGCGTCCAGATCTTCGGCGGCATGGGCGTCTCGACCGAGCTCCCGATCGAGCGTTACTGGCGCGACGCCCGCGTCGAGCGTATCTGGGAGGGCACCTCCGAGATCCACCGCGACCTGATCGGGCGCGCGATTCTGCGCGGGTGAGCGCCGCGCCGCAGAACGTCCGGCGCCTGCTCCGGCCGCAGAGCGTCGCCTTCGTCGGCGGCTCGCTGGCGCCCGCCGCGATGGCCGTCTGCGAGTCGCTCGGATTCTCCGGCCCGATCTACGCGGTGCACCCGACGCGTCCCGAGGTGGACGGCCGGCCGGCGTATCCGAGCGTCGATGCCCTTCCCGAGGTACCCGACGCGGTCTTCATCGCGGTGAACGCGGCCGCCAGCGTCGAGATCGTGCGGCAGCTCTCCGACCTCGGCGCGGGAGGCGCCGTCCTCTACGCCGCCGGGTTCTCGGAGGCAGGCACGGCCGCAGGAACGGCGCTCGAGCAGGAGCTGCGCGAGGCTGCAGGCGACCTGGCCGTGCTCGGGCCGAACTGCTACGGCCTCGTCGATCTGGTCGGCGGCGTCAGCCTCTGGCCCGTGCCCTTCCCGCGGGTCCGCCGGGAGCGCGGAGTCGCGATGATCCTGCAGAGCGGCAACCTCGGGATCAACGTCACGATGAGCCAGCGCTCGCTTCCGCTTGCGTTCGTGGCGAGCGTCGGAAACCAGGCGGCCCTGGAGATCGCCGAGCTCGTCGATGCCTATCTCGACATGGACGAGGTGACCGGGATCGGCATCTACCTCGAGGGCCTTCGAGACGTCCCGCGCTTCGCGGCGGCCGCGACCCGGGCTCTCGAGCGCGGCGTGCCGATCGCCGTCTGCAAGGCCGGTCGGTCGGAGCTCGGACGGGAGCTCGCGTACACCCACACCGCCTCCCTCGCCGGGTCCGACGGCCTCTACAGGGCCCTGTTCGAGCGCTACGGAGTCGCCGCCTGCGACTCGCTGCCGGAGCTGCTCGAGACCCTCAAGGCTCTCGTCACGCTCGGCCGCGTCGGCGGGCGGCGGGTATTCGTCTTCACCTGCTCGGGCGCCGAGGCGGCGCTTTCAGCCGACGCGGCGGCCGCCTCCGGCCTGGATCTGCCGCAGCCTCCGCCGGAAACCCGCGACTCCCTGACCGACGCGCTTCCGGAGCACGCCCTTGTCTCGAACCCGCTCGACTACGGCAATGCGCTGTGGGGACAGGAGGAGCCGCTCCGGCGCGTCTTCTCGACCGCCCTCTCCGACCCCGTCGACGCTGCGCTGCTCGTCATCGACTACCCGCTGCCCGGGTTCGCCTACGAGACCGACGTCGACGCGGCGATCCGTGCCCTGGGCGACGCTGCCGGCGTGGCCGGGATCCCGGCTGCGGTGACGAGCGTGCTCCCGGAGTCGGTTCCCCGAGGCGGCACGGGAGGCGATGCTCGCCCACGGCATCTGCCCTCTGCAGGGGCTCGACGACGCGTTCGCCGCCCTCGCCGCGTGCGCCCGGCTCGGCGAGCGGCCCGGGCCGGCGCCGTACCCGGCCGTCGTCGAGCCGCCCGCGGACGCGGTTCCGATCGGCGAGCGGGCCGCGAAGGAGCTCCTCGAGCCCTACGGAGTCGTTGTGCCCGAAGGCCGCCTCGTGCCTGCGGACGAGGCGGCGGCCGCGGCGCAAGCGCTCGGCTTCCCGGTGGCCGTCAAGCTCGCGAGCCCGGATCTGGCGCACAAGGCCGCCTCAGGCGCCGTAGCGCTTGACCTGCGCGACTGCGCCGAGGTCGCAGAGGCGGTCGAGGCGATGCTGGCCCGCAATCCCGCCGCCCGCATCGACGGCGTCCTCGTCGAGCGGATGATCGAGGGCGCGGTGTGCGAGCTGCTCGTGGGGGCGCGCCACGACCCGGCATTCGGGCACGTCCTCTATGTCGGCAGCGGCGGCTCGCTGGTCGAGCTGGTCGCGGACGCGAGACCCGTGCTGCCGCCGGTCGAGCGGGCCGACGTCGAGGCGGCGCTCGGCGCGCTGCGGGTCTGGCCGCGGCTCCGGAACGCAGACGTCCAGGCCGCGGTGGATGCCACCCTGGCCGTCGCCCGCCTCGTCGAGGAGCGCGGGAGTGACATCGTCGAGCTCGAGGTCAACCCGCTGCTCGTGCTCGAGCGGGGCGCTGTGGCCGTCGATGCCCTGTGCGTGTCCGGGCCTACGCTGAGCGGCGCAGGAGCGCCACCGCCTGCGCGGCCAGGCCCTCGCCGCGCCCGGTGAAGCCGAGCCCGTCGGTCGTCGTCGCCCGGACAGTGACGCGATCGGGGTCGACATCGAGGGCGGCGGCCAGCAGCCGGCGCATCTCGTCGCGCACCGGCAGGAGACGCGGCCGCTCCCCGACGAGCACACAGTCGGCGTTGACAAGCTCGTACCCGGCGGCGGTGACCTCCGCGTACGCGCCCCGCAGCAGATCGAGGGAGGAGGCGCCTTGCCACTGGGGATCTCCAGAGGGGAACAGGGTGCCGATGTCTCCGAGACCTGCGGCGCCGAGCACCGCGTCGATCAGCGCGTGCGCGATGACGTCCCCGTCCGAGTGCCCCGCCAGGCCGGCCGGCTCGTCGGGGAAGGGCACGCCGCCGAGCACGAGCGTCACTCCCTCGACGAGGGCGTGGGCGTCGATTCCGATTCCCACCCGCGTCTCGTTCACCCGAGCGGCTCCTGGCTGCGCCTCCGGCCTTCGAACACCGACACGGTCTCGTAGCCGACACGGCGGGCAAGGTCGACGGCGCGACCGAGCTCGAAGCCGACGAAGTCGGACGTGTGGGCGTCCGAAGCAATCGTGATCGGAACGCCGCGCTGCCTGAACGCAGCGAGCAAGCTCTCGTCGGGATAGAGCTCGCCGATCGGTTTTCGAAGCCCGGCGGTGGAGATCTCGATCGCCACGCCCGCGGCCGCGCATGCCTCGGCGATCTCGTTGTGCAGCTCCCCGAGGACGTGCGGGGCCGGACGCTGCCCGTAGATCTTCGCCAGGTCGGGGTGGGCCAGGACGTCGACGTGACCCGAGCGCGCAAGAATCGCCAGGTCACGGAAATAGCCTCGCCAGACCTCGTCCACCGACAGCGACTCCCAGATCCCCGGCTCCTGGTCGACCGCGACCTGGAGCACCTCGTGGACGGAACCGAGCAGGAAGTCCCAGGGGTAGGGCTCGATCAGGCCTGCGAGCTCCGACTGGCGCTCTCCCACGAAGTCGACCTCCAGCCCGAGCTTGACCGGCAGCCCCCGGCTCTTCCCCTCCAGAACGGCGCCGGTGTAGGAATCCAGGTCGTAGGAGCAGCGCTCCAGGTGATACGGCAGGCGCCATACGGGGCGCGTCTGACGGAAGTAGTAGACGTGCTCGGTGAAGCCGATCTCGTCGATGCCGCTCGCGGCCGCGGCCTCGACGAACCGCTCGACCGTCTCGACCGTGAGGACGAGCGGCTCGGAGCCGTTCGTGGCCGCGCCTCGCAGGTGCATGTGGTAGTCGACGATCATCCCGCGTGGGGGAACCCATGGTTCCCCCACGGACCCCCTCCTTGACTGTTGACGCGTTCCTCGCGCTGTGACGCAGCCGGGCGAAGCCCGGCTCCGCCGAACGAACGATGCCGGTAAGCGCCTTTCACGGTGTCAAGAGCCTCGTACATCAGTTGCCCGCCAGGAGATTCTCCACCGAGCGAAGGTCGCCCGGCGTGGTGACCTTCAGCAGCCTGGCATCTCCTTCGACGACCCGGACGCGGCCGCCGGCGCGCTCCACGATCCCGGCGCAGTCCGTCGTCTCGTCTGCCACCTCCGCAAGCGCCCGCCTGAAGACGGCCGCACGAAACCCCTGGGGTGTCTGGACGGCATAGAGATCGCGACGTTCGACGGTCTCGAGCACGGTGCCGTCCTCGCCGACGCGCTTGACCGTGTCGGCGACGGGCAGCCCCGGAACGGCGCCGTCCCAGCCCGCGGCGAGCGGCGCGAGAACGCGAGCGATCACGTCCTCGTCCACCAGCGGCCGCGCCGCGTCGTGCACGAGGATCGCCTCCGCCTCGGGCGGCACCTCGGCGACCCCGATGCGGACGGACTCGCCGCGGGTCGCTCCACCCGGCACACAGGCGGAGAGCTTGCCCGCGCCGAGCTCCTCGGCCAGCAGGATGGCCGGCTCCTCCCACCCGGGCGGCGCGACCAGGATGATCCCGTCGACCCGCTCGGAGGCGTCCAGCCGCTCGAGGCTCTCCGCAAGCAGCGGCCGCCCGGCCAGCGCGGCGAACGCCTTCGGCCGCGTGCCGCCGAAGCGCACTCCGGTGCCCGCCGCCACGAGTACCGCCCAGACGCTCAACGGGGCTCTCGGCGGAAAACGAGGGGGCGGGTCACGACCCGCCCCCGATACGTACGAGGATGCGACGGGGACGCGTGCGTTCCCCGCTCCATCGCTCCTACACGACCACGGCCTTGTCGTTGACGATCACGAGGAGCTCGTCGAGCCACTCGGCGGTCTCGGTCTCGTCCAGGTACTTCGCGTACATGAGCTCGGAGGCCAGGATCTTCTTCGCCTTCACGAACATCTGCTTCTCGCCGGTGGAAAGGCCTTTCTCCTGCTCGCGGAGCGACAGGTTCCGCACGACCTCGGCCAGCTCGAACACATCGCCGGTCTTCATCTTGTCGCGGTTGTACTTGAAGCGCCGGTTCCAGTTCTTCGGCATCGTCGTACCGCTCCCGTGCAGAACCTCCACGACCCGCTCGACCATCTCTTCGTCGATGACCTTGCGCAGGCCCACGCGCTCGGAGTTCTCGCTCGGGACGTTCACGATCATGTCGCTGTGCGCTATCCGGATCGTCAGATACTCCCGCTTCTGGCCGAGCACGTCTCGCACTTCCTTGCGGACCACGGTGCCCGCCCCATGATGCGGATAGACGACCTTATCGCCGACGTCGAACACCCATTCCTCCCTGCCTCAGAAAAAAACCGCCGAAGTCACTCCCACTGGCGGAGTGACCTATTTTACCCGGCCTCCGGAGCCGAAGCAAGCGAGAGCCGTCACGGGCTGAGCGGCCGGCCTCGGCCGGCCGCGACCCCCGACCCTGCCGAGCCCGCAGGGCTCGGCACGGTTGTGCCGGCCCTCAAAGTTGCAGATAGCGATCGACAAGATTGTGCTCCTGCAGGCGCCGTAGCCCGTCCCGGATCTCCCGCGCCCGCACCGATCCGACGCCGTCGACCGCCTCGAGGTCGCGATGGCTGGCGCGGATGATGGCGTCCAGGGAACCGAAATCGCGCACTACGTGCCGGATGACGCTTTCCGGGATCCTGGGTAGCTGCTGGAGGACCCGGTAGCCGCGCGGCGCGACGCTCACGTCGAGCGGGTTCGTGTCGCGCGAGTAGCCGAGCAGCTCGACGAGGTCCTCGAAGACCACCAGTCGCCCGTAGGGCAGCTCCGCGAGCCGCTCCAGCACGATGGGCGCGTTCCCGGGCTTCGCCTCGTAGTCGTACACCACGGCCGCTTTCTCGCGAGGCACGTCCTCGCTCAGCTCGTCGAGCTGCATGCGGATGAGCCTGCCTTCCTCGCCGAGCTCGACGCAGTTGCGCTCGATCTCCTCTCCCATCCGGGTTGCCATCTCCGCCCGCTGGAGCACGACGAGCACGTCGTCGAGCGTCACGGCGCCCTGGAACTCGAGCGCGGTCAGCCGGGTCAGTCCCTGGTCGAGCCGCTGGCGATACGTCTCGAGCGTGCCGAGCGCCTGGTTCGTGCGGGCGAGCACGTCGGAGATCTCGCCGAGCTGATAGCGGATCTGGTCGCGGAAGATGGTCACCGTCTCGCGCTGCTGGGAGATCGAGACGACGAGCGCGTCGGTCTGCTTGGCGACGCGCTCGGCCGTGCGGTGCCTGGTGCCCGTCTCCGAGGAGGGGATCGCCGGGTCGGGCATCAGCTGGACGTTCGCGTAGACGAGCCGGCTCAGGTTGGAGTTGACGATGATCGCGCCGTCCATCTTGGCCAGCTCGTACAGGCCCTGAGCCGTGAAGGGAAGGTCGAGACGCATGCCGCCCGAGAAGAGAAAGGCGAGGTCCGAGGGCTCGCTGATGACGATCAGGGCGCCGAGATGCGCCCGGATGATGTCGTCGATCCCGGCGCGCAGCGCCGTGCCAGGCGCCACTTGCCTGAGCGCGTCGAGGAGATCTCTATTCTTGCGCGGGTCCGGTCGCATCGAGCGCCAGCGCGATCGCCTGCCGTAGCGTCGCCGCCGTCGTGATGCGAAGTTTGCCATGAGACGGCGTCCCGTCCGGTGCCAGGGCCTCGGCGAGCCCGAGCTTCGTGCACTCGGCGAGGCGGCGCTCCGCCTGGGAAGCCGGCCGCAGACGACCGGTGAGACCGATCTCGCCGAAGCAGGCGACGCCAGTCCGTATCCTTGTGCGCTTTGCAGCAGAGGCAATTGCGAGCGCGATACCGAGGTCGGCGCCGGGCTCGTCGATTCTCACCCCGCCGGCCACGTTGACGAAGACGTCGGCCTGGCCCAGCGCGATGCCCGAATGCCTGCCGAGGACGGCCCCGATCATCGCGAGCCGCTTCGGATCGACGCCCGTGGCCACCCGGCGAGGCATGGCGAGGTCGGTCGGTGCCACGAGTGCCTGGATCTCGAGGAGCAGAGGCCGGGTGCCCTCGAGCGCGCACGCCACGACCGAGCCGGGTGCGTCGGGCTCCCCGCGCCCGAACACCTCCGACGGATCGTCGACTCCTTCGAGGCCGCGCTGGGTCATCTCGAAGACGCCGAGCTCGTTCGTCGAGCCGAACCGGTTCTTCACCGCGCGAAGGACGCGGTGAGAGCGATAACGGTCGCCCTCGAACGCGAGCACGCAGTCCACGAGGTGCTCGAGGACGCGGGGGCCTGCGACGGCGCCGTCCTTCGTCACGTGCCCGACGATGAAGACCGCGATGCCCTGCTCCTTCGCGACGCGCAGCAGGCGCGCGGTCGCCTCGCGTACCTGCGCAACCGAGCCCGGTGCGGAGCCGAGCTCGGGGGCGTAGAGGGTCTGGATCGAGTCGATGACGCATACGTCCGGGCGCTCCCGCTCGAGCGTCGCGCAGACGAGATCGAGATTCGTCTCGGCGAGGATCAGCACCTCCCCCGCTCCGCCGAGCCGCTCGGCCCTGAGCTTCACCTGGGCGGCCGACTCCTCGCCGGTGATCAGCGCGGCCTTCCTGTCCTTGCTCATCGCCCGCAAGGCCATCAGGAGCAGCGTCGACTTGCCGATGCCGGGGTCGCCGCTCACCAGGACGAGCGACGCGGGGACGAGGCCGCCCCCGAGCACCCGGTCGAGCTCGGGCACGCCGGTCGGCAGACGTTCCGCAGCGGTCGCTTCTACCGCCGCGAGCGGAATCAGCGGTACGGCGTCGGCTCCCGCCGACGAGCCGTTGCGGCCGTTTGCCAGTGGCTCCTCGACGAGAGTTCCCCAGCCCCCGCATCCGGGGCAGCGCCCGAGCCAGCGCGGCGTCGAATACCCGCACTCCGAGCACACGTGCTGAACGGCAACCCTCGCCACCCTCGAATCGTACGGAGCGCGCCCGACGCCGCTCCGCACGGGAGCGTCGAGTACGTGCCATCGAGTGACGGATTCGCAGAATTCGACGGCATACTCCGAAGCGTGCTCCCGAACCTGATCGTCATCGGCGCGGCGAAGTGCGGCACGACGAGCCTCCATCGGTATCTCGACCTGCATCCCCAGATCCTCATGGCGAGGGCCAAGGAGCTCGATCTTCTTCGTCGAGACGATGAACTGGGAGCGAGGGCTCGACTGGTACGAGTCGCAGTTCCGGCCGGCTCCGGTTCGCGGAGAATGCTCGCCGACTCTACTCCGTACTACCCGTCGTACCGGGAATCCCCGAGCGCATGGCCTCCGTCATCCCAGACGCCCGCCTCGTCTACCTCGTGCGCGACCCGATCGAGCGTCTCGATCTCCTCCTATCGCTTCGGACGTTGGGTCGCGGGAAGGACCACGGCGGATCGACGAGCGTGCTCGCCGACCTCGACGAGCAGCCGCGATCGTCTCGACCAGCCGCTATGCGTTCCAGCTTGAGCAGTATCTGCCGCCTTCTTCCCGCGCAGCAGATCTGTGTCGTCGACAGCGCCGACCTGCGCGCGCGTCCAGCCGAGACGATGGCGCGCCTCTTCCGCTTCCTCGGCGTCGACGACACGTTCGCTAGCGATGCGTTCGGTCAGCGCACACTACGAGACCGAGGATCTCTACGCGGCGAACGCTGCTCGGTCGGGCAGCCAGATCGCTCGGCATACCGGCGCTCGGCCGTAATCGGGCTCGAGAGACTCAGGTCGAGGATTCCCGAGTCCGCTCCAGCGGCCCCTGCTCGCTCGGCCGAGATTCCCGCACGTGACGCTCGACCCCGAGCCTCCGAGCCAGGCTCACGAGCTTCCTTAGGGAGGATGCCGAGCGCCTCCGAGAGCTCACCGGCCAGCGATTCGAGAGCTGGTCCGTGTGACCGCAGCGACGGCCGCTGCATCATCGGCACATGCTCCCGAACCTGATTGTCATCGGCGCGGCGAGGTGCGGTACGACGAGCCTGCACCGCTATCTGGATCTGCATCCCACAGATCGTGATGTCCGCGGCACAAGGAGCTGCGACTTCTTCGCCCCCGAGCGGAACTGGCGTCGCGGCCTCGCCTGGTACGAGTCGCAGTTCCGCGGGCCGGCAGACGTGCTGGGCGAGTCGTCGCCGTGCTACACGAGGCATCCGGCCGTCAGCGACGTGCCCGAGCGCATGGCGTCGATTGTGCCCGACGCCAGGCTCATCTACCTCGTCCGCGATCCGGTCGAGCGGGCCGTCTCCGACTATCTCTTCTCCCGCTGGGTCGTGGACAAGCCGTTGCCGGAAGCCGGCGTTGCCCTCGCCGACCTCGACCGAAGCCCTCATGTCGTAAGCAGCCGCTACGCGACGCAACTCGAGCTGTATCTCCCGCACTACTCCACTCGAGCGCATCCTCGTCGTCGACACAGCCGATCTCTGCACCAAGCGCCCGGAGACGCTGGCGAGGATCTTCCGGTTCCTCGGGGTCGACGACGGCTTCGTATCCCCGCATTTCACGATCCAGTACAACGCGCTCCACCAGGATCATCTGACGAAGAGCGCCCGGGCCTTCGCCAACGTCCTGGACCGGACAATCGGGGAGCACCGCGCACGTCAGCTGCGGAAGAGCCTCCCGAGCTCCCTCCAGCGGCCGTTTGTCCGGCGATCGCGTGCGCCCGCCGCCGTGGAGCTGGGCGAGCCCTTGCGATCACGCCTCAGGGCGTGCCTGAAGGAGGAAGCCGACCGGCTGCGGGCGCTCACCGGCCAGCGATTCGAGGGCTGGTCCGTCTAGGCGAAGCAACGCGGCTGTCATCATCTCCACGTGCTTCCGAACCTGATTGTCATCGGCGCGGGAGGTGCGGTACGACGAGCCTGCACCGCTACCTGAATCTCCATCCGGAGATCGAGATGTCCCCCGTGAAAGAGCCGCAGTTCTTCAACGACTGGAACTGGCACCGCGGGCTTGCCTGGTACGAGGCCCAGTTTCCGGCTTCCGCGAAGGTCATCGGCGAGTCGTCGCCGACGTACACCGCCCACCCGGCGCACCCTCACGTGCCCGAACGCATGGCAAGCGTCGTGCCCGATGCCAAGCTCATCTACCTCGTTCGGGACCCGATCGAGCGGTTGGTGTCGGGCTATCGGTTCCGCCGTTGGATACTCGAGCGCGAGGACCGCCCCCTGGACGAGGCTCTGGCCGACTTCGAGACGAGCATCCACGTGGCTGCGAGCTGCTACGCGATGCAGCTCGAGCAGCTGTTCCCTTACTACCCGCTCGAGCGCATTCTCGTGCTCGAGCAGCGGGCCCTGGCGGAGCGTCGCATCGAGACACTACGCCGCGCGTTTCGTTTCCTCGAGGTCGACGAGAACTTTCACGCACAGGAGTTCGATCGGAACTACAACGAGACCGACGGGCTGCGTGCAAGCGCGGTCGGGCAAAAGGCGATCGCCCTACTCGACTCGGCCATCGGCCCGCGGCTCAGCGTGCGTGTCAGGACGCATGCACCCGCGTTCGTGACGCGACCGCTCCAGACACGGCCTCAGGTCCCGGACGTGGCGCTGCCCGACGACCTGCGAGAGCGGCTCGTGAACTACATCAAGCCGGACACCGAACGGCTCCGCGCCTACACGGGCGAGGCCTATGCCGACTGGTCCACCTAAGCGAGCGGCGGCTGACCGGCCCGCTTCGCGGGCCTTCCCGTCACGGCTGAGCCGGCTCGTACCGAGCTCTGCCCGGCTCGGGAACGCTTCGCGGCCTGGCGGGCCTTCGGGTGACCGGCCCGCTGACGCGGGCCTTCCCCGTCACGGCTGCGCCGGCTCGTTGCGTGACAGCGCTGCGCGCGCGCTCACGCGCGCTTCGTACCGAGCCCTTACGGGCTCGGAGACGCTTCGCGGCCTGGCGGGCCTTCGGCCCGCGTCCGCTGCGCGCGCGCTGCGCGCCGCTTGCTTAGTCGTCGTCGTCTGGCTCGTCGCCGTTCGCGCCGCTCGGTTCCTCGGGCGGGACGGTGACCTTCTCGCGCTCGGGCGGCGGGCCTTCGATCAGCTCGAGCGCGATCTCTTCCTCGCCGCCCTCCTTGCGATCGACCTTGATGATCGAGCCCGGGGTGATCGAGCGGCCGAGGACGAAATCGGCGAGGGGATCCTCGATCAGACGCTGGATCGCGCGGCGCAGCGGCCTGGCGCCCATCGTCGGGTCGTAACCCTTCTCGACGAGCAGATCCTTGGCGTCGTCGGTGAGCTCGATCGTGGCCTCGTGCTGCGCCATCTGCTCGCGCAGCCGCTTGAGCAGAAGATCGACCACCTGCTTGATCTCTTCCTTCGAGAGCTTGTGGAAGACGATGACCTCGTCGATGCGGTTCAGCAGCTCGGGCCGGAAGACCTTCTTCAGCTCGCCCATGATGCGCGTCTTCATCTCGTCGTACGAGAGACCGGAGTCGTCCCCGACGGTGAAGCCGAGCGACTGGTTCTTCGAGATCGTCGCTGCGCCGATGTTCGAGGTCATGATCACGATCGTGTTGCGGAAGTCCACCTTGCGGCCCTGGGCATCCGTCAGCTTTCCGTCCTCGAGGATCTGCAGGAGGATGTTGAAGACGTCCGGGTGCGCCTTCTCGATCTCGTCGAGCAGCACCACGGAATAGGGCTTGCGGCGAACGGCCTCGGTAAGCTGACCGCCCTCGTCGTAGCCGATGTAGCCCGGAGGCGAGCCGACGAGCCGGGACACGGAGTGCTTCTCCATGTACTCCGACATGTCGACCTGGATCATCGCGTCCTCGTCGCCGAACAGGAACTCGGCGAGCGTCCTGGCGAGCTCGGTCTTGCCGACGCCGGAGGGGCCGAGGAAGATGAACGAGCCGGTCGGCCGCTTCGGGTCCTTGATGCCGGCGCGGGCGCGCCGGATCGAGCGGGACACGGCCTCGATGGCGAGGTCCTGGCCGATGACGCGCTTGTGCAGCTCCTCCTCCATGCGGATGAGCTTCTGGGACTCGGCCTCGGTGAGCTTGAAGACAGGGATGCCCGTCCACATCGAGACGATGTCGGCGATCTCCTCCTCGCCGATCTCCGGCTGGACTCCGCCCTCCTCGGTGCGCCAGCTCTCCTCGAGCTCCTTCTTCTTCTGGGAGAGCTTGCGCTCCTTGTCGCGAAGCGCGGCCGCCTTCTCGAACTCCTGCGCCTCGATCGAAGCTTCCTTCTCGATGCGGACGTTCTCGATCTCGTCCTCGAGCTCGCGATACTGCGGCGGCGCCGTCATCGTCTTGATGCGCATCCGGGACGCGGCCTCGTCGATGAGGTCGATCGCCTTGTCGGGCAGATGGCGGTCCTGGATGTAGCGATCGGAGAGCGTCGCGGCCGCACGGAGCGCCTCGTCGGTGATCGTGCAGCGGTGATGCGCCTCGTAGCGGTCGCGGAGGCCGCGCAGGATCTCGACCGTCTCGTCCACGCTCGGCTCGTCGATGCGCACCTGCTGGAAGCGCCGCTCGAGCGCGGCGTCGCGCTCCAGGTACTTGCGGTACTCGTCGAGGGTCGTCGCGCCGATCGTCTGCAGCTCACCGCGGGCGAGCGCAGGCTTGAGGATCGATGCTGCGTCGATGGCTCCCTCTGCGGCGCCGGCGCCGACGAGGTTGTGAAGCTCGTCGATGAACAGGATGATGTCGCCGCGCTGCGTGATCTCCTTCATGACCTTCTTGAGGCGCTCCTCGAACTCGCCGCGGTACTTGGAGCCCGCCACGAGCGCCGCAAGGTCGAGCGTGTAGATCTGCTTCCCCTTCAGCAGCTCGGGCACCTGGTTGCCGGAGATCCGAGCCGCCAGGCCTTCGACGACCGCCGTCTTGCCGACGCCCGGCTCGCCGATCAGCACGGGGTTGTTCTTCGTCCGCCGGGAGAGGATCTGCATGACCCGCTCGATCTCGGTCTGGCGACCGACGACCGGGTCGAGCTTGCCCTCGGATGCGAGCTTCGTGAGGTTGCGCCCGAACTGGTCGAGCAGCTTCGAGCTCTTCGTCTTCTCGCCCTGGGCTCCGGAGCCGCCGCCCTGCTGGCCGCGGCGGCCGGGGCCGGAGAGCATGCGGATGATCTCGTTGCGGATCTTCTCGGCGTCGGCGTCGAAGTCGAGCAGGATCCGCGCGGCGACGCCCTCGTTCTCGCGGACGAGCCCGAGCAGGATGTGCTCCGTGCCGATGTAGTTGTGGCCGAGCGACAGAGCCTCGCGCAGCGCGAGCTCGAGCACCTTCTTCGCGCGCGGCGTGAACGGGATCTGGCCGGTCGTGACCTCGTCGCCCTGCCCGACGATGCGGGCAACCTGCGCGCGCACCTCCTCGACGGTGATGTCGAGGCTCTCGAGCACGCGGGCGGCGAGCCCCTCTTCTTCGCGGAGCAGGCCGAGCAGGATGTGCTCGGTGCCGATGTAGTTGTGCTTGAGGGCGCGGGCCTCGTCCTGGGCCAGCACGACCACCTGTCTGGCTCTCTCGGTGAAGCGTTCGAACACGCTGCCGCCTTCCTTCCGTTTCGAGCTTCTAGGTTACACCCTGAGCCTGTCCTCGCCGGATGACGGACCGGGAGGCGTTCCCGAGCTCCGGCAGGAGCCGGCGATAGTCTCCTTCGGTGGCGGTCGTGGCAGCGCGGTGCGAGGCGATCGAGACGTCGATCCGACCCAGCGGCCCCTACCGGCTCGACCTCTCTGCGCGGCGCGCGAGCGATCGCACGCGCCGCTTCCGTGACGGCGTGCTCACCTGCGTCTTCGAGGCAAACGGCTCGCCGGCGCACGCCCGCGTGTGGCAGGACTCCACCGGCGCGGTCCAGATCCGGCTCGAGAGCGCCTCGCCGGAGGACGCCCTTGACGCGTTGCGCTTCATGCTCGCCGTCGACGCGGACCACACCGAGTTTCTGCGCCGCTTCGGCAGCGACCCGCTCATCGGGGGGGTGACGTTCCGGCTCCGCGGGCTGCGCCCGCTCCGAACGGCGACTGTGACCCACGCGCTGCTGCGAGCGCTGTGCGGCCAGCTGATCTCAGCGCGCGAGGCGAAGCGCATCGAGGCGCGCTGCATCGCCGCCGCCGCGCCTCTGCACGCGGGGCTCAACCTGCCGCCCACACGCGCCACGTACGCCTCCTGGAGCCCCGCGCGCCTGTGCTCGCACGGGCTGGTCGCACGAAAGGCGTCCGCGCTCGTGCGGATCTCGCGCACGTTCGACCTCGAGCGGCTCCGTGGCGTCCCCACGGACACCGCTGTGCGCAGGATCGAGCAGGAGCGCATGCTCGGCCCCTGGTCGGCGGGGGTCATCTGCCTCGAAGGCCTCGGCCGCTACGAGCACGGCCTCGTCGGCGACCTCGGGCTCATGAGGCTCTGCACGCGCCTGCTCGGCCGCGAGGCCACCACCGAGGACACGATCGAGCTGCTGCGCCCCTACGGCGAGTGGGCCGGGCTGGCAAGCATCTACCTGCTCGCAGGCGCCGCGTAGGCGCCGACCCCTGGCACCCGAGTCGCCGCCTCACGCGGCGGGCAGCAGATAGTCAGGTACGTACTCCGAGACGTCTCCGGACACGAAGAGGAGCCGGCTGCCGGGATCGACGGCGTCGATCTCCGAGATCGGCACGACCAGCACGACAACGCGTCCGGCTCTTACGACGAGCCTGGAAGGATCGCCGGCGCCCGAGCCGGGCCGAACCTCCTCCACGAAACCCAGGTGGCCACCGGGCGAGTCGACGCGGAAGCCTTCCCACATCGCGCTCACCGCCCTCTGACCGGCTGCTGCACGAGCGCGCGCGCCAGCTCCGCCGTATGGGTGTGGTTCTCCATGCGCACTGCCTTGCCGCCGCGCAGCGTCCAGATCTGGACGCAGGGCACGCTGACCTCGCGGCCGGTCTCCTTGGCCTTGCAGTGGAAGCGTCCCGTCACGACGACGACGTCGCCGGCATCGAGGAACTGCTCCGGCTCGACGCGGAACTCGCTCCAGTAGTCGGGCAGAGTCTCGAAAACCCCCTTCTCGACGGCTCGCCGGCCATGACGAATTCCTCCGCCGGCAGGCGGCGGAAGCACCCCCGCGGGCTCGCACCACTCGATGTCGGGGTCCAGCCGCTCGAGTACTTCGTCGAGATCCCGGCGGCGCATCGCCGCGTACTCCAGCCGGACGATCTCGACGTTGCTCAGCCGCATGGATGCTCGCTGGGCGGTGCCTTCCTCGATCGCAGACGTCTGCGGAGACGCTTGGGCGGTGGACATCCGACCTCCTCCGTCGCTCTGAGTAGCCGCCTGGAAACGGGCGCGGCTCCAGAAGGTTCGCCCGGCGCGCGAACGGCCGCCATCCTGCGACCGGACGATCGCCGGGATGAGCGCAAGCTCGTTCCCGCTTCCCGGGTCTCGACCGGCATCGCCGCTCATCGGACGAGGCGCAGGAGGACGCACCGGACGCGAACGGTGGTCGCGGATTCGGCTACCCGGTGGTTTCGTCGGCGGATGCCGCGTTCGGCCCGCGGCTTCGATCCTGTGGTTGCTGGACAGACGCTGCACACGATTCCTCGCGACCGAAGGAGACGTTATGGACGCCGAGCACGAGCAAGCGACGACGCAAGCGCCTCACGAGGCGGCGAAACGTCATGGCCATGGCCGGGCTCACCCTCGCCACGGCCGCTCTGCTGGCCGCCTGCGGCGGCGGCTCGTCGAGCAGCAGCGCGCCCGCAACGACGACGGGCAGCTCGACAACGGCGTCGGGCGGCTCGACGACGACCGGGGGCTCGGGCACAGGCACGCTCGTCACGAACGCGTCGCAGTGGCTCAGCTCCGACTCGACCGCGCGAACCGCGCACCTGACCCTCAACGCCGCCGACGGAACCGCCAACGGCGGCTTCAACTTCAACGGCTACGCGAACGGCCAGATGGTCGTGACGATTCCGACCGGCTGGAAGGTCACCGTCGAGTGCAAGAACGAAGCGACCGCCGTGAACCACTCGTGCACGATCGTGAAGAACGACGGCAATGCGACGCCAGCGTTCCCGGGCGCATCCACTCCGGATCCGATCACGGGTCTTGCCCCCGGCGCGTCGGCGACGTTCGATTTCACCCCGACGACGGCGGGCGACTACCGAATCGAGTGCCTCGTACCCGGACACGATCCGGCCGGCATGTGGGCCATGCTCAAGGTTGTCGAGTCGGGCACACCGTCGGTGAGCCACGACCGGCACGACCGGCACGACCGGCACGAGCAGCAGCGGTCAGACCACCCAGGGCTACTAGGCGGCACCGGCGATGTCTGCGCATCTCGACGGCGTCGAGCACAACGGCGACACGGCCCTTGGCAGCATCTCGCTGGCAGCCCAGGTAACGGCGGCCCAGCGGCTTGCGAGCACGATGGTTTGCAGCTTCGAGCTCTGCCGCGACGAGGGCGAGCCGCTCTCTGACCGGCAGAAGATCGCGATCCTGACCGCAGCCTTCCTCGAGTTCGACGGAATCGAGCACGAGCTGGACTCGACTCTCGCCCTCGAGCAGCTGTTCGCGCTGCTGCGGTCGGCGCCGCTGTGATCGGTGGCCGCCGCCGGGGCTAGGCGGGGATCTCGACCTCCACCTTCGTCCCCTCGCCGGGGGCGGAGCGGATCGCAAGCCGGCCGCCGGCGCTCTGGACCCGCTCCTGCTGCGAGGCGAGTCCGATATGTCCTTCCGCCACGCGTCCCGGAAGAACCGCCGGGTCGAATCCCACACCGTCGTCCTCCACCGTGAGGACGACGGTGTGGTCCTCGTCGGTCAGCCTGACCACGACATGCTTTGCGCCCGCGTGCTCGGCGGCATTCGCGAGCAGCTGGCGAGCAGCGCTCAGAAGCAGCCGCTCGTGGTGCGACGAGCGGCGCTGACGCAGGTCGCAGGTCACCTGAAAGCCGCCGCGCCGGGCCGCGCGCTGGGAGACCGCGCGTAGCGCCGCATTCAGCCCGGCCTCGTCGAGCACGAAGGGATGAAGCTCGAAGACGGCCTCCCGCAAGATCCGCGACCGTCTCTCTCAGAGCGTCGTCGGCGCGCGTCAGAGCCGGATGGGGCGCGGACTCGGCGGCCTCCTCCAGCTCGTGGCGCGCCGAGAGCAGGTTCTGGATGGCGTGGTCGTGCAGGGCCTCGGCGAGCGCCTGACGCTCGCGCTCCTCGGCTGTCAGCGCGTCCACCATGAGGCGCTGCCGTGCCGCGGCGAGCTCGTTGACGCGGTTGGTTCGACGTTCGAGGACCGCCGAAAGGAGCACCGCGGCCAGGCCGATCCAGGCGAGGTAACCGGCGCTGACCGCGATGAACCGGTACGCGTCCGGACCGCTTGCCGACGGGTGCAGAAGCGCCTGGACGAGGAAGGCCACGAGCGTCGTCGCGGCTGCGATCGCCGTGAGCGGCGAGCGGAATCTGAATGCCACGGCGACCGGCACGAGGAAGAAGGCAAGCGACGCCGGAGAGTAGGCGCCGCCGGAGAGGACGGCCAGCGTGGTGATGGACGCAACGTCGGCGGCGGTCACCATGAGCGCGAATCGCCAGCCGACCCGGCTGCGATAGACGTGCAAGAGCACGGCGGCGGCGAACCCGCCGAAGATGCCGAGCGCGATGTAGAACGCCGTCGTCGCCGCGTCCGGGTGCGGCAGCGATTCGCCGACGGCCAGGAGCGGAACAGCGGCGAGCCGAAGCCAGGCGACACGGCGCTCGGTCTCGGTCATGTCGGTGCCGACACCGTCGGCGCGCAGAGTCGCCCAGGAGAGATTCAACGATCTACTCGATGAGCCGTCGGCGCATGGCCTCGGCGACCGCCGCCGCACGATCGGAGACACCCAGCTTCTCGTAGAGGTGTTGCACGTGCGTCTTGACCGTCGTGACGCCCAGGTAGAGCTCGCGGGCGATCTCGGGGAGGCTCTTTCCGTCCGCGATCAGCCTCAGGATCTCGCTCTCGCGCTCCGTCAAGGCCGGCGCGTCGTTCGTGGCCCGCAGACGGATCTCCGACACGAGGCCGCCCGCCAGCTCGGGTGCGAGCACCGTCTCGCCCCGCGAGCAGGCGAGCACGCCGTCGACGATCTGCTCGCGTCGCGCCTCCTTGAGCAGGTACCCGGCGGCGCCCGTCTGCAAGGCCTGATACACGAGGCCGCTCTCGGTATAGGCCGAGAGCAAGAGCACACGGGTCGAGAGGCCGTCGCGCACGACCGCGTGGGTCACGGCGACGCCGTCCAGCTCGGGCAGCCTGTAATCGAGGACGGCAACATCGGGACGGTGCTCGCGGATCGCCTCGAGCGCGTCGCGCCCGTCTCCGGCTTGGGCGACCACCTCCACCTGACCGCTCGCAACCAGGGCTCGAACCACACCTTCCCGGTAGAGGGGATGGTCGTCTGCGACGACCACCCGGACCCTGTCTCCGTTTGCCACTTCGGTCATCGTAGACACCTACCCTTTGGCCGGCGCGGTGCCGATGGTCACGGTGACGGATCGAGCCGTGCCGTCGCGAACGACGCGGAGGACGACCCGGTCGCCGGGACGATGCTGGGCCACGAGAGCCGCCAGCTGATCGCTCGTGTCGACCGCCTTGCCGTCGATCGCGACGATCGCATCGCCGCCGACGACGACCTGCTCCCCCTGGACCACGAGCTGCTCGGTCCCGCCGACGATGCCTGCCTTGGCCGCGGGCCCGCCCTGGTTGACACGGGACACGAGAACGCCGTGCTCCGGGACTCCCTTGGCCACGTCTGCGACGACGGGATCGATCGTCTCGACCTCCACTCCGAGGTATGGGTGCTCCGCATGCCCGGTCGCGAGCAGCTGGGCCGCGACCGTTCGGACGGTGGCGCTCGGAACGGCGAAGCCGACGCCGACGTTGCCCTGGGATGTCCCACCGGTCTCGATCTGGGAGTTCACCCCGATCACGTGCCCGGTCCGGTCGATCAGCGGGCCGCCCGAGTTGCCGTGGTTGACGGCCGCGTCGGTCTGGATCGCGTTCTCGATCGCGAGACCGTTCGGGGCCTGGATCGCGCGACCGACTGCGCTCACGATGCCGGCCGTCATCGTCCGGTCGAGCCCGAACGGGTTGCCGATCGCGTAGACGGTGTCCCCCACCTGGGCCGTCGTGTCGACCAGCGAGAGGGGATGGAGCGCCGTCGCCGGCGCGTCGACGCGGATCAGGGCGAGATCCGTCGACGGGTCGGTGCCGAGGACACGCGCCGGATAGGTGGCGCCGCCGCTGAAGCCGACGCGGACGGCAGTCGACCCGTCCACGACGTGGTCGTTCGTGACGATGTCACCCTGGGTGTCGAGCACGAAGCCGGAGCCGAGAACGCGGACCTGCTGGCTGTCCGGCCCGCCGAACAACGTCGGCGGCAGGTCTTGCGTCTGGGTATCGGTGATCACGACGACGCCGGGTGCGTCGTCGCGGTAGATCTGCTCGGCCGTCGGGGCTTCTCCTCCGCCCGACGAGACCGAGGTTGCGACGGGCGCAGGAGGCGCGGCCGGGGTCGAATCGTTGTCGTTGTTCAGCGCATACGCGTCGATCGCGCCGCCGGCGACCCCTCCTACGAGGGCGGCGACGGCCAGGATGGGAATGAGACGGTTCATCTGGTGCTCCTCTGGGAGGCGGGTTTCCTGCATCCACGATGCTCGGCCCGTGCCGGACCGGCCATCGGGCCGCCGAAGGATCGGGCAGGCCGACGCGGTCGGGGCGTGGATGAGGCGCCGATCCTCCTCCGAGTCATCCGACCGGCGGAGGGCGGCGAAGCCGCTAGAAACGCCGCCAGCTGTTGCGGCTCAGGAAGAAGCCGTGATCCGCCGCGTTCTCACACGTCAGCCCGGCACGGCGCGAGGTGCAGCTGAACGGGCCGCGCTTCCACGTCTTCCCGTAGGCGAGCACGGGCGCCGAGGGAAGCAGCGCGGTGTCGCCGTGGCAGACGAGCTTTGTCCGGCCCGTGCGGCCGAGCGAGACCGAGTCGCCCCAGTCGAGGTCGCAACGGGCCGGACGCGGGGGCGGCGGCTTCAGCCCGCTACGGATGTCGCAGCGCAGGAACGACGGCGAGGAGTCGTAGAGGCAGCCGATGTTGCCCGAAGGCGTCTTGAACGTGGAGATCCTCGCCTGCGCCGCGCCTGCGACGAGGAGCACCGCGAGAGCGGCTGTGATCGCTGCAATACCCCTCACCCGAACGCATCCTAGGCTCTCTCCTCCGGGCGGAGCGCCGGGAACAGCACCACGTCGCGGATCGTCTCACGGCCGGTGAAGAGCATGGCCAGGCGGTCGATGCCGAGGCCGATGCCGCCTGTCGGCGGCATGCCGTACGAGAGCGCCTCGACGTAGTCGGGATCCCCGGCCTCCGCGAGCACGTCGCCTGCGTCCCGCTCCTCGTCCTGCAGGGCGAAGCGCGCGGCCTGCTCCTCCGCGGTGTTGATCTCCGTGAAGGCGTTGCCGAGCTCCATCCCGGCGACGAAGTACTCGAAGCGCTCGACGAGGGTGGGATCGTCGTCCGTTGCCCTCGCGAACGGCGAGAGCTCCACCGGGTAGTCGTGCAGGATCGTGGGCTGGACGAGCTCGGGCTCGATCAGGGCGGAGAGAGCGTGGTCCACGAGCTGCGCCCAGGTCCGGTCTGCGCCCGTCTCGATGCCCCGCGCCTCGAGACCGGAACGGAGCTCCGCCTCGTCCCGGGTCCAGAGGCCGAGCCTCGTCGAGCGCGTCGGGCAGCCGAACGCGGGCCCAGGGAGCCTTGAGATCGACGCGGTGGCCTCTGAACTCGACCTCCGTCGTCCCGAGCACCTCGAGCGCCACGTCCTGGACGAGCTGCTCGATCCGCTCCATCGTGTCCCGGTAGTCGGCGTAGGCCTCGTACCACTCGAGCATCGTGAACTCGGGTTGGTGCTTGTAGGAGACGCTCTCGTTGCGAAAGTCCTTGCCGAGCTCGTAGACGCGCTCGAGCCCGCCGACGATGAGGCGCTTGAGGTAGAGCTCGGTCGCGATGCGCAGGTAGAGGTCGGCGTCGAGCTCGTTCGAGTGCGTGACGAACGGCCGGGCGAACGCGCCGCCGTAACGGGGCTGAAGGACGGGGGTCTCGACCTCGACGAAGCCGCGTTCGTCGAGCCAGCGGCGGACGGCCGAGACGAGCCGCGAGCGCAGGATGAAGTCCCGCCGGGTCTCCTCGTTGACGGCGAGGTCGAGGTAGCGCCTGCGGTAGCGGGTCTCGACGTCTGTCAGCCCGTGGTAGACGTCGGGCAGCGAGCGGTCGATCTTCGCGAGCGGGACGAGCTCGTCGACGGCGAGCGAGGGCTCGCCCCGTTTCGTACGAGCCGGAGCGCCCACCGCGCCGACGATGTCCCCGAGATCGACGTCGACCGGCCCGCAGCGATCCTCGGCGCACAGCAGCTGGATCCGACCGGAGCGGTCGACGAGATCGAGGAACGTCAGCTTGCCGTGACCGCGCCGGGCGAGGACGCGCCCGGCGACGCGCCGGCGCAGGTCGGCCTCCTCACCCGGGCTCGAGGGCCTCCGCCTCGGCCCGTACGGCGGAGATCTCGTCCCGGTCGGGGAAACGCTTGGGCTGGCTCACGGCACCGGCGAGCCTATCGTGAGGCGCCTCCGACGGCCGCCCGCATGCATGCGTCACAATGACGCTTGACAGACGTCTATACTGATGTCATAGTGGCGTCATGGATTTGACACCGCATGTCGACCTTCGTCGAGGACAGCCTCGCCGCTGCCGCGGCGGCCGGCGACGAAGAAACGGCGCGAACGGCGGCCGCTCTCGCCGCCGCGCTCGAGCCCGCAACGCGCCTGGCGATCATGAACGCGCTCTCCGAGCTCGCCCTGGAGGTGACCGGCGCGCTCGACGACCGGGTCGTGGAGCTTCGCCTCGAACCGGGAGAGGTGCGGGTTGTCGTCTCGCGAGGTCCGGGCCGATGCCGACGAGCCTGCGGAGCCTCTCGGTGCGGGCGGTGAGACGAGCCGGATCACGCTCCGGCTCCCAGAGAGCCTGAAGGCGCAGGCAGATCAGGCGGCCGAGGCTGCCGGTGTCTCGCTGAACACCTGGCTCACCCGCTCCGTACAGGAGAGCCTGGTCGGCCGACGGCGGCCCGCGACGCAGCAGACGGGCCATCGTGTCCGCGGCTGGGTTCACGGCTGACCGCTTCCCATGAGAACAGAAACGAGGAAATGAGATGAAGACTCCAACCGTCCCCCGCACCGAGGCGTTTCCCTGCGACGGCCCCTGCGAGCTCGACCTTCGCATCCGCGAAGGCCGAATCGAGGTCAAGGCGGGCGACGTCGACCACGTCCGCGTCGAGCTCTCGACGCCGGACGATCAGACGGACGAGCGCAGCGTCGGCGAGACGCGCGTCGAGTATTCAGAGGAGCATCGCAAGCTCGTCGTCCGAGCGCCGCGCAGCTTCCACCGCGGCGGCGTCGTCGTCTTCGTGGAGATGCCGAGCGGCTCGAAGGTCGAAGCCGCCGCCCACCGTGGCTCGATCTCGGCTTCGGGCAAGCTCTGCGGCCTCGTGGCGATCACCGGCGGCGGCGCCGTCGAGGCGGAGGAGATCGACGGCGCTGTCAAGGTGGCGAGCGGCTCGGGCTCGGTCACCCTCGGACGTATCTCCGGGCCTCTCAAGGCTCGTCTCGGCAACGGCGACATCGAGCTCTCCTCGATCGAGAGCCTCGGCGCCTCGCTGACAACCGGCCACGGAGACGTGCGTCTCGGCGTCGTGGGCGGCAATGCCAAGGTCCGCACCGGCAAGGGGAGCGTCGTCGTCTCGGAAGTCGCGGGCGGCAACCTCGACGCTCGTCACCGGAGGCGGCGACCTGCGGGTCGGCGTGCGGCCCGGCGTGGCCGCGGAGCTCGACGTCGTCTCAGGTTCCGGCCAGGCCCGCAGCGAGCTCGACGTAACCGACCGACCGGCGCCGGGCGCCCCGGTCGCGCGCATCCGCATGCGCACGGGCTCGGGCGAGGCGGTCGTGGCGAGCTCCGCCTAGCCCAAGGCCGCCTACGGCGCTAACCGCGGCCGTTCGGCCGCTCTTAGGCGGGTCGCGGGCGGCCGAGCCGCCCGCTCAGCCGCCCGGGTTGTTGTCGGCGTGGAAACGCCTCGCCCTACGCGGTGAGGCGGTAGAAGCGGTAGAACTCGTGCTCGATCGGGAGCACCTCGAAGCCGCCGAATCCCGCCTCCGCCGCGTAGCGCCGAACGGTCTCGACACGCATCACGGTGCCCGTCCCCGCCGCTCCCTCGCCGACCATGCCGACGGGCAGGCAGTGCAGGATGCTGGCCCCGTAGAGCAAGCGCTCGACGTCGCCCGCGGGAGCCTCGAAACGGTCGGCCGTGCGCTCGTCGCCGACGAGCACCGAGCCCCCGTCCACGAGCAGCCCTCGGGCGGCCTCGAGGGCCTTGACGGGGTACGACATGTCGTGCAGCGCCTCGAAGATCGTGACGAGGTCGTAGCGTCCGGCAAGGCCAGGGTCGGCGGCGTCTCGGTGGTGGAACTCGACGCGGCCCGCGACGTCCGGATTCTCGGCGAGGTGCCGCCTGGCGAGCTCGATCGAAGGCTCGTCGAGGTCGATCCCGTCGACGTGTGCCTTCGGGTACGCGCGGGCGATTCCGATGCTCGACAGCCCGCCGCCGCAGGCGAGATCGGCCACGCGCGCCGGGGGATCGGCGAGCAGCCGCTCGTGGATCACGGTGGCCGCCGGCAGCCATTCGCTGCCGAGCACGTTCAGGTAGAGCGGCCGCGTGAAGGCAGCCTGGCCTTCGTACGCGTCCGGCCCATACGCCTCGTAGGGGACGCCGACCCCCTCGCGGTAGGCCTCGATGACCTCGTGGATCGGCCGCGCCAACCCGACCAGCACCCGGCCGAACGCCGCCGCGTAGTTGAGGCTGTCCGCGTCGAGGAGCGCCTCGTCGTGGCCCGCGGGGAGCGAAAAGCGCCGCTTGTCCGCCTCGTCCGCGTCCGACTCGAGGTCGAGGATGCCGCTCGCAGCCTGCTGCTCCAGCCATTCGCGGGCGTACCGATGGTGAATGCCCGCAGCCTCGGCGAGCTCGGGCGGTGTCAGCGGTCCGGCGTCGGCCAGCGCTCGGTACAGACCCAGCCTGTCGCCGATGTAGACGCCGAGCAGATCGAGCGCCTCGATCGTGCCGGCGAAGAGCTTGCCTACGAGCGCGTCTCGCCGCTCCTCGGTCGATGCCGGCGCGTTCCCCATCTGCGTCCCTCCTTCGCAGAAGGGCCGGATGAGATCCGGCCCAGTTACGGTGCTTCTGAAGCGGCCTTCGGCCGCTCTCGGCGGTGCGGCCGTGACCGCGGCCTTCGGCCGCTCCCCTGGCCGGCTCGGCGGCCGGCCGCAGGCCGGCCGCTCAGCCGCCGGGCACCGTAACTCGCCTAGGCGGCCTTGATGTCCATGATCTTGAACTTCAGCTTGCCGCGCGGTACCGCGACCTCGATGGTCTCGCCTTTCTTGTGCCCGATGATGGCCTTCCCGACCGGCGACTCGTTGGAGAGCCGGCGCTCGGCGGGATTCGCCTCGGCCGAGCCCACGATCGTGTACTCGATCGTCTCGTTTGCATCGATGTCCCGGAGCCGGACGACCGTCCCGATGCCGACCACGTCCGTCGAGATCTCGCCGGCCTCGATCACGCGGGCGTGCGCGAGCCGCTCCTCGAGCTTGGCGATCTCCTGCTCGAGCATCGCCTGCTCGTTCTTCGCGTCGTCGTACTCGGAGTTCTCGGTGATGTCACCGAACTCGCGCGCGTGCTTGATTCGCTCAGCCACCTCGCGACGTTTCGTCGTCGACAGGAGCTCGAGCTTCTCCTTGAGCTGGCCGTAGCCTTCAGGAGTCATGATGACTTCCTTCACAGGTACCTCCGAAGAGCCCAAAGACAGAAAAAGCGTGGTGCAGTGCACCTCGCGAACGCGAATTCTACCATTGCCTCCCCCCTCGTCAATGGTGAAAACGGAGGCCTGCGGGCTACCATTCCCGTCCGTGGACGAGCTTCGGAAATCCTGGTGGATAGGCCCCGTCGAAGTGCCGAGCCGGCTCGTGCTCGCCCCGATGGCAGGCGTCAGCGTGCAGGCGTTCCGCCGCCAGGGCCGGCGTTTCGGGGCCGGTCTCGTGTGCTCCGAGATGGTCAGCTGCGCCGGCCTCCACACGGCAACGAGCGCTCGCTCGGCTATCTGCTGATCTCGGCCGACGAGCATCCCCTCGCCGTCCAGATCTTCGGCTCCGAGCCGCGGGTCATGGCCGAGGCGGCCAGGATGGTGGAGGCGGCGGGCGCGGACATCGTCGACGTCAACTTCGGCTGCCCGGTCCGGAAGGTCACCAAGACCGGCGCCGGGGCAACGCCTGCTCGACGATCCCGACCGCGCCTGCACCGTGATCGAGGCCGTCGCAAGCGCGGTCTCGGTGCCCGTCACGGTGAAGATGCGGCGCGGGCTCGAAGACGGCTCACGGTCGTGCCTGACGCTGGGACCGCGGCTCGTCGAGGCGGGTGCGGCGGCGCTCACGCTCCACCCCCGTTCGGCGAGGCAGATGTACACGGGGGAGGCCGACCACGCGCTCACCGCCGAGCTCGTGGAGCGGGTGAGCGTCCCGGTGATCGCCTCGGGGGACATCACGACGCGGCAACGGGCCCTCGACGTGCTCGCCGCCACCGGCTGTGCGGCGGTCATGGTCGGTCGTGCCGCCCAGGGCAACCCGTGGGTGCTCGCCGAGATCATGGGTGAGAGCGAGGCCGCGCGCCCCTCGCGCGAGGACGTGGCCGGGGAGCTGCTGTTCTTCATGGGAGAGACCGTTCGAGAGCTCGGAGAGCACCGCGCGACCGGCTTCCTGAAGAAGTTCTACGGCTGGTATCTCGGCGGCGGGCGATTCCCGAAGCCGTTCAAGCAGGAGCTCGTGCAGCTCCGAACGGTCGGCGAGGTCGAGCAGCGCCTGCTCGCGGCCACCCCGGGCGCGGCCGAGATCGCAGAGCGGCTGCGTGACGAGACCGCAGGGCTCGACGAGCTGATGCTGCCGCTCCCGATCAGCGCGTACGGAGGCGGCTGAACAGCCTGCGCGTGGTCCCGGGCCCCACGCCCTGACGCCTACAATCCTTCCCATGGCGGTAGTCGCTCAACGCCGCATCGTCACGGTTCTCTTCGCCGACATCGTGGGCTCGACGGCCATCGGCGAGACACTCGGCCCCGAGCGCTCGAAGCTGCTCGTCGACGAGGTCATGCGCCTGCTGAGCGCCGAGGTCGAGCGCTTCGAAGGCACCGTCGCGCAGTTCGTCGGAGACGAGCTCTACGCGCTGTTCGGAGCGCCGGTCGCGCACGAGGACGACTCCGAGCGCGCCGTGCTCGCGGCGCTGTCCATGCAGCGTGCGCTCGACGCGCTATGCGGCCGAGGTGCGCGAGGCGTACGGCATCGACCTCGCCGTCAGGATCGCGATCAACACCGGGCCGGTCGTCATCGATCCCGAGAGCGAGGATCCCTACAACGCCCTCGGCGAGACCGTCAACACCGCCGCCCGCATCCAGGAGCTGGCCTCCGGCGGGGAGATCGTCGTCGGCGCGGCGACGCGCTCGCAGGTGGAGCACTGCTTCGAGCTCGAGCAGCTCGGGGAGCAGACGCTCCGCGGGTTGAGCGTTCCGGTCGAGATCTTCCGCGTCCGCGGACAGACCGACGGGGACGGAAGCGCGCCGAGCCGCTATCCGCTCGTCGGACGCGAGTTCGAGCTGACCGTGCTCGAGCGGGCCCTCGAGGGGCTCGGCGAGGGGCGCGGCGTGATCGTGTCGGTCAGCGGTGAGCCCGGGATCGGAAAGTCGCGCCTGGTTGCAGAGATGCAACGCCACATGCGCGACCGCGTGCGATTCGTGGAAGGACGCTCGGTGTCGTATGCCGAGTCGTTCCCGTACTGGCCGATCCGGGAAGCCGTTCGCGACTGGCTCTCGGTCGGCCCTTCGACCCCGGAGGCACGGGTGCGCCTCGAGCTGAAAGCCGAGCTCGAGCGCTTGCTCGGCGACGAGGCGGACGCCGCCTATCCGTTCATCGCATCCCTCGCCGACGTCGCCCTCGAGCCGGACGCGGCTGCGCGGATCCGGGAGCTCTCGCGCGAGAGCGTCCGTCACCAGACGTTCCTGTTCTTCAGCGAGCTCGTCAGCCGGTTGGCGGCGGAGACGCCGCTGTGCCTCGTGATCGAGGACATTCACTGGGCGGACGACGCGACCCTCGAGCTCCTCGCCGACCTGCTCCCCGTGACGGAGGAAGCCGCGCTGGGGCTGCTGCTGCTTCATCGCGCCGACCGCGACCACGGTTCCTGGCGGCTCGGCGAGCGCGCACGCCAGCGCTATCCGCACCGTTACCGCGAGATCGAGCTGCGCCCGCTGCCCGACGATGCAAGCCGCGCGCTCGTCACGAACGCGGCTGAAGGCGAGCTACCCGAGTCGGTGGCGAAGCTCCTTGCCGACCGGGCCGGGGGCAATCCGTTCTTCCTCGAGGAGGCGCTGCGCGACCTGCTCGAGCGCGGCGCGCTGCTGCGCGACAACGGCCGCCTCGTGCTCGCCGTGCGCGAGCAGGAGCTCACGGTCCCGGCTCTCGTCCAGGGAACGCTGCAGGCACGGCTCGACCGGCTCGACCCCGCCGCGCGCGAGGTTCTGAGCGTCGCCGCCGTGGCCGGGCGCACGTTCAGCTTCGTGCTGCTCGAGCGGGTGCTACCCCGCGAGCAGCTGCTGCCGGCGCTCTCGGAGCTCCAGCGCCTCGACCTCGTCGTCGAGGAGCGGCGGCGTCCCGCGCCCGAGTATCGCTTCCGCCACGGCCTCGTGCAGGAGGTCGCCTATGCGAGCCTGATCGAGGCGAAGCGGCGAAAGCTCCACCTCGGAGTCGGGGAGGCCCTGGAGCAGCTCAATCCGGGCTCGCGCGACAAGATCTTCGCGCTGCTCGCGCGGCACTTCAGCGAGGCAGACGAGCCGGCGCGGGCCGTCGACTATCTGCTGCAGGCGGGCGACGCGGCCCGGGCGTTGTACGCCGACCGCGAGGCCCTCGAGCACTACGGCCGCGCCCGCGACTTCCTGGCGCGCCTCGGCGACGAGCAGCGCGCCCGCGACACGCTGTTCAAGATCGCGCTCACGCACCACCTCGCCTTCGACTTCGAGCGGGCTGAGGCGGCCTACGACGAGGCGTTCTACTGCCGCGTCGAGGAGCCGCCGCGCACCGAGGCGACGGAATGCCTCGAGACGGTGCTGCACGAAGCCTCGGACTTCATTCCGGGCCACGTCTACACGACGGAGGGCATGGAGATCGTCGGGCACCTGTTCCGCGGGCTGCTCACCGTCGACGACGCGCTGACAGTCGTGCCGGACATCGCGGACAACTTCCGCGTCTCGAGCGACGGGCTCACGTACCTCTTTCGCCTGCGCGAGGAGGCCCGCTGGAGCGACGGCGTGCCCGTCACGGCCGAGGACTTCGCGTTCGCCTGGCGCCGGCTGCAAGAGGAGCAGAGCGCGACTGCCTTCCTGCTCGCGGACATCGCGAGCGCCGAGGCTCTCGACGACCGCACGCTCGAGGTTCGAGTCCGCGAGCCGCGGAGCTACTTCCCGTACCTGCTCGCGACGCTGGGCCTTCCCCTGGCCCCGTCATCGCTGCGAGGAGCTCGGGGACGCGTGGCGCCACCCGGAGAATCTCGTTTGCAACGGGCCGTTCGTGATCGGCGAGATCGGCGACGGCTACGTGCTGCTCGAGGCGAACCCGTACTGGACTGGGGCGCGCGGGAACGTCCGCGAGATCCGCATCGAGTTCAAGTCCGATCAGGAGGCGCTCCCGGAGTGGCTGGCCGGCCGCTTCGACGTCCTGACCGCTTTCGACCCGCTCGCGCTCGAGGCTCCCGACAGCGTCGCCGAGACCGTCTCGCTGCTCTCCATGCACCACATCGGCTTCAGGGCCGACCGGGAGCCGTTCTCGTCCGAGCTCGTGCGCCGCGCCTTCGCCCACGCCGTCGACCGCTCGCGCCTCGGCGAGACGTTCAATCTGTCGCGGCTGGCGATCCGGGGCGGCGCGCTCCCGCCGGCGATGCCCGGCCACTCGGCCAGAGCCGGGGCGGAGTACGACGTCGAGCTGGCGAGGCGGCTGCTCGCGGAAGCCGGCTACCCGGACGGGCAAGGGCTGCCCGAGCTCGAGATCGTCGCCACCAGGGCGCATGCGCGCCTCGACGCGCTCGTCGAGCAGTGGGCGGCAATCGGCGCCCATGTCCGCGTACGCGAGGGCGGCAAGCCGATCTGCCTCGAGGATCTCGACGAGAGCAGCGACCTCTGGCTGACGGGCTGGACGGCCGACTTCCCGGACCCCGAAGGCATGTTCGTGGGGCTGTACAGCCACGGGACTTGGCCCTTCTACCGCGACGACGCGCTCGACGAGCTGCTCGACAGGGCCCGCGCGCTGCAGGATCAGCCGGAGCGGATGCGCCTCTACCACGAGTTCGACCGCGTCTGGGTGCGCGAGCGGGCCGCGCTGATCCCTGTCGCGTACGGACGAGCGGTGCAGCTGCACCGGCCGTGGGTCGAGGGCGTGTCGATGAACCGGCTCGGTCGTGCGAGCCTCGAGCTCGCCGTGGTCAGTCGGACCGATTCCGCTCCCACACCAGCCTGAGGCCCTCCAGCGTCAGTCCCGGGTCGACGAGCTCGATGGTCCTCGAGTGCGGGGCGATCAGGTCGGCGAGGCCGCCCGTCGCAATCGCGCGCGCGTCCTCGCCCAGCTCGCCGCGCATGCGCTCCACGATCCCGTCTACCTGGCCCGCGAACCCGTAGACGAGGCCGGACTGGAGCGCTCCGACCGTCGTCTTGCCGATCACCGCCGGCGGCGCCGAGAAGTCGACCTTGACGAGTCGCGCCGCCCGCGCGAAGAGCGCGTCCATCGAGGTCTCGATCCCGGGCGCGAGCACGCCCCCGACGAACTCGCCGGCGCGCGAGACCGCGTCGAAGTTCGTGGAGGTGCCGAAGTCGACCACGATGCAAGGAGCCCCGTGCCGCTCGCGCGCGGCGACCGCATTGACGATCCGGTCCGGCCCGACCTCGTGCGGGTTGTCGTAGAGGATCGGGATGCCGGTCTTGACGCCCGGCCCGACGACGAGCAGCTCCGCGTCGAGGTAGCGCCCCGCGAAGGCCTCGTACTCGCGCACGAGAACCGGCACGGTGGACGAGACGCAAACGCCGTCCACGTCCTCGAGCTGGAGCTCGTGCAGCTCCAGGAGGCGGTCGAGCAGCGCGGCGATCTCGTCGGCCGTGCGCTCGGCCTCCGTCGCCACCCGCCAGTCGCGGGTGAGCGCGCCGTCGTCGAAAACGCCGAAGACGGTCTGCGTGTTGCCGACGTCGACGGCTAGGAGCATCGAGATCGACCGCCGACCGCAGCGTCCGGCTTCAGGCCCGCCCGAACGGGCGCCCCGTCAATCCTCGTCCGGCGTGAGCGGCTCGCCGAGCTTCTCGGCGAGCGCCTCCGGCGTGAGGCCGGGCATCTCGCCCTCGCCGCGGAGCTCCTCGATGGTCACGTCGCTCGAGGTGTAGACCTCGGCGCGCGGAATGATCCGCGTGGGCCGGTTCTTGTCCCAGACCCACACGTCCTCCATGACCAGGTGGAAGAACGGGTAGCTCTGCTGCAGCAGCTGCTTCAGCTCGAGCTTGTTGCAGAGGTACGTGGAGTCCTGCGTGACGACGCAGTACCGAAACAGCCCGAAGACGGCTGTGTACTCCTTCTTGAGGCGCAGCTCGAGCTCGGCCTCGAACTCGTCGAGCTCGTCGAGGTGAGACATATGAGTTTCATTCTAGCCTCGCCAAGAGGTCCCTCACGCGGCGCCCGTCCGGGAGGGCGAGGTCGGGATCGAGCTCGACGATCGGCTCGAGCGCGAACCGGCGTTCCGACAGGCGTGGATGCGGCACGACCAGGTCCGGCTCCTCCAGCGTCTCCTGCCCGTACAGCAGCAGGTCGAGGTCGCAGGTACGCGGCCCGTAGCGCGGAACTCCGTCGCGCGTCCGGCCCAGCCTGGCCTCGATCGCGAGCAGGCGCGCGAGCAGCTCGTGCGGCGCCAGCTGCGTCTCGACCGCGCAGGCGCCGTTCAGAAACGGCGGCTGGTCTTCGTAGCCGACGGGGTCCGTCTCGCGTAGCGAGGACACCGCGACCACGCGAATCCCCGGCTCGGAGTCGAGCAGCTCGAGCGCCTGCCGGAGCGTGCCCTCGCGGTCGCCCAGGTTCGAGCCCATTCCGACGTACGCCAACACGCGCCCTCGATTTTCAGCTTAGATAGGAAGATGCCGCAGAGGGGACGGAGGGGACTCGGCGTGCTTGCGCTGGTCGTGTGCGGGCTCGCCGCTGCAGCGCCTGCGCCGGCCGCAGGCGCCACGGGGAATCTGCCGCCGCCGATCCCGCGCGGCCGCGCGCTGGCTGCTCTGGCCGAGCACCCGAGCGTGCTGCTGGCCGTCGAGCCGGGAACGGCCGCGGAACGGCTCGTAGCCGGGCAGGGCGGCACGCTCGTGTCCCGTGACCTCGGCATCTGGAAGGTCGGGGGCGGCGCATCCGAACGCCTCGTACCGGAGCTCGACCGGCTCGGGCTCCTCCGCTACGCAGAGCCCAGCCGCAGCAGGTTCCTGGCCGGCCACCTCGACGAGGGCGATCCGCTCCTCGACAAGGCGTGGTTCATCGACCGTGTCGGCGCGGCGGGCATCGAGCCGCCGGGGCCCGGCGTCTCCGTGACGATCATCGACACCGGTCTCGACACCGGACACCCGGATTTCGCCGGCCGTCCGAACGTTGCCCTGCTGAATCAGCAGTCGCCGGTCTCGTTCGACGACGAGTTCTACCACGGCACGATCGTCGCCTCGACCGTGGGAGCGGCCGCAAACGGCGTCGGCTCTGTCGGCGTCTACCCCACCTCGGCGCTCCGCATCTTCAAGCTGCGCTCGCTCACCGATCCGGACATCATCGCCGCGCTCGACAGCGCCGCGACAGGCGACGTCGTCAACCTGAGCATCGGCGGGCCCGGGTATTCGCGTTCCCTGTACGAGGCGATCATGCGGGCCGTCGACCGCGGCGCGCTCGTCGTCGCGGCGGGAGGGAACCATTTCGGCGTCGGCAACCCGGACATCTACCCGGCCGACTATCCGCACGTGATTACCGTCGCCGCCACCGATCAGGCCAACCAGCCGCTCTTCTTCTCCAGCGCCAACCCGGCGGTCGATCTCGCGGCGCCGGGCGCCGGAATCCCGATCCAGGATCCGACCGACCCGGAAAACTTCGCGGTCGTCGACGGAACGAGCTTCGCCGCACCGATCGTTTCCGGCGTCGCGGCCTGGGTCTGGACGGAACGTCCCGAGCTCGACCGCTCTCAGATCTTCGCGCTGCTCCGTGAGAGCGCCACGGACATCGGCAGGCGCGGCTTCGACACGCGAACCGGCACGGGCCTCGTGAACCTTCCGGCTGCCCTGGCCGCCAAAGCGCCGATCCCGGATCCCGAGCGAGCCGAACGACGACGTCGACCTCATCACCGGGAAGGTGCTCGCGAAAGGCGACCCGGCGCTCACGTCGGCGGGGCGCGGCAGCGCCACCGTCCGTGCCCGTCTCGACGCGATCGAGGATCCGCGCGACGTCTACCGCGTCCTCGTCCCGGCCGGGAAGACGATCCAGATCACGGTCACGCCCGACAACCCGGTCGACGTGTTCCTCTGGAAGCAGAAGACCCTGTCCGTGCTGGGGAGGAAGAGCAACCGCCTCGCAGCGAGCACGAAGCCCGGCAGCCGCACGGAGACGATCGTGTTCCGCAACACGACCCGTCGAGCAATCACTCCGTTCGTCGAGCTGCGGATCCCGGGTGGCGGCGGGGGCGACTCGGCGGAGTACACACTGCGCGTGCGGACGCGATTAAGGAAGCCGTGCCGGAAGACCTCGTCAGCCCGGCAGCCGAGGAGTACGCACTCGAGCACACGACAACGCCGGTGCCCGAGTTGGCCGAGCTGAGAGCCGAGACCGAGGAGAAGATGCCGGTTCCCCAGATGGCCGGCGGCGTGATCGAGGCGCGGCTGCTCGAGGGGCTCGTCGTCGCGACCGGCGCCCGCCGTGTGCTCGAGATAGGGACGTTCACCGGCTACAGCGCACTCTCGATGGCCGCCGCGCTACCGGAAGGCGGAACGGTCACGACGCTCGAGCGCGATGAGCACGCGGCCGCGATCGCACGCCGCTACGTCGAGGCAAGCCCACACGGCGGGAAGATCGAGATCTTGATGGGTGACGCGCTCGAGCTCATCGCCTCGCTGTCGGGGCCCTTCAATCTCGTCTTTATCGACGCATCGAAGCGCGAATACACCCACTACTACGAGGCTGTGCTGCCGAAGCTCGCTGACCGGGGACTGATCGTGGCCGACAACATGCTCTGGGGCGGCGACGCCCTGGATCCGGACACGACCGACACCGACACCGTCGGCATCCGGGCGTTCGCCGACCACATTCAGGCCGACCCGCGGGTGTCGCAACGCCCTGCTCACGGTCGGCGACGGCCTCATGCTTATCTGGAAGCATCCCGCGTGAGGCTGTAGGGGCCTGACCTGTCCGGCCCGGTTCCGAGCACGAGCGCTCGGAGACGCTTCGCGCCGCCGGCCATCTGGGGCCCCGGCGCCGTCGCCTCGGTCTCGACTCCAATCCGCGGCTCGGAGACGCCTCGCGGCCTGGCGGGCCTCCTCGGCCGCGGCCGCTGCGCGCGGCGCACAGCGCCGCTTGCTATCTCCTCGACCGCTCGACGGTGGCCGCCGTGAACTCGACCTGAGCGTCGAGCTTCACCGCCGGCTTGCGCACCCGCACCCGCACGCGCGAGAGCTCGAATCGGGTCAGCAGCGCGTCGGCGATCGCCGCCGCGAGCGCCTCGATGAGATTGAAGCGGCTCCCGTCGGAGATCTCGCGCACGCAGGCGGCCACCTCCGTGTAGTCGACGGTGTCGTGCAGCTTGTCCGAGCGGACGGCGGCGTCGTGAACGGTCATCGAGATGTCGAACAGGAACGGCTGGCCCTGCTCGCGCTCCTCCGGCAGGGCGCCGTGGTAGCCGTAGAGCTCCAGCCCGTAGACCTCGATGTCTACTTCCATCCGTTCACCACCTCGAACGCGTGCGCGGCTTCCAGCGCCTCGACGTGCTCGCGCACGTCGTGGGCGCGGATGATCGCGGCGCCCCGCTCGTACGCGAGGACGGCGACCGCAACCGATGCCGAGAGGGGCCCGACGATGCCGACGTCGTCGCCCGTGATCCGGGCCAGAAACCGCTTGCGCGAGACCCCGACCAGCACCGGCCGACCCAGCGAGGCAATCGTGCGAAGCCCGAGCAGCAGCTCGATGTTGTGCCGGGTTGCCTTCCCGAAGCCGATCCCCGGATCGAGACAGATCCTTTCCTCGGGGATTCCGGCCGCGACGGCGAAGGCAAGCCGCTGCTCGAGGAAGGCCGCGACCTCCGTCACGACGTCGTCGTAGCGCGGATTCTCCTGCATCGTCCTCGGCTCGCCCAGCATGTGCATCAGACACAGCAGCGCCCGGTGCTCTCCGATCACGTCGGCCAGCCCCGGGTCGGCCCGGAGAGCGGTCACGTCGTTCACCATCACCGCGCCGAGCTCGAGCCCTCGCCGAGCCACCTCGGCCTTCGAGGTGTCGACCGAGAGCGGGACCGAGGTTCCGGCCTCTGCGAGCCCCTCGAAGACCGGGATGACGCGCCGCAGCTCCTCCTCGACCGTCACCCCCAGCGAGCCGGGCCGCGTCGACTCGCCGCCGATGTCGACGATCGCAGCGCCGTCGCGCGCGGCGTCCGACACCGCGGCCACGGCGGCCATCGGCTCGAGATGACGTCCGGGATCAGAGAAGGAATCCGGCGTGACGTTGACGACGCCCATGACGCTCGGCCGCGGCAGCAGCTCGTCGATCGACCTGGCCATGGCCGCGATTGTACGGGCGGGCGCCCGCCGCCTTGACGTCGTGGGCCGGATGAGATCCGGCCCCTACCGCTGACGGGTCAGGACGTCGCGCCTTCGGGCGGCGGAGGCTGCATCGTCGCCCCGGGAATAGGGAAGGGCCGCGGCTGCGGCTCGACGCGCGGCTTGCGCTCGGTGTCGGGCTCGGGCTCGGCCGGGGGCGGCTCCGGCTCGGCGAACACGCTCTCCTCGGGCTCGCCGGCGAGGAGCCGCTCGAACTGCTCCTTGTCGATCGTCTCGCGCTCGATCAGGAGCTGGGAAAGCTGGTGCAGCTCCTCCATATTGTCGGTCAAGACCTGTCCGCGCCCGCTCGTGAGCCTCCTCGACGATGCGGCGGATCTCATCGTCGATCTCGCGCGCGATCTCGTCGGAGTAATCCGGCTCGGCCGAGAGCTCGCGGCCGAGGAACGGCATGTCGTGGTTGCGCCCGAGCGTCCGGGGCCCGAGCTTCTCGCTCATGCCGAAGCGCATGATCATCTGCTTGGCCGTGTGCGTGACCTTCTCGAGGTCGTTTGCGGCGCCTGTTGTGATCTCGTGGAAGACGAGCTCCTCGGCGGAGCGCCCACCGAGCGTCATCGCCAGGCTGTCCATCAGCGCCGACTTCGTCTGGAGGAAGCGATCCTCGCGAGGCAGCGAGATCGTGTAGCCGAGCGCCTGGCCGCGGCTGATCACCGAGATCTTGTGGACGGGATCGCAGTGCGGCAGCAGGTGGCCAACGAGTGCGTGGCCCATCTCGTGGTAGGCGGTCACCTTGCGCTCGTGCTCCGAGAGGAGCCGGGTGCGCTTCTCGGGGCCTGCGATGACGCGCATGATCCCCTCTTCGAGCTCGAGCATCTCGATCGTCTTCTTGCCCCGCCGGGCTGCGAGCAGAGCGGCCTCGTTGACGAGGTTCGCCAGGTCGGCGCCGGTGAAGCCGGGCGTCCCGGCGGCCAGGGTGTCCAGGTCGATCTCGGGGGCGATGGGCTTGCCCTTCGTGTGCACCTCGAGGATCTTCCGCCGGCCGTTGCGGTCCGGGCGGTCGACGACGATCTGCCGGTCGAACCGGCCGGGGCGAAGGAGCGCCGGGTCGAGGATGTCGGGACGGTTGGTCGCCGCGATCAGGATGATGTTGTCCTTCAGCTCGAAGCCGTCCATCTCGACGAGGAGCTGGTTCAGCGTCTGCTCCCGCTCGTCGTGTCCGCCGCCGAGTCCCGCTCCGCGGTGCCGCCCGACGGCGTCGATCTCGTCCATGAAGATGATGCAGGGGGAAGCCTGCTTGGCCTGTTCGAAGAGGTCGCGAACCCGGCTCGCGCCGACGCCGACGAACATCTCGACGAAGTCCGAGCCCGAGATCGAGAAGAACGGCACGCCGGCCTCGCCTGCTACGGCCCTGGCGAGCAACGTCTTGCCGGTGCCGGGCGGCCCGTACAGGAGCACCCCCTTCGGGATGCGGGCGCCGAGGGCCTGGAACTTCTTCGGGTTCTCGAGGAACTCCTTGATCTCCTGCAGCTCCTCGACGGCCTCGTCCGCGCCGGCCACGTCCTTGAAGGTGACTTTCGGAGAGTCGGGCGACATGCGCTTCGCACGGCTCTTGCCGAAGCTCATGACCTTGGAACCGCCGCCCTGAACCTGGTTCATGAGGAAGATCCAGAAGCCGAAGAAGAGCAGGAACGGCAGCAGGTAGGTCAGGAACGACCACCACGCCGAGGACCCCGTGCCCTTGGAGTCGAACGGCACGTTCTCCTGCTCGAGCAGCCGCTGGAGCTGGATCTGCGACTCCGTGCTCGGGTAGTTGAGGCTCGTCTTCTGGCCGCCGAAGAACGTCGCCTCGATCTCCTGGCCCTTGGGCTTGAAGACGACCTGCTCGATCGAGTCCGGGTCGCTCTCGACGCGGTCGATCAGCTGGCTCAGCGTCATCTTCGGCCCGTCGTCGGAGCGCGGCAGCAACGTCTGCGACGCCAGGTAGACGAGCAAGACGATGACGATGAGCGGGAATAGCGCGCTACGGAAGAAACGACTCAAGCGGAAATCACGCCCTCGATTGTGATCGAAGGGTAGCAGCCTGCCTTTGGGGCGGACGCATGCAACCCCCTGCTGGTGCGGCTTCCCGGGACGACTCCGACCGACTTTTCTCCGACGACGGGGTGACCGCGGCCTCCGGCCGCTCTCCGGCCGATAACGCCGTCTCCGCCGGCGTTTCGGCCTAGGGCGCCGCCGTTTCGGCCTAGAGCGGCGTTTCTGCCTGGGTGACCGCAGCCTTCGGCTGCTTTCCGGCAGATAACGCCCGCTTCGCCGGCGTTTCTGCCTAGAGCTCTGCCTGGGCGACGAGCTCGTCCCGCAGGACGCCCACGTAGGGCAGGTTGCGGTAGCGCTCGGCGAAGTCGAGGCCGTACCCGATCACGAACCGGGGCGGAATCTCGAAGCCGACGTACTTGCAGGGGACATCGATCCGCCGCCGGGCGGGCTTCGTCAGCAGCGCGCAGACCTCGACCGACGCCGGCGAGCGCGCTTTGAGCGCCCGGACCAGGTACGAGAGGGTGAGCCCCGAGTCCACGATGTCCTCGACCACCAGCACGTTGCGCCCCTCGATCGGCAGGTCGAGGTCCTTGAGAATGCGCACGACGCCCGACGAGTCGGTGGTCGAGCCGTAGCTCGAGATCGCCATGAAGTCGATCTCGCACGGTACGTCTATCGACCGCATGAGGTCCGCAATAAAGAAGATCGCTCCCTTTAGGACCCCGACGAGCAAGAGGTCCTTCCCCCTGTAGTCGGCCGAGACCTCCGCGCCGAGCTCGGCGATTCGGTGGGCCAGGGTCTCCTGATCGATGAGGACTTCTTCGACTGCGCTTGCCAGCTCCCCCTGAATCGCCATCATGCGCTCCTCGTTGCGATGACCGCCTCCTCGTACCCGGGGGCGGCTGCGACTCCCGGCACGACCACCACGTCGTCTCCGCAGACCACGAGCGGCCACGCCTCCCTCTCCGACCGGGGAATCTTCGCATCGACGAAGAGATCCTGCACCTTCCTGCTCTCGCGGTTGGCGAGGCGGTCGCCGGCGCGCCAGCCGCGAACCACGAGCCCGGTCATCCTCGGCTCGATTCGCCAGGGGCCCCAATCGACCGGCTCGACGAGCCTGGCCGGTGCCCGCTCGAGCCAGACCTGCGAGTACTCGCGCACTGCGACCTTGCCGTCGCCGAGATCGACGCGCTTCGAGCCCTCCGGGGAGGCCAGCAGCTCGGCGAGCGCGCGCTGGACGGGCAGCGGAATGCAGCGCGGGGCTCTCGAGAGCTGCGAGGATGTTGCGGTCGGTCCCAGGATGGAGGCGACGAAGCAGCGGCAGGATCTCGTTCCGGATGAGGCCGCGGGTCGTGTCGGCGTTCGAGGAGTCTCGTCTGAACCGAATGCCCTCGGCGTCGCAGTACGCCTCGGTCTCTTCGCGCCAGACGGACAGCAGCGGGCGAACCACCCCGTCGTCGCGGCGCAATCGGATCCCCGTCGGGCGACCACCCGAGACGAGGCGGTACAGGATCGTCTCGACCTGGTCGGACGCGGTGTGGCCCGTCGCGCGCAGCGTGTCGTGTGCGAACGAGTAGCGGAGCTCGCGGAGCTTCGCCTCCGTCAGCCCTCGACCGGGCGCCTCCACGACGACGGCGCCGAGCGTCCCGGCGCAGAAGCGGGCATCGCCCTCGGATTCCTGTCCGCGCAGACCATGGTTGACGTGCAGCGGCGAGACCCGGTAGCCGAGCGCCGTGAGCGCGTGCCAGAGGCAGGTCGAGTCCGGGCCGCCCGAGACGAGGCAGGTCACGTCGCCGCCGGCCGGGATGAGCTCGTGCCTGCGGATCTCGCTTTCGATCCGTGCTCGGAGGGCGGCGGGCTCCACGCTGTGATTGTCGCACCGCGTCGCGCGTGGCCGCAGCCCGCGAGGACGGGCTAGGCGAGGCGATGTCCCGGCCCGCCGACATCGAAACGGTTGCTTCCGGGCTCTCCGAAGCGGAGGCGCAACGGCGCCTGGCCGAGCGCGGTCCGGTGCGCAAGCCGGCGGCAAGCCGCTCCTACGCGAGCATCGTCCGCCACAACGTCTTCACGCTCCCGAACACCGTGCTCGGGCTCCTCGGCATCCTCACCGTGGCGCTCGGCGAGGCGGCGGACGCGATCTTCCTCGGCATCGTCGTCGCGAACGCGCTGATCGGAAGCGTCCAGGAGATCCGGGCCAAGCGCGCGCTGGAGCAGCTCGCGGCGCTGGTGAAGCCGACCGCGCAGGTCGTTCGCGACGGCCGCGCGCGGGAGCTGGACGTCGGTGAGGTGGTCCGGGGCGACCTCGTTCTCGTCGAGCCGGGCGACCAGATCGTCGCCGACGGCGAGGTAGTGGCGGCCGAGGCGCTTCGCATCGACGAATCGATCCTGACCGGCGAGTCGGAGCCGGTCGGCAGGGCCGTCGGCGAGCAGGTGCTGTCGGGCTCCTTTGCCGTCGAGGGCACGGGCTCCTACGTCGTCACCGCCGTCGGAGCCGAGAGCTATGCCGAGCGCCTCGCCGGCGAGGCGCGGGCGTTCCGTCACCCGCCGTCGCCGTTCCAGATAGGCCTCAACCGGCTGATCGTGATGCTCGTTGCGGTGGCGGCGCCCCTCGTCGGTTTCCTCACCCTGAGCCTCTGGCTCCGCGAGACGCCCTTCGACGAGGCTCTCCCGACCGTCGTCGCCGGCGCGATCAACATCATCCCGGAGGGGCTGATCCTCCTGGCCAGCCTCGTCTATCTCTCGGGAGCCTTGAAGCTCTCCCGACGCGGTGCGCTGACGCAGCAGCTCAACGCCATCGAGTCGCTCGCCTCGGCCGACACGATCTGCTTCGACAAGACCGGAACCCTGACCGAGGCACGCCTCCGCGTCGCCTCGCTCGCTCCGGCCGCCGGTGTCGGCGAGGACGCCCTGGCGAGCGCTCTCGGAAGGTTCGCTGCGGCGTTTCCGAGCCCGAACCCCACCCTGCAGGCGCTCGAGGCGGCCTTTCCAGGCGACGGCGAGGCCCCGGAGGCGCAGGTTCCGTTCTCGAGTCGTTGGAAGTGGAGCGCCGTTCAGCTGTCCGACGGCGGCTACGTCCTGGGCGCGCCGGAGCTGTTCTCGCTCGGCCCGCTCGAGACCCGAGCTGCCGCTGAGTCGGCCGGCGGCAGGCGCGTCGTCGCGCTGGGTGTGACGGCAGAGCCGCTCGGCTCGATCGACCCGGTCGCGGGCCCGCCGAGCGATACCCGCACGCTCGGCCTGGCGGTGCTGTCCGAGGAGCTGCGGCCCGACGCCCGCGAGACCATCGAGTACTTCGGGCACGAAGACATACGGCTGCTCGTGCTCTCCGGCGACGCCCCGGCGACCGTGGCCGCGATCGCCGCTGACGCCGGCATGACGGGGACCAGGCCGGTCGACGGGCGGCGCCTGCCCGCCGAGGACGCCGAGCTGCTCCAGCTGCTCGACAGCACGGCCTCGGTCGGCCGGATCGAGCCCGAGGGGAAACGCCGCATCGTCGAGACGCTTCGCGGGTCGGGCCGCTACGTCGGGATGGTGGGAGACGGCGTCAACGACGTCCCCGCACTCAAGGCGTCCCGTATCGCCATCGCACAGGGCAGCGGCTCGCAGATGGCGCGAACGGTCGCCGACATCGTCCTCGTTCGCGGCAGCTTCGACGCGGTGCCTCGACTCGTCTCGGAGGGCCGCCAGATCCTCCGGAACATGCAGCGGGTCTCGAAGATCTACACGACGAAGTGCGTCTTCGGCGCGCTGGTCGTGCTGACGGTCGGGCTCGCACCCCTCCCCTACCCCTTCCTGCCGCGCCACCTGAGCTTCGCGTCGTTCTTCGTCACCGGCGTGCCGCCGTTCTTCCTCGCGCTGGCACCGAGCTCCGGCCCGTGGCGGATGACGTCGTTCCTCCGCGACGTGCTGCGCTTCGCCGTTCCGGCGGCCGCGGCGCTGGCCGTCGGCTTCGGCGCCGCCTACGCGCTCGCGGTCGAGGGCCTCGACCTCGAGGTCGATGCCGCCCGCACCGTCGCCACCACGGTGTTCGTCATCGCCTCCCTGTACGTGATCTTCTGCCTGGAGGCGACGGATCGAGGCCGGGCCCGATGGGTCGGAGCGATGTGCCTCGTCCTGATCGGGGTGTACGCAATCGCGCTCGCGATCCCGCAGGTCCAGGAGTTCTTCCGCCTCGTGCCCCCGGACGCCCAGGGAGTCGGCTGCATCGCCCTCGGGCTCGTGCTCGCCGTCGCCGGGCTGGCCGTCGCCGGCATCCGTCCGGGCCGCGCAGCGAAGCTCTAGGTTCCGGCCCGGCGCCCTGCGTGACGCGGCCTCGGCCGCTTGCGTGACGGCGCGGCCCTCCGGGCCGCTTCCCGCGTGCGGTCGAGGCCGCGCCTGCGGCGCGGCCTTCGGCCGCGTTGCGTGACGCGGCCACCCGCCTTAAGTGAAAATCAGCGAGCGGTAGGTGATGGTCCGGCGCATGCCGATCGAGTCGTAGAGACGCAAGGCCGGCTCGTTGTCGGAGCGCGCGAACAGGCAGACCGTGGGGACGTCCTCGAGGAGCAGCGCGCACAGGTCGCCGAGCGCCTCCTTCGCATACCCGCGGCCCCGCAGCTCCGGCTCGACCCACACCTGCTGGAGCTGAACCGCCTGCGATGTCCACGCCGACGCCTCTGCCTTGAAGCGGATCCTGCCGTCCTCGATCCAGAGCCAGCTGCGACCGAGCTCGATCTGGCTCCGCGTGCGCCAGCGGAAGAGCTCCGGGTCGCGGGCGTAGGCGTCGATGCCGACCTCTTCCAGGTACGCGGCCGCGCACGCGGGGACGAGAAGCTCGAGATCGTCCATCGTCGCCCGCCGTAGGCCGGTGCGTCCGCCGGCAGGCGGCGTGCCGAGCACGTAGACAGGCTGGCCGGGACGATCGTCGAGCGGGCGCGGCAGCTTGCGGCCGATCGCCTCCCATAGCTCGGTGACCGCGCCCTCCTCACCGACCATCATGCGAGGCTCGCCGCGCGCAGCCACCTTGGCGAGCGCCGCCACCCCTCTCCCGGAGGGGACGAGATTCGCGCCGACGTGACACAGGGCGGTCAGCTTCCCGTCGTCGACGACGCCGACGAAGCGACCCAGCCCGCGCCGGGCGATGTCCTCGAGAAACACGCGCTCGACGGGCTCCTCCTCGCAGAACGCGAGCACCCAGCCGAGGTCCGGTCGCTCCACCACGCGCGCCACACGTCACATCGTACGGACGAGCGCTCCGGCGCCTACCCGGCCCGACCCGGTGAGCTAATGTCCCGCCCCATGCCCGTCCACCTGCGCGCGGAGCCTTCGGACTACGCGGAGGCCTGCCTGCTGCCCGGCGATCCCTTGCGCGCCAAGTACATCGCCGAGACGTTCCTCGAGGACGCCCGGCAGGTCAACGGCGAACGGGCGATGCTCGGGTATACCGGTACGTACTCCGGCCGGCCGGTCTCGGTCCAGGCGAGCGGGATGGGCTGCCCGTCGGCCGCTATCGTCGCCGAGGAGCTCATTCAGCTCGGCGTCAAGCGAATCGTCCGTGTCGGCACCTGCGGCGGGCTGCAGCCCGACCTCCAGCTCGGTGATCTCGTGATCGCGATCTCGGCGACGCCGGCCGACCCGACCGCGCTCCACTACACGGGCGGCGAGGCGCACGCGCCGACGGCGAGCTGGGATCTCGTGCACGGCGCCGTCCATGCCGCCAAGGAGCTCGGGAAGAAGGTCCGGGTCGGCCCGGTCGTCTCGAGCAACGTCTTCTACGACCCCGACGGCGAGCGCGCGCAGCGCTGGTCCGATCGCGGCATCCTCGCGGTGGAGATGGAGGCCGCGGTGCTCTTCACCATCGGCGCGCTGCGCAAGATCGAGACCGGCTGCCTGCTCACGGTGTCGGACGTCAAGATCGAGGGCGAGTTCGTACGGATCTCGGACGAGGCGATGCGCCAGGCGGTGAACGAGATGACCGAGCTCGCGCTCGGGACCATCACCTCCGGCCACCACTGACATTGGCCGCAACGAGCGTCGCCTTCCTGGTCAACCCGGCGTCCGCAAACGGTTCGACGGGACGGCGGTGGCCCGAGATCGCACGCCGCGCAGCGGATGCGGGGCTCGTCGGTGACGCCTGGCTCTCCGAGCGTCCGGGCCACATCGCCGAGCTCGTCGAGCGGGCCGCAGGCGACGGGACGGGGCTCCTCGTCGCGGTCGGAGGAGACGGCACGGTCAACGAGGCGGTCAACGGCCTCATGCGCCTGCGCGAGCCCGGCCGCGAGCTGCCCGAGCTTGCGGTGCTTCCACGGGGCACGGGCACCGACTTCGTGCGAACGTTCCGCATTCCGACGCGCCTCGACGACGCCCTGGCCGTGGCCCGCGACGGCAAGCCGAGAGAGATCGACGCCGGTCGGGTCGAGTTCCGGGCCTGGAACGGGTCCGACGCAACGGCATTCTTCTGCAACGTCGCGAGCGCGGGCATGAGCGGCGCCGTGGCACAGCGCGCGAACACGACGTCGAAGGCCATGGGAGGCAAGGCGTCGTTTCTCTGGGCGACACTCGCCGTCTTCGGGCGCTGGAAGCCGACGGAGGTCGAGGTCGAGGTCGACGGGGAACGCCGCGCCCGGCCCATGTACGACGTCATCGTCGCCAACTGCCGCTATCTCGCCGGCGGGATGCACATGACGCCGGAGGCCGAGCCCGACGACGGCCTCTTCGACGTCCTGCTGATCGGCGACATCACGAAGCGCGACCTGGCGCTGACGCTGCCCAAGGTCTACCGCGGGACGCACCTTCCGCATCCGAAGGCGGAGCTGCTCCGAGGCCGGAGCGTCAGCGTGCGGTCGCCTGCGCCTCTGCCGATCGAGCTCGACGGCGAGCAGCCCGGGACGACGCCCGTGCGCTTCGAGGTCGTCCCGAAGGCCTTGCGCCTGAGGGTGCCCTAGCTACTCCGTGGGGGAGTGACCGCGGCCTTCGGCCGCTCTTTGCGGGTCGCGGCCGGCCGAGCCGGCCCCTCAGCCGCCAGGCTCGGCGGCCTTCTTGCGCGTGGAGCCGCTCTCGAGCTTCGCCAGCCGCTCCTCGAGCTCGGCCACGTCCTTGCGCAGCTGCTCGACCTCGGCGACCGATGCGATGTTCAGAGCGTTGAGCACGGTCATCTCGACTTCCTCGAGGCGCTCGCGCGCGCCCTGCACCCGCTCGCTCTTGTCGAGCTCCTCTACGAGCCGCTTGACCGCAACCTCGCCCTTCTCGGCCAGCCGCGTGCGCGTCGTGCGCTCGGCGGCTGCCGCTTCCGTCTGCTCGGTCGATGCTGCGGCGTCGTTCTGCTCGGTCGACATCCTCGCCCTCCCTTCGTCACGGTCACGATACCCCTAGATTGTCGAGCGTGAACGCACTCATTCTCCAGCACATCGCCTGCGAACCTCCCGGAGTCTACGAGGACGTCCTCCGCGAGCAGGGTGTCGCGCTCCACCGTGTCGAGATCGACGAGGGCGAGCCCCTGCCCGATTGGCGAGAGTTCGATGCCATCGTCGCCATGGGCGGCCCGATGAGCGTCAACGACGAGCCGGAGCTCCCGTGGCTCGTGGACGAGAAACGGTCGATCGCGGAGGCCGTGCGCGCCGGCACGCCCTACTGGGGAGCCTGCCTCGGCGTGCAGCTGCTCGCCTCGAGCCTGGGCGCTCGCGTCTACCCGGGCCCCAGCCCGGAGGTGGGGATTCTGCCGGTAGCGCTCACCGAGGAGGCGGCGGCGGATCCGGTCTTCCAGGGGCTGCCGAGCGAGTTGCTCACGCTGCAGTGGCACGGCGACACGTTCGACCTGCCCGACGGCGCCGTGCGGCTCGCGAGCTCACCCGCCTACGAGAACCAGGCCTTCCGATTCGGGCGCGCGGCGTACGGCGTCCAGTTCCATCTCGAGGTCTCGGTCGACATGGCGCGCGAGTGGGCGGCCGTGCCCGCCTACGAGGAGTATCTCGACCGCGTCCACGGCCCCGGATCCACGCCGCGGCTGATCGCCGAGCTCGAAGAGCGGTCGGACGGCATCCTCGAGAGCGGCCGCCGGATGTTCGAGCGCTGGCTCGAGCTCGCCGCCTCGTAGCGCCCGGCTGCGTCAGGCGTCGAGCGCGGCCACGACCCGCTCGAGGGTCTCGGCTGCGCCGCCGTCGATGACGAGGTCGGCGCCGCCGCTGAAGGAGGTCGGGCCCTTGTTCACGACGGCCACGCGTCCGCCGGCGGCCTTCGTGACCGCGGGCAGCTCGGCGACTGGGTAGACCTCGAGCGAGGAACCGACGACGAGGAGGAGCCCGGCGCTCCGGGCGAGGCTGTACGCCTCGTCGATCGCTTCCTCGGGCAGCATCTCCTCGAAGAACACGACATCCGGTTTCAGGACCGTCGAGCAGTCAGGGCACCGCGGCCCTCCCTCCGCGGCCGCCAGCAGCTCGAGCACGTGTGCGAGCGGATAGGTCCTGCGGCAGCGTCGACAGCTCGCCGAGCGGATCGAGCCGTGGACCTCGACCACGCGTCGGCTCCCCGCGCGATCGTGCAGGAGGTCGATGTTCTGGGTGACGACCGCTTCGAGCAGGCCGCGGCGCTCGAGCTCCGCGAGCGCAAGGTGCGCCCCGTTCGGCTCAGCCTCGGTCAGCAGCTCGATTCGCGCGCGGTAGAACGTCCAGACCCGCTCCGGGTCGCTGCGGAACGCCGAGAGCGAGGCGACCTCTCGAGGATCGACGGTCGCCCAGATCCCCGTCCTCGAGCGGAAGTCAGGGATCCCGCTGTCGGTCGAGACTCCGGCGCCCGTCAGCGCCACGCACGGCTGGCTCGTGCGGATCAGCTCGGCAAGGCGCTCGGCGCTCATCGGCACATCGTAGGATCACGCAGGTGGACGGCTACCGCTTCTCGACGGATCTGCGCGTGCGCTTCAGCGAGACCGACGCCCAGGGCGTCGTCCACAACGCCGTGTACCTCGTCTGGCTCGAGATCGCGCGGATCGCCTATCTCGGCCGAGTTCCCGGCGGCTACAAGGGCCTCGTCGAGGAGCACGGTGTCGACGTGACGACCGTCGAGTCGTACGTCCGTTACCGGGCCGCCTGCCGGTTCGACGACGAGCTCGTGATCTGGACGCGGGCGACCGACGTGCGCGGCGCCCGCTTCCGGTTCGAGTACGTCCTCGAACGAACCAGCGAGCCGCAGGGGATCGTCGCGGACGGCTGGACCGCGCATGCCAGCATCGACGCCGCCACGCTTCGCCCCGTGCGGCTGCCCACCTGGCTCTCGGAGACCCTCGCCTCCTTGGAAAGTTGACCCGGCGGCTGAGCGGCCGGCTCGGCCGGCCGCGAGCCCGCCTTGAAGCGGCCGAAGGCCGCGGTCTCAGCCGCGTCAGCCGCTAGGGAGGCGGAGGTGGAGGCGGGGGCACCGTCCCACCGCCGCCGCCCGACGAACCGCCACCACCCGAGCCACCGCCCGAGCCGCCGCCACCGAGCCGCCGCCGCCCGAGCCGCCGCCCGTCGAGCCACCGCCCGAGCCGCCGCCGGTCGAGCCGCCACCGGTCGAGCCGCCACCGCCGCCCGTCGAGCCACCGCCCGTCGAGCCACCGGCCGAGCCGCCGCCGGATTGGTCGTCGGGCTGCTCGCTCTCGGTGGGCGGCTTCTCCTCTTCGGGCTTGGGCTTCGTGCCGACACGGACGAGCCGGGGCTCCGCGAGGTACGAGGAGTACCAGACGGTGTCGTAGAGCACCTCGCCGTCGGACCCGTAGACGATCCTGCGCACCGAGACCGAGCGCGAGGGCTCGCCTGCTTCCTCGACGACGCGCGTGCCCTTGTAGAGCGTGGGGTCGAGCGTCCTCTCGATCGGAGGCGAGCCTGTAACCCTGAGCGGCGAGGTCTCGAACTCGACGCGGCGGTTGACCGGCGCCCCGTAGAGCGCCACGGTGAGCTCGCTCGTGCCGACGAACGTGCGCAGCCAGAGCCAGTGACCTGTGTCGTTCGTGAACTTCAGGTCGGTATCCGGATAGTTGACCGTGGCATCGCGGCCGGTCGGGTAATGCGAGATGTAGAGCGCGTGGTTCGTGCGTTCCTCGATCGAGAGGCCGGCCTCGAACGCGGCGTTGAACACCGTCGTCGAGACCTGGCAGACGCCGCCCCCGAGACCGGTCTGGAGCTCGCCGTTGATGATGACGGGGGCTTCGAGGAACCCGCGGTCGGCGTTTCGCTCCCCGGTCGCGTCGTTGAACGAGAACACCGAGCCCGGTGGGATGAACGTCTCGTCGATGAGCTGGGAGACGAGCCGGACGTTGTGCAGGCGGTTCGGGTCGCCGCCGTACACGGTCGTGTACGCACCGACGAGTCCGGTGATGCCCATGCTCTTGGCCTCGGCGGTCGAGACTTCCGGCTTGGCTGTCGCGATCGTGAGAACGGCGTTTCGGCGGTCGGGCGCGGTTACGAGCGCCGCCGCCAGCAGGGCGTCGATCGATGCGCTCACGTTGAGCTTGCGGCCTTCCCTGGCCGGCACGACCTTCGGCTTTCCGCCCGAGGTGAGCGTGAATCCCGCGTTGGCCGGCTTGCGGTTGAAGGTCTTCGAGAGGCCGTTGAAGTACTTCGTGAGGGCGTGGCCCCCGAGCCCGACGTCGCTCTTTCCCTTCGACGGCAGCGTCAGGAACGTCGCCATCAGCTCCGGCTCGACGACGAAGTGCCGCTTGCGGTATGCAACCTGTACCGGCGCCGAGAGCAGCGTGCGCGCCTTTTGAGCTGCCGGAGCGAGGTCTGGCGCGGTCACCTCGGGCTCGTCGACCTGCACCGGGAGCGTCACGGGCGAGCCCCGCTCGAAGCCGGCCAGCGCCTCCCCGATGACAACGGCGGCCGCTTCGCGGTCGAGCACGGCGCCCGGCGCAGCAGGCCGGACGACCGGCGACAGACCGTTCAGAACGAGCGCCGCCTCGCGCGCCGGCCGGTCGATCTGGCCGGCCAGCCGCCGGACCTGTCGGGCGACGGCGCCCTCGTCCGCCGCCACCGAGGCGGAGACCTCGGAGCCGCCGAGGCGAAGAGCGAGGCGCTTGAAGCCGCGGAAGAGCACAAAACCGTCTCCCTTGTCGAGCGCTTCCTCGACCGCGGGGGCCCAGTCGGCGGAGACGCCCACCTGGCCGGGTACCACCGTGAAGCGCTGCCGGCCGTGAACGAACACGACAGGCCGGGACGCCGCTCGGGCGGACCGAGCCTCGAGCGCCTTCGTCGCCTCGGCCGCGGTCATTCCACTGACGTCCACGCCGGCGATCGTCACGCCGTCGGCGATCCGGTCGGTCGAGCCGCCGAAACCGATCCCGACGCCGAGGGCAAGCGCGACCAGCAGCCCGGCCGCCCCCGCCGCGATCAACTTCCGTGTGCGTGCCGCCCGCGCCTTGGCCCGGCGCCGACTCTCGTAGTAGGCCCGATCCCGGGCACGGGATCCGGCGTCAGCTTGCATGCGAATCCGAGTCTACCAACGGCCTGCGGGATCCCCCCGGTACGCGGCGAAGCTGTTTCGACATCGTTACGTTTCCGGCCTCGAGGCCTCGACGAGGCCGGCGCAACCGCCGCGAGCCGCTTCCGCACCTCGCCCCCTAGACTACCGAGATGGACCTCGATCTGACCGACGAGCAACGAGACGTTCAGGAGACGGTTCGGCGCTTCGTCGACGAGCGGATCCTCCCGACCGCGATCGAGAACGACATCAACCATCACCTCGACATCGGGGCGATCGAGGGGATGGCCGAGCTCGGCCTGCTCGGCATCGTCATCCCCGAGGAGTACGGAGGCTCCGGCCTCGACTTCGTCGCCGAGGCGCTCGTCTGCGAGGAGATCGAGCGGGGCGAGTCCGCGTTCCGCACCCTCATCTCGGTGCACGTGGGCCTGAACTCGCTCTCCATGCTTCGCTACGGCACCGAGGAGCAGAAGCAGCGCTTCCTCACGCCGCAGGCGAAAGGCGACAAGATCGCCTGCTTCGGCCTCACGGAGCCGTCCGCCGGCTCCGACGTCGCCGCCATGCGGACCACGGCGGCAAGGAAGGGCGACGTCTACATCCTCAACGGCCAGAAGAACTGGATCTCGTATGCGACGGTCGCAGATCATGCGCTCGTCTTCGCAAAGACCGACCCCGATGCCGGCCACAAGGGGATCTCGGCGTTCATCCTCGAGCGCGGGATGCCGGGCTACTCGGCACAGGACATCGAGAACAAGCTCGGCATCTGGGCAGGCTCGACCGGGGAGCTCTTCTTCGAGAACGTCGAGGTGCCGGCCGAGAACCTCCTCGGCGAGGAGGGCCAGGGCTTCGAGATCGCGATGTACTCGCTCGACCAGGGCCGCTTCACCGTCGCCGCCGGCGGCTGCGGCGTGATCCGCGCGTGCCTCGAGCGGTCGGTCGAGTACGCGCGCGAGCGGGAGACGTTCGGGCAGCCGATCGGCAAGTACCAGTTCGTCCAGGGCATGATCGCCGACATGGTGCTCGACTACGAGACCTCGAAGCTCCTCGTCATGCAGGCCGCGTGGCTGAAGAACAAGGGTGTCCGCAACACGCGCGAGACGAGCCTGGCGAAGTGGCATGCGACCGAGTGCGCCTTCAACGCCGCCAACCTGGCAATCCAGGTTCACGGCGCCTACGGCTACTCGGCGGAGTACGGGATCGAGCGGTACTTGCGAAATGCCCGCGCGCCCATCATCTACGAGGGCACGACTCAGATTCACAAGATGATGCAGGCCGAGCACGCGCTCGGCTACCGGCAGCTCAACGGTCGCGGCGGCGACATCTCGCCGGTCGCGTCGTGGGGGCCAGCGCTCGCCGCCCCGCGTTAGCGGGGGCGCACCTCGCGGGCCTGGTCCTGGCTCTTGCGGCGTGCGCGCTGACTGCGGCGCTCTTCGTCGCAGGCTCGGCGGCGGCGCCTGAGGCGCAAGCCTCGCTCCCGCGGCACGGAGTGCTCGTCCCCGGCAGGAGCCTCGGCGGCGTCTCGCTCGGGATGACGAAGGCTCAGGTTCGCCGGGCGTGGGGAGCGCGCTTCGGCCGCTGCCGCTCCTGCACGGTGGAGACGTGGTACTTCAACTACCGGCCCTTCGAGCCGCAGGGTGCCGGAGTCGAGTTCAAGGGCGGCCGGGTCGCGCGCGTGTTCACCGTATGGCAGCCGGAGGGTTGGAGCACTCCGGACGCGGTCACGCTGGGAGCGTCCGAGAGCGAGGTGACGAATGTCTACGGCGCCCTGGTACGACGTCGTTGCGCTCGCTACACGGCGTTGCTGATCCGCGGCCCGGGGGTCCAGAGCGTCTTCTACGTTCTCGACGGCGAGCTCTGGGGCTTCGGCCTCACGCGACGGGCGTCGTCTCCGTGCGTTTAGAGCCGGCTTCCTCCGCGCGCGAGAGGACCACGACGAGCGGAATGGCGAGCAGGATCGGGATGCCTACTGCCGGCCACATGGCGGCGTAGCCGTCCGTCGACTGCAGCTGCGGCCGGAAGATGTCGATCAGGACGCCCACGCCGAGCGGGCCGCCGAGCAGCGCGATTCCCTTCGTCATGATCGCGAGGCCGGCAACGGCACCTCGGTCGTCCGGCGGCATGACCTTGAACAGCAGGCCCCAGGCCAGTGTCATGACCGCCCCTCCGCCGATGGCGATCGGGAACAGAAGCGCGTAGTACCAGACGTGCCACGTCTGCACGACGACGACGGCGGTCAACCCACCGCCGTACAGGACCGAGGCGGCGATGATCACCCGCCCGATACCGAAGTGATCGCCGAGTCGCCCCGCGACGGCAGCAGCGACGATGTAGCCGCCTGCGACGACCGCGAGCACGAGGGAAGAGACGTACAGCGGCTGATCGAGCCCCTTCGTCACGTAGAGGACGACGAACGTGTACATGCCGGCGAACGTGGCCTCCCACGCCGTGTTGGCAAGCAGGAAGAGCTGGACGTTCCTCTCTCGCTTGACGATGCGCCAGGGCGCGGCGAGGTGGGAGCGGAACTTCTCGTAATGGCGCCTCCCTGCAGTCGACTCGCGCACGAGGGCGACGACGAGAGCACACGCGAGGACCCCGACCCCGGAGGCGAGCACGAATGGGAACGGTTCCCACGCATCGAGCAGGAAACCGCCGGCCACGAGCGACACACCCAGCGCGATTCCGCGGAGAACGTGCTGTACGCCCTGCGAGCGGCCGAAGACCTCGTCGGGCAGCAGATCGGGGTACAGGCCCCGGTAGGGCGGCTCGTAGATGTAGTAGGCGAAGAAGAAGGCGAAGACGACGAAGGCGGTGGCGACGAGGTTCGGCATGAAGGCGACCATGGCGACCGAGAGGGCCAGCGGCCCGAGCGCGAAAGCCATGTAGGGACGCCGCCGACCGAACGGTGTGCGTGTCGCATCGGAAAGCGGGCCGACCAGGAGCGGGAGGCTGATCGCAAACCACCCCTCGGCGGACAGGATGACTCCGACGATCGTCGCCGAGTCCGTGAACTCGCCGAGCACCGCCGGCAGATAGGTCCCGATCGTCGTCTTCGCCCAGGCCAGGCCGAAGGCGCCGAGGCCGAGGATCCAGATCAGCCGCGTCGTCTCACGCGCATCCGGGGCGAGCCGCGCGCCGCCCACCACCGCGAGCTGAGGTCGGCCGGCATCGGCCATCGAGCCGAGTCTAGCCAGTCACGCGGAAGCCGTTCCCCTGGCCTAGGCCGAGCGCTGCCGGCAACGCGAAAAGATCGGGCAGCGTGTCGTCGCGGCCGGGGAACCGACCCTCGCGGTCGAGGAGGAAGGCCCGCATCCCGAGCGAGCGCGCGCCCTCGACGTCGTCCTCGGGGGAGTCGCCCACCATGACGGCCTCGGCAGGCGTCACCTCCAGGCTGTCGAGGACGGCGAGGAAGATGCTCGGGCTCGGCTTTACCTTGCCGTGGGCGCCGCTCGCCACCCAGGCGTCCACGTCGAGCGAGAACGTGTCGATGAACTGCCCGAGATCGCGGCTCGTGTTCGAGACCAGGCCGATCTTGAGCTCCCGGCGCCGCAGCTCCCGCAGGACCGGCGGCGCGTCCTCGTAGAGCTCGAAGTTCGTCGAGTGCTCCCAGGCCTTGACGATCTCGAGCGCGACGGATCTCACGTCCGGCCCCTCCCCGCCCATGCCGCGGACGATGTCCTCGGTGAAGCGGATCCAGACCTCCTCGTCGTGCTCGAGCTCAGGATGGTGCTCGAGATCCTCGACGGCCTTCGCGCGGGCGTCCGAATAGCGGTTCGGGTCGAGGCCGAGCCCCCGGCGCTCGCCCGCGCGACGGTAGCCCTCGGGCCCGAGCAGGGGCCCGGGCTTGCAGAGCGTGAAGTCGACGTCGAAGAGGACGGCCCGTAGGGGCCGGGTCTCATCCGGCCCGCTCAAAACGTCAAACGCCCGCGGGCCAGCGGTAGGCGTGGGGCTGCCTGTTGGCGAGCGAGGGAAGTTGCGCGCGAATGCGCTGCAGACGTGCGCGATCGATCTCGGCGGAGATGACGGTGTCCTCGTCGGGCGCGACGGCGAGCACGACTCCCCAGGGGTCGACGATCATCGAGCGCCCGTAGCTCGCCTTGCCCGGCGCCGTCTGACCCCACTGGTTCGCAGCCGCGACGTAGAGCTGATTCTCGACCGCGCGGGCGCGCACGAGCAGCTCCCAGTGATCCTTGCCGGTGAAGAGCGTGAACGCGGCCGGGACGGTGATCAGCTCGGCGCCGTCGAGCGCCTCGATCCGGTACAGCTCCGGGAAACGGACGTCGTAGCAGACGGTGAGCCCCACTCTCCAGCCCTCGGCGTCGCAGACGACCGGCTCGTCGCCCGGCTCCTCGGTCTCGGACTCGCGGTAGACCTGGCCGCCCACCTCGACGTCGAACATGTGGATCTTGCGGTAGAGGCCGACCAGTTCGCCCTGCGGATCGTAGACCGGGCATGTGTTCGACAGCTTGTCGCGGCCTTCGCGAACCTCGGTCACCGAGCCGCCGACGAGGCTCACACCGTGCTGCCGCGCCCACGACGAAAGAGCGCGGAAGGTCTCACCGTCTCCGATGGGCTCGGCGTTCTCACGAAAGACATCCGGCCCGCCGATGGCATTCCATTTCTCGGGCAGCACGACGACGTCCGCGCCGGTAGACGCGGCACGCGCGACCAGCTTCTCGGCCTTCTCGAGGTTGGCGGCCTTCTCGGGGCCGGCGTTCAGCTGCACGCATGCCACACGGAGCAAGTCGGCCATCCATAAAGGATAGCCCCGACCCGCCGCCGAGCGTGCCCGGGCGGCTCGAGCGGCCTAGACCGCGGCCTGTCGGGCCGCTCGTGGCCGCGGTCGCTCGGCCGGCCGGCCGAGCCGGCCGCTCAGGCCGCCTAGCGGCCGGTCGCACGCCCGGGCGGCTAACCGCGGCCTCGGTCGGCCGCGTCCCTGGGCCGGGTCGCGGCCGGCCTCGAGCCGGCGCGCTGCGAGCCGGCCGGCCTGGCCGGCCGCTAGCGCCTCGGCGAAGTCGGGGTGCCCGGATTTGAACCGGGGACCTCACGGTCCCGAACCGTGCGCGCTACCAGGCTGCGCTACACCCCGAAGGCCGAGACAGGGTACCCGACGCGGCCGCGGTAGAGTCGCGCCGTGGCCTCTCGCGACGAGATCATCGCGTTCGCCGACGAGTACCTGGAGCTCGGCGCCTACCCGGACTACGGGCCGATGGGCCTCCAGGTCGCCGGGGCGACCGAGGTCTCGAAGCTCGTCTGCGGCGTCTCCGCCTCGCTCGAGCTGTTCGAGCGTGCGGCCGCGGGCGGCGCCGACCTCGTGCTCGTCCACCACGGGCTGTTCTGGGATCGAGATCCGAGCACGATCGACCACGTCATGCGGCGGCGACTCGAGGCACTCTTCGCGGCCGACCTCAATCTCGCCGCCTACCATCTCGCCCTCGACGCCCACCCCGAGGTCGGCAACAACGCGCTGCTCTGCCGCGCGCTGGGGATCGAGCCCGCCCGCCGCTTCGCCGGAATCGGCTTCGGAGGCCCCCTGTCCGAGCCCTGCTCCCTCGAGGAGCTAGCGGGACGGGTGGAACGGGAGCTCGGCCGGGCGCCGCTCGTCTTCGCGTCCGGGCCCGAGCGCATCGAGCAGGCCGCCGTCTGCTCGGGCGGCGCGGCGGGGTATCTGCCCCAGGCCGCGGCGGAGGGTTACCACTGCTACGTCACGGGCGAGCCCGCCGAGCCCTCGATGATGTCCGCGCGAGAGGCCGGGCCTCCACTTCGTCGCCGCCGGCCATCACGCGACCGAGACGCTGGGCGTGCAGGCGCTCTCAGAGCTGATCGCGAAGCGCTTCGGGCTCGACTGGGAATTCGTCGACCTGCCGAATCCCGTCTGACGCGTTCGCGATTCGACGTCGCGGCGGCGCTGTCAAGCTATTGCCATGGCGACGACGGTCACGCGCGAGCCGGCCGCTGTCGCGCCGGAAGCGGCAGCGCGGGTCTCGCCGGCGCGGCTCGGGGTCGTGGTGTTCACCGCCGGGCTGGGCACGCTGGCGACCGAGATCGCTGCCTCCCGGCTGCTCGCCCCCTACTTCGGCTCCTCGACGATCGTGTGGGCGAACATCATCGGGCTGATCCTGATCTACCTCTCGCTCGGCTACTGGGTCGGCGGCAAGATCGCCGATCGCCGGCCTGATCCGCGGCTGCTGGGGAGGCTGATCCTCGCTGCGGCGGCCTTCATCGCGATTCTGCCCTTCGTCTCGCGGCCGATCCTCGATCTCACCGTGCGGGGCCTCGACGCCGTCTCGCTCGGCGCCATCGTCGGCTCCTTCTTCGCCGCGCTCGCCCTGTTCGCCGTGCCGATCACCCTTCTCGGCTGCGTGTCGCCGTTCGCCATCAGACTGTCGATCGGCGACATACGCACCGCGGGCACGGTCTCCGGTCGCCTGTACGCGATCTCGACCGTCGGCTCGATCCTCGGCACGTTCCTGTCGGCGATCGTCCTGATCCCTCTCATCGGCACGCAGCGAACGATGCTCGCCTGCGCCGTCCTCCTCACCGGCGGCGCGGCGCTCTTGCTCGGACGGCGCTGGCAGGTGGCGACGATCGCGGTGGCCGGGCTGCTCGCGATTCCTGCCGGCGCCATCAAGGCGACGGACGGGCTCGTGTACGAGACGGAGTCGACCTACCAGTACATCCAGGTGCTGCAGCGCGGAGACGGCTCGAGGGTGCTCCGCCTGAACGAGGGCGTCGCCAACCACTCTGTCTGGCACCCCGATAGCGTGCTCACCGGCGGCGAGTGGGACATGTTCCTCGTCGTGCCGCCGCTCCTCGACCGGCCCGTGAAGCGGATCCTCGTGATCGGCAACGCCGGCGGCACGACCGCGAGAGCCTACGGGGCGCTCTACCCCGGAGTCGAGATCGACGGAGTCGAGATCGACCCCGAGGTCTCCGACGTCGGCAGACGGTATTTCGGTCTCGACGACAACCCAAAGCTCAACGTCATCGACGAAGACGGACGGCCCTACCTGCGGCTCACCGACAAGCGCTACGACGCGATCCTCATAGACGCGTACCGCCAGCCCTACATCCCGTTCTACCTCGCCACGAAGGAGTTCTTCGAGCTGACGCGCGACCACCTCAACCCCGGCGGCGTCCTCGCCCTGAACGTGGCGGCCGTCCCGGGAGACAACCGCCTATCGCGCGCTCTGGGCTCCACGGTGCTCGAGGCCTACCCGCAGGCCTGGCTGTGGCCGGCGCTGCGGTTCAACGAGCTGCTGGTCGCGTTCGACACGCCCGTCGATCGGGCGACTCTGGCGCGCCGTGTTCAGGCGATCAACCCGCAGGTTGCCTCGCTGGCCGAGCTGTTCGCCGCCGAGGTGACGCCGATGGTGCAGGACCAGGCGCCGCTCACCGACGACCGGGCTCCGGTCGAGTGGCTGACCGACGGCATGATCGTCTCGTACATCGCGCGCAGCGCGGACCTCGACGAGGACTTCCTGCCGACCAAGCCCTGAAGGGCCGTGGCGCGATAGCCGGCCGAGCCGCTCCCAAAGACCGTGCCGAGCCCTCGGGCTCGGCGTACCGCGGGTCGCGGCCGGCCGAGCCGGCCGCTCAGCCGCCGGCCGCCGCCCGGCGCGCCTCTTGCTCGTAGGGGTTCTCCTGGTAGCGGTAGCGCAGGAGCGCGTAGGTCATGTGGATCGGGTGGTGCTGGAACTGCCAGACATGGCAGAGCTCGTGAACGAGCAGCCTCTCGAGCCGATCCTGCCCGTTGCGGGCCACGAGCTGCTCCGGCGTCTCCTTGAACGCGATCCTCTTGATGAACGCGTAGGCGATGTAGCGGCGAAAGCCGGGGATGCGGAAGAGCCAGGGCCAGACGACGACGCGGACGTCGGGCTTCAACGGCTTCGGGTAGAGGGCGAGCGACTCGAGGCGACGACGCGCGTCGACGATCGCCGCGTCGAGGTCGACGGCGGTCACGCGTCGCCGGGCCGAGGCTCCGGCCGGCCCAGGAAGTCCTCGACGTGCCTGGCGCACTCGGACGGGTACTCGCCGATGAGCAGATGGCCGGCCGCAGGCAGCACACGCAGCGGCGCCCGCAGCCGTCGTGCGTACTCGAAGCCCACATCGAGCGGAACGAGCCGGTCGCGCGCTCCCCAGACCAGCATCGACGGGCACTCGATCCCGTGCAGCTCCTCGCGGCTGCGCTCGGCGAAGAGCGCCTGCCGAGCCGTTCTCGTGTCGAGCTTCTCGCCCGTGCCCTCGAGGAAGCCGAGGGTGGCCGTCGGCGAGAGCGCGCCCGGGCTTACGGCACCCCAGCCGCCGAACGCGACGCGCCTCAGCCGTGGCCGGCGGGCGACCTCACTGCGATTGCGGGCCAGATACCGCTCGGCCGGACGGAGCGTCCGCAGGATCGCCATGCCGGTCCGGCGCCAGCGCGGGAAGTCGAGCAGACCGCACGGAGCGAACAGGACGAGTGCCGTGACCGCCTCGGGCCGCCGGATCGCCAGCCGGGTGGCGACGGCCCCCCCGAGGGAGTGCCCGAGCAGAGGCGCCGGCAGAGCGTCCTCGAGCTCGGCGACGAGCGCGACCCGGTCGGCGAACGAGGCCAGCCCGCACGCGGCCGGCAGCGGCGCCGACCCGCCGTGGCCCGGCAAGTCCGGCACGACGACGCGGTAGCGACGGGTCAGGAGAGGCGCCAGCTCGGCCCAGTTCGCCGCCGCGCCGCCCAGACCGTGAACGAGCACGAGAGGCGGGCCCGAGCCGCCGACGAAATAGCGCAGGGCGACGCTGCGGATGTCTGTGAAGCGCTCCTCGAGCCCGGCGAGCGCCGTTGCCTCCGGCACGCAGAAAGCCTATCCTTACGTTCATGGTTCGGACTGAAACGCGGCGCTGATGGGAGGCGTCGCGCCAAGGGGTACGGAAGGCTGAGCCCGCCGCTCGTGCATCGACGGCGGGCTTTGTGTTCCCCGGCAGCACATCGCGCGGCCGCGCGGCCCGACGATCGCTAGAAAGGAGCACGGGATGGCGAATCACCTCACCCCCGAGGAGCTCTCCAAGGAACTCGGGATCGACCGCGAGGAGGTGATTCGGGTCTGTGTCGAGGAGTCGGTGCCGATCTACCAGGGGAAGATCGACAAGACGCTCTTCCAGGCCCAGCTCGACGCGGTACGCGCGCAGCAGGCGCCGCACTAGCCCCGGGGGACCGGCCTAGGAGGCCGAGCGGGCCTTCGACTTGGCCCGCGACGAGGCCTTGGGCGCGGTCTTCTTCGGCGGGGTCTCGCTCTCCTTGGCCGCCGCCACGCTCTTCTTCAGCGCCTCCATGAGATCGATCACCGGCGCTTCCGGAGCGGGCTCCGGGCGGACGATCTCCTCACCGGAGACCTTGGCCTCCAGCATTGCCCGCAGCTCGTCGCGGTAGGTGTTGCGGTACTCGTCCGGGTCGAAGCTCCCGGCCAGGCTCTCGACGAGCTGGCGCGCCATCGCCAGCTCCGGCTCGTTCACCTCGATCTCCTCGACAGCCTCCGTGATCTCGGCCGCCGAGCGGATGTCCTCCGCGTAGTAGAGCGTCTCGAGCACGATGCTGTCCTCGAGCGGGCGAACCAGGCAGAGGTTCTCCTTGCCCCACAGCACGAAGCGGCCGACCGCGGCCATCTCGGTGTCCTGGAGAGCCCGCAGCAGCAGCGCGTAGGGCCTTCGACCGACGGGATCCGCGGCGGGAGCGAGGTAGTAGCCGCGGTCGAAGTAGATGGGGTCCACCTCGGCGAGCGGGACGAAGCGGAGCAGCTCGATCGAGCGCGAGCGCTGGAGCTCGACCGACTCGAGGTCGCTGTCCTCGATCATCACGTACTGGCCCTTCGCGAACTCCCACCCCTTGACGAGCTCGTCGGCCTCGACGTCTCGCTCGTGCACGGGGCACCACCGCTTTTGCTTGATCGGGGTGCCGCACTCGCGGTGCAGCGTCCGGAAGGACACGTCGCGGCGCTGCTGCGCGACGGCGAGGCCGACCGGGATTGTCACGAGGCCGAAGCTGAGGGAGCCGTTCCAGATGGTGCGCATGAGGCGGGAGTCAGGGTAGCGGGCCGCTTTACATTCCGTGTAAGAGAGCTCTTCCCTTCCAGAGCCGACCGAATAACCTGCGGCCATGCGCACGGTCGCGGGGATGTGGCAGGCGGCGGTCGCGGATTCCCGGCCGTATCCGGCCTACCTCGTCCAGGGCGAGGAAGGCTGGCGCGCCGTTTCCTTCGGTGAGGCGGGAGAGATCGTCGACGAGCTGGCCTGCGGCTTCCTCTCGCTCGGGGTGGCGAAGGGCGACAGGGTGGCGATCATCGGCAGGACGCGCGTCGAATGGTCGCTCTGCGACTTCGCGCTGGCGTCGATCGGCGCGGTCTCCGTGCCGATCTATCCGACCAGCTCTGCGATCGAGGCCGCCTACATCCTGGGGAACAGCGGCGCGAACGCCGTGATCTGCGAGAACGGCGAGCAGTACGCAAAGATCGCGCCGGTCCGGGCCGAGCTCGACGTGCTCGATCACATCGTGACCATGGACGGCTCGCCCGGCAGCGCGATGCCGCTGGAGGAGCTGCGACGGCGAGGCCGGTCGTTCGCCGGCTGGGAAGCCCGGGGCACTGGAAGAGCGGAGGGCGGGGATCGGCGAGGACGACCTGCTCACGTTCAACTACACGTCGGGCACCACGGGGCCGCCGAAGGGCTGCGTGATCACGCACCGCCATGCCTTCGTGATGGTCGACATGATCCGGCGCGTCGAGGGCCTCTTCATCGGGAGCGACCGGGTGCTGCTCTACCTGCCGCTCGCCCACACGTTCGCGCGGCTCGTGCAGTACGCCGGAGCCGGAGCGGGCTTCACCGTGGCCTTCTGTCCCGACATCGACCTCGTGGCCCAGGCGCTGCTCGACGTCAAACCGACGATCCTGCCGAGCGTTCCGAGGCTGTTCGAGAAGGTCCAGGCGGGCGTGCAGGCCGCGTTCGACGAGGCGACCGGTGCCCGTCGCCGGCTCGTCGACTGGTCGCTGGCCGTCGGGCAGGAGGCCGCGGCTTTGCGGCGGGAGGGATCGCGCCTGCCCTCGACTCTCGCGGTCAAGCACGCTGCGGCCGACCGGCTGGTCTTCTCGAAGGTGCGAAGCAAGCTGGGCGGCGAGCTGCGGGTGGCGATCTCCGGAGGCGCCCCGCTGGCCGTCGAGGTGGCCGAGTTTTTCCATTCCCTGGGGATCCTCATCCTCGAGGGCTACGGCCTGACCGAGTGCACGACCGCGTCCCACGTGAACAGGCCCGGGCGCTTCCGTTTCGGGACCGTGGGCTTCCCGCTCGACGGCGTCGAATGCAGGACCGCCGACGACGGCGAGGTCCTGCTGCGCGGCGACAACGTCTTTGCCGGCTACCACGGCGACGAGCGGGCCACGCGGGCAGTCCTCACGGACGACGGCTGGCTGATGACGGGCGACGTCGGCTCGATCGACGCGGACGGCTTCCTCACGATCACAGACCGCAAGAAAGAGCTCATCGTCACAGCCGGCGGGAAGAACGTCTCGCCGCAGAACATCGAGAACGCGCTCAAGGCATCGCGGATCGTCTCGCAGGCCCTTGCCGTGGGTGACGAACGGCCCTACGTCGTCGCCCTGATCGTTCCCGATCGTGACGAGGTCGAGCGCATCGGCGCGGGTCCCGAGGAAGTTCGGACGCTCGTGGAGCGCACCGTCGCCGAGGTCAACGGTAGCGCTCGGCCAGGTCGAGCAGATCAAGCGCTTTGCGCTCCTCGACCGGGAGTTCACAGCGGAGGCCGGCGAGATCACGCCCACGCTCAAGCTGCGCCGGCGCGTCTGTGAAGAGCACTACAGCGAGGAGATCGAGGCTCTGTACGCGACGAGCCGACGCGACCAGCAGGCGCCGCCGCAGATCTGAGCGGGGCCGCCGAGGCCTACAGGATCCGTCGCGCGCCCACGTACGTGGACGCGTACCACGAGTCGCCGAGGCTCGAGATCTTCACGACGTCGCCGGTGTGCGGCGAGTGGATGAACTGCCCACCGCCGATGTAGATGCCGACGTGGCCGAGCCCGTCGAAGAAGACGAGATCCCCGGGCTGCAGCTCGCTCTGGGAGACCCCGACGCCGTACCCGTACTGCGCGCCCGAGCTGTGCGGCAGCGAGACACCGACCTGCGCGAACACATACATGACGAAGCCCGAGCAGTCGAAGCCCGACGGTGAGGCGCCCGCCCACTGGTACGGGACGCCGAGGTACTGCATCGCGATCCCGACCACCCCTCCGTAGGGGCTGGCCGGCGCGGCCGTGGTCGTGGGGCCGCCCGCGCTCGAGATCGACGGCGAGGAAACGACCGGATTGTCGGCGAGCCGCCGCTCGGCCTCCGCTTGCAGCCGTTCCTGGCGTTCGCGCTCCTCGGCCTGGAGCTGCTCGATCTCCGCCTGGATCGAGCTGTAGAGCTGCTGGCGCTCGGCCAGCTGCTGCTCGATGTCGAGACGCCGGTCGGCCCGCTCCGCAACGACCTGCTTCTGCTCCCTACGCGCCTTGCCGAGCCGCGCGACCTGAGCTCGGTAGGCGGCGCGGGCGTCGCGGACATCCTTGAGGATGCGCCTGTCCTCGCTCGAGATGCGATCGGCGGCATCGACCCGTTCGAGGATCTGGTCCAGAGACGAGGAGCCGAGCAGAATCTCGATGAGCGTGTCCTCGCTGCCCGACTGGTAGAGCGCGACGACGCGGTCGGCAAGTCGCTTCTGCGCCGTCGCGTTGGCGCTGCGCGCGATGCCGAGCCGGTGCTTCGTGGCCTCGATGTCCTGCTCGATCGCGGAGAGCTTCACCGTCGCGGCGTTGTAGGCCTCCACCGCGCGCTCCAGTGCCGAGTCGATCTCCTGGATCTGGGCGAGGACCTGCTGGGCCTCCGCCTGCTTGGACTCGATCTGAGCCGGTGCCGAGAGGGCACTGCCGGCCCATGCGAGCGCCGCCGCGGCGCCGGCTGTGACAAGCCACAGGACGCTCCGTCTCTTCGTGCGCGAAATCACTCAGATCGGTCCGTCGGGGTCGCACCGCACGGACGGCTGCGGCACGGCCGGGGACCCTAACAGGAGGGCTTGACGCGGGTCAATGGGCCACCGTCCGGGTTGCCACGGAACCCTCGCAATTTCCTGGCGTTTTCGGCGTTCTAGGTGGCACTTGTCACAAAACGATCCGTATGAGACGACGTTCGATCCCTTTCTGGTAGCGTCACCGATCCTTGCGCGCCAGCGTCCCCCGGCATAGGCGTCCGGCATTCCTCCTGCTCTGCTCCGGTCTCGGCCTCGCGGTTGCCCTCGTGGTGGGCACTGCGCGTGCGGACAACCCGGACACCCTTCAGCGCGAGGCCGACCAGCTGAGGGCCCAGAATGCCGATCTCGACCAGGGGGCTGCGCAGGCGCTGCTCGAGCTCTACGCGCTCGAGAGCAGCCTGCAGCGCGCCGAGCAGCGCAGGGCGAGCCTCGAGGGCCGGATCGCGGAGCTCGAGGAGCAACAGGCCTCGGCGCGTCACAGCCTCGATGTCGCCAGGACGTCCGAGGCGAGCGCGCAGGAGGCGCTTGCGGAGCGCGTGCGCGCCCTCTACGTCGAGGGCAAGCCCGAGCCGCTGGAGGTCGTTCTCGGGGCGTCCTCGCTCGACGAGCTCATAAACGCGATCGACAGCGTGAACCGGCTCGCCGACCACGACGAGCAGATCATCACGCAGGTCCAGGATGCCCGGCGCGACCTGCGCGTAGCCCTTCGCGAGCTCGCCGAGCGGCAGGAGGAGCTGACGAGGCTCGCCGGTGCCGCCGAGGCGGCCCTGACCCGGCTCGAGCGCGCCCGCGACGAGAAGGCCGGGTATCTGACCTCGCTCAGGCGGCAGGCGGAGCTCAACGACCGCCAGATCGCATCGCTGACCGAGCAAGCGCAGGCCGCCGAGGAGGAGGCGTCCGAGATCGCCTCGGAGGCCCCCGCTCCCCCCGAGGAGACGGGAGAGAGCGCGCCGGAGCCGTCCGCACCCGCGCCCACCTCTACCGACTCCTCGCCGGAGCCGGGGCGGCAGGTCACCGTCTCCGCCACCAAGTACTGTCTGACGGGAACCACCGCGACGGGCCTCCCGGTGCAGTACGGCGTCATCGCCACCGATCCGGCGTACATCCCCCTCGGGACGCGTCTCTTCGTGCCGGGCTACGGCGAGGGCGTGGCGGCCGATACGGGAGGCGCGGTCACGGGCTGGACGATCGACCTCTGGGTCTCGAGCTGTGCCGAGGCCGACGCGTATGGCCGTCAGAACGTCACGATCACGATCTACGACTGATCCGTTGCTCCGTCGCTGCAGTGCGCTCGCTGTGCTGCTGGCGGCCGCCTTGCTCTCCTGGCCGGCCTCCGCAGCGCCGCGGATCGCCGATCCGCCGCCGGCCGGAGCTCTCGCAGCCGCCCTGCGAAGCTCGGGAGTGGCAGCAGGCAGGACCGGCGCGCTGGTGCTCGATCTGGACGACGGCACGACGGTGTTCGGGCGCAACGCCGACAAGCCGCTGGCCCCCGCGTCGACGGAGAAGCTGACGGTGGCGCTGGCAGCCCTGCAGGAGCTCGGAGCCGGCTTTCGCATCGAGACCACCGTGCTCGGCAGCGGTTCACGCGCAGGGAACAGGTGGAGCGGCGACCTGCTGCTCGTCGGCCACGGCGATCCCAGCCTCGGCCGCGACGATCTGCGAGGCCTGGCGCGGCAGGTGCGCTCGCTCGGCATCCGCTCGGTCACCGGGCGCGTGCTCGGCGACGAGTCGTACTTCGACAGCCGTCGCACCGCGCCGGGCTGGAAGCCGTCGTTCTACAAGATCGAATCGGCCCCGCTCTCGGCGCTGATCGTCGAGCGTGCCTGGCTCGACCGTCGGCAACGCGACCGGCCGGCGTTGGCCGCTGCGATCCTCTTCAAGCGGGCGTTGCGGGCTGCCGGCGTCTCGGTGAAGGGCAAGCCCGGCCGTGCGACCGCAGGCGCCGGCACGGTGCGGCTGGCCGGCGTCACCTCGCCCACGCTCGGCCGCCTCGTCGACCACATGAACACGGAGAGCGACAACTTCTTCGCAGAGATGCTCCTGAAGCAACTCGGAGCCAGAGAGCTCCGGCGCGGGACGACGGCTGCCGGCGCAAGCGTCGTGCGTCGCGTCCTCGCAGAACGCGGCGTGCCGCTTGCCGGCGTGCGCATCGTCGACGGCTCAGGGCTGTCGCGGCTCGACCGTCTCACTGTCCGCGCGCTGGCCGCGCTGCTGCTCTCGGCATGGAAAGACCCGTCGGTCGCGCGGCCGTTCAAGGCGTCGCTGCCCATCGCGGGCGTCAACGGCACGCTCGAGGACCGCATGCGCACCGGGCCCGCGCGCGGCGTCGTGAGAGCGAAGACGGGCACCACGAGCCTCGCCTCGGCGCTGGCCGGCTACGTCGGCGCGGGCTACGTGTTCGGCCTGCTGATGAACGGCAACCCCGTCCCGTACTCCTCCGCGAGAGCCGCGCAGGACCGCTTCGTCCAGCGCCTGGCGCGCACGCTTCCGCTAGCCCGAAACAGCCGAAGGCTGGTTTCGGGCGAAGAGCAGCCCGAAGGGCCGCGGTCACGCCCTAGCCAAAAACAGCCGCAGGCTGGTTTCGGGCGAAGAGCGGCCCGCAGGGCCGCGGTCACGGGTTTCGTGTCGAGCGAAAGCGGCCCGCAGGGCCGCGGTCACGGGTTTCGTGTCGACCGAAAGCGGCCCGAAGAGCCCGTCGGTCGAGGCACTAGCCCCGTTAACGCTGCCCGACCAGCGCCTCGAACGCACCCTCGTCGAGGATCTCGACGCCGAGCCGCTGGGCCTTCTCGAGCTTCGAGCCGGGGCTCTCTCCCACCACGAGCCCGCTCGTCTTCTTCGACACCGAGTCGGTCACCTTGGCTCCGAGCTCCTCGAGCGCGGTCTTCGCCTGCTCGCGCGACCAGTCCGCGAGCGTGCCCGTGATCACATAGCTCCGGCCCGTCAGCGGGCCTTCCTTGGGCCCCTCGGCCTCATCCAGCTCGAAGCGCAGCCCGAGCGCTCTCAGCTCCTCGACCAGGCGACGGTTCTCCGGGTCGGCGAACCACTCGGCGATCAGCTCGCCCCGGTCTGGACCGATGCCTTCGACCTCCATGATCTCCTCCGGTGTCGCGCTCATCAGCCGGTCGACCGAGCGGAAGTGCAGCGCGAGATTCTGGGCCATCACCCAGCCCACCTTCGGGATGTTCAGCCCGAACAGCACGCGGTTGAACGGCTGGGCCTTGGACTGCTGGATGGACTCGACTGCCTTGCCGGCGGAGATCTCGCCGTAACCGTCGATCTCCATGAGCTGCTCCGGCGTGAGCCTGTAGAGGTCGGGCATGGAGCGCAGAAGCTCGAGCTTCCAGAGCTTGCGGACGAACTGCTCGCCCACGCCCTCGATGTCCATTGCAGCGCCGACCCAGTGGATCAGCGTCTCGAGCCCTCGCGACGGGCAGCCCCGGTTCGGGCACCGGTGCATCACCTCGCCCTCGGGCTTGACGACAGGCGTGTCGCAGAGCGGGCACCGCTCCGGCATGCGGAACGGTTTCGAGCCGCGTGGGTGTGGCAGGACCGGGCCGACCACCTGTGGGATCACGTCGCCGGCCCGCTGGACGATGACGACATCGCCTTCGCGGATGTCCTTGCGGTTGATGTCCTCCTCGTTGTGGAGCGTCGCGGTCGAGACCGTGACGCCGCCGACCGCCACGGGCTCCAGCTGCGCCCACGGGTTGAGCGCGCCCGTGCGGCCGACGCGGATATGGATCCCCTGCAGCGTCGTCTGCGCCCGGTCGGGCGCCCACTTGAACGCTTTGGCCCAGCGAGGACGGTCGTGGAGGGCGCCGAGCCGGGCCTGCTGGTCGAACGAGTCGACCTTCATCACGACGCCGTCGATCTCGTAGTCGAGCCCGGCCCGCGCCTGCTCCCAGGCCTTCACGGCCTTCGCGACCGACTCGATCGACTCGTGCCTCTCCACGCCGGGATTCGTGCGGAAGCCTCGTTCGCGCAGCCATTCGAGCGCCTCGTACTGCGTCTCCAGCGCGAGACCCTCCCGGTGGCCGAGCCCGTAGACCCAGATGGAGAGCTCCCGCTGGGCGGTGATGCCCGGATCGAGCTGGCGCAGCGAGCCTGCCGCGGCGTTGCGGGGGTTGGGCGCGGGCGCCTTCCCCTCCGCCGCCTGCTGCTCGTTGAAGCGCCGGAACGCCGACAGCGAGAAGTACACCTCGCCGCGGACCTCGAGACGCCCCGGGGGCGCCTCGCCGTCGGAGACCCGCATCGTCAGCGGAATCGACTTGATCGTTCGCAGGTTCGCTGTCACGTCCTCGCCGCGAAGCCCGTCGCCGCGCGTCGCGCCGCGCACGAAGATCCCGTCCTCGTAGAGGAGCGATATCGCCGAGCCGTCGATCTTCGGCTCCGTCACGTAAGCCACCGGCTCGTCCGAGTCGAGCCGCTTGCGGACGTCGTCGGCCCACTTGAGCAGCGCGTCCTCGGTCGTGACCTTCTCGAGCGACCCCATCGGCGGTCACGTGCTCGACCTTCCGGAACCGGTCCGACGGCGGCGCCCCCACCCGGGCGGTCGGCGACGTCGGCACCCAGAGCTCGGGGTGCTCTTCCTCGAGCCGCTTCAGCTCGTCGAAGAGCTTGTCGAACTCGGCGTCCGAGAGCTCGGGCTCATCGAGAACGAAGTACAGGTAGCTGTGATGGTCGATCTCGCGACGCAGCTCCTCGATGCGAGCCGTGACGCTGTCAGAGGACATCCGAGAGCTCGCCCGGCTCGCCGACGAAGACATCGGGCGCCTCGGCCTCGAGGCGCTCGCGCGGATGGATACCACCCCAGCCCACTGCGATCGAGGCCATCCCTGCCGCCTTGGCGGCCCTGATGTCGAACGGCGAGTCGCCCACGTATGCAGCCGACTCGGGCGCGGCGCCGAGGCGGTCGAGAGCCATCAGCAGGGGAGCCGGATGCGGCTTGTGGAGCTCCGTATCGTCGCCCGTGACGACCGTCTCGAAATAGTCGGCCAGAGGCAGCACGCCGAAGGTCACCTCCACCGTCGGACGGCTCTTGACCGTCACGATGCCCAGTGTCCGCCCCTCCGTTCGGAGGCGCTCCAGCTGCTCCTCGATGCCGTCGAACGTGCGAACGCTCTCGTAGATGCCCATGTTGTGATCGCGGTAGACACGCACGAGCTCGTCGGCGCGCTCCTCGTCGAACTCCCGCATCTGAGCCTGGATCCCGTGGCCGCCGACGTTCGCCATCAGCTCCGCGTCGGGGATCGTGCGACCGAGCACGGTGCGCGTGGCGTGCCGGAACGACGCGAGGATCAGGTCGCCGGAGTCGATGAGCGTGCCGTCGAGGTCGAACAGGACGGTCTCGAACCGCATCGCGATGATCCTAGCGGCCGCCTCCCGCCGGGCCGGACCGTCAGGCCGCCCGGAAACGTGAAAAGAGACGCGACGGCCTGGGTCAGTAGTCGACCCGCAGCAAATAGAGCCCCCACGCCGGCGCCGTCGTGCCGGCTTCGTCTCTCGGCCGACCGTCGAGGAGACGCGCGAGCGCGTCGGGATCCCGCTCGAGCATCGTGCCGACGAGCGACCGCACCATGTGCCGCAGGAAGCTGTCCGCCGTGATGAGAAGCGACAGTGTGTCTCCCTCGCGCTCCCAGCGACACTGCGACACGTTCCGCCGGAAGGCCCGGTGCTGGGTGTTGGTTGGCGTGAACGCACGGAAGTCGTGGTCGCCGACCACGAGTGCCGCGCACGCGGCCAGTCGCTCCTCGTCGATCGGTCTGGGCACCCACAGCGAGCGACGCAGCTCGAAGACCGACGCCGTGCGACGGGTGAACACCCGGTAGCGGTAGGTGCGGCTCCTGGCGGAGAACCGCGCGTGGAAGCCGTCCGGCGCCTGCTCGGCGCCGAGAACTGCGACGTCTTCGGGGAGCTTCGCGTTGAGCGCCTCCGCCGCCTTCTCGATCGGCGGCCCGCCGAGGCAGCGAATGCTTGCCACCTGCCCGAGCGCATGTACTCCGGCGTCGGTGCGGCCCGCGACCGCCAGGCCTTCCCAGGTCGGAAAGACGCCCTCGAGAGCCGTGCGGAGCTCACCCTCCACCGTCCGCAGCCCCGGTTGGGCCGCCCAGCCGGCAAAGCCTGTCCCGTCGTACTCGAGCGTGAGCTTGATGATGTTCGTCGTCGGCCCCCCGAAGCTCAGAGCCCTATCATTTCGCCTCGTGGAAGCGGACGAGTGGCGCGTCGAGGTCGAGCTCGAAGAAGAACCGGAAGGGATGCCGCTGGGCGAGCGGATCCGGTCGCTCGATCTCGACGACGAAGCACGCGAGCGGCTCCCCGGTCCGATCATCGTGACCCGGGACGGGCCTCACCTCTTCCTCTACACCCAGGACGAGGCGGGGGCCCGCGCCGCCGAGCGTCGTCGTCGGCGAGCTGCTCGCCGAGCACGACCTCACCGGGACCGTCCGCGTGACCCGCTGGCATCCGGTCGAGGAGGCATGGAGGGACGCCGCCGTTCCCCTGCCGCAGACGGAGGGCGAGGTCGAGGAGGAACGCGCGCGGCTCGAGGAGGCGGAGGAAACGGAGGCCGCGGTCCAGGGTGAATACGACTGGAACGTCCGCGTCTCCCTCCCTCACCGCCACGACGCAGTCGAGCTCGAGAAGAGCCTTCTGGCGGAGGGCCTCGACGTGCACCGCCGCTGGCGCTACCTGACCATCGGCGCCCCCACCGAGGAGCGCGGGCAGGAGATCGGCACCTCGATTCTCGAGCGGGCCCCGGAAGGCACCGAGGTGTGGGTGGAGGTCAACCCGGACGACCTCCCGCACAGGTTCTTCGGCTTCATCCCGCCGCTCGGCTGACCAACCTCGCGGCGGGCTTCGCAGTCACGCCTCGGGCCGCGTGCACACGACCAGGCCGCGACGCCCCGGCGAGAGGCCGTAACGCGCGATCGTGCTCTCCTCGAGCTCGAGGGGGTAGGGATCCAGCCTCGCGGCGAAGCCCGCCTCGGCGAGCCGATCGAGGAGGTCGCGGCCGTAGCGGCGGACATGGTCGGGCTGCCCGTACAGCCGCTCCCGCTCACGCGGCGAGACCACGCTCGGGTCCTCCTCGGTCTCGGCCATGTCCAGATCGAGCGGGGTCTCGAGGATCGCCCAGCCGCCCGGCTTCAAGACCCTGAAGAGCTCGGCCATCGCCGCCCGGTCGTCGGGAACGTGCTCGAGGACGTGGAGGCAGATGATCGCGTCGAACCGCGAATCCTCGAATCGAAGCCGCGTGATGTCCATTCGTTCCATTGCGATCGGCGACGAGAGGTCGATGCTCGTGTAGTCGACGTCCGGCTCGGAGCGAAGGATGCGCTGGATGACCGCCTCGGGCGCGACATGGAGCACGCTGTTCGGCGACTCGAAGAGCGCGGTGCGGTCACGGAGATAGAGAATCAGCAGGCGATGCCGGCGCAGTGAGCCGCAGCGCGGACAGATGTTGTCCCGGTGACCGCCGATCCAATAGGTCGGGAACGCCCGCAGCGACGCGTCGCAGCACGGACAGGTGACGCGGTCACCGGCATAGACCGGCGCGAGCGCACGCAGATAGAGCGTCAGCAGCTGAGGCTGGAACCGGGTCGGCGTCGCGCGCTTGACGGCCTTTCGAAGGACGCGCACGGCACAGCTGACCACACGCCGCGGATGTTGTCCACGGCGCCGCGGCGTGGGGCTCGGGCCGAGAAGGCTAGGCGGTGGCCTCGGCGGTGCGCTCGGCCGGTGCGGCCGGGACCGGTGCGACTGGACGCCGCGGCACGTGGTCCACGAGCTCGAGGTAGGCCATCGGAGCCGCGTCCCCCTGACGCGGCCCGATCTTCACGACACGCGTGTAGCCGCCCGGCCGGTCGGCGAACCGCGGGGCGATCTCGGTGAAGAGGATGTGCGCGATGAACTTCGACCGGAGAAACGACACCGCTTGCCGGTGCGCGTGCATGTCGCCGCGCTTCCCGAGCGTGATCAGCTGCTCGACGACCGGGCGCACCTCCTTGGCCTTGGCCTCGGTCGTCTTGATCCGGCCGTGCTCGATCAGGGAGGCGCAGAGGTTCGCGTAGAGCGCCTTCCGGTGCGCCGAGTCACGGCCGAGCTTTCTCCCAGTCTTGTGGTGGCGCACGCCGCTCCTACTCCTCCCGAAGGGTGAGCCCGTGGGTCCCGAGGGTCTCCTTGACTTCCTCGATGGACTTCTTCCCGAAGTTCGGGATGGCGGCGAGCTCGGCCTCGCTCTTCGAGACCAGGTCGCCGATCGTCTCGATGCCGACACGCTTGAGGCAGTTGTAGCTCCGGACGCCGAGCTCCAGCTCCTCGATCGGGAAGTTCTCCATCCCGCGAGCCTGGGGGATCTCGCTCTCGGCCTCGGCGGCTTCGTGCAGGCCCTCGATCTTCTCGAGATCGGTGAAGATCGCGAGCTGACGGATGAGGATCTCGGCCGCCTGAGCGATAGCTTCCTTCGGGTCGATCGAGCCGTCGGTCGTGATGTCGAGGGCGAGCTTGTCGTAGTCCGTCCGCTGACCGACGCGCGCCGCCTCGACCTCGTACGAGACTCGCCGCACCGGCGAGAAGATCGAGTCGACCGGGATCACGCCGATCGTGTGCTCCGGGCCGCGATTCAGTTCGGCGGGGACATAACCGCGCCCGCGGCCGATCGTCAGCGTCATCTCGACGCGGCCCTTGTCGGAGAGGTTCGCGATCTCGAGCTCCGGGTTGAGGATCTCGAGATCGGCGGGCGCCTCGATGTCTGCCGCGGTCACGGGGCCCGCGCCCTTCTTCTCGAGCCGCACCTCGATCTCCGGCGACTCACCATGCAGCAGGCAGGTGAGGTTCTTGAGGTTGAGGATGATGTCGATCACGTCCTCGCGGACGCCCTGCAGCGTCGTGAACTCGTGGGCGACGCCCTCGATCTTCACCGACGTGACCGCCGCGCCCTCGAGCGACGAGAGCAGCACCCGCCGGAGCGAGTTGCCGAACGTGTAGCCGAAGCCGCGATCGAGCGGCTCGATGACGAAGCGGCCGCGGTTCTCCTCCAGCTCCTCGCGTGTGATGCGAGGCACCTGGAACTCCATGAGACTGGTTCTAGTTGCCAATTCGATCCTTCCTTACACGGGCGAGGCCCGTAGACCGGGCCGGATGGGATCCGACCCACGAAGACCGGGCCGGATGAGATCCGGCCCCTACTTGGAATAGAGCTCGACGATCAGCTGCTCCTGGACGGGAGCGTCGATCTCCTGGCGCTCGGGCGGCTTGAGAACCTTGCCCGAGAGGTTGTCGTGGTCGGCCTGGAGCCATGGCGGCACCGAAGCCGTAAGGTCTGTCGCGTCGCGCACGACCTGCTCGACCGGGCTTCCCGGCCGCAGGATGACGAGATCTCCCGTGCGCAGCTGATAGCTCGGGATGTTCACGCGGCGCCCGTTGACCTGGAAGTGCCCGTGCCGGATGATCTGCCGCGCCTGCGCGCGCGACGCCGCGAAGCCGAGCCGGTAGACGACGTTGTCGAGGCGCAGCTCCAGCATCCGCAGCAGCGCTTCGCCGGTGATCCCGGACTGCTGGGACGCTTTCTCGTAGTAGCCGCGGAACTGCTTCTCGAGAATGCCGTAGTAGCGGCGCGCCTTCTGCTTCTCGCGGAGCTGGAGCAGGTACTCCGACTGCTTGATCCGGCCGCGACCGTGCTCGCCGGGTGGATAGCTGCGCCGCTCGATCGAGCATTTCTCGGTCAGACAGCGCTCGCCCTTCAGGAAGAGCTTGATGCCCTCCCGGCGGCACTGCTTGCATTTGGGGCTGCGATCGCGCGCCATGCCTAGACCCTCCGTCGCTTCTTGGGCCGCACGCCGTTGTGAGCCTGCGGGGTGACGTCGCGAACGCCGAGGATCTCGAGGCCCGCCGCCTGCAGCGAGCGGATGGCGGTTTCCCGGCCCGAGCCGGGGCCCTTGACGAAGACCTCGACCTTCTGGAGCCCGTGCTCCATGCCCTTCCGCGCGCACGAGTCGGCGGTCACCTGCGCGGCGAACGGCGTGGACTTCCGGGAGCCTTTGAAGCCCGCGGAGCCGGCGCTCTCCCAGCAGATGACGTTGCCCTCCTTGTCGGTGAGCGTGACGATCGTGTTGTTGAACGACGTCTTGATGTGCGCCTGCCCGATGGCGATGTTCTTCTTGACCCTGCGGCGGGCCCGGGTCTTGCCGGCCTGACGACGGGGAGGCGCCAAGCTACTTCGCCTTCTTTCCGCGTCCGACGGTCTTCTTCGGGCCCTTGCGGGAGCGGGCGTTCGTCTTGGTGCGCTGGCCCCGCACGGGAAGCCCACGGCGGTGGCGCAGGCCGCGGTAGCAGCCGATCTCCATCAGGCGCTTGATCGCCTGCGAGCGCGCGCGCCGCAGGTCGCCCTCGACCTCGAGGTTGCCGTCGATGTACGCGCGAAGCTTCGTGATCTCCTCGTCGGTGAGGTCGCGCACCTTCTCGTCCTGCGAGAGGCCGAGCTCGGCGCAGACCTTCGCGGCGCTCGAGGGCCCGATCCCGTAGATGTAGGTAAGGGCCACCGCCAGGCGCTTCTCGCGCGGAAGGTTGACGCCTGCAATTCTCGCCATCAGCGAATCACCCCTGACGCTGCTTGTGTCGCGGATTGGTACAGATGACGAACGTCTTGCCTTGCCGCTTGATAATGCGGCAGCGCTCGCACATCGGCTTGACGGATGCCCTGACCTTCATGGATTGACTTTTCCCACGCGTCGATATTTGGCCTGAAATCTCATGAAAAAGCCTGCCGCTCAGCGGAAGCGGTAGGTGATCCGGCCCCGGTTGAGGTCGTAGGGCGACAGCTCGACCGTCACACGATCACCCGGGAGAATCCGGATGTAGTGCATCCGCATCTTCCCGGAGATGTGCGCGAGCACCTCGTGCCCCGAGTCGAGCTGCACCTTGAACATCGTGTTGGGTAGCGCCTCAACGACCTCGCCTTCGACCTCGACTGTCTCTTCTTTGACCGACATTCCGACGTTCCCGGAACCGCAAAAAAGGACACAGCACAGCAACGGCCGTGCCGCGTTCCGGTCATGGTAGCACAGAGCCGACAGGGGGGCTCGCGGCCAGACGCTCGGAGGCCGTCAGCACGAGCGGGCCGTCGTCGGTGATCGCGACGGTGTGCTCGAAGTGCGCCGACAGCGAGCCGTCGATCGTGGAGATCGACCAGCCGTCGTCGGCCACGTGAACGTCCGAGCCGGCCGGCGTTGATCATCGGCTCGATCGCGATCGTCATGCCGGGAGCGAGCTCCACACCGCGGCCGGGCTCTCCGAAGTTGGGCACCTGGGGCTCCTCGTGCATCGAACGCCCCACGCCGTGGCCCACGAGCGACCGGATGACCGAGAAGCCTGCGGACTCCGTCGTCCGCTGGACCGCGGCGCCGATGTCCCCGATCCGGTTGCCCGCACGCGCTTCGCTCACTCCGGCGTCGAGCGCAGCGCGGCAGACGTCGAGCAGGAGCTGCGCATCGCCGTCGACCTCTCCTACCGCGAACGTGTAGGCGCTGTCGGCCACGAAGCCGTCGAGCGTGACGCCGACGTCGACGGAGATCAGGTCTCCCTCCTCGAGGCGGTACGGGCCGGGAATACCGTGCACGACCATCGAGTTCGGCGATGTGCAGAGGGAGGCCGGGAAGCCGTTGTATCCCTTGAACGTCGGGATGCCTCCTCGCTCCCGGATAAGCCGCTCGGCGATCCGATCGAGCTCCGCGGTCGTGATGCCGGGCTCGACGACCTCGCCCATGCGCTCGAGCACCTCTGCCACGACGCGGCCGGCGCGGGCCATCTTCTCGATCTCGCGGCTGGATTTCCGGATCACCATCAGGCGCGCTGCTCCGCGTGCTCGAGCACCTTCTCGACCTCCGCATACACCTCGTCCACGCTCCGGCCCGCATCGATGCCGACGAGAATGCCCTTCGCGAGGTAGTAGGCGATGAGCTGCTCCGCCTGCGCCGCGTACACCTGCAACCGGTGGCGGATCGTCTCGGGCTGGTCGTCGGTGCGCTGCTCTTCCTCGCCCCGGCCGACCAGGCGCTCGAACGCGTCGTCGGGGTCGAGCTGGAACTCGAGGACACACGAGAGGCGACGTCCGAGCTCCTGGAGCATCGCGTCGAGCGCCTCGGCCTGAGGGATCGTGCGCGGAAAGCCGTCGAGAATGAATCCGGCGGCCGTGTCGTCTTCGGAAAGCCGTTCGCGGATGATCTCGATCATCAGGTCGTCGGGGACGAGGTCGCCGCGGTCGTAGATCGGCTTGACCCGCTGCCCCAGCTCGGTGCCGTTCGCCATCGCGGCGCGCAACATGTCGCCGGTCGCGATCTGCGGGGTCCCGCGCTCCGCCGAGATCCGCTTCGCCTGGGTCCCCTTGCCGGCGCCGGGCGGCCCGAGCAGCAGCAGGTCGAGCGGCATTGTCGTCCCTCGTCGAGTCGCCGGTTCCAGGCGGCCGTTACCTCAGGAAGCCTTCGTAGTGCCGCATCATCATCTGCGACTCCATCTGCCGCATCGTGTCGAGCGCAACGCCGACAGACGATGAGGATCGAGGTGCCGCCGAAGGCCGCGGCCGTGTTCGCGGAGAAGCCGCCGTATGCCACGGCAATGCTCGGAATGGTGGCCACGAGCGCGAGCCAGAGTGAGCCCGGCAACGTCAGGCGTGTGAGCACGCGGTCGAGGTACTGCGCGGTCGGCGGGCCGGGACGGATTCCGGGGATATAGCCGCCGTGCTTGCGCAGGTTGTCCGCCTGGTCGACCGGGTTGAACTGCACCGCCGTGTAGAAGAACGTGAAGATGACGATCAGGAGCGCCTGCAAGAGGATGTAGAGAAGGCTCGAGGGCGTGAAGTGGGCGTTGATGAAGCCCTGGCTGGTCGGGAAGAACTGGGCGATCGTCGGCGGGAAGGCCATGATCGCCGCGGCGAAGATGATCGGGATGACGCCGGCCATGTTCACGCGCAGCGGCATGTAGGTGGAGCCGCCGCTGGTCATCCGTCTACCCACCTGGCGGCGGGCGTACTGGATCGGGATCCGCCGCTGGCCCTCCTGGACGAAGACCACGGAGACGATGATGCCGAGGGCGATGATCGGCAGGAACAGCCGCTCCGTCGGGCCGCCGTTCCACCAGGCCCTGATGCCGCCGGGCATCTGGGCGAGGATCGAGGCGAAGATCAGGAGCGAGATCCCGTTGCCGATGCCCCGCTTCGTGATCAGCTCGCCCATCCACATGAGCATCGTCGTCGCCGCGGTGAGCGAGACGACGATGAGCACGATCCGCCCCGCGCTGAGCGGCAGGGCGCCCTGGCGGTTGAACAGGTAGGAGTAGCCGAGCGCCTGCAGCGCCGCGAGCACCACGGTCAGGTACCGCGTGTACTGGTTGATCTTGGCGTAGCCCGCCTCGCCCTCCTTCTGGAGCTGCTCGAGGCGCGGGACGACCACGGTGAGGAGCTGCAGGATGATCGACGCCGTCACGTACGGCATGATCCCGAGCGCGAACAGCGCGAACTGCGACAGCGCGCCGCCCGAGAAGATGTTGAGCAGTGACAGGATCGTCCCGCCCTGCGAGTTGAGGTAGCGCTCGATCTGATCGGGATCGACACCCGGCGCCGGGATCCAGCAGCCCAGCCGGTAGAGCGCCAGGATCATCGCCGTGAAGAGCAGGCGGTGACGCAGCTCCGGGATACGCCAGACGTTGGCGATCCAGGAGAACATCTAGTCGGTCGTCTCCTCGTCGCTCGGAGCCTCGGCATCCGCGTCCGGCGCGTCGTCCGCTGCCTCGGCCTCCTCGGCCGGGGTCTCGTCCGTCTCGGGCTCGAGGTCTGCGCCCGGGGGAGGCCCGCCGCGCGCGGCCGCGCGCTTGCGCGCCTTCTTCGACGTGGTCTCGACGGGCTCGCGCAGCACGACCACGGATCCGCCCGCGGCCTCGATCTTCTCGCGGGCCGACTCCGAGAACCGATGCGCGGTCACGGTCAGCTTCTTGGTCAGCTCGCCCTGTCCGAGCACCTTGACGTCGATCCGCAGGCTCTTGATCAGGCCCCGCTCCCGAAGCACCTCGAGCGTCACGTCGGTTCCGGCCTCGAAGCAGCGCTCCAGGTCGCGGACGTTCAGGTTCTGGGTCGTCGTCCGGTGCGGCCCCACGGGCATTGCGTCTTTCGAGGTGTTCCCGCGCTGCTTGCCGAGCCGCATGTAGATGGGCATCTGCCCGCCTTCGAACCCGGCGCGCATGCGATGGGATCCCGCGCGCGACTTCTGGCCCTTGATCCCGCGGCCGGAGTAGCGCCCCTTGCCGGAGCCCATGCCGCGCCCGATGCGCTTGCGCGCCTTGCGCTTGTCCGCGGGACGGAGAGTGGAGAGGGAGAGATCGTCTGCCATAGGTGTCAGGGGGCTAGAGCTCCTCCACCTTCACCAGGTGGCGAACCTTCCTCAGCATACCCGCCAGGTCAGGGGTCTCCTGCCGCTCGACGGAGCGGCCGATCTTGCCGAGACCGAGCGCACGCAACGTACCGCGGTGTCGCTGCGATTGGCCGATCTGGCTACGAGTCTGCGTGATCTTCAGCTGCTTCTTCGCCATTGCGCTTCTTGATCGGGAGCACGTCCTCGATTGCCTTGCCGCGGATCCGGGCGACCTCTTCGGGTCGCCGTAGCCGCTCGAGGCCGTTCACGGTTGCCTTGAGCATGTTGATCGGGGTGGTCGTGCCGAGGCTCTTGGCGAGGATGTCACGGATGCCGCCGAGCTCGAGCACCGCTCGGACGCCTCCACCCGCGATCACCCCGGTCCCGGGGCTCGCCGGCCGCAGCAGCACTCTCGCGGCACCGAACTCGCCGACGATCTCGTGGGTGATCGTCGACCCTGCCTTGGGCACGGCGAACAGGTTCTTCTTCGCGTCGTCGACCGCCTTCGAGATCGCCAGCGGCACCTCGCGCGCCTTGCCGTAGCCGACGCCGACGCGGTCGACCTCGTCGCCTATCACGACCAGGGCGGTGAACGAGAACCTTCGACCGCCCTTGACGACCTTGGCGACACGGTTGATCTCGACCACGCGCTCCTTCAGTTCGCGCTCGGCGGCAACGTCGAAAGCCGCCATCAGCGGGTCCTCCCGCTCTCAGTGGACATCAGAACTCGAGCCCTCCTTCTCGCGCGGCATCGGCGAGCGCCTTGACCCGACCGTGGAAGAGATAGCCGCCGCGATCGAATACGACCTTCGCAATGCCGGCGTCCTTCGCCGACTGGGCAAGCAGCTTGCCGACCTCGGCGGCCTGCTCGCTCTTCGTGCCTTTCAGCCCCTTGCCGCGGAGGGCGAGCCAGCTGGCCGAGGCCAGCGTCTTGCCCGCCTCGTCGTCGATCAGCTGGGCGAAGACGCCGCGGTTCGACCGGAACACGACGAGGCGTGGCCGCTCCGCCGTGCCGGTGATCCGCTTGCGCACCCGCCGGTGGCGCCGTGCGCGCAACTCATGTCGCGTCGCGGTCATCTAGGCTCGCTTTCCGATCTTGCGCCGGACGTACTCACCGGCGTACCGGATGCCCTTGCCCTTGTAGGGCTCGGGCGGGCGCACGGCCCGGATCTCCGAGGCGACCTGTCCGACCCGCTGCTTGTCGATGCCCTTCACGACCACGAGCGTCGGCTGCGGCACGTCGAACGTGATTCCGGGGGGCTGCTTGTACACAACCGGGTGCGAGAACCCGACGGCGAGCTCGAGGTCCTGGCCCTTGAGCTGGGCGCGATAGCCCACGCCCTGGATCTCCAGGCGCTTCTCGAAGCCCTGCGTCACGCCCTCGACCATGTTCGCCACGAGGGAACGCGTAAGCCCGTGCAGCGCGCGGTCGGGGCCCCTGTCGGTCGGGCGCGTCACGGTCAGCTCGCCGTCGCCCTGCTCGACCGTGATCCGCTGCGGCAGCGATTGCGACAGCTCGCCGAGCGGCCCGTTGACCATCACGCGCCCAGGCGAGATCGAGACGTTGACGCCGGCGGGCAACGGGATCGGCTGTCTTCCGATTCGGCTCATCGACTAATCCCTGTCACCAGACGAAGCAGATCACTTCGCCGCCGACTCCCAGCTCCTCGGCCTCACGGCTCGTGACGATGCCGCGCGACGTGGACAGGATCGCCGTCCCCATGCCGCCGAGCACGCGGGGCAACCTGTCCTTGCGCGCGTAGATCCGGCGGCCGGGCTTGGAGATCCGCTTCAGGTCGGTGATCACGCGCTCGCGGTTGCTGCCGAACTTCAGCTCGACGACGAGCGTGTCGAACGCGTCTCCCTTGGTCACGCGATAGTCCTTGATGTACCCCTCGTCCTTGAGCAGGCGGGCGATCTCGATCTTCAGCCGGGAGGACGGCATCTCCGCCGTCTCGTGGAGCGCGCGGTTCGCGTTGCGAATCCGGGTGAGCATGTCTGCAACGGGATCGGTCAACATCGCGGGCCTACCAGGAGCTCTTCGTCATGCCGGGGATCATGCCGCTGTGCGCGAGCTGCCGGAGGCAGATCCGGCACAGGCCGAACTTGCGATACACGGCACGCGGGCGCCCGCAGCGGCTGCAGCGGCTGTACGCGCGCGTCTTGTACTTCTGGGGCCGTGCCGCCCTCGCGATCAAGCTTTTCTTCGCCATTCCTCTCCTGTCCTGACTCCTACTCCGAGCGGAACGGGAGGCCGAGCTCACGGAGGAGCGCCAGTGCCTCGTCGTCGCTGCTCGCACTTGTCGTGATCGTCACGTCGAGCCCGCGAATCGCGTCCACGTCGTCGTAGTTGATCTCCGGGAAGATGATCTGCTCGCGGATTCCGAGCGAGTAATTGCCCCTGCCGTCGAAGCTCTGGGGCGAGAGGCCCCGGAAATCCCGGATTCGCGGGAGCGCAATCGACACGAGGCGGTCGAGGAACTCGTACATCCGCGGCCCGCGCAGCGTCACCTTCGTCCCGATCGCCATTCCCTCGCGCAGCTTGAAGCCGGCGATCGACTTTCGGGCACGCCGGATCTGTGAGCGCTGGCCCGCGATCAGCGTGAGCTGCTCGGCCGCGCTCTCGAGCGCCTTCGCGTTCGTTTTCGCCTCTCCGACGCCCATGTTGAGCGTGACCTTCTCGACCCTCGGCACCTGCATGACGGAGCTGAGCCCGAGCTGCTGCTGAAGCCGCGCGCGGATCTCCCCGTCGAACTGGTCCTTGAGCCTCGGCCGGTAGTCGGTCGCCTCTGCCTGGGTCATCGGTCGACCACCTCGTGGCAGTCCGCCCGTCTGCAGACACGCACCTTCACCGGCCCGTCCTTCGACTCGCGAAACTCGTAGCCGACGCGGGTCGCCCGATCGCAGACCGGGCATACGAGCATCACGTTCGACACGGGCAGCGGCGCCGCCAGGTCGTAGATGCCACCGGGAACGACCTGGGGAGAGCCCATCCGGCTCGGATTGCGCAGCGCGCGCGGGCGCCGGTGCTCCTTCGCGATGTTGAGGTTCTCGACCACCACCCTGCGCTCGCGCGGGCGGGCTTCGAGGACCTTCCCGCGCTTGCCGCGGTCCTTGCCGGTGATCACCTGGACGACGTCGTCCTTCCTGATCTTGAGCGTGGTCGCCATGCTCACAGCACCTCCGGCGCCAGCGAGACGATCTTCATGAAGTTCTTCTCGCGCAGCTCGCGGGCCACCGGCCCGAAGATGCGCGTCCCGCGCGGGTTCAGCTGGTTGTCGATGATCACGGCCGCGTTCTCGTCGAAGGCGATCGAGGTACCGTCGTTGCGGGAAAACGGCTTCCGCGTCCGGACGACGACGGCCCTCACGACCTCCCCTTTCTTCACGGCGCCCTGAGGAGTCGCCACCTTGACCGTGCCCACGATGATGTCGCCGACGCGCGCGTAGCGGCGATGGGAGCCGCCGAGCACGCGGATGCACAGGAGCACGCGAGCCCCGGTGTTGTCGGCAACTTTCAGGCGGGATTCCTGCTGGATCATGGGGTTACTTGGCCGCCTCGATGATCTCGGCGAGCCGCCAGAACTTCGACTTCGAGAGACGGCGGGTCTCGACGATGCGCACGAGATCGCCGACCTTCGCCTCGTTGGCGGGATCGTGCGCATGGAACTTCGTCGACCGCCGCACCACCTTCTTGTAGACGCGGTGGGGATGGGCCGTCTCCACGCGTACGACGATCGTCTTGTCCATCGCGCTCGAGACGACCTTGCCGCGACGCTCCTTCTGCTTGCGCCGTGCCCTATCCGGCTTCGGCAGGCGCGTGATGGGCTTGCGCTCCTTGGCCGGCTTTGCCGCAGCCCGCGCACGCTTGGCGGTCGAGCGCTTCTCGGCGGTGGCCTTCCGCTCCGCTCTCGTCTTCCGCGGCGCCGCAGGCTCGGCCGGAGCCGCCGGTGCGGCCTCGTCGGCAGCCTCGGCGGCGGGCGCTTCCGGAGCCTCGGGCGCAGGCTCCTCGGCAGCCTCTTCGGCCGGTGCCTCTTCGCGGCGGCCCGCGGCAGGCTCTTCCGCGGCCGCCGGCTCTTCCGCGGCCTCTTCGGCCGGCGCCTGCTCGGGCTCCTCGGCAGCGGGAGCGTCCTCGGCTGCAGGCGCTTCCTCCTCGGCAGCTTCGGCCACCGGAGCCTCCTCGGGCTCCTCGACGGTCTCCTCGACCGCGGCCTCCTGCTCGGCAGACTCGTCGGCCGGCGTCTCCTCCGCCGCAGCCTCGGGCTCCGGCTCGGTCGCCTCGGGGGCCGGCTCTGCGGCCTCCGGCTCGACGGCCTCGGGCGTCTCCGACTGCTCTTCTGGCTTCTTTCGCGCTCGTCCCATCTATCGTCTCTCCAGGCTCAGTGCCCGCTCGTGCTGAATGGTCAGGATGCGGGCAATGGCCCGTTTCGTCTGGTGCAGGCGCGCGCTGTTCTCCAGCGCGCCGGTCACGCTCTGAAAGCGCAGGTTGAAGAGCTCCTCACGCTGCTCTGCGAGCCGCTTCGAGAGCTCTGCATCGGACAGGTCGCGCAGCTCCGTGCGTCTTCACAGCTCGACCTCCCGCTTCACGAACCTCGTCGTGATCGGCAGCTTCATGCTGGCGAGCCGCATTGCCTCGCGGGCGAGCGGCTCGGAAACCCCGGACAGCTCGAACATGATCCGACCCGGCTTGACCACGGCGACCCAATGCTCGGGTGCCCCCTTGCCGGAGCCCATGCGCGTCTCGGCGGGCTTCTGGCTGACCGGCTTGTCCGGGAAGACGTTGATCCAGACCTTGCCGCCGCGCCGGATCTTGCGGGTCATCGCGATGCGCGCAGCTTCGATCTGGCGGTTGGTCACCCAGCCGGCCTCGAGCGCCTTGAGCCCGTAGTCGCCGAACTGCACGCGCTGCTGGCCTTTCGCGAGACCCCGCCGGCGCCCGCGCTGCTGCTTCCGGTACTTCGTCTTCTTCGGGAGCAGCACTAACTCTCACCGCCCTCGGAGTCGGCCTCGGCGGCCGGAGCCGACGGCTCCGTAGGTGCCTCCGCTGGCGGCGCCTCCGCCTCGGGCGGCGCGCTCGGCTGGGAAGTGCTCTCGGGGGCGGTCTGCCCGGCGTCGGCTCGCGCCGGTCGTCTCCCCCTCCGGGAGCGCGCCCGGACCGGCCGCCCTGACGGCCGCCACCGCCGCCGCCGCCACCGCCACCGCCGCCACGACGGTCGCTGCGACGCCGGCGCACGGGACCGAGCCCCTCGCGATCCTGCCCGCCCCGACGGCCCGCCTCGCGGGAGGCCCCGAGGCCCTCGAGCTCGCGGCCCGCGCGGCGCTGCGCGAAGCGGTCGTCTCCCTCGCCGAAGCCTTCCGGCATGACCTCGCCCTTGTTGATCCAGACCTTCACGCCGATCCGGCCGAAGGTGGTCTTGGCCTCGGCGAAGCCGTAGTCGATGTCCGCGCGCAGCGTGTGGAGCGGGACCCGTCCTTCCGAGTAGGCCTCCCGGCGCGACATGTCCCCGCCCCCGAGCCTCCCGGCGCAGGCGATCTTGACGCCCTGGGCGCCTGACCGGATCGCCGAGGCGAGCGAGCGCTTCATCGCGCGGCGGAAGCTCACGCGGTTCTCGAGCTGCTCGGCGACGGACTGCGCGACGAGCTTGGCGTCCAGCTCCGGCCGCTTGATCTCGTTGATGTTGATGTGGACGCTCTTTTCGGTCATGGCGTGAATCTCACGCCGCAGCGCGTCCACCTCGGCACCGGACTTCCCGATCACGATGCCCGGGCGCGCGGTGTAGATGTCGATCGTGATCCGTTGCTTGTCCTTCTGGATGAGGATGTCCGAGAGCCCCGCATGCCCGAGCTTGCGGTAGATGTGGTCGCGGATCCGAACGTCCTCGATGAGGTAACCGCGGGAACTCCTTCTTCCCCGTGTACCAGTGCGACTTCCACTCGCCTGCGACCGGCATGGCGCCCTTGTGGCGAACGCCAACGCGCAGCCCGCCGGGATGAACCTTCTGACCCACTAGCCATCACCTTCCGGACTCGAGTCCTCGGTCTTCTTCCTGGATCGCCTGGCCGGCTTGGGCTTCTCCTCGGCGGGAGCCTCTTCGGCGGCCGGAGCTTCCTCGGCCGGTGTCTCGGCCGTCGGCTTCTTCGTGCTCCTGCTGCGGCGCTTCGGTGCCTCCTCGGCGGCAGGCTCCTCCTCCACGACCGTCTCGGCGACAGCTTCCTCCTCGACAACCGGCTCCTCGACGACGGCCTCGGCAGCAGGCTCCGTCTCGGCCGCCTCGGCCGGAGGCTTCGACCGGCGAGCCCGCTTCGGCTTCTCGGCCGGTGCCTCCTCGACCGGGGCCTCCGCCTCCTCGACGGCGTCTTCGACCGTCGCCGCTGCGGCGCCCACGGCAGCCGCCTCGGCGACCGGAGCTTCCGTTTCTGCCTTCCGCCTGCCCCGCCGTGCGGGCTCCGCCGCAGGCGGCGGCGTGAGGACCTCGGCGCCCGGGATGGGCGCGAGACGCACGGTGATATGGCAGGTCCGCTTGCGGATGCGGCCCACGCGACCCCGCGCGCGGGCGCGCCAGCGCTTGAGCGACGGCCCGGCTCCCACGTACGCCGCGGAGACGTACAGGCTGTCCGCGTCGTAGGAGCTGAGCGGATGGGACTCTGCGTTCGCGACAGCCGAATCGAGTACCTTGGCGACATCCCGCGCAGCCGCGCGTGTCATGAACCGCAGCGTCGTGCGCGCATCCGCCACGCTCAGGCCGCGGATCTCGCCGACGACGGCCTGGGCCTTGCGCGGAGCCGTCCGCACCCAGCGCGCCTCGGCGCGGAATTCGGTCGTTTCCTCGCTCGATCACGCTCAAGTCTTCTTCACCTGCGTCTTGCGGTCACCCGCGTGGCCGCGGAATATCCGCGTCGGAGCGAACTCGCCGAGCTTGTGGCCGACCATCGACTCCGTCACGAACACGGGCATGTGTGTCTTGCCGTTGTGGACGGCGATGGTGTGCCCGACCATCTCGGGGAAAACTGTCGACGTCCGCGACCAGGTGCGCACCATCTGCTTCGTGCCGGCGGTGTTCATGGCCTCGACACGAGCGATCAGGCGCTGCTCCACGAACGGGCCCTTCTTGCTCGATCTACTCACCTGCGCTCCTTCCCGCGGCGGCGGCCGCGGATGATCAAACCGTCGGAGTCCTTGTGCTTCGAACGCGTGCGCTTGCCCGAGCGTCGGCACGCCCCAGGGCGTCACCGGGTGGCGTCCGCCCTTGGACTTGCCCTCGCCGCCTCCGTGCGGGTGGTCGACCGGGTTCATCGCCGAGCCGCGAACGGTCGGGCGCTTGCCGAGCCAGCGGCTCCTGCCGGCCTTGCCTCCCGAGACATTCTCGTGGTCCACGTTGCCGACCTGGCCGATCGTCGCCCGGCAGGCGATCGGGACTCGCCGCATCTCTCCCGAGGGGAGACGAAGGACGGCGTACTGCTCGTCCTTGCCCACGAGCTGGATTCCCGAGCCTGCGCTTCGCGCCAGCTGACCACCGCGACCGGGCTTCAGCTCGACGTTGTGGACGACGGTACCCGTCGGGATGTTGGCGAGCGGCAGCGCGTTGCCGGGACGGATGTCGGCGGCCGGGCCGGACTCCACGAACTGCCCGACCTCGAGCCGCGCCGGGGCCAGGATGTAGGCCTTGGCACCGTCCGCGTAGTGAATCAGCGCGATGCGCGCCGAGCGGTTCGGGTCGTACTCGATCGCCGCGACCTTGGCCGGGATCCCGTCCTTCTTGCGCTTGAAGTCGATCACCCTGTAGCGCCGCTTGTGGCCGCCGCCCTGATGCCGCGTCGTGATCCGGCCGTGGACGTTGCGGCCGCCCTTCTTCGTCACCGGCTCGGTGAGGCTCTTCTCGGGCGTCTGCTTGGTGATCTCCGTGAACCCCGAGACCGTCCGGAACCGGCGGCCGGGGCTCGTGGGCTTGTACTTCTTGATGGCCATGCGCAGCTGCCTTCCTAGATGGTTGATCGGGAATTGTGGTGCCGCCGGGGACGGCAGAGACCGAGCCCGAGGCCGCGATCAGTCGCTCGCCCGTACCCGGGGTACGGGCGAGCCACGAGCGTGGACTCGGGCGACGGTATCGGCCGCCACCCGGCGGTGCCACGGTTTCCGATCAATTTCCGATCAATCATCTAAACGACCCCGGCGCCTTCGAAGATCTCGATCTTGTCGCCCTCGCGCACCTGGACGATCGCCTTCTTCCAGCCGGGCCTCGTTCCGCGGTTGAGCCCTCTCCGCTTCGGCTTGGATTGCACCTTCAGCACGTTCACGGAGACGACCGTCACCTCGAAGAGCTCCTCGACTGCGGCGCGGATCTGAGTCCTGTGGGCCAGGGGATGCACCTTGAACGAGTACTTGTTGGCCTCGATGAGGCTGTAGCTCTTCTCCGAGACGACAGGCGCGATCAGGATCTGGCGTGGGGTGAGACCGAGGCTCACGAGGACGCAACCTCCTGGACCCGGGCGAGGGCACCCTCCGTGAGGAGGAGTGATCGCGCCCAGACGATCGCACCGACCTCGAGCGCCGGCGTCTCGACGACGAGCGCCCGCGGCAGGTTTCGGAAGGACTTGGCGACGCTCGCCTCCTCCGGCTGAACGACCACGAGCAGGGGGAGATCGGCGCCCCACCCGGTCAGCAGCGCAGCCGCCGTCTTGGTCTTGGGCCCTTCGTCGAATGCCGAGCCGTCGAGGACGGCAAGCGAGCCACCGCCCGCATGGGCGCTCAGCGCGCTTCGCAGCGCCGCCTTGCGGGCCCTGCGGTTGACCTTGAGGTCGAAGTTCCGGGCGTTGGGCGGGAAGGCGACACCGCCGCCCGTCCACTGTGGAGCACGGGTCGTCCCCTGGCGCGCGCGCCCCGTCCCCTTCTGACGCCAGGGCTTCGCGCCTCCGCCGGCGACCATGCCGCGGCTCTTCGCGCCGCGCGTGCCGGCGCGTGCCGCTGCCAGCTCGGCACGGACCGTCTCGTGAACGAGATGAGGCTTGACCTCGGCCCCGAACACGCCGCTCTCGAGCTCGACGTCGCGCGACTTCTTCCCCGTCACGTCGAGTACCGGCGCGGCCGCCATCAGCGGTCCTCCCGAACGACCACGACGCCGTTCTTCGGCCCCGGAACGGCGCCCTTGACGATCAGAACGTTGCGCTCCGTGTCGGTCTCGACGACGGTGAGCCGGCGCTGCGTCACCCGCCGGGCGCCCATCTGACCGGCCATCCGAGTGCCCTTGAAGACTCGGGACGGCGTCGCCGACGCGCCCACCGAGCCCGGCTTCCGGACGTTGTGGGAGCCGTGCGTCACGGGGCCTCGGCTGAAGTTGTGGCGCTTGATCGTGCCCTGGAATCCCTTTCCCATCGAGATGCCGGAGACCTTGACCTTGTCCCCGGGCTCGAAGGACTCGACCGTGACGGTCTCGCCGGGCACCAGCTCGTGGGCACCCCGGATCTCGGCCAGATGCCGGTGCGGGGAGACCCCGGCCTTGCTCAGGTGGCCGTTCTCGGGCTTCGTGAGCTTCCGCTCCGGAACCGGCTCGAAGGCGAGCTGCACGGCGTCGTAGCCGTCAGCGTCGATTGTCCGGACGAGCACGACCGGACACGGGCCGGCCTGAATCACCGTCGCAGGGGTCAGCGCTCCCGACTCTGCGTCGAAGAGCTGCGTCATGCCGATCTTTCTGCCGATGATCCCCTTCATGCGTTCAGCCCCGGCCTGCCTACAGCTTGATTTCGATGTCTACGCCTGCGGGAAGGTCGAGCCTCATGAGGCTGTCGACCGTCTTCGGCGTGGGCGAATGGATGTCGATCAGACGCTTGTGGGTCCGGATCTCGAAGTGCTCGCGGGAGTCCTTGTCCTTGAACGGGCTTCGGATCACGGTGTAGATGTTCCGCTCCGTCGGCAGGGGAACCGGCCCGGTGACGGTGGCACCGGTGCGCTGCGCCGTCTCGACGATCTGCGTCGCCGACCGGTCGAGCTGGTGGTGGTCGTACCCCTTGAGACGGATGCGGATCTTCTGTTGAGCCATTCGAGTGGGTGCCGTTTGTGTGAGGGCCGGATGAGACCCGGCCCCTACTTGATGACCTCGGTGACGACGCCGGCGCCTACGGTGCGGCCACCCTCGCGGACCGCGAAGCGCAGGCCCTGATCCATGGCGATCGGCTGGATCAGCTCGACGTCCATGTTGGTGTTGTCGCCCGGCATGACCATGTCCTGGCCCTCGGGCAGGCCGATGGAGCCGGTGACGTCGGTGGTGCGGAAGTAGAACTGCGGGCGATAGCCGTTGAAGAACGGCGTGTGTCGGCCGCCCTCGTCCTTCGAGAGCACGTAGACCTCGGCCTTGAAGTGGGTGTGGGGCGTGATCGAGCCCGGCTTCGCGAGCACCTGGCCCCGCTCGATGTCCTCGCGCTTGATACCGCGCAGCAGCGTGCCGATGTTGTCGCCCGCCTGGCCCTGATCGAGGAGCTTCTGGAACATCTCGACGCCGGTGACGACGGTCTTGGAGACCTCGGGGTGGATCCCGACCATCTCGACCTCGTCGCCGACCTTGACGATGCCCTGCTCGACCCGGCCGGTGACGACCGTCCCGCGACCCGTGATCGTGAAGACGTCCTCGATCGGGAGCAGGAACGGCTTGTCGATCTCGCGGACGGGCTCGGGAATGTAGCTGTCGACCGCCTCCATGAGCTCGAGGATCTTCGGAGTCCACTCGGGGTCGCCCTCGAGCGCCTTGAGCGCCGAGACACGGATAACCGGGATCTCGTCGCCGGGGAACTCGTACCGCGACAGCAGCTCGCGGACCTCGAGCTCGACGAGCTCGAGCAGCTCCTCGTCGTCGACCATGTCGGCCTTGTTGAGGGCAACGACGATGTACGGCACGTTGACCTGGCGCGCCAGCAGCACGTGCTCCCGCGTCTGGGGCATCGGGCCGTCGGCCGCCGAGACCACGAGGATGGCCCCGTCCATCTGGGCCGCGCCGGTGATCATGTTCTTGATGTAGTCGGCGTGCCCCGGGCAGTCCACGTGCGCGTAGTGCCGGTTGGGAGTCTCGTACTCCACGTGGGCGGCGGCGATCGTGATGCCGCGCGCCTTCTCCTCCGGTGCCTTGTCGATCTGGTCGAACGCCGTGAACGCCGTGTTCGTGCCCTGTTCCGAGAGCACCTTCGTGATCGCCGCCGTCAGGGTTGTCTTGCCGTGGTCGATGTGACCGATCGTTCCGACATTGACGTGTGGCTTGGTGCGCTCGAACTTCTGCTTGGCCATTCCTCTCTCCTGTCTACGCGCCTTGTGCCGCCGAGACGATCTCGCCCGCGATCGACTGCGGCACCTCCTCATACCTGTCGAATTGCATCGTGAAGGTCGCTCGTCCTTGGGTCATCGACCGCAGCTCCGTCGCGTACCCGAACATGGTCGCCAGCGGTACATGGGCGCGCACCGCCTGCGCGTTCCCGCGCGACTCGAGCCCCTCGACCCTGCCCCGGCGGGAGTTGAGGTCGCCCATGACGTCCCCCAGGTAGTCCTCTGGGGTGACGACCTCGACGGACATCACCGGCTCGAGCAGCTTCGGGCCGGCCTTCTGCATCGCGTTCTTGAACGCCATCGAGCCGGCCACCTTGAACGCCATCTCGCTCGAGTCGACGTCGTGGTAGCTGCCCTCCACGAGCTCGACCCTGACGTCGACGACGGGAAAGCCCGCGAGCGTTCCGGACTCCATCGCCTCCTGGATGCCCAGGTCCACCGCCGGGATGTACTCCCTGGGGATCTTGCCGCCGACGATCTTGTCGACGAACTCGTAGCCCTCACCGGGTGAGGCGGGCTCCAGGTTGATCACGGCGTGGCCGTACTGGCCGCGACCGCCGGTCTGCCGCACGAACCTGCCTTCGACCTTCGTCACCTGCTTGCCGACCGTCTCGCGGTACGCGACCTGGGGCCGCCCGACGTTCGCGTCCACGGAGAACTCGCGCACGAGCCGGTCGACGAAGATCTCGAGCTGTAGCTCGCCCATGCCGGCGATGAGCGTCTGTCCGGTGTCCTCGTCGGTGCGCACGCGGAACGTCGGATCCTCTTCCATGAGCCGCTGGAGGGCGCTCGAGAGCTTGTCCTGATCGGCCTTCGTCCGAGGCTCGATGGCCACGGAGATGACGGGCTCGGGGAACACGATCGCTTCGAGCCGAATCGGCGCCGACTCCACGGCGAGCGTGTCGCCGGTCGTCGTGTGCTTGAGCCCGACGGCGGCGACGATCTCGCCCGGGCCCACGGCCTCGCGCTCCTCCCGGTGGTTGGCGTGCATCTGGAGCAGCCGGCCGATGCGCTCGGTCTTTCCCGTGGAGGTGTTGAGCACGCGACCGCCGGCAGACACCGTGCCCGAATACACACGGAAGTAGGTCAGCTTGCCGACGTACGGGTCGCTCATCACCTTGAAGGCAAGAGCGGCGAACGGGTCCTCGTCGATGGGGCGGCGCGAGAGCTCGTGCTGTGTCCGTGGGTCGATGCCGTGAACGGGGGGCACGTCGACCGGGCTCGGGAGGTAGTCGATGACGGCGTCGAGCAGCGGCTGGACGCCCTTGTTCTTGAACGCCGAGCCGCAGAGCACGGGCGTGACGGCGTCCGCGAGGGCCGCGGCGCGCAGCGCCCGGCGGATCATCTCCGGAGTCACCGAGGCCTCGTCGAGGAGGTACGTCTCGAGCAGCTCCTCGTCGTGCTCCGCGACAGCGTCGATGAGCTGGTGGTGATACTCCTCGGCCTGCTCCTGGAGCTCGCCGGGAATGTCTCCCACCTCGACGCTCGTGCCGAGGTCGTCGAGCCACTCCGTGGCGCGCATCTCGACGAGGTCGACGATACCGCGGAAGTTCTCCTCGCGGCCCACCGGCACCTGGATGGGCACCGGTTTCGCCCCCAGGCGGTCGATCATCGACTGCACGGAGGCGAAGAAGTCCGCGCCGACCCGGTCCATCTTGTTGATGAAGGCGATCCGCGGCACCCGGTACTTGTCCGCCTGCCGCCACACTGTCTCGGACTGAGGCTCCACGCCGGCCACCGCGTCGAACACGGCGATGGCGCCGTCCAGCACGCGCAGCGAGCGCTCCACCTCGACCGTAAAGTCCACGTGCCCGGGCGTATCGATGATGTTCACACGAAAATCGCGCCAGAAACACGTCGTCGCAGCGGCGGTGATCGTGATGCCGCGCTCCTGCTCCTGGGCCATCCAGTCCATCGTGGCCGCGCCTTCGTGGACCTCGCCCATCTTGTGCGTGCGACCCGTGTAGTACAGGATCCGCTCGGTGGTCGTGGTCTTGCCGGCGTCGATGTGCGCCATGATCCCGATGTTCCGGACCCGCTCGAGAGCGATTTCGGCACCGGCTTTTGTCTTCTCTGCCACTTTCGTCACAATTCCTCGATCTCGTTCGGTCTTACCAGCGGTAGTGCGCGAAAGCCTTGTTGGCCTGCGCCATCCGGTAGAGGTCGTCCTTTCGCTTGAAGGCCCCGCCCTGCTGATTGAGGGCGTCCAGGATCTCGTTGGCAAGCTTGTCGGACATCGACTTCTCGCGGCGGTCGCGCGCGTACTGGACGAGCCAGCGGACGGCGAGCGTCCGCGCCCGTCGCTGCGGGACCTCGACGGGAACCTGGTAGTTGGCACCGCCGACGCGCCGCGACCGCACCTCGAGCACCGGGGTGACCGTCTTCACCGCCTGCTCGAGCACCTCGACCGGAGGGCGACCGGACTTCTCGCCGACCTGGTCGAGGGCCGTGTAGACGATGTGCTCGGCGGTCGACTTCTGGCCGCGCAGCATGACCTTGTTGATCACCTGCGTCACGAGCCGCGAGTTGTAGACGGCATCGGCGTCGAGCTCGCGAACCGGGATCTCGGCACGGCGCGGCATCAGCGATCACCTTGCGACATCGACCTCACGCCTTCTTCGCGCCGTACTTGGAACGCGCCTGGCGGCGCTCCGAGACGCCGGCCGCGTCGAGCGCAGCCCGGATGACCTTGTAGCGGAAGCCCGGCAGGTCCTTCACGCGCCCGCCGCGCACGAGCACAACGGAGTGCTCCTGGAGATTGTGTCCCTCACCGGGGATGTACGCACCGATCTCCATCTGGTTCGTCAGGCGGACACGCGCGACCTTGCGCAGCGCAGAGTTCGGCTTTTTCGGGGTGGTCGTATACACGCGCGTGCAAACTCCCCGCTTCTGCGGGGCTCCACGGAGAGCCGGAGTTTTCGTCTTCTCGGCCTTCGGGTGGCGCCGTTTCCGGACCAGTTGATTCACAGTTGGCACGCGCGGGGAACCCTTCTCTAGACGCAACAAAAGGCCGGCCGGGATCAACCCAGCCGAACCTTCGTGCCATGGTACCAGCTTGCGACCGCCTGTCAACGCGCTATTGTCCGACAAGGATCTGCGGTCAACTCTCTCGGGCCCGGGGTGTTTCCTGTCGCAGACAGTCTGAGCTGGACAACGTTCGGCATCGCCGTAGGCGGAGCCGCGCTTGCCGCGCTGCTCCTCGTCATCGTGGTCATCGCATGGGTGCGCCGGCGGCCGACGCCGAGCTCGCTCGAGGTGGCGCTGCACGAGTCGTCGACTCGTGTCGAGACCATGCTGACCGAGCTCTCTGCCACGCTCGACCGCGCCCAGGCGCACAACGCGCGCTCGCGCCAGCTCGCCGAGATCTCGTCGACCATCGACATCAACGAGGTGCTCACGAGAACCCTCGAGGCGTCAGAGGCGCTGCTCGGCATCGACGCCGCCATGATCGTCCTCGACAGCACGAACGGGTCGCCCGTAGTCGCCTCGGTGGGGCTCCCGCCCGATGAGGCGGAGCGGCCGCCGGACGCCGGCTCTCTCGACTGGAGCCGGAAGCGGGCCGCTCTGACGACGTACCTGTATCCCCCCGAGGGCGGCCCTCCGGCGCCGTTCACGGGAAGCGTCGCCGTGCCGATCCGCGACGACGCCGACCAGATGCTGGGGACGCTCTGGGCGTTCTGGCGCGACACGGAGCCGCCACCCGGCGAGGAGCAGGTGGCGATGCTCGAGGAGCTCTCGCGCCGCGCCGGTCCGGCCATCGAGAACGCACGCCGGTTCCAGGAGGCGCGCCAGCTCGCCGACCTCGACGCCCTGACGGGGCTGCACAACTACCGGTTCTTCCACGAGACCCTCGGACGCGAGGTTGTCCGCGCGCATCGCTACGACCGCAAGCTCGCGCTCGTGGTCTTCGACGTCGACGACTTCAAGGCGGTCAACGATCGCGTCGGGCATCTCGCAGGTGACGCCGTGCTCTCGGAGGCGGCACAGCGCGTTCGCAGCGTCGTGCGCGGAGCCGACATCGCGTGCCGCGTCGGCGGTGACGAGTTCGCGGTGATCCTGCCGGAGTCGACCCAGGCCGACGCCGACGCCCTCTACCGGCGGCTCGACGCGGCCATGACGGGCGGGACCGGCGACTCGGCGCCGCTCCGGCTGTCGGCAGGCATCGCAGAGCTGCGCGCCGACGACGATGCCGTCTCGTTCTTCAAGCGGGCGGACGAGGCGCTGTACCGCGCGAAGGCCGGCGGCAAGGGCCAGGCGATCACCGCCGGCAGCCCGACGAGCTCCGAGACGTAGGGCCGCAGGCGGACGGCCGCTCGGTAAGACCGTGCCGAGCCCTGACGGGCTCGGCGATCGCGTGGTCGCGGCCGGCCGAGCCGGCCGCTCAGCCGCGCGGCCGCGGCCTTGCGCCTTCCGCTGCGGCAGCTTTGCGCAAGAACAGTGCGGGGCCGGCTTTCGCCGGCCCCGCGAAACGTCGCGGCCTGGCGGGCCTTCGGCCCGCGGCCGCTGTGCGCGCGCGAGCTTCGCTGCTCGCCTTACGCCTCCTCGTCCAGGGGCGTATCCACCTCGGGGATCTCCTCCGCCTCGAGCGAAGACAGCTCGCCCGCGGTCGGGTCGGGCCCCTCGAAGTCGAAGTCGAACGCGCCCAGGTCGCCGCCGTCGGCGCCGATCTCCTGGAGCGCGGCGAGCAGCTGCTCCTCGGTCTCCGGCCGCGTGTAGACGGCCATGGCGACCTTGTCGGTCGGGACCAGCTCGAGCGTCCGGTACTTCTTGAGCCCCGTCGCGGCGGGAATCAGCTTGCCGATGATGACGTTCTCCTTGAGGCCGACGAGCCGGTCCACCTTGCCCTCGATGGCGGCGTCGGTCAGGACCTTCGTCGTCTCCTGGAACGACGCGGCGGACAGGAACGACTCGGTTGCCAGCGACGCCTTGGTGATCCCGAGGATCATCTGCTCGTACGTCGCCTCCTCGCCGCTTATCGGACTTCACCCGGTTGTTCTCGCGCTCGAGCACCACCCGATCGACCAGCTGACCGGGCAGGAGCTCCGTGTCGCCGGCCGTCTCGACCCGCACCTTCTTCATCATCTGGCGAACGATGAGCTCGATGTGCTTGTCGTGGATGTCGACACCCTGGGACCTGTAGACCCTCTGCACCTCGTCGACGAGGTAGAGCTCGGTCTCGGTGGAGCCCTTGAGCCGCAGCAGATCGGCCGGGTTGAACGAGCCATCGTGGAGGGCGTCGCCCTTCTCGATCAGGTCGCCGTCGGCTACCTGCAGACGCGTCCGGCGCGGGAACTGATGGCTCTGTTCCTTGGTGGAGCCGTCCTCGCCGGTGCTGACGAGGGTCACCTTGGGGCCTCGGTCGGTGTCCTCGACCGAGACCTGCCCAGCCTCCTCCGCCAGCGCCGCAGCGCCTTTCGGGTTGCGCGCCTCGAAGATCTCGACGACACGCGGTAGGCCGTGCGTGATGTCCGCGCCGGCGACACCGCCGGTGTGGAATGTCCGCATTGTGAGCTGGGTGCCCGGCTCGCCGATCGACTGGGCGGCGACGATGCCCACGGCATCGCCGATCTCGCACATCTGGTCCATCGCCAGGAAGAGGCCGTAGCACTGCTGGCACACGCCGTACTCGCTGCGGCACTTCAGCACCGACCGCACGGGCACCTGGAAGGCCTCGGCCAGCTCGCCGAGCTCCTCCTCGACGTGCCGCAGCAGCTTCGGCGAGACGATCTCGCCCTTCTCGGCGAGGACCGTCTTGCCAGGCTTGCCGCTGGCCAGCGGCTTGCGGATGTCGACCGCGAGCACGCGCCCTGCGAGCGAGCGGTTGTAATCGCTGTCGGTGACCAGCGGGCGCTCGATGTAGTCCGCGGTCCCGCAGTCGTCGTCGCGGACGATCACGTCCTGTGAGACGTCGACGAGCCGGCGGGTCAGGTACCCCGAGTCCGCGGTCCGCAGCGCGGTGTCGGCGAGGCCCTTCCTGGCGCCGTGAGTGGAGATGAAGTACTCGAGCACCGACAGGCCTTCCATGAAGTTCGCCTTGATCGGGCGCTCGATGATCTCACCCTTCGGGTTCGCCATGAGACCGCGCATGCCGGCCAGCTGGCGGATCTGCTTGAAGGAGCCGCGGGCGCCGGAGTTGGCCATCATGTAGATGGGGTTGAGCTGCCAGAGCTCGCCCTCCATCGCATCCGCCACCCTGTCGGTCGCCTCCGTCCACACGTTGACGATCGCCTCGTGGCGCTCGCCCTCGGTGATGAGCCCGCGCAGGTAGTCCCGCTCGATGCGGTGCACCTGCTCCTCGTACGACCCGAGGATCTCCTCCTTGCTCGGCGGGATGATGATGTCGTTCTTGGAGATCGTGATGCCGGCCTTCGTCGCATAGGCGAAGCCGAGCGTCTTGATCTTGTCGAGCACCGCGGCCAGCTGCGACGACCCGAACTCGTCGACGAGGTCGGAGATGAAGTCACCCATCTCCTTCTTGCCGAGCGTGCGGTTGTGGAACCGGAAGCGCGAGAGGTCCGCGTCCGGGCCGAGAACCTCAGCGATCGCGCGACGTACTTCCTCGTTGAAGATCACCCGGCCCGGCGTGGTCAGGAGCAGGTCGCCGTTCCACCGGTACTCGATCGGCGACTGCAGCCCGACTCCCTCCTGGCCGGCCTCGACCGCGAGGATGACCTCCTCCTCGTTGCCGAAGCGCCGCGGGCGCGGGTCGAGCTGGTCGACCGTGGCCTGCGTCAGGTCCTCCCCGCAGTAGGTGAGGTAGTAGCCGCCGATCACCATGTCCTGGGTCGGCGTCGCGAGCGCCTTGCCGTGCGCGGGCGAGAGGATGTTGTTCGAGGACAGCATCAGGATCCTGGCCTCGGCCTGAGCCTCCGCCGAAAGCGGCAGATGCACGGCCATCTGGTCGCCGTCGAAGTCCGCATTGAAGGCGTGGCAGACGAGCGGGTGAATCTGGATCGCCTTGCCCTCCACGAGCACGGGCTCGAACGCCTGGATGCCCAGTCGATGCAGCGTCGGCGCTCGGTTGAGCAGGACGGGGTGCTCGTGGATGACCTCCTCGAGGACGTCCCAGACCTCGGGGGCCATCGACTCGACGTACTTCTTGGCCGCCTTGATGTTCTGGACGACCTTGCGCTCGACGAGCTTGCTCATGATGAACGGCTTGAAGAGCTCGAGCGCCATGAGCTTCGGCAGGCCGCACTGGTGGAGCTTCAGCTGCGGGCCGGACACGATCACCGAGCGGCCGGAGTAGTCGACGCGCTTGCCGAGCAGGTTCTGGCGGAATCGGCCCTGCTTGCCCTTGAGCATGTCGGAGAGCGACTTCAGCGGGCGGTTGCCGGGGCCGGTCACCGCACGGCCGCGGCGGCCGTTGTCGAACAACGCATCGACGGCCTCCTGCAGCATCCGCTTCTCGTTGTTGACGATGATCTCCGGCGCGCCCAGATCGAGCAGCCGCTTGAGGCGGTTGTTCCTGTTGATCACGCGGCGATACAGGTCGTTCAGGTCGCTCGTGGCGAATCGGCCGCCGTCGAGCTGCACCATCGGGCGCAGCTCGGGCGGGATCACGGGCACCGCCTCGAGGATCATCCACTCGGGCCGGTTCTCCGACTTGATGAACGCGCTCACAACCCTGAGCCGCTTGATGGCGCGCTGCTGCTTCTGGCCCTTCGAGGTGCGGATGATCTCGCGCAACGATTCGGACTCGGCGTCGAGGTCGAGATCCTTGAGCAGGTCGCGGATCGCTTCCGCGCCCATGCCGCCCTCGAAGTAGACGCCGAAGCCGTACGGGGATCCGAAGCGCTCCTTGAGCTCCCGGAAGATCAGCTCGTCGTTGACGATCTCCTTCGGCTCGAGCCCCTTGAAGCGCTCCCAGGTCTCCTCGAGCCGGCGCCTCGCGTCGTCGGCCGCCTCCCGCGCATCCTCGCGGCGGGACTCGATGTCGAGATACATCTCGCGCACCTTGAGCGACCAGTCGACGATCGCGCCGAGGTCCTCCTTCTGCATCCGGCTCTCGGCCTTCAGGCAGAGGTCGTTCGCGAGCTCGCGGATCCCTTCGGGCGTCTCGTGAGGCGGGGCGGTCTCGAGCAGCTCCCTGAGCAGGCCGTTGCCGAGCTCCCGCGACTTCTCGAGGCTCTTCGCGTCGACCGACGCGACGAGCTCGGCGTCCTCGCCATCGAGGGTCGCACCCGTGAGCAGCGCCTCCTCGATTCGCTTGATGTGCTTCGTGATGGCGCCCTTCTTCGAGCCGGACGCCTGCTCGGACTCGGCGAGCAGCGACGCGAGCGCGTCGCGCACCTGCGAGGCCACCTGCGCCACGACATCCAGCTCGCGCGAGGAGAGATCGCGGTCGCTGCGGATCGCCGAGCGGCGGACGAGCTCCCGGATTCGCTTCGAGTCCTCGGTGGTGATCTGCTTGGCGACGTCGACGAAGATGGTCCCTACGAGCTTGCGTGCCTCGTCGAGCGGGGGCAGGCCCTGCTCCTCGGCCCAGGTCGACAGCCCGCGGGCCCAGAACTCGTCGTCCTCGTCGAAGTCCTTCTCCTTGCCCTTCGTGAAGTAGTCACGCCGGCGCGCGAGCCGCTGCTCGAGGGCGGCCAGCGCCTCGTCGCGGTCGACGTAGATGCGCTCGTACTCGGCGCGCACCTTGTCCTCGAGGTCGGCGAGATCGGCAGCCCGCTTCTCGCGGTCCACCTTCGTGACGATCGAGGCGGCGAAGTACAGGACCTTCTCGAGCTCCTTCGGGGCGATGTCGAGCAGGTAGCCGATCCGGCTCGGCACGCCCTTGAAGAACCAGATGTGCGACACGGGGGCAGCCAGGTCGATGTGACCCATGCGCTCGCGCCGCACCTTCTGGCGCGTCACCTCAACACCGCAGCGCTCGCAGATGATGCCCTTGTAGCGGACGCGCTTGTACTTGCCGCAGTAGCACTCCCAGTCCTTCGTGGGACCGAAGATGCGCTCGCAGAAGAGGCCGTCCTTCTCGGGCTTCAACGTGCGGTAGTTGATCGTCTCCGGCTTGGTGACCTCGCCGGAGGACCAGTCGCGGATCTGCTTCGACGACGCGAGGCCGATCCGGATGGCATCGAAGTTGTTGATGTCGATCAAGGCGTCTCCTGACTCCCCGTCGTGTGGCCGGTGGTTCCCGGCGTGGTGGCTCCGGCCCTTACGGCTGCTTCGTTGATCATTCCTCGACTTCCGCGTCGGCGAGGTTGGCCTCGTCGCCCAGGACGACCGGCTCCTCGCCGTCGCCGGCGGCGGCATCCTCGTCCTCGTCCTCGTCGAGATCGGACAGGTCGCCGAGGTCCTCGTCGGCCGGCAGTGCCAGCTCGCCGGTCTCGTCGACCCGCTCCTGGCCCTCCTCGAGCTCCTCGGCCGTCGGCGGGCGCGCCGCGGCACGCAGCGAGCCGGGCGAGAGGTCGATGCCGAGCTCCTCCGCAGCGCGGAGCAGCTCGTCTTCCTCCTCGCGGACCTCCACCTCGCCGCCCTCCTCCGAGAGCACCTGGACGTCCAGGGCAAGTGACTGCATCTCTTTGAGCAGCACCTTGAACGACTCGGGGATCGAGGGCTCCGCGATGTTCTCGCCCTTGACGATCGCCTCATAGGCCTTGACACGCCCGACGGTGTCGTCGGATTTGATGGTCAGCATCTCCTGCAGGGTGTACGCGGCGCCGTACGCCTCGAGCGCCCACACCTCCATCTCGCCGAAACGCTGCCCGCCGAACTGCGCCTTGCCGCCGAGCGGCTGCTGCGTGACGAGCGAGTACGGGCCCGTGGACCGCGCGTGGATCTTGTCGTCCACGAGGTGGAGCAGCTTGAGGATGTACATGTAGCCGACGGTCACCTTCTGGTCGAACGGCTGCCCGGTGCGGCCGTCGAAGAGCCGCATCTTGCCGGAGCACCAGCGGCCCTTCTGCCGCGTCTCGTCGACGACGAGCTTGATCGGTGAGTCCGGGTTCTGGCGAGTCCACTCCACGAGGGCCTCGTCGACCTGCTCCGGTGTGGCACCGTCGAACACCGGCGTCGCGATCGGCGTCGCACCGTTGTCCGGCGCCTCCGCGGCGTCTCCGTTGGCGAAGACGCCGTGGGCGGCCGCCCAGCCGAGGTGCGTCTCGAGAATCTGCCCGATATTCATCCGGCTGGGGACGCCGAGCGGGTTGAGCACCACGTCGACCGGGGTGCCGTCCTCGAGGAACGGCATGTCCTCGTCCGGCACGATCTTCGCGATCACGCCCTTGTTGCCGTGGCGACCGGCGAGCTTGTCGCCCTCGGCGACCTTGCGCTTCTTGGCGACGTAGACGCGAACGAGCTCGTTGACGCCCGGCGACAGGTCGTCGCCGCCGTCCCGCGAGAAGGTCTTGACGGCGATCACCTTGCCGCCCTCTCCGTGCGGGACCTTCAACGAGGTGTCGCGGACCTCGCGAGCCTTCTCCTTGAAGATCGCGCGGATCAGCTTCTCTTCCGCGGTCAGCTCGGTCTCGCCCTTGGGCGTCACCTTGCCGACCAGCAGGTCGCCGGAGCCGACCTCGGCGCCGATGCGCACGATGCCCCGGTCGTCGAGGTTGCGAAGCGATTCCTCCGAGCGGTTCGGGATGTCGCGGGTGATCTCCTCGTCGCCGAGCTTCGTCGACCGGGCGTCGATCTCGTACTCGTGGATGTGGATCGAGGAGAGGAGATCGTCCTTGACGAGCCGCTCCGAGACGACGATGGCGTCCTCGAAGTTGTAGCCCTCGAACGGCATGAAGGCGACGAGCAGGTTCTTGCCGAGCGCCAGCTCTCCGTCGGCCGTCGAGCTGCCGTCGGCGAGCACCTGCTGCTCGTCGACCTTCTGCCCCAGGTTCACGATCGCCTTCTGGTGGATCAGCGTCCCCTGGTTCGAGCGCATGAACTTCACGAGGCCGTACTCGTCCCGGCCGTCCTTGGACTCGATGACGATCTGCTCGGCGTCGACGTCCACGACGGTGCCGGCGCGCTCGGCGAGCAGGACGTCGCCGGTGTCGACCGCCGCCCGATACTCGAGGCCGGTGCCGATCAGCGGCGGCTCGGCCATCAGGAGCGGAACCGCCTGGCGCTGCATGTTCGAGCCCATCAGGGCGCGGTTCGCGTCGTTGTGCTCGAGGAACGGGATCAGCGCCGTGGCGACAGACACGATCTGCGCCGGGTTGACGTCCATGTAGTGGATGTGCTTCGGCTCCGCCGAGACGTACTCTCCGGCGCCCGCCCGGCACAGCACCTCGTCGTGCAGGAACCTGCCGGTCTTCGAGTCGATCGGCTCGTTGGCCTGCGCGATCGTGTACTTCTCCTCCGCGCTGGCGTCCAGGTAGACGATCTCCTCGGTGACCTTGCCGTTCTTGACCACGCGGTACGGCGTCTGCACGAAGCCGAACTCCGACACGGTGGCATAGGCGGCCAGCGACCCGATCAGGCCGATGTTCGGGCCCTCGGGCGTCTCGATCGGGCACATGCGGCCGTAGTGCGTCGGATGGACGTCGCGCACCTCGATCGGGGCGCGTTCGCGCGTCAGCCCGCCGGCGCCGAGCGCCGAGAGGCGGCGCCGGTGCGTGAGACCGGCGAGCGAGTTCGTCTGATCCATGAACTGCGACAGCTGCGAGGAGCCGAAGAACTCCTTCAGCGCCGCCTGCACCGGCCGCACGTTGATGATCGTCTGCGGGGTGATGGTGTCGACGTCCTCGGTGGTCATGCGCTCGCGCACGACGCGCTCCATGCGGTACAGACCGACGCGGAAGGCCTCCTGGATCAGCTCGCCCACGGTCCGCAGCCGCCGGTTCCCGAAGTGCTCGTACTCGTCGAGCTCCTTGGCGATCGGGGCGCGCGGGAGCACGGCCGCATCGGCGGCGAAGTCCTTCGTGTCCTCGGGCACGCCGAGCTTCGTCGGCATGTCCACGAGCCGCCGTGTCAGGGCCAGGATGTCGAGCGGCGTCAGCACCCGCACGTCGTCCGGGACGTCCACCTCGAGACGCTGGTTGAGCTTGTAGCGGCCGACTTTCGTCAGGTCGTAGCGCTTCGGGTCGAAGAACAGGCCCCGCAGCAGATTGCGCGCGTTCTCCAGGGTCGGGGGCTCGCCCGGCCGCTGCTTCTTGAACACCTCGATGACGGCTTCCTCTTCGCGCTTGGCGGGGTCCTTCTCGAGCGTGTTGCGCAGGAAGACGGAGTCCCCGAAGAGCGCGAGGATGTTCTCGTCGGTCGTCGCGTCGAGCTGGTAGTCGAGCCAGCGCTCCCTGGGGAGGCTCTGGAAGATGTTCTCGAACGTGCTCTCGAAACGCTCGCCCGTCGGCAGCGCGCGGAGCAGCGTCGTGATGTGGAGCTTGCGCTTGCGGTCGATCCGCGCGAAGACGAGGCCCTTCTTGTCGATCTCGAGCTCGAGCCATGACCCGCGCGACGGCATGAGGTTGGCCGTGAAGACCTGCTTGGCCGGGTCCTTGGGCTCCATCAGGTAGGCGCCCGGGCTGCGGACGAGCTGCGTGACGATCACGCGCTCGGTGCCGTTGATGATGAACGTGCCCTGGTCGGTCATCATGGGGAAATTGCCCATGAAGACCTCTTGCTCCCTGATCTCTCCGGTCTCCTGGTTGATGAACCGGACCTGCATTGCCAGGGGCGCCTCGAAGGTCAGGTCCTTCTCACGGCACTCCTTGATGGAGAACTGAGACTCGCCGAAGCGGTACTCGCCGAACTCGACGGCGAGCGTACCGGTGTAATCCTCGATCGGCGAGATGTCGTCGATCGTCTCTCTGAGGCCTTCCTTCATGAACCAATAAAACGAGGCCTTCTGGATGTCGATCAGGTTGGGGACGTCGAGCACACGATCGAGACGAGAAAAGCTCGTGCGCTCAGGGCGAGCTGCGACCTTAGTGGCCAAAAGAGCGACCTCCCTCCGGGCAGGGTCGAAAGATCAACAGGCGTGCGTAGTCGAGAAACGGCGGCGCGACCTGCAACAGTAGCAGAAAGGGGTACACCAGCGCAAGCGCAGCCGAGCGGGTCGGCCGCGTTGTCCACAGGACAATAGCGCGTTTTCCCCAATTTTGGAAGAGGGCAAGCGCAAGTGGCGCGAAGCGCCGCGCGCAGCGGACGCGGGCCGAAGGCCGCCAGGCCGCGAAGCGTTTCCGAGGTGCCGCGCGAGCGACGCTGCGGCGCACCGGCCCGAAGCGCCGGCTGCGAGCGGCTCGGCCTGCATCGCGGAGCAGTGCCGGCCTCAGCGGCCAGGCGAGGGGCCGGATGAGATCCGGCCCCTACACGGGTAATCCTCCAGCGCCGCTGGGCGTTACTTCAGCTCGACGCTTGCGCCCGCTTCCTCGAGCTGGGCCTTGATCGACTCGGCCTCGTCCTTGGCCGTCGCCTCCTTGACGGCCTGCGGAGCGCCGTCCACGAGGTCCTTGGCCTCCTTCAAGCCGAGCCCGGTGACCGCTCGCACGACCTTGATCACCTGGATCTTCTTGTCGCCGGCGCCGGTGAGGACGACGTCGAACTCCGTCTGCTCCTCGGCCGCGCCGTCTCCTCCGGCAGCTCCGGGCGCAGCGGCGGCGGCGACCGCGACCGGCGCCGCGGCCGTGACCCCCCACTCGTCCTCGATCTTCTTCTTCAGCTCGACCAGCTCGAGAACGGTCATGCTCCCGAGCTGCTCGAAGATGGTGTCGACAGCGCTCATCGTTACTCCTCTCCCTCCTCTGCCGGCTCTGCCGGCGAGGACGCTTCGTCCTGCGTTTCATCCTGCGCCTCGGCATCCGCCGGCTCCGCAGGTTCCTCGGCGCCGTGCCTCCGCCTCGGGCGCCGCATCCTCCTCGGCGCCGATGCCTCGGCCTCGGGCGCGGCGGCATCCTCCTCGGGCCCCGACGCTCCGGTGTCACCGGCGGCTTGAAGCTGCTCGATCCTCGCGTCGATCAGACCCACGAGGCTCTGCAGCGGCGCCGAGACGAGACCGAGGAGCGAGGTGAGCGGCGCCACCACGGCGCCGAGCACCTGGCCGCGCAATATGTCGAGCGGCGGGAGCGTCGCGAGGTCGCGCACCGCGTCGGCGTCGATCGACTTGCCGTCGAGCACACCGCCCTTGAGCTCGAGCCGCCGCGTTGTCCTGGCGGTCTCGCTGAGGGTCTTTGCGACCGCGACCATATCCCCGGCGCTCACGAAGGCGATCGCCGTCGGGCCGGTCAGGAAGTCATTGAGCGCGTCCACGCCGGCCGCCTCGGCGGCGCGTTTCGTGAGCGTGTTCTTGACGATCGTGAACCGGGCGCCGTGCTTCAGAAGCTCGGTCCGGACATCGTCGAGCTCCGCGTGAGTCAAGCCGCGGTAGTCGGCGATGAGCAGCGTCTCGGATGTACGCAGGCGCTCGACGAGCTCTGCGACGACTTGTTCTTTCTCGGTTTTCAGCATGGGTCACCTCCTTCGTACGATCAGGCCCACCGAGGCGGGCCTGTTCACTCCGGCCGGCGAATCCGGCCGCTGCAAAACCTGGCTGCCTCGGCCGGGCTTCTGCCTCGAGGGCTGCCGGCTGTCTCTGGCGTCGGGCGTGTGTCCGTCAGCGGGTCACGCGACCGCAGCGGCCTCCTCGAGCTCGGCCATGATGTCGCGGGTCTTGGCGGGATCGACCTTGATCCCGGGGCCCATCGACGTCGTAACGGTGATGCTGTTGATGTAGCGGCCCTTGGCCACAGCAGGCTTCGCCCGCACGATTTCCTCGACGACGGCGGCGTAGTTCTCGAGCAGCTGCCGCTCGTCGAAGCTCTTCTTCCCGATGCGCACGTGGACGTTCGCGCCGCGGTCGGTCCGGTACTCGAGCTTGCCCGCCTTGGCTTCGCGCACCGCCTTCGCGACGTCGAAGGTAACGGTGCCGCTCTTCGGATTCGGCATCTTGCCCCGCGGCCCGAGGATACGGCCGAGCTTCCCGACCGTTCCCATCATGTCGGGGGTTGCGACGGCGATGTCGAACTCGTCGAAGCCTCCCTCGATCTGCTGCGCGAGGTCGGCGGATCCGACGACGTCGGCCCCAGCCTCCCGCGCCTCGCCGGCCTTCTCGCCCTCGGCGAAGACGGCCACGCGCATCTCCCGTCCGGTCCCGTTCGGAAGCATGAGCGTCCCGCGTAGCTGCTGGTCGGCGTGCCGGGTGTTGAGCCCGAGGTTGAAATGGGTCTCGACCGTCTCGTCGAACGCGGCCGTCTCCAGGCTCTTGAGCAGCCGCACGGCCTCGAGCGGCGTGTAGGCCCGCTCGCGATCGACCTGAGCGCGGGCGCTCGCGTAGCGCTTGCCGTGTTTCACAAGTCCACCTCCACGCCCATCGAGCGGGCCGTACCGGCGACGACGAGCATCGCCTGCTCCACGTCGCGGGCGTTCAGATCGGGCATCTTGACCTCGGCGATCTGCCGCAGCTGGGCCTGCGAAAGCCTCCCCACCTTGGTTCGGTTCGGCTCTGCCGAGCCCTTCTCGAGAGCGAGTGCCTCCTTGATGAGGACCGCCGCAGGCGGCGTCTTCGTGATGAAGGTGAACGACCGGTCCTCGAAGACCGTGATCTCGACCGGCGTGATGCGCCCGTTCTGGTCGGCGGTCTGGGCGTTGAACGCCTTGCAGAACTCCATGATGTTGACGCCGTGCTGGCCCAGAGCAGGGCCGACCGGCGGCGCCGGATTGGCCTGGCCGCCGGGGATGTGAAGCTTGATGAGCGTCAGAACTTTCTTGGCCATTGCGATCGGCGGAGCGGGACGGGCCCGGCCTCCTGCACCTTTCTAGTCGATCTTCTTCACCTGGTCGAAGCTGAGCTCCACCGGAACCTGGCGCTCGAAGATGTTCACGAGCACCTTGAGCTTCTGCTGGTCCTGGTTGACGTCGACGATCTCACCGTCGAAGTCCGAGAGCGGACCCGATGTTACCTTCACCGACTCGCCCAGCTCGAACTCTGCGAGCGCACGGGGCCGCTCCATGGTCGTCTGCGTGTGCAGGATCCGGTCGACCTCGTTCTTGGAGAGGGGGACGGGCTTCGCGCCCGCGCCGACGAAGCCCGTCACTCCGGGTGTGCCCTTGACGACGGTCCAGGCCTCGTCGGTCATGTCCATGTTCACGAGCACGTAGCCCGGCAGAACGCGCTTCTCCGTCTGGACCTTCTGGCCGTCCTTGGTCTCGACGACCTGCTCGGTCGGGACCACGACCCGGCGGAAGCGGGATTGCTGGCTCATCGAGACGATGCGGTGCTCGAGGTTGGCCTTGACCTTGTTCTCGTGGCCCGAGTACGTGTTGATGACATACCACTGAAACATCTGATTTCCGTCCGACGTCGCTTCCGGCTAGCGGAGGAGGACCTCACGGACGAGGCGGCTGAATGCCTCGTCGGCGACCCAGAGATAGAAACCCACGACCGCGATGGCGAAGAGGACCACGACGGTCGCGGACACGAGCTGTCGCTGTCCGGGCCATTCGACCTTCCGCAGCTCGGCGACCGACTCCGAGATGAACTGGCGGCCGCCTCCGCGCTCGCGCTTCTGACCCGTCTGGGTCTTGACCTCCCCGACCGGCCGGACCTGGCTGCGGCGGGAGCGCGAGCGCTCGGCAGACGAGGACGGCGCCGGCGCCTGGTAGTCCTTGCTCCTGCGGGTCGGCTGGCGGGCCACTACCGGGTCTCGCGATGGGCGGTGTGACGCCCGCACCAGCGGCAGTACTTCTTGAACTCGACCCGGTCCGGCGTGTTGCGCTTCGACTTGGTCGTCTGGTAGTTGCGCCTCCTGCACTCGGTGCAGGCAAGCGTGATAGCCACTCGGACTCCGGTTTTCGCCACTTCGATTCGCTCTCTGTCTTCGGGATGCGGGGGAGTAGCGGCGGGAGGACTCGAACCTCCGACACGCGGATTATGATTCCGCTGCTCTAACCAGCTGAGCTACGCCGCCGCGCGCCCGGGCCAGTGTAGCACCAGCCCCTGCGTGTCGTGTTCGGGCCACTGCTCGCTGATCGCTCTATGATCGGGTCGTGCCCGTCGACACGATAGACGCTCTGGCCCGTGTTCCGCTGCTCTCGACCATGGAGCGGAGCCAGCTCGAGCGCCTCGCACGCTCGTTCCGCGAGCGACGGTTCGACGCGGCCCAGGTGATCACGCGAGAGGGCGAAGAGGGCGCCGGGTTCTTCGTGATCGTGGAGGGTAACGCCGCGGTCACGGTCGGCGGTGAGGCCCGCAACGAGCTCGGCCCCGGCGACGCGTTCGGCGAGATGGCTCTGATCGACCGGGGGCCGCGCTCGGCGACCGTGATCGCCGAGACCGGTGTGCTCTGCCTGGCGCTCTCACCGTGGGATTTCCGGGCCTTCGTCGAGGAGAACCCGAGCGTCGCCTGGTCGCTGCTCGAGACGATGGCCACGCGCCTGCGTGCCGCGGACACGCGCCACGAGCGCCGCGACTAACCGGGGCCGGCGCCGGCCCTACACGACGTTCAGCTCGGGACGCGAGACGCCGCCGTCGAACCGCTCCAGCCCAAACGGGCCGAGATCGAACGGAGTCGGGAGGCCGAGCGCCAGCAACGCGACGTGCTCCCCGATGACCGGCGCCTGCTGGAAGCCGTGGCCGGAGAACCCGGTCGCGTATACGAGCCCTTCCGGGTCGCTCGTTGCCCCGACGAGAGCGTTGTGATCCGGACTGACCTCGTAGTAGCCCCACCAGCCGCCGCGCACGGAGAGCTCTCCGAGCGGCGGCAGCCGGCCGGCGGCGATCGGCGCGAGCTCCTCGAGCGACTGCTCGCGGCCCCCGAAGAGAAGCCCGCGCCCCTCGCGGTGGAAGTAGAAGCCGGTCGCGAAGTCGATGGTCAGCGGTAACTCGAGGGGCAGTGTGTCGCCCGGCTCGGTGAAGAAGACGTGGCGCCGCTCCGGCTCGACCGGAATGGCCACGCCGGCGGTCGCGCCGAGCTCCTTCGACCACACGCCCGCCGTGAGAATCACGCGCTCCGTCGCGACACTGCCCTGACTCGTGTCGACGCCGACAACGTTGCCGTGCTCGACGGCGATCCGCTCCACGCTGCAGCCCTGGACGACGCCGGCCCCGAGGGCTGCGGCTGCGGTCGCATAGCCCTGCGCCGCGGCCTCGGGCGTCGCGTAGCCGTCGATCGGGCAGAACGTCGCCGCAAGGACGTCGTCGACGCGCAACCCGGGCACGATGCCGCCGGCCTCGTCGGCGCCGATGAGCCGAGACGGCACGCCGAGGCGCTGCTGCAGCTCCACCGACCGCGTGAACGACGCGACCTCCTCCTCGGTCGTCAGCAGGAAGAGATAGCCCCACTGCTTGAAGTCGATCTCCCCGCCGGGCTCGCTCGGAGAAGTTGCGGTAGCGGCTGATGCACTCGAGGGCGATGCGAACGTTGAGCTCGTCCGAGAACTGGGCGCGGATCCCGCCGGCCGCCTTGCTCGTCGAGCCGGCCGCCAGAGTCTCGCGTTCGACGAGCACGCAATCGCGGCAGCCGGCCTTCGCCAGGTAGTAGAGAGCGCTCGCGCCCATGATGCCGCCGCCGACGACCACGACCTCCGCGCTTGCCGGTAGCGCCATCGGCGGCGAGCATACCGCCGTGGCGGACAGCTCTCTCCTTCTCGCGCTGACCGCCACCGGCGGGGTGGCCGCGCTTGCGTGGCTCGCAGTGCTGCTCGACCCGGCGCGCGCCTGGAGCCTGCGACCGGTCGCCGAGGACGAGCCGCTCCCACCCGATCCGGTCGAGTGGCCCCCGGTGGGAGTCGTCGTGCCCGCCCGCAACGAGGCCGCCGCCCTACCGAAAACGCTGCCGGCACTGCTCGCCCAGGACTACCCGGGCCCCTGGACGGTCGTGGTGGTCGACGACCGCTCCGACGACGGCACTGCCGCGACGGCGCGGTCGGTGGGGCAGGACAACGGCCGGCTCGAGGTGGTGGAAGGGGAGCCTCTGCCCGCCGGGTGGGTCGGCAAGGTCTGGGCGCTGCAGCAGGGCTGCGACAAGGCGGCGCGCGGTGGCCCTGCGAAATACGTCCTGCTGACGGACGCGGACGTCCGCCACGTGCGCGGATCGCTTCGTCGGCTCGTCGCCGAGAGCGAGGCGGCCGATCTCGCCCTCAACAGCCGGATGGCGCGCCTGCAGACGCGGACGGGGCCCGAGCGGCTCCTGATCCCCGCGTTCGTCTTCTTCTTCAACCTCCTGTACCCGATGCGCCGGGTCAACGACCCCGGGAGCAGCGTGGCGGCTGCCGCCGGCGGCTGTGTGCTGGTACGCAGCGAGGCGCTCGAGCGGGCAGGCGGGCCGGCCGCGATCAGCGGCGAGATCATCGACGACGTCAATCTCGCGCGCCGCGTGAAGGCGCTCGGCGAGCCGATCCGCCTCGCGACGAGCCGAGCCGACGTCGTGAGCCTGCGCGAGTACGGCTCCGTCGCGGCCGTGTGGCGGATGGTGCGCAGGACGGCCTTCGACGAGCTGCGCTACTCGTGGCTGCGGCTCGCCGTGGCGGTGCTCGGGCTCCTCCTGCTGTTCGCCGTCCCGCCGGCGCTGGTCGTCATCGGGATCGTGCTGGGCGCGACCGGCGTTGCGACGCCCGCCTGGGCCGTCGCCCTCGGTCTCACGGGAGCCGCGGCGTGGTGCCTCATGTCACTTGTATACACGCGCGCGATACGCCTCTTCGAGCTCGGGCTGCCCTGGGCGTTGACGTTGCCGCTGGCCGGCGTCCTGTACGGAGGCATGACGCTCGACTCCGCGCGCCGACACGTGCAGGGCTCGCGAGGCGTCTGGTGAGAGCAAGGCCTTATGCGCGCTCCTCCTACAATCGGAGCGCCTGCTTGTGCGCGTCCGCTCTTGACGGGTGAACGAGGTTGGATCGAGCGAACATCGACGGCATCACGCTCGAGTACGACGATTCTGGCGTCGGCGAGCCGGTGCTGTGCATCCACGGGGCTTTCATCGCCGACACGTTCGCGCCTCTGCTGTCGGAGCGCAACCTGGCGAGCCGCTACCGCATGATCACCTACCACCGGCGCGGTTATGTCGGCAGCAGCGGTCGTGGAGAGGCTGTCAGCCTTGCCGAGCAGGCCGGCGACTGTCGCAGGCTGCTGTCGTACCTCGGCGTGGAGCGGGCACACGTCGTCGGGCACTCGTTCGGCGGCGCCATCGCCCTCCGGCTCGCACTCGACGAACCCGAGCTCGTCCACACGCTGAGTCTGCTCGAGGCGGCGCTGACGATCGGCGAGAGCGCTCACCTCTACCGTCAGGCGCTGGCACGAAGCGAACAGCGCTACCGGGAGGCAGGCGCGCGCGCCGCCATCGACGAGTTCCTCCAGGCGCGATGGCCCGGGTATCGCGAACCTCTGGAGCACGTGTTGCCCGGAGCCTTCGAGCAGGCCGTGACCGACGCAGCCACCTGCTTCTCCGCCGATCTGCCGGCGGTGATCGAATCGCCCTTCGGAGAGGCGGACGCCCGACGGATCGGTCAACCGGCTCTCGTCGTGCTCGGCGAGAAGAGCGCCGAGCTCGCCCCGCGCTTCGGTGAGACCCACCGACTGCTGCTCGACTGGCTGCCGAACGCCGAAGGCTTCGTCCTGCCTGGCGCCACACACTTCCTGCAGGTCGAGAACCCGCGCGACATGGCGGACGCGCTCGTCGACTTCTACGCGCGCCACCCGCTCGGGGACCCGGCCGCCTAGGCGTTCGCCCGCGACGCCGCGGTGTCGAGTGCGGCCTGAGCCTCGGCCACCAGGCGTGAGACGAGCTCGGCGGCGGGCAGGACCTCGTGCACGAGGGCTGCCGACTGGCCGGTGAAGGGCAGGAGGTCGTGGCCGCGGTTGGCGCGCAACTCGCCGATCAGCTTCGGCGCCACGCTCACGGGATCAACCCCTGCCGGCTCTGATTCGAGCTGCTCCGTGAGCGGGGTGCGCAGTGTGCGCGGCGCGGGCGGCGGGCCCGGCGGAAGCTCGAGCGTGAACGGCGGCATGATCCGTTCGCTGTTCGGCACCTTCACCGTGTCCGTCGCGTCGGCCGCGACGATCCGGTCCTTCCACGACGGTCGATCGCTCATCTCGATGCTCGCCAGGAACCGCGTGCCGAGCACGACGCCCTGGGCACCGAGCGCGAGCGCGGCAGCGACGCCGCGGCCGTCTGCGATCCCGCCGGCGGCAAGGACCGGCACGTCGCCCGCCGCGTCCACGACGTGAGGAACGAGCGCCATCGTTCCTACCCAGCCGGCGTTGCCGCCGGCTTCCCAGCCCTGCGCGACGAGCACGTCGGCGCCCGCCTCGAGCGCGAGCTCGGCGGTGCGCCGGTCACCCACCTGCTGCATCCACCGCGCGCCCGCATCGTGTGCCTCGGCGATTCGCTCGGCCGGAACGCCCATGTGGAACGAGATCACCGGCGGCGCCGCTTCCAGGATCGCGTCGAAGACCTCGGCATCGAACGGCCGGCCCGTGTGGTTGATCGCAAACGGCCGGTCGGTGAGGGCACGCAACCGGCTCCACTGGACGCGCAGCTCATCGGCGGCGCGAACGGCGGTGCCGACGCTGCCAAGACCGCCCGCATTGCTGACGGCGGCTGCGAGCTCGACTTGCTCCCACGGCCCGAAAGGCGCGAGAACGATCGGAACGTCGATCCCGAGGAGGTCGCAGAGCGGCGTCCTCACACGCCCAGGATACGCCTGCCGGAGAAGCCGGCGCGCGCCGCCCGCTTACTTGATCAGCGTGAGGATCTTGAACATCGGCAGGTACATCGCGATGACGATGATCCCGACGATGAAGCCTACGAAGATCATGAGCAGCGGCTCGATGATCGACGTCAGCGACTGGATGGCGGCGTCGACCTCGTCCTCGTAGAAGTCGGCGACTTTCGTGAGCATCTTCTCGAGCTCGCCGGCTTCCTCGCCCACGCGGATCATGTGCCCGACCATCGGAGGAAAGATCGCCGCCTCGAGCATCGGCTGAGCGATCGTCGAGCCTTGCTGCACCCGCTCGCGGACCTCGTTGGTCGCGTCCTCGATGAGGCTGTTCCCGGAGGTCGAGCCCGTGATCTCGAGCGCCTGCATGATGTCGACGCCCGCGCCGACGAGGCTCGACAGCGTCCGGCTGAAACGCGCCATCCCGATCTTGAGCACCACCGACCCGATGCCGAGCGGGAAGCGCACCCGTGAGGCATCCCACCAGCGTCGTCCCTGCTCCGTTCGCTTGAACCGGAAGAACAGGAAGATGATGAGGAAGATGAGCGGGAAGACGATGTAGGAGTAGTCCCGCATGATCTCGGACGCGTGCATGACGATCTTCGTCAGGAACGGGAGCTCGCCGCCGAGCTGGTCGAATAGCTTCACGAAGATCGGAACGAGGAAGAGCAGCATTCCGGTCAGGACCAGGAATGCGAAGCACATGACGAGAATGGGATAGACCATCGCGCCCTTGACGCGCCGCTTCAGCTGCATCTCTTTCTCGAGCTGGAGCGCAACGCGATCGAGAACGATGTCGAGGATGCCCGCGGCCTCGCCGGCCTCCACCATCGCGACGTAGAGGCGGGAGAAGACCCGCGGATGGCGGGCCATCGCCTCCGAGAGGAGCTGGCCGCCCTCGACGTCGGCGCGAAGGCTCGCAAGGACGTCAGCGAGGTTCTTGTCCTCGGTCTGCTCCTCGAGGATCGACAACGCCGTGACGACGTTCAGACCCGACTCGATCATCGTCGCGAACTGACGCGAGAAGATCTGGAGCGCCTTGGGCTTGACCCGCTTGACCATGCCGCTGAAACGGCCTTCGGACCCGTCGGTGTGCTCGACCAGCTGGAGCGCGAGCAGACCGCGGGCGCGCAACGACTCCTCGGCGCCCGAGAAATCGCGCGCGCTCACCTCACCGGCGGTCTCGATGCCGGCGGCGTTGATCGCGGTGTAAGCGTAGGCAGGCACCCTCGTCTGAGCTATCGGCCGGCCCCTTCGGGGACTTGAGGCTCGGTATCCCTCTGCCGATGTACTCAACACAGATGGCCGCGAAGCTTGGTCGCCTGACTGCCCGTTTCCGCTCCGAGGCGGGCTTCGGCCTGGTCGAGCTCATGATCGCGCTGATTGTGCTGGCCGTCGGGATCCTGGCCACGATCGGCGTCTTCCAGACCAGCCTCCTCCACCTCGGTCGGGCTACCAAGGTTTCCACCGCGGCGGCCGTCGGCGAGCAGCAGATGGAGAACTTCCGCGCCGTCAAGTTCGACGCGATCGGGCTCGAGCCCACGGCGTTCGCAACCGCCGTGACCGACTCCACCTATACGGGGGACACCGCCTGCAAGTCGACCTGCGCGGTCGCAGGGTCGGCGAACGGGCAGACGGTGACCGTGGCGGGCGGCTTCCTCCCGAAGAAGACCGTGACGGGCGCCGACGGGAAGCAGTACCGCGCCGACACGTACATCATGTGGCGGACGATCACGAACGGCCGACCGGTCAAGGACATCAGCGTCGTCATCCGCGACCCGAGCAATCCCGCGAAGACGTGGACTCGGGTTATCTCCTCGTTCGACCAGTCGACAGGTCAGTAGCGCGACCGCGCGCGAGGCTCCAACGCCCGCGCCCGGTCTCGACGGCCCAACCGAGCGCGCAAACCCGCTCGAGGTGAGAGATCGCCTCTACCAGGGCGAAGCGCTCCTCGTGGACGGACAGGTTCCCCGGCCAGATGGCCCGGGCTACCTCGTACGTCGTCTCTGCGCCGGCTCTCAGTGCGGCGCACGTCGCGTCGAGGCGCTCGTCGTGGTGACTGCGGATCTCGGCCGCGCGACGCGCGCTCTCGTCGATCACGGGCCCGTGACCCGGGTAGACGCGCGTCGGGGCAAGGGCTGCGATCCGGCCCAGCGTCTCGAGGTAGCGACCGAGGGGATCCGGAGCCGTGTCCTCCCAGCGTCCCACGTTCGGCGTGATCTCGGCCAGCAGGACGTCGCCGCCGAGCATGCGACCTGTTTCCCGGCCGAGCAGGACGATGTGCCCGTCGGCGTGCCCCGGCAGCAGGAGGACCTCGAAGACCTCTCCGGCCACGGCAACCAGGTCGCCTTCGACGACCAGGCGGGTCGGAGCCGCCGGGCGCACGAGAGATCGCCGCTCCGCGGAGGCGGATGCAGCGGCGAGCTCGGCCGGCATGCCGTGGTCGCGCAGGTAGGTCTCGAAAGCGTGAAGGTCACTGGTCTCTCCCCACGCCGCCTCCGCCAGCCGCGCATCGAGCTCTCCCTGGATCAGCTCCGGCACCCGCGTCAGCTCGGCGAGCGCCGCCGCCGCGCCGAGATGGTCGGGGTGGTAGTGCGTCACGACGATCCGCGCCACCGGGCCGCCGAGCTCGGCAAGGGCCGCTGACCAGCGCTCGAGCGTCCCGGGCGTATCGAGCCCGCAATCAACCAGCGTCCATCCGTCGGGCGACGCCAGGGCGTAACAATGCACGTGGTCGAGCGCCCAGGGCAGGGGGTGCGTGACGCGTATGACACCGCCCCCGAGGTCGGCGACCTGAACCGGCGGCGAGGTCACGTTCTGTTCCCGGAGATCGCCGCAAGCGGCGCGCCAGCGCCGCGCGCAGCGGCCGCGGGCCGAAGGCCCGCCAGGCCGCGAAGCCTCACCGAGCCTGAAAGGCTCGGTACAGCCGGCTCAGCCGTGACAGGTATGCGCCCCGGTGTCTCCACCGGGGCGCACGGTAGTCGAGAGCTGCTTAGGCGGGCCCGATGAGCCGGATCGTGTAGCGCGCGCCGTCCGGCTGGCTGATCAGCGTCACCGGCTCGCCGACCTTGACCGTAATCGTGTCCACACCGGTCGAGAAGGAACCGTCCACGAGCCCGATCTCGACGGAGCCGGTACCGATCGACACGATCTTGAAGGCGGGATCGCCCTCCGGGAAGGAGTCGCCGACGTCGAGAACGCTGGCCTTGCCGTTGACCACGATCTTGACCCGCGTGGGCGCCGGTTCGTCGGTACCCCCAGTCGGCGGCGGCTGCGTAGTCGGGGTGGTCGGGGTGGTCGGAGTCGTCGGGGTGGGCTCAGGCGTCGTCGGGGTCGTCGGGGTCGCGCCCGAGTCGTCCGTCGTGCTCGTGTCCTTGGGCTGATCGTCGACGAGCTGGACGAACGGGTCGCGCGCCTCGAACCGTGTGAACGAGATCAGCTGGCCCTCGTCCGCTTCGGGCGGCGCATCCGTGTCCTCGAGTACCTTCTTGGACGACGCCGCGATCTCTGTCGGGTCGCCGGAGACGGGCGGAGCCGTCGCGGCGCCAGGGTCCGCCGGCGTTGTCGTGGCGGCCTCCGTACTCGCAGCGGTCGTGCCGCCCTGCGGCGCGGCCTCGTCCCCGCGCATCTGCTTCAGCGTGCGAGGAACCGTCAACGCGAGGACGACGACGAGGACCGGCAGGAGTACGAAGAGCATCCTCTTCTTCTTCGCCTGGCGCTGGTTGGCGCGGCGTTCAGCGGCGTTCGGGGGCATCAGGGAGTCACTCCTAGTGCCTGCGAGGCGCCGGAGGGCGTCGTCTCAGCAGGTGTGGTCGTCGTGGGCTCGGGGCCCGTGGTCGTGGCGCCCGTCGTGGTTGCCGGCGTCGTCGTCGTCTGACCGTCGGCCGGCGGGGTGGGCGTCGTGCCCGGTATGACGGTCGGCACAGCGTCCGTCCCGTAGACGTACGCGGAGACGCCGAGATCTGCCTGGATTGTCGGGAAGCCATCCTCCGCCTCGTGCCAGTCGAGGCTGTCGATCGTGAAGAGGCGGCCGTGGGCGTCGAGCACGCCGTCTCGAATGGTCACGAGGTTTCGAAGCCGGTAGATGAGCTCCGTCAGGCTGTAGTAGTTGCCCTCGAAGGAGAGCGTGAGGGGCAGCTGCGTGTAGCCGGCGCCTGCCGCGGGGCTCCCGGGCGTGATGGCGGAGAACCCGACTCCGGCGCCTTCCGAAGCGGCATTCAGCTCGAGGATCGCGTCGGCGAGCTCAGGATCGTCAGGCATGGCTTTCGCGAGCTCCACCAGGTCGGCGACCTCGATCGGGAGCTTCGGCTCGTCGTTGGGAGCGGCGAGCTCGTTCGCCGCCCTCAGCTCGGTCTCGAGGGCCGCGACCTCCTTGTCGAGGGTGTCGACCTTGGTCGACTGCGGGCGAAGCAGCACGAAGTACCCGGCGATCACCACCGCGACGACGACGATCGAGACAACGAGGGGAATGGAAAGGTGCTTCTTCACGATCTCACCCTGCTTCCTTCAGCGCGCCGACGACGTTGAACTGGATGACCGGCAGGTCGCCCACGTCGACACGAGTCGCGGACTGAAGCTGAATCGCGCTGAACTCCGGGATCGTCTCGAGGCGCGAAAGCAGCTGGGCGATCCCTTCCTGATCCATCGAATAGCCGGTGATCGCGACGGACGTGGCCGCGCCTCCGAAGGTGGGCGGCGGGGCGCCGTCGGTCGTCGGGGGCGCGGGAGTCAGACCGGCTCCGGCGGTGGCCATGCTCTCGAACCAGACGCCCTCCGGGAGCGTCAGCGACAGCTCGCGCAGAAGACGATCCCAGGTGAGTCGCTCCTCGAGCGCCGCCGACAGCGCGGTCGCACGCGAGAGCGCTTCACCGGCGAGCTGCACGGTCCCGTTGCCCTCGTCCGGCTCCGCCGTCGCCTTGATGGCGGCAATCTGGGCCTGGAGATCCTCGATCGTGCTCTTGCGCTCGTCGACCTGTTGGGTCTGGGCGTGGTACAGGAAGCCCATGCCACCGGCGACGAGGAGAGCGACGACGGCGATGGCCGCGTGCACGAGGCCCGGCCGAACAGTCCGCTTTGCAAGCTTGATGTCCTGCGGGAGCAGGTTGAGAGCCCGCATGAGCGGAACCTCGGGGAGCTTGCCCCTCGGCGGCTTGGCCCCGGGCCCTCCGCGGTTCTCCCCGCGCTCCGGGCCCTTGTCCTTCTTGAAGACGCCGCCCTTTCGCTTCGCGGCCTGAGGAGCCTCTTCGACGACCGGCTGCGCCGGGGTGCCGCTCGCGAGCGCCGCACCGGCATCGGGAGCCGCGCCGCCGATCCCTGGACCGCTGCGGCAGCCGCAATGCCGGCGGCGGCAGCCGCTACGCCCGCCGCATCGGCGGTCGGCTGGCTCTCGCCGGGCTCCGGGGCAGCCTCTTCAGGGGGAGCTGCGCCGGGCGTTGCGTCGGCCACCACGGGATCGCTCGCGGCCGCGTTCGTATCAGCGCCGTCGGCCGGGGGCTCGCCGGGCGCCCCCACGGCAGCGCCGGCGTCGGGATTGCCGGGATCGACGGCCGCCGCGGCAGCGGCTGCCGGCGGGGCCGGCAGGGGCGAGTCCGGCGTGGCGTCGCCCGCCGCCGGGAGAGCGAGCTGCGGCTTCGGCTGCTCAGCGGGCTTCCGGCGCTTGAAGAGCGACGGGAGCTTGAGCTCCTTCTTCCAGACGCTCCCGCCCTCCTCGCTCTTGCCGGGAGCGGTCACCTCGGAGGGCTGCTTCTCGGCCTTCGGCCGCTTGAAGAGCGAAGAGAGGTTGACGTCCTTCTTCCAGACGCTCGTCTCGGCGCCCTGGTCGGAGGAGGACTGGTTCTTGTTCGAATCCATCAGATTCCCATTCCGAGGCCGATGGCGATGGCATGCGAGGGATCGGGCTCAGCGCCCCTGATCTTGTTGCCGCCGCGCAGGTTGACGAGGGGGTCGCCGACGCGAACGGCGACGGCAATCGCGCGTGCGAGGGTCTCGGCGAGGCCGTCGAACATCGACGTACCGCCGGCGAGCACGATCTCGCGGAAGCCGAGTGAGCCCGGTTGGCTCTGGTAGAACTGCAGCGACGAGACGAGGTCGCGCGCGAAACCCTGCAGCACCGCGCCGGCTGCCTCGCGGGCACTGCTGACCTGCTTGATGTCGAGCCCGGCGGAGATCGGTGCGTCCGGATCGAGCGACATCGCGCGCTTGAGCCCCTCTGCCTGCTCCGCTTCGATCTGGAGCTCCTGCGCGATGGCGGCCGTCAGGGCGTTACCGCCCCAGTCGAGAACGCGGGTGAACTCGCAGACCGTCCCATTCGTGACGGCGAGGGTCGAGCGCTCGGCCCCGATCGAGATCGCAACGAGGGCACTCTGCTCGCCGTCGGCCGGGGGCGGGCTCAGGGGAGTGAGCGCGCGCAGCAGCGCGAATGCTTCGAGGTCGATGCCGACGAGCCGGATGCCGGCGTTCACACAGGCGGTCGCGTAGCCGTCCACGAGGTCGCGGTACGCGACTGCGAACTGGACGCGGTACACCTTCTGGCCCTCGTCGTCCACGCCCTGCGAGAGGACCTGGTAGTCGAGGACGGCCTCGGTCAGCGGGATCGGCAGCGCTTCCTGGGCCCGGAAGCGAACGGCGTTGCCGAGCTGCTTCGGATCATGGATGCCGCCGATCTCGATCGTCCGTACGGCGACACGGTTCGTCGACACTCCGGCCCGGACGGCGCGCCGGGAGAGCTTGTTGATCGTGAAGAACTCGCGCAGCTCGTGCGTGAGCTGGTCGACGTCTCGCACCTCGCCGCCGGACACGACGCCGGACGGAAGCGGCCTCGTCGCGATCTGCAACAGCCGCCTCGATCCGTTCACGTCGACCCGTGCTGCGGCGAGCTTCGAGGTGCCGATCTTCAGTCCAACGATCTCGCGTCCCATGTGTCCTCCTACGTCGTCCTCAGGCGCGCAGCGAGCGGGGAGACGGTCTGGCCGGTGGCGCGCCCACGCTGGATCAGCTCGAGGAGGTGCTGGGGCCGGCTCGACCGGGACAGCGCCGTCTCCTGGCTCACGACGTTGCTGAGCACGAGATCGGCCAGTGCCTGCTCCATCGTCTGCATGCCCTTGGCCGAGCCGGTCTGCATGCTCGTGTAGACCTGCTCGAGCTTTCCTTGGCGCACGAGGTTCCTGACGGCGTCGTCGGGGAGCAGGATCTCGACGGCCGGAACGCGAGCCGTCCCGTCGATCGTCGGGAGCAGGTTCTGGGTCATGACGCCCTGCAGGGTGCTCGCCACCATCACCCGAATCTGCTGCTGCTGATCCGCGGGGAAGACGTCGATGATGCGGTCGACGGCGGAGGGGGCATCCTGCGTGTGAACGGTGGCGAACACGAGGTGCCCGGTCTCCGCCGCGGTCAGAGCGGTCGAGATCGTCTCGAGGTCGCGCATCTCGCCGAGCAGGATCACGTCCGGGTCTTCGCGCAGCGCCGCTCGAAGGGCCTCGGCGAAGCCCAGGGCATCGCTGCCGATCTCGCGCTGGTTGACGATGCAGCGCTTGTGGAAATGCACGAACTCGATCGGATCCTCGATCGTGATGATGTGTTCCGACCGTGTCTCGTTGATGCGGTCGATCAGGGCAGCGAGCGTGGTCGACTTGCCCGACCCGGTCGGGCCGGTGACGACGATGAGGCCGCGGGGCCGCTCGCAGAGCTCGTAGATGGTGCCGGGCATGCCGAGCTCCGGCAGGCTCTTGATCTTGCTCGGAATGATCCGGAAGGCGGCCGCCAGCGTCTCGCGCTGATGGAAGATGTTGACGCGGAAGCGCGCGAGCCCGGGCAGCGGATACGAGAGGTCCAGGTTGAGCCGCTCCTCGAGCTCCTTCTGCTGCTCCGTCGAGGTGATCCGGTACAGGAGCTGGCGCGTCACATCGCCTGTGAGCTCTCCGAACTCCTGGAGGCGCTCGATCTTGCCGTTGATGCGGATGGCGGGGGCGCTGCCAGACGTCAGATGGAGATCCGACGCCCTGCGGTGGACTACGACTTCGAGCAGGTCGTCGATCGAGAACGTCAGGTTCTCGTGATCGAGCGGCGGCGGCGGAGCCGGCGCGGCTTCGTCCGGCACGGCGGCGATCGGGGCACCGCCCTCCGGGAGCATGGTGGGGTCGCTCATTGCGTCCACGAGGTGAGCTATCGGCACGACCGGCGAGTTCCCTTAGCCCGTTCCGCGCGCGGTCGTGACGAGCCCGGACCGACGGCCGGAACGGGCGGCTCGGGAGCGCGGCACGGCCGCGAGCGCCGAAGAGCGGCGGAGGCTCGACGCGCACACGTACACGCGCGCGTCAGCCGCCGTCGATGCGTGCCCGTGCCCACGCATGGGCGCTCAGCCGACGGCCGGCAAGCACCGTCCGGCGCGCCGGCCTGTCGGATCACGCGGCGGCCAGAGCGGCCCTGATCACCCTTTCGGCGCCGCGAAATCGCTCAATCGGGCGTCTCCACCGGGGGTCCGCCTCACCCGAAAGGGGGCGGGCCGCAGGCAGACACGGCGCCGATACAGACCGTGAAGCCGACGTCCAACAAGGAGGAGACATGATCGAGAAGCTTCGTAATCGGATCGCCGGGAATCGTGAGGGCGGCTTCACCCTCATCGAGCTCCTGGTTGTCCTCATCATCATCGCCGTGCTGCTGGCGATCGCAATCCCGTCCTACCTCGGCTTCAAGGACCGCGCCGAGAAGCGCGCCGCCCAGTCGAACGTCCGCGAGTCGGTTCCGACCGCCGAGGCGTACGGCCAGGACAACAACGGCAGCTACGTCGGTCTCGACACGGCCGCGATTCTGGCCATCGACCCGGCCGCCAAGGCCACCGTCGCCGGCGCCGCCCCGACCGCCAACAACTTCTGTCTCCAGTCGACGGTCGGAGCCCACACGTACAACTTCACCCGCTCGGCCAACGTGGTCGCATCGGGCGCCTGCGCGTAAGTCGCAGTCGCACTGAAGGAGTGGAGGGCGCGGGAAACCGCGCCCTCCCTTTTTGGGCCGGACGGCATCCGCCGGTGAGGCTCAAGCCCGCTCCGCCTCTTGCCGATACCAGCTCAGATCGCTCAGTTGAGCGTCTCCTTCGAGGGTTCTGCTCACCCAAAAGGGGGCGGGCCGCGGGCAGACACGGCGCCGATACAGACCGTGGATGCCGACGTCCAAACAAGGAGGGATCATGCTCGAGAGGCTCCGCATGCGGATGGCCGGAAATCGTGAGGGTGGCTTCACTCTCATCGAGCTCCTGGTTGTCCTCATCATCATCGCCGTGCTGCTGGCGATCGCAATTCCGTCCTACCTCGGCTTCAAGGACCGCGCCGAGAAGCGCGCCGCCCAGTCGAACGTCCGCGAGTCGGTTCCGACCGCCGAGGCGTACGGCCAGGACAACAACGGCAGCTACGTGGGTCTCAACACCGCCGCGATTCTGGCGATCGACCCGGCCTCCAAGGCCACCGTCGCCGGCGTGGCCCCGACTGCCAACAACTTCTGTATCCAGTCGACGGTCGGTGCCCACACGTACAACTTCACCCGCTCGGCCAACGTGGTCGCATCGGGCGCCTGCGCGTAAGTCGCAGTCGCACTTGAAGGAGTGGAGGGCGCGGGAGACCGCGCCCTCTTCTTTTGGACGTCGCGGAGTTGTGGGGATATCCCCCGGTGAGGCTCAAGCCCGTTCAGCCTCCTGCCGATACCACTCAGCGTGAAGCAGCTGAAGGGCAAATTCCGTCTCCGCTTCGTCCTCCCGCTCGCCATCGTCGCGGTCGTCGGGCTTGCGGTGTTCCAGCTCGGGCTCGTCGATCGCCTCACCGGGGACGACGAGACCGCGAGCGCCGCGCCGCCCGCCGCGAGCGAGCCCGCTCCGCCGGCCGAGCCGGCGACGACCCCGTCCGAGGACGGTACGACCGACGGGACGGACGGTGGCACCGAGGAGCCGGCCGGAAAGCCGACCGGCGCCGAGCAGCTCGACAAGAAGCTTGCCAAGCACAAGATCGTCGTCATGATCGTGTACTCGCCCGAGGGCGCCGTCGACTCGTCCGCCATCTCCGAGGCCCGTCTGGGCGCGGACGACGCCAACGCAGGCTTCCTCGCGATCAACGGCAACAAGGAGAGCGAGGTCGGCGATCTGGCGAACGAGTACGACGTGCGCAGCACGCCGACGGTGCTCATCATGGAGCGTGGCCCGAGCCTGGCGAACAAGGCCGTCGGCTGGGTCGACCGGCAGACCGTCGCGCAACTCGTCGAAGACGCGCGTCACTCGTAGCTCCGGCCGTCAGCTTCGCGCCGATCGGTAGCGACCGGCCGCGCGGACCGCTGATGCCTTTGACCTAGCGCTTCCTGGCGCGACTCGCGCTCGGTCGCTTTCGAGTGCCTGTCCTAGACTCGGCAGGTGGCGTCCTGCCCTGCTTGTGGCAAGGAGCTCCCGGGCGACTTTCCGTTCTGTCCTTTCTGCACTGCGCCACTGACGGAGCTGCCAGCCCTGACGGCGCCGCCATCCGCTCCGGCGCGTGAGGAGCGGAAGGTGGTGTCTGTGTTGTTCTGCGATCTGGTCGGCTTCACCGCCGCCGCGGAACAGCAGGATCCGGAAGACGTGCGTGCCCGCATCCGTCCCTACCATGCCCGCCTGCGGGAGGAGATCGAGGGCTACGGCGGCACGGTGGAGAAGTTCGTCGGGGACGCGGTGATGGCCGTGTTCGGTGCTCCGGTTGCGCATGAGGACGATGCTGAGCGGGCAGTGCGGGCGGGATTGGCGGTTCTGGAGGCGATCGCGGAGCTGAACGAGGCTGATCCCGAGCTCGAGCTGCAGGTGCGGGTCGGGGTGAATACGGGTGAGGCGGTGGTGGCGCTCGGCGCCCGGCCGGAGCAGGGTGAGGGGATCGTCACCGGTGATGTGGTGAATACGGCCGCTCGGATCCAGGGGGCGGCGCCGGTGGGCGGGGTCGCCGTCGGCGAGCAGACCTACAGGGCGACGAGCCGGGTGTTCGAGTATGAGCCGGTGGCGGCGGTCTCGGTGAAGGGGAAGTCAGAGCCGCTTTCGCTCTGGCAGGCGAAGGCGGCCCGCGCTCGCTTCGGGACCGACGTCTCCCGCCTGTACACGACGCCGCTGGTCGGCCGGGAGTTGGAGAGGCCGCTTCTGATCGGGACGTTCGAGCGGGCTGCGCAGCAGCGTTCGGTGCAGCTGGTCACTCTGGTTGGTGAGCCGGGGGTGGGCAAGAGCAGGCTGGTCGCGGAGCTGTTCGCCTATCTGAGGACGAAGCCTGAGTTCACTCGTTGGCGGCAGGGGCGCTGCCTGCCGTACGGCGAGGGGATCACGTTTTGGGCGTTGGGGGAGATCGTCAAGGCGGAGGCAGGGATTCTCGAGTCCGACTCGGCGGAGGTCGCGGCGGCGAAGCTGGACGCGGCGGTCTCCCCGGAGGAGCGGGAGCGGCAGTGGTTGGTGCAGCGGCTCTCCCCACTGGTCGGGGTGGAGGCGGCCTCGCCGGCGGAGCGGCAGGAGTTGTTCACGGCCTGGCGGCGCTACCTGGAGGGGTTGGCCGCGGCCCGGCAGACCGTGCTGGTGTTCGAGGATCTGCATTGGGCGGACGAGGCGCTGCTCGCGTTCCTGGAGCATCTGGCCGAGTGGGTGGAGGGGGTGCCGCTGCTCCTTCTCTGTACTACGCGGCCTGAGCTGTACGAACGACACCCGGGGTGGGCGGGGGGGATCCGAAACGCGACGACGATCAACCTGCCGCCGCTCTCCGACGGGGAGACGGCCGAGCTCGTTTCCCACCTGATCACCACCAACGGGCTCAGCACCGAGCTGGAGCTGCGCGTGCTGGAGCGGGCAGGCGGGAACCCCTTGTATGCGGAGGAGTTCGTGCGCCTGCTCGCCGACCGCGACCTGGGTGCCGGCGAGATGGAGTTGCCGGCGAGTTTGCAGGCGCTGATCGCCGCCCGACTGGACACGCTTTCGCCTGAGCGGAAGAGTCTGCTCCAGGACGCGGCGGTGCTCGGGAAGGTGTTCTGGGTCGGTGCGCTGGCCGAGATCGGCGGCCGCGACCACGACGAGCTCGAGCTCGCTCTGCACGAGCTGGCCCGTAAGGAGCTCGTCCGCCCTGCGCGGGTGAGCTCGATGGAGGGAGAGAGCGAGTACTCGTTCTGGCATCTGCTCGTCCGCGATGTCGCCTACGGCCAGATCCCCAGGGCGGAGCGGGCGCGCCGGCACCGCGCCGCGGCCGCCTGGATCGAGCGCAAGGCAGGCGAGCGGGTCGAGGACCTGGCCGAGCTGCTCGCACACCACTACCTCCAGGCGCTCGAGCTCGCCCAGGCCGCCGGCGACACCGAGCAGGCAGAAGAGCTCGCCCGGCCGGCTCGGCGGTTCCTCGCACTCGCCGGGGAGCGGGCGCTCGGTCTCGACACCGCCCAGGCGGAGTCGCGGCTCACCCGCGCGCTCGAGCTCTGCCCGGCCGCCGATCCGGAGCGGCCGGAGCTGCTCCTCCGCTGGGCGGACGCCGCCGTCCAGGCCGGCCGCCCGCGTGAGGCCGCGGCCGCGCTCGACGAGGCGCTCGACCTCTTCCGCACCCGCGGCGAGAACGAGGCCGAAGCAAGGGCGCTGATCCAGCTCTCCCGCGTCTCGTTCTTCCTGGGCGAGGGCCGACAGGTCGCGCTCGCCGCCGAGGCCGTCGACCTACTCGAGCGGGAGCCGACCAGCCCGGCGCTCATCGCTGCCTACACGCAGCTCGCCGTCGCGCGCTTCCTCGCGGGCTCCTATGGCGAGGCGATCGCAGCCGCAGACCGTGCGTGCGCGCTCGCCGAGACGTTCGGCGTGCCCGAGCCGGCGCGCGCGATCGGCCGCCGCGGCTTTGCCCGCGCCTTCCTGGGCGATCCGGACGGCCTCGCCGAGATGGAGCGAGCCCTCTCCCTGCTTATCGAGCAGGGAGAGGGCAACGAAGCCGCTCTTCTCCAGAACAACCTTGCCATCGCCCGCTACCCGCTCCAGGGGCCCGCCCGCTCGCTGGCCGACTTCGAGCAGGGGATCGCCTTCTGCGAGCAGCGCGGCCTGACCACCCTGGCCGAGACCCTCGAGGCCGACTGCCCCGGCCTGCTCGTCGAGCTCGGGCGCCCGGAGGAGGCGCTCGAGCGAGCCGGTGCGCTCGCTGCTGCCGCCGAGGCGAGCGGCGGAACATGGGTGCTTATCTGGGTGCGCGCGCTCGAGCTGGCGACCCACCTCGCCCGCGGCGAGGCGGAGGGCGCGTCAGGCATCGCCGACTGGCTCGTCGAGTCTGCGCGCACGCAGGCGGCCCCAGACGTGATCGTCGAGGTGCTCGCGGCCGTCGCAGCCGCCCGACTCGCCGTCGGCGCACCCGATCAGGCGCGCGCGCTCCTCGCCGAGATCGAGCAGACGCCCGGCGCACGTGACGTCCCCTACTACTCCAGACAACTCGGGGCGATGCTGCGGACTGCGCTCGCCGCCGGCGACCCCGACCTCGCCAAGCGGCTCGCCGACGGGCTCGAACCACGAAATCCATTCCGCCAACACGCCCTCTGCGCCGCCCGCGCCCAGCTCGCCGAACACGCCGGCGACCACGCCGACGCTGCAACCCTCTACGCCGAGGCGGCCGCACGCTGGCAACAGTTCGGGAACGTTCCGGAGCGCGCCTACGCCCTGCTCGGCCAGGGCCGCTGCCTGCTCACCCTCGGAGACCCGGCCGCCGAGCAACCGCTCCGGGAGGCGGCCGAGCTATTCGGCTCGATGGGCTACCGCCCTGCTCTCGCCGAGACGAACGCGCTCCTCGAGCAAACAACCGCCGCCTCGTAGCCAAGAACTCATTCTGTTACAGACTCTAAGCTTCCAACTCCCTCCCGATCGACCGCCGAGCCCCCGGCAGGTGTCGACCGCACGCGGCGTCGGCGCCAGAGCGCCCTCAGGTGCGCGTCGGTCAGGATCGCTACGGCGCCCACGATGGCCAGCGTCTGGACAGCCTGGAGGTACCAGCTGTTCAGCGACGGGTCGAGCGCGACCCGGACGACCACGATCGCGAGCGGAACAGCCCAGACGGCGTGCAGCGACCGCTGCAGCCGCCACGCCAGCGCGGCACCGGCGGCGACCGCCGCACCCGCCTGGACGAGGCGCATTGGCCACGAGAAGAGCTCGCCGCGCTCGAGGAGCAGCGTCGCCAGCGTGCCCTCGGTGACGAGCCAGCGGTACTCGAACATGCGGAAATCGCCGAAGAGGACGAACGGCGCGAACAGCACGGCGACCACTGCGGCCTCGACGCCGAGACCGGTGAGTGCCTGTCGTCGTCGTCCCAGCACGAGCACTGCCGCGCCGAGCACGCCCCACAGCTCGAGGCCGGCGGACAGCCCGATGAGGGCCCCGGCGCGGACCTCCTTGCCCTCACGGGCATCCAGGCCCGCGAGCACCCAGAGGAGGGGGATCAGCACCTGGGCTGGATGCCCGTCGCGGTAGGCACCGTGCGCGACGCCCACCGCCACGAGCGCCGCGCCCGCTGCCAGCTGGGCCCATCTCCGTCCGGGGTAGTAGCGGAGGAGGCGGCCGACGACGGCCATCAGCGCGCCGACGGTCCCGAGCTGGACGACGAAGGCGACGAGGCCGAGCGCCGAGACGCCGATGAGAGAGGCCAGACGCTCGCATGCGCCGAGCGCCGCGATCAGCAGGGGGCCCGCCTGAAGCTGAGGGCTGGCGAACGTGTCGAGCCAGGCGGTCGAGAAGAGCACATGGGACGCCTGGAGAAAGAGCGGGATGTCGATCGGGTCGCCGCCGCGGAGATCAGCGGCCGCCGACCCTGCGGCGAGCAGAACCGCCGGGATCCACCAGAGCCTCGCCGGCGAGACGAGGGCCCTCGCGAGCCCGGTGCGGGCGGCGCCGAGGCGCTGAGGCTTCGGCTCCACGAGTCGGCACCGTCCGCGCCTTACACGAGGACGCGGCCGAGCTCCTCGAGCGAGGTCACGCCCTGCAGGACCTTCTCGAGGCCGTCGTCCCAGAGGCCACGCATGCCGCCGGCGCGCCGCCGCGCGCTCGATCTCGTCGCGGCTCGCCCTGCTGGCTGCGAGCCGCTCGATCTCCTCGCTCATGACCATAGCTGGAAGACGCCGATGCGGCCCTTGTAGCCCGTCTTGCTGCAGCGCGCGCAGCCGCTCTTGCGGTAGAGCGGCGTCCCGTCGGCGGCCTCGATCTGCTCCGGCGTGAAGCGGGCCGCCGCGAAGCTCCTCGCTGGGTCGGGGTGTACGCCTCGCAGCAGTGCGCGCACAGCCGCCGGGCGAGCCGCTGCGCGAGCACGGCGGTCACGGCCGCGCCGGTGAGGAAGGGCTCGACGCCCATCTCGTTGAGCCGGGTCAGCGCGCTCGGCGCGTCGTTCGTGTGCAGCGTCGAGAGGACGAAGTGGCCGGTGAGGGCCGACTCGATCGAGATCTTGGCCGTCTCGACGTCGCGGATCTCGCCGACCATGATCACGTCGGGGTCGGAGCGGAGGATCGTGCGCAGCGCGGTCGCGAACGTCGAGCTGCGCCTTCGGGTTGATCTGAACCTGGTTGACGCCCTGCAAGCCGGTACTCGACCGGGTCCTCGACGGTGATGATGTTGATCTCGGGCCGGTTGATCTCGTTGAGGACGCCGTAGAGCGTCGTCGACTTGCCCGAGCCGGTTGGGCCGGTGACGAGCAGCGCGCCCGTGGGCTGGCGCATGATGCGCCTCGATGGCCGCGCGCATGTCGTCCGCGAAGCCGAGCTCGGTGAGGGTCGGCGGGCGCTTCGACTTGTCGAGCAGCCGGAGCACGACCGCCTCGCCCTCGACCGTCGGAAGCACGGCGACGCGGATGTCGAGCGCCCGGTTCGCCACCTTGGCGCTGAGCGAGATGCGGCCGTCCTGGGGCCGGCGACGCTCGGCGATGTCGAGCTTCGCGAGCACCTTGAGCCGCGTCGTCGACGGCGGTGGCCAGCCGCTTCGGGAATGCGCTGCAGGTCGTGCAGGATGCCGTCGACCCGCATCCGCACGACGAGCGCGTCGGGCTGAGGGATCGAAGTGGATGTCGCTGGCGCCGTCATCGGCCGCCTGAATCGAGGATCGAGTTGACGAGCTTGACGAGCGGCGCGTCGGAGATGCCGTCGTCGGCCTCGAGGTCGTCGTTGCCCTCGACGTCCTCGCATCCCCTCGTCCTCGAGCAGCGCCGTGCGCTCCCACGCCTCGTTGGCGCGCGAGATGCGGCGCAGCTCGACCTCGATTTCCTCCCGGGCCGCGACCGCCAGCTCGATCGGATACCGCGTGGCGAGCCTGAGCTCGTCGATCGGCCTGGACGTTCGTGGGATCGGCGACGGCTACCTTGAGCCTGTTGCCCTCGATCGCGTAGGGAATCGCGCAGGCCTGGGCCAGCACGCTGCGGGGCAGCATGGAAGCCGCCTTCGGATCGATGCCCTCGAGCTGCAGGTCGACGAACGGAAGGCCGTGCTGGTCGGCGACGACCTTCGGCGCGAGCCCCGACGCGAGAATCGCCTGGGCGGGCGAGCTGCGGTGGCCGATGGCCTGGACGATCGCGATCTGGTCGCGGGTGAGCAGGCCCGCTGCGGCCAGTACCTCGTAGACCAGGTCGTTGACCGTCTTCGGGCCCGCGGGCTGCTCGGGCTCCTCGGGCTCCTCCGGTCCCTCGTCCGGCTCGACCCCGTCGCCGTTCGCGGCCACCGCGGCCGCCTGGCTGTCCTCGAGCAGGCCGTAGCGACTGTGAAGATCTTCCGGGTTCACTCTTTCGTTATCGGCCGCATGAGCACGATCCCTGAGACGGGTTACGGCGGCAACGCGGATCCGCAGAGCCCTAGAAGAGGTCCAGGTAGCCGTCGAGGAGCCGTTCGCCGGCAAAGAGCGCCACGACCGAGCCGAAAGCGAGGAAGGGGCCGAACGGAATCGCCCGCTTTCGCCCCGCCATGCCTTCGCGCGCCAGGATGACGATGCTCACGCCAGGGCCGAGATCAGCCCGATCGCCAGCGCGACCGCAACCGCCTTGCCGAGCGCCGCGCCCATCAGGAGAGCGAGCTTGACGTCTCCCATCCCCATGCCGCGCGGATACGCGAGCAGTGCGAGGAAGAGGAAACTCGACGTCGCCGAGCGCGGCGAGCACGAACTCGAGCGCCCGATCCGGAAAGAGCGCGCAGTTGCGCGGCGAGCACGATCGCCGCGGCCGGCAGCACGATCCGGTCTGGGAGGATCAGGTGCTCGAGGTCGATCGCGGAGAGGACGACGAGGACGGCGACGAAGAACGCCGCGACGAAACCTTCGCCGGTGAGACCGAAGCGGGCGAAGCACGCGGCGACGAGAAGCGCCGTGAGCAGCTCCACGAGCGGATAGCGCAGGCCGATACCGCGTCTGCAGTCCCGGCAGCGGCCGCGCAGCATGAGGTAGGAGACGATCGGGATGTTGTCGTGCCAGCGGATCTGGCTGCCGCACGAGACGCAGCACGACCGGCCGCCGACGACCGACTGGTGAGCCGGCAGCCGCGCCGCCACGACGGTGAGAAAGCTCCCGAGCGCGAGGGCGGGTGGGAAGGCGACGGCTGCGAGCAGGGGGTCCAACGCCGTCGCCTAGCCGTAGATCTTCGGCCCGCTCGCCTGTGTGATGAGCAGCTCCTCGCCGGGCGTCCCCGTCGGAACGAGGTTGATGAAGGGGAAGCCGTCCCGGCCGTCTGGCCGACGAAGAGGTAGTCGCCGAGCATCGGGCCGGCCATCTGCGACGTCGTCTCGACGACGATGTCGTTCGCCGCCATCAGGCCGCCCTGGAAGAGCGTGCTCTTGATATCGATGTCCTCGTCGCCGACGAAGACCTGGGCGCTGACGACGAAGAGCAAGAACTCGGTGTTCGGGTTCCAGGGGGCGTTGTCGCACCCGTCCTTCGTCGATTTGAAGACAGCGCAGACGATTGCCTTGTTCATGTAGAGGTCGCCCTGAACGTAGACTGCGGCGGTGCCGTTGTAGTCGACCTTCATGTTGTTGAGGATCTCGGCGTTGCCGTCGATGAAGATCGTCCCGCGCACGAGTGAGCGTGCCCGGGGTCACCCGGCGTCCACGAGAGCTCGCCCGCCGTCGTCTTGCACGTGTAGGCCGTGTTCGGCGTGAGGAGCACCGTCCCGGCGCTGCCGTTCATGAGCGCGGGGTTCGGCGCGGCGACCGAGCCGGCGTCGTTGTCGAACGACGGGCGGCGTGCCGCTCACCTGCGCGCACGGGTAGTAGGGGCCCGGGCTCGCGTTGAGGTATGCGGCGTTCCAGTTCGCAGTCGGCCACGTCGGGCTCCGTGATCGTCGTCATCAGCGTCGGGAGGTCGATGCGGTACCCTCTCGAGTCGTAGACGTGGTCGACTCGTCCGGCGACCGGGCGATCGGTCCCTGGCATGGCTCGTGCTGGGGCTGATTGCGGTACTTGCACCAGGTCGCCGATGCACGATGTTGACCCGCTGCGACGTCGAGCCCACCTCGTTCTGCGGATTGCGGAGCGTCAGGTTCCCCTCGACGACCACCGTGGGCCCGATGACGGTGTCGGCCTGATTGCCCATCAGCCTCGCCGTGTTCTCGACGCAGAGGTTCCCCTCCACCCAGATGTTCGTGACGACGTCGCCCGGGTTCTGGATCGTCATGTCGCAGTCGTAGCCCTCGTGCCGGGCATAGATCCAGTTCCAGGCGTCGGTGCTCGTCCCCGTCGAGCTCACGGTGTTGACGCTCATCTTCGCGTGATGTTGCGCACGATGTCGGCGCCCCCGGCGTTCGGGTTCTTCTCGTGGGCCTCGAGTACACGGTCCACTGACCGGTCAGGCCGTTGAGCGTCCCCCAGTAGTACGCGTAGCCGTTGTCGTACTGCGCGGGCTGACCCGTCTCGGCCTGGGCTGCGGACTTCGAGCTCGGCAGGATGCTCGGGTTGAGCGCCGTATAGCCCGTGGCGAGGTTCGGATTGTTGACCGCGTTGTAGATCCGCGAGAGCCCCGCCGCGATGCCGCCCTCGGCGTTCCCGTGCGCCTGGATCGCGAGTGCGCGAGCGGGCGGAGTCGCGTGAATTCGCGCTCGAAAAGCCGATGACGGTCGCGCCGATGACGATGAGGAGCGACAGGACGATCAGCGAGACGATGAGCGCGATCCCGTCCTCTCCTCTGATGCGTCGCCTGAGTTTCATGATCCTCCTCATGCTCGAGTCGTGTTCCGCAGGACGATGTCCGCCGCCAAGCGCCAGCTGGCGATCGAGTCGCCCGGGGTCACGTCGACCGGAAGGACGACGTTGAGCTTCCCGAGCGCGGCGGTGGAAGGAGCGACGTAGGCGAAGACGTTGCCGCTCGTCAGGTAGTCGGCAACGGCGACGCTGTTGCGCCGAAGGCGATAACGGCCCGTAGAGACGAGCTGTGTGTCGTAGACGACGTTGGTCGTGACGCCCTGGGCTTCGGGGCAGTCGGCCGGAAGCCGCGCCGTGATGCTCGAGGCGCTCGACAGCGTGAGCAAATCGGTGCAGTGGAGCTCGTCGCGCATGTGGTCAACGGCCATCCGGGCATTCCGCTGCGCCTCGAACCTGCGCGTGGCGTCCAGCTCGGCGTGCATGGCGGTAACCCAGGCGCCCATGAGGGCGGCGAGCACGATTCCGAGAATCAAGAGGACGACGAGCAGCTCGATGAGCGTGTAGCCGCGCTGGCCCCCTCCGGGGCCGCGAGCGCGCCGGGCTATGCGTTCGATGAGGTGTCGAGCTCTCGACATACTCGTCCTCTTCGTGATTTCGTCGATGGAGAGGCCCGCCGCAACCCCGCAAAAGGTGATTCGGGCACCGAGCGGCGCCCGCGGGCGCTGCCTAGCGGCCTGCGATCTTGCGCTCGACCTTGGAGAGCGCGGCGCGTGCCGTGGCCTTGTACTTGACACCGACGCCGAATTTGTGCTGCACGAGCGCGTCGGTCGCGACGAGGATGCGGAGGGCCTCCGCGCCGCCCCACCAGCCGAACTCGGCGCCCGTCACGACCCAGGCGTGCTGGTAGGTGAAGTGATCCAGCGCAGCGGGCGTGAGCTTCTTGAGACTGCCCGCCCAGCTCCGAAGCTTGTTCGCGCGATCCGGTAGCGAAAGCTTGTCCAGGGGCTCGCGCGGCGCGCCCGCGACCACGAATGCCGGTTCGCGTGTCTGCGCCCCCGTGCTCACCGTGTTGGCGGCTTGCTCGTAGTCCGCCGTCTCGACGTCGGCCGGCTCGCTCTCCGCCGGCTCCGGCTGAGCGGCAGGCGGATCGGTCTCGCCGGAGGGCGCCGCCGCCGTGCCGTCGCTCGCGTCGTTCGCGCCCTCGCTGCTCTCGTCCCCCTCGGGCGCAGTCGCTGCGTCCTTCGGGGCGTCGCTGGCGAGGACGAGCTTGGTGCTGGGATACGAGGAGGAATTGTCGGCCAGGCCCTGCGCCTCGTAGTCCGGGTTTGCCTTCAGCTCGAGAACGATCTTCGGAGCGCCGCTGTCCAGGACTTTGGCGCCGGGCTTGACGCTCTGCTTCACGACGAGGTTCGTGGCGAACCCCTCCACCTTGCCCTTGACCTTCCACGAGAAGCCGGCGTCCTCGAGCACGCCCTTCGCGAAGACGTACGGAAGGCCGTGCACGTCGGGGACGACGAGGACGGTCGCGCTCTCATCCGCCTGGGTCTCGGCCGGCTGGCCCTGCTCCGTCCCGTCGCCGGTCTGGTTCTCCTGGGCGAGCGAGAGCGTCGAGGTACCGAGCAGCCAGACGGAGACCAGAACGAGCAAGCGAACGACCATCGCGGGGAGCCGTGGGGTCACGGTTTCCGCATCGGCAGCGAGCCCCATCGCCTTTAGCCCTGGCGCGTGTATATGTGGATGTGGAGGCTGTGGAGGCGGTCGTGACTTCTGTTACGAATCGTCCGCGGCCTGCCAGTACGGACGGACGAGGCCGCGGTCGGCGGCGACGTCGCGAAGCCCGAGCATCGCCGTGTACGTCGGCAAGAGCAAGAGCTCGCCGCCCGCCGGAACGAGCTCGAGACCGCGGTCGAGCGCGCGGGCCAGATCGCGCTCGACCTCGACGCGGTCCATCGCCAGGCCGCCGTACTTGAAGCGCAGGGCCAGCTCTTCGGCCCGGCCTCCGGAGGCGACGAGTCGGTCGAGCCGCTCCGCGAGGGGCTCGAAATCGACGTCCCAGATCCACGAGACGTCGCGGCCGTCGGCGATCTCGTCGTTCAGCGCGATGACCGCCACGATCGGCGCGTCCGAGACCCCGGCATCCACGATCGTCCTGACCACCTCGTTGGCCCCTGCCGGGTTCTTGATCAGCAGCATCAGCGCGGTGCGGCCGTTCGCCTCGATCCGCTCGAAGCGGCCGAATGCCGGCCGGAAGCGCTTGAGGCCCGCCACGATCTGGTCGAGCGACGCTCCCAGCTCGAGCGCGAGCGAGGCCGCTGCCGTGGCGTTGTAGACGTTGTAGAGGCCGGGCAGGTCGAGTGTGATCCGGCGCGTGCCCGCCCTCGTGTGGAGATCGAACGCGGAGCCGTTGAGCCCGTCGAGCGCGACCGCCCGAGCGGCGACGTCGAGCGGCGGCCGCGCGGCCCCACAGTTGGGGCAGCGGTAGGCGCCCAGGTGGCCGACATAGACGGGCTCGTAGACGTACGGTGAGCCGCAGCGCCGGCAGTACGTCGAGTCGGCCGCGTGCGGGGGCCGCTCGCGGCCGACCCGCGGGTCGTCGAGCCCAAAGCGGCAGACTCCGGGCCGACCTTCGACGAGACCGGCCAGGACAGGATCGTCCGCGTTGACCAGCACCGTCGAGTCGGCAGCCAGGCGCTCGAGCGCGGCACCCCAGCGCTCGGCAATGATCTCCAGCTCGCCGTAGCGGTCGAGCTGGTCCCGGAACAGGTTGCCGAGACAGACGGCTCGCGGCCGCACCTTGCCGGCCACATCGGGCAGTGCTCCCTCATCGACCTCGAAGAGGCCCAGCTCGGCCCCGCGCGCGTCGACGAGAGTCGATGCGATGCCCGAGACGAGATTGGCGCCGGCGCGGTTGTGGGCGAGCCGGGCCCGGCCGCCCAGGATCTCGGCCGTCATCGCACCGGTCGTCGTCTTCCCGTTCGTTCCCGAGACGAGGGCGACGCCGAGCGGGAGCGCTCCTGCCAGGCGACCCAGAGCCTCGGGATCGAGAGCCGTGAGCAGCTTGCCGGGAAGCGTTGTCCCACCGCCGCGTCCGGCCAGCCGAGAGAGGGCGCCGACCGCCCTGGCCGCGGCAATCTCGAGCTCGAGCCGCACGGAGACCAGTCTACGGCGGCGCCCATGGGCCAAATCGCGCGCTTTGCAGGCATCGGGCCTCGGACGGCGAATCGAGGCAGCAAGGCGGCCCGCGAACGTGAACCTCGATCTGAGATCTACCTTTGGCCTTCGTGGCGTTCCCGGCGAAGCTCCGGGCGAGCTGCCGGTCGGCGCCGGAGGCGTCTACTCGGACACGGCCGGCCACTCACGGCGTGTGCGTTGTATCGCACTGGCCCTTGCCCGTGAGCTCGGCCTCGAGTCCGGCGAGCTCGCAGCAGTCGGGCAGGCGGCGCTGTTTCACGACATCGGCAAGCTCGCCATCCCCGAGGCGATCCTCGACAAGTCCGGGCATCTCACCGACGAAGAGTGGGTTCTCATGCGCAGCCACTCGGACGAGGGTGCGCGCATGCTCGAGGCTACTGGAAGCTTCGAGGCGGCAGTTCCGGCCGTGCGGCATCACCACGAGCGGTACGACGGCACCGGCTACCCCAGCGGCCTGGCCGGCGAGGAGATCCCCCTCGCCGCCAGGGTCGTGCACGTCGCCGACGCGCTCGACTCCATGCTCACCGATCGCGTCTACCAGCCGGCCCGACTTCCAGCCGATGCGCTGGCCGAGCTGCGACGGGAGTGCGGGCGCCAGTTCTGCCCACGCTGCATCGCTGCCCTCGAGCGCGTGGTGGCGACCGGGTCGCTCGTGGACCTGGGCCTCACGCCGCCCGTGCTGACTGCCGTCTGACGGCGCCGTAGTTTCTACGCGCGCGAGAACGTGAGGACGGTCCCGCCGGACTGCCCGGCCCCGACCACGTCGAAGACGCGCGGCGCCTCGGGGCGCGGCTTGCCGCCGAAGGTCAGGCCGCTCACGTCCGCGTAGCGCACCCACCCCCACACCTGCAGCGGGTACTGCGAGAGCCTGGCAACGCGCACGACGTCGCCTGTGTGCGGCGCATGGATGAAGAGATCGTTGCCGAGGTAGAGAGCGACGTGCTCGGTCGCGTTGAAGAAGATGAGGTCACCTGCGGTGTAGCCGCCCGGCGGCGCCTCTCCACCCTGCGCAGGTCCGGCGCCGCGCGTGGCTCCGGGCGCCGTGGCGCCTAGCTCCCACTGAGTGCCGGTGAAGTCGCCGATGTAGATGCCGGCGCCCTTCGCGTACGACCAGGCGAGCAGGCTCGAGCAGTCGAACCCGGCGGGGATCACCGGATCGCCGAGCGTCATCCCGTCGAGGCCGACTCCGTGGTTGCCGCCCCAGTGGTACGGGATCCCGAGCTGCTGGATCGCGAAGTCGATGACCCCCGCAGCCTTCGCCGTAGCGGGGTCGCCGATAAGACCCTCGATCCCGCTCGTCCCGAGGACGCTCTGGTCCTCGAGGATCGTCTGCTCGAGGACGGCGATCTGCTCCTGGACGGCGGCCAGCTCGTCATTGGCGCTGCTCAGCTCGGCCTCGAGCTCGTGCTGGTTCGTCTCCAGACCGGTGACGTCGCGGCGCGCTGCGTCGAAGGCGCGGTCGCTGAGCGTGGGATCGCCGAGGGACTGTTGCGCCACGAGCAGGTCGCGATAGCTGTCGTCGAGCTCCGCGCTGATCTCGCCCATGCGGCTCCAGATCTCGTCCGCTCTGCCATGTGCCTTCGCCAGCTCCTGCTTCAGATCCGGGCCGCTGTCGACGACCGGGACGTCTGCGAGCAACGCTCGCCCCCGCAACGGGTTGGCGAGAAACTCGCCGGCGAGCCCGAGCACGAGCTGGACGTACTCCTCCGAGTGGTTGTAGGACCACACCGCGCCGGGAACGTCCTGCCCCGCCCCGGAGGCCGCCAGGTAGCGAGCCGCCGAGAAGACGGCGTCGGTGGGGTTCCAGGGATCGGCCACGCCGTCGCCGTTGGCGTCGGCGCCCCAGCGATCCCAGGTGGACGGCATGAACTGCATCCAGCCCACCGCGCCGGCGTAGCTCGGGCCCATGTTGCCGCCGAAGTTCGACTCGACCTCGTTGATCGCCGCCAGCAGCTCCCACGGGACTCCGTAGGCCGTTCCGGCCTGCTGCCAGAGGGCCAGCAGCTCGGCATAGGTCAGGTGGTCGGGCGTAGCGGGCGGTTTCGAGATCTCCGCCGGGAACGCGATGTCGCCGGGCTGGTTCGGGATCTCGGCGCTCGGCAGCGTCACATCGCCTGCCAGCACCGTGAACGTGTCGGCCTGGGCGCCGCCCGCGACCGCAAGGCCGACGGCGGCGGCGAGCGCTGCGACGACGCTGCGCCTCATGCCACCCGGAGGCTGTCCGCGCCGGGGGCGCGCAGCTCGGCCGCCTTGGCAGCACCCATCTCGGCTACCTCGGCTGCCTCCTTGGTGCGCTTCGCGCGGCTGAGGGCAAGCTCGAAGTCGTGGCGGTTCGAGGCCGCGTTCGCGGAGGTCTGCTCGTCAACGACCCCGTCGAGGGTGAGCTGAACGAGGTGCTGCTGATACGTCTGCATCAGGTGCACCCCGCCCTCTTCGATCGCCTTCGTGATGCCGTCGGTCTTCGCCGGCTCGCGGATCATCTCGGCGATGCGGGCGGTCGTCATCATCAGCTCGACGGCCGCGATCCGGCCGCCGCCGACCCGCGGCAGGAGCCGCTGGCTGATCACGCCGCGCAGAACGCTGGACATGATCTGGCGGACGAGGAGCTGCTTGTTCGTCGGAAACAGCTCGATCAGGCGGCCGACGGTCTCGTGCGCGTCGAGGGTGTGCATCGTCGAGAGCACGAGGTGGCCGGACTCGCCCGCCTGCAGGGCGACGCGGGCCGACTCCTCGTCTCGCAGCTCGCCGATCAGGATCACGTCCGGGTCCTGGCGCAGGACGCGGCGCATGCCCTCGAAGTACGAGTCGACGTCGAGCCCGATCTCACGCTGCTGCACGACGCAGGAGTTGTCGCGGTGGACGATCTCGATCGGATCCTCCAGCGTGACGATGTGCTGGCGCCGAGTCTTGTTGACGTGGTCGATCATCGCGGCGAGCGAGGTCGTCTTCCCGGAGCCGGTGGCGCCGGTGACGAGGATGAGGCCGCGCTGCTCGTTGGCGAGCTTCTCCACGCCCGGCGGCAAGCCGAGGCCTTCAAGCGTCGGCACCTGAGCGGGCACGAAGCGGAGCGCGAACGAGATATCGCCCTTCTGGCGGAAGCCGTTGATGCGGAACCGCCCGACGCCGGGCGCGGTGAACGAGGTGTCCAGGTCGCCGAACTCCATGAAGTGCTCGTAGCGGCGGGGCGTCCGTTCGGTGATCTGCTCCAGCACCTGCTCGGACTGGTCCTCGCTCACCGGCGGGTGCTCGAGCGGCACGAGCTGGCCGTCGATGCGGACGTGCGGCGGGGAGCCGACCTTCAGATGGAGGTCGCTGCCGCCGAGCTCGATGGTCTTGGCAAGGAGGGCTCTCAGGTCCATGGGCCTCGGAGGTTGGGGGACAACGGTCGCCAGACCCGTATCGGAGGAGGCGGGGAAGCGCTTTAGCGCCCGCGATCGAGCGGGGGATCAAGCCGGCGCGGGTCGGCCGGCCGGACTCCGCGCGCGGCCGGGGCTAGACTGCGCTAGCTGCTCCCGGGGGAGTTCCCGAGTGGCCAAAGGGGACCGGCTGTAAACCGGTTGGCAACGCCTTCGGAGGTTCGAATCCTCCCTCCCCCACTCACCACGCCTCGGCCGCTCCCGGGGCGTCACTCGTTCGAGGGACGGAAGGGGCGGCGCTAGAATCGACCGGAGCGCCCTCTTAGCTCAGTTGGTAGAGCACCTCCATGGTAAGGAGGGGGTCGACGGTTCGAGTCCGTCAGAGGGCTTCGAAGAAGGGCCTCGACAGCAGACGCCGAGAGAGGGCGAGGCGCAGCACGGCCTCGCTTCGATCGAGGGCGGCCGTCACCCAGGCTCGGGCAAGACGGACAGGATCGTGGCCGCTCGGCGACGCCTACCCCGAGAGTCCGAACGGGCTCCCCTCGGAGTCCCTACAGATCGCCCAGCGCTCCCCCGGGTGCACAACGTCCCCGCCAAGCTCAACAACGCGCTCGAGAGCAGAGGACATGTCCGCCACCCGAAAGTAGGGCAGCGAGAACCGATCGCCCGGCCCGCGCCCGCGCTCGTGTAGCCCGAGCGCCGGCCCGTCGCCATGGCTCTGCAAGCCCTGGCCCTCCGAGGCGCTCCGCCCATCGAGAGCCAACCCGAGCAGCCCTTCCCAGAACTGCCGCGCCCGCGCAAGGTCATCGGCCGGAAACTCGATCAAATCGATCGGCATCACCCATTCAGCCTATGCCGCCTTGCGCCGGTTCGCCGCTACCGTCGGACCGTGACCACCGCCGCCGAGATCCTCACCTCCCGCTTCGGATACACCGAGTTCCGCCCGGGCCAGCAACAAGTCGTCGAGTCCTTGCTCGCCGGCCGCTCCGCCCTCGCCGTCTTCCCGACCGGAGCGGGGAAGAGCCTCTGCTACCAGCTGCCCGCGCTGATGCTCGAAGGCGTGACGGTCGTCGTGTCGCCGCTGATCGCGCTGATGAAGGATCAGATCGACCTGCTCGCGCGCCAGGGCGTCGACGCGGCGCGGCTCGACTCGAGCCTCGACGCGAATGAGGTGCGGGCCGTCTCCGGCCGCCTGCGCGACGGGAGCCTCAAGCTGCTGTACGTCGCGCCCGAGCGCTTCAACAACGAGCGCTTCCTCGCGCAGCTCGGTCAGACGAAGATCGCGCTGTTCGCGGTCGACGAGGCGCACTGCATCTCGGAGTGGGGCCATAACTTCCGCCCCGACTATCTGAAGCTCGCGGCGCGCGCACGCGAACTCGGCGCTGAGCGCGTGCTCGCGCTCACGGCGACCGCGACCCCCGCGGTCGTCGCCGATATCCGCGCTGGTTTCGGGATCGAGGAGCGCGACTCCGTCGTCACCGGTTTCTACCGACCGAACCTAACGTTGCTCACCACGCCGGTCAACGCACGTGAGCGCGACCATGCGCTGATCGACCGCCTGCGCGAGCGCGCGCCCGGCTCGACGATCGTCTACGTCACGTTGCAGCGCACGGCGGAGCGTGTCGCTGCCCTGCTCGTGGCGGCAGGCCTGCCCGCGCGTGCCTACCACGCGGGCATGAACGCCGATGACCGCGTCGAGGTGCAGGAGTGGTGGACACACTCGGACGCGAACATCGTCGTCGCGACGATCGCGTTCGGCATGGGGATCGACAAGGCCGACGTGCGCTACGTCTACCACCTCAACCTGCCGAAGGGCCTCGAGTCGTACTCGCAGGAGATCGGCCGCGCCGGACGCGACGGCGAGCCGTCGATCTGCGAGCTCTTTGCGTGCCGCGACGACGTGCCGACGCTCGAGAACTTCGCGTTCGGCGACACGCCGACCCCCGAGGCGATCGCAGGCCTGCTCGACGACGTGTTCGCACACTCGCAGGGCGAGCAATTCGCCGTCTCGGAAAACGAGCTCTCGTCACGCCACGACGTACGGCCGCTCGTGCTGAAGACGATCCTGACCTACCTCGAGCTCGACGGCTTCCTCGAGCAGGGCACGCCGTTCTACGCGGGCTACAGCGTGCGTCCGGCAAGCGGCGAGTGGGACGGCGTCTATGCGGCGTTCGACCCAGACCGCGCCGACTTCCTGCGACGTGTGCTGGCAAGCGGCAAAGAGGGGCGCATCTGGACGGGCGTCGACCCCGACGGCGTGCCTGACGAGGAACGCGAGCGCGTGGTCAAAGCACTCGACTACCTCGAGCAGCGGGGCCTCGTCGAGCTGAAGGTCGCCGACGTGCGCCAGCGCTTCACGCTGCTAAAGCAGCCGCCGTCGCTCGATGAGTTGCGCGACCGCCTCGCCGAGCGCTTCGACCGCCGCGAGCAGTCAGAGGCGAGGCGGATCGAGCGAGTCGTCGCCCTCGTCGAGCA
>CAWACA010000003.1:0-122217 GCA_963780385.1 uncultured Thermoleophilia bacterium | reverse complement strand
ATCGCGGTGGGAACACCACCTTGTATCTCGCCAACGATGCGTTTCATCCAGCGGAGGTTTCGGTAATCAAGGAAGTCGAACTTCGCCGCCCAAATTTAATCTTCGTGACCGCAGCATCCTCTTCCAAGATCGGACCAGACATCCCCTCGTTTCCAAGCGGCTCGCATAGTGTTGAACTCCCTCGCGGCGTTTATCTCCCCGCACCATTGTATCGAGCAAGGTCAGTTCCGAATCGATGTCGGCCATTCCCTTCGAAGACTTCGATGTGTTCCATGTCGGTCTCGAGGCCGCCGGTTTCCTTGCCGAGACGTCGTGCCTGATAGCTCATGAATTGATCGACTCCATACCCGCCGAACACGTCGTTATACCCATGTATTCCCCACATGCTAAGCGATCGCCCACGGGCGCATTTGTTCGCAGGCTATCGAAAAGCATAATCGCCGATTCGCCAATCCTGTTTGCCCGCCCAGCCCGAGGCCTGGAAGCTCTTCGCCAAATATTCCCAATGTCTGTGGCCGAACATGTCGCGGAATCGCTGTCACCTTTGGATAAACCGCAGGCCCGACGAAGTCATGCCCGAAGTTGCTTCTCGGATCAGGGTTTAGTTCGAAGAGCAGCCGATTGGAATCCCTTGGCGCTTGATAATACGGCTTGTGCAAGGGGTAATCGTGACTGCTCAGTCGTGAATCGTCCGACGAGGTAAAACGGGGCCGGCGCATTCACCACTCGCCAGACGCGAGGCGGTAGCTGTGTTTGCGGTGTTGCACAGGCCTGCGGCAGCCAGTGCGAACAGTAAATAAAGATACAATCTAAGTAGGACTTGTTTAGGCATAAAAGGTCGTCTTTGTAGCGGTAATACGGAATTCAGGTCAACCAGTTTTGAGGGAAATTCGGGTCTGGAATATTTTCCCCGGTCTATTGTCAAAAGGCACCGATTGTTCCATAATATGGGCTCCGGCGTCCCGGGGCTCGTTCTTCTCGTTGCCGTTGCGTTGGTGCTCAGGTGGGTTCGCCAAGCAAGACACCGACTGGCAAGTCATCAAGGTCGGCAATCGCGATTATCTCAGCGTCGATAACATCGCGAAATTTTACGGGATGTTGACCATCAACGATCCGGTCCTGAAGAAAGTCCGGCTCGGCAATCCGCGTAATGAATTGGAAGCGCGGCTCGACAGCCGCGAGATCATGGTCAACGGCGTCCGCAACTGGCTGTCGTTCCCAGTTATCGAAAAGGACGGCAAGCTTTTGATCGCGCGCGTGGACCTCGCGAAAACGCTCGAGCCGCAATTGCGCCCGCACATGATCCAGAACATGGGGAAAGTGCAGACGGTCGTGCTCGATGCGGGGCACGGCGGTTACGACAAAGGCGCGTGCAGCAATTACGGCTGCGAAAAAAATTTCACGCTTGATGTTGCGCGCCAGCTCCGGCCGCTGTTGAAAGAGAAAGGATTCAAAGTCGTGATGACGCGCGAGAGCGATGTTTTCGTTCCGCTGGATCTGCGCGCCCGTATCGCGAATGCGCAAAAGGATTCCATCTTCGTCAGCATCCATTTCAATGCGACCGATCGAAATCCCGCTGCGACCGGCTTTGAAATTTTTTCGCTGACTCCCGTCGGCTCGCCTTCTACTGATGATGACGATCTTGCGCTCAGTTTCATCAATCGACAGAACGGCAGCCCGGTCGATGCGCAAAGTCTGGAGCTTTCGGCCAGCATTTATCACTGCGTTCTCGGCCATGACGATCAATTCGATCGCGGCATTAAGCGCGCGCGCTTTGCCGTGCTCCGCCTAACGAGACTCCCGCCGTTCTCGTTGAAGGCGGATTCCTGACTGAGCGCGGCGAAAGCCGCCTCATCGCGAATAAAGATTGGCGCGGCAAACTCGCGCAATCGATCTGCACCGGCATCGAAGGCTATCGCGATCTCGCCGACACGAAAAAGCGGCCGATGGCCATCGCCGATTATCGCCGCATCAATTCCGGCGAGCTGATGGCTGCGCGATTCGTCTGCACCAAAAGCCTTCGCCTGCGCCGGCGCTCGTTCCCGTCAGCTACTGATGAGCCTCCTCTCCGTCGGAGCCAAACGGACTCGGCAAATGCTGATTGCGCGCGTCGTCCCTTCGCCGTAATCGACGCCAGCTTCCGCGAACTGTTGACTTCGCCTGCCGCATTCCTAGTCTGCTCCTGTTGGGGCTATTCGGTTCGCCGAGAGTCGAGCTCTAATTTTGCTGATTTTGGTTACTCGTTAGGCGAGAAGGGCGTCGGGACAGAACCACGCGCGCCGGGGACGTTCCCACGCAAACAACAAACGAGAAGGAATAACATGAAATCATATCTGACATATGCAGTGGCAATCCTCATTGCGACCATGGCGATCGCAACGGCGGCGCCAGACACCGACGCGTTGATGTCAAAAAGAGAATGCGGCCTGGCAGGCCTTTAAGGACAAAAACGCTGACGCATTCAAAAAAATCGTGTCTGCGAACATGACGGCGGTTTACGCCGAAGGGGTCTCCGACACGCAGAAGGAAGTGGACTCCATGGCAAAGTGGGACATAAAATCGTTCGCGATCAGCGATTACAAGGTCAACTCTCCTGGGCCGAACGTCGCCATCGCGACCTACACGGTGACGCTGGACGCCACCTTCGTTGGGAAGGACACCGTTCCCGGTGCATCTACAATTCCAGCACCGTCTGGTACAAAAGAGTGGAGAAGAATGGCGAGCCATTTTTCACACAAATGTGAAAACGGAAGCGACCAAGTAATTCGCGACGTTCATCAGAATCACATCGTTGGTAGAGGTGCTCGATGCGAGCGAGTCGCCTTCTTGATGTTCATGCCAATGCGGCTCGAAGCCGCGCTCGATTACATCGTGCGACGGAGCGGCCGATCGCATCTGTTGACATCTTGGTGAGTACGAGTCTCTATTCTGAGTAGAAAAAGCGGGGGAGCCGCTGGCCGAGAGGTCCGCGAAAAAATGTCGGATTGAACCCCTTGAACCTGATGCGGGTAATGCCGCCGAAGGAAGCGAGAGCCCGATGACCGTTCCATCCTTATTCGGTCATTCGATTTCCTGCGCATGGCTTTGATTTTTTGGTTAAACCACGAAGGACACGAATGAACACGAATAAGAATCGTGATGGTTCTCTGTAGCGGCGGTCTCTGACCGCCGAGATCAAGTGAATCAACACTCGGGAAGCGCAGCTCGACAAATATCCCAATTGCCCAATTCACAGAAAGTTTACGTCTCGGGCAATTGCACGCCGAGATCAAGGTGCCCTTCCGCGAGATCTCGCTGCGCCGACGAAAACTATGAACGGCGAGATCGAAATAAACGAGCCGGTGCGCGTTTACGACACGAGTGGCCCCTGGGGCGATCCAAGCGTGGATCTCGATGTTACGCGCGGCCTGCCACCGCTACGCGCGAAATGGATTCGCGACCGTGGCGACGTCGAAGAAATCGAAGGACGAAACGTTCAGCCAATCGATGATGGCTACCTGTCTCACGTTCACGCGCAATCCGCGGCGAGGAACGGAAACGGGACATTCAAACATCGCTTCGCGTTACGCCCTTTGCGGGCGAAGGCTGGGAAATGTGTCACGCAACTTCGGTACGCGCGCCAAGGCATCGTCACGCCCGAAATGGAATTCATCGCCATTCGCGAAAATCTGGGAGCGCGAAGCGCCTCGACCCGCACCGTTCGGCGCCTCGCCGAACGGCTCTGATACACGCACGCAACGATTTGGCGCTCAGCGCATCGCGGACACGCATTCGGTGCCAACATCCCAGATCATATAACACCGGAATTCGTGCGCGACGAAGTCGCGCGCGGCCGCGCGATCATTCCGGCAAACATCAATCATCCGGAATCCGAGCCGATGATCATCGGCCGCAATTTCCTCGTAAGATCAACGCCAACATCGGCAACTGCGCCGTCGCGTCGTCGATCGAGGAAGAAGTCGAGAAGATGCGCTGGGCCACGAAATGGGGCGCCGACACCGTGATGGATCTTTCCACCGGCAAGAACATTCACGCCACGCGCGAATGGATCATTCGCAACTCGCCCGTGCCGATCGGCACCGTGCCGATTTATCAGGCGCTGGAAAAAGTCGGCGGCAAAGCGGAAGAACTGACCTGGGAAATTTTTCGCGACACGTTGATCGAACAGGCGGAGCAGGGCGTCGATTACTTCACGATTCACGCCGGCGTTCTGCTGCGCTACATTCCGCTGACGGCGCGACGCACGACCGGCATTGTCTCGCGCGGCGGCTCGATCATGGCGAAGTGGTGTCTCGCGCATCACGAAGAAAGTTTTCTCTACACGCATTGGGACGAGATCTGCGAAATCATGGCCGCCTACGACGTCAGCTTTTCGCATCGGCGACGGTCTGCGTCCCGGCTCGATTGCCGACGCGAATGACGAAGCGCAGTTCGCCGAACTGGAAACGCTAGGCGAGCTGACCAAGCTCGCCTGGGAACATCGACTGCAAGTGATGATCGAAGGTCCGGGCCATGTCCCGATGCACTTGATCAAAGAGAACATGGACAAGCAACTCGAGTGGTGCGACGAAGCGCCGTTCTACACGCTCGGGCCGCTCACCACCGACATCGCGCCCGGCTACGATCACATCACCAGCGCGATCGGCGCGGCGATGATCGGCTGGTACGGCTGCGCGATGCTTTGTTACGTCACGCCGAAAGAACATCTCGGTTTGCCGAACAAAAAAGACGTGAAAGACGGCGTGATCGCCTACAAGATCGCCGCGCACGCCGCCGATCTGGCGAAAGGCCATCCCGGCGCGCAATACCGCGACAACGCCTTGAGCAAAGCGCGCTTCGAATTTCGCTGGGAAGATCAATTCAATCTCTCGCTCGATCCCGAAACCGCGCGCGAATTCCACGACGAAACCCTCCCGCAGGAAGGCGCCAAGACCGCGCACTTCTGTTCCATGTGCGGCCCGCACTTCTGTTCGATGAAAATCACCCAGGACGTCCGCAAATCGCCGCCGAGCAAGGCCTAACGGACGCAGAAGCCATCGAACACGGTTTAGAAGAGAAATCACGTGAGTTCGTGAACACGGTGCCGATGTTTATGCGAAAATGACGAAGCTCGAATCGATCGGCGTGGGACGACGCGAGATAGACGGGCAAGCCCGAGAGGGCGAGAAGGCCGGGAGGATTTCGAGTCAATAGAGGAGAAGAGGGAGAATTCGTCGACAGCCGCGCCGAGCTTTACGCAAAGACCTGGGTAGCGGTGATAATCCGCCAGCTCCGCAAAAGTTCGACAGTTGGCCAGCTGCTCTTCATTTTGATTCAGGACAGGACTTGAATGCTTAAAGCATTCAAGTGGACGCGGCGGTCGACGAGCCACTCACGCCGCGTTTTCTGTGTCGGGTCACTTTTAGAAATGCGCGCCCATGTATTCCCACATCTGATGATGCCAGTAGGGCCATTTGTGTCCGCCTTTCGGACCCTAGTCGTCCAGATGATTAGCAATGCCGCGGCTCGCGAGCACGGCGGACATTTGGTAGGTCGGCCCGCTGTTCTCCCACGGACCGCACCCGGTCGCAAGGTGGATGTCGCAACTCTCTTGCAACTGATGCAGAAACCTGGAGGGTCGTTCTGGTTGGCCATGTAGTCGACCGGGTTATTGAAGTAGAAGTTGTCCGTCGTACATTCCGTCCATGGAATCCCGCAGATCATAGACGCCGGAGAGTGCGTAGCAGCGCTTCACATGGTCGGGATGCTTGAGAGGGTGTTGGCCGCGTGAAAGGCACCGAGTGATGCGCCGTAAGTGGTGATCGGGATACCGGGCGTCTGGCACTGGGAGTCGATGAAGGGGAAGACTTCAGCAATACGATGAAGTCGAGGGTGCCCCGGCAGGGACTCCACGTATTGCTTCTTGAGCGCGCGGTCGTGCGAGACGAGCAAGACCGTCCCCGGGAACGCCTCGAGCGCCGCCTCGAGCGCCTCCCTGCTTTCGAGGTCGAGGTGGTTCGTCGGCTCGTCGAGGATGAGGAAATTCGCGCCGGAAGCGACGAGGAGCGCGAGCGACAGCCGGCGGCGCTCGCCGCCCGACAACGCCGAGACCGACTTCTCGTGCGCCTCCCAGCCGGAGAACAGAAAGCGCCCGAGCAGCATCTGGGCCTGGGGCCTCGGCAGGCCGGTTCGCGCCTGCGCGACGCCGAGCACGGTGCCGCGCTCGTCCAGATCCAGGCCGTGCTGGCTGAAGTAGGCGGGCACGACCCCGTAGCCGAGGCGGCTCGTGCCGGCGAGCGCCGGACGGCGGTCGAGGAAGGTTTCCGCGAGGGTCGTCTTGCCGCTGCCGTTCGGGCCGACGAGCCCGACGTGCTCGCCGCGCTCGAGCGCAAACGTGACGTCGGTCAGGAGCTGCCGCTCGCCGGCGGCCACGCCGAGACCTTCGACCTCCAGAACCGTGCGCCCGCTCCTCGGCGGCTTGAGAAAGTCGAAACCGAGGCGGCGGCTGCGGCGGGTCAGCAGCGCGACCTCGCCTCGCGCCGCCCGGCGCTCCTCCTCGAGTCGCGCGATCTGGGTCAGCTTCGCCTGTGCCTGCTTCGCCTTTGACTTCTTGTAACGGAACCGCTCGACGAAGCGCTCGAGCCGGACGATGTCATCCTCTACCCGCTCTGCCGTCTTCTGCGCGTGGAGCGCACGCTCGGCCTTCTCACGCCGCCAGACGTGCCAGGGCCCGGGGAAGAACGTCGAGCGGCCCGCATCGAGCTCGAGCACGGCCGTCGTCACCGACTCCAGGAACCAGCGGTCGTGGGCGACGAGCAGCACCGCGGCGTCCAGCGAGGCGAGCTCGCCCTCGAGCCACTCGAGGCTCTCGAGGTCGAGGTGGTTGGTCGGCTCGTCGAGCAGCAGCAGATCCGGATCGCGGGCAAGCGCGCGGGCGAGCGCCGCACGCGTGAGCTCACCGCCGGAGAAGGTCGCCACCGCCCGCCCGAAGTCCGGCTCCTCGAACCCGAGGCCGCGCAGCACGCCGTCCACCCGCTCGCGCCAGGCATAGCCCCCGGCGTGATCCAGCCGGTGCTGCGCGTCGGCGTACAGGCGCAGCGTCTCCGCGGCCGTGATCGCCCTGCTCCATCGCGCGCTCGAGGCGGCGTAGCTCCTCCTCGGCGTCGGCCCCCGAGGCGCCCGAGAGGACGTAGTCCCGCAGCGCTTGCGAGCCGCCTGCCGGCGGGCGCTGGTCATGCAGCGCGACGCGCGCGCCCTTCTCGATCACGAGCTCGCCGCCGTGCAGCTCGGTCTCGCCGGTCAGGCAGCGGAGCAGCGTCGTCTTGCCGGCGCCGTTCGGGCCGGAGAGCGCGACGCGGTCGCGCCGCTCGAGCTTGAACGACACGCCCTCGAACAGAAGGGACCCGGCGATCTCCTTGCGGAGGTTGGAGGCGATGACGACGGCCACGGGCCAAGGCTACCGACGGCCGGCTCCGCTCCCTCCGGGCGCCGCAGGGCTGAAGGAAACCGGCCCGTCCGCCGATACGTGTGCTGTGGCACGATCCCCCGCCGCACGACCTGCGCGCCACCGCATGGCGAGCGACGCGCGCGCGACCGTCCGCCGCGATGTTGCGACGGTCGTACGGCAGGGCGAATCCTTCGAGGACCCGAACGCCGCCGCGCTCGCCGCAGTTCACGCCTCGAACGTCCTTCGCCGCTTCGATCAGGGCAGCGCAGGGTGGCCGTTCGGCCGCGATTTCGCGCTCGTCGGCGTCGTCGCGGTTCTGCTCGTTCTCTTCACCGATGCGAGCTGGCTGGCCCGCGCTGGGCTGCTCCTCCTGACGCTTGCCGTCCTCGTCGCCGTCGAGCTCGCCGTCGACGCCTTCATCGCGCGCCGGCGGGAGAACGCCGCGAGGGCCGAGCGGGACAACGTCGCCGTCCTGCTCGATGCGATTGCCGAGCGACATCAGGGCCCTCCCGCCGCACGGCCACGGGCGCTGCCGCCTGCCGGGGGCAGCCCCGAATGACGGCCCTGAGCGCTGCCGCGCCGTCCCTAGACTGACCGCGTGGAGATCTCGGCGCTCGAGCTCGCCGACCGGGCGGTCGCCGAAGCCGTCATCGCGGTGCAGCGGAGGGCCTACCGCGTCGAGGCCGACCTGATCGGCTCCGACGGCATCCCGCCTCTGCACGAGACGCTCGAGGAGCTCCTCGACTCGGGCGAGACCTTCCTCGGTGCGCGCCTCGACGGGAAGCTCGCCGGCTTCGTGTCGTGGAAGATCGCCGGCGACACGCTCGACCTCCACCGCCTCGCCGTCGACCCGCGCTACTTCCGGCGCGGCGTCGGACGGGCCCTCGTACGCGCGGCCGAGGCGGCCGCCCCCGCCCCGAGCCGCGTCGTCGTCCAGACCGGCGCGGCGAACGAGCCCGCGAAGGCGCTGTACTGCAGCGAGGGCTTCGTCGAGGTCGGCGAGCAAGAGCCCGCGCCGGGCATACGCGTGACGCTCTTCGAGAAGAGGCGCGGGACGGCGTCCCCCGGACAGCCTCAGACGCCGTAGAGCTCTGCGACCTTGTCCTTCAGGTAGCGGAGGTACGGCTCCGGGTCGATCGTCGACCCGGTGCAGCGCTCGAGCGTCTCCTGCGGCGTGAACTTGCGGCCGTGGCGGTGGATGCGGTCCCGCAGCCAGTCGCGCAGCGGCGCGAAGTCTCCCGCCTCCACACGGTCGTCGAGGTCGGGCAAATCCCGGCGCACGGCCTCCCAGATCTGCACCGACATCACGTTGCCGAGCGAGTAGGTCGGGAAGTAGCCGATGACCCCCGCCGACCAGTGAACGTCCTGGAGCACGCCTCTCGCGTCGTCCGGGACGTCGATGCCGAGGTACTCGTCCATGCGGGCGTTCCAGGCCTCGGGAAGGTCCCGCAGCTCGACGTTGCCGGCCAGGATGTCCTGCTCGAGCTCGAAGCGCAGGATGACGTGCATGTTGTAGGTCACCTGGTCCGCCTCGACGCGGATGAGAGACGGACGGATGCGGTTGACGGCGCGGTAGAAGGCATCGCCGTCCACGTCGCCGAGCACGTCGGGAAACGCGCTCTGGAACTGCTCGTAGTAGCGCCGCCAGAAGGGCCGGCCGCGACCGACCAGGTTCTCCCAGAGGCGGCTCTGCGACTCGTGCAGCCCGAGCGACACACCGCCGGAGAGCACCGTGCGGTCGAGCTCGGGAGCCGACTGGTGCTCGTAGAGCCCGTGGCCGAACTCGTGGATGCCCGCGAACAGCGCCATCAGGCTTCCCTCGAGGTAGCGGGTCGTGATGCGGATGTCCGTGAGGCCCGAGTACGACGCGAACGGGTGGGCCGTGGGATCGAGCCGCCACTGCGTGTCGTCGAAGCCGAGCGGCCGCAGGATCGCGAGCAGCGCCTCCTCCTGGCGCTCGACCGGGAAGGGGCCGGACAGGCAGGACTCGTCCACCGGCGGCCGCGTCGGCGACGGCCTTGATGAGCGGAACGAGCTCCTCCTTCAGCCGGTCGAAGACGGCCCGTACCTCGGCGGCGGTCATCGCATGCTCGAAGTCGTCGAGCAGGATGTCGTACGGCTCGTCGGCCGGGTCGAAGCAGTCGATGTACTGCCGCTTCAACTCGAGGTTGCGCTCGAGAGCCGGCAGGAGCTTCGCGAAGTCGTTCTCGGCCCGGGCCTCCACCCAGACCTGCTGCCCGAGCGACCCGGCACGCGCCAGCTCGGCGGCGAGCTCCGGCGGCACCCGGCGCGCTTTCTCGTAGTCGCGCAGCGCCACGCGCACGAGGCTCGCTTCGTCGGAGTCGTACGGCAGGCTCTCGCCGTACGGCCGCAGCTCCTCGAGCAGCTGACCCACCTCGTCCGAGATGAACTCCTCCTGGATGGTGCGCCCGAGCGTGGCGAGCTGCTCCGCCCGCGGCTGCGAGCCGCCCGGAGGCATCATCACCTGCTGGTCCCACGAGATGACCCGCGCGATGCGGCTCAGATCGACGACGCGGGCAAGCCGCGTCTTGAGATCGGCGTAGGACTCCTCGACTGCCGCAGGCATTACGAAGTGCCATGCTATCCGTCTCGTGGCGGCGGTCGATTCGATGCAGCGTGCCTCGGCCTTCGTGCGGGAGGCGGCCGTCGCCACCGCCGAGCGCGTCGAGGAGCTCGAGGGAGGCGTCGCCCTCTTTTGCGACCGCCTGCCGGATGTCTGGGACCTCAACTACCTGTGGCTCGACGCAGTTCCAACGGATGCCACCGCCGAGACGCTGGCAAGCCTGGCGGATGCGATCCAGGAGCCGGCCGGCCTCGAGCACCGGCAGATCGTCCTCGCCGACCTGGAGGAGGGCGCCCGGCTCGCGCGCGAGTTCTCCGCGCTCGGCTGGACGGTGTCGACGCTGCTCCACATGGAGCACCGCCGCGCTCCCGATCGGCAGAGGCAGGCCGACGTGCGCGAGCTGGACGAGGTCGGGCAGCGCGCGTTCCGCGAGCGGCTCCTGCGCGAGGCGCCGGAGAGCTACGACGAGGATGTCGTCCGCCAGCTGCTCGAGGCGGTGCGCGTGGGCTCAGCGGCAGTCCCGACGCGCTGGTTCGCGGCCTATGTCGAAGACGAGCCGGTCTCGATCTGCGAGCTGTACGCCGTCGGGGGCACCTCGCAGATCGAGGATCTCAACACCCTCGAGCAGTACCGGAACCGCGGGCTTGCAAGCGCGGTCTTCCTCCACGCCGTCGAGCGGGCGCGCGCCGCCGGGGCCGAGTTTCTCTTCATCCTGGCCGAGGAGGACGACTGGCCGTGGCACCTCTACCAACGGCTCGGCTTCGACCCGATCGGCCGCACCTATTCCGTCCTGCGCAAGCCGGACGGCCCCCTGCCGGGAGCCGCCGACGCCGCTGCGGCCTCGCGCCGCGTTACGCGTGCCGAGGCCTCCGGCCTCGACGAGCCTCCGCGGCCGCCTTCGGCGTCCGCTGCGCGGGCTTAGCCCTTGCCGAGGCCTCCGGCCTCGACACGCCTCCGCGGCCGCCTTCGGCGTCCGCTGCGCGGGCTTCGCCCTTGCCTCAGTCGTCCTTGTCGAGCTCGAGCGCGGCCGAGTTGATGCAGTAGCGCAGCCCCGTGGGTGCCGGCCCGTCCGGGAAGACATGGCCGAGATGGCCCTCGCACGCGGCGCACAGCACCTCGGTGCGAGGCACGATCATGCTCCAGTCGCGCTCGGTCGCGACGGCGCCCTCGGTCACCGGCTGGGTGAAGCTCGGCCAGCCGGTCCCGGAGTCGAACTTCGTCTCCGAGCGAAACAGCTCCGCGCCGCAGCCGGCGCAACGATAGGTGCCGGTGTCTTTCGCGTCCCAGTACTCGCCGGTGAACGCGCGCTCGGTGCCCTTGTCGCGCAGCACCCGGTACTGCTCGGGCGTCAGCTCCGCCCGCCACTGCTCGTTCGTCTTGTCCACTCTCGACGTCATACAGGCAACCTCCTTCGAAGAGAGCGTAGCCGTCGACCCTCAGCGGCGCGGCCGGGCGCGGGCGCGAGCCTCCTTGGTCATCGCGCGCCAGCGGCGTCGCTCCTCCGCCTCCGCGCGCTTGTCGCCCTTCCGCTCGAGATAGGCAAGCTCCCGGGTGAGCTTGGCGAAGCTCTCGAGCCGACCGGCGTCGAGCACCCCGGACGACACGGCCTCGCGCACCGCGCAGCCCGGCTCCGTCTCGTGCCAGCAGTCCGAGAAGCGACAGCGCGCGGCGAGCTCCTCGACGTCCGAGAACGCGCTGCCGAGGCCGTCCTCCTCCCAGAGCTGCAGTACGCGCAGGCCGGGTGTGTCGAGCAGGAGCCCGCCGCCCGGGACGAGGAAGAGCTCGCGCGCGGTGGTCGTATGGCGGCCGCGGCCGTCGGACCGGACGGCGCCGGTCGCCTGGGCCTCACGCCCGAGCAGCCGGTTGACGAGGGTCGACTTCCCGCTTCCCGACGGGCCGAGCAGTGCCGCGGTGCGGTTGCCCGACAGAAGCCCGCGCAGCGCGTCCACCCCCTCGCCCGTAGCCGCCGAGACCGCGTACACCGGGACACCGATCGCGACGGTCTCCGTTTCCGCCACCCGTTCCTCGACCACATCACAGAGATCGAGCTTCGTGAGGACGATCACCGGCTCGGCTCCTGAATCCCACGCCGCCGCGAGATAGCGCTCGAGCGAGCGCGGGCCGGCCGGGAGAGACAGATCGACGGCAAGCAGGGCGACGTCGACGTTCGCGGCGATGACCTGCTCCTCGGCGACGTGCGAGCCGCGGGCAAGGTCCCGGCGGCCGCGGCGAAGGGACGTCCGGCGCGGGAGAACGGCCTCGATCAGTGCGCCGCCTCCTTCGAGCGGCCTGAAGGCAACCCAGTCCCCGACGGCCGGGGTTTCTCCAGCAGGTGCCGACCTCGAGCGGCCAGGCAATATCCCGTGCAGCTCTCCGAGCTCGCTGAAGATCACGTAGCCGCCGCGATGGTGGGCGCCGATCCGGCCGGCGGCAAGCCCGGCGGCGCCGTAGGGCTCGAACGCGGTCTCCTCCGGAGACCCGTACCCGAGCGAGGAAAGATCGAACACGTAACTCAACCTCAACTCCTTTGACGCAATAACAACGACAAGGACGCTGCGCCACGCGTGCGCCGATAACGGCCCGGGCGGCTGAGCGGCCGGCTGACGGCCGGCCTAGCCGGCCGCGACCCGCCTGGAAGCGGCCCGAAGGGCCGCGGTCACAGGAAGCTGGGCTAGCCCAGAGCTCAGGCCAGAGCAGGCGGCGCCGCGGGGCGAGAGGCTCGTGAATCGCTCGGTCATCTCTCGTCCTCCTTTCGCGGTCGCCGGAATCGAACGCGCCCAGGCTAGCTGACCGGTCGGCTCGCCGCAACCGCGCGTTATCGTTGGTTCGAGCACCGGTCGAGCAGGCCGCGCGACGAGGAAGAGTGCCACCTCCCCCGAATCGGAGCAGCACGTGAGCCGGCAGACCGCAGTCGTCATCGCCGCAGTCATCGGCCTGCTCGCAGGCCTGGGAACGCTCGCGGGCGTCGTGCTGGCGCTTCGCGACGAGAGCCCCGACGGCGCCGCGACGGCGGAGACCGCGACCGACAACAGCGATACCGGCACCGGCGAGGTCGTCATCACCGAGGAGCCCGAGGGGCCCCCCATCGAGACGATCGAGGTCGGGGGCTTCCCGAACGCGCTCGACGTGGGCGCCGGCGGCGTCTGGGTCATCCGGGACGGCCGCCGTCTGATCCGAATCGACCCGGCCACGCGGGAGATCGCAGCCCGGATCGGCGCCGGCGACGAGCTCGGAAGCGAACGTCCCTGCGGCGTCACCGTCGGTGCGGGCGCCGTCTGGGTCACGACGCTCTCGGGGAACGTCGCGCGGATCAACCCGGCGACGAACCGCGTCTCCACGGTGATCGAGACTGAGGAGGCCGCCTGCGTCGCCGCGGGCAACGTGGGCGTGTGGGTCACCCGTCCCGACGCCGGCGAGGTCGTGCGAATCGACCCCTCGACGAACGAGATCGTGGCCGAGGTCCCGCTCGAAGGCTTCCCGCAGGGGGTCGCGATCGCCTTCGGCTCAGTCTGGGTGGCGGTCTCCGACCCGCCGGACGGGGCCAACGGCGGCGTTGCCCGGATCAACCCCCGCACGAACGAGATCGCCCGCACGATTCTCGTCCCGAACCTGCCGGAGTTCGTCGCCAACGGCGCCGGCGCCCTCTGGGTGACGTCGAACAACGGCACGATCTCGGAGGTCGATCCACGCTCCAATCAGGTCGTCGAGACGATCCGGATCACGGAGGGCGGCAGGACGACGGTGACCGTCGGCGGCGGCTCGGTCTGGGCGGCGGAGATCACGGGCCCCGGCGCAGGAGGCCTCGGTCGTCCGGATCGATCCTCAGACCGCGCAGGTCATCGGCGACCCGATCGATGCCGGCCGGAACCCGCTCGGCCTGGCCTTCGGCGCAGGAGCCCTCTGGGTCGCGAACTACGACGACGGCACGGTCACGCGCTACCAGCCCCCGGCTCCCTGATCATCTAGCGCAGGTGCGCCCAGCGGTCGAGGTCGAGCACCTCGGGGTTGACCACGTGCTCGGGCCTGCGGCCCGTAAGGATCGCCGCGACGTTCTCCGCGGCCTTCACCTCGAGCTCGAGGACGGACTCCTCCGAGTAGAAGGCCACGTGCGGCGTCGCGATGAGGTTCGGCTCCCGCAGCAACGGGTGGTCGGGCGGCAGCCGGTCAGGCTCGAAGACGTCGATGCCGGCGCCGGCGATCCAGCCCTCCCTCAACGCCTCGAGCAGCGCCTCGTGGTCGACGACGGCGCCGCGCGCGGCATTGACGACGAACGCCGTCGGCTTCATCTGCCGGAGGAAGTCGCGGCCGACGAGGCCGCGGGTCTCGTCGGTGAGCGGTACGTGGACGGACACGTAGTCCGAGCCGGCGGCGAGCTCCGAGAGCGTCGCCGCCTCGGCGCCCACGGCCGCGAGCTCGTCGGGCGGGGCGGTCGGATCGTGGACGAGGAGGCGGAGCTCGAGCGCCGTGGCCTTGCGCGCGAGCGTCTGGCCGATGCGGCCGAAACCGACGATGCCGAGCGTTCTTCCCGCAACGCGACGCATCGGCAGGCCCTGGGTCAGCGTCCAGTCGCCGTCGCGGACGCCCCGGTCGAAGCGGCAGATGCCGCGCTCGTGGGCCAGGATCAGCGCGAGCACGTGCTCCGCGACCTCGTGTGTGCAGTAGCCGGGCACGTTCGTCACCGGTATCCCGTGACGCGTGGCCTCGTCGACCGCGATGTTGTCGACGCCGATCCCGTACCGGCCGATGACCTGAAGCCGGCGGCCGGCTCTGACCACCGCCGGCGAGACCTGCTTGAAGCAGGTCAGGATCGCGTCGGCGTCGGTGACCAGCTCGAGGAGCTCGGCCTCCTCACCGGTCTTCGCGACGAGCAGCCGCGCGCCCGCCGCTGCGAGCACCGCGGCCTCGGGCTCCACGCTCGGCCAGGTGAAGTCGGTGACGAGAACGACGCGCTCGGTCACCGGCCGCGCTGGAGCAGGCGCACGACCTCGTGGTGACGGTTCTCGATCGCGAAGTCGAGCGGCCGGGTCCGATCGTCGCTCATCTGCGTCCGCTTGGCTCCGTGCTCGAGCAGCGCCTTGCAGAGCACGAGGTCGCCGTTCGCGGCGGCCTGGTGGAGCGGGGTCCAGCCGCCGGGCTGCTCGGCGTTCGGGTCGGCGCCCCGGTCGAGCAGGAGCAGCGCGGCCTCCGTACGATGACCCGCGGCGGCGCTGTGCAGCGGCGTCACCGACCGCAGGCGCGTGTTCTTCGAGCGAGCGTCGATCTCGGCGCCCCGGTCGAGCAGAAGCGCGACGGCATCCGCTGGCCGAAGAACGCCGCCAGATGGAGCGGCGTGAAGCCGTCCGACGAGTACTCGCCCGCGCGCCGCTTGCTCCGCCCGACGAGCTTTCCGAGCAGCTCGGTTCGCCCGAGCGCGGCCGCCTCGAACAGGTCGAGCTCGGCGCCCTGGTCGAGCAGCACGTCGACGATGTCGGGCCTGGCCTCGTACAGCGGCGCGCATCACCGGCGAGAGCCCGTTCTCGTCCCGCTCGCCGAGGGCGGCGGGCTCGCGCGCGAGCTTGCGCCGGACCCTGGCCGGGTCGCCGGTGGAGATCACGTCGAAGATCGTCTGCTTGCGGGCCACGCCGACTCCCCGGGTCGCTACCGTTCGCGCGGCACGATACCCGGCGGCAAGAGGTGGCGAGTGAGGGAACCGGCGGGGCTCGAGAGGCCCGTGATGCAGCGACGAGGACGCGCTGGAGCGTGCTCCAGGAGGCTGCTCCTGGCGATCCTGCCGGCGGCCGCGCTCGTGTTGCTGCTCCAGACCGCCGGCCAGGCGGCCGCGATCTCGGCGGCGGGCAGCGCCTCGCCGCACCGGCTCAAGGTCGAGATCGAGGCCCGGACCGTCGCCGTGACACGCGCCGAGCGGACGGCGCTCGGCGTGAAGCCGTCGATCGTCTCCACCCAGCTGCGCTGCGGGCCCGGCGAGGTTGCGCTCGCCGCAGGCGCTGCGGTCGACACCCCCGGCGTGAGCCTCCTCTCGTCCCTCCCGACCGGCCCGCGCACCTACAAGCTCGAGATCGGCAACCGGAACCCGGCGAGCGCGACTGCGAGGCTCAGCGCGCTGTGTGCCCGCGTGACGGGGGCGCCACAGCTGCCGGTCGGAACGGGAACCGGGGCCGTCACGGTGCCCGCCGCGAAGGTCGGAGACGACGGCCTCGTCCCGGGACGGACGACGGTCACCGCCTCCTGCACGGGCGCATCGGTGCCGGTGAGCTCCGGAGTGGACCTCGGCAACGACGGCGCGCTCACCCTTACGCAGTCCTTTCCTTCCGGCCGGCGAAACCTCGTCCTCGTCGTGCTCAACACGGCCCTTGCCCCGAAGCCCGCGTTCGTCGCCGTCCGCTGCGTCGAGCTGCCGCACGGATTCGGGCTGACGCGGCTGACCGTCCCCGTGACGGTCCCGGCCGCCACGGGCGCGGGCGCGTCGCTGCAACCCCGTGAGCGGCAAGGGGCGGCGAAGTGCCCGGCCGGGAAGGCGCTCGTCGGCGGCGGCTACCGCGCGCCCGAGGGCGGCTTCGGCAACGCGTTCCCCACCCTGCGCGGCAGCCCGGCGCTCGGCTACCTCTTCCGCAACGTCTTGCCGCAGCCCGAGACCGCGAGCGTCGCGATCCTCTGCGCGCCGAAGGTCGTGCGCTAGGCGCCGCGTCAGGCCTGGTCGCGGGTCTGCCGGACGGCGCGGTGCGCGTCGCGCCGGACCTCGCCCGCCCCGCCGATCTCGTAGACGACGCCCGGCTCGTTCTCGTACTCGACCGGCGCCGCGGCGGAGGGGAAGACGGCCACGGTATGGAGGACTCCCTTCGCCCACGTTGCGGAATCCGTGCCAGCTCTCCGCCGGGAGGAGAATCGCTTCGCCGGCGCCGACCGCCCGGTGCTCCCCGTCCGTCCAGAAATCCGCGCTCCCCTCGATGACGAGGATCGCCTCCTCCACCTCGAAATGGGTGTGGGTCGGAGCGCCGGCGCCCGGCTCCGACCATTGCTCCATGAGGCAGAGCTGGGCCGCCCCGGTCGCGGCCGCCGCGTGCAACACCGTTCGCACGCCGGCGCGCCACTCGACCGATCGCTCGTCAGCCTCCACGGCGCGCCAGGACGTACGTCCGGTACAGCTCCTCGCAGGCCGGGCCACAGAAGCGCCGCTCCTCGCCGCCGACCTCGACCACCCACAGCTGCTTCGCGACGACCTGGCCGCAGCAGTCGCACGGAGTGACGACCGTCTCCCAGACCTGCGTCACGATCGGCTCCCAGTGTCCCGCGCCCACCGTCAGCCCCCCGGATTCCAGCCGTAGCGCTCGGCGGCCGCCGCGGAGGAGACGAAGCCCTCCTCCACGTCACGCAGGACGCGCTCGCGGTCGCGCTCGAGCGGGTCGCCGTAACCCCCGCCGCCGGGCGAGTCGATCAGCACCTCGTCACCCGGAAGCAGCCGGATGTTCGTGAACTTCGACGGCGAGACCGTGCCGTACACGTCCGAGAACGTGCGGAACTCGGAGTCGCCCCGGCGCTTGACCATGATCGCTCCGCGGCCACCCTTGCCGCCGCCTTCGAGACCCCAGGCGCCGAAGCCGGGCTTCGTGCGGTCGAACAGCGCGTTGCAGGTCACCTCGGCCCCCTCCTCGACCCGCATGATGCGCCGCGTCCCGAGCCCGCCCCGCATCCGGCCGGCGCCGCCCGAGTCCGGGATCAGCGAGTACTCGATCGTGCGCAGCGGATACCGCGTCTCGAAGATCTCGACCGGGGTGTTCCTGCAGTTGCCGTTCGTGACGATGATCGCGTCGTTGCCGTCGTCGTAGGACTTCGCGCCCCAGCCGCAACCCTCCAGGTGGTAGTTCGCGTAGTAGTCGCCCGTCTTCGGGTGGACGCCGCCGAAGAGGAAGTTGCACGCGGAGCCTCCCTCGGCCGCCGCGACGCGATCGGGCAGCGCCGGTGCGAGCGCGCCGACCACCATGTCGGCCAGCTTCGGGTGGGTCTCCGTGTTGCCGCCGACCGACGGGCCCGGATACCGGACATTCGCCACCGTCCCGGGCGGCGCGATGATGTGGATCGGCCGGTAGGCGCCCGAGTTCTTCGGGATGTTCTGGTCGGTCACGTGGAAGATCGCGTTGTAGGTCGCCCCCGACGTCACCCCGAAGGTCGCGTTGATCGGTCCGCGCACCTGCGGTGACGTGCCCGTCCAGTCCACGATCAGACGATCGCCGTCCACGGTCACGGTGACGTGCAGGTCGACCGGCTCGGCGACCACCCCGTCGTCCTCCATCACGTCGCTGAACTCGTAGACGCCGTCGGGGATCGCCTCGATCTCGCTGCGCATCCAGCGCTCCGAGTAGTCCATCAGCTCGTCGGCAGCCTGATCCACCAGCTCGCGGCCGTAGCGGTCGAGGAGCTCGACGAGCCGCCGCTCGGCGACGCGCAGCGACCCGATCTGCGCGTTGAGATCCCCCCACGTATTCCTCGGCGTGCGGTGGTTCGACATGATCAGCCGCCACAGCTCCATGTCGTTCTCGTCGCGCTTGACGATCTTGACGGGCGGGATCCGCAGGCCTTCCTGGAAGACCTCCGTCGCGTCGGCGGCGAAGCTCCCGACGGCCTTCCCGCCGATCTCGGCAAGGTGGCCCACGTTCGCGAGAAAACCGAACAGCTCGCCCTCGTGGAAGACGGGCCGGATCACCGAGTGCTCGGGGAGGTGCGCGCCGCCGCGGTACGGGTCGTTGTGCAGCACGACGTCGCCCGGCTCGAAGGAGTCGACGCCGAGCTCCTCGACCGTCCAGCGCACGATGAACAGGCTCGCACCGAGCTGGGCGGGGCAGAACTCGGCCTGCCCGATCATGTTGCCGCGCCGGTCGAACAGGACGCACGAGAAGTCGAGGCCCTCGTTGAAGATCGGCGAGAAGGCGGTGCGCATCATCGTGACGCCCATCTCGCGGCAGATGTTCACGAAGGCGTTGTTGAGAATCGTGAGCGTGACCGGGTCGATGGCCATCTACATCTATCCTCCCGCACGAGCTCGAGGATGTCCGCGTCGGCCACCGTGAGCTGCCACTCCGGGGGCACGACGATCGTCGAGTCCATCTCCTCCACGACGAGGGGGCCGCGCGACCACCGTGCCGGCCGCGAGGGCCTCGCGGCGGTGGATCGGCGCGGGCACGAACCCGTGCTCCGGAAACCAGACCTGCCGCGATGGGCCTTCATCGCCCGCAGCCTCCGGCGCCCCGGCCGGCCGCCCGTCGAGCCCGAAGGCCTCGCCGGCGAGGACGACCTGCAGCCGCACGAGCTCGATGGGGATGCCGTCCAGGCGGTAGCCGTAGAAGCCCTCGTAGAGCCGGGCGAAGCCCTCGTACACGCCCGCGAGATCCTCGTCGGTGAGCTCGCCGCCGGGCACCGGCACGTCCTGCTCGTAGTTCTGACCCTGATAGCGGAGCGCGGCGGAGCGCCGAGGCTCCTGCTGCGCACGGGCTCCCGCCTGGGCCTCGAAATCGGCCGCTGCCTGGTGCTCGAGGTCGGCGAAGAGCGCGGAGAGCTCGGCGGCGGTCACCCGCGCATCGGTGAGGTGGACGCTCCTGACCGCATCCACGCGCACGGGCGCCGCCAGCGCGCCGAACGCCGAGGCCAGGCCCGGGCTCGGGGGCACGACCACACGCCGGATGCCGATAGCGTCGGCGATCTCGCAGGCGTGCGTCGGCCCGGCCCCGCCCATTGCGACGAGCGCGAACTCCCGGGGGTCGATGCCCTGCTCCACCGTGACGATGCGAATTGCGTTCGCCATGTTCTCGTTGGCGATTCGCACCATCGACGCGGCAACCTCGACGTCGTCCTGGCCGAGCCGGCCGCCGAGCCCTTCGAGGGACGCCTTCGAGAGCGAGGCGTCCAGCGCGAGGCGCCCGCCCAGGAAGAACTCGGGATTCAGACGGCCGAGCGCGAGGTTGGCGTCCGTGAGAGTCGCATCCTTCCCACCCTGCCCGTAGCAGGCAGGCCCGGGATCGGCGCCTGCGCTCTGCGGGCCGACCTGGAGGAAGCCGCCCGGGTCGACCCAGCCGATCGAGCCGCCGCCGGCGCCGATCGTCTTCGTCGAGACGGACGGCACGCTCACCGGGAACCCGTACTCGATCTCGTAGTCCGACGAGTACAGGGGCTCGCCGCCGACGATCAGGCACACGTCGCAGCTCGTGCCGCCCATGTCCAGCATGATCGCCTGCTCTGCGCCCGCGAGCCGCGCGTACCAGGCACCGCCGATCGCACCCCCTGCGATCCCGGAGAGCAGCAGGTGGGCGGGACGGGCGCCGGCCTCGGCGGCGCGCGTGTGCCCGCCGTTCGACTTCAGCAGCGAGCAGGGCGCCTCGATCGACCGCGTGCGGAGCGCCTCCGTGAGGCCTTGCACGTACCGCTCCACGAGCGGCTTGAGATAGGCGTCGACGATCACCGTCGAGCCGCGCTCGTACTCACGCCAGATCGGAGCCACCTCGTGCGAGAGGGACACGCGCGCGCCCGTCTGCTCGAGCGCCTCACGCGTCCGCAGCTCGTGCTCGGGGTTGAGGTAGGAGAACAGGTAACACACGGCGATCGCCGCTTCCCCGTCGCTCTCCGACACCGTGTTTACACGATCGACCAGGGAGGCGATGTCCTGCGGGTCGAGCGAGACGAGGATCTCGCCCTCCTCGCCCGTGCGCTCGGCGACCCCGATGCAATCGCGGCGGTGCACGAGCGGCGTGGGCTTGCGCCAGCGGTAGTCGTAGTGGTACTTGCGCGAGATGCGCTGGATGAACGGGATGTCCTCGAAGCCGGCCGTGGTCAGGTAGAGGACGCGGGCGCCCGTTCTCGTCAGTACGGCGTTGATCCCGATCGTCGTGCCGACGACGACGAACGACACGCGGGCCGGGTCGAGCTGCGCCGCCTCGAGGGCGGCCAACACCGCCGCGACCGGGTCGCCGGGATTCGACGGCACCTTGGAAACGAAGAGCCCGCCCGTCTCCTCGTCGACCGCAACGAGGTCGGTGAATGTGCCGCCCGTATCGATGCCGACCCGGATACCCACCGCTACGCAGCCATCGTGACGAGAACACGCCCCGGCTCCCCGGCGAGCGCCGTCTCGACCGCCTCGTTCGCCCGCTCCAGCGGGAACGACGGCCCGAGGGCGCCCACGAGGTCGAGTCTCCCGGCTCGAACGTGAGCCAGTACGGAAGGCAGCGCGACGGCCGGATCCTCTGAGCCGTAGAGAGAGCCGGTAAGAACCTTCTCCTCGTTCGTCAGCTGCGCCGGCTCGAGCTCGTACTTGACACCTGCGGCCGGCATTCCGACTGCTACCACGGTGCCGCCGCCGCGGGTGGCGCGAACGGCGAGCGCGAAGGTCTCACTGCCGCCGACTGCGTCGAGCGCGCAGTCGAACTCGCCCGTGCCGACCTCACCGGGCTCGACCGCCTCGGTGGCGCCGAGCCGCAAGGCCTGCTCGCGCCGCCCCGGCAGCGGATCGGCGGCGACGATGCGCCCGGCACCGGCGATGCGAGCGCCCTGGACGCAGAACTGGCCGACGCCTCCGGCGCCGACGACGAGGACGCTCGCGCCGGCCTCGATGCGCGCCCGGTGTACGGCGGCGCCGACGCCGGTGAGCGCCGCGCAGCCCACGAGGGCGGCGTGCTCGAGCTCGACGTCGTCCGGAAGCGGCAGCGCCGCGTTGGACGGGACGACGATGCGCTCTGCGAGCGCGCCGATCGCGGTCATTCGGTAGACGGGACGGCCATCCACCGACATTCTCGTCGTGCCGTCAGGGAGCGTGCCGGCCGAAACACCCGCCCGCAGCGGCGCGCACGCCACCGGGCGTCCGGTCCGACAGGGGAGGCATTCGCCGCAGGACGGGCGCCCAGGAGAGCAGCACGCGGTCGCCGGGCGCGCGGTCCTGCACGCCGTCGCCGACGGCCTCGATGACTCCCGCGCCCTCGTGGCCGAGCACCATCGGCTTCGGTCGCGTCCACTCCCCGCGAACGAGATGGAGGTCGGACCCGCAGACACCGGTTGCGGCCATGCGAACGAGCACGTCGCGCGGGCCGGGCTCCTCGAGGTCGATCTCGCGGACCTCGAGCGGCGTGCCCGGTGCATGGAAGAGCGCCGCGCGGGTCTTCATGGCAAGGCCGGAGGATCAGCATGGGCGCGGGCCGGCGGATCGGCGCGCGGGCCGGATGAGATCCGGCCCCTACTTCTTGGCCGGCGCTTTGCGCTTCGCGGCCGGCCGCCGGCGCGCTGCGGGGCTTCAGGACCGCGAGCACGTCCGCGGTCGACGCCCGCTCGGCGATGTTGACCAGCGCGTAGTTGAGCGCGGCGTCCTGCCACTCGTCGTTGATCGTCGAGGTGCCGTCGGTCACGACGATCGCGTTGTAGCCGGCGTCGGCGGCGTGGCGGGCCGTGTGCTCGATCGAGAAGTTCGTCCACGCGCCGGTGATCACGACCGTCTCGGCGCCGAGCCCTCGCAGCAGGTTGTCCAGATTCGTGCCGTGGAAGGCGTTCATGCGCGTCTTCTCGACGACGTGGTCGCCCCGCTTCGCCTCGAGGCCCTTGACGGGAGCGGCGCCGCGGCTGCCCCGCACGAGGCCGTTCGTCGCCTTGACGGCCTGGAAGAGCGGCGCGTTCTGCTTCAGACCCGGCCGCGCCCTTCTCGACGACGTACCAGACGTGGATCGACGGGCATCCCCGCCGCGCGCGCCGCCGAGCGCGAGAGCCTTGACGTTGCCGACCACGTTCTGCTTCTTCGCGTGCTCCGCAGGGGACGCGATCGGCGCTTGCGTGAACGCCCCGCCGGGCATGATCACGTCGTTCTGGAGGTCCTGGATGATCAGGGCGCTCTTCTTCGGATCGAACTTCAGTGCCACCTGCTCTCCCTTCGGGCCCGGGCCGGATCAGATCCGGCCGCTACACGCATGTAGGCGAGCCGGTTCCCGCCCACCTTCATCTCGAAGCGGTAGACGGACGTCGAGGCGGGGACGTAGAGCACGTTCCAGTTCGGGCCGCCCCAGTTGAGGTTGCCCGTGTGCTCGGGCACCTCGACGGTGCCGAGGTGCTCGCCGTCCGGCGCGACGACCCAGACTCCGCCCGGGCCCGGTGACCCAGATGTTGCCGCTGCTCGTCGCACTTCATCCCGTCGCAGATGCCTGCCGCGAAGTCGTCGGGATCGCCGATGCCGTCGAGGATCACCTCGCCGCCGGAGATCGAGCCGTCGGCCGCGACGTCGAAGCGCGCGGATGTGCAGGACGCCTCGAGTCGTTGATGTAGAGCGTCCGCTCGTCCGGCGAGAAGCAGAGCCCGTTCGGCTGCGTGAAGTCGTCGACGAGGAGCTGCAGGTCGCCGCCGCCCGGCGGGATCCGGTAGACGCCCTGGAAATCGAGATCCTGCTCGCGCGGGTTGCCGAAGCACGTCCATGCGCCCGTAGGTCGGGTCGGAGAAGTAGATCGAGCCGTCGGACTTGACGACGACGTCGTTCGGCGAGTTCAGCTCCTTGCCGTCGTAGTGCGAGGCGATCGCCTCCCGGCTCGCCTCGGTGCCGTCCGCGTTCAGCGTCGCGCGCACGACCTGGCTCGTCCAGTGCTCGCAGACGATCAGGTTCAGGTCGGCGTCGAACGTCATCCCGTTGCACTTGTTCGCCGGCTTCATCACCTCGACGATGCCGTCGGCCTCCGACCATTTCCGGCGGACGTCCATCGGCATGTCGGAGAAGAGCAGGTAGCCGTCCGGGTGCCAGACCGGCCCCTCCGTGAACGTGAAGCCGGTCGCGAGCTGCTCGACCTGGACGCTCGAGGCGACGAGGTCGTAGACCTTCGGGTTGTTGGCGACGACGCCCATCGTGCTCGAGCTCCTTTCTCGGGGTGCGGGCGCGCAGAAGCCTACCGTCGCGCTCCTCGCAGCGTCAGCCCGCACGCCGAAACGCCGAGAGCGCCGTTTCCGGCGCTCTCGACCTCTCGCGCGTGCGCGACCGGGCGTGTGCCGTCAGCTGCCTTGGCGGGCTCGCGCCGCATCTGAGCCCGCGAGCACCTCGGAGAGCCTGAGCGTCGGAATCACGACCGTGTCGCCCTCGCGCCGATCGGGCACGATCTCGGCCGGCTCGGGCCGGCCTTTCGGCAGATGCCGCGCGACGGCGCTCGTGCCCCTCGCTCCTCCTGCTCCTCGCATGGCTCCTCCTTGCCTCGGTTCGCCCAGATAGTCGGCCGACGCGCTTGGAGCCTCCTTGGATCACGCTTGAACCCTGCTTGAACGCGCAAAACGGCCGTCGGTCCGGCGGCGCTATCCTGCAGTCCGAGCGAAACCGAACCCGCCGAGGGAGGAACTCATGAGCACGACCCTGCCCCACGAGGCGGAGCGCTCGACCCCGCCGGCGACACGCATCAGCCACTGGATCGGCGGCCAGCATCGTGCCCGGAACCTCCGGACGGAGCGGCCCTGTCTTCAACCCCGCCACCGGCGAGCAGACCGGCGAGGTCGACTTCGCGTCGGTCGAGGAGATCGACCGCGCGGTCGCCGTCGCGAAAGCTGCCTTCCCCGCCTGGCGCGCGCTCTCGCTGGCGAAGCGCGCCGAGCTCATGTTCTCGATCCGCGAGCTCGTGCACGAGCACCGCGAGGACATCGCCCGCATCCTCACGGCCGAGCACGGCAAGGTGCTCTCCGACGCGCTCGGCGAGGTCGCCCGCGGCCTCGAGGTGATCGAGTTCGCCTGCGGCATCCCGGCGCTGCTCAAGGGCGGCTTCTCGGAGCAGGCTTCGACCGGCGTCGACGTCTACTCGATCCGGCAGCCGCTCGGCGTCGTCGCCGGCATCACGCCGTTCAACTTCCCGGCGATGGTGCCCATGTGGATGTGGGCGCCGGCGCTCGCATGCGGCAACTGCTTCGTGCTGAAGCCGTCGGAGAAGGACCCGAGCGCCTCGCTCTACGTCGCCGAGCTGCTCAAGGAGGCCGGCGTCCCCGACGGGGTCTTCACCGTCGTCATGGGCGACAGGGTCGCGGTCGAACGGCTGCTCGAGCACCCGGACGTGGCCGCGGTCAGCTTCGTCGGCTCGACGCCGATCGCGCGCTCGATCTACGAGACCGGGACGAAGAACGGCAAGCGCGTCCAGGCGCTCGGCGGGGCGAAGAACCACATGGTCGTCCTCCCGGACGCCGACATCGACATGGCCGCGGACGCCGCCGTCAGTGCGGCCTACGGCTCGGCCGGCGAGCGCTGCATGGCCGTGCTCCGTCGTCGTCGCCGTGGGCGACGTCGCCGACCCGCTCGTCGGCGCGATCAAGGAGCGCCTGCCGAACGTGAAGGTCGGCCCGGGCCTCGAGCCCGGACTCCGAGATGGGGCCGCTGATCACGCGCGAGCACCGCGACAAGGTCGCGTCCTACATCGACAAGGGCCGCGACCAGGGCGCCACGCGTCGTCGCCGACGGCCGCGAGCTCGAGGTCGACGGCGACGGCTTCTTCGTCGGCGTCTCGCTGCTCGACGACGTCACGCCCGAGATGGACTGCTACCGCGACGAGATCTTCGGCCCGGTGCTCTCGGTCGTGCGGGCGAAGACGCTACGACGAGGCGGTCGCGCTCGTCAACGACAACCCGTACGGCAACGGCACGGCGATCTTCACCCGCGACGGCGGCGCCGCCCGCCAGTTCCAGTTCGAGGCCAACGCCGGCATGGTCGGCGTGAACGTCCCGATCCCGGTTCCGGTCGCCTACTACTCGTTCGGCGGCTGGAAGGCGTCGCTCTTCGGCGACTCGCACGCCTACGGCCCCGAGAGCGATCCACTTCTACACGCGCGGCAAGGTCGTCACGAGCCGCTGGCCCGACCCGGCCACGAGCAAGGTCGACCTGGGTTTCCCCCAGACCCGCTAGCCCTGCGGCGAATCGTTGCCCGGGCTGCGTGCACGCCGGACCGTACGCGCGGCTCGCCGCAAGCGGCCCGGCACGCGACGCGGCCCGGGGGGTGAGCGCGACGAAGCGGAAGGCCGCGGTCACCGCAGCGCGGCCCTGTCGTGCAGCCCTGCCAGTCGCCGCGCGAAGGCGACCGCGCTCGGAGGGGTCGTACGAGCGGGAGATCATCAGCTTCTCCGCCTCGAGCGAGCCCTCGGCGTGCACCGCGAGCACGCTCTGGTAGCCGGCGTACTCGCGCGCGAGCAGGTCGCTGGCGAGGTTGATCAGCGCGAGGCGCTCGGCGGCGGGCACCGCGCCGGCGAAGTACTTCTCGAGGTAGGGCCGCATCTGCGTCCGAGCGCCAGTCCTGCGCCCGCCGGGCCGGTGACGAGCAGGCCGCCGGCGATGTCGATCACCTGCTCGACCGCCTGGTGGTAGTCGCGCGCGAACGTCCATTTGGCGATGTTCGTCGGTCAGCGGATCCGGGTACGCGATCCCGGTCGGCTCGTCCATCGCGGCAGCGATCGGCGGCAAGGTGGGTCAGGCCGCGCACGGTCTCCGCGTAGCCGATGAGCGCGACGAGCTTGTCGCGCACGTGCGAGGCGCGTGCGATCCCGTTCGCCTCGGCGAGCGCGCGCAGCCAGGCCGACGAGCGCGTCGACGAGCGGCAGCTTGTACGAGACGGCGGTGAAGCGGTGGTACTCGACGAACGTGAGCGCGAGCCGGCCCGCGTCGCTGCGTGTCGCCGTCGAGGAAGACGCGCTCCCACGGGACGAACACGTCGTCGAAGACCGTGAGCGTCTCGATCATCTTGTGCCGCGAGGAGACCGGCCGCGTCCACGGATCGGCGGTCGGCGTGGAGAAAGTCCGAGCAGAAGAGCTTGCACGCCCGGCGTCGCGACGGGCACGGCGAACGCGACCGCCCAGTCCTCCTCGCCCTCCGCGAGCGCACGCGTCGGGATCACGATCACCTCGTCGACGTTCGGGGTGCAGGACGTGTGCACCTTGGCGCCGCGGACGACGATGCCGTCCGCGCGCCGCTCGACCACGCGCACGTACAGGTCGGGATCGGCCTGGCCGCGCCGGCCCCTTCGCGCGGTCGCCCTTGACGTCGGTCTGAGCGACCGCGAGCGCGAGATCACCGTCGCGGCAGTGCCGGTGATAGTCCGTCGACGCGGTCGTAGGCCTCGGTGCCGTGGGTGACGCGGTGCAGCGCGAACAGCGCGTCCGTGCCGATCTCCTTGACGAGGATCACGAGCGTGTCGCCGCGGCGCGGTGGCGGCCTCGATCAGCGCACGAGCGGCGGCGCAGGTCGTCGGCGGTCCGGGGCAGGTGGTAGTAGGTCGAGTGGCCGTCGGTCACCGCCAGATCGGCGTGCTCGGGATCCGCGGCGAAGCTCGAAGTCGAGCGCGGCGTGACGCGCCGCGATCCCGAGCTCCGGGATGGGCCGTCACGTCGTCGACCCGCTCCCCCCGGTACCACACCTCACGGCCGTCGCGAAGCCCGTCCAGGTATTGCTGTGCCGACCGCATCGCCCCTCCCTGCGTCACCGAGCCGTGAGCCGAACGCGAACGCTCTAGTATCGACGCATTCCGCAGGCCGCACGATCGAGAGGAGCTCACCATGGCCTACGAGATCAAGATCCTCGACCTCATCGACATCGAGCGTCGAGTCGAGCTTCCTCGTGCTCGCACGCAACATGCGGCAAGCCCGTTCGCGCGAAGACCTGGGGCTACCTGCTGCTCGGGCCCGACACCGAGCCGATCCTCGTCGACACCGGTGCGCATGAGCGCCGAGATCATGCAGCGGCTCGGCATGACCGGCTACATCACCGAGGAGATGACGCTCGAGAACCAGCTCGGCCAAGCACGGCGTGAAGATGGACGACGTGCGCTGGATCCTGCACACCCACCACCACATCGACCACGCGGGGCAGGACGCGCGCTTCCCGATGGCCCAGACCGTGATCACGAACCGGCGCGAGCTCGAGTACTCGGCCTCGGGAATCATGGGCGGGCAGTACCCGCCCGAGTACGTCAAGCACCACATCGACCGTCTCCACACGCCGGGAGCGCTGCGGCTGCTCGATCTCGAGCTCTCGGGGCCGGACGAGATCTCGCCGGGAATCGTCTGCGAGGCGGCCGGCGGCCACACCGAGGGCTCGATGAACATCAACGTCGAGACCGCCGACGGGACGGCGTGCATCTGCGGCGACGTCATCTACGACATCCAGAACCAGATCGTCGACCCGCTCCACCAGGTGCTCGACTACGAGCCGCAGTCGACCGGAAACCAGGGCACGCACGAAGCGCCAAGAGCGGGCCGCGATCAAGAAGGCGCTCAACTCGGGGACGTTCGTGCTCCCCTGCACGACTAGCCCGCGCGGGTCGAGAACGGCCGGGTCATCTCGCGCCTCGTCGGCGACTCGGTGCCCGGGCCCGAGCAGCCCGTCGAGCACCGGACGACCGCCGAGACCCGCGAGCCGGGCATGGGCGCGGGAGTTCCGTTCTGGCGCTCGTGGCGGCGCCGTGACGCGCCCGCGCTTCGAGCGCCGGGTCTGCCTCGTCACCGGCGGCGGCCGCGGGATCGGCCGGGCGATCGCCCTCGGCGCTCGCCGCCGAGGGCGCGTGCGTCGGCGTCGCTCGCGCGCACGGGCGGGCAGTGCGAGGAGGTCGCCGCCGAGATCGGCGGCAACGCGCTCGCGCTCGAGCTCGACGTCACCGACCCCGAGCGCCTGCGAGCGGGCCGTCGACGAGCTCGAGCGACCGCATTCGGCCCGCCGGCAGATCGTCGTCAACGCGGCGGGCATCTCGCCCGTCCGGCAGCGCGCGGAGCAGCACGACGTCGACGCCTGGCGCCAGATCGTCGACGTCAACCTCACCGGCGCGTACCTGATCACGCGCGCCGCGGCGCCCGCGCCTGCTCGACCGCGGCGGCGCCGTCGTCAACGTCGCGAGCGTGATCGGCCTCGCCGGCAGCCCGCGGCTCGCGGGCTACGGCGCCTCGAAGGCCGGCCTCGTGCAGCTGACCCGCACGCTCGCGCGCGAGTGGGCCGACCGGCGGCGTGCGCGTGAACGCGCTCTGCCCGGGCTACGTCGAGACCGACGATGACCGGCGCCGCTGCTCAGCCGTCGACCGGATCTGCGCGACGAGATCCTCGACGCGACGCCGCTCGGGCGGCTCGCCACGATCGACGAGGTCGTCGGCCCCGCCTGTTCCTCGCCTCCGACGAGGCCTCGTACGTCACGGGCGCGGCGCTCGCTCGTCGACGGCGGGATGGCCGCATGACGGTGACGCGCCGGGCACGGCGCGACGCCCGGCCTCGCGGTGCGACGCAGTGCCGCCACCCTGGGTGGCGGGACACCCGTCGCCCGACGCGAGCCTGGACGCGCCCGTGACGAGTGGTTCGCATATCGTCGAGCTCGGGCACCTTCGTGACGACTCAGCGGACTTGACGCGGCGCGGCTAGGAGATGGCCGAGGTCACCTACCTCGAGGCGATCCGCGCTGCGCATCGCGCGACGCCATGCGCGAGGACGAGCGCGTCTTCCTGCTCGGCGAGGACATCGGCCACTTCGGCGGGCCGTTCGGCGTCACGAAGGGCCTCTTCGAGGAGTTCGGCGACGAGCGCGTGATCGACACGCCGATCGCCGAGGAGGGCTTCGTCGGCGCCGCCATCGGCGCGGCCTGGATGGGCGAGCGGCCGGTCGTCGAGCTCCAGTTCGCCGACTTCGTCTGCGTGCCCGTTCGACCCGATCGTCACCGTCGCCGCGAAGACGCACTGGCGCAGCGGCATCCGCCTTCCGGTCGTGATCCGCGCGCCCTTCGGCGGCGGCGTGCGCGGCGGCCCGTTCCACTGCCTCAGTGCCCCGAGGGCTGGTTCGTCGGCAGTCGCGGGGCTCAAGGTCGTCTGCCCCGGCACGGTCGAGGACGCCTACGGGCTGCTCCGAGCGGCGATCGAGGACGACGACCCGGTGCTCTACTTCGAGCACAAGGCGCTCTACCGCCGCGCTCCGCGGCGAGCGCCCGGACCCGTCCCACCGCACGCCGCTCGGACGAGCGCGCGTCGCTCCGCGCGGGCGCCGACGCGACCGTCGTCACCTACGGCGCGGGCGTCGACCTCGCGCTGCGGGCGGCCGACGGGCCTGCGACGTCGAGGTCGTCGACCTGCGCACCCTCTGGCCGCTCGACGCGCGACGCGATCCTCGAGTCGCGTCGAGCGGACCTCGCGGCTCGCTCGTGCTGCAGGAGGCATCGCCGCTCGAGCGGCGTCGCCGGCCAGGTCCTCGTCGCTCGTCGCGCGGGAGGGCTTCGAGCTGCTCGATGCGCCGCCGGCGCTCGTCGCCCCGCCCGACACTCCCGTCCCGTTCGCGCCCGAGCTCGAGGACGCGTACCTCCCGTCCGCCGACCGCGGTGCGCGCGCGAGCTGGAGGAGCTTCTTGGCTACTGAGCGCCGCGCCGGGCCGCCGCTCGCGCCGGCGGTCGAGGCGCCGACGTCCCCCGGGACGTCCGCCTGCGCGCTCTTCCGCTCGATGCTGCTCCAGCGCCTCGTCGAGGAGCGGATCATGACGCTCTACCGCCAGGGGCGGATCCCCGGCTCCGTCTACACCGGCCGCGGTCAGGAGGCCGTCGGCGCCGGCGCGGGGCTCGGCGCTCGGGCCCGACGACGTCGTCGCGCCGCTCAACCGCGAGCAGGCGTGCCACTACGCGCGCGGCGTCACGGTCGCGCACGTCCTCCGCAACTTCCTCGGCAAGGCGACCGGCCCGACGTCGCGGCCGCGACGGCAACATGCACTTCGGCGTGCCCGAGCGCGGCGTCTTCCCGCTCGTCTCGATGCTCGGCGACCTCGTGCCGGTCGACGGTCGGCGCGGCGCTCGCGTTCAAGCGCCGCGGCGAGGCCGCGCGTCGCGCTGACCGTTCTTCGGCGACGGCGCCATGTCCACGCGGCGACGTGCACGAGGGCCTCAACCTGGCGGGCGTGCTGCGAGGTGCCGGCCGTCTTCGTGATCCAGTCCAACCACTACGCGTACTCGACGCCGACCGAGCGGCAGATGGTGCAACACGAACATCGCCGAGCGCATCGCGCGGCGGCTGGTCAGATCCCGTGCGCCCGCGTCGACGGCACCGACGCGCTCGCCGTCTACGAGGTCGAGCGGGACGCCGTCGAGCGGGCGCGCGCCGGCGAGGGGCCGCAGGCCGTCGAGGCGCTGACGCTGCGCGGCCACGGCCACGCCGCGCACGACGACGCCCGCTACGTTCCCGACGAGCTTCGCGCCCAGTTCGGCGACCCGATCGAGCGCCTGGCCGCGCGGCTGTGCTCGACGGCCTGACCGAGCAGGAGATCGAGCAGCGGCGCGAGGCAGGCCGCCGCCGAGGTGGCAGCCGGGCTGGCGGAGGCGGAGGCCGCGCCGGCGCCGGATCCGGCGACGCTCGAGGACGGCGTGTACTCCCAGCCGGTCACGCAACGCGGCCGTTAGGCCGCAGCCGTGACCGGAGAGCGGCCGAAGGCCGCGGTCATCGCAACGCGGCCGTTAGGCGCGCAGGCCGTGACGGGAGAGCGGCCGAGACAGCCGCGGCCATGTGCAAGGCGCGCGCGATCGCGCCGCGCAGCGGCCGCGCCGAAAGACGCCAGGCCGCGAAGCCCGTCTACCGCGGCCCTCCGGGCCGCTCCTAGGCGGGTCGGGCCGGCCGAGCCGGCCGCTCAGCCGCCGGGGCCTCGCGAGCCGCTCGTACTCGGTTCTCGACGCGCAACGCGGGTTAGAATCGCCCGCACCCAACGTCTCGGCCCACACGAGAGGAGTCAGAAGCTTGGAGGTAGTCCTCCCCACAACCCCGGCTGAGGCCGCCGAAGCCTTCGGCGACGGCGACGGCGTGACGGTGGTCGGAGGAGGAACGATCGTGGTTCCCGAGCTCACGCACGGACGCCTGAGGCCGAGCCGGGTCGTCATGCTCGCGCGCAGCGGGCTCGACGGGCTCACCCGCGCGAACGGCGCGGTCACGATCGGCGCCGCCTGCTCCGTCGCAGCGCTCGAGGGCGGCGACGAGCCGCTCGCGAGCGCCGCACTTCACGTGGCCGATCCCGAGATACGCGGTCAGGCGACCGTCGGCGGCAACCTCTGCTCGGGCGAGGGCGCCGACGTTCCTCGCGGGGACCTGCAGGCGCCGCTGATCGCGCTTGGCGCGCGGGTCCGCTCCACCGGCGCCGGCGGCGAGCGCACCGAGCCGGTCGAGGATTTCCTGGCCGGCGGCGGCGGCCGCTCGTGCTCGACGTCTCCTATGACGACGTTTCCCGCACGAGCGGGTACGCCGCCGTCTCGCGGCCGCACGCCCATCACTACACGATTCTCGCCGCGACGGCGACGAGGACGAACGGGACGGTGCGTGTCGCCGTGACGGGCGCCGGCCCGCACGGCCTGCGGTGCCCGTCCGTCGAGGCTGCGCTGGCCGACGGCAAGCCCGCGGCGGAGGCCGCGAACGCGGTGCTCGAAGACGTCAGCCCGCGCGGACGACGCGCTCGCGTCCGCCTGGTACCGGGCCCGGGTTCTTCCGACCGTCGTCGCCCGCGCGCTCGCCGACCTCGAGGAGGCCCGATGAAGCTGACCGTCAACGGCGTCGCGCGCGAGGTCGAGAGCTCCGCACTGCGCGCCGCTGCTCCACGTTCTCCGCGAGGAGCTCGACATCACCGGCCCGAAGGCCGGATGCCAGCAGGGCAGCTGCGGCACCTGCACGGTGCTCGTCGACGGCGAGCCGCGCCGCTCGTGCCTGCTGCCGCTGGCCGCCGCGGACGGCGCCGAGATCACGACGGTCGAGGGGCTCGGCGACGCCCGAGCGGCTGCACGCGCTCCAGGCCGCGTTCCACCGACCACTACGGCGCCCAGTGCGGCTTCTGCACGCCCGGCATGATCGATCGCCGCATACGCGCTGCTCGCAGCGCAACCCGAGCCCGTCCCGCGCGGATATCCAGCACGCGCTCGGCGGCCACGTCTGCCGCTGCACCGGCTACGTGAAGATCCTCGAGGCCGTCGAGGCGGTCGCACGCGGCGAGAGCTTCGACGAGGCCGACCGCACGCACCACCCCGATCCGACGGAACCGGAGGTTGCCGTCAAGGGAGCGCCGGCATGAAGGCAGTAGGCGCTCGACTCCCGCGCTACGACGGCCTCGGCCACGTCACCGGCCAGACGGTGTTCGTGGACGACGTCCGCGTCCCGGACGGCAACCTCTGGGCGAAGGCGTTCCGCTCGCCGCACCACCGCGCGCGCATCCGAAGCTCGACACGCGCAAGGCGGCCGAGATCCCGGGCGTCCACGGCGTCGATCACGCACGCCGACGTCCCGCGGAACGTCTACGGCCACCTCGAGGCGCTCGGCATTCCGGCCGACGAGCCGCTGCTCGCGGATCGACGAGGTGCGCTATAGGGGCCAGCCGATCGCCGTCGTCGCGGCCGACAGACGAGGACGCGGCGCAGCGAGGCCGTCGACGCGATCGAGGTCGACTTCGAGGAGCGCGAGCCGCTCCTCGACATCCGCAAGGCGTTCGATCCGGACGCCCCGAAGATCCACCCCTGGGGCAACTGGTACCCGTACTTCGGGGGCCCGGACCAGGGCCCGGACCGCCGCCAGATCCGCAAGGGCGACGTCGACGCCGCGTTCGAGCAGGCCGACACGATCGTCCAGGGCGTCTACCGGCCGCTGCCGATCGAGCACTGCCCGATCGAGACGCAGGTATCGCCTCGCCGTGCCGGAGGCCGGACGGCCGCCTGACGATCTACTCCTGCACGCAGGCCATGTACTTCTCGATGGGCGTCGTCGCGGCGCACCTCCAGCTGCCGCTGAACAGGCTCAAGTTCGTCGGCGGAACCGTCGGCGGCGGCTTCGGCGGCAAGGTCGACACCGCCACCGAGACGATCTGCTGCGCTGCTCGCGCTCAAGACCGAGCGGCCGGTGAAGTGGCGCTGGACGCGGGAGGAGGAGTTCCTCTGCTCGTCGACGCGCGCGCCGTGGCACATCGAGACTCGCGGACGCGGTCACGAAGGACGGCTGGATCCTCGGCCGCAAGACGCTGACGCTCCACGACTCCGGCGCCTACGCCCGCTTCTCGCCCTACGGCCTCACGAAGCACGCGTTCCACCACGCCGGCGCCTACACGATCCCGAACATCCACTTCGACGGCTACGTCGTGTTCACGAACCGCGTGCCGACGACGGCGATGCGCGGCTTCGGCGTCACGTCCGTCTCCTTCGCCGTCGAGACGCACATGAACCGGATCGCCGACGTGCTCGGCATCGATCCCGTTCGAGTTGCGCCTGAGGAACGCGAACCGGATCGGCGACACGACCCCGAACGGGGTCGTGCTCAAGGATCCCTCGACCGTGCCGGTCGTCCAGGCGATCGCCGAGGCAGCCGGCGTCGAGCTCGGCGGCGGAGTACGCGTCGATGACGAACGCGCCGCGCGCAGGCGACCTGCTTCCCGAGCACCTGGCTCGCGGCGCAGCAACAGACAAACGGAGAGGAGGCCTGACTGGCCAAGCACACGCGGCCGCGGGTCTCGCCGCGATCGAGTACCCCACCGGCATGAACCAGAACGGCGACCCGAGCCAGGCCTGGGTCAAGCTCAAGCCGGACGGGCGCGTCGACGTCTTCGCCGGCACGGTCGACATCGGCCAGGGCTCCCGGACGGTGCACACCCAGATCGTCGCCGACACGCTCGGCGTGCCCTACGACTGGGTGACGATGGACAACACGAACACCGACTCTTCGCCCGTCTGCACGGGCACGTTCGCCTCGCGCGGCACGTTCATCGGCGGCAACGCCGTCCGCTACGCGGCCGAGAAGGCGACGCGAGCGCGTGCTCGACATCGCCTCGCAGGTAGCTCGAGGCCGACGCCGCCGACCTCGAGATCGTCGACGGCGAGGTGTCCGTCCGCGGCGCGCCGGAGAAGAAGGTCTCGGTCGCCGACGTCGCAGCGGCAGCGACCTGGGACCTACGGCGAGCTGATCACCGGCACGGGCGCGGCGCTCAAGCCGTACGCCGCCGTCGATCCCGAGACCGGCGCCGTCGAGCTCGACCCCCACTCCGCGATCTCCTACGCGGCCTGCGTCGCAGAGGTCGAGGTCGACGACGAGACCGGCGAGGTGCGCGTCACGCGCCTCATCCAGTGCTACGACGTCGGCCGCGCGATCAACCCGACGCTCGTCGAGGGCCAGATCCAGGGCGGCGCGATGATGGGCCTCGGGCCTCGGCCTGCTCGAGGCCGCCTACCCGTACTACCCGAGCCCGGAGCACCGAGGCGGCGAGTTCGGCACCTACCTCGCGCCCGGCATCGAGGACCTCCCCGAGATCGACTCGATCATCCTCGAGAACCCGTCCTCCGACGGGCCGTTCGGCGCCAAGGCAATCGGCGAGATGGCGAACAACGCCCAGCCGCCGGCGATCGCCTCGGCGATCCACGACGCGATCGGCGTCTGGGTCACGGACTGCCCGATCACGCCCGAGAAGGTGCTGCGGGCGCTCGAGAAGAAGGCGGAGGGCACGCACGAGCCGCGCCGCGAGGGCAAGCTCGTCGTCTTCGACGAGGACATCTCGATCGGCACGATCGGCAAGGGGCACGTGAAGATGGAGGTGACGGCGTGAGCCGGCACCTCGAGCCTGTAGGGGCCGGATCTCATCCGGCCCGTGAGGTGCCCGCGTGACGGCCGAGCCTTCCCGGACGCCGTTTCGGACCTGGAACGGCATCGACGCCCATCGAGTTCGTCGACGGCATCCACCTGCACGCGATCGGCGGCGAGCAGCTGCTCCTCTGCAAGGTCACCTACGAGGCGGGGAAGCGCATACCGCTCCACAAGCACGATCAGACCGAGCAGGTCATGTGGATCATCGACGGCGCCGTCGACATGGCGATCGAGGGCGAATGGAAGACGCTCGAGGCCGGCGACGTCGTCGTCGTCAACCGCGGTCTCGAGCACGAGCTCCACTCACCGGGCGGCGTCACGTTCCTCGAGGGGCTCGCACCGGTGCCGCTCGACCACGTGCCGGACAAGGAGCGCGACCTCGTGCTCGGCCCCGACGGGGGCGCCGAGCACGTAGAGAAGTAAGGCGCGCGAAGCTCGCCGCACAGCGGCCGCGGTCACGCAAGGGCCGCCAGGCCGCGACGCCCTCGACCGGCAGAGCCGGGCCGGTACAGGGCCGCGGCACGCCAGCGCGCCCAGGCGATGCCGGCAGCCGCGCTGCAGCGTCGATGCGACCGCAGCCCGTGGATCGTCTCGGCACGGACGGGCGTGCGCGGCGTCCGCACACCGATCACCGTGGCCGCGAACGGCACGCGGGGATCGAAGCTGTCTCGCGTCACCGAGTGGATCGACTTCGTGCTGAACATCTGTGCGCTCCTCTCGACATCTCGTTGTGAGCCGAGGATGCGCCCACGCGCTTGAGAACCGCTGGAGCCCCGCTAAGTGCTCGAAGGCCCCGAGGTCTTGCTCCAGTCGATGTCGGACAGGCTCGCGAGCGCGTGGATCAGCGAGTGCGTCCCCATGCGGCCGTGGCCCTGCGCCATGAGCGCGACGTAGAGCTGCTCCGCGAGCGCCAGGCCGGGAAGCGAGAGGTTCATGCGGCGCGCCTCGGCGAGCGCGATGCCCATGTCCTTGATGAAGTGCTCGACGAAGAAGCCGGGGTCGAAGTTGCCGGCCATGATGCGCGGGCCGTAATTGGAGAGCGACCAGGAGCCCGCCGCGCCGCCGCCGACGGATTCCAGCACCGTCTCGAGGTCGAGACCCGCCTTGTAGCCGTAGAGCAGCGCCTCGCAGACGCCGATCATCCCGGTGGCGATCAGGATCTGGTTGACCATCTTCGTGTGCTGGCCGGCGCCCGGGCCGCCCTGGTGAACGATCGTCTTGCCCATCACCTCGAGCAGCGGCCGGACGCGCTCCACGGCCCCCTCGTCTCCGCCCACCATGATCGAGAGCGTTGCGTTGCGCGCGCCCACGTCGCCGCCGGAGACCGGCGCGTCGATCGCTTCCACGCCCCTCGGCCTTCGCGGCCTCGTAGATCTCGACCGCCAGCGACGGCTCGCTGGTCGTCATGTCGACGATCGCGCTCCCGGATGCAGCGCCGGCCAGCACCCCGTCCTCACCGAGGATGACCTGACGCACGTCGGCGGGGTAGCCGACGATCGTGAAGACGATTTCGGAGGCGCGGCCACGTCGGCCGGCGTCTCGGCCCATGCCGCGCCTCGCTCGAGCAGGGGCTCCGCTTTCTCGCGCGTCCGCGTGAACAGCGTCACTTCGTGCCCGGCGTCCAGCAGGTGGCCGCACATCGACGAGCCCATGACGCCCGTGCCAATCCAGCCGATGCGCATGGGAGCCCCCTCGCTCACGGCGCGTATCCTACGGCTCCGCCGGCGGCGGACGGCTCGGTTACTCGACTGCCTGCGCCGCGGCGACGATGAGCCCGGTCGCCTGCTCGGCCGACAGCTTGTCGGTGCTGACGACGAGGTCGTAGTGGGTCGGCAGTTCCTCGTCCACCTTGTAGAAGCGCTTCAGGTAGTCCGCCCTGGCCGCGTCCTCGCCCTTGATCAGGCGCTCGGCCTCCTTGGGATCCAGAGCCCCCTCGTCCGCCACACGACGAGCCCTGACGCTCGGCGAGGCGGTCACGAACGTCCGCAGAACCCCGTCGCGTCCCGCCAGCGCAATGGATGCAGCGTGCGCGCAGATCACGACCTGGCCGCGGGCGGCAGTGTCGTAGATCGCCTCACGGATGAGCGCCCGGTAGCGCTCGGTGGGGTTCGGGCCGGTTTCGGACACCATCGCGACCCCGACGGCCCCGAGTTGATCCATGGCACCCGACGATCCCCAGCCTTCGAGCACCCGGCTGAGAAACGACCTGCGCTCCTCCGCGTCCGCGACGACCTCGGGGTCGAGGCGCTCCTGCTCCGCCGCGACCGCGATGATCTCCTCGTCGACGAACGCGAACCGCATCTGCGCCGCGACGGAGCGGGCGACAGCCGGGCCCAGGGAGCCCATGCTGCGCGAGATGCAGATGACAGATGCAGCCACGTCGGTTGCCGTCCAGGCCTGAGGCTACGGCCCCTCTCGTCGAGCGTCAAGCAGCGCCGCTGCGGGCAGCTTCGCGAATCTCCGTCAGCGTCGCGCGCGGTGAGACCGCCTCGGGATGGATGCGGAGCTCGAGCAGCGCCGGCAGGCCGCTCGCGACCGCCCGCTCGAAGGCCGCGGCAAACTCGTCCGTGCGCGAGACGGCCTCGCCGTGCGCTCCGAACGCACGCGCGTAGGCGGCGAAGTCCGGGTTGACGAGATCGGTGCCGTACGGCCGGCCCGGGAACTGGCGCTCCTGGTGTGCCCTGATCGTGCCGTACATGCCGTTGTTGATCACGAGAAACACCGCGGCGGCCTGCTCACGCAGCGCCGTCGCCAGCTCCTGCCCCGTCATGAGAAAGTCGCCGTCGCCGGCGAAGCAGACGACGATCCGGTCGGGGTGGACGATCTTCGCCGCCACCGCCGCGGGGACGCCGTAGCCCATCGCGCCGCTCGTCGGCCCGAGCTGCGTGCGGTACTGCGAGAACTGGTAGAAGCGGTGCGCCCAGACCGAGAAGTTGCCGGCGCCGTTCGTCAGGATCGCGTCCCGCGGCAGCCGCTCGCGGAGATACGCCATCACATCCCCGAGGTCGAGGTCGCCGGGCAGCGGCTTGTGCTTCAGGTGCTCGAGGTAGTCGGCGCGGGCCTCCTGTGCCCAGCCGGCCCAGCGGGAGCCGTCGACCGGCGGGAGCGCGCGCGCCGCGGCCGCGAACTGCGCCAGGCCGGAGTTGATCGGCAGGTCGGCCTGGTAGACGCGACCGAGCTCGTCCGGATCGGGATGGACGTGCACGAGCCGCTGCCGCGGCCTCGGAACGTCGACGAGCGTGTACCCCGACGTGGTCGACTCGCCGAGGCGCGGGCCGACGACGAGGAGCAGATCCGCGTCGCGGACCCGCTGTGCGAGCTTCGGGTTGACGGCAATGCCGACGTCTCCCGCGTACAGCGGCGAGCGGTTGTCGAAGCAGTCCTGCCAGCGGAACGCACAGGTTGCCGGGAGCGTGTTCGCCTCGGCGAACGCGAGGATGTCCTGCGAGGCCGCCGGCGTCCAGCCGCCGCCGCCGACGAGCATCAACGGGCGCTCGGCCGCGGCCAGTGCCTCGCGCAGCGCGTCGAGCTCCTCCGGCCCCGGATGGGGCTGGACGACGCGGTAGGCGCCGGCGTCCTCGCACTGCGCCTCCTCGGCCAGCACGTCCTCCGGAAACGCCAGCACGACGGGCCCGGGCCGGCCGGCGCAGGCGAGATGGAAGGCGCGGCTCACGATCTCGGGGATGCGCGCCGGGTCGATGACCTGCTCGGCGTGCTTCGCGAGCGGCGCGAACATCGAGACGAAGTCCACCTCCTGGAAGGCCTCGCGGCCGAGCGCGCCCCGGTCGACCTGACCGACCAGCAGCACCAGCGGCGTCGAGTCCTGGAAGGCGGTGTGCACGCCGATCGAGGCGTTCGTCGCGCCCGGCCCGCGGGTGACGAAGCACACACCCGGGCCGCCCCGTCAACTTGCCGTAGGCCTCGGCCATGTTCGCCGCGCCGCCCTCCTGGCGGCAGACGACGAGCCGGATCGCGTCGCGCGCGTCGGCGAGCGCGTCGAGCGCCGGGAGGTAGCTCTCCCCCGGGACGCAGAAGATCGTGTCGACTCCGTGGATCCGGAGCTGGTCGACGAGGATCCGGCCGCCCGATCTCACCCGGTCGGTGCCTCCGGGAGCGGCTCCTCGAGCAGGATCGTGGCGCGCTGCAGCTTCGGCTTCTCGTCGTCGGCCGGGTCGACGTAGCGCACGGTGCGCTTCCCGGCCCACTCGGCGGGAAGCAGCAGCACGCGGACGAACGCCGCGCCTTCGACCCCGGACGCCGTCGCCAGCACCGGGTAGTCGGCCCCCTCGAACCAGGACTCGCCCGCACCGTGGGTCTGGAGATGCCCCGGCGCGTCGATCGTCAGCTCGCCGAGGAGGAGACGGCGGATGCCCGGGCCCGGATGCGTGTGGCGATAGGCGACCGCGCCCTGCGGGAAGTCGACGCGGTCGCAGCGCAGCACCCAGCGCGTGCCCGGATCGAGCTCGACGTCCGCCGCGAGCACTGCGCCGGGCGCCTCCGCGGCGAGCGCGAACACCACGGCGGGCCCGTCCACCCGAGCGGCGCCGAGATGCGCCTCGTTGCGCACGAGGTCGTAGGCGACGTGGACGCCGTCGGCGGTCTCGACGCCCTCGGGATGCTCGTAGAGGGAGAGCTTCATCGGTCAGTGGAAGTATTGGCCGCCGTCGATGACCATGGTCTGGCCGGTGACGAAGTCGGCTGCGGGGCTGCAGAAGAAGACCACCGCGCCGACGACGTCCTCGGCGACCTGGTCTCGCTGGATCGTCCGCGACGCGATCGAGACATCGCGCAGCTTCTCGATCACCTCGGGATGCGCCTTGACCCCTTCCGTCATCGTGAACCCGGGCGCGACGCAGTTCACGTGGATCCCGTCGCTGCCGAGCTCCCTGGCGAGGGCGCGCGTGAACGCCACGATGGCGCCCTTGCTCGTTACGTAATGGAGGAGGAAGGGCACGCCCCGAAACGGGGTGCCGGACGAGATGTTCACGATCTTGCCGCCGCCCTGCTCACGCATCCGCGGCACGACGGCACGGCAGCACAGGAACATCGACATGACGTTGACGTCCATCACCTCGCGCCACTCCTCGAGCGGGATCTCGGTGAACGGACGCATCGGCAGCGACGCGTAGAGCCCGGCGTTGTTGACGAGAATGTCGATCCGACCCATACGGGAGACGCTCTCCGCGACGACGCGGGCGACGTCGGCTTCCGACGAGACGTCGGCCGTCAGGCCGAGGCCGTCCTCGAGCTCTGCGGCCGCGTCCTCGGCTCGCGCGAGGTCGGCGATCACGACCCGTGCTCCCTCGGCCGCGAGCCCGTCGGCAACCGCGCGCCCGATCCCCTGCGCTCCGCCGGTGACGACGGCGACCTTGCCCTCCAGGGTGCCCGGCATCTACCTGAGCGGCGAGAACGGGGTCGGGACGAGGATCCGGTTCTGCTGTGTGTGGATGAGCGGCTGGATCTTCGGCAGGAACGCCTTCCAGCGCTCGTCCGCCTGGAGGCGGGCGCGCCGCTGCTCGCGCTCGTCGAAGCTCTCGTAGCGCCACATGCTCGTGTACGTCGAGAGCGCGCCGATTTCGGTTGTGAACGCGCCGATGAAGCCGCCCAGGATCTCCTGCTGGACGGCGATCCCCTCGGTCTCGTAGAGGCGGACGAGCTCGGCGAGCTTGCCCGTGTAGACGTGGTAGTCGCGCTGCTCGACGATCACGCGCCGATCCCGGCCATCGTGAGGTACTTGATCTCGAGCCACTCCTCGATGCCGTACTTCGAGCCCTCGCGGCCGATGCCGGACTCCTTGACACCGCCGAACGGCGCCACCTCGGTCGAGACGAACCCCGTGTTGACGCCCACGATGCCGGCCTCGAGAGCCTCGCCGACCCGCCACGCCCGGCCGAGGTCGCGGGTGTAGAAGTACGCGCAGAGCCCGAAGGGCGTGTCGTTGGCGATGCGCACGGCCTCCTCCTCGTCGGCGAACGAGATCAGGCCGGCGACCGGCCCGAACGTCTCCTCGCAGGACATCTGCATGCTCGGCGAGACGCCTGCGAGCACCGTCGGCGAATAGAAGGTGCCGCCGAGCTCGTGCGTCGAGCCGCCGACGAGCACCTCGGCGCCGCCCTCGACCGCGTTCTCCACGTGCCGCTCCACCTTCGCCAGGCCGTCCTCGTCGATCAGCGGCCCGACCTCCGCGCCCTCCTCGAGACCGGGTGCGACCTTCAGGCTCTGCGCGAGCTCAGTCAGCTTCGATGCGAACTCGTCGACGACGCCCTGCTGCACGAGAATCCTGTTGGCGGAGATGCATGTCTGCCCGGAGTTGCGGAACTTGCAGAGCCGCATCGTCTCGACGGCCTCGTCGAGGTCGGCGTCGTCGAAGACGATGAACGGCGCGTTGCCGCCCAGCTCCAGCGCAACCTGCTTCACCTGGCGCGCGCACTGCTCCATGAGCAGTTTCCCGACGGCGGTCGAGCCGGTGAAGCCGAGCTTGCGGACGATCGGGTTCGACGTGAGCTCACCGCCGATCGCCGGCGCGTCCTCGGCGTCGCCCGTCACGACGCTGAACACGCCCCCGGGCACACCGGCGCGCTCGGCCAGCTCGCAGACGGCCAGCGCCGAGAGCGGCGTCTGCTCGGCGGGCTTGAGCACCATCGTGCAGCCCGCCGCGAGTGCGGGCGCGGCCTTGCGCGTGATCATCGCGGCCGGGAAGTTCCACGGGGTGATGCCGGCGCCGACGCCGACGGGCTGTTTCAGCACGAGCACGCGCCTGTCGGGCAGGGTCGGCTGGATCGTGTCGCCGTAGACCCGCTTCGACTCCTCGCCGAACCACTCGAGGAACGAAGCCGCGTACGCGATCTCGGCCCGCGCCTCGGCGAGCGGCTTCCCCTGCTCGAGCACCATGAGGACCGCGAGGTCCTCCTGCTTCGCCACCATGAGGTCGGCCCAGTCGCGCAGGATCCTGGCCCGGTCTTTGGCCAGGAGGCCTCGCCAGGCGGGAAGAGCGCGCTCGGCGGCCTCGATCGCCCGCCGCGTCTCGGCCGCTCCCAGGCGCGGAAGCTGCGCGAGTGCCTCTCCGGTCGCCGGATTGACGACCGGGAAGGTGGCGCCGGAGTCGGCATCCACCCAGGCGCCGTCGATGTAGGCCCGGGTGCGGAAGAGATCCGGATCGCTCAGCGCCGGCCCTCGCGCTGCCGCTTCTGTCGTCGTCATCGTGGCTCCTTCGTCGGGGCCGGGAAGGCCCACGGCCCCCTACATCCTAGAAAGCGCCTCAGGCCGGCGGTGCTCCCTTGGACTCCCAGTACCGGTTCAGCGCGCCCTGCACCTTGATGAACCAGACGAACTGCCCGATGATCGGGAGCAGCACCCAGAGGCCCGTGATTCCCCGCACCGGTGCGGAGCCGGGCGCCCCGCCGTCGAGGTCCTCGTGCAGGTAGCGAACCTCCGACGGCACGACGAAGTAGGTGACGATGCCGAGTCAGCGCCCAGATCACGATGCCGAGGATGCCGCCGATGCCGTTCCCGGAGTAGCGCTTCGTCTCCTCCTGGGTCCGGTAGACCCAGATGAAGGTGTAGATGCCGAGCGTGAGGATCGCCCAGAGGATGGAGAGAGGGATCGAGCGGGTGTTGCCGACCGGCCCGCGCGCCGGCGTCGCGGCTGCTACAGCCATGAAAGCCTCCTGATCGCGTTGCCAGGCCGATGGTAGTCGGGATGTCGGCGGCGGCATTCTGATAGAAGAGGCCGATGCCGAACCGCCACGACTTTGCGGGTAGGGTCGCCCTGGTGACGGGCGGCGCCAGCGGCATCGGCCGCGCGATCGCCGAGCGGTTGCGCGACGACGGCGCCGAGGTCGCCGTGCTCGACCGGGACGCGGAACGACTCGCGGCCGCCGCCGGCGAGCTCGGGGCGCTGGCCGTCACGGCCGACGTCACGCAGTCCGGCGAGGTCGACGCGGGCGTGGCGCGGGTCGAGTCCGAGCTCGGCCGGCTCGACGTGCTCGTGTGCTCGGCCGGCGTCGGCGGCGACTCGCTGCACACCGAGGACGTCAGCGACGCCGAATGGGAGCGCGTCTTCGGGATCAACTGCCACGGAGTCTTCTTCTGCAACCGCGCCGTGATCCCCGGCATGAAGAAGCGCGCCTACGGCCGAATCGTCAACATCGCCTCGATCGCGGGCAAGGAGGGGAACCCGATGGCCGCCGCCTACTCCGCATCGAAAGCGGCCGTGATCGGAATGACGAAGTCCATCGGCAAGGACCTCGTCGGCTCCGGGATTCTCGTCAACTCCGTCGCTCCCGCGGTGATCCAGACCCCCATCCTCGACCAGATGTCCGAGGAGCACATCGAGTACATGGTGTCGCGGATCCCCCTGGGCAGGCTCGGCCAGCCGGCGGAGGTCGCCGCGCTCGTCGCATGGCTCGGGAGCGAGGAGATGACGTTCTCGACCGGCGCCTGCTTCGACATCTCCGGCGGCCGCGCAACCTATTGAGCGCCGGATGAGATCCGGCCCTCACAACGCCGTGCCGTCCTCCGAACGCTTCCTCGTCACCGGTGTGCTCGGCTGCCTCGGGGCTTGGACCGCGCGGCTGCTCGTCGAGGAGGGCGCTGACGTGGTCGGGCTCGACCTCGGTGACGACCCGCGCCGGCTGCGCGAGCTGCTGCCGGACCGGCTCGATGCCGTCACCCTCGTCCAGGGGGACGTCACCAGCCTCCCCGTCATCGAGCAGGCTCTCGACCAGCACGAGATCACCAACGTCATCCACCTGGCGGCGCTCCAGATTCCGTTCTGCCGCGACAACCCGCCGCTCGGCGCGGCCGTCAACGTCCTCGGCACGGTCAACGTCCTCGAGGCCGTCAAGCGGCGCCTCGACCGCATCGCCGCGCCGGTGGTCTACGCGTCCTCCGCGGCCTACTTCGGCGAGGGCGACGCGGCGCGAGCCACGGGCGACGAGAACGCCGACTCGCGCCCGAGCACCCACTACGGCGTCTACAAGCAGGCCAACGAGGGCAACGCGCGGATCTACTGGCAGGACGAGCAGGTGCCCTCGCTCGGCCTCCGGCCCTACAACGTCTACGGGCCGGCGCGGGACCAGGGCATCACCGCAGAGCCCACCCACGCCATGAAGGCGGCGGCCGGCGGCGACGGCTACCACATCAACTACGGCGGCAGGGTCACCTACAACCACGCCGCCGACGTGGCGCGCGCGTTCATCGCCATGAGTCGCACGCCCTATGCCGGCAGCGCGGTGTTCAACATGCCCGGCACGGTCGCTCACATGTCGCGAGGTGGTCGCGGCGATCGAGGCTGCGGCACCCGAGGTCGCCGGCCGGATCACCTTCGACGACGTGCAGCTGCCGTTGCCGGCGGAGATGGCAACGGGGGGCCTCGCGGCGGCGATCGGGGAGGTCAGGATCACTTCGCTGGCCGAGGGCGTGCGCGAGACGGTCGAGCACTACCGCGCGAGGTACGACTCGCTGATGCTGGTGCTCCGCTCCGCGGAGCTGCTCGTCCGGCTCGACCCGCGGCACGGCGGCGAGCTGCTCGATCTGGTCGACCTCGAGACCGGTCGCCAGCTGCTCGGCCGTCCACCATTCGCGTCCGCCGAGCCGCTCGGCGGCGACCTCGACGAGGAGACCTGGACGGCCCGCTACCGCGGCGGCTGGCAGCTCGCCGCGCCGAATGCGGGCAGCCCCTGCGTCGTCGAAGGGACGCGGCACGGCTTCCACGGCCGCGCCTCCAACGACCCCTGGACGGTCACCGCTGCCTCCGACTCCTCGATGCGTCCTCACGTGGAGCGGGCACGGCGTGCGGATCGAGCGGCGGCTCGAGGCCGACGCAGACACGTTGACCGTGTCGGTCGACATCGTCGGCGTCGCCGAGCGGGCTCCGCTCGTCGCGCTCGAGCACATCGCGCTCGGGACGGAGCTGCTCGACCCCGAGGTCGCGATCGAGCTGCCTGCGGGGCGCGCGTACGAGCTCTCGGAAGCCGAGGGGCCGCCCGAGCCGCCGGCCGATGCCGCGATCTGGCCGGAGGCGCTGCTGCTCGACGGCTCGCGCGAGCGCTGCGACCGCTGGCCGATCGCGAAGCCGCGTAGCCGGCTGCTCGGCGTGGCCGAGCTGCCGACGGGACGCGCCGTCGTGCGCAATGCCGCCACGGGCCAGGGGCTCGAGCTCGCCTGGGACTCCGACTGGCTGCGCCACCTGTGGCTCTGGCACGAGGTTCGCACCTACGGCGGCCCCTGGCGCGAAGCCGCGGAAGTGCTCGTCGTCGAGCCCGCCTCCGTCCCCCACTCGCTCGGGCTCGCCACGGCCGTCGAGCACGGCCAGGCCAGGTGGCTCGACCGGGGCGAAACGGTTGCCTACCGCCTGACGGCCCGGCCGCTGCACTGAGCTCTCACGCGCGGGACGCGGCGTGCAGCGTCTCGGGCGTCCGCACGACGAGCGCCAGCGCCACGACGGCCGGCACCGCGCTGACCAGGAAGGCCTCCGTCAGCCCGGCCGACGCGGCCACCGCGCCCGCGACCAGCGGACCGAGCGCGAAGCCGACGTCGCCGAAGAGCCGAAAGACGCCGGCGGCCGTCCCGAGCTCTGCCCGCGGGGCGATGTCCGAGAACATCGCGCTGGGAGCCACGCCCCCGAACCCTGATGCGACCGCCAGGCCGGCCACCAGGAGCCCGAGCACGAGCGGCGCCCCGGCGAGGCCGATGATCGCGGTGAGGGCGGCGAGCCCGACGAGCGCCGGCACGAGGACGACCTTGCGGCCGCGCCGGTCGGCGATGCTTCCGGCGGGATAGAGGACGACGAGCTCGACCGCGAGGGCGACGGCGAACACGACGCCGATCGCGGCGGCGGACATTCCCAGCTCGTCACGCCCGAAGAGCGCGAGCAGGGTCCCGAAGACGGCGGCGAAGATCCAGAGATAGGCGAGCTGGCTCACCGCGGCCGCCGTGAGGCCCGGCGTTCTCGCGACGCGGATCAGGGCTTGACGCCAGCTCGAGCTCGGCGGGGCCTCGGAGCTCGAGACGCGTTCGAGCCGGGGCACGAAGAGCAGGTAGAGCGCCCCGGCGAGCGCGTACAGGCCCGCGGCGGCGTAGAGGGGGCTCTCGAGCCCGAAGTGGTCGGCGATGAAGCCGCCGACGAAACCACCTGCCGCCAGGCCGACGTTGAAGCTCCCGTAGAAGATGCCCATGGTGCGCGCCATCTGCGCAACCGGCACGACGCGCAGCAGAAACGCGTAGCTCGCCGTCTGCGTGACGGCCGAGCTCACGCCGACCGCGCCCCAGAAGACGACGGCCGCAGCGAAGGCCGGCGCGAGCCCCGTGAGTACCGCGAACGCCGTCATCGCCGCCAGGCCTGCCGCTCCGGCCGCACGTTCGCCGACGCGGTCGACGACGACCCCGGCGCCGAGATCGCACCCGATGCGCGCGATCCCGTACGCGGCGATGAGCAGGCCTGCCGCCCCGTAGCCCACCCCGAACGAGCGCGCGAACAGCGGCAGGATGGGCAGCACGATGCCGTTGCCGAGCATCAGGACGAACGCGATGAGGACAACGGCCCGGACCGAGCGATCGGCGAGCACGAGCCGGGCGCCCGCGCCCGCTCTCACGGGGCGGTGGGTGCGACCGTCGAGATGCCGCGGTGGAGCCGCTCGCGGGTCAGGGTCGAGCCGAGCACCAGGTAAGCCGAGCTCGTGCCGACGATCAACCACAACGACCCGGTGAAGTTTCCGGTGGCGTCGCGCATGACGCCGAGGACGAACGGCGAGAGCCCGGAGATGCAGTAGCCCGCGCCGAGCATGAGGCCTGCGACGGCGCCGACCTGAAGAGGATCGTCCGCGACGTCGAGCGGCAGCGTCATGGTCAACGCGAACAGGGCGCCGATCGCGCATCCCCCGAGCGCCGCCCAGGCCCAGCCCGCCTCCGGTAGCAGGATCATGCCGGCGACCGACGCCGCCGTGATCGCGGAGCAAGCGACGAGATAGCGCCGGCGGGAGCCGAAGCGGTCGGCCAGCGCCGAGACGGCGAGGCTGCCCGGAATTCCGCCGGCCTGCATGACGGCGAGAAGCGCTCCCGCGCTCTGCTCGCTCCACCCACGCTCGACGAAGGAGTCCGGCATCCATGCGGACAGGCCGTAGTACGCCGTGCCGAGCAGCCCGAACATGGCGACGAGGATCCACGCGACACCGCTCCGGACCGGGAGCTTCGGGGGCCGCACGTCGAGGCGCCGATGTGGAGGCTCGCGCGCCGTCTGAACGAACCACACCAGCGCGAGCACGATGGTCACTCCGGAGAAGACCGCAAGCGCGGTCCGCCAGCTTCCGAGCGCGGCGAGCGGCACGGCGGTGGCCGCGGCGAGCATCGCGCCCGCGTTGATGCCCGTCGCATACATCCCGGTCGCGTAGGCCGGCCGGTCGCCGAAGCGTTCCTTGACGGCGACGGGGAGCAGCGTGCCGGCGACGGCGATCCCGATGCCGACAGGGAGTGTGAGCAGCAGGACGCCGACGGCGCCCGGCGCGAACGCTCGCGCGACCCCGGCAACGCCGATCAGCGCGACTGCCGCGCCGATCGCGGCCCGGGAGCCGATCCAGCCGGAGACGTAGGCAGAGGGAGGGGCGAAGAGCCCCATGCAGAGCACCGGAATCGTCCCGAGGAGCCCGGCGACCGCGTGCGAGAGATCGAGATCGAGCTGGATCTCGGGAAGCAGGGGCCCGATCCCGACGATCTGCGGTCGCAGCGCGAGCGCGATCGCGAACAGCCCGACGAGCACGCCCGCGCGCCCCTTGGTCACATCACCGCGCTCCGCCGGCCGTTCGGCCTGCCGCCGCTCCGGACGTCGCTAGATGTCCCAGGTCTCGTAGAACGAGCGCTCGCGCGACTCGAGCCTCGGGATCGCGTCGCCGAATCCCCATTGCTTGAAGTGCTCCGACTCGGCGTGCGCCTCGTAGTCCGCTTTCGTGCGGTACTGCTCGTAGAAGAAGAACACGTTCGGGTTCTCGGGATCCCGATGCGGCTGGTAAAGCACCATGCCGGGCTCGGCCCGGGAGGGCTCGACGAGGTTGCGGACGGCTGCCTCCACGGCGTCGGCCTCGCCCTCTTTCGCGGTCCACTTCGCGCAGACGACATACGGCATCAGCTTCTCTCCTCCCGCTTCGCTTGCTTGTCCAGGTACCGGCGAATGCCAGCGTAGGACAGCTCGAAGCTGGGCAGCTGCCTGTACAGCTCCGCCGTCCCGTCTGCCTCGGCTCGCAGCTCGGCCTCGGCCGCCGCCGCGAACTCCTCGACCGTGGCGCCGTTGCGAACCCGCTCGGCCCATTCGCGCAGCCGTTCACGCGTCCGGGCGAGATGGCCGGGAGGATCGGCGACCTCGCCGAAATGGGTCAGACGCAGCACCGACGGGCGCCTCGCCTCGATCGCGTCGAGGGAGGCCTCCCACGCCTTCAGATCGATGCCGGGCGGCGCCGAAGCCGGGTAGAGGAACCGGCCCGGCGGCAGCACGCAGGCGGCGACATCGCCCGTATAGCAGGCCCCCTCGGAGTCGAGGAACGACACGTGATGCCAGGCGTGGCCGGGCGTGGGAAAGACTTCGAGGTCGAGGATCCGGTCTCCGAGGGCATGGACGTTCTGCGCGGGCGCAGGGACGATCGCTCCGAAGATCCGGTCGAACTCGTCGCCGTAGAGCCGTCTGGCGCTCTGCTCGAGGCGTGTCGGATCGACGAGGTGCGGTGCGCCCACCTCGCTGACGTGGACCTGCAGGCCGGGGTTTGCCCGGACGAGCGCCCCGGCGGCGCCCGCGTGGTCGGGGTGCACGTGGGTCAGGATCACGTGGCGGACGTCCTGCAGGGGGAGCCCGATCGCCTGGAGCCCCTTCTCGAGCGCCTCGGCACAGACGGCTGGGCCGCAGTCGACGAGCGCGGGCTCCGGCCCGTCCAGCACGTACACCCCGATCACATGCGGGCTCCCGAGGTGGAGGACGTCGACGAGTTGCGGCATGGCGGCGGTCCCGTGCAGCTTCTCAGAACGCTCGACTTTGCACGGCGAGACCGGGTTGGCGCGACGTCGGCAGACCTCGAACTAGGCCGTGCCGGCGGCGCGCCGGACGGCGTCGGCGATCTTGACGTAGCTCCCGCAGCGACACAGATTGCCCGCCAGCGCGAGTGCGATCTCCTCGTCCGTCGGCTGCGGGCATTCCTCGAGCAGGTTGGCGACGGTCAAGACGAGGCCAGGCGTACAGAAGCCGCACTGGAACGCGTGGGCGTCAGCGAACGCCCGAAGCACCGGGTGGTCGCCGCCGAGGCCTTCGGCCGTGGTGACGGTCGCCCCCTCGACGAGCGGCGCGAGGAGCAGGCAGGCGGAGATCGGCTCGCCGTCGACGAGCGCCGTGCACGCGCCGCACACGCCGATGCCGCAGGTCTCGCGGACGGACCGGACGCCGAGTCGGGTGCGAAGCACCGTGAGGAGGCTCGCGGTCGGAGGCACGTCGACCTCCACCTGCTCGCCGTTGAGGTTGAAAGCGACATTCATGGCGAAGTCGTGCAGGAATCGGCGCGAAGCGCGAGGGTCTCGTGCGGTTTCGGGGCGTAGTCTGGGAGGGGATCGTGGGTCCCCCCACCCGGGTGGGGGACTGCGGCTCGACACCGGGAGCATCGCAGCGGCCTCACGAAGCGTCCTCGGCGTCGCGGCGGTCGATCGCGGCCAGGACTGACTCGGCCGTCATGGGGAGCTCCGTCACGTGGATCCCGAGCGAGCCGAGCGCGTTCCCGATCGCCGCAGGGACCGGCGGTACTGCCGTCTCGCCGATCCCGTGGATGTCGGCTCCCGCCTGCTCCACGAGCTCGTGGGTCAGCACCGGCAGATCGGCGATCGACGGCACCTCGTAGTCGGAGAGGTTCGCGTTCGTGACCTGGCCGTCCGCGAACGCGACGGCCTCGAACAGCGCCGTCCCGAGGCCCATGATCATGGCTCCCTCGTTCTGGAGCTCCGCGCCGTCCCGGTTCACGACCCGCCCGGCGTAGACGGCGGCGTGGACACGCTCGACCTCGACCTTCCCGGTCTCCTCGTCTACGTGCACGGTCGCTGCGGCGGCGCCCTGATGCCAGTGGGAGGAGGCGACGCCTTGTCCGGTCTCCGGGTCGAGCCCGCCATCGTTGCGAAACTCCCCCACCCCGCGGGTGCCGTCGCGGCGCAGGTCGCGCACAGCCTCCTCGAGTGCCCGGCCCATCATGTAGGTGGACCGGCTCGAGGTTGCACGCGTGTCGTACGGCGCCAGGTCGGTATCCGGGTTGGGAAACCGGATCTCGGACGCGGCGACGCCCAGCAGCTCGGCCGCCATCAGGGAAAGCGCGCGCCGCGACCCCTGACCGAGCTCCGCCGTCGCGCAGCGCAGGATGTATCCGCCGTCGTCGTTCGTCTCGATCGCGATCGACGCCCGGCTCGGCGTCTGCATTCCCTTGAGCAGCACGCACAGGCCTTTGCCGCTGCGGCCCTCCCGCCACCCGACTGCATCGGCGGCACGCTCGAGACAGTCCGCGAAATGGACGTCGTGCACCGTCTCGCCCGTGCAGAAGACGTCACCGTCCCGCAGCACGTTCTTCAACCGGAAATCGAGCGGATCCAGGCCGAGCCGGTCGGCCAGCATGTCCATCGCCCGCTCGGACGCCCAGGCCGCCTGGGTGGCTCCATAGCCCCGGAAGGCGCCGTTGGGCGGCAGGTTTGTGTAGACGCACCGCGAGTCCGCTGCGACGTTCGGGATGCGGTAGGGGCCGACGGCGGAGTAGCCGATCTTGACCGCCACACCGGGGCCACAGTCTGCGTACGCGCCGGTATCGATGGAGGAGTCGACGAGCTTTGCGACCAGAGTCCCGTCCCGGCGGGCTCCCATGCGAACGCGGATCAAAGCGGGGTGGCGGTTGCTCGTCACCCACTCCTCGCTGCGCGGCAGCACGAGCCGCACGGGCCGTCCGGCCTTGCGCGCGAGCGCGGCGGCGATCGCCTCGAGGTGAACGAAGGTCTTGGCGCCGAACGAGCCGCCCATCGGCGGACACACGATCCGAACGCTCTCCTCGGGCAGGCCGAAGACTCCGGCGATGTCCGCGCGCACGTTGAACGGCGTATGCGTGCCGGTCCAGAGCTCCAGGCGCCCGTCGCTCCATTGCGCCAGGCAGGCGTGCGGCTCCATCGCCGCATGCTGTGCCGCCGCCGTCCTGAACGTCTCGTCCACGACCGCGTCGGCCTCCTCGAAGCCCCGCTCGATGTCGCCGTGCCGGATCCGGAAGAGGTGGCAGACGTTCGTCCCCTCCTGGGGACGGATCCCGAAGTACGCCGCGTCGTTGTCGGAGATCTGGTGGTGCTCGTGCACGAGCACCTCGCCGTCGAGTGCCTCCTCGAGATCGAGCGCTGCCGGCAGCTCCTCGTAGTCGACCTCGATCAGCGCGAGCGCGCTCTCCGCCTCCTCTTCGGATGCCGCCGCGACAGCCGCGACGCCGTCGCCGGCGAACCTCGCCCGCTCGATCGCGAGCACGGTCTGGTCGGCGATCTGGCAGCCGTAGCGCCCAAGCTGCAGCACGTCGTCCGGCGTGAGCACGACGGCGTCGTCGGGCACCGCCGATGCATCCACGCGGAGCACCCGGGCGTGCGGATACGGGGAGCGCAGAATGCGGCCGTGCAGCATCCCCGGCAGCTCGAAATCCTGGGCGTAGCGAACCGTCCCCTCGAGCACCGCGCGCAGCCAGGGGGGCGGAGCGGTCATCCGGCTCCGAGCTCGAAAAGCGCGCGGCGCACTTCGACGGCGATGACGCGCTTGCGGTAAGCGGCCGAGCCGCGAACGTCGGAAAGCGGCTCGATCGCATCCGCGTAGCGGGCGCCGATCTCGGCCGCGAGCTCTGCATCGAGCGACCGGCCGGACGCCAGCGCGCACGCATCAGGATCGACCTGCAAGGTTCCCGCGACCGCACCGACGACGACCCGCAGCTCTCCGCCGTCGAGCACCGCCGCGACCGAGACGCACGGCCGATCTTCATGGGAGCGAGACCGGAACTTGCGATACACGGCGCGATCGACGCGCGGCACGGACACCGCGATGATCAGCTCGTCGGGCTGCAGCGCGGTCTCGTAATAGCCGGTGATGAGCTCTCCGACCGGGATCTCACGCTCGCCCGCGACGCTGCGGGCGACGACCTTCGCGCCGAGGGCGCAGAGCATCGCCGGCGGGTCGGAGGCGTAATCGGCATCCGCCAGCACGCCGCCGACGGTGGCCTGGTTGCGAACCCGGGGGCTCGCGACGAGAGCGAACGTGCTCGCGAGAACAGGCCAACCCTCGAGAACCGCCCCCGAGCGCTCGACGGCGCGGTGCCGAACCATGGCGCCGAGGCGAAGCTCGCCGTTGACCTCGATACCGTCGAGGCCGGGGACCTCGCCCAGGCTGAGCAGGCACGTCGGGGCAAAGAGGCGCTGGTTGATCAGGATGCCGAGGAACGTGCCTCCGGCGAGCACGGTTGCGTCCTCCCCGTGCTCTGCCTTGAGCGCCAGGGCCTCCTCGAGGGAGCGCGGCGCCAGCCAATCGCAGCCGAAGGTCATTCCGACGGGGCCTCGGCGCGGTCGACGACGGCGAGGGCCGCTTCGTAAAGAGGCTGCGCCGGCTCGCGGGCTGCATCGAGCCGAATGCGCTCGTACATGTACGTCAGCTGGGCTTTTGCACGCTCGTGGCCGCACTTTCCTGAAGTCACCCAGTCGGCCATGAGCCCCGGGTTGACCTCGAGGAACGAGACGGAGTCGGCGGCCTGGACGACGTTCTCGTCGGCGTCGCCCCCGTCTCGTGCGCGCGCACCAGGCGCTGCACTTCGGCGATGAGTACCGGCGAGCCGCCTTCGATTCGGAGCCAGTCACCGACCACTTGCGCGGATCGCTCGGAATGCGCACGCTCGTAGGTCTCGTCGCCGGGCGGCATCGTTGCCGGGTTTATCACGGGCCCACCGGGAAAGTGCCGCTCCATATCGTGGGTCAGCGCGGCGAGCTGCATCGGCTCCGGGGCGTCCGGCTCGAGCACGAGGAGCCAGTCGAGCGTCCGTTCCAGATGGCGAGCGTTCCAGTACGGCTCGACCCAGACGTGGGCGCGCTCGAGCAGCGAGCTCAAAGCGTCGTCACCGGCCTCGACTGCAGCAGGAAGATCTGCCCGCCCTCGATCGCCCACTCCACGTCCTGGGGCGCACCGAAATGCTCCTCGAGCGCGCGACCGAGCGCAGCGAGCTCGCGCAGCTCGCCCGCGGTGAGAGCGCCCTCGCCGGACAGGACCTCGCGTTTCACGACGCCCTCGCGATCGACCACGTAGTGGTCCGGGGTCACCTCGCCGGAGACGACCTGTTCGCCGAGGCCGAGCGCCGCCTCCACGATCATCTGGTCGCGGCGGCGCTGGACGGGATCGGCGGTGAAGATCACGCCCGCCTTTTCCGCCTCGACCATCCGCTGCACGACGACGGCCATGCCGAGATCGTCGAGGGAGCCCTTGTGGGACCGGTAGAAGAGCGCTCGCTCGGAGAAAAACGACGCCCAGCACTGGACGACCCGCGCGCAGACCTCGTCGATGCCGGAGATCTCGAGGTAGGTCTCCTGCTGGCCGGCGAAGCTCGCGGTCGCCGAGTCCTCGGCTGCGGCCGAGGAGCGCACGGCAACGCGGCCCCCGCCCAGCGCCTCGTAGGCCGCCGCGATCTCGGCCCGGGGCGGCTCGGCAGCGAGCACGAGCTCCTGCGCCTCGGCGTGCGCCTGCGAAGAAGCGAGCTCGCGGAGTCGCGCGGCGTCGACGGCCTGCCCGAGCGCAGCCGACACGATCACGAAGCCGGGCGGCACGGGAAGCCCCGTGGCCGCCATCGCCGCCAGGCTCGCTCCCTTGCCGCCCGCGACCCCGACGTCACGGCACCCAGCGTCGCCGAACCAGAGCAGCGTTGCCGCGCTCACTCCTCGATGATGGCAACGGCGCGAACGGGTGCCGCCGTCGTACCCGTCCACTTGATCGGGAAGACGGAGAGCTTGAAGCCGTGGGACGGCAGCTGGTCGAGGTTCATGAGGTTCTCGAGGTGCCAGTAGTCGTCGTCGATCATGACGCGATGGGCCTCCCAGAAGTGCTTCCCCTCGAACATCGCCCAGACCGGCGGGTCGAAGGTGATCGCGTCGATTCCCATCATCCGCACGCCCTGTGCGATCAGGTGCCGTGTCGCCTCGGCCGTCATGCCGCAGTGGTCCGTGCGGTACCGCTCCTCCGTGTTGTATGCGCCGGCGCCGGTGTGGATCAGGACGATGTCGCGCTCCTTGAGCTCGTAGCCGATCTGCTCGAGCGAGCCGTCGATGTCGTCGGGGGTGATCCGGTAGCCGGAGGCCCGATCGCGGAAGTCCAGAACCACCCCGTCGGAGAAGCAGTACTCGATTGGGATGCCCTCGACGCCCGGCGCATCCGGGCCCCGGAGGTGCTTGACGGCGTCGCAGTGCGTGCCCACGTGGTCGTTCTGGATCACGATGTAGCTGGCCGTGAGCCAGGTCGCGCCCTCCGCCGCCGCACCGATGCGCTCCGCGAACTCCTCCCAGCTCTCGTAGAGAACGAGGGTCGGAGGCGGGACGCGGGGGAACGTGAGCATGTCGCGGTGCACGGGCATGGAGAGATCGACGAGCCTGGTCAACGCAAACCTCCTCGAAGAACGAGTTCTGAACTCCTCGACGTGCCGGCGCGGGGTGGTGCGAGGGCATGCCGCTCGGCCCGTCCCCTCGCGCGCGGGGGCCTCCCGCTTGCCTCCTCCCGCTTCAAGCCTAGTGCGGGAATCCGCGTGAGTGGCGCGCGGAGCGTGGCAAGAGACGCGTCAGAGTGTCGCGGCATCGTCACGAGAGGATCTCGACGACGCCCGTCGAGCCGTTCACGCGGACGCGGTCGCCCGTGCCGATCCGCTGGGTCGCGGTGGAAGTGCCGACGACGGCCGGGATCCCGAACTCCCGTGACACCACTGCCGGATGGGCCGCCACACCCCCCGCGTCCGTGACGAGGCCGGCGATCTTCGTGAACAGGACCACCCAGGCGGGGTTCGTCATGCGGCAGACGAGGATCTCGCCGTCCTTGACCTGATCGAACTCCTCGAGCGACTCGACGAGACGCGCGCTGCCCTCGGCGATCCCCGGAGACGCGGCCAGCCCGACGATCTCCTCCTGCCGCTCGGGCGGCTCGCGGAAGAACTTCTCGGGGAAGCCCCAGAGCGTGTAGTACGGGAACTCGAGCTGCGACTGCGTGGCCGTCCCGACCCAGTCCGGAGGCCGCAGCGCAAACGCCCGCTCGCGCTCGTCGCGCCGCTCGGACACCCGCGCCTTCGCATCGAACGCCGTCGGGTCGGCCACGAGAACGCGGAGCTCGTTGTAGCGCAGGAACATCACGTCCTCCGCATCGTCCAGCACCGAGCTCTCGGCCAGCCGGCGCCCCAGCGCGACGAGCACGAGGCGCAGGCGCGCATTGGTTCCCTGGTCGATGAAGAAGTGATGGTCGGGCGTCAGCGGATTCATGCGCAGGGAGAGGTCGAGCGCCGCCTGGAGCTTGGCGCGCCCCTCGCCCTCCGGCACGTCGTCCATCAGCTCGTGGAGCGCGCCGTCGAGGTCGGCCTTCACCGCGTCGAGCTCCGCCTGGAAGTCGTAATCGGACTCGAGGTAGCCGCGCACCGCCTCGATGATCGGAGCCGGGCTCTCGCGCCACGTCGGATAGACGAACTCGTGCGACCAGATCGCCTTGTTGCCGAACTCGAGCTGGTACGGCCGCAGGCTCTCCTCGACGAACCGGCGCCCGCGCTCGGAGCCGTCGAGCGCGGCGGCGACCGCGGCCGCCGTGTCACCGGAGTGGAACGCGGCGGTGAGCTCGGAATCGACCTTGACCTCCTCCTTCATGCGCCAGAGAGCCTCGATCGAGTCCCAGTTGCGGTCCTCGACGGAGCTCTGCAGCCGGGCGGGCAGATTCGGGTCGACCTCGCCCTTCACCTCGGCGATCGTCGCGTTGAGCCCGAGCGTGGCCGAGAACTGGGCGAAGTTGAGCATCCAGTGGATCTTCCAGTGGCGGTCGTGGATGTCGATCGCGTCCTCGAGCAGCACCGCGAGCTCGACGAGGCTCGCCGAATCCGTGTCGTAGCCGTCCAGGTACGCGAAGTTGCGCTCGATCTCCGGGCGCAGGCGCTCCCGCCACCAGTCGAGGAAGTTCGCGGCGTAGTGCGGGAGGACGAAGCCGAGGTAGGCGCCGATCTGGGCCGGGTAGTCGGCCTCGCGCGGCACGCGCGGCACGTAGCGCGCCTGGTACTCCGTCGCCTCCGCGCGCAACGACGGCTCGGCCGGAATCGCGGCCATGTACGCGTAGCCGTTGATCTTCTTCATGACCCAGTCGGAGGCGAACGGCGTGCCGAAGCGCCGGAACATGTGGTCGCACGTCAGCCACCAGCCGCCGATGTCGAAGAACATCGGCGACACCGGGTTCGGGCAATGGAGGTCGTCGAAGATCCACAGGAGCTCGCGCTCGCCCTCGTCCCAGTCGATCGGGAACTCGTCCGAGCCGTAGAAGCTCCCGAGCACGTCCTCCGCCATCGCCCCTCCTTCCGCCCCGCCGCTGGCAGGCGATCATCGATGATCGACGATCGTGCGTCAAACCGCCTCGGCGGCCTGCAATCGAGGGGCAAGCGCCGTCCGCTAGAACAGCGACAGCGTCGGCTCGGCGGCGCCTCGCACGAGCTCGAGATCGACCTCGACGCAGTCGAAGCCTCGCGCCTCTGCGAGGACGCGCGCCTGCGGCTTGAGCTGCTGTGCGGCGAGCAGCCCGCGGCAGTCCGAGAGCTCCGGATCGAGCCGCAGGCGTTGGACGTAGCGCGTCAGCTGCTCGACAGCCTCGATCGTGGCGACGCGCTTCACCTCGACCGCCACCCAGCCCCCATCCGCGTCGCGGCAGACGAGATCGACGGGCCCGATGTCGGTCGGCCACTCGCGCCGGACGAGGCGGAGACCCTCGCCGAGCCACGTCGGCGAGGCCGCGAGCGCCGCCTGCAGCTCCGCCTCGACGCCCTCCTTCTGAAGCTCGCCGCCGTCGCCGAGCTCGTGGCTGACGTCGCTGAGAACCTCGCTGACGACGATCTCGAGACGCTCCTCGCCCCGCAGCTTACGGACGACCACGAGCTCGAGCGGCTCGCCGTGCTGCTCGACGACCGTCGGCGGCGTCATCCAGTTCAGCGGCTTGTAGCCGCCCGTGTCCGCATGGACCATGACGGAGCCGTCCGCCTTGAAGACGAGGAGCCGCAGCGCGTCCGGCAGGGTCGCGCTGAGCCGGCCGCTGTACCGAACCTCGCAGCGGGCGATGACGAGGCGCACGGCCGGGAACGGTACCGTCCCAAACGGACATGACCCGGAGCCCGCTCGTGTCCGTGCTCCTGCCCGTGCGCGACGGCGCCCCGCACCTGGCGGCGTCGCTCGAGTCTCCCGGCGGTGTCGTGCTCGGAGCCGTGGCCGGCGACGAGGCACGCGCCCGCATCCGCGAGTCGGTTGCCGCTCAGGGCCGGCGGGAGGGAATCGACTTCGTCGCCGTGCCTAGATCGCAGGCGCGACGAGAGGGTGGCGGATGGGACTCGAACCCACGACTACCGGGACCACAACCCGGGGCTCTACCAACTGAGCTACCGCCACCAGGCTCCTCCACGATATCGCACCCACGCCATGGCCAAGCCGCCTCGGACGAGCGGGGTCTCCGTCCTACAAGGGCCGGCCCGGGCCGGTGCTACCCTCGCGGCGACGAGCGCCTGTAGCTCAGTGGACAGAGCAGCGGCCTTCTAAGCCGTTGGTCGGAGGTTCGAATCCTCCCAGGCGCAACGGAGAAAGACCGTGAAACACGGCCTCTTTGAGCGCCGAAAACGGGATGGCATGGCGTCCTTCGCCCTGACGGTTGTCGCTTGCGGCCGGACGGGCGCTGGAATAGGCTGACGCGTCGGCGGCGAACTGGAGGAGAACTATGCGACGAATTGTGGTGCTACTAGCTGTTTGCGCTGCGCTGGCCGTGACCGGGTCGGCAGGGGCGGCGACATTCAGCTTGTATGCGGGCGAGCAGGCCCCGGCGCCCGCGGGGGTGCCCGCGCAGGCGACTCTGAACGGCTTCTATCCCGGGCAAGCTCACGGTCCACGCAGGCGACAGCGTGAGGATCACGAGCATGACCTTCCACACGGCGACGTTCGGCAGCGCAGCGAATCTGGCCACGGTGGGACCGCTGTTCCTCCCCGATCCTGCCGGCGGCACGTACGCCGACACGCCCAACGACTTCGCCGGAATCCCTGGTACTTCGAGCCGCTCACGAAGTTCATCTACAACGTCGGCGCGTTCGGGCCGTCAGGCGACAGGGTCATCGACGACAAGCTGGTGCACAACTCGGGCGCCCTCTCCCCTGACCAGAACGGGAAGCCCGGCACGTACACGTTCGAGTTCCCGAGGATCGGCACGTATCAGCTCGTCTGCCTGCTCCATCCGGGGATGCAGGGGACGGTCGTGGTCAAGCGGAAGAAGGCGAACGTCGCCCGCCCGGCCGTGCAGCGGGCGAAGGCGAACAGCGCAGATCGCGGCAGGCTGGGAGCGGGCGAAGGCTCTGGACGACACGCCGGTCCCGCCGAACACGGTCTACATGGGCGTCGGCGGCAAGGAGACGCTGCTCGACATGCTGCCTGCCACGCAGACGGTGCCCGCCGGAACGGTCGTCGACTTCGTCAACGACTCCCCGAGCGAGCCGCACAACGCGCTCTTCCTCCTCGACCAGGCGGCCGTCGACTGGTTCCGGGCCCTTCAACCCGGCGACCGACCTGATCCCGACCGGTCCCGGGTCGCCGAACCAGGCGCCTCCCTTCTTCATCTACGGCTCTGACCCGGCCGGCGCCGACGGGGTGTACACCTACGCCGGCGCGACCCAGCACGGCAACGGCGTCTTCGCCACACCGCTCGCGGACGACCAGCCGGGCGACCCGCCGAACGGCCTGCCGGGCTCCTTCAAGGTGAGGTTCACGACGCCGGGGACGTATCACTTCATCTGCCAGCTCCACGGCCCCGACATGGCCGCTGACATCGTCGTCACGGCTCCGTGATCCCACGTTCGTTGCGAGGGCCGGGAGCGCTGCTCCCGGCCCTCGTGGTCCTGCTCGCCCTTGTGCTCGCCGGCCCTGCCTGGGGCGCGACCCGCGAGTACTGGATCGTCGCGGAGCCCGTCACCTGGAACATCGTTCCGAACGGGCACGACGCGATCGGAGGGATGGAGTTCACCCCCGAGGAGACGACGATCCGGACAGTCGTCTACCGCGCGTACACGCCCGGCTGGAAGAAGTTGCTGCGTGACGTGCCCTGGAAGTCCGGCGACAACGACGGCATCCCCGGGCCCACTGATCCGTGGCCGTGTGGGCGACACGATCCTCGTCCACTTCAAGAACCTGGATTTCGAGTTCGGACGCCCGCACTCGATGCATTTCCACGGCGTCGAGTACGCGTTCGAGCTCGGACGGGTCGTTCATCCCCGGCTTCTCGGGCGACGGCGGGAACGTCAGGCCGGGCAGCTTCTACACCTACCGTGCTCAAGGCGGGCAGGCAGCTCGACGGGCGTCTGGCCCTACCACGACCACTCGCCGTCGATGATGGAGTCGATCCACGGCGGGATGTACGGCGCGCTCTCGATCCTCGGCAAGAGCGAGCGCCGCCCCGACAAGGAGTTCGTGGTCTTCCTCTCGGCGACCGCCGGCTTCGAGACCATCAACGGCCGCGCCTTCGTCGGCAACACGCCGGTGCATCCACGCGCGGGTCGGCGACCTCGTCCAGTGGGACGTGCTCGCGATCGGGGACGAGTTCCACACCTTCCACGTCCACGGCCACCGCTGGCTGCGCCACGGCATGCCCGAGGACACGCGCACGATCGGCCCCGCCGAGAGCTTCGCCGTCCGCTGGCGCGAGGACGTGCCGGGCGAATGGCTCTACCACTGCCACGTGGAGGGCCACATGGAGCACGGCATGATCGGCCTCTACCGGGTCAGCCGGTGAGGACGCTTCTGGCCGCCCTCGCGGCCGCGCTCCTGCTGCCGGCCGGCGCCGGGGCGATCACGTACGACGTCGCGATTCCCGGGACCTTCTACGCCCCGTCGAAGCTCGTGGTACTGGTCGGGGACACGGTGACGTGGACGAACCATGACGCCTCGACCCACACCGTGACAGCCTCGGGCGCGTTCGACTCGGGCTTCCTCGGCCACGAGCAGAGCTTCAGCAGGACGTTCGACACCGAGGGGAGCTATCGCTACGTCTGCACGATCCACCGGTTCATGCAGGGCGAAGTCGACGTCTACGGCATCGCTTTTGGTCCCAACGAGGCGATCACGCCCGGTCAGAGCCCGCGCTCACGCCCGGGCAGAGCGTGACGCTCAGGGGACACGTCCCGGCCGGCACGGACGCGGTCACGATCGAGCGACGCCTGGCCGACGGGTCGCACGCGCCGGTCGCGACGGTGCAGGCTGACACCGAGGGCGCTTTCTCGATCGCGGTGAGTCCCAGCCTCCCGACGTACTACCGCGCCGTGGCAGGCGACCGGATCAGCGCAGACGTGCTCGTTTCGGTGAGCGCGGTCGTGCGGCTTCGAGTCGCCGGCTGGCGCAGGCCGGCCGTGCTGCTCGAGGCGTCGACCTCGCCCGAGCAGGCGGGCGCGCGCGTGGTGCTCGAGCGTTACGTTCGCGAGCGGTTCACGTGGAAACGCGTCAGCGAGGCCGAGCTCGGACCAGGCTCGCGGGCCCGGTTCCGGTACGCGCCGAAGGAGCCCGTCCTCGTTCGAGTGCGGCTCGTCGAGGGCGTCGACGGCTACGGCCCCGCCGTGAGCAACGAGCGGCGAATCTGGCCGCCTCGTTACTGATCGCCGGGCGCGACCGGGGCGCTTGCGTCCCGCGCCTCGAGCAGGTCTCGAACGCGAATCTGCTCCGTCAGCAGGCGGCGGAAGCGCTCCGGCTCCCCCGCAACGTACGAGCGGCAGAGCTCTCGTCCCGCGGAGTAGTTCATCACGTAGGTCCGCGACGTCGGCTCGGTGAAGAAGCGGATCATGTGGGCGGCGAGCTCGGGGGTCATCAGGCCCCACCGCTCGAGATATGCGCGCGCCTCGTCCTCGGTCGCGTCCGCGTCGTGAAGCATCAGAGCCGCGTTGACCTGCGCCCAGCCGAGCGGCTCGCCTGCGCGCTCGACGGCGAAGCGCGTGAGCGAAGTCGAAAGCGACGCCGGCGTCGTGGGCCACGGCGGCGAGCCCCGCCCCGGCCTCGCCCTCGAGCAGCAGGGACACCGCCAGCTCGGCGATTCCCTCCGCGACGAGCGACTGCGGCGCCGGCACGAGCACGATCGTCTCCTCGACCAGCCCCCGGCCGCGCACGAGCAGCTGCTCCTTGCAGCAGCGCTCGACGTGGTGGCCGGGATACGTCTCGTGGATCGCGAGGTGGAGCAGCTCGATGGCCGACATCGGGAGGTCGACGTTGACCGCGATCCGGCTGCGCAGGTCACCCAGGTACTCGCAGAACGCCAGCCAGGGCTTCTCGCGAACGATCTCGAGGACGACGCCCTCTCCGTTCGGGAGCTCGACCAGGCCGCGCGTCCACGCGCGGGCCTCCTCGATGACCGGCCCGATGACGGGCTCGACCTGGTCGGTCGGGACCCGTATCGAGCCTTCCCAGCGCTTGTGCCGCTCGGCGAGCGTTCCGTCCCCGGGCAAGAGCCCCTCCAGCCGCTCGTGCGCGGCCGTGAAGACCGCCTCGTCGGTGTACGTCGGTCGCACGCCGTAGCAGCCCTCGACCTCGTCGGCGTACGAGAGCGACTCGCCTGCCAGCACGCCGGCGTAGGTGCGCAGGCCGACCACCTGGTCGCGCAGCCAGCCGTCCTCGAGCTCGTCGAGCAGCTCCTCTGCGGCGGCAACGAGCGTCCGCGGCTCGGCGGGCGGCGCAGCCTCGACCTCCGCCGCCCACTCGGGAGGCCCGAAGTACGCATCGACCAGCCCGTCGACGTGGCGGCCGAGCTGCAGCCCCAGGCGGACGTACCGGCCCGAGAGACTCGCCGCCGCTCCGTCCCCGTGGTGCTCCGCGCTCACACGCGCGAGCCTACGGCCTCGCCGGCCGGCGTGTTTGCGCCGTTCGACACGACCTGTGTTAGGGTCGCGCCCACCCCGATGCGAGGAGGCGACAATGGCTCAGGCAACGGTGGCGCCGGCAGTTGAAACGGCGCAGGCGTTCTTCGATGCATGCGAGACGGGCAAAGGCTGGGAGGTCTGCCGGCAGTACTGTGCTCCGGACGCGACCTTCTCGGCTCAGGCCGAGCCCCTCGCCGATGTTCGCACCCTCGAGCAGTACACGGACTGGATGAAGGCCATCCTGGGCCCGCTGCCCGACGGCCGCTACGAGGTGAAGTCGTTCGCCGCGGACGCGGAGCGGAACAACGTCATCGCGTATGGAATCTTCTCCGGCACGCACACCGGCGAGGGCGGCCCGTGTCCCCCGACCGGGAAGAGCGTCAGCACGGACTACGTGTACGTCATGGACTTCGAGGGTGACCGCATCCGTCACATGACGAAGATCTGGAACGCGGGCGACGCGCTGCAGCAGCTCGGCTGGGCCTAGGGCCGCCGCCCGAGCGCCGTTTGACAGGCGCGCGCCGGGAACGGAGAGTACCGATCGGGAAGTCCTGAGCGGTGCCGCCGTTTCCGCAGCCGAAGTTCGCGTGGGACTACTCGCTGGCGAGCGAGCTGGCGGCGCTGCGGCACTGGCGGGCCAACGAGCCCGGGCGCGCGATTCCCGCCAAGCAGCAGGATCGCCTCCTGCTCGCGACGTGGAACATCGCGAACCTGGGGGTGCAGAAGCGGCGCGAGCAGGACTACCGGCTGCTGGCCGAGATCATCGGCTGGTTCGATCTGATCGCGGTGCAGGAGGTGGCGAGCGATCTGGCCGGCCTGCGCGCGATCTACTCGTTCCTGCCGGCGAGCTACCGGATGCTCGTCTCCGACGTGGCGGGAAACGAGGAGCGGCAGGCATTCCTCTACGACTCGGAGAAGGTGCGGCTGCTCGAGAAGGTCGGGCGCCTGTCGGTACCGCCCACCGACCTGCGCTTCGTCAAGCTGCCGGGGGTTCTCACCCCGTTTCTCGGCTTCGACCGCGGGCCGTACCTGGCCGCGTTCCAGGCGGGTGGCTTCCGGTTCCTGCTCCTCTGCGTCCACCTGTTCTTCGGGTCGGACGACGATCCGGCGGACATGGATCGCCGCCGGCTCGAGACGTTCGCGATCGCACGCTGGGCCGACCTGCGGCGGCGCAGCCCCAAGGCGTTCACCCACGACATCATCCCGCTCGGGGACTTCAACCTGCCGAAGACCGAGCCGGGCGACGCGATCTATTCGGTCCTGGTCAGCCGCGGCCTCCGGCTACCCGAGCACTCCACCCTGATCGCGTCGAGCATCAGCACCGACAACAAGTACGACCAGATCGCGTTCTTCCCGGGCGAGACGAAGCAGGACTTCACGGGCAACACGGGCGTGTTCGACTTCGACGGAGCCCTGTTCCGCGAGCTCTGGCACACGCGGGGCCGCAGCGACTTCCTGGCCTTCACGAAGTACTACGTGTCGGACCACCGGCCGATGTGGGCCGAGTTCCAGATCTGAGACCGGCTAGGAGCTCCGCTCAGGACGGCGTGAGCTGCTCGCTCTGCGGGCGCGCCTGAAACAGCTCGGGCCGCTCGGCGATGACGGTGAAGAACGTGTCCACCACGGACGGGTCGAACTGTGTACCCGCGCCGCGGCGCAGCTCGGCGAGGGCCGCCTCGACTCCCAGCGCGTCCTGATGGGGGCGAACCGAGATCATCGCGACGAAGGCGTCGCAGACGGCGATGATGCGCGCCCCGATGGGGATCTCGCTCCCCGCGAGCCCGTCCGGGTAGCCCTGACCGTCCCAGCGCTCGTGCGTCGCGCGCACGATCCTCGAGACCGGCGCCAGAACAGGCGACGCGGCGAGGATCCGCTCGCCGATCGCCGAGTGATTGCGAATGAAGCGCTGCTCCTCCGAGTCCAGCAGCCCGGGCTTGTAGAGAATCGCGTCGGGGACGGCGAGCTTGCCGATGTCGTGAAGCTCCGCCGCCCGTGCGAGCTCCGCCGTCCCGGTGCCGGCCAGGCCGAGCCGGTTGCCCACGGCGAGCGCGAGTGCGCTGACGTTGCGAGCGTGCTCGTGCAGGCGGGGCTCCCGCTCGTACATCGCGCGGAGCAGCACGTCCTCGGGCTGCCGCCCGCGCTCGAGCCGGCGCTCCTGTTTCTGAGCGTAGAGCCGCCGGTCGGCCGTGCGCAGCGCCGCGGAGGGCGTCGGCCCCTCGTCGGGCAGGAACGCCGCGCCGAACGACGTGCCGATGGCGAAGCCCTCGCTGCGCTCCGTGAGCGCCTCCACGCACGCGTCGATGAGCGCACCCGTACGCGCGTCGGAGACTCGCGCGAGCACGCAGAACTCGTCGCCCCCGAGTCGGTAGGCCCTCCCGTCCTCCCCGACGGCGGCCTCGAGCGCACGGCCCAGACGCGTCAGCAGGGCGTCGCCGACGGGATGGCCGTAGGTGTCGTTGTAGCCCTTGAAGCCGTCGAGGTCGAAGAGGAGCAGGAGCGACCGCCCCGTGCCCTCCTCACCGCGGAGAGCGCTCTCGAGGTCGGCCAGGAGCCTGCGGCGGTTACCGAGGCCGGTGAGCTCGTCGCTCACGGCCTGACCGCGCGTGCGCGCGAGCAGCCGCTGGTTCTCTCGGAATGTCAGCGCCGTCCTCGCGACAACGCCGAGAAGCGTCGCCACGGCGAGGCCCGCAGCGAGATCGTTCAGCGGGACGAAGTGGTCGTAGGCCAGCACTCCGACGCCCACGGCGCCGAGGAACACCGGCACGATCAGCAACGATCGCCCCTCGAGGTCGACAGGACGGGCCGGTCGCGGCGGCTGCCACGCGGCGAGCGCCAGCAACAGAGCCGAGGCCGGCCAGAGGCTGTCGAGGATCGAGCCTTCGACGTACGAGCCGGCCGACACCTGGAACAGGTAGATGCCGTCGGCAACCGACATTGCGATCAGGCCGGCGCCGATCAGGGCCCAGTCGCGGCTCGGCCGCCAGCCGGCCATCGCGAAGGCGCCGACGACGAGCGCGAACAGCAGGATGTCCCCGAGCGGGTAGGCCAGGTTCGTGACGACCTCCGCCGGAGTGCCGCCCGTGGCGTCGAGGACGACCTCGAAGCGCACCGCCGCCCCGACGGCCGCCGCCGCCGCGGACGCGATCAGCCCGTCCATCCAGATGCTGAGCCCGAGGCCCCGGCCGCGCGCCCGCAGCAGGAGAACGAGGCCCGCATACGCCGCGACGTAGAAGCCGAGGTAGAACGCGTCGGCGAGCGATGGATACGGCGGCTCGCCGCCGGCGGCGAGCACCGTCCAGGTGATGTCCCCGGCCGCCCAGAAGAACAGCGCGATCGAGAACACGAACCAGCTGAGGCGCGCCGGACGCCACCAGATCGCACGCGCGAGACAGAGAACGGCCGCGGACAGCATCAGGCCGTCGTAGATCCACTGATCGAAAACGGGTGCGGGCCTGCCCCCGTTGAGATTCAGGGCGCCGTGCAGGGCATGCGCGAGCAGCGCCAGGCCCGCCAGCGCCTGGGCCGCCCAGACGACGTTCGGCTTCCGGGAAACCATCCTGTCGAAGCTTCCACGCGCCGTCGCTGAGCGGCCATACCCCTACCGGGTGAGCCGGATCGGGGCTATGCGTCAGATGCGGGTTCCGGGGCCTCTGCCCGCTCCTTCCGGGCGGTCAGCACCTCGCGGAGGATGACCTGCAACGAGCCGGCGATCGGGATCGCGATGAGTGCGCCGAGCACCCCGGCGAGATCCGCGCCGATGAGGATGGCGATGAGGACGACGACGGGCGAGATCCGCACGGTGCGCCCGTAGACGAGCGGTTGCAGGACGTGGTTCTCGATCTGCTGGTAGATGAGGAAGAAGACGGCCAAGATGGCGGCGATCACCCACCCCTCCGACGCGAGCGCGACCATCACGACGATCACGGCGGCGATCGTGGCGCCGGCCAGCGGCACGAGATCGAAGATCGCCACGACGACGCCGAGCGAGATCGCGTAGTTCGTGCCCGTCGCGTAGAGCACTGCCGTGGCAGCGGCCCCTGCGATCACGCTGAGCAGGAGGTTGCCCGTCACGTAGCCGCCGACCACCTTGTAGACGCCTTGGAACGTGCGCTCCCAACGCGGCCGCGCCTGGTCGGGAACCAGACTCAGCGCCGTCCGCGTGAGTCGCGGACCTTCGAGAAGGAGAAAGAATGTGAGGAACGCGATCGCGACGACACCCACGACTGCAGTGAGGACGCCGCGCGCGACCGAGAGGCCTGCCCCCGTCAGGCCGAGCACCCCGCCGATCCCCTGGTCCTCGATCGCCTCGCGTACGCGGTCGACGATCTGGTAGTCGCGCTGGAGAAAGCCCAGCGGCCCCTGCCCCGCGACGAGATCGTCGATCAGGTCCGGGACGGCCTCGACGAACTCCCTCACCTGGTCGACGATCGGTGGGATCAGCAGGTAGCTCAGGCCCCCGATGACCAAGAGGGCCAGCACGGAGACAAGCACGGCCGACCGGCCACGGGATTGACCGCGGCGTGCGAAGAACTCGACCGCGGGGTTGAGCGCCATCGCCAGGAAGACGGCGATCAGGATCCAGCCGACGACGCCCCGGGTCGCCCAGAGGAGCCCCAGGAGGCCCGCGACGAGCAGGCCGATGCCGAGCACGGTGAGCACCGTGCGGGGACGCACGAGCACGGTCCGCTCGGGAGCGGCCACGGACGTCTAGCTTGGCGTGCGCCCCGGACGGCGGCGCGTGCCGCGTCGGGCCCTCAGCCGCCTCCGGCCGCCATGCCCGTGACGGCGGCGATGACCAGCGCGATTCCCACGAGTTGCCGAGGAAGGAGGCGCTCCCCGCCGAACACCATGCCGACGATGACGGCCACGGTGGCAAATTGCGCGACGAGCACGCTCGCGACCGCGACCGGGCCACGATCGGCCGCGTAGAAGAAGAGCAGATAGCCGAAGGCGTCCCCCAGCCCCCACGCCAGCACCCGCCGGCGGTCGTCGAGCCACGCGCGCGCGGCGCCCGTCCGCAGCGCGAACGGAATCATCACGACGAGCGCGCTCGACCGGATGAGCAGGAACGCCCAGTAGGCGCCGAGATCGTCGGCGACCGGTGCGCTGAGGGCCAGGACGGCTCCCCAGATCACGGCCGCGACGACCGCGGGCACGACGGCAGCCCGTCCACCGCCGCTCCCCATTGCTGCGAGGATCACGCCGACAACGGCGACCGGGAGGAAGGCCGCGACGAGGCCGCCGACGCGCTCGCCTCCCGCGATCGCGAACAACGCGGCGATCCCGCCCTCGCAGGCGATGATCGGCGCCACCACGGAGACCGCACCGCTGCGGAAGGCGGTGAACCCGATCATGTAGCCGATGACCGTGACCGGCCCCAGGGCCACGCCGAGCAGCACGCCCTGCAACGGCCACTCGTCCGGAAGGTCGACGAATGCCGCGATCGGGGCCACCGCGAGCAGGCCGATCAGCGTCGCACCGAACACGACCGGAAACGCGCCGAGCTTCCGCGCTGCTTGCGCGAGCCAGAGGTCCGGCGCCCCCCAGCAGACGGCGGACGCGAGCCCGAGCAGCACGGTCACCGTCACGCGGCGACCCTACCGCGCCCGTCTATCCGTCTGCGAGGTCGAAGCGTCTCAAGCCCGAGCCGGTGTCGGCCGATGTCATCGCCATGACCCTTTTCCTACTGGTTGCCGGCATCTCCCTCGGCGTCGTCCTCGCCGTGGTCGTGCTGCTCGGGCTGCGCTCGCGTGATCGACGCGGCGTTCGGCGACTTCGCCAGAACCTGGGATCCGTAGGCCAGCGCGCCTGCTCACCTGACCGATGGCGTAGGATCGCGATCGGGTGACGGCAGTCGGTTGACCCGCGAGCCGTCCGCGTGGCCAGAACGGAGGGGTGGTGACAAGCCCGGTGGACGCCCGGCAGGCGCCGATCGCGTTGCACGTTGCGACGGAGGACGTTCCCTGGGTGGACGACTGGCTCGGCGTGCCCGGCATCCGCATGAAGGTCCTGCTTGCGGACGTCGAGGGAGGGTGTCTTCGTGGTGCGGGTCGGCTTCACCCCCGGGCTGCAGCTTCCGAGACACCTCCATACGGGCGCCGTGCACGCCTACACGTTCTCGGGCGAGTGGAGCTACCTCGAGTATCCGGATTCACCGCCGAATCGCAGTGGCTCCTACCTCTATGAGCCGCCCGGCTCGATCCACACGCTGAAAGTCGCCGACCACGCGACGGAAGAGACCGACGCGCTCTTCGTCGTCCACGGAGCGATGGTGCTCTACAACGATGACGGCAGCGTCATGGACGTGATCGACGCGACTTCACACCAGCGCGACTACCTCGCGCTCGTGCGCGAGCAAGGGAAGCCGGTCCCGCGCATCATCGAGGGCGGCCGAGCGGGTTACGCCCAGGCCTGACACACGCCTCCGCCACGATCCATTCGAGCAGCTCGGCTACGAGGCTCGGGTCCCTCTTGGCGCTCGCCACGACCGGCGGTCGCGACAGCGTAGGAATCGATCGCACGGTGTCGGCCTGCCGGTGGTAGCGTTGCCGCGGGTCGTCCAACGCCAACGCGAGAAAGGTTCGTGATGACTGAAACGCTCAAGGGAGCTTGCTTGTGCGGCGGCGTGGAGTACGAGGTTCAAGATCCCGAGTCACTGGGTTACTGTCACTGCACTCGCTGCCAGCGATGGACGGGCTCGAGCCTTGCAGGGGTGGTGGTGGCCAAGGAGAACTTCAGGTTCACCAAGGGCGAGGACTTGGTCAAGCGCTACGAAAGCGAGTTCGCGCCCCGCAACTTCTGCAGCAACTGCGGATCCAGCCTCTATGACGACCTCGGCGAGAAGTACTTTGTGGCCGCAGGACTGATGCGCGACCTTGAGCTCGAACCGAGCTTTCACCTCCAGGTCGCATACAAGGCCAGCTGGCACGAGATCGGCGGCGACGCGCCGCAGTACGCAGAGAACCCGCCGGCCTGACGCCCGAGGCTCCGCGAGCCCACCGTGGTCGAGCTCTGCGGCGGCGGAGAGGGCTTGCAGGGTGTTGCCACACCGCCACCCATTAGGGACAGAGCATTAGCCCGGCGGGCACCCAGCCTCCGCTCCAATCTCAGTTCGCGACCGGGGCCCCACGTACGAACGCCCTGGCCGCTTCCGTGCGCATGTGCAGCGGGACACGGCCACGCTTGCCCGCCGGCTCGACGATGCCCATCATCCGCAGGCAGTAGAGCGCGCGCTGCGCCAATAGCGTGCCGCGGCCGAGAAGGACTGCGAACTCGCGGGTGCTGAATGGCTCCAGCGGCAGCGCAGGCAGCGCCGCGAGGATGTCCTCCGGCGTCTGCAGCGCCACCCGGTCGAGGACCTCGACCAGACGTCGCTCCCCCGGATCTCGGGTGCGACCCCGAGTCGTCGTCGGCTGCGGGCGGCGGATGTGATCCTCACGCAGCAGCAGCACCTCGATCGTAAGGTTCGGGTGAGTCAGCAGGGACGGAAACGCGACCAGTTTGTCGAACACCGCCACCGCCGTCTCGCGCTTCGGCGATCGGCGGGCACTGAGCACCTGGCCGTTCTCGTCGACCCGAATGATCCGACGCTCGGCCGCTACCGGGTACACGACGCGGACGCGGTGTTCGTCGAGCAGCGCGTCCAGCTTGTCGCCCAGCGCACCGAACCCTCCCGTCTGCACCTCGACCAGCTCGCCGTCAGCCCGGACGAGGTCGACCACGAACCGTCCCACCGGCACCTCCAGGCGGTCGCCCGGCTCGGCCAGGAGAGCCTTCACCTCGGCATGAAGCGGACCCTCCCGCAGCACCCCGATGCCTGTCACGAGGCACAGGCTACGTCTGCGGCCCGCTGTCAAGAGCGAGCGAAAGCTGCCGTCTTCACCGGTGACGACATCGAAACGATCAGCGCTATGAACCGGGTGAGTCGCCCCGGGGCCCTCCCCGGGCCTTTGCGCGAACCCGACGAAGGACGCCCATAGCTCAGGGCGCCTACGGCACGTCCATCGTGCGCAGCTGCCGAACGGTCAGAAGCACGAAGGCGACGAGGACGATGCCGGCGCCGACCACGGCCGCCTCGATGCCGATCACGGTCTGGCTCGAGCCGTCGAAACGGGCTGGGTCGAGCTCGTGAATGATGCTCAGCGAGTACTGCCTCACGCTCAGGTATTTCAATCCGTCAACGAACGTGCCGAACAGCCCTTCCCAGACAAACACGTAGAGCAGGCCGATCCCGAGCGCGCGGCGCGTGAACAGCCCGAGCCAGGCGAACATCGTCCCGTAGAGCAGAGCGCCGATCGCGAGCCCGATCGCGGCGGCCGCGGCGGCGCGTCCCGCGCCGTCGAGCTCCGCGCCCTCGAACGCCACCAGGACCGAGACGGCAGCGCTGAGCACGATCAGCGGTACGGCGACCGAGATCGCTGCCGCGAGCTTGGGCGCGACGATTCGCCAGCGCCGCAGCGGCGTCAAGGCGAGGTTGCTCAGCGTCTTGTCTTCGAGCTCGTTGCCGAAGACCGGCGTCGCGAGTACGAGCGTGAGGATGGGCAGCACCGCCGCGGCGAGGATGCCGTTGATCAGCGCATCGTCCAGCTCGAGCGCGGTTGGCTTGTCGCTCGACGCGGCCGCAATGATCGCCGGCACGAGCGGAACGGCCGCGACAAGAAGCAGCGCGGCGATGCGCCAGCGGCCCTGGAGTTGGCGAAGCGTGAGGGTGTAGATCGCGGCCACTGCTCAGCTCTCCACGAGGTAGCTGAAGACGCTTTCGAGCGAGTCGTCCAGCGGCTCGACACCGGTGAGGCGAACGTCGAGCTCGGACGCCGAGCGAGGGAGCGCCGCCTGGAGAGCGCCGACGTTGCTGCTGAGCACGATGAGCGTGTTGTCATCGAGCTGAACCGAGTCGACCGCGTCGAGTCCGATCAGGCCGGCGGCGAGGACTCTCGGCCTGTCACAGAAGATGCGTACCTGGTAGGGACGATCGTCGAGCGCTTGGCGGATGGCATGGAAATCGCCCTCCGCGGCCAGCTTCCCGTTGACGACGAGGAGCACGCGCGAGGCCAACAGCTCCACCTCTTCCAGCACGTGCGAGGAGATGAGAATCGTGCGACCCTCATCCGCAAGCGCGAGCAGCAGCGCTTGGAACTCGGCCCGCTGGCGGGGATCGGCGCCGTTGAGTGGCTCGTCCAGGATCAGCAGCTCAGGTTCGTGCACGAGCGTCGCTGCCAGACGAATACGCTGCCTCATGCCGCGCGAGTAGGTTCCTATCCGGCGATCAGCCGCGTCTCCGAGGTTGACACGCTCGATGGATCTCGTTGCAGCCGTGGCCGTGTCGCCGACCTTGCGAAGCCTGGCGGCGAGCTCCACGAAGCGACGGCCGCTCATGAAGTCGTAACTCCCCTCGTGCTCGACCATCACCCCGATGCGCTGGTAGAGATCGGCGGTCGGTTCGCGGGTGGCCGCCGAAGACGCTGATCGTGCCTTGCGAGACCTCGGCAAGGCCGGTGATCAAGCGGAGCAGAGTTGTCTTGCCGGCTCCGTTGGGTCCGAGTAAGCCCGTAATCCCCGGATATACGTCGAAGGACACCTCGCTGACCGCGACGACGCTGCCGAACCATTTCGAGACGTCGTCGACGCGGATGATCGGCAGCCGCTCCGGCACCGTCTCGGCCCCGCTCATAGCGAGAGCCTCCGGTAGCGCACCGAGGAAGATCGCGCCGGCCGCAGCACGATGATCACGAATCCAGCCGACCTGAACGATGTTGGAGAGATCGGCCGCCGCCTCGATGTTCGAGGTCTGCTCGCCGAAGATCACGTCATTCACGTAAAGCGGGCACGTCGCCGACGCTGAACAATGCCACCCAACGGCCCGCGCTGTCGCCGAGCGTGTCCGTCAGACCGCCGATCACCGCGGCGCTGAGGATCAGCAGACCGACCAGGAATGCCGCCGCGTACGCGCGGCGTTTCGCGAACGCCGCCGCCATCGCCGTGATTGTCGAGACGTACACCGCGATCACGACGCCTGCGATCAGAAATCGCGGGATGTCAGACCAGTGATCCGCAAGGTAGGAGCCCGGGTCGGGCGCACCCAACACGAGGCCCGCGAGCAGGACGAGTTGCGGGAGCCAGGCGATGAGCACCATGACCGTTGTCAGCGCGGCCCACCGAGCGATCGCGTAGTCCGTCGCCCGGAGCGGACGGACGAGATAGAGGCTGATCGTCCCGTCGCTGCGGTCGGGGCAGAAAAGCTCCGGGCCCACCACGGCGGCGAAGACGAACAGGACGATGCCGCGATCGAGTAGTAGTCGGCGTGCGAGGGGAGGTCGAGGTCCTCGCTGAAGTCGGCCGCGAGCCGATCCACGGCTCCCGCAATGAGCGCGAACACCAATGCGGGGATGATCGACGCTGCGATGAACAACCAGGGAAGGATCTTGGCCCTACCTCCACGGCCAAGGCCCATCGCGGTTCGCAGGCCGTCCTTATAGACGGCGCGCACGGCGCGACGACGGCCCTGACGCTGCCCCTCGTAGCGGCGGAAGCCGATATCGAAAACCCGGCCGGTAGGCCGGCACGCTCACGCGCCGTCCTCCTCGTGCACTCCCTCAGGCTGGAAGAGCTCACTCAATGTGCGACGCCGAGGCGCGAGCCGGCGCAGCGGCGCGTCGGCCGCGACGAGCGCGTCGCGGATCCGGTCGTAAACCTCGCCCGAGACGGCGTCGACGACCAGCGAGCTTCCCTCCTCCGTAGCCGTCACGTCGCGCTCCGCGAGCGCGGCGACCAGCTCCGGTCGGCGGGCTGTGACCTCGATGTAGAGCGTCTCCGACACCTCGGTGAACGTCGACGTTTCGCCCTCCTCCAGGACCCGGCCGCTGCTCGAGCACGAGGATGCGCTCGCACGTGCGCTCGACATCTCCCATCAGGTGAGACGACAAGACGACGCTGATCCCAAACTCCCGGTGCGTCTTGCGAATCAGCGCAAGCATCTCTTCTCGCCCCGGCGGATCGAGTCCTGCGGTGGGCTCGTCGAGCAGCACCAAAACGGGGTCGTGCACCAGCGCCTGCGCGAGCTTGACCCGCTGCTTCATCCCGGTCGAGTAACCGCCGATCTGGCGGTAGCGCTCCTCGAACAGCCCGACGTGGCGCAGCGTGTCGGCTGCACGGATGCGCGCATGGCGCGGCGGCAAGCCGCTCGTCTCGGCCATGTGCGTGAGAAACTCTGCGGCACTGACCGCCGAGGGCAGGCAGTCGTGCTCGGGCATGTATCCGAGCCGTGCCCGGACCTGCTCATCGCGCCCCGCCTCCTGGCCGAGAACCTCCGCGCGCCCGGAGGTTGGCGCCGTCAGACCGAGGAAAAGCTTGATAGCGGTGCTCTTGCCGGCGCCGTTCGGGCCGAGCAAACCAGTGACGGTCGCACCGATCTCGAACGAAACACGGTCAAGGGCCGTGACCGAGCCGTACTGCTTGGTCAGATTCTCGGCACGGAGCAGCACGTCCACGCCCGGATCGTATGCGCCGACTCTGGCACTCCGTTGCGGGCAGTCGTCGCCTCTCCTGGCGGCAGCGAGGCCGAGCTCAGCTCGGGGCCGGGGGTCGGGTTGATTGGGCCGTGCACGCACGCGGCGCAGGTTCGCGTCGTCCGCATCAGCGCGAGGTGGTGAGAGCTGACTCGCGCCTCCACAGGACGCTCAGCCGGCGAAGATCCAGATCAACACCGCGATTACGACGGAGACCAAGGCGGACCCGACGAGTGCGGCTGGGAGCTCTGTTTGGCGCACCTCTCCGGCTCGTCGTGCTCGACCTCGGCGAGGAGCCCGTCGGCGTCCGCGCGATCGGTGAAGAACTCGATCATCCCGCCCGTCGCGGCGGCCCAGGATCGCGAATGAGCCTCGAGACGGGGACGCCTAGGGCACTCGCGGCCAGCCTTGGTGCCGCGCAGCCTAAGGACGGACCGCTTACCCGGGGCCGGTCGCCCCGACGCTTTGCCAGAAGTGGTCGCAGTTTGTGACCGACGGGAACCCGCCGGCAAGCGCCGGATCCTTCGCGCCCTTGTTGCCATCGCCGGGGCCGTTGCCCTTCGCGAGCTGCTTCTCGAAGTTCGCGGTGCAGTTGTCTTGCGCTTTCTGGGGCGGATTGGGTCCGCCGAAAGCGAACGCCGATGGCGACGTCGTGATGAGGGCCGCAATCGACACGGCAACGATTACCGTCGCTCGAGACACAGGTACCTCCTCTCCATGCCCTCGCAGGCACGGCCGCCGGGAAAAGGGACGCCCGCGTCGTAACACGACGCCGTGGCGATTGTCAAACGACGCTCCAGGGGTGGCACGCGCGCCGGCCCCGCAGGGGGCCACCCACGGGGATGCGCTCGCAAGCTTGAACCACGGCGGCAGCCTCTCCGGCCAGGTTGCCGCGAGCCTCGGGTCGGGGGGCGGGGGTTCCCGCCCGCTGGCGGGCATGTGTCACCGACGGGACGCGCGGACTAATGCCCTGCCGCGGGCCGCGCGCGTAGGCCCCTAGCGGGTCGCGGCCACCGCGGCGGCGCCGGCCACGATGAGCGCCGCGGCGAGCGCGACACGCGGCGTCACCGCCTCCGTCTTGCGCATGACGAGCGCGGAGAGGATCACTCCCCAGAGCGCGTAGGTGGCGTTGAGCGGCGAGACGACCGTCACTTTCCCGCGCTCGAACGCCTGGAACAGGAGGCAGTAGGCGGCCCCGAACAGGACGCCCGCCACGACGAACGGCCGCACCGTCTGCGCCGCGCGGCGGAGAGGATGCCGGCCCCGCCGCGTGGCGAGCAGGTAGGCGACCATGGCGACGGTCGCGCCGAAGAAGAGGTAGACGGCGGCTGCCATTCCGGGTACGTCCCGCTCGCCGATCACCCAGCGGGCCGTTGTGTCCCGCACCGCGAAGAGGAGCACGCCCGAGAGCGCCCACAGCACGCCGATCCGCTGCCAGCCCGCAGGCCGGGTCGGTTCCCAGGCAAGTGTGACCGCGCCGCCGACGACGAGCATCGCGCCAAGGAGCAGCCCGAGCCGGAGCGGCTCGTCGAGGAACAGAATCGCCGCCAGCCCCGCGAGCAGCGGCGCAGCCCCCGTGATGATGATCGTCCTGGACGCGCCGATGTCTCGGATCGCGCGGACGAACAAGACCTGGGAGATGCCCGGCACGAAGATACCGATGGCGACGAACGGCCACACCTCGCCCGGGCCGAGATCGCCGAGCTGTCCGGCCGCGCCGGCCACGACTGCGGCGACAAGGAGGCCGATCGCGATCGAGTGGAACGCTCCCAGCTCCGCGTCCCTGACCGCCGTCAGGCCGTGCCGGAGCGCAGGCCCGAGCGCCCCGAACATGAAGCCTGCGGCGAGCGCGAGGAAGACAGCGTCCAAGGCCGGAGAGTCTGTCCCATTCGCGCTCTCTCCTGGCGGAGGCCAGCGCGAGCTCGGATCGGGGGGCCGGGGCCACCGTGGCGTCGCGCCCTTGCATGCGCCAAATCCGGTGCGAGCGCGCCAGCGCTTCCAAAACGCCTCCATCAAGGCGCCCAGCCAGGAGGCCCACGCAGGCGCGAGACTACGAGAAAGGGCCCTCTTGCAGGCCCTTTCCCTAGAGCGGGCGACGGGACTCGAACCCGTGACATTCAGCTTGGAAGGCTGACGCTCTAGCCAACTGAGCTACGCCCGCGCTCGACTGATCCTAGCTCAGGCGGCTCCGCAGCCGTCCCGACGGGCCGCTGCGATCGCTGCGACTGCAGGCTCAGCGCGACGACGCTCACCACGATGAGCGCGCCTCCGACGAGCTGCATTGCGGTCAGCGACTCGTCGAGCACCGCGTAGGCGAGCAGCACCGAGACGAGTGGCTCGGCGCTCGAGAGCAGCCCGGCGACGCCCGCTTCGGTGCGCTGGACGCCGGTGTAGAAGAGGCCGATCGGGATGACGGCCGCGACGAAGACCGCACCGGCTGCGTAGGCCCAGGCTTCTCCGGACAGCGAGAAGTCGGGCGCCCGCGCCGGGATGGCGAGGATCAGGACGATCGCCGGGCTCGTGAACATGAGCGCGCACATCACGACCGGGGCGAGCGTGCGCCGGGTCAGGAGGTAGCGGCCGGAGAGGATGAGGCACGCGACGCAGAGCCCTGCGGCGAGGCCGAGCACGATCCCGACCCAGGTGGCGGAGTCGGGCACGCCGACCGTCAGAGCCACGCCGGCGAGGGCGAGCGCCATCACGGCGACGCGCCGAGGCCCCAGCTCCTCGCCGAAGAGGAACGCCGCGCCGAGCGCCGTGATCAGCGGATACGCGAAGTAGAGCAGCGTGACGAGGGCGACGGGCGCGCGGGCAAAGCCCTCGAACAGCGCGAAGCCGACGCCGAGCTGGAACACGCCGAGCGAGGCCGCCAGGAGCGCGACGCGACGCCCCGGCCACGGGTTCCCCAGCGCGACTGCGATGAGCGCGAGGGCCGGGCCGGCGACCACGAAGCGCAGGAACAGCAGCGTGTACGCGTCGCCGTCTGCGTCGTAGAAGAGCTTCGAGAACGTGCCCAGCGTGCCGAAACAGACCGTGCCGGCCAGGACCAGCACGTAGCCTCTCTGCCAGAACGGGCCGCCTCCCACGCAGCGGACGCTACTCGCTGCGGCCGCTGCGCTCCTGCCCCTACCGTCGGCCGCCGGTAGCCTCCAGGCGATGGCGGCTCCGTTCATCGAGCTCGAGGTCGGGGAGCGCCTCGTGCGCCTGTCGAATCCGGACAAGCTCTTCTTCCGTGACCGGGGCGAGACGAAGCTCGACCTCGCCCGGTACTACATGGCCGTCGGCGACGGCATCGTGCGGGCGCTGTACGAGCGTCCGACGCAGCTCAAGCGCCACCCCGACGGCGCCGAGGGCGAGGCCATCTACCAGAAGCGCGTGCCCACGCACCGCCCGGACTGGATCGAGACGGCGCGCGTCACGTTCCCCTCCGGCCGGCACGCCGACGAGCTCTGCGTGACGGAGCTCGCCCAGGTGATCTGGGCCGTGAACCTGGCGACGCTCGACTTCCACCCGTGGACGTCGCGTCGTCACCACGTGGAGCAGCCCGATGAGCTGCGCATCGATGTCGATCCACAGCCGGGGACGGATTTCGGCGACGCCAAGCGCGTCGCGGCGCTCGTCCGGGAGGTGCTGCAGGAGATCGGCTACGTCGGCTGGCCGAAGACGTCGGGCAACCGCGGCATCCACATCGCCTGCCGCATCGAGCCCAACTGGTCGTTTCCCGAGGTTCGGCGCTGCGCGCTCGCGTTCGCCCGAGAGGTCGAGCGGCGCCTACCCGAGCTCGTCACGACCGCCTGGTGGAAGGAGGAGCGCGGCGCGAAGGTCTTCATCGACTACAACCAGAACGCCCGCGACCGCACGATCGCCTCCGGCTACTCGGTACGGGCGCGTCCGGACGGGACTGTGTCGGCTCCCGTCACCTGGGAGGAGCTGCCCGACGTCGAGACCGAGGACTTCACGATTGCCACGATGCCCGACCGGTTCAGGCAGCTCGGGGATGTCCACGAGGGCATCGACGACTCGCTCTGCGACCTCCGCGTCCTGCTCGAATGGGTGGAGCGAGACGAGCAGGCGGGCGTCGGCGAGGCCCCGTATCCCCCGCACTTTCCGAAGATGCCGGGCGAGCCGGCCCGCGTTCAGCCCTCACGGGCGCGAAGCGGAAGCGGCAAGCCCCGGACACGCCGAGAACCGGACTGAACCGGCCCTCGAACGCGGCGGGTTATGTGTTCAGGCTGCGATCGCGAGGAGGGAGGCGATGATCGCGATCAGCGCCGAGAAGGAGACCGAACCGATCGCAATGAGCCTGCTGATGCGCTTGCGCTCGATGAGCTCGGCCATCGCCTTCAACTCGAGCTGTGCTGTCATTGCGGTCACTTCGTGCCTCCTTTCTGGAAGTCGTTTGTGTGCTTGTAGGCTCGCACCGAGGGCTCCCCAGCGGTACCGGGGCAGCAGGCGTCCGGGGGTTCGGATTTCCGCCCCCCGCGGGTGTGGCGGGCCTACCCGGCGAGAAGGCCTGAGACGGTCGGATCGCCGGGGCGCGGTAGCGGCCGCACCTGCTCGACGACGCACTGCGCCGCATCCTTGTCGGGACGGACGCGCAACAGTTTCGTGCCGTGGCGGAAGCGCATGCCCTGCCACTTGTCGTAGCGCACCTCGACGACCACCTCGGGCCGTAGAGCGGCCTCTTCGAGCTCGCCGCTGCCCCATCGATTTGGCTCGCTGAAGCCGCGTTCGGGCGCGCCCTTGAGCAGAGGAGTTCAGAAGAGCCGCGATCTCGTCGTGGCGCTTGGGTGCAACAGCCGTGGTGCCCACGTAGCGCAGCTCGCCGCCGTCGTCGTAGAGGCCCAGCAGCATCGTCGCAATACGCTCCCGGTTCTCCGCCCAGCGCAGGCCGATGACGACGCAGTCCGCCGTCTGGATCCGCTTGATCTTGACGACCGCCTCCCGCGAGCCCGGCCGGTAGGGCTCGGCGAGCCGTTTGGCGACGACGCCGTCGAATCCCGCCACGTCAAGCCTCTCCATCCATTCCGCTGCGACGTCGGCATCGAGCGAGGCCGGCGAAACGTCGAACGGGAGCGCCTCGACGCGATCGCGCCGTTCCTCGAGCGGCAGCTGCCAGACCTCCTCTCCGTCCCAGAGCAGGACGTCGAAGACGACGAACCGAGCCGGGATCTCGGCCGACAGCCGCCGGACGCGGCTCTCGGCCGGGTGCAGGCGCATCTGCATGGCGTCGAAATCGAGCCGCCCCTCCCGCTCGATGACGATCTCGCCGTCCACCGCCGATCGGGGCGGCAAACGCTCTCCGAGAGCCTGGAGCTCCGGGAAGTAGCGAAGGAGCGGCCGCTCGTTGCGGCTCCAGAGGTGCAGCTCACCCTCCAGGTTCTCGAGCACGCCGCGGAAGCCGTCCCACTTGGGCTCGTACTGCCAGCCCGTCTCCGGCCGGGAGCTCGCGGACGAGCTTGGCCTCCATCGGTGGGAAGGGAAGCCCGGCGGGCGGCATCCGGCGATTGTAGGTCGTCGCGCGCCGCATCCACGCATGGCGACTTCATAGCGGTTGCATGTGCGGAGGCGTACGATCGATCAATGGCGCTGACGGTGGACCCGCGGATCGGCTCGGTGCTGGCCGGTTACCGGGTCGACGCGCTGCTGGGGCGCGGCGGCATGGGGGTCGTGTATCTGGCGCAGGATCTGTCGCTGGAGCGCAGGGTGGCGTTGAAGCTGCTGGCCCCCGAGCTCTCCTCGGAGGAGGGCTTTCGGGAGCGGTTCCTGCGCGAGTCACGGCTGGCTGCCTCGATCGATCACCCCAACGTGATCCCGGTCTACGAGGCCGGCGAGTTCGAGGGCGCCCTGTTCATCGCCATGCGCTACGTGGAAGGCAGCGACCTCAAGCGTCTGCTCGAGCAGGAGCGGCTCGAGCCTGCCCGGGCGATCGCCCTGCTCTCCCAGGTCGCCGAGGCACTCGACGTCGCCCACGAGCACGGCCTCGTGCACCGCGACGTCAAGCCCAGCAACGTGCTGGTCGCGACTCAGGGCGGCCGCGAGCACGTCTACCTGGCCGATTTCGGCCTCTCCCGACGGCTCGCCGTTGCCGGCAGCGTCGAGCGCAGCCACTTCTCGGGCTCGGCCGACTACGTCGCCCCAGAGCAGGTGCAACGCAAGCCCCTCGACGGGCGCGCCGACCTCTACGCGCTCGGCTGCGTGCTCTACGAATGCCTCACCGGCCGCCCACCCCTGCAGCGCGACACCATCCCCGCCACCCTGTTCGCCCACCTCGAGGACGACCCGCCGCCGCCCGACTCAGGCCAACCCCGACCTCCCGACCGAGATCGACCCCGTCCTCGCGCGCGCCCTGGCCAAGGAGCCCGAAGAGCGCCAGCCGAGCTGCGGCCAGCTCATCGAGCGAGGCCCGCGAGGCGCTCGGCATCGCCGCGCCCCGCACCGGCTGGCGCCACCTCCCCCGCCGCACCAAGCTCGCACTCGCCCTGATCGCGCTCGCCGTCGCCGCCGCCGCAGCCGTCCCCGCTCTCCTCCTCACCGGCGGCGGGCCCGAGCGCGCCGAAGCCCCGAGCTACGACCCGACCCTGGCCGTCACGGTCGACTCCCTCCAGCGCATCGACCCGCCGACGAACGAGCTCGTCGCCACTTTCCCGGCCGGCGACGATCCCGTCGCGATTGCGACAGGCGAGGGATCCGTGTGGACCGCAAGCAAGTCCGCGGACACGGTCACCCAGATCGATCCAGCGACCGATCGCCGTGACGCGCGTCCTCTCGGGAGACGCCCCGACTGACCTCGTCGTCGCTGGTGGCTTCCTCTGGATCCTCGAGGACGACACGTCCCTCCACCAGGTCGATCCTGCGACAGGCGCCGTCGCGCAGACGCTCGAGCTGAAGGACATCGAAGCGGGCCCCGGCCTCCTGGCCGCGGCGCCCGATGCCGTCTGGGGTGCCATTCTCTGCCGGTGCGGTGACCCGAACTCGCCCGAATCGCATCACGGCGTCGTCGAGATCCGGCCTCGATCCCGGCGCGCCTGTACCTCCGGCGGATTCGACCCGAACGATCCGGAAGATCAACGTTGCGGACGCCGCGCCGACCGGCAATCGCGGTCGGCGAAAGCGCCGTCTGGGTCGCGAACGAGCTACGGCGCGACTTCGCCGACGTCCAGCGGTACGACCCGGAGGCGGGCACCCGCGCCGAGACGCATATCCGGATCGACGGCTTCGCGCTCGGGCATCGCCGCCGGCGAAGGCGCCCTCTGGATCGCGAACCCGCTCGTCGGACACCGTCTCGCGGATCGACCCGGCGACGAACACGATCGTCGAGCGGATTCCCGTCGGAGACGACCCGATCGCCGTCGCGGTCGGCGACGGATCGGTATGGGTGACGAACTACCTCGACGGCACGGTGTCGCGGATCGACCCGGCGACGAACGAGGTCGTGCAGACGATCGAGGTCGGCCTGCCACCCCGATCACATCGCGGTGGGCGAGGGCGGCGTCTGGGTGACGGTGCACGCGCGGTGACGCGATGGCGGTGATGCTGGATCCGCGGATCGGCTCGATGCTGGCCGGCTACCGGGTCGAGGCGCTGCTGGGCCGTGGCGGCATGGGGGTCGTCTACCTGGCCGCAGGACACTGTCGCTGGAGCGCAAGGTGGCGCTCAAGCTGCTGGCCCCGGAGCTGTCGACGGACGAGGCGCTTCCGGGAGCGCTTCCTGCGGGAGTCGCGGCTGGCCGCCTCGATCGACCACCCAAACGTGATTCCGATCTACGACGCGGGCGAGGCCGACGGGCCGCTCTACATCGCCATGCGCTACGTCGAGGGCACCGACCTCAGGCGGATGCTCGAGCCGAGGAGGCACCGCTCGAGCCGGCCCGGGCGATCGCGCTGCTCGTCCCAGGTGGCGGAGGCGCTCGACGCCGCCCACGAGCACCGGCTCGTCCACCGCGACGTCAAGCCCAGCAACGTGCTGATCGCAGGCAGGCCGGCCGCGAGCACGTCTACCTGGCCGACTTCGGCCTCACCGGGACGGTGGCCGCCGCCGGGAGCCTGGAGCGCAGCCACTTCGCGGGCTCGGCCGACTACGTCGCGCCCGAGCAGGTCGCAGCGCGAACCGCTCGACGGGCGAGCCGACCTCTACGCGCTCGCCTGCGTGCTCCAGGAATGCCTCACCGGCCAGCCGCCCTTCCGGCGCGACATCGTCGATCGCGACCCTGTTCGCCCACCTCGACGACGACCCGCCGCCGGCCAGCCAGCATCAACCCGGATCTCCCGGCCGCGATCGACCCCGTGCTCGCCGCGCGCTCGCCAAGGAGCCCGCACGAGCGCCACACGACCTGCACCGAGCTCATCGATGCAGGCCCGGGATGCTCTCGGCATCGCCGCCCCCCGCACCGGCTGGCGGCACCTCCCCCGCCGCACCAAGCTTGCCGCTCGCCCTCGTCGTGCTCGCCGTCGCTGCAGCAGCCGCCGTCCCCGCCCTCCTCCTCACCGGCGGCGCCGAGACCGCTGCGAAGACGCTCGACACCACGACCCACGCTGTCGATTACGGCCGACTCCATCCAGCACATCGACCCTGCCACGAATGCGCTTGTTGGGACGACCCGGATCGGAACGGGCTCTACCGACTTCTTCGCGACAGGCGAGATCAGTGAGGTCGCCGCCGGCGTAGGTGCCGTCTGGGCCACCAACGAGCAGACCGGCACGCTCTTCCGTATCTCGCCGGCGACAGGCGCGGTCACCGGTCGAGTCCAGACAAGCGGGGAAGCACCGGCGGGCAACCGATCGACGTGGCACGGGGTTCGGTTCGGTCTGGGTCGTCAACAACGGCTTCGGGGCATCGTGAGCGAGATCGATCCGCACGACGCTGCGCTCCCCGGTGCTCCCGTTTGTTCTTGACCATCCGGAACCCTTCGGGGGGGTGAAGCGGGCCCTATCGCCGTCGGCCAGCTCTGTCTGGGTGGTCGTCCGTACACCTGGTGCGAGAGTTCCAGCACCGCCGATCGCAGAAGGTCTGCGTGGTGGTCCGAACGCTAGGCGGTAACTGGACGAGGTCGCCGTTTCCGCTCGTTCAACGTGACAGACGCCGCGGCGGCCGACGGGGTGCTCTGGCTGTCCGGCTACCTCGATGCGGCGTCCGGCTCAGGCGTGCTCGAGCGGATCGACGAGGCGTCACATCGCTACGTGGACTCGACGCCACTCGACTTCCTCCCTGCGGGCGGGCTTGCGGCCGCTTATGGCGCCGTCTGGATCGCCGACCCGCTCGGCGACCGCCTGGTCCGAATCGATGCCGGCACGCGCCAGATCGTTGAACGGATCCCCGTTGGGCACAACCCGACGGCCGTGGCCGTCGGAGCCGGCACGGTCTGGGTCACGAACTACGACGACGGCACCGTCTCCCGGATCGATCCCGCAACGAACGAGGTCGTCGCGACGATCGACGTCGGCTCGCACCCGGACCACATCGCGGTCGGCGAGAGCGGCGTCTGGGTCGCCGTGCATCCAGTCTGAGTCACCGGTCGGCGGCTCAGCGCGCGATCGTCCAGGTAAAGCGGGTCAGGCTCTCGCGCGGCGCCAGCCCGCCGGGACGCAGGCCGCGGCGTACGAGCAGGGTCGGCGGGCGAGCCTCGCGGGCGACGGCGAGCCGCGTCGGGCCGAGGCCCTTCCTGACGCCACCGCGGCGAAAGCCCCACGACGAGCAGGCCTGCGTCGTCGGCCGCGGCGATGACCGCCTGCTCGCCCCGCTCGACGAGCAGCGGCTCCGTGTCGATCCCCGTGACGTCCTGCAGGACGAGCGACGCGTTCGCAAGCAGACGGCTTGCGTCGCGACGGCCGCTCGCCAGGTCGGCGAGGGTCCCGAGCAGCCGTAAGGGAGCCGACAGGACGCCCGCGATCCACGCACCGATCTCGGCAGCCGTCCAGTCGTGGTCGAACCCCCCGAAGGGCACGAGCACGGGATGGTCCGGGCCGGGAAGAGCCCCGGCGCCCTCGCGGGTCACGAGGATGCCGACGTCACACGGCGCCCTCTCCAACACCTCGCCGACGTCCCCGATCGGCACCCCTTCGGTCAGGCCGGCAGGGGCTATGTCCAGAAGTGTCAGGTCGACGTTCTGCTCGGACGCGAGGCGCACGACGTCCTCACCTGGAGCCGCTGAGACGAACGCTGCGCCGCGGGACCCGATCCCCTCGGCGGCGAGCGCAGCGCGCTGCTCACGGACGCGGCGAGTCGCCTCTCCGAGCCCCGCCGGATCCCCAACGAGGTCGGCCAGGATGAGCTCGCGGGGCGGGCGGCGCGCCAATGGGCCGGCAAGGGCGAGCAGCGCCGCGAGGCCTCCTCCACCGAGCGGCACGACCAGGATCGAACGTTCCGCTGCAGGCACCTGAGGGGCCGCAGGTGTGCGCGACTCCACCGGCGTCTCCGGCCCGGCCAGATCGAGGGCGGGATCCTGCTGGAGGATCGCGCGCTCGAGCGCCTGGAGGGGCTGGCCGGGGTCGATGCCGAGCCCGTCGACGAGCGCGCTGCGCGCCCGCTGGTACGCCTCGAGCGCCTCGGCCTGGCGACCCGAGCGATAGAGCGCGAGCATGAGCTGGGCGTGCACGCGCTCGCGCAGCGGATGCTCGACGGCAAGGGCCTCGAGCTCACCCACGAGCGCTGTGTGCCGGCCGAGCGCAAGCTCGGCATCGATGCGCTCCTCGAGCGCCGCCAGCCGGAGCTCCTCCAGGCGGACGACCGCCGCCTGAGCGAACGGCTCGTAGGCGAAGTCGGCGAGCGCGGCGCCGCGCCAGAGCGCCAGGGCTTCGCGCAGCGTCGCCGCGGCGCTCTCGGCGCGACCCGCCGCGAGCTCCGCGCGACCCTCTCCGAGCAGGCGCTCGAAGCGGCGCAGGTCGAGCTGCTCCGGCTCGAGCTCGAGCGCGTAGCCGGGCGCCCGCGTGGCGAGCAGCGGCCCGACGGCCTTGCGGAGGTTCGAGACATAGCCCTGAAGCACCGGGCGCGCGCTCGAGGGCACCTGCTCGCCCCAGAGGTCATCGATCAGGCGTTCGGTCGAGACAACCTCACCGGCATGCAGGAGCAGGACGGCGAGCACGGCGCGCTGCTGGGGGCCCCCGAGCGGGAGCGGGCGGCCGTCCGCGTGCACGTCGAGCGGCCCCAGGATCCGGAAATCGAGCGCCACGTCTCGGCGCGGACGCTAGCACGGCTCATGGCGCCTTCATGGCGCGCGCGTAGGGCCTGCGAAGCGCCGCGTTCGATCCTTGTCCCATGACAACGGACAGGCCGAGGGAGGAACAGATGAAGACCACCAGCACACGCCGCACCCGGCATCGCGAAGCGCCTGGCCCTGGGCCTCGCAATCGCAGCCGTCGCTGCTCCGGCCGCCCAGGCCGGCGTCACAATCCCGCCCGAGCTCTCGGGACGAGCGTTCGGCCCGGGTGGTTCGGGTCAGCGGACATACACGCTGCCGGCAATCCCGCCCGAGCTCTCGGGACGGCAGTTCTCGCCCACGACCGGCGGGGGTGTCGTCAGCGAGCCCGGCGCGATCCCCGGTCAGCTCGAAGGCCGCCGGTTCGGGCCGTCGTCGCTGCCGCTCGTGACGATGCCCGAGGATCTCTCGGGTCGCGAGTTCGGGCCGGCGACGTTCACGCCTGATCTTCCGGTCGTGACGCCGGTCGCGGACGGCTTCGACTGGCGCGACGCGGGCATCGGCGCAGCCGCCGTCGCCGCGGCAGTCGGCGCTGCTCGCCGCCGCGGCGCTCCTGATCGGCCGCAGGCGCACGCTCGCCGGCGCATAGCTTCCGCCAGCAGCCACGCGGAGAGCCGGGCGGGCCCGCAAGGGCCCGCCCGGCTGTTCCGGGTGAGAAGCGCTTTCTAGAGTCCTGACTCGGCCCCGACGGGGGAGTGATCCCCCGTCGGGGCTGATCTGGGAGGGGGAGAGTGCTAGTACGACCGCAGGTCGTCTAATAGATGAGAGTGGCTTCGCTCGAGAAACTTGCGCGAATTTTTCACCCGGTTTCGGCAAGTGCCGGCGCCACCGGGCGCGCGTTCCCTACCTCCGCCGCAAACAGCGCGGCGCCGATCGCTCCGCCGAGGTCTCCGAGCTGGGCTGCGAGCACGGGCGGCGCCTTCTCCGGCTGGAACAGGTGAGGCTGCATCGCCTCCGCGATGCGATCCGCGTAGGCCTGCCCCAGTCGGTTCCCGAGCCCACCGCCGAGCACGACCGCCTCGAGGTCGAGCAGGTTGACCGTCGATGCCGCACCGGCGCCGAGGGCTTCGACTGCGCCCTCGATCAGGCTTGCGGCCATCGCATCGCCTTCTTCGAGAGCCTTGGCCCACACCCCGCTGGAGAGTCGCGTGCGGCCCTTCTCCTCCATGATCGCGAAGAGCTTCGTCTTCTTGCCCTTCGCGAGGAGCTTGCGCGCCCGCTCCTCCATGGCGGCCCGGCCGGCGTAGGCCTCGACGGTCCCGCGAAGGCCCTTCGGCTCCGCACGGCCGCCGAGCTTGACGACCGTGTGCCCGAACTCGCCGGCGGCGCCGCGGCCGACCCAGCGCCGGCCGTCGAGCACGATGCCGCCGCCGACTCCCGTGCCCCACCAGATGCCGAGGATCGACTTGAACGGCTTGCCGGCGCCGAACCGGAACTCGGCGTCGACCGCCACGCCCACGTCGTTGCCGAGCACGACCGGCGCGCCAATACGTCGGCTGAGCTCGGCCGCGAGCGGATAGGGATCGTCCCAGCGCGGCAGATTCGGCGCATGCGCGAGCACCCCGGTCTCGGTGCTCACGGCACCCGGCGCGCCGACTCCGACTCCGGCGAGATCGGAGGTCGCGCAGCCTGCCTGCGCCGCCGCATCCTCGAGCGTCGCGGCGAGCTTCGCGACGACGTCCGGCGGCCCGCCCGCCGCGGGTGTCGCACGACGCGACTGGCCGAGAATGGTCGCCCGTTCATCGGCGACGACCGCCTGGATCTTCGTCCCGCCCAGGTCGATGCCGCCGCGAAGACCGGTCTGTTCCGTCATCGGGTCCCTCCGTCCGGTGTCCCTCAGCATAGAGCGCCGCAAGCCCGCGACCGTGACGGGGAGACGGCATGCTGTAACGTCGCGTCCCCGCCTCGGACGATTCCATGACCGACTACCTGCCCATCGCCGAGCACGGCGTGATCGGCGACCTGCACACCGTCGCGCTCGTCGGCACGGACGGCACGATCGACTGGTACTGCCTGCCGAGGTTCGATTCTCCCAGCGTCTTCGCCTCGATCCTCGACGCGGGCAAGGGCGGCTACTACCGGATCACGCCGACCGTGCCCGAGCGTGTGGTCAAGCAGCTCTACTTTCCCGACACGAACGTCCTGATCACGCGCTTCATGACGCCCGACGGGGTCGTCGAGGTCGAGGACTTCATGCCGATCCACCGCGACCCGAACCAGCGTCGCCGGCTGATCCGGCGCGTGGTCGCGGTCCGCGGCGAGATGCGCCTGCAGATGGAATGCATGCCGCGCTTCGACTACGGCCGCGAAGAGCACGAGGTCGAGCTCGTGGAGCACGGCGTCCTGTTCAGCTCCCCCGGCCTCACGCTGGCGCTCTCGACCCAGACGCCGCTCGAGCGACGAGGGTTCGGTGTCGTCGCAGAGTTCACCGTCCGCGCCGGCGAAAGCGCGACGTTCTCGCTCGAGCAGGCCGACGCGGGAGCCCTGCCTCCGGCGCTCAGCCGCGCACAGGCCGCCGAGCTCTTCGAGCGCACGGTGCGGTACTGGCGCGGGTGGCTCTCGCACTCCCGCTACCAGGGGCGCTGGCGGGAGATGGTCGACCGGTCGGCGCTCACGCTCAAGCTGCTCACGTACCGCCCGACGGGCGCGATCGTGGCCGCGCCGACGACGAGCCTGCCGGAGCTTCTCGGGGGCGAGCGCAACTGGGACTACCGCTACACATGGATCCGCGACGCGGCCTTCTCGCTGTACGGGCTGCTTCGGCTCGGCTTCACGGAGGAGGCCGAGGCGTTCTCCGGCTGGCTGACCGAGCGGTTCCGCGAGTGCAGAGCGGACGAGACGGGGCCGCTCCAGATCATGTACGGCATCGACGGCCGCTCCGATCTCGAGGAGGAGGTGCTCGGGCATCTCGAGGGCTATCAGGGGTCCGCCCCCGTGCGCATCGGCAACGGCGCGGCCGACCAGCTCCAGCTCGACATCTACGGCGAGCTGCTGGACTCGGTGTACCTGTTCAACAAGTACGGCCGCCCGATCTATCACGAGGGCTGGGAAGCACTCCAGCGGATCGTCGACTGGCTCTGCGAGAACTGGGACCGGCCCGACGAGGGAATCTGGGAGGTTCGCGGCGGCCAGCACGACTTCGTCTACTCGCGGCTCATGTGCTGGGTCGCGATCGAGCGCGCGATCCGGGTCGCACGGCAGCGTGGCCTTCCGGCCGATCTCGTCCGCTGGCTCCAGGCGCGCGACGCCGTGTACGCCCAGATCATGGAGCGCGGCTGGAACGAGAAGCGCGGCGCGTTCGTCCAGCACTACGAGACGGACCACCTCGACGCCTCGCTTCTGCTCATGCCGCTCGTCAAGTTCATCGCGCCGACCGATCCCCGCTGGCTCTCGACCCTCGACGCGATCTCCGACGAGCTCGTATCGGACTCCCTCGTCTACCGCTACAACGTCGACGCCTCACCGGACGGCCTGCGAGGCGAGGAGGGGACGTTCTCGATGTGCTCCTTCTGGTACGTCGAGGCGCTCACGCGCGCCGGCCGTCTCGACGACGCGCGGCTCGCCTTCGAGAAGATGCTGACCTACGCGAACCATCTCGGCCTCTACTCGGAGGAGATCGGCCCGAGCGGCGAGCAGCTCGGGAACTTCCCGCAAGCCTTCACCCACCTCGCTCTGATCAGCGCGGCGTTCAACCTCGACCGGCAGCTGGGGACGAGGTCGCACTAGGCCGAAACGGGCGCAGCCCGTTCTCGGCCGAGAAGCGGCCCGAAGGGCCGCGTTCACGGGCGTAGCCGGGCCGGATCGAGCCATCCGGCCCCTACGCCCGATCCAGAGGCTATGCTCGGGAGCGATGCGCGTGCCAGACGCGGTGGAGCCGGTCGTCGGCTGGCGCTGCTGGCGGTTGCGCGACTCGCCGGAGGGCTTCGCGCTCACCTCCGCGTGCCGGCCGGTGCGCTGGGAGCCGGGCCGGCCCCTCGAGGCGAGCTGCGAGGCGTGCCAGGCGCCGCCCGGGCGCGGGTGCACCTGCGGCATCTACGCCGCCGCGGAGCCTCGGCTTCCGCATGCCTACCTCCCGCCGCACGTGAAGGCGGCGGACCGGATCCGGACCCAGGCGATTCTCGGCTACGACGTCGTCATGGCGGTCGGGCTTGCCGCTCTCTGGGGTGCGGTGATCGAATGCGAGTGGGGCTGGCGGGCGCAGTTCGCCTACCCGACGAGCCTCTACGTGCCCACCGGGATCCGCCACTTCAGGCGCTCGCCGGCGGGTGTCGAGATCTTCGACTCGGCCCGGGTGGCCTCGGCGCTCTCCGATCTCTACGGGATCCCCGTCGAGGTCACCCGGAGCCTGAAGCCCGAGGCGCTCATCCGGGAGGCTCGCGCCGCGTAGCGGCCCTCCCGACCGAAGACCGCCGGGCGGGCGGCCTTCGGTCAGCGGGGAGGGAGCTGGCTGAGGGAGGAGCCAGACACCGGTAAGCGGGAGGGACGGCGAGGGTTTCGCTGTCCCCGCCCGCGTTTGTTCCTAATCGCAGCCGTAGGATCCCAGGTCACGGGCCGGCGGAGAACCGCGCTAGCCGGTGTCGTTCGGTGTGGCTAGCCGCACCTTCGCGGCGGCGCGGCCCCGGACCGTCAGGAACGGAGACAGGTCAGGACGGCGAGCACGCGCCTGTGGTCCTCGGGCGCCGCTGCGAGCCGAAGCTTTCCGAAGATGCTCGTGACGTGCTTCTCGACCGCCCGCTCCGTGATCACCAGACGCTCGGCGATGCCCTGGTTCGAGCGGCCCTCCGCCATGAGCTCGAGCACCTCTCGCTCTCGTGGTGTCAGGTCGGCGAGCGGGTCGTCGCCGCGGCGCCTGCCCACGAGCTGGGAGACGACGGTGGGGTCGAGAGCAGAGCCGCCCTCCGCGACCCGGCGCACGGCGTCGGCGAACTCGCCGACGTCCGCGACCCGGTCCTTGAGCAGGTAGCCGACGCCCTCGGCGCTGTCCGCGAGCAAGTCCATGGCATAGGCCGACTCGACGTACTGGGAGAGCACGAGCACGCCGGTTTCCGGGTGCTTCTCACGGATCTCCCGTGCGGCCCGCAATCCCTCGTCGGTATGGGTCGGCGGCATGCGAATGTCGATGATCGCCACGTTGGGGTTGTACGAGCGCACCTTCAGCATGAGCTCCTCGGCGGTGCCGGCCTGGCCGACCACCTCGAAGCCCGCCTCCTCGAGGATGCGGACGACTCCCTCGCGCAGGAGGACGGAATCGTCGGCTACGACAACCCGCATGACTTCGCAAGCCTATCGCGCCCACCCCACGTCATCGAGGCTCAGGTGACGACCGCTGCCAGCGGGATCTCGGCGCGGATCCGCGTTCCGCGGCCCTGCGGGCTCCACACCTGGAGGCGCCCGTCGAGGGCCTCCACGCGGTCCGCGAGGCCCCGCAGCCCGGAGCCCCCGCCGGGGTTCGCGCCGCCGACGCCGTCGTCGGCGACCTCGACGAGCGCGAGCCCGTCCCGCCTCGAGACGCTCACCGTCACCGAGCTGGCTTCCGCGTACTTCGCAACGTTGGCGAGCGCTTCGGAGACGACGTAGTAGGCGGCGGCCTCCACGGGCGGCGGCAGCCGCTCCTCGAGCGTCACCTCGACCGCACAGGGCGTCGGTGAGCGGCCGGCCAGGGCATCGAGCGCCGCCGAGAGCCCCCGGTCGGTGAGCACCGCGGGATGGATGCCCCGGGCAAGCTCGCGGAGCTCCGCGGTCGCCTGGATCAGCTCCTCGCCCGCCTCCGCAAGCATGCGCTCGACGGTCTCGGGATCCGCCTTTGCCCGCGACTGCGCGATGCGCAGGGCGAGAGCAAGGGCGACGAGGCGCTGCTGCGCGCCGTCGTGGAGATTGCGCTCGAGCCGCCGGCGGGCGGTGTCCTGGGCCTCGAGAATGCGCGAGCGCGAGGCGCGGATCTCCGCCTCGGCGCGCTTGCGCTCCGTGATGTCGTAGCCCGACGCGACGATGAACTCGACGTCCCCCCGCTCGGTTAGCAAGGCGGTGTTCGACCAGGCGATCAGCCGCCGGGAGCCGTCGCGAAGCAGCCAGTGGTTCTCGTTGTCCGCCGGGAAGTCGCCTGCCCACACCCGCTGGAGCGCCCGCCGGATCGGCTCGACTTCGTCGGGCTCGATGAAGATCTCGAAGAACGGACGCCCCTCGACCTCCTCGAACGTGTAGCCCGTCAGGCGCTCGCAGGCGCGGTTGAAGCGAATCAAGCGGCCTTCGCGATCGAGCACGACGACGAGCGCGGCCGTCGAGTCGATCAGCGTCGAGGTGAAGTCGCGCTCCCGACGCAGCGCCTCTTCGGCGACCTTCCGCTTGCTGATGTCGGCCGTCACAGCCATGTAGCGGATGATCTCGCCGCCCGAGTCGTAGACAGGGGCGGCCGAGAGCACGACCTCGACGAGCGACCCGTCCTTGCGCAGACGCAGCGTCTCGATCCCCGAGAGGGCCTCCCCGCTCAGCATGCGCTCGCGCAGCTCGTCGACCTCGTCCGTCTTCTCCACCGGAATGAACGAGATCGGCTGTCCGATCACCTCCGCCGAGCTCCAGCCGTAGAGCCGCTCGGCGGCGGGGTTCCAGAACGTCACCTTGCCGTCGCGGTCGACCTCGACGATCGAGAGCGGCGAGGCGTCGATCAGGGCTCGCAGGCGCCCCTCGCTCCGCTGCAGATCGTCGAGCACGGGCCCGGAGCTCGGCCTGGAGACGCTCGTTGGCCAGTGCGAGGCCGGCGGCGGCGCAGACGGACTCGACGAGCTCCGGCTGGTCGGTCAGTACGGGATCGTGGACCAGGGTTGCGACGCGCTCACCCTCCGGCTCCACGTGGGTGACCGCCCGGCCGGACTCCGGGCCCGGCAGCTCGACGGGACGGCCCGCGGAATCGACGTAGATCCCCTCCTCCGGCAGCCAGTAGGCCACCGTGAGCGACGGGTCACCGAGCGCACGGGCGATCGCTTCGCGCAGCCGGCCTGGCGCGGTCGACCCGCCGAGCTCGAGCACGAGCCGGCTCACCGCCGACCGGGCGAGCCGTACCCGCAGCAGCCCGGCCAGGAAGGCCAGCGGCACGAGGATGAGCGACGCGAAGGTCGCGAGACGGGCGTAGACAACGGCGTCGCCGCCCGCGATGTTCGTGCTGAAGAAGATGACGCCGAGCGCCGCGGACAACGTCCCGCTCCACAGCACCGGCGCGAGCGCACGCCGCGCGGGTGAGGTCGCCTGGCGCCAGCGACGGGCGAGGATGACGATCACCGATAGCGCGACCGCGAGCCCGAAGGCATTGTCGACGTTCACGAGCGCCTGCTGAAGCTCCTCGTTCGGCGTTATGAGCAGCGCGTTCTCGGGGCAGTCGCAGCCGGGCGGGAAGGGGCCCACCTCCCAGAAGAACGCGGCGGCGAGGGGGATCGCCGTGGAAGCGAAGTACGCCGCGGCGGTGACGGCCCTCCGGGCCGGCGTGCCGAGCGAGCCCTCGGGAAACGCGAGCAGGAGGTGAACGATGAAACCGAGCGGGAGCGAGGTTGCCGCCAGGCCGATCGTGAACGGCACCGTCTCGTCGGAGAGCTGCAGAGACGCGAGGAACCAGGAGAAGCCCGTCAGGACGAGCAGGACGCCGAAGCGGTTCGAGGGACGCCGCGCCATCGCGATCATCCCGCTGCCCACGAACGACCACACGAGCAGCGCGTTGACGATGGCCTGCGCCTCGCGTGCCTGCGCGATGTCCGACTCCAGGGTGAGGACGAGCACGGCCACGCCGGCCAGCAGGCCGGCTACCCCGATCGCGAGCAACGTGCGCCTCACCGGCGCTATTGAAGCAAGGCGACCAGGCGGTCGGCGGACACTTCCGCCTTGGGGATGAAGCCGCGCGCGCCGCTCTCGGTGATGAGGGGCCCGAAATCGGCGGCGTCGCGGCTCGAGGTCAGCACGACCTGGGGACCGGCGCCGTCCTTCACCAGCTCCGCCGTGACGGCGAAGCCGTCCGTGTCCGGCAGCTGGACGTCGAGGAGAACGACCTCCGGACGCAGCTCCCGGGCCGCGGTCAGTGCGGATGCCCCGTCTCCGACCTCTCCTACGACCGCGAACCCGTCGTTCTCGAGCACGGCCTTGAAGGCGGCGCGGCAACTAGGGTGATCATCCACGATCAGGACACTCATCACGCTCTGATAGTCGCATGCGCCAGGCTCGGCCGACATACGGCTAGCCACACTTCGCGGTGGTGGAGATCTACCGATTTCAAGCGGGTACTGGCGCCCAGCGGCCTTCGTGCGGCCCGCCCTGTCGGAGCGCCTCACGAGTTGATTCGGCGCAACCGCCCGACGATGTGGAGCGCCAGCGGCACCGAGTCGAGCGCCATCATGACCTCGTAGTCGAGCTCGTCGCCCGAGATCGTGTAGCGGCGCTCGAGCGCCACGACCGGCGAGGCGTTCTGCGGCGTGCGCTCGACGCTCGTCGACGCCAGCCGGATCTCTCCGTTGCGAACCGTTCCTTCGGCGATCTCGGTCAGTCCGAGCGGATGAGCGAGCGTCACGTCGACGCCGCCGCCCGGCAGCGAACGCCAGAAGCCGAGCTCGCTGTGGAGATGGGCGCCGGAGCCGGGGCTCCAGCTGCGTAGGTGGTAGTAGAGGAAGCCGGCGCCGGGGTGCCAGAACCGCGTCTCTTCCTCGAACGGGAAGCTCTCCATGGTCGGGTACTCGCCGGTGCCCTCGCCCTTCCAGGTGCCGAGCAGCGCTGCCGAGCGGCCCCAGCTCTGCCTCCGGCGAAGCAGCGTCCATGCCGGGATTTGAGCGGCTCGAACGCGGGCCCGTCAAATGCGATCGCCTGGCGACGGCGCCGCAACTGCGCCTGCCGGAGCAGGTGCCTGCGTATCGTGCTGCCGGTGCGCCACGTCCAACCGCCCATCCTGCGCGGCGGCGTCACGGTGCGGCTCGTCAGCCTCGTCGTCGCGCTGTTCGCCTGCGCCCTCGGCATCGTGCTCATGCTGCACGCCGACCTCGGCCTCTCACCGTGGGACGTCCTCCACCAGGGCGTTGCCGAGCGAACAGGGATCTCCTTCGGAGCTGCGACCATCGTCGTCAGCGTCCTCGTGGTCGTGCTCGCGTCGCGGCTGGGCTGGCCGATCGGCATCGGCACGATCGCGAACGCGCTGCTGGTCGGTGCGTTCATCCAGCTCCTGCTGCTCACCGATGCAATCCCCGAGCCGGCCCGAACCGGGGCCCGGGCGGGATACTTCGCGCTCGGCCTGGCCGCGTTCGGACTGGGCTCCGGCTTCTACATCGGCGCCAACATGGGCGCCGGTCCGCGCGACTCGCTGATGCTCGTGACCTCCCGCCGCACGGGCGCCCGCATCGGGTTGTCACGAACCGCGCTCGAGGCGGCAGCGCTCGGCGTGGGCGCGGCGCTCGGAGGCTCCGTCGGTGTCGGCACCCTGGCGTTCGCAGTGCTCGTCGGCCCGACGGTCGAGCTGTCGTTCTTCCTCGTCTCGCGCTCGCCCCTGGCCGTTGCTCCGGCGCCGGGCCGCGCCCCCGCAGCCGAGGCGCCGATCTACGCGTCGGGGAGCGCGCCGAACCCTGACCCTCGCGGCGCCCAGTAGCTCACGAGCCAGCGCTTGCCGTCGGGCTTGAGGTGCATGTAGAACGCCGCCGGCTTCACATCGCTTTCGCGAAGCGGGACGAGGTGCACCTCGAGCCAGATGTCCCGCTCGTACGACTCGACGACCTGGTAGAGCGCCCGATCGAAGGCGCTCTCGGGAAACGGCACCACCGGAATGCTCCCCGTGAGCCACTCGTCGTGCGTAAAGCCGTTGCGCAGCTCCGGCGCCGTGAGGTTCCAGGCAGCGTCGAGGTCGGTACGGAGAACAGCCGTCTGAACGAAGCGGCGCGCCGTTTGCAGCGCCTCGGGCGGCGGGACGATCGCCCGCCCGAACTTCTCGCTTTCGTTCACCGTCGCGGCCGGTGGGGCGGGAGGCGGCGCGGGAGCAGCCTCGTCGCCGGGCCCGGAGCTGGAGCAGGCGCCCGCCAGCACGGCGACGGCCAGCGCCGAAGCGGCGTAGAGCAGGAAACGGGCGAAGCGGGACGAGGTCAAGGCAGACGGCGTCGTACTGGCCACGAGTGTAGCCAGCACCGCGCCCCTTACCCGTCGGTCAGCGGCCGCTCGCGGAGAAGTGCTGGTAGTCCTTGACGCTGCCGCCCCAGGAGCCGCCCCAGCCCCAGCCGATCGAGGCGAACGCGCTGACGACCGCATCGCCTGCGTGCACCATGCCCTTCAGCTGCCTCGAGCGGTCGGCGTAGCGTCGGCTCGCGGCGTGATACACGCGGCCGCCCTCGACGTACGGGTTCTCGATGGGGTTGAGATCGATCGCCCTCCCGTAGGCGTGTTCCGACCAGCTGCCGGAGCCCGTTGCCTTCCGGCAGTTGAACGCCGAGGTGTTGTCGGCCTCGATGGACTGGAAGTCACTGCCGCCGTACTGGTCGATCAGGCGCATCCTGCGAATCGGGAAGCGTGCGTCGTAGAGCTTGCGGAAGACGCGCGCGACGGCCTTGGCATAGTCCTCGTGGATGACCAGGTGCCCGACTCGGACGCGCCCGTCGAAGCCCCAGTGGCGCACGGTCACGAGGCGCAGATCGCGCAGGGCCACCGGGCAACCCCGGCGCCAGGAGGTCGGCGTCATCGTGTCCGCCAGCTGCGGGCCGATCGGCTTGACCGAGCTGCGATAGCGCGGCGCGCCGTCCACGGCCGAGAACGCCGGCACCGCGGTCACCGCGAAGACTGTGGCGGCAACGGCCGCGGCGAGCTTCATCGACCGATCGAGGCTAGCACCATGTCCGGTACGAGTACGCCGCGCGCCAGGCTGCGAGATCGACGAGGCACTGGGCCGCGACGACACCGGCCGTCTGTTCGACGTCAGATGAGCTCCGGCGCCTTCGGGCTCTCGCGACGATATGCCCATCCCCCGAGGAAAACGACACCGGCGACGACAGCCGCCGGAACGGCGAGATAGGGCCAGCCGCCCGCGACGGCCGCAGCGCTCGGTGCACTCGGGTCGAGAAGCGCATGGCGGGCCTGCGTGAGCGCCGTGGCGATTGGGTTCACGAGCACGAGGATTCGGTCGAATGGCTCCGGGATCTTGGTGATCGGGTAGAAGACCGGCGTCAGATAGAAGAGCGCCTGCCCGGCCACGCCCCATAGCTGGTCGACGTCGCGATGCCGAACGAAGAGCGAGGCAAGAAGCAGGCTGACGCCCACGGTGAGCAGCGCGATGCCGCCGACAATCAGGGGCAGCTCGAGCCACGAGGTCGTCGGTGTGATGCCCGCGATGAGGAAGACGGCAACGACGACGATGAAGTTCATTGCCAGGTCGAACGAGGCGGCGAGCACCGAGGCGCCGGGCACGCTCAGGCGCGGGAGCGGCAGTGTCCGCAGTAGTCGTGCCTGTTTTCGGAAGGAGTACATCGTCGTGTTCGTCGCCTGGAGGAAAAACGTCCAGAGCACGACGCCCATGGCGAGATACGCGGCGTAATGGGTGACGTTGGTGTTGAGGCGGCCAAGGCGGCCGAAGACGGTGAGAAGCACCGTAAAGAAGATCGCCGGCCGCAGAAGCGCCCAGGCATAGCTGAGCGCTGCGTCGAAGTACTTCAGCTTGAAGTCGGTTACAGCCAGCATGCTGGTTATCGTCGTGAAGCGACGCGTTCGCGGACGCAGCAGCGACGGGAGGCCGAACATTCGTCCGAGCGCGGCCATCGCTCGGCGTCCCGCTTGCAGCGCGGAAGAGAGCACGGACGGCCCCGTAGGAGCCGTGGAAGGCAAGATCGGCTGAAATAGCGGCTCGCTGCCGAGGCGCTCGTAATGGTCGGCGATCTGGTCGACGTCCCCTATGTCGACGAGCCTGCCTCGATGAAGCAGCAGGCCACGGTCGCAGCGCTCGCGAACGACGGTCACATCGTGGGTCACGAGCACGACGGTCTTCCCCTCGGCCCGCATTCGGTCGAAGTGATCGAAGCAGCGTTTGCGGAAACCGGCATCGCCAACGGCGAGCACCTCGTCGCACAACAGGATGTCGGCGTCGACGTTGGCGGCGACCGCGAACGCGAGCCGCGCGGCCATTCCGCTCGAGTAGTTCTTCAGCTTCTGCGCGGCGAACGCACGTAGCTCGGCGAAGTCGATCATCTCCTCGACGCGCTGCTCCGCTTCGCTGCGCTCGAGCCCGAACAGCACCGCGCTCTGGACCGCGTTGTCGCGTGCAGGCAGCTCCGGATCGAAACCGACGCCGAGCTCGATGAACGGGACCAGGCGGCCGTCGACCTCAATCGTCCCAGTGTCCGGCACGTAGATGCCCGCAATACAGCGAAGCAGCGTGCTCTTGCCGCTGCCGTTCTTGCCCAGAATGCCGAGAAACTCGCCGCGGCGGATGTCGAAATTGATGTCGCTGAGGGCGACGAGCTTGGGACCGTGCCTCTTGGCCTGCGAGCGCGTGACCCGCGCTTTCAGCGTCGTCACGTGCTCCTGCGGCAGGACGAACTCCTTCGTCAGCTCGCGCACGCGAACTGCCGGCGTATGCCGACCGGTCGTCCACAGCTGCTCGCGATCGCCGGCGGTGGACGTCAGGCCGTGAATATGCGCTCCTCGTTCCGTAGCTGGAGCTTAGGGTCGTGCGCCAGACGGCCGTCGTATGCCGGTAGGGACGAGACGGCGCGGACGAGCGGTGAGATAAGCGGGTCGAGCGAGGGTCCACCTTCGCCGCCGCGGCGGCGGCGGAAGCCGCCGGCGGCTTCCTCGGCAAGCGCCCGCGCCTTCGGCAACCGCTCACCCAGGGCTCGTGCGGTCGCCGCCGTCGACAGGGTGAGGACCGGCTCGCCCGCTGCCACGCTCTCGGCCAGCAGGGCGGCGCGTGCCGCGCTCAGCACCTTTCCGACTTTCTCCACGTCCCAGCGGGGCTCGCGGAGCTGCACCTCGAGGTAGGCGCGATGCTCGGCAACGGCTCGTGCTGCGACGTCCCCGATCGATAGGCCAACGTGGTTGGGAAAGCGTGCGACCGATGCACCCCCGAGCAGCGCGAATGACACTGGATCGCTGCCGGCGAAATGGACGCAGCGATGCGCACCTAGCCAGTAGATGTCGCTCGGCGGGAGCACAAGCAGGTTGCGGCTTCTGAGCGCCGCGTACATCACTGGGCTACCCGCTCGTGCTGCCCCGGCCACCACTTCGGGATCGCCCGGATCGCCGGCCACCGGCACGAAACATTCGTCGGGTAGTGTCGGCGCGACGAGGGCTCTCCAATCGACGAGCGGGAGAAACTGCGCCGGGTCTACGCCTGGAATCGCCTGGATTTGATCGAGATTCCGCTCGCCGAGCGAAAGCTCGTCACTTCCGCCCCATTCGAGCCGAACCGGAGTTGATCCAGCCGGTTCGAGCTCGTTCGAGAGCAAGGCGGCGATCTGGGCTGTCAGGCGGACGAACACGGGGAGAACCCGGTCGAGCGGCGGCTTCGGCGACCGCGTCAGCCGATCGCGCAGCTCGATGGCGCCTGCGATCGCCTCGCGTTCGGAGGGCACCAACTCGAGAGCGCGCTCGAGCACCCTGCGCCTGGTCGGCAGCTCTTCCCCGTGTTCCAGCCATATGAGAATCCGGCACGGCTCTGCGACGAGCTTCACGCAGAGCGACGCGCGGCCGGGCGTGGTCGGGTCGAGGCAGGCCTGCACTGCCCATTGCCACCACGACTGCAGCTCGAGCCATGCGGCCAGCCTGTCTTCCGAGCGGGAGCGCCGGCGCTGCTCGCCTCGCCGCTCGGTACCCGCGAGGAGCCGCCACGTGTGGACGCGGCCCGGAAAGCCCGGCCGCGAGCTCAGCTTGAGGTCGTCGGCGAGCGGCTTCCGACCGAAGAACAGTGTGTTGCCGTCGTCCGCGGGTTGTGCAAGGCAGGCGGTCTGCGCACTCGCAAGCTCCTTCTCTTCGTAGACGGCCACCCAGACATAGCGTCCGAAAGGCACGAGCCGCCAGAGTCGGTCGCGGCGGGACTCGAGCGCTCGCCGCGCTGATCCAGGCGGTCCCTCGGACGGGACGACTACCGCAAGGTCGAGGTCGGAGACTCCAGGCACGAGCTCACCCGTTGCCAGGCTGCTCGTCGCGTAGACGGCCGCGCGGGCGTTGCTGCGTCGCAGATACGCACCGACTGCACGGGCAACCAGCTCATAGACGGATACGTACACGGGACGGAGCACCCCGCCGCCACTCCGCACCACCAGCTTCCGCAGCCGCTCACCGAGGCGTCTCATGCCGCTACGAGCTCCCGGAGCACGTCGGCGAAGCCGGCCGCCATTCGCTCGTCGGTAAACTCGAGCGCTCGTCGGCGTCCACCTTCCGCAAGGCGAGCCGCGAACGCCGTGTCAGAGAGGAGCCTGCAGATTGCCTCTGCGAGCGCCTCGTCATCGCCCGGTGGTACGAGGAGCCCGGAGACGCCCTCCTCGACGATCTCGACCGGGCCACCGAGCGCCGTCGCGACGAGCGGCTTGCCGAGCGCCATGGCCTCGACGAGTACGAGGCCGAAGGGCTCGCCGTCCGTGGCGTGCACGCAGACGTCGAGTGCGTCGAACCACGGGAAGACGTCCGTCGCATGGCCGACGAAGTGCACGCGGCCATCGAGCCGTAACTCCTTCGCCAAGGTCAGCAGCCGCGAAAGGTACGCCTCGTCTTTGTCTGGGGTTACGCCGCCAATGACGGCGAACACAGTCCCGCGGTTGCTTGCCGAGATTCGGGCCGCCGCACGCAAGAAGACCTCCTGACCTTTCCAGGCCTCGAGACGGCCCACGATCCCCACCAGCGGGTTCCCGTTGCAGCCAACCGCCTCCCTCGTTGCCGCCCCGGTTCCGCGGCGGGTCGCAACGAGGCTCACGGGTATGCCGAGGTGGATCTTGCGAATGTCTGCGCTCGGTGTGAGCATGCGCTGGGCTTCGACCGCGTAGTCACTGCTGCAGACGATCACGTCGACCGGCGTGGCAGCCGCCGCGAGCTGGTAGTGAGCCTTGGAGGCGATGTCTTGTTGCCACCATACGGCAGGAATATCGAGGCTCTCGGCAACCGGTCCGCCGACGAGGTGACCTTGCGACTTGTTCGAGACGACTGCGGCAGCGCCCAGCCGGGACGCTTCCGCCGAAAGCCACGGCACGGCCGCTTCGGCGGACGCGCCGATCTCGGGTGGAGCGACCGTGTACGAGCAACCGGCCTGATCGAGCCATGTTTCGAGCGGACCATGTTCGAGAAGCACGATTTCCGGTTCGAAGCCGTGGGCGGGGAGGAGCGAGGCCACGGAGACGAATGCCTTTTCAGCTCCGCCCGCGTGCGCGCTCGGCAGCGAGGAGCAGCACGCTCGTGCGCCGACCGCTACCCACGGCTCAGCTGCCGCGCGTGGCCGCCGCGCGAAGGGATGCTTGCCGGACGAAGGTCTCCTCAGTCCATTCGGCCTTCGGGGGCGGGGCTGTTTCGCGGACAGCCGGCAAGACCTTCCATGCGGGAGACCTCGCCTCGAGAAGCGGCCAGACCCGCATCGCGAGCTCCTCGAGCCGTTCCTCCGATCCGATCGCCTCGCGCATGACGGCGGCCATCTGCTCCGCAATCTCCTCCCACGGAGGGAGCGCCCGAGCCGCCGCAGCGGCGCCGACGCGGCGTGCGTTGAGGGCGGCCGGGCTGCTGGCGGCCGCTTCTTCGAGCGCGTTCCGTAGCCCATCGTCGCTTCCGGGCTCGAACAGCCAGCCGACCTGCTCGTCCACGAGCTGCTCGTGCGCATCGAGCCTGGCGCAGACGACGGGCACGCCGAGCGTCAGGGAAAGGACGATCGAGCCCGAGGTCCATTCCTGGCCTCGGGCCAGCACGGAGGCATCGGCTGCATCGAAGAGCTCCCGCACGTTCTCGTCGGGGACGAAGCCCGGAAGGGCTTTGATCCGGCGATCCTCTTCGGCCGCGGTCTGCAAGAGCCGCAGCGAGTCGAAGTCCTCGACACGGCCGGCCACGATCAGCGCAACATTCGGATCTCGAACAGCCTGGAAAGCCTCGAGCAACGACCCGATCGACTTGTCGGAGCGCATTGACCCGAACGCGAGGAACACGAACGCGTGGGGATCGATTCCCAGCTCCGACCGCACCTCGATCCGGGAACGTCCCGCCGGGTACTGATCGAGATACGCACCGTGAGGAACGACGCGGATCCTCTCCTGGTCAATGCCGAAGGCGGCCGACGCCAGTTCGGCGATGGCACGCTGATGCGTGAGCAAACCGCCACAGTTGCGGGCGAGGATCCCCTGGCCGACGCGGTCGAAGGCGGGACCCAGAGCCGGGGGCCGAAGGACACCCGGCGGCGGATACGCCTCGTGGATCGTCCAGACGATCCGGTAGCCGAAGGCGCGTGCAAGACGTAGTCGCGCCGCGAAGCCGGCGAGCTTGAAGCACGAGCGCAGGCGCGGCAGGCGAGAGCGCGGGGAGGCATACCCCCGGCGCTTGGCCAGGTAGTAGTAATCGGGCTGCCACTGGAAGTGGAGCAGTGCCACGTGGGCGCGCCAGCGCCACAGCCAGCGCAGCGTCAGCTGCGCCTTCGGCACGACGACGAAGCCGATCTCGGCAAGGTGCTCGTAGCAGAGGCTCAAGTACGGATTGTGATCCGCGGCGCTGTAGGGCGGGAAGCAGGCGACGCGGATTCCGGGAAGCTTCAGGAATGGGTTCCGCGGGGCACCGCCCCCGCGGCCTTCGTATTGCGATAGATCGCCAAGAGCCCCCATAGTCGCTACGGCGACGAGCCAACGCTAGTGCGCAGGACGTCGCGACACGTCTCCTCTACGGTGTATGTGCGTTGGCGGGGAAAGTCAAGTCCGACGAGATCAGGGGACCGCTCAAGCATTGAACCAGGGCGCACGCGCCGCTTCCTCTGCAAGTTCCGGGCGAACCGCGACGAAGTTCCAGTGCTGCTTGGGCCCCGAAAATTCGCTACGGGAATACGGACCGTGCCCGTCAAGGGTGAAGATCTCGAGCCCACATTCGCCAGATAGGTGGTCCCAGATGTCCGAGGAGGCGGTGCCGTAGGACAGCGAGGATGGAGCGCCGTGCTCGAAGAGGACGATCGGTCGGTGCCGCGCCAGCGTCTCGACACCACCGGCGATCACCTGGCCGTCGCCGCCCTCTGCGTCGATCTTCACGAGCGAAGGCACATACCCCTCGGGAAGCACGTCGTCGAGCCTGGCAGTTTCGACTTCGATGAGGGTCACCTTCCCGGCCGGCGTCCCCGGTCGACGGAGAATGCCGCTGAACGCGTCCCTCGGTTCCACGTGCACGAAGCTCGACCTTCCGCTCTCGTGCGCGAGTGCGAGCTCGTGCACGACGACGGAAGGAAACGCCAGCCGGAGTGCCTCGGCGTGATGCGGGAGCGGCTCGAACGCATGATGGGTTCCTTTCGCGGCAGCCGACGCGAGCACCGCGAGAATGGTGCCCTTGTTTGCGCCGATATCGATGCAGTTCCAGTCGGGCCCAATGAGCGTTCGTGCCATCCACTTGAGGGCCTCGCTGTCAGCCAGGCCCTGCTCCGAGCGCGGAAAGGTCAAGACATGGCCCGTGGCCCCGGCGACTCGCCGCAGCACAACAAGCGCGTCACCACGCTCGTGAGACACGTAAAGCCTGCTGGCAACTGCGTTGCGGGTCAGGGCGATCCCGCGGGGCGTCTGCGGCACGGCGACGAGGCCTCCCGTGGGAAGCGCGTTCGCGAGCGCGAAGAGACAATACGAGCTTTCGTCCAGATCGGGGTCGACGTACGCGAAACGCGGTTTAGACGCAAGCTCCTCGTCATCGAAAGTCGGAAGCGCCTCCTCCGCCGCCCCCCGAGCGAGCTCACGGGGTAGCGCGCGCGCGACGAGCGGAGCACCGGCCGCTTCCGTTGCAGAGCGAAGAGCCGCAACACTGGCGCGATCACCGCCGACGGCGAAAGTTGGGACCCCGCCAAGCCGGCCGATCAACTCGAGGTCGGCCGGCCCGAGGAGAGTTGTAGTCGCGCGCGCGCCGTCGAGCAGTCGATCCCATGCGAGCAGGTCTTTCTCGCTGGCGAGTGCACCCTCGTGCTCGGCCTTGGCCTCGAGCGCCGTAACGCGCGGGGCTGCTCGAAGACCAAACTTCAACCGCTGGAGTATTCGTGCGAGCGCGTCCGACTCCGTCTTGCCACGAGCGTCGACCACGAGCTCGACCGGATCGGCCTCGGAAAGCTCGAACCGATACCGCTCGAGCAGCTCGGGGTGCTCATCGGGATCGGCGAGGCGGACGGCGATTTTGTACCTTGCGGCGGGGGACGGGCTAGACGTGTGGACTCCCTCACCTACCTTGGGAGGATCTGCTCAAGAAGCAACGCGATCGTCCAATCCTCGTCCGTGCACGGGGAAAGGGTACCTGCCGAGTTGCTCGCAGCCGGCACCCGCTGCATGAACGCGCTCGAGCCCTTACTCCTCTGAGCGCCGTCAGCGGAACTGACGGAAAGCCTTCGCGAGGAGGATCGTCGCACGGAGGTCGTGATACGCGTCCTTCCACGTCTCGACCTTTGCCGGGTTCACGACCGTGCCGTCATGAGCGACCGAGTACAACCACAGTCCGTCGGCGGGATCGATCTGGTGCGCCACCGCGAAGGTGAGAAGTCGGTCCAGTCCCGCGAGGTACGCCGGGTCCTGCCGGTTCGCGATGGCAGTCGCGAGTGCGGCAAGCGTCTCCGCTGTCTCCCACCAGACCCGGACCTCGTCTCGGTCGGCCAGCGCCTGGGCTAGGTATGCGTCCAGGCGCTCCCACGTCGGCTCGCTGCCGAGTGACGTCTCCGCCCGGGTCATGAGCCAGGCGAACTGGACGTTGTGACCGACCGACACGCCCGGGTGCCCTGCCGGTTTCCAGTCCCGAGTCCGATGTTGTGACGCGGCCCAAGGGTCATCCGGGTAGAACTGGCTCGTGCAGATCTCAGCCGCTTCGGTCAACGCTTCGCCGACGTCGGCGTCGCGAGTCTCCGCGTAGAGCTCTGCAAGCGCCTCGAGGGTATGCAGGTGGGAGTTCGCGCTCTTCAGGCCGGCGATCTCGACATCGACGTGGACCTCGGCCGTCGTGATCGGTTGCCAGTCGCGCGCAAAGTGCTCGAGCCAGCCGCCGAACTCGTCGTCGTGCGCGCGTTCGCTGAGGACTCGGAAAAGGGTCAGCGCGCGGCCGACGGCCTCTCCGTTGCGTGCGGCACGGCCGTACTCGACGAAGGCGTACATCGCGAAGACGTGGCCGTAGAGGAACTTTCGCTCGTCGAGCGGACGGCCCGCGAGATCCGTCTTCCAGAGAAACCCGCCGCTCTCCCGGTCGAAAAAGTGCTCCAGCAGGAACTCGATGCCGCTCTCCGCCGCCCCGAGGTAGTCGCCGAGGCCGTTTCGGTGCGCATGCGAGAAGGCCCAGACCATCCGGCTCTGTGTCGCGAGCTGCTTTTCGTGTGAGCCGAGGACATAGCCGCCGTGCTCGTCATCCACCCGCTGCGACCACCACGGCAGACCCTTGTCGCGCAGCTGGGCATAGAGATCCTCCGCATGCTGCGCTACGGACATGCGAGTCACGAGATCGGGGCGGCCGGATTCGAACCGGCGACTTCTGGCTCCCAAAGCCAGCGCGCTACCAGACTGCGCCACGCCCCGGTGCCCGGAGTCTAGACGGTCGAGTTGCGGTCGCCCCGCGGCGGACGGAGCGCCGCTAGGCCTTCTCGATCGCGAGCGGCTCGCCGGCCACGCGCTCGATCCGTACGGCGAGAGTCTCGCGTGCGATCCGGTCACCGTGCGCTGCGATCACATCCTCGTGATCCCCGTCGTAGCGGATGACAATCCGGTCGGTGATCTCGAGCCCGGAGTCCTTGCGCAGCCGCTGGATCGTGTGGATGAGGTCGAGCGCCTGGCCCTCGAGGCGGAGATCGTCGTCGACCTCGGTGTCCAGCGCCACAACGTACGGAAGCTCGTGTGAGACGGCCCAGCCCTCGTTGCCGTCGAACTCGAGCATGTACTCCCCCGGCGCGAGCTCGAACTGGTCGGCCCTGAGGACTCCCTCCTCGATCACGAACTGGCCCTCCGCGAGCAGGCGTCTGAGCTCGGGCAGCGCGGGACCGAGGCGCGGGCCGAGCAGATCGAGGCGGGGCTTGGCCGTGGAGGTGGCCACCTCGCCGGCGTCGGCGGGGAAATGCACCTCCTTCACGTTGAGCTCGGCGCCGATCTCCTCGACGTGGCGCGCGACCATCTCCCGCTTCTCGGGATCGGCCACGACGACCGCGACGCGGCGGAGGGGCTGGCGCAGCCTGAGCTGGGCGCTGTGACGCGCAGAGTGGCCGAGCTCGATCACGCGCCTCGCCTCGGCCATCTCCTCGACGAGACGGTTGTCCGCAAGCGCGGGATTCGGCGCCGGCCAACCGGCCAGGAAGACGCTCTCCGGCGCGTCCGGCGCGGCCCCGGCGACGAGCGCCTGCCACAGGTGCTCGGCGAGGAAGGGCATGATCGGCGAGACGGCCCGGAGGGACTGCACGAGCGCGTACCACAGCGTGCGGAACGCCGCCTCGTCGGACTCCTCCCAGAAGCGCCGGCGCGAGCGGCGGATGTACCAGTTGGAGACGTCGTCGACGAAGCTCTCGAAGGCACGCGTGACCACGCCCGTGAGGAAGCTCTCGTACGCATCGGCCGCTTCCGAGAGGAACGCCTGCGTGCGGGCCAGCAGCCAGTGGTCGAGAGGTCGCAGCGAAGCGCCTGCAGGGCCGTCGGACAGGTCGGCGAAACGGGGCTCGAAGCTCTCGATGCCCGCGTAGGTGACGAGGAACGAGACCGAGTTCCAGAGCGTGAGCAGCTTGCGCTTGATCTCGTGCGCCGGCCCGTAGCCGAAGAGCAGGTTGCGGTCCGGCGGCTGCTGGCAGTACTGCCAGCGCATCACGTCGGCGCCCATGCGCTCGAACGCCTCCTCGGCCGCGATCAGGTTGCCCCACGAGCCGTGCATCTCGCGGCCGTGCTCGTCGAGCATCTTCTCGTAGCCGAGAACGGTCTTGAACGGCGAGCGGTCGACGAGCGCCACGGACATGAAGAGCTGCGAGTAGAACCAGAGCCGGATCTGCTCGCGCATCTCGGAGACCCAGTCGGCCGGGAACCATTGCTCCCAGTAGGCGTGATCCGGCAGGTCGGCCGTGGACAAGCCCTGTGAGGCCCCGGTCGCGTAGCCCTGCGGCACGAGCTCCGGGCTCTGCCAGCCGAGCGTCGAGAAGGGGACGATGCCGGCGTCGAGCCACACGTCACCGACCTCGGGGATGCGGCTCACCGGCTCGTCGCACTGCTCACAGCGAATCTGCACCGCGTCGATCCAGGGCCGGTGGAGCTCCTGCAGCTGGTCGAGACCGCCCACGGCGCGCTCGCTCGAGCTCGGCACGCGAGCCGATGAGGTTGAGGTGCCCGCAGCCGCACGGGTAGAACGGAAGCGGCAGCCCGAAGAAGCGACGCCGCGAGATGTTCCAGTCGCCCATGTTGCGCAGCCAGTCGTCCATGCGCTTGCCCATGTACGCCGGGGTCCACTCGACAGTCGAGTTCGCCCGGAGCAGCCGCGGGCGCAGCTCCTCCACCGCGAGGAACCAGTCGTCCGAGAGCCGGAAGATGAGCGGCGTGTGGCAACGCCAGCAGAACGGGAAGCGGTGCACGATCTCCTCGGCCGAGATCAGCAGGCCGCGCTCGGCCAGGTCGGCGACGATCTGGTCGGCCGCCTCGGCCGTGCCCTGCTCGTGCAGCCAGCCGAAGTCCGCACCGAAGCGGCCGGCCTCGTCGACGGGCGTCACGACCGGCAGCTCGTGGACGCGCGAGAGCTCGAAGTCCTCGGCGCCGCACCCCGGCGCGATGTGGACGATGCCGGTGCCCTCGTCGAGCGAGACCTCATCCCACGGAATGACCCGGTGCTCGATTCCGGCCGCCGCCCGGAAGTGGTCGAACGGTCCCTCGTAGCGAAGCCCGACGAGCTCGGCGCCCTGGGCCCTGTCGGTGAAGGTCTCGTCCGGATATCGCGCCGTCGCCACCCACGCACCGCTCTCGAGCCGGCCGTACTCGGCGTCGGGCTTGACTGCGGCAGCGACGTTCGCCGGCAGTGTCCACGGCGTGGTCGTCCACACGGCCAGGGACTCTCCCGGCCGATCGAGCAGCGGCAGGCGAACGAACAGCGACGGGTCGGTCTTGTCGAAGTAGTGCCCGATGAGCTCGTGCTGGGAGATCGAGGTGCCGCACCTCGGGCACCACTCGGTCGAGCGGTGGCCCTTGTAGAGCCAGCCCTGCTCGTGCATGTGCTTGAGGAATCGCCAGATGTACTCGATGTTCGTGTCCGAGAACGTGAAGTAGTCGGCACCCCAGTCCATCCACTGGCCGAGGCGCTTGCAGCCCCGCGTCAGGTCCTCGGCCGACTCCGCCACCTTCTCGCGGCAGCGGCGGGCAAACTCGGCGAGGCCGTACTCCTCGATCTCCCTCTTCGAGTTGAGCCCGAGGTCCCGCTCGACGCCGACCTCGATCCAGAGCCCCTGGCAGTCGAAGCCGTTCTGGTAGCGCTGGTGGAAGCCGCGGAGAGCCTTGTAGCGCTGAAAGACGTCCTTGAGCGTGCGGCCCCAGGCGGTGTGGACGCCGAGCGTCTTGTTCGCGGTGACGGGACCGTCCACGAAGCTCCAGCGAGGCCCGTCCGCGTTGAGGGCGCGCAGCTTCTCGAAGATCCGGCGCTCGTCCCAGAACTCGAGAATGCCCAGCTCAAGGCTGGCGTGATCGGGAACGGGCGGGAGCCGGTCGAACACGGGCTCAGTCTAACGACGGGATTTTTCCGTCCTGTGCGTTCGTTTTCACAGATAGAGAAAGATCGTGCGCCACCCGCGCACATTTCCTCGATAGCCTGAAATTGGGGGGTCCCCGAAGGGCCCAGAAGGGGAGGGTTCCATGACGTTGGCGGTTACGACCGAGACATTCGAAGCCGAGGTGCTCCAGAGCGAGCAGCCGGTCATCGTGGATTTCTGGGCCGAGTGGTGCGGGCCCTGCCACGCGGTGTCGCCGGTGCTCGAGAAGATCGCGGAAGAGCGCGTCGCCGAGCTTCGGGTAGTCAAGGTGAACATCGACGAGGAGCCGGCGCTCGCACAGCGGTACGGGGTCATGTCGATCCCGACGATCCTGCTGTTCAAGAGCGGCGAGCCGGCTGCGGCCGCGATCGGCGCGCAGCCGAAGTCGATGCTCGAGAAGAACCTCGGGCTCGAGGCCGGGGCGCCTGAGGGCGCCGCGGAGTCGGCCTAGGCGGCCCCGCGGCTGAGCGGCCCGGGCAGCCGGACCGCTTGTGTGCTCGGCGACGCTGGATGGGGTCGCGGCAGGCACGAGACCGCGGCCTTCGGCCGCTCCCAGGCGGGTCGCGGCCGGCCGAGCCGGCCGCTCAGCCGCCGTCAGGCCTCTCGCCGGCCGGAGATGAGCTCGGCGACGTTGCCCTCCGGGTCTCGAACGTAGATCGAGAGCCGGCCGCCGGGCCAGCGAAACGGGCCTCGCACGTCGAGGCCATCCCGGCGCAGCTTCTGCTCGGCTGCGAGCAGATCGTCGAGCTCCACCTCGATCGCGAAGTGGACGGGCCCGTGCGGTTCCGGCGTCGGCCCGCGAGAGTCGGAGTCGGCGAGCAGCGCCGGCGGCAAGCCCGGCCACCCCGGCGCCGCCGGCTCGCCACCCACGCGCGCGAGGATCAGCTGGCCGCGGCCGAGCCCGAAATGCGTTCGACCCCTGCCGGGGTCCTCGAGCGAGACTTCCAGCCCTAGCTCGTCGCGGTAGAAGGCCGTGACGGCGTCCAGATCCTCGACGACGAGCTGCACCTCGAACATCCCGAGCGGCCCGGGCACACCGCGAGCCTATCCTGCTCCCCGTGCGCAGCCGGCCCGGCCGCGTGCTCCTTGCTGCGTCACTAAGCTGATTTCGATGCCGCAGGCACCAGCTCGCCGCAGTCCACGAGCTCGCCCGGATCGAGATGCTCGCCGGCCTGCCCGGTGAGACGCTGGGCCGTCTCGCCGAGGGCATGATCCGCAGGGATCTCGCGCCCGGCGAGTCGATCCTGGAATCGGATGACGAGCGCGAGCGCTTCTGGGTCGTGATCAGCGGCCTGCTGCGCGCGCGCAACGGCGAGGTCGTCCGCGCCGGTGACAGCGTGGGCGAATCGGCCGTGGCCGGCGCGCCGCTCCAGGCCCTGACGCCCACCGTCGTGGCCAGCTGCGACCGCCAGACGTTCGACCAGCTGGTCCAGGCCGGCCTCCGCCCAGGACGCCTGAGGGCGGCCGGCTAGACGCCGACCTCCTCGAGGACGGCGTCGGAGAGAGCCGGCCACGCCTCCAGCGCCCAGTCGCCGAACTCGAGATCGGTGAGGCAGGCGAGCGCGACGCCCGCATCCGGGTCGAGCCATACGAAGGTGCCCGCGCCGCCGAAATGGCCGAAGGTCCGCGGCGAGTTGCGCGTTCCGGTCCAGTGCGGCGACTTGCCGTCGCGCAGCTCGAAGCCGAGCCCCCAGTCGCACGGATCCTGGCGGCCGAAGCCCGGTAGCACGCCCGCGAGCCCGGGAAACGCGACCGTCGTTGCCTCCTCGAGCGTCTCGGGCGCCAGGACGGTCGGCGAGAAGAGCTCGCGGGCGAACGCACAGAGGTCGGCGAGCGTCCCCCAGATACCGGCGGCCGCCGTGCCGTGCGGATCCGGCCGCGCCTCGGTCGCCGTCATTCCGAGCGGCTCGAGCACGGCCGCGCTCAGGTAGTCGGCGAACGGCATCTCGGCCCGCTCCACGAGCAGCGTGGCAAGGGCCTCGTAGCCCACGTTCGAGTAGATCCGGCGCTCGCCGGGCCGCGCGATCGGCGCCTCGTCGCCCTCGAACGGCAGGCCCGCGGCGTGAGCGAGCAGATGGCGAACGGTGGAGCCCGGAGGCCCGGCGGCCTCGTCGAGCTCCAGGATCCCCTCCTCTGCTGCCACGAGGACGGCGCAGGCGGTCAGGAGCTTCGTGACCGAGGCCCAGCGGAAGACTCGTGTCGCATCCCCATGGGAGGCGCGCACGCCCTCGGGCCCGACGAGCGCCGCCGCGGCATGCGGCGCGGGCCAGCGCTCGATCTGAGCGAGAGCTCGCACGTCAGCTGCTGCCCAAACAGGACGGTCCATGCCGAGGCCGGAGGCCACGCCGTAGAGCGGCGCGCCTCCGGCCTCGATCCTCGCCGTCTAGCTGTCCGGTCGTCGAGTCGTCGGGCGAAGTCCGTCGAGCCGTCCGAGCCCGTCAGGCTCGACACAGAGCCCACCTCGACGATCGCCGGCGGCTCGTACGCCTCGTCCGCCTCGAAACCTTCTCTAGTCCATGGCGCTCCTTACCGTCGGGTTAACGGAGCGCCAGGGTACACATACGATGCGTTCATTGCAAGCGGCGGCCCACCGAGCATGGCCCCGGGCGGTCGGCGCCTACGGGCTCACGCTGCCGGGGCTCGAGCGTTGCCCGGGCCTGATTCCCTCCCCGGGCCCGCCTGGCCCGACGTCCACGTCGAGCGCGGCCTCGTCGAACAGCAGCCGGACCGGACGCGAGTGGACGCCGACGCCGCAGAGGTACGGCTCCTCGACGGCGGCCGTGCTCGGCTCGACCGCGTCGAGCGCCGGCCACCGTGCTGACGAGGGCGCCGCTTCCGGACGAGGAGCTCGTGCACCCCTACCTCGCTCCCGTCGGCGTCGTTCTTCGCCGGGTGGCTCGGGCGCCACGCCCTCCATGCGGGCGGCGTATGCATCGACGGCACCGCGCTCGCGGTCGTCGGCGCCAAGGAGTCCGGCAAGACGACAACGCTCGCCTGGCTCGCCACGCAGGGCTGCGACGTCCTCGCCGATGACATGCTCGTCGTCGACGACGGACGGGCGCTCGCGGGCCCGCGCGCACTCGACCTCCGCCCCGACGCCGTCGCGGAGCTCGGCCTCCTCGACCGCACGCGAAAACACCGCGGCGGCGGGCGGGTGCGCCTGCAGCTCGGCCCGGTCGCGCACGAGGTGCCGCTCGGCGGCCTCCTCTTCCTCGACTGGGGGCAACGAGTGGAGCTGACGCCGCTCCGGCCGTCCGAGCGGCTCCCGCGGATCGCCGCGCGCGACGAGCCCGAAGAGACCGAGGGGGGAACGGGCTCCGCTCGACCTTGCCCGCTTCCCTGCCTGGGAGCTTCGCCGGCCCAGAAGCGTTGCGGCGCTACCCGAGGTGCTCGACCGGTTGCGTCGCGCTCGCGGGCCGCTGACGCAAGCCAGGCGGACTGCAGCGCCAGCGCGGAAGCGAAATTCGGGACCGGTGAGAGCCATTCGGCCCGCAGGCGTTCGGTGTCGACGAGCTCCGGATCGAGACCGGCGCCGTCGAACGCCTTCGCGAACGCTCTCGTCGGCCGACGGGTGTAGGCGAGGTGGAACACCGCCTTTCGCTCCCGCGAGAGCAACGTCTCCGGCAGCAGCGGCTCGCCACCGAACACCGCGTGCATGGCGGCCGTCCTGCTGCCGAAGCCGAGCCGGCCGCCGGCATGCGCGAGCGCGGCGAGGAAGCGCGGATCGATCAGCGGATGCGCGACGGCCGCGTCGTTCTCCGAGGCCAGAAGCTCCAGCGTCTCGCACCGTGCCGCGCAGCGTTCGCGGCCGCAGCACGCCGGCCAGGTGAGCCGGGAACGACGTTCCGGTGCCCGCGACGGCTTCGGCCCAGGCGGCGGCGAAACGACGTTGGGCCGCCGGTCGCAGCCACGGCAACCGAGTCACGTGACGCCGCAGCACCACACGGCGCAGCGGCCTCGGAGACACGGCGAACGCGAGCCTGCGCAGGTCTTGCAGCCGCGGACGGCGACCCCCCGCCTGGGCTCGGTGCAGGAAGACGAGGGGAGTCGAGAACACCTGATCGCCGCCGATTCCGGTCAACATCGTGCCGCCCGCCGGCCTGCCCGAGCAGGAAGGCCCAGAGGCTCGAATGCGCCGGATACCGGACGCCATGGCGAAGGAGGAGCTCGGTCGCCACCGGGCCGACCACGTCGAGCTCGTCCTCGACCTCGAGCACCTGCCAGTCGGCCAGGCCGAGGTGGCGAATAACCAGCTCCTGCCACTCGGGCTCACCCGCCCCCGGTGTGTCCCGGAAGCGGACGGTCACCGGAATCGGCGGAGAGAGCCCTTCCCGGCGTGCGACATGCGCGGCAACCGCGAGCACCGCAGATGAATCGCCGCCCGCCGGAAAAGGTCACGAAGCAGGGCCCCGGCGACAGCGTCGGCAGGATCGCAGCGCAGAGCGCGTCCAGCGGCGTCCTGCCCCGTGGTCGGGGAGCTCCGGCGGCTCCTCCGCTGCCCAGCAGCCGGCCCGCCGCGATCTCGAGGGGCGTCGGCAGGTAGGAGTCGCCGGTCACCGGCTCGGAAGCCGGAGGAGCTCCTCGAACGCCTCCTCGGGCGGGATCACGTCGCCCTCGAGCCAGGCGTGCGCACCGAACTCCGGACTGCGCCGTACCCCGATGACGAGGTCCCGCTGCTCGCCGGCGGCGGCCAGCCAGGCTTGCCGGACGAGCGAGCGTCGGAGGCAGTTCCTCGTCGTCACGCGCAGAGCGACACGCAGGGCACGCGGCGAGCGCAGGGCAGGCGCCGGCGGAGCGGACACGGTCACCTCGTCGACGCGTCCGCCGTCCCGGAGCTGGCGGCGTACCTGCGCCGTCGCGCTCACCACCCAGCGGGAAGTCGCGAGACCAGCCTGCCCGATGCTCACGGTGCGAGAAGCCCCTTCGCCTCGAGAGCCTGCACGAACGCATCGACGTCGCGGGTCGCCGCCTCGAAATCGACGTCGTATCGCGAGGTCAGCGCCGTGACGAGCTCGTCCCGGGAGGCCCCCGCGGTCAGGTGCGGCCACAACGCCGTGCCCGCCTTGTTGACGGACAGATACGTGGACGCGCGCAGGTCGAGCGCCACGATCTCGCCCTCGACCTCGCGCCACTCGAGCTCGCCGTCACGCAGCTGAAATCTCCGCTCGCTCATGCGGACGCCCTCCGAGCGCGGCGCAGGGCGAGCGCAGACGAGGGGAGGTGCCACGCGAGCCAGAACGGGTGCGTCACATAGGAGACCGCGAGCCCGCGTCGCCCGCGACGCGCCCGAGACCGCCACGCCCGCATGGCGCCGGGGGCTGGAAACGCGGTCCGCACGACGAGCCCGGTCTTCGCCCGAGCTCCCGGTGTGCGCGCGAGCCACTCGAGGCCGAGAGCGAGCGGCGGGGGGCTCGAGGCGCGCAATTCCACGTCGACGGGCCGCTTCGAGGGAAGACCGAGCCGCGCGGCGAGCTCGCGCCCGCGGCTGTCGACCGAGAGCCCCGCCGCGAACGCCGGCGCCGCGTCGATCCGGCCGGCCAGCTCGGCCGCCTCCTGCCAGGTCTGCTCCGAAAGCCGGTCGAGGGCCCGCCGCAGGTCCGCTCTGCAGCGCTCGAAGCCGACGCCGTGGTGCGCGGCGTGCAGCGCCACGAGCAACGCGACGCCTGCTGCGTCGGGGATCTTCGCCTCGACTCCGCCGACGTTGAGGGCAACCGCGTGAGAGCGAAGCGTCTCCCAGACGACCTCGGGCGCCGCGTCTGCACCGCTGATGGTGATATGCACGTCAACCGACACGCCGTCAGATCTGACCCACTCCGTTGCGTGAAGCGGCCGATGGCCCCGCAGCTCGGCCTCCTCGACGAGCGGCGTGAAGCCGAGCGTTCGGAGAGCCGCCTGCACCCGATCCTGATCGCCCGGGCACACGAGCAGGTCCACGTCGCCGTAGGGGCGCACCTCGCCCGCCGCGTACAGCGTCCGCTCGATCGCGGGGCCTCTCAGCAAGAGGCTCGGCACGCCTCGGACGGCGAGCTCGCCGAGAACCTCCGCCGCGACGGCATCCGCCGCGAGCCCTCGTGCCGCGGCCCGTACGGTCGCCTCAGCCAGCGCCATACACTGATACTAGGCGGAAATGTCGCGGCGTCTCATCTCATCCGGCTCGCCGTACGAGCGCACGGTCGGGTACTCGCGCGCCGTCGTGATCGGTGACCGGATCTTCGTCGCGGGAACCGCACCGGTCATGCCGGAGGGCGTCGAGACCCCGCCGGACGCCTACGGCCAGGCCAAGCGCTGCCTCGAGATCATCGAAGTGGCCCTTCACGAGGCCGGCGCCGAGCTCGCCGACGTGGTGCGCACGCGTGTCTACCTCGTCAGGGCGGAGGACTTCGAGGCGGTCGGGCGAGCCCACGGCGAGGCGTTCTCGGAGATCCGCCCGGCCAGCACGGCGGTGGTCATCAAGGAGCTCGTCGACCCGCGCTGGCTCGTCGAGATCGAGGCCGAGGCCGTTCTCACCCGCGAGGCGTAGACACGTCGAGCCGAACGGGCCGCGCGGAACCGGCCCCTACAATGCCCGGATGGACGGCCTGGGCCCCGAGTCGAGCGTCGACCACCACAGCTTCGGCTCGGGCGCGCCCTACACGCTCGGGGTGGAGGAGGAGTACATGCTCCTCGATCCGGCCACGTTCGACCTCGTGCAGCGGGCCGACCGCGTGCTCGCCGCCCAGGAGAGCTTCGAGCTGGCCGACCACCTCTCACCGGAGCTCTTCCAGTCGCTGCTCGAGGTCCACACTCCGGTGTGCGCCAACGCGGCCGAGGCCGAGCTGCAGCTCCGGCGACTGCGGTCGCACGTCCACGAGCTCGGCCGGAAGCTCGACCTGCGGGTCGGCTCGGCCGGGACGCACCCATTCAGCCTCTTCGAGCGGCAGCGGATCACCCCGCGGGACCGCTACCACGGGCTCGTCGAGCAGCTGCAGTACATCGCGCGCCGGGAGCTGATCTTCGGCCTGCACGTCCACACGGCCGTCGACGACCCCGACAAGGCGATCCATGTCATGGGCGCCCTTCTTCCCCACCTGGCCGAGCTCGTTGCGCTCTCGTCGAGCTCGCCGTTCTGGCGCGGCTCCGCGACCGGCCTCCACTCGAGCAGGCAGTCGATCTTCGCCGCCTTCCCCCGCTCCGGGCCGCCGCCACGCTTCCGTGACTACGCCGACTTCGCCGAGGTAGTCGCATATCTCGAGCGCACCGGCTGCATCGCCGACTACACGCACATCTGGTGGGACGTGCGCCCCCACCCGCGCTTCGGCACGGTCGAGGTGCGGGTCATGGACGGCGTCAGCCGCGTCGAGGACGCAGCCGCCCTTGCCGCCTACGTCCAGGCCCTGGTGAAGCTCTACTCGGAGGCCTACGACGCGGGGCAACCGCTCCCCGCGCACCACCGCATCCTTACGAGCGAGAACAAGTGGCTCGCCGTCCGGCACGGGCTCGAGGCTCCACTGATCGACCTCGCCACGGGCAGCAGGATCCGCGTCTCCGCCGCTCGGCTCGTCCGGCGCACGCTGCGCGACATCGAGCCGCACGCGCGGGAGCTCGGTTCCGATCGCGAGCTCGAGGGGATCAACCGGATCCTCCTCGACGGCTCGGGCGCCGAGGAGCAGCTGCGAGTCTTCAAGGAGACCCGGGACATCGGCGAGGTCGCCCGCCGGATCGCCGATCTGACCGAGGCCGCGGTGGGCGTAGCGGCATGATCGAGCCCGGCCAGCCACTTCCGAGCGTCCGTGTCTGGCAGGAGCCCTCGACTGACGGCCTCCTGCTCGACGAGCTCAGCGCGGACGGCCCCCTCCTGCTGCTCTTCTACTACTACGACTGGTCGAGCACCTGAACGAACGAGTTCAGCATCCTGCGTGACAGGAAGGACGAGTTCGATGCGGCGGGGGTGCGCGTCTACGGCATCTCCCGTGACAGCCCCTGGTCGCACGTCGCCTGGCGCGAGGTGCTCGACCTCAACTTCCCGCTGCTCTCGGACTGGAACGGCGAGGCGACACGGGCGTTCGGCGTGGCGGAGGAGTATCGCGGGATGCGTGACGTGTCGGGTCGAAGCGCCTTCCTGGTCGGCGCAGACGGCATCATCCGCAGAGCATGGCGGTACGAGGCGTCCGCAGTACCGGACTTCGACGAGCTGCTGACGGCGGCGCGCTCGCTCTGACGTCCGCCCGGAGGCGGGCTCTCGTCCTGGTCGGCCTCTACGGCGTGGCGGCCGTGGTCGCCACGGCCGACGCTCTCGGGAGCTTTCGCTCCGCCTTCATCGCGGGCGGCGCAGAGGGCTACGGCGAGCCGGCCGCCGGCGATCACCTGCAGGCGGCGTATCGCTTCTGGCTGCTCGGCCACCAGCTGGGGCACGGCGCCGCGCCGTGGCGCGACCCGTACAGCTTCCAGCCGCTGACGGAGCAGCAGCTGAACCTCAACGGCTGGCCGTTCGGGATCCCCTTCTGGCCGCTCGACGCGGCGTTCGGTCCCGTCGTCGCCTGGAACGTGCTGCTGCTCGCCGGGATCGTCGCGGCGGGCCTCGTGACGTACGGCTGGCTGCGCCAGCTGCGGCTGCCCCGCGCGGCCGCCTTCCTCGGCGGCCTCGCGTTCGCAATCGCCCCGTACCGCCTCGCGCAGAGCGCCGGCCATTTGCTCGGCTGGATCGCAGTGCTCATCCCGCTGGCCCTCTACGCGTTCGAGCGCTCGCGCTCGGCGACGAGCCGTCGCCGGGCCCACGCCTGGGGCTTCCTGTCCTTCGCAGCCCTGGCCTCGATCGCGCTCTCGGGCCAGCTCCACCTCGCGGTCGGTGCGCTCCCGTTCTGCCTCGCCTACGGCGTGCTGCGGCGGCGGAGGATCCCGCTCGCCTGGCTTGCAGCCGGCGTCGCCGTGGCCGCCGGGGTGGGCATCGCGCTGCGGACGACGATCATCGGCGGCTCGACCGCGGCGCAGGGACGCTCGATCGACCAGGTCAAGATGTTCCAGGCGGGCTGGATCGACATCGTCAGCCGTTTCCGCGACGGCGGTCTCGAGCAGTTCGTCTACGTCGGCTGGCTCACGCCTCTCCTCGCTCTCGTGGGCCTCGTGCTGCTGGCCCGGCGCCGTCGCTGGCTGGCGGCGCTGTTCGCTGCCGCGATCGTCGTCCCCCTCCTCTTCGCGCTCGGCACGAACACGCCGATCTACGAGCCGATCTGGCGGTACTTCCCGCCGCTGCACGTCACCCGCGTGCCGGAGCGCCTCATGCCGGTCGCAACGCTGGCAGTGGCTGCGCTGCTCGCCGTGGCGACGGCCTACCTCATGAGCAGGGTGTCCCAGCGACGGCGGCTGCTCGTCGCCGGGGTCGCCACGATTCTCGTCGCCGCCGACCTGATCGTGATGCCGTTCGGGCCGACGGCCGCCGACCCGGAAACGCGGCCTACGCCGCGCTCGAGGGCGGGAAGCAGGACCGGATCCTCGAGCTGCCGGTGTACGAGCCGGGCATTCACTACGGCTCGATCTACCACTACTACGCGATGGAGGAGCCGCGCGAGCGGCCCGAAGGCTACTCGACGCTCGCGCCGGCGCCCGCCTATGCGTTCTTCTGGACGTACAACCGCATGAACTGCGGGATCTTCGAGCCGGGCGACGTGGCGAGGATGCGCGCCCTCGGGATCGAGCAGCTGTTGTTCCACCGCGGCGCCTACGCGCAATCGGGCCGGCCCGGTGCCTGGTTCCTCTGGGAAGCGCTGCAGTCGGCCGGCTATCGCTCGACCGTGCGCGGCGGCGACGTCTGGCTGTTCCCGCTCCAGCGCCGGCCGGGCACGCCGACGCAGGCGCCTCCCGTCCCCGAGCCCGACCGGGCAACGCCCGTTCTCTGCGAAGGTTGGCGCCTGTGGACGATGAAGGAGCGCGACGCCCCGATGTGGGTCTACGGCGACGCCGACCTCGAGCTCGAGCTCACCGCGCCGGGACGGACGACCGCGACCGTGCTGGTGGACGGCACGCGGCCGCTCGGCATAGCGGTCGACCACGAGTTGACCCTCAGGGTGCCGCTCGAGGGCGAGCGGTGGCATTCCATCGTCTTCGAGGTGCCGGCCCTCTTCACCAACGTGAAGCCGCCGCAGGGCCTCGAGATCGAACGGCTCAGCTTCATCCCCGAGTGAGCGGCGTGCAGGCCCCGGCCGACCGGTGCTGTCGTGGCAGCGGTAGACGACTACTTCGGCAGCCTCGACACGACCGCGCGCGGTGCATTCGAGCGCATCCGCGATCTGGTGCTCGAGGTGGGCCCGAAGCCGAGCCGGGCACCAGCTACGGCCTGGCCGCGCTCACGTACAAGAGCAGCCCTCTGCTCGGCTTTCGCGTCGCGAAAAACCATCTCAGCATCTTCCCGTTCAGCCCGGCGGCAATCGACGCGGTTCGCGACCGCCTGAAGGACTTCGATCTCTCCAAGGGGACCGTCCGCTTCAGCGCGCAAACACCGCCCCCGGCGGATGTGATCCGCGACCTCGCCCGATTCCGGAAGGCGGAGATCGACCAGCTCGCGCGTTAAGAACGCCTTACGAATGAGTCTGGGTCGAGGAGCTGGTGATGCGATGTCGCTGGTTCAGATCCTCGCCGCGGTGTGGATGAGTTCCTCTGTCCAGAGGCTGGTGAATACGAGCTGAGTGTGGGAGTGATCGTGCTGGCTTCTTGTCAGGCGCATGTGCGTGGCGGATGATGTGCTGGTGGTTGCGCAGCCGTCGGGGATGGTGACGCTGGTGTTCACCGACGTGGAGGGCTCGACGCGGCTGTTGCAGGAGCTCGGTCGCGACGCGTATCTGGCTGCGCTGGACGGGCAGCGGCGGATCGTTCGGGCCGCTTGCGAGCGGCACGCCGGCTACGAGGTCGATACGGCGGGCGATGGGTTCTTCTACGCCTTCGCGTCGGCGGGTGAGGCGGTTGCCGCGGTCGAGGAGGCGATGGCCGCCTTGGAGGAGACGACGATCCGGGTTCGGGTCGGGATTCATACGGGGAGCCGGGGCTCGACCCGCCGAAGTACGTCGGCCTGGACGTGCACAAGGCGGCGCGGATCATGGGCGCCGGCCACGGAGGGCAGGTGCTGCTGTCGCAGGCGACGCGCGAGCTGGTCGACGGGCGCGAGCTCCGCGATCTTGGCGAGCATCGGCTGAAGGACTTCGACGAGCCTGTGCGGCTGTTCCAGCTCGGCCCGGCCGAGTTTCCGCCGCTGAAGACGCTGAACAACACGAACCTGCCGGTACCGGCCTCGTCGTTCGTCGGACGGGAGCGGGAGCTCGTCGAGGTCGGCGCCCTGCTCCGCGAACGGCGGCGGACGGCTGGTCACCCTCGACGGGGCCCGGCGGCTCGGGAAAGACGCGGCTCGCGATCGAGGCTGCGGCGGAGGTCGTCAGCGACTACCCGGACGGCGTCTTCTGGGTCGGCCTCGCGCAGCTGCGCGACCCGGCGCTCGTCGTCGAGACGATCGCGCAGACGCTCGGCGCGAGGGCCGGCCTCGCCCAGCACATCGGCGACGCACGACTGCTCCTCGTTCTCGACAACTTCGAGCACGTGATCGACGCCGCCACCGAGCTCTCGGCGCTGCTGCAGCGCTGCCCGCAACCTGCGCCTGCTGGTCACGAGCCGCGAGCTGCTGCGGCTGCAGGGCGAGGTCGAGTACGCGGTGCCGCCGCTCGGCGAGTCGGAGGCCGAGGAGCTCTTCTGCGCTCGTTCGCGGCTTCCGCGCCGACGACGAGATCGCCGATCTCTGCCGGCGCCTCGACGATCTGCCGCTCGCGGTCGAGCTGGCGGCGGCCCGCACGGCCGTTCTGTCGCCGGCGCAGATCCGCGACCGCCTCTCGCAGCGGCTCGACCTCTTCAAGGGCGGCCGCGACGCCGATCCCCGCCAGCAGACACTGCGGGCGACGATCGAGTGGTCGTACGAGCTCCTCGACGAGCCGGAGAAGCAGCTGTTCGCGCGGCTGTCGGTGTTCGCAGGCGGCTGCACGCTCGAGGCCGCCGAGGAGATCGTCGGGGCCGACGTCGACACGCTGCAGTCGCTCGTCGACAAGAGCCTCGTTCGCCGGACCGGCGGGCGCTTCTGGATGCTGGAGACGATCGCCGAGCTGGCCCGTGAGCGGCTCGCATGCCTCGGACGACGCCGACGAGATCGGTCGCCGGCACGCGGAGTGGTTCCTCGCGCTCGCCGAGGAGGCCGAGCCGTTCCTGAAAGGACCCGAGCAGCCCGTCTGGCTGCAGCGGCTGGAGGACGAGCACGACAACCTCCGCGCGAGCCTCGACTGGTTCCTCGAGCACGGCGATGCCGACGGCGCGGTCAGGCTCGCGGGGGCGCTGTGGGTGTTCTGGTACATGCACGGCCACGTCACAGAGGCCCGCCGCTGGCTCCGGCGAGCGCTCGACGCTGCCCCGGACGAGCCGTCGGAGCCACGCGCGAAGGTGCTCTACGGCGCCGGCTACCTCGCCTCCGAGCAGGGCGAGAACGAGGAGGCGCTCGCCCTGCTCGAGGCGAGCCTCGCGTGCGCGAAGAAGCTCGGAGCCACCGCGACGGCCGCGATCGCCGCCGCCACCCTCTGCGCCATCCGGGCCGAGGCCCGCAGTAGCACGTCCGATCTCGGGAGGCACTGGCCGTGGGCGAGGAAGCGGTCGCTCTCGCGCGCGAGGCAGGCGACGACTTTGCGCTCGCGATCGCGCTGAACAACGTCGGCGGGGTGATGCGGATGCTCGGAGAGAACGAGCGGGCGACCGCCTACTACGAGGAGAGCCTTGAGCTGCGCCGCCGGATCGGCGACGTCTCGCGGATCGCCCTGTCGCTCTGCAACCTCGCCGAGATGGCGCTCCTCGAGGGCGGCACCAGCCGGGCGGCCGCCCTGTTCGCCGAAGCGGCCGAGCTCGCAACCGCGATCGGCGACAAACGGCACATCTCGTTCGCGCACGGCGGGCTCGGCCTGGGTCGCCTACCTCGAGCGGCGCTGGGAGGACGCGGACGCGCACGCGCGGGAGAGCCTGCGCCTCGCGCGAGACTCGGCATGAAGCAACAGATCGGTCGAGGAGCTCTTCTGCCTCGCCGGCGATCGCCGCGGCCAGTGGAGACGCGGTGCGGGCAGCTCGGCTTGCCGCGGCGGCAGAGCTCCACTACTCGCTCCTCGCACCCGAACCCACGCTCGCCGACGCCGGCTACCACCAGCGCGACATCGAAAGAGCGAACGCCGCCTGCGACCCGGAAACCTGGGAGCGAGCCTCGGCGGAAGGCCGGGCGATGAGCCTCGACGACGCCGCAGAGTACGCCCTGTACCTCGCCTGACAGTACGGCCAATTCCGGCCACCGACGCGGCTCGACCGCAGCCACGCCCGGTCGGCGCGCTCGACCAATGCCCGCGTCCACAGCGGTGGTACCGGCCGCAAGAAGCGCTCGGAGTTCTAAGCCAGCGCGCGACTCCGGGAGCATCAACTCATCGCACGAAACTCCAGGCAGGTCAGGCAGGCGCGTCCGGCGCCGCCACACGCCCGCCCTCCGCTCGCGCAGCCTGCGCCAGCCGGTCGCCCCGGAACCGCAGCCATCTCCCGCGGCAGATTCTCCCACAGGATCCCCTCCGCGGCACGAACAAGTCCTGGTCAGCACCTTCAGGTCGTCGATCCGCTTACACCCCGGGAAGCGGTGCCGCCTCGGCACCCTCGGGATCAGCGGCTCGACCCACTCCCACCGCTCATCCGACACCAGCGGCCTCGCCATCTGCCTTCATCCTGCAGGTCGAAGTCGACGCAGAGGACTTCGGCGCCCGCCCGCCCCTGGGCCTTTTTTTATGCGCCACGCTCTCAGGGGCTGATTCCGCGAGCGATTACCACGGAAGCCCCAGGTCCGCGGCTGTACCTACAGGCGCCGGAGCCGGTCCGCGAGGCGCTGGGGTTTCGAGCGACTCGCTGCGTTCTGCG
>CAWACA010000002.1:0-321975 GCA_963780385.1 uncultured Thermoleophilia bacterium | reverse complement strand
CCGGGAGGAGTCGAACCTCCGCCCGCAGATTCGAAGTCTGCCGCTCTATCCACTGAGCTACGGGGCCCACGGGTGAGTGTAGCCGCGCCGAATCTCGAGCCATTGTCCATTTAGGGCATTACATCACCTATCATCAAAGTGACATCATGGCCAGGATGGTGAGAACTCAGATCTCGCCTCGCGCGGGAGCAGGCCGCAGGGCTCAACCGGCTCGCTCGACGAGCGGGGCATCTCCATGGCGGCGCTCGTGCGGCAGGCAGTTGACGTGTCCTCGAGGCGGATGGCCCGGAACGAGGCTGGCAGCGAGCCCTGGCTCCGCTCGGGAAGCTGCCGTCCGGGTCGGGCCTGGGCGACGTGAGCGTGAATCACGACAAGTACCTGGAAGAGGCGTATACGCGTTGGCACTCTTCGCCGACACCTCGGCGCTCTACGCCTCCTCGACCGCGACGACCAGTTCCACCAAGCGGCGCTGATGTTTGCTCGCTCTCTCGAGTGAGGCCGAGCTCGTCACGCACAACTACGTCGTCGTCGAAACCACCGTGCTCGTCCAGAGCCGTGCTGACGGCGACCCATGTCCGGCGGCTGCTACGTGACTTGCTCCCCCTGATCGCGTTCGAATGGGTCAGCCCGGAAACGCACACGTCGGCCGTCTCCGCCTTGCTCGCCTCCTCGCGACCAAAGGTCCGTTCGTCGATCTCGTCAGCTTCGCGTTCATGCGCGCGGGCGTTGCTCGACACGCCTTCACGTTCGACCGCGGACTTCGGGCGGGCGGGCTTCCGTACGGTTCCCTGAGTCACGGGCGGCCCGGCGCCACGGATCTACAATGACCGCTCGCGGGCGTGGCGGAACTGGTAGACGCGGCGGGTTTAGGTCCCGTTGGGCGAAAGCCTTTGGAGGTTCGAGTCCTCTCGCCCGCATCGAGCTGGTCGCGCGGCCGGCGTCCTGGGACGAAACCGGCCGCGCTCTTCGTTATCCTTTACACAGGAGGGGAGTATCCCATCCGGCTCCGTCGTCAATACGGCCGTGCAGGCCCGGCGGGGCGGCCCCCAAGGCGGGGAGAGACCTCCGGTAGTCAACAGGACCGCTAGGAGGAATTCTTGACCAGCAACTTCTCCACCCAGCTTCGAGCCTGGCTCTTGATCGCCGGACTCTCGGGGCTGCTCGTCGCGATCGGCGCCGTGATCGGCGGCGGAGCGCTGTGGATCTTCGTGATCCTGACGGTGCTCCTGAACGTCGTGATGTTCTGGTTCTCGGACCGGATCGCGCTGAAGATGAGCCGGGCGCAACCGGTCTCCGAGGCCGAGGCGCCGCAGCTCTACCAGGACATCTCGGACCTGCGGACGCGGGCCGGCCTGCCCATGCCGCGGGTGTACATGATCCCGTCGGACCAGCCGAACGCCTTCGCCACCGGCCGCAGCCCGTCACACGCGGCAGTGGCCGTCACGAAGGGGCTGCTCGACCAGCTGCCGCGCGACGAGGTGCGCGGCGTGCTCGCCCACGAGCTGGCTCACGTCCGCAACCGGGACATCCTCGTCATGACGATCGCGGCCGTGATCGCCGGCGCCGTCTCCGCAATCGCGAACTTCCTCCAGTTCTCGCTGCTCTTCGGGGGTGGGGACGACGACGACAACCCGCTGGGCTTCGTCGGCGCACTGGCGACGATCATCATCGCGCCGCTCGCCGCCATGCTGCTCCAGCTCGCGGTCTCCCGCCAGCGCGAGTACCTGGCGGACGCCACGGGCGCGGAGATCATGGGGACCGGCGAGCCCCTCGCGTCCGCTCTCGAGACGCTGGACCGCCGATCGCGCGAGGTGCCTTTGCCGGTCAACCCGGCCACGGCCTCGCTCTACATCGTGAACCCCCTGAATGCGTTCGCCGGCCGGGGCCTCACGGCGCTGTTCTCGACTCACCCGCCGATGGAGGAGCGCATCCGGCGCCTCCGCGCGCTCGACGCTCGGCTGGTGGGCGTCACCGCCTAGCACTTTCCCAAGGCAGGCATCTGCGGGCCCGGGGCGACCGGGCCCGCAATCGTGCAAGGGCGAAGCCCGCGCCGCGCAACGGCGGCCGGAGGCCCCAGCCGTGACAGGCAAGCGGCCGCGCAGGCCGCGGTCACGGCACGCCGCAGCCGGCGCCGGCCGGGGCTGCTCAGCCGCCAAGGGGTCGTAGCTCGGTGCCCATGTGTTTGAATGGTGGCTCCGTGAAGACGAAGGTCGAGGAGCTGCAGGAGAGCAAGGTCCGCCTCGAGGTCGAGGTTCCCGAGGACGCGGTGAACCACGCCATCGAGCACGCGGCCGCCGACATGGCCTCGAACATGCGGATCCCCGGCTTCCGCGCCGGCAAGAAGGTGCCGCTTCCCGTCGTCGCAGCCCGGGTGGGAAAGGAAGCGCTTTCTGCCGAGGCCGTCCGCAGCCACATCGACGGCTGGTTCTGGAACGCCGCCGAGCAGGCGGGCGTGCGCCCGGTCGCGGGGCCCGAGGTGGAGTGGGACGAACTGCCGGATCGTGGCAGCACATTCACCTTTCGCGCCACCGTTCCAGTCGCGCCGAAGCCTGAGCTGGCGGATTGGACGACGCTCGAGGTCGCCGCGCCCGAGCCGGAGGTACCCACCGAGCTCGTCGACGCCGAGCTCGAGCGGCTCCGAAACGACCATGCGGAGCTCGTCCCGGTCGACGACCGGCCCGTCCAGCCCGACGACGTCGTCGTGCTCGATCTGGTCGCGGCCGAGGAGGGAAAGGAGCCGGCGGCGCACCGCGACTACATGGCCGAGCTCGGCACCGGGAGGCTCGCCGACGAGCTCGAGGAAGTCCTTCCCGGCATGGCGGTGGGCGAGGAGAAGACCGTGCCGCTGGCGCTCGCCGACGGCAAGCAGGGGAGCGTCGAGGTCACGGTCAAGGAGATCAAGGAGAAGGTCCTGCCGGCCGCCGACGACGAGCTCGCTCGCTCGAGCTCGGAGTTCGAGACGATCGCCGAGCTGCGGGCCGACATCGAGGCGCGGCTGCGCGAGCAGCTTTCGGAGGAGCTCGACGCCCGGTTCCGTCAGGACGCCCTCGACGCTCTCGTCGCGGCGTCCACGATCGAGGGCGTCGAGCCGCTCGTGGAGCGCCGGGCTGCCGCGCTCCTGAACGGGCTCGCCCGGTCGCTCGAGCGTCAGCAGGTGACCGTGGAGACGTACCTCGCGGCCACGGGCCAGACCGCGGAAGCCCTGCAGGCAGGCGCACGGTCGGAGGCCGAGCTCGCCGTGAAGCGCGAGCTCGTGCTCGAGGCGGTCGCGGACCAGCTCGGCACGGAGGTCGGCGACGACGAGGTCGAGGAGCTGATTCGCAAGGAAGCATCCGAGGCCGGCGAGGATCCGGACGCCACGATCTCGGCCATGCGCGAGCGCGGAGGCTTCGAGCAGCTCCGCGGCGATCTCCGCCTTCGGAAGTCGCTCGACGAGGTCGTCAGCGGGGTCAAGCGCATCCCGGTCGAGCTTGCGCAGGCGCGTGAGAAACTCTGGACACCCGAGAAGGAGAAGGGCAGTAGCGGCATGAAGATATGGACGCCCGGTAGCGAGGAGCCCCGATGAGGATGGAGCCGAGATGAGCCCGCTGATCCCGATGGTGATCGAGCAGACGTCGCGCGGCGAGCGCGCGTTCGACATCTACTCCCGGCTGCTCAACGAGCGCATCGTCTTCCTCGGCACCCCGGTCGACGATCAGATCGCGAACCTCATCATCGCGCAGTTGCTCCACCTCGAGTCCGAGGACCCCGACAAGGACATCTCGATCTACATCAACTCGCCCGGCGGCTCCGTGTACGCCGGTCTTGCGATCTACGACACGATGCAGTTCATCAAGTGCGACGTGCAGACGATCTGCGTCGGCATCGCGATGTCCATGGGCGCGCTGCTGCTCGGGGGCGGCACGAAAGGGAAGCGGATGGCGCTGCCGAACTCGAAGATCCTGATCCATCAGGTCTCGAGCGGGTTCCAGGGGCAGGCGACGGATATCGAGATCCAGGCGCGCGAGGTCATCTCCATCAAGCGCCGGCTCGAGGAGATCTTCGCCCTGCACTCCGAACAGCCCCTCGACAAGGTCTCCAAGGACATGGAGCGCGACTACTTCATGACTTCCGAAGAGGCGAAGGAGTACGGCATCATCGACACAGTGATCGCCCATCGCTAGGCCGGGCTCGGGTGGCAGGAACGGCCGAATCGGTGTAAAGAGAGAGGGAGACGTGGCGAGGGCTGGCGATAGAGGAGGATCATGGCGCGGGCGAGCGACGGCAACGAGCAGCTCCTTTGCAGCTTCTGCGGGAAGAGCCAGCGGCAGGTCAAGAAGCTGATCGCCGGTCCCGGCGTCTACATCTGCGACGAGTGCATCGATCTCTGCAACGAGATCATCGACGAGGAGCTGACGCAGCCGGCTCAGCTCGACCTCGACAACCTCCCGCGCCCGCGTGAGATCTACACCGTCCTGAACGACTACGTCGTCGGGCAGGAGGAGGCCAAGCGCACGCTCTCCGTGGCCGTCTACAACCACTACAAGCGCGTGCGGATGGCCACCGACGACACGCGACGTCGAGCTGCAGAAATCGAACATCCTGCTGCTCGGCCCGACGGGATGCGGCAAGACGCTGCTCGCCCAGACCCTCGCCCGGATCCTGAACGTGCCGTTCGCGATCGCGGACGCCACGGCGCTCACCGAGGCGGGCTACGTCGGCGAGGACGTCGAGAACATCCTGCTCAAGCTGATCCAGGCCGCCGACTTCGACGTCAAGAAGGCCGAGACCGGGATCATCTACATCGACGAGGTCGACAAGATCGCGCGCAAGGCGGACAACCCGTCCATCACGCGCGACGTCTCGGGCGAGGGTGTGCAGCAGGCGCTCCTCAAGATCCTGGAGGGCACGGTGGCGTCGGTGCCGCCCCAGGGCGGCCGCAAGCATCCCCACCAGGAGTTCCTCTCGATCGACACGACGAACATCCTGTTCATCTGCGGCGGCGCGTTCGCCGGCCTCGAGAAGATCATCTCCCGGAGGATCGGCAAGAACCAGGTCGGCTTCGGCGCCGAGATCAAGTCGCGGCGATCCCTCGACGACGCGGAGCTGCTTTCCAAGGTGATGCCCGAAGATCTCCTGGCCTACGGGCTGATCCCCGAGTTCATCGGCCGCCTGCCCGTCGTCTGCGCGGTCCATCAGCTCACGCGCGAAGACCTCGTCAAGATCCTGCTCGAGCCGAAGAACGCGCTCGTCAAGCAGTACCAGCGCTTCTTCAACTACGACCAGATCGAGCTGGTGTTCACCGACGACGCGCTTTGGTCGATCTCCGATCGCGCCCTCGAGCGCGAGACGGGCGCCCGCGGACTGCGCTCGATCATCGAGCAGGCGCTGCTCGACGTCATGTTCGAGCTCCCGTCCCGCGAAGACGTCTCGAAGTGCGTGATCACGAAAGAGACGATCGTGCGCAACCTGAAGCCGACGCTCGTGACGACGGGCGGCCGCTCCGTCGGCCTCGACGAGCTGCGCGAGCAGTCGGCGTAGGCGCGCCGGAGGGCGCTGCGCCGACGCGCTAGCGTACCGGCCGTGAGCGACGAGTGGCGCCTCACGGCAGAGCTCGACGGCGACGTGGAGGCGGTCGAGCGGCTGCTTGTGGACGTTCGCGGCCGGCTCTCGGGCGCAGGCCGTCTGACGCGCGACGGGCAAACCCTGCGCGTCTACTCCGAATCGGAGGCAGACGCCGCCCGCGCCGAGGCGCTCGTGCTGAAGCTGCTCGAGCGGAGCCCGCTCGGCTACGAGCTCTGGCACGACCGCTGGGACGGGGAGGAGGGCGACTGGGAGGAGATCGCCCCGGACCTACCGCCCGGCGAGGAGCCGTTCGAGCTCGACGAGGCCGTCGAGGGCGACGCAGCGCCCACAGGGAGGAGGAGGAGGTCCTTTCCGGCCCGGCGGATCTCACCGAGTTCCCGGGGGCGGCCACCGCGCTGGGAGCGGCGGACATGCTCGTGCTGGTCACGTTCGCCGATCGCGAGTCGGCGTCGGCACTGCGGTCCCGGCTGACGGAAGCCGGAATCCAGTCGGTCGCCAGGCGGCGCGGGGTCGGGATCCCGGCGGCCGACGAAGCCGCTGCCGGCGAGCTTGCCGCGCACCTCAGATCGCACCTGCCGCCCGACGCGCGGATCGACACGACGCGCGTTCCGGGCCGCAAGCGAGAGTGACGTTCCTCGACCGCGCCATCGCGCGCGCTCTTCCTCTCGTCCCGCGGAGCGTCGTCCGGCGGGTGGCCGCGCGCTACATCGCCGGGGAGGAGCTTCCGGACGCCTGCCGTGTCGTGCGGTCGCTCAACGGTGCGGGGAAGCTGGGCACCCTGGACGTGCTCGGCGAAGAGGTGAAGACGGAGGCCGAAGCTGCGGAGATCGTGCGCTCCTACCTCGAAGCCCTCGCCGAGCTCGACCGGCTGGGCCTCAGGGCCGGTGTCAGCGTCAAGCCCACGGCCCTGGGCCTCGAGCTCGGCGCGGAGCTCTGCCGGACGAACCTCGAGACGATCGCGCGCGCGGCAGCCGAGCGGCGGCGCTTCGTCCGCATCGACATGGAGGACTCCTCGACGACGTCCGGCACGCTGGCCGTCTACCGCGAGCTCCGTGCGCGGGGTCTCGACAACGTCGGCATCGTGCTCCAGGCGCGTCTTCGGCGTACGCTCGACGACGCGCGCTCGCTGGCCGACCTGCGCCCGGACGTCCGGCTCTGCAAGGGCATCTACCTCGAGCCGGAGGCCGTCGCCTACCAGGACGACGGCGAGGTGGGGGAGAGCTTCGTACGCATCGCCGAGGTCCTCCTCGACGCGGGCGGTCGGGTGGCGTTCGCCACGCACGCAGACCGGCTGATCGATCGTGCGCGGGCCCTGGTGCAGGAGCGGGGACGCGCTGTGCACGAGTTCCAGCTGCTGCTCGGCGTCCGGCCCGAGCTCGGCGATCGGCTCGTCGCCGAGGGCGAGCGCGTCCGCATCTACGTGCCGTACGGCCGCCGGTGGTACGAGTACTCCCTGCGCCGCCTGCAGGAGAACCCGCGCATGGCGACGATGATCGCCCGCGACCTCTCAGGCGCCCGGTGAAGCGACGCTGAGCCCGGCCGCCGCGCCATTGTGTACAGAATGGCTGCGATGGAGACGCTGTACCGGCCCGAGCTCGTCGAGGAGCGCTGGCAGAAGGCATGGGAGGGTGAGGGCCTTTTCGAGGCCCACGCGGACGATCCGCGTCCGGCCTACGTCATCGCCGTGCCGCCCCCGAACGTGACCGGCGCCCTGCACATGGGCCACGCCCTCAACGGCACGCTGCAGGACGTCCTCGTCCGCTGGCACCGCATGCGCGGCTTCAACGCGCTCTGGCAGCCCGGGTACGACCACGCCGGCATCGGCACGCAGGTCGTGGTCGAGAAGGAGCTCGCGAAGGAAGGGCTGAGCCGCCACGACGTCGGCCGCGAGGCGTTCCTCGAGCGCGTCTGGGCCTGGCTCGAGGAGTACGGCGGCATCATCATGGGCCAGTACCGGCGGCTGGGCGCCTCGCTCGACTACCGGCGGGAGCGTTTCACGATGGACCCGGACTACGTCCGGGCGGTGATGCGCTTCTTCGTCCACCTCTACGAGCGCGGCTGGATCTACCGCGACAACCGGATGGTCAACTGGTGCCCGCGGTGCGCCACGGCGATCTCCGATCTCGAGGTCCAGCACCACGAGGTCGACGACACGCTGACGTACGCCCGCTACCCGCTCGCCGACGGCTCCGGCCACGTCACGGTCGCGACGGTGCGTCCGGCGACGATGCTCGCCGATGTGGCCGTCGCGGTCCACCCCGGCGACGACCGCTACCGGAGCATCGTCGGGAAGGACGTGATCGTGCCGGTCGTCGAGCGCCGCGTCCCGGTGATCGAGGACGAGCGGGTCGAGCCCGAGTTCGGCACGGGAGCGCTGAAGATCACGCCCGGCCACGATCCCGTCGACTTCGAGATCGGCCGGGATCACGGCCTGCCCGAGCCGATGGTGATCGGGCTCGACGGGCGGATGAACGGCGAGGTGCCACAGTTCGAGGGCCTGACCCAGGAGGAGGCAGGCGAGCGGGTCGTCGCCTGGCTCCGCGAGCACGATCAGCTCGAGCGGCAGGAGCCGTACCGGCACTCGGTCGGTCATTGCGAGCGCTGCGGCACCCGCGTCGAGCCGCTGATCTCGCTGCAGTGGTTCTGCGAGATGAAGGAGCTGGCGGCGCCCGCGATCGACGTCGTCCGGGACGGCCGAGTGCGCTTTCACCCCGCCCAGCAGGGCCAGGTGTACCTCGGTTGGATGGAGAGCATCCGCCCGTGGTGCATCTCGCGCCAGCTCTGGTGGGGCCACCGCATTCCCGTGTGGTACTGCGACTGCGGCGCAACGATCGTCGCCGAGACGCCGCCGGAGCGCTGCGAGGGGTGCGGCGATCCGGAGCTCCACCAGGACGAGGACGTGCTCGACACCTGGTTCTCCTCCGCGCTCTGGCCGTTTGCCACGCTCGGCTGGCCGGACGAGACACCGGACCTGCGCACGTTCTATCCCGGCGACGTCAACACGACGGCGCGCGAGATCATCTTCCTCTGGGTGGCGCGGATGATCATGGCCGGCCTCGAGCTGTGCGGCGACATCCCGTTCGAGGACGTCATCATCCATTCGACGGTGCTCGCCCCCGACGGGCGGCGCATGTCGAAGAGTCTCGGCACCGGCATCGACCCGCTCGACGTGATCGGGCAGCACGGCGCCGATGCCACGCGGTACGGGCTCTGCAAGATGTCGTCCACGCAGGACGTGCGGTTCTCGTACGGGGCGATCGACGAGGGTCGCAAGCTCGCGAACAAGCTCTGGAACGTGTCCCGCCTGCATCCTGGCCGCCGGAGGCACGACGATCGCGGCCAGGCCGCACGAGCCCGTGGAGCGCTGGATCCTCTGGCGGATCGACGCCGTGCGGGCAGAGGTCGAGGCGAACCTGACGGCGTTCGACTTCGCGGCCGTCGCGGACGATCTCTACCACCTCACGTTCGACGACTTCTGCGACTGGTACGCCGAGGCCGTGAAGGGACGGCTCCGCGAGCGCGACGAGGACGCCGTGGCAACGGCGCTGTACGCGCTCGAGCGGCTGCTGGCGCTGCTGCACCTGGTCATGCCGCATGTGACCGAGGAGATCTGGTCGCAGCTCCCGGACCGGTCGGCGCGCCTCATGGTCTCGGCGTGGCCCGACGACGGACGGCTCCGCGGCCGACCCGGCGATCTCGATGGAGCTCGTCCAGTCGGCGGCGGCGACGTTCCGGCGCAGCGGCGTGCGGCTCGAGCTGAACGAGGAGGAGCAGAGCGATCTTCGAGGCGGTCGTGCGTCCCGACCGGCTCAAGGTCGACGGAAACGTGGAAGCCGAGCGCGAGCGCCTGCGCACGGAGGTGAAGCGCGCGGAGAGCATGCTCGCGAACGAGCGCTTCGTCCAGAAGGCGCCGGCCGAGGTCGTCGCGGCCGAGCGCGAGAAGCTCGAGCGCTACCGGCGCGAGCTCGATCGCGCGCTGCGAGCTCGCTCGCAGCTCGCGGCGTGCGACGATGGCTCGAGTCCCTCTCGCCCTGGCCGCGGGACGGATTCGGGCTCGGCCGCATGCTCACGCTGCTTGCGGAGCTCGGCGACCCGCAGCTCGAGTACCCGTCGATCCACGTGGTCGGGACGAACGGCAAGACGACGACGGCTCGCGCGACCGCGGCGATTCTGGCGCGTGAGGGCCTGCTCGCCGGCTGCTACACGTCGCCCCACGTCACGGGCTGGGCGCGAGCGCATCCGCGTGGGGGAGCGAGACGCCGACGTCGAGCTGGCGCTCGGCCGTGTGAGGCCGGCGGCGGAGCGGCTCGCAGCCACGCAGTTCGAGGTGCTCACGGCAGCCGCCCTGGCCGAGTTCGCCGCCGACCGCGTCGACGCCGCCGTCGTCGAAGCCGGCCTCGGCGGCCGTCACGACGCCACCAATGTGCTGCGCTCTCCGGTTCAGGTGCTGACGAACGTGTCGCTCGAGCACACGCACGTGCTCGGCCCGACCCGCGAGGCTATCGCCGCGGAGAAGCTCGCGGTCGTCAAGCCCGGGGCGACGGTCTGCCTCGGCGAGGCCGAATGGGAATCGTGGGCCCGCGAGCGCGGCGCCGCGCGCGTCGTCGTCGAGCCGGACGGGAACGTGGCGCTTGCCGCGGCGGCCGCCGCGGCGTTCCTCGGCCGCGATGTGGAAGCGGTGGACGTCACCGTCCCGGGGCGACTCGAGCGCCGCGGCACGGAAATCTGGGACGGCGCCCACACCCCGGAGGCGGTGCGCTACATCGCGCCCAGGCTGCCGACCGTGGGCGCGATCGTCGCGTCGATCCTGCGAGACAAGGACGTCGACGGGATGCTGGCGCAGCTCGGCGGTCTGGCGGACGCGCTGGTCGCCACCGCGTCGTCGAACGAGCGTGCGCTGTCGGCCGAAGAGCTCGCCGAGCGGGCGCGGCCGTACTTCGAGCACGTGGAGGCCGTCGCCGACCCGACGGCCGCGCTGGCGCGAGCGCACGAGCTCGGCGAGCCGGTGCTCGTCACCGGATCCCTCTATCTGCTGGCGGACCTCAGAGGCACCGCCGTCCGCCGAGCCGACGTACCATGGGCAAGCGAACGGAGAAGCTGAGCGTCTTCGCTCTCGCCACGATCGCCGTCGGGGCGTTCCTGGCGATCGCGTTCGGCGTCGGCTATCTCCTCGGCAAGCTCCTGCTCTAGAGCCTCTGCAGGAAATCGACGACGTTCCGGGAACCGACTCCAATGCTTCTCTTCCAGGAAACGACCACGACGAACGACGACGACCTGTTCCAGGGCGTCCGCGACTTCTTCGACTCGGACTACTGGCTCGTCGGGCGAAACGTCGGCATCTTCCTCGCCGTCACGTTCTGGCTGGCGCTCGCGTACTGGGTCTACAAGGACGCCAGGCGCCGGATCGAGGACCCCTGGCTGATCGCCGTCGCGGTGGCGCTCGGGATCTTCCCGCCGTTCGTCGGGCCGCTCATCTACATGCTCTTCCGGCCGCCCGAGTACCTGGACGACGTGCGCGAGCGGGAGCTCGAGATCCGCGCGATGGAGGAGTCGATCGGCCACGAGGAGCGCTGCCCCGTGTGCCGCGCCGGGATCGACCAGACGTTTCTCTCGTGCCCCGTCTGCACGACGAAGCTGAAGCAGGCCTGCCGGCACTGCCGGCAGCCGCTCGAGCCGCTCTGGCAGATCTGCCCCTATTGCGAGACGCCGGTCGAGCAGCCGACGATCGCCGGCAATCTCTGATCGTCACGCGCTGATCGTCTAGCCTGGGCCGGTCGAGCGCGACCGCGACCGAAGGGAGGCGCCCGTGGTGGAGCGTACGCTGGTCCTGATCAAGCCCGACGCGGTCCAGCGCGGCCTCGTCGGGCGCATCCTCGACCGCTTCGAGCAGCGCGGCCTGTCGATCCGGGCGGCGAAGCTCCTGACGGTCGACCGGGAGCTGGCCGAGCGCCACTACGCGGAGCACAGCGAGAAGCCGTTCTTCGGCGAGCTCGTCGAGTTCATCACGTCCGCCCCGACCCTGGCGCTCGTGCTGGAGGGCGAGGGCGCGATTGCCGTCGTCCGCACGACGATGGGGGCGACGAACCCGGCGAGCGCCGCGCCCGGCACCGTTCCGCGGCGACTTCGCACTGTCGATGCCGGACAATCTCGTCCACGGCTCGGACTCGCCGGAGTCGGCCGAGCGCGAGGTCGCGCTCTGGTTCGCCGCCGATGAGCTCGCCTGACGGCCTGACCGAGCACGCCCGGCGCAACCGCGCCGCCTGGGACGCCGACGCGGCGAACTGGGTGCGACGCCGGAGAGCGCGCGCTGGGCGGAGACCGAGCCCAGCTGGGGCATCTGGGGGATCCCGGAGTCCGAGCTGCGCGTGCTGCCCGATGTCGACGGGAAGGACGTGATCGAGCTCGGCTGCGGGACCGCCTACTGGTCGGCCTGGCTCGCGCGCCGCGGCGCCCGCGTGGTCGGGCTCGACAACTCCGAGCGCCAGCTCGAGACCGCTCGGCGCCTTCAGCGCGAGCACGGCCTCGAGTTCCCGCTGATCCACGCGTCGGCGGAGGCGGTGCCGCTGCCCGACGCCGGCTTCGATCTCGCCGTCTCCGAGTACGGCGCCTGCCTCTGGTGCGACCCCGACCTCTGGATCCCCGAGGCGGCGCGGCTGCTTCGTCCCGGCGGGCAGCTCGTCTTCCTGACGAACGCGGTCCTCGTCGTCCTCTGCTCACCCGACGAGGGTGCCGCCGACGATCGGCTGCTGCGAGACCAGTTCGGCCTCCGACGGGTCGAGTGGCCCGGCGAGGACGCGGTGGAGTTCCACCTCCCTCACGGCGAGATGATCCGCACGCTGAGCAGGCACGGTTTCCAGGTGCTGAACCTCGTCGAGCTCCAGGCGCCGGAGGGAGGAGATCCCGGCCGCCACGACTGGCTGACGCTCGAATGGTCGCGCCGCTGGCCGTCGGAAGAGATCTGGGTCGCCGCGAAGGCGTAGGGAGAGCATGCCTCGCCCCCCGAGCGTCGTCCTCGCTTCGACGTCGCCGCAGCGCAGCGCCATCCTCGAGCAGCTCGGAATCCCGTTCGAGGTGATCCCGCCTCGGTACGAGGAGCACGACGTCCCGGGCCTGTCGCCCGCCGCCGCAGTCCGCGCGCACGCGGAAGGAAAGGCCCGGTCCGTGCTCGGCGAGGCAGCCGGCCGCCCGGTGCTGGGCGTGGACACGGCGGTCGTGGCGGCAGGCCGTGTCTACGGCAAGCCCTCCGACGAGCCCGGGGCGCGCGAGATGCTCGCGGCCCTCGCGGGCCGGGAGCACGAGGTGATCTCGGGCTCTGCCTCCTCGGCCCGAGCGTCGAGCTGCTCGAGCACGACACGACCCGTGTGGAGTTCCGTCCGCTGACCGCGCGGCAGATCGACGACTACCTGTCCACCGGCGAATGGGAGGGCCGCGCAGGCGCCTATGCGATCCAGGGCCGCGGCGCGTGGCTCGTGAGCCGGATCGAGGGCGACTACCTGAACGTCGTCGGTCTTCCCGCCGCGCTGCTCGTCGGGCTGCTGGCCGAGCATTTCCCCGGCGTCTACGGCTGCGGCTCGCCGGAGTGCGGCTCCTCCGAGCGCAACGCCCTACACTTAGCGTGGGCCGGTGGCAGCTATCTTCAAGCACCTCGGCGGTCTCGGCGGCCGCGACATGGCCGTCGATCTCGGGACCGCGAACACGCTCGTGTACCTGCGCGGGCGCGGCATCGTGCTCTCGGAGCCGTCCGTCGTCGCGATCGACCAGCGCTCGGGCGAGGTTCACGCGGTCGGCATCGAGGCCAAGCGGATGCTCGGCCGCACGCCCGGCACGATCACCGCGATCCGCCCGCTGAAGGACGGCGTCATCGCGGACTTCGACGTCACCGAGCAGATGCTGCGCCACTTCATCCACAAGGCGAACGGCAACCGGTTCGCCCACCCCCGCGTCATCGTGTGCGTGCCGAGCGGCGTCACCGGCGTCGAGAAGCGCGCGGTCGAGGAGGCGACGCTGTCCGCAGGCGCCCGCCAGGCGTACCTGATCGAGGAGCCGATGGCGGCCGCGATCGGGGCCGGCCTGCCGGTCTCCGATCCCACCGGCAGCATGATCGTCGACATCGGCGGCGGGACGACCGAGGTCGCCGTGATCTCGCTCGGCGGCATCGTCGTCTCCCAGTCGATCCGCGTCGGCGGGGACGAGATGGACGAGGCGATCATGAACCACCTCCGGAAGGAGTACAAGCTCCTGATCGGCCAGCAGACGGCCGAGGAGGTGAAGCTCGAGATCGGCTCGGCCTGGCCGATGCCGGAGGAAGCCCAGGCCGAGGTCCGTGGCCGCGACATGCTCACGGGCCTGCCGAAGACCGTGATTCTCGGGTCCGAGGACGTCCGCCGGGCGCTCGACGAGCCGGTGACGCAGATCATCGACGCGATCCGCGGCACGCTCGACAAGACCCCGCCCGAGCTTGCCGCCGACATCATGGACCGCGGCATCGTCCTGGCGGGCGGCGGTGCGCTGCTCGCCGGGCTCGACGAGCGGCTGCGCCACGAGACGCACATGCCGGTCCATGTCGCCGAATCGCCGCTCACCTGCGTCGCCGTCGGCTCCGGGCGCAGCCTGGAGGAGTTCGAGGCGATTCACCGCTCCGCCCGCGCCCGCAGTAAGAACGGCCGCCGCCGCTGAGGCCGCTGGGCGGCGGCTGCTCCCGGCCGGCAAAGCCGGCCTCCGCAGCCGCCTGACGAGCGCTCGCCCAGCGACCTCGAGCCGGAGCCGACGGCCGCTCTTCCCGGCTGAATGCGGCGTCGGGGCCGATGAATGCGGTGTAGGGGCCGGATCTCATCCGGCCCGTTGATCTCGACCGGTCTGGCCCCGGCGAGGCGCCCGAACCGGCTCGGGGCACCGGGGTGTTGCCTACAATCTGACTTCCGTGCCCCGTCAACGCACCGCACGGCTGCCTCGGGTGAGCTCGTTCCCGAGGCCACCAAGCTCCTCCTCGCGGACCAAGAGCGTGATGGCGCGACGTGTCGTCGCCGCCGTTCTCATCCTGGTCTCGCTCGCGCTGCTCACGGTCTATCTCCGTGAGGACGACGAGGGCGGGCTGCACGCCGCACAGCGGCTCGGCCTCGCGGTGCTGTCGCCGTTCGAGGTGGCCGGCGAGAGGATCGCGCGACCGTTCCAGGACGCGTACGGCTACGTGTCCGACCTCGTGGGCGCGAAGGAGAACACCGACGTCCTCGAGCGCCGTATCGCGTCGCTCGAGGAGCAGCTCCGTCAGTACCAGACCGCCGCCGAGGAGAACGTGCGGCTGCGCCGGGCACTCGGCTACGTCGACGGCGCGCGCTTCCCCGACGACTACAGGCCGGTCGTCGCCCGTGTGATCGCACAGCCGGCGAACCCCTACAACCAGACGATCGTCGTCGCCGCAGGCTCGGACAACGGCGTCGTCGTGGGCTCACCGGTTGTCACCGACGAAGGCCTGGTCGGGCTGGTGAGCAAGGTCACGGACGGCGAGGCGCAGGTCACCCTGCTGACCGACCAGAGCGCCGCCGTCTCCGCGGTCGTCGTCTCGCCGGAGCCTTCCGACACGCCCGCTCGCGGGATCGTCAAGCCGTCTCCCAGCGCCGCCGGGCTCGTCCTCGACCGGGTGGACAAGTCGCTCGTCGTCAACGTCGGCGACACCGTCGTGTCCTCCGGCTGGACGCTCGGCGACCTCTCCTCCCGCTACCCGTACAACATCCCGATCGGCACGGTGACGAGCGTCGGCCGGCAGGACATCGATCTGTACGCCCGCGTCCAGGTCGAGCCGTTCGTCGACTTCGACGCTCTCTCCGAGGTGGTGGTCCTCGTCAAGCGATGATCGCCGACGTCGTCAAAGCGGCCGTGCTCGTCACGCTCGCCGCCGTCGTTCAGGTCTCGTTCGTGAACTCGTTCGAGCTGATCGAGGGCCACGCCGACGTGCTACTGCTCACGCTCGTGGGGGTCGGGCTGCTGCGCGGCCCGCTGTTCGGCGCCTGCGCCGGCTTCTGGGCCGGCCTGCTCGTGGACACGATGACCCTCGAGACGCTGGGGCTGACCTCGCTGCTCCTGACCCTGGCCGGGTACCTGGCGGGCAGGCTCGGCGAGCTGACGTCGGATCACGAGAACCAGCGCGCCCGCATCCTCATCACCGTCACGCTGCTCACGATCGGCGTCGAGGTAGGCTCGCTGCTCGTCCACCTCTTCCTCGGCGATTCGGCGTCGGTGGGCACGATCATCGTCCGCGTCCTGCTGCCCACGCTGGCGCTCAATCTCCTTCTGGCCATCCCGTGGTACGCGATGTGCCGCCGGCTCTTCCCGCCGCCGGCGCGCCGCGAGCGCGGCGAGCCTGAGGTCATCGCTGTCTAGCTCGCCCTTCTTGCCGCCCGATCCCCGGGTCGAGGAGCCCTACCGGCTGACGCCCAGGCCGCTGCGCGCCTTGCGATCTTCGGCGTGCTGGCGGTGGTGCTCTTCGCGCTGCTCTTTCTCCGGCTGTGGGCGCTGCAGGTGATCTCGGGTGACGAGTACCTGAATGCCGCGCAAAACAACCAGATTCGCTCGGTGCGCCTGCAGGCGCCGCGCGGCCCGATCCTCGACAGAAACGGGAACGTGCTCGTATCGAACGTCCCGGGCACCGTCGTCCAGCTCTGGCCTGCGTACACCGATGGGCATCTCGACGAGGTCATCCGGCGACTGTCCAGCCTCCTCGACGTCCCGGCGAAGGAGATCCGCCAACAGGTCAGGGCCCGCGCGGACGATCCGCTCACGCCGATCACCGTGAAGACGAACGTCCTCGAGGCTCGGGCGAACTACATCCAGGAGCACCGCTCCGAGCTGTTCCCGGGCGTCGAGGTCGCGACCACGCAGCTGCGCCGGTACGAGCAGGGATCGCTGGCCGCCCAGCTCCTCGGCTACGTCGGCGAGATCGACAAGCAGGAGCTCGAGCAGCTCGGACCGGCCTACGCCGGCGGCGACCGCATCGGCAAGACGGGCATCGAGCAGGCCTACGACACCTTCCTGCGCGGGGAGCCGGGCGTCGCCGAGGCCCGCTTCAACGCGAGCAACGAGCGCACCAGCGCTCTCGAGCCGAGCGAGCAGCCGAAGGCAGGTCACGCGGTGCGCCTCACGATCGACATCGATCTCCAGCGGGCTGCCGAGTCCGCGATCCGCTACGGGATCGAGCTGGCCCGGGAGGGCGGCAACTGGGCGGCGAACGGCGGTGCGATCGTGGCCATGGATCCCCGCGACGGCGCCATCCTGGCGCTCGCGTCGAACCCGACCTACGACCCGTCCGTGTTCTCCGGGCGGATCGATCCGAAGAAGTACGGCCGGCTCTTCGATCCGACCAAGTCGGCGGCGCTCAACTACCCGACGCTCAACCGCGCCATCGACGGCGTGTACCCGGCCGGCTCGACCTTCAAGCCCGTGACGGCGCTCGCCGGGCTCGCCACGACCCTGATCTCCTCGGAGGAGTACTTCCAGTGCGACTCCCAGCGCATCATCGACGACCAGAAGTTCGAGAACTGGGATCCGTACGTGAACGAGCCGATGACGCTGGCGACCGCGCTCACACGCTCTTGCGACACCTACTTCTACGACGTCGGGGTGATCTTCTACGAGCAGCAGAAGAGCCCCCTCCAGTCGTGGGCCCGCAGGATGGGCTTCGGCCGTCCGACCGGGCTCGACGTCGGCCCGGAGAATCCGGGCCTCGTTCCGACGCCCGCCTGGCGCAAGCGCACCTTCGCGAATCCCGTGGACAAGCTCTGGACGAGCGGCGACTCCGTGCAGCTTGCGATCGGGCAGGGCGACCTTCTCGTCACCCCGTTGCAGATGACCCGCTTCTACTCCCTCGTGGCCAACGGGGGCAAGCTCGTCAACCCCTACCTCGTCCGGGATGTCGAGCAGCCGGCGAGCTCCCGCGAGGACGCGCCCGTTGTCCTGCGCAGCCTCGAGCCGCGCGCGCCCCGGAGCCTCGGCCTTCCCTCCTCGGCGATCCAGGTGGTCCAGGAGGGCCTCTACGGGGCGACCCACGATCCCAACGGCACGGCCTACGGCATCTTCGGGGGCTACCCGGTGTCCGTGGCCGGCAAGACCGGAACGGCCGAGAAATACGTCCAGTTGCCGCCCGGGTATCTCGGCCTTCAGGACTGGGACCGCCAGCTGCGCGACCAGGCGTGGTTCTGCGGGTACGGGCCGACCGACGCCTCCGGCGCGCTCGCCGGCGAGGACCCGCTCGTCGTCTGCGCGCTGATCGAGAACGGCGGCCACGGCGGCGAGGTGGCGGCGCCCGCCGCGCTGCAGGTCTTCTCCCAGTACTGGGGCGTCCCGGCTCCCGACCTGCTCGGAGAGGTGTACTCGGACTGATGGCAACGCGACCGACAGTCCTCAGCGCTCCCTCGGCAGACTCGCGCCGACGGGTCGGCGCCGAGATCGGTGAGTACCTCCGCCAGCTCGATTACCTGCTGCTGGCGGCGGTTGCCGGGCTCGTCGCCTACGGCCTGTGGATCGTCCAGACGGTGACCCGAGACGACGTGCCGGGCGACCCCGGCTACTACGTCCTGCGCCAGGCGATCTTCGTCGTGGTGGGAGTGGCCGCCTTCGCCGCGACGACGGCGATCAATCCGGAGCTGTACCGCCGCTACCGCCACGTGCTCTACGGCGTCGTTCTGACGTTGATGGTGATCGTGTTCGTCGTCGGCCCGAGCGTCCGCGGCTCGCGGCGGTGGATCGATCTCGGCTCGTTCCAGCTGCAGCCCTCGGAGCTCGGCAAGTTCGTGATGATCGTCTTCATCGCCGGGTTCCTGGCGAACCGTGTCAAGCAGCTCTCGACGCCGGGAACCGTGCTCGGCGCGGTGGCGCTGTCGGCGCTGCCGATAATCCTCGTCTTCCTCGAGCCGGACTTCGGCACCGCGCTCGTCTACTGCGTCGCGCTCGTCGGGTGCCTGTACTTCTCGGGCGTGCGCTGGCCGTGGCTCGCCGGCCTCGGGGCGCTTGCGGCCGGAGTCGGGGTCGCCGCGCTGTGGGCGCTTCCCGCGGCCGGTATCGAGATCCTGAAGCCCTACCAGGTGGACCGCCTGGTCGGCTTCGTCCACCCGGACGCGGATCCGAGCGGCACCACCTACAACATCAACCAGGCGATCACGGCGGTCGGCGCCGGAGGGCTCGACGGTCGCGGGGTTGCCGGCGCGACCCAGACGCGGCTCAACTATCTCCCCGAGCACTCCACGGACTTCGTCTTCGCCTCGCTGTCGGAGCAGCGGGGCTTCCTCGGGGTGGCGATCCTGCTGCTCCTCTACGCGATCGTCGTGTGGCGCGGCATCAAGGTCGTCGCCGTCGCCGACAGCCTGTTCACCGCGACCGTGGCGGGCGCCATCGTGGCCGCGCTGCTGTTCCAGGTCTTCCTCAACGTCGGGATGAACATCGGCATCGCGCCGATCACGGGCATCCCGCTCCCGTTCGTGAGCTACGGAGGCAGCTCGCTGATCACGTCGCTCGCCATGATCGGCGTGCTCCAGGCGATCCACGCACGCGGGCGTCTCGGAAGCCGGCCGCGGTGGTAACGCCGAGCTCCTCCGTCGCCAAGGTCGTCACGGCGTCGCCGGGGCTGGCGGGCGAGGTCCGTGGCCTGGCCGACAGGGCGCTTCCGCTGCTCGTCTCCGGCGCGCCGTCGAACGCCGCCGAGCTGCGCCGCCGCGTGACCGAGGGCGGCGATCCGGAGCTCGTGCGACAGGTCGGGATCCTCGACCTCGAGCGCGAGCAGCCGGGAGAAAGCGCGGCGCTCCTGTACGTCGTCCGGGACGAGCTCGCTCCGGCCGATGAGCATGCCCTGCGCAGCGCCGACCACCGGAGGCTCCCGATCATCTGCGTCGTCCTCTCGGATCACCCGGGCAGCCGCGTCCTGCCGTACGTGCTGGCGACCGACGTCCTGCGGACCGCCGCTCTCGATGACGCGGCCGTCGACTGGATCGCCCGCAGGCTCGTGGCCCGGGCATCGGAGGCCGCATGGGCGCTCGCGTCGAGGCTCCCGGCGATCCGGGAGCCTGTCACGCAAGCGCTCTCCCGGCAGTTCTCGCAGCGCAATGCTCTCGCGGCCGCCACCACGCTCGCACCCGGCCAGGGATTCCCGTTGCTCACGCTCAACCAGATCCGCATGACGCTCCGGATCGCCGCCGTCTCGGGCATGGAGCCCAGGAAGGCGCAGGCGCTTGCGGTCGGAGCCGCGCTCGGTGGAGGCCTGGCACTCCGAGCCGTCTCGCGTCGCCTCAGCGCGGCGTTGCCGCTGCCGAGCTTCGCGGTCAGAGCCGCAGTCGCCTATGCGGGCACGCGGGCGATGGGGATGGCCGCGACGGCTCTGGCCGCCCGCGCGCAGGGCGACGTGCGACGTCGCTGATAGGCTTACTCGGAGCGCCGGGAGCACCGGCCCGGATCGGGCGAGCGGGATCTCGGCAGATACATCACATGACAAAAGTCGTCGTCGCCAGAGGATCGCACTGAGCAAAGATTTCCTCCTCCCGGGCGACGGCGCAGTAGGAGGATTGCGTGCGAACGTGGTTTCGCCGGACGATTTCCCGGGCGGAGCAGGCAGCCGAACAGGCGCCCTCCCCGGACGTATCGGATCTGCAGCCGGCGCCTTCAGAGTCGCCTTCGGCCGACCTGGAGACCGCTGAGGAAAGCGCCAAGCCGCGGCGTCGCGGGACGCGGGGCGGCGGCGGCAGGAAGAAGAAGACGGAGGAAGTCGCGCCCGCCGAGGCGGCGCCGAGCACTCCGTCCGCGAAGAAGCAAGGCAAGCGCGCGGCGCCGAAGGGATCGGCCGGCGAGAAAGCCGACGCCCCGAAGAGACCGCGGCGGCGGAGCGAGACAACGCGGCGGTCGGCGCTTCCCGCCGTGCGCAAGGAGATGCTCGTCTCGATCGACACCGGGGAGCAGCGTGTCGCGGTGCTCGAGGACGGGCAGGTCGTCGAGGTCTACCTCGAACGGCCGGGACGCCGCTCGATTGCCGGCAACGTCTACAAGGGGACGGTCGACACCGTCCTGCCCGGCATGGAGGCGTCGTTCGTCGACATCGGCCTCGAGAAGAACGGGTTCCTGTACGTCGACGAGATCGTCGTCCCAGAGCTCGAGGGCAGGCGCCAGGGCCGGCGCATCCAGGATCTGATCTCGCGCGGACAGGACGTCGTCGTCCAGGCCGTCAAGGACCCGATGGGGACGAAGGGCGCCCGCCTGACGACCGAGGTCTCGCTGCCGGGACGCTTTCTCGTGTACACGCCCTTCGGCGACGGGATCGGCGTTTCGCGGCGCCTCGACGACGAGGAGCGGGATCGGCTCAAGGCCATCTGCCGCACGCTCGAGCTGCCGGAGGGCGGCATCATCGTGCGCACCGCGGCCGAGGGCGCCTCGGAGGAGGAGCTCGCCGGCGACCTCGCCCTGCTGCAAAAGCTCTGGTCGACGATCCAGGGCAGGGCGGCACGGACGTCGGCGCCGGCGCTCGTCTATCGCGAGGCCGAGCTGCCGCTGCGGGTCGTCCGGGACGTGTTCCGCACCGACTTCGATCGGCTGGCGGTCGACCACGAGCGCACCTACCGTCGCATCGTCAGCTACCTGAAGCGGACCTCGCCCGCGCTTGCGGAGCGCGTCGAGTGGTATCGCGACACGGACCCGCTGATGGAGAGCCAGGGGGTCGACGCCGCCGTGCGCTCGACGCTGGCGCGGCGGGTCGACCTGCCGTCGGGCGGGTACCTCGTGTTCGACTACGCGGAGGCGTTCACCGTCATCGACGTGAACACCGGACGCTTCGTCGGCGCGCGCGGCAAGGGGGCCGGGGCGCGCCTCGAGGACACGATCACGAAGAACAACCTCGAGGCGACACGCGAGATCGTCCGTCAGCTGCGGTTGCGCGACATCGGCGGGATCATCGTCATCGACTTCATCGACATGGCGAACCCGAAGAACCGGCAGGACGTCGAGGAGGCGCTGCGGCTGGAGCTGGAGCGCGACCGGACGAAGACCTACGTCGTCGAGATCTCCCCGCTCGGCCTCGTCGAGATGACGCGGCAGAACGTGACCGACGGCCCGCGCGAGATCCTCACCACGCGCTGTCCCGCCTGCGAAGGCAACGGCATCGTCGTGTCCGACGAGACGTACGCGGTCGACGCCGAGCGGCGGCTGCGCCGACTCGCTGCCTCGTCCAAGTCGCAGGCCTTTCTGGTCGAGCTGCCGTCGGAGGTAGCCGGGCTTCTCATCGGCGCGGCCGGGTCGCGGCTGGCCGAGATCGAGCGCGAGACGGGTCGCGCGTTCGCGTTCGAAACGCGCGACGACCTACCCGCCGACCACTTCCGGGTGGTCGCGGAAGGCACCGCTGCGAAGGTCGTGCCGACGGCATTGCCCGTGGCGCCCGGCGATGAGCTCGAGGTGGAGCTGCTCGAGACGCACAAGCACCACCCCGACGACGCGATCGGCCGCCTCGACGGCTACGTGATCGCCGTCGCCGGCGCGGCCGGACAGGTCGGCGAGACGGTGAGGGCGCGCATCGAGCGAGCCACCCGAACGGTTGCCTATGCCGTCCTGGCCGACGCCGGCGCCGAGACCCTGGCGCCGCTCGACACGGGCACGCTCGTCGAGGAGGAGGATGCCGAGGCGGGTCCCGCGGCGAAGAAGCCTGCCCGAAGCGGGGGTCGCAGCCGAAGCCCCAGGAAGCCGGCTGCGAAGGCCGTGGCTGTCGCGGCAGCAGTCGAGGAAACCGCGGACGACGACGCGGCTCCGGAGCAGGCGGTGTCCGAGGAACAGGCGCCCGCGAAGAAGCGAACCCGCCGTGGCACGCGCGGCGGCCGGGGCCGGAAGCGTACCGGGGCTGCCGCTGCGGGCAACGGGAAGCCCGAGGAGGCTGGAGTCGCCGCCGAGGCCGCTGCCGAAGGGCCCGACAGCGTGGCCGAAGCGGAGGATGCCGAGCCGTCTGCGGCGCCGTCCGACGCAGAGCCGGCGCCCCCGAAGAAGAAGACCCGCCGCGGGACGCGGGGCGGCGCCCGCCGGAAGACGGCTGCCGCCGGGCAGAAGGCCGGCGCGCAGCCGCCGGTCGACGAGCAGGAGCCGGCGGCGACCGGTCCGGAAGCCGTCGAGGACGCCTCGGAGATGCTCCGAGAACGGCGCTGCGCAGCCCAAGAAGCGAACGCGCCGCGGCACGCGAGGAGGCCGCGGGCGCCGCAAGCCGTCGGCCGGCGCCAACGGCACGGAGGCGGACGCCTCGCAGTCGACCGCGGCGGACGGTGAGCCCGCCGTTGTCGACGCGGCAGAGCCCACGCCGGCCGACGACGGAGCCGGTGAAGGCGGCGGCGAGGTCAAGCGCACCGGCACACGCCGGGGTTCTCGAGGCGGCCGAGGCCGGCGCAAGCCCGCCCAGGGCGCTGTTGCCGCGGACGCAGACGCTGGCTAGAATGAACGGCTGAAGCGGGCCCAGGCCCGCTCTTTCAACGCTTGCAGCCATGACGTATGCAGTCATCAGAGTCGGAGGGAAGCAGCACCGCGTCCGGGAGGGCGAGTGGTTGCTCGTGGACCGGCTGCCGTACGAGGAAGGATCGACGTTCCAGCCCGACTTGCTGCTCGTGGGCGGCGACGACGAGCCGCTGCTCGGCGACGAGCTGGGCGGACGCGAGGTCACGGCCCGCGTGGCGGCGCACGTGCTCGGCAAGAAGGTCATCGTCGGCAAGCACAAGCGCCGCACCGGCTATCGGCGCCGCAACGGCTTCCGGGCACGGCTCACCCGGATCGAGATCGAGTCGATCGGAGCAACGGCGGCGAAGAGCACAAGGGCGAAGTCCTCCCGCACGACCACGGCGGCGCCGATGCTGACACGGCGACCGAGGAGAAGCCGAAACCGAGAACGCGTGCCGCGGCAAAGCCCAAGGCCGAGGCGAAGGCCGCCGAGGCCCAGCCGGCCGAGGAGAAGCCCGCGGCGAAGCCGAGGACGCGCGCGAAGCCCGCTGAGCCCGGCGAGGCCGAGCCGAAGCCGCGGACGACCCGCCGGCCCCCGAAGACCGGCGAAGGAGAGTAGAGATGGCCCACAAGAAAGGTCTGGGCTCCTCGCGGAACGGGCGAGACTCGCAGGCTCAGCGCCTCGGCGTGAAGATCTTCGCCGGCCAGGAAGTGAAGGCCGGCATGATCATCGTGCGCCAGCGCGGCACGAAATTCCGCCCGGGTCTCGGGGCGGCCCTCGGTCGCGACGACACGATCTTCGCCACCCGCGACGGCCGTGTCGACTTCCGCGCGAGCGGCGAGCGACGCACCATCTCCGTGGTCTGACGCCCTTCGGCGGGCCGAGAGGCTCCTACGTGAAGGGGAGCGGCGTGTTCTCCGATCGCGCCCGCCTTACTGCGCTCGGTGGACGCGGCGGTGACGGCGCGATCAGCTTCCGGCGCGAGAAGTACGTGCCGAGAGGAGGCCCGGACGGCGGCGACGGCGGCCACGGCGGCGACGTCGTGCTCGTTGCGGACCCCGATCTCCGCGATCTGTCCTCGTTTCGGTCGCGCAGCCGCTTCGCGGCGGGCCGGGGCCGCCACGGCGAGGGTGGGAGTCGGCGCGGCGCCGACGGCGCGGACGTCGTGCTCCCGGTGCCGGTGGGGACGCAGGTGCTCGACGAGGAGGGCGGCCTCGTTGCCGATCTCGCGCATCCGGGGGCCAGGGTCGTGGTCGCCCGCGGAGGCCGCGGCGGCGCGGGGAACCGGCGCTTCGCCGGCCCGGTGCGGCAGACGCCGAGGCTGGCCGAGCCGGGGCTCGGCGGGCGAGGAGGCGGCGCTCGTGCTTCGCCTCAAGCTCCTCGTCGACGCCGCGCTCGTCGGCTTCCCGAACGCCGGCAAGTCCTCGCTGCTGCGCCGCCTGTCCAACGCGAAGCCGAAGGTCGCCGACTACCCCTTCACGACGCTCGCACCGGTGCTCGGCACCGTCGAGTCGCCCGACGGCAGCCAGCTCGTGCTCGCCGACGTGCCGGGCCTGCTCGAGGGGGCGAGCGAGGGTGTCGGGCTCGGCCACGAATTCCTTGCCCACCTCGAGCGGGCACGCCTCCTCGTCCACGTGATCGACATCCACGACGGCGACCCGGAGCAGCACTTCCATGCGATCGACCGCGAGCTCGGGGCCTACGGCGCCGGGCTTGCCGAGCGGCCGCAGGTCGTCGTCCTGAACAAGATCGACCTGCGGGCGGAGGCCGCCCTCGAGCTCGATGACCCACGCATACGCGCCGTGGTGCGAACGTCGGCGGCGACCGGCGAGGGCATCGACCGACTGCGTACCGCGCTGTTCACGGCAATCCCGGCAGCTCCTTCCGTGCCGCCGGGCACCGACAGCGGCCGGGAGCTGGCCGACTACCTCGTCTACCGGCCGCGCGTGTCGCGTCGCGTCCCGTTCCGAGTCCTCCGGACCGACCGCGGGTTCCTGGTCACGGGCCGGGATCTCGGTTCTGTCCCGCACGAGGACATCGAGTCGGCGCTTCGTGCGGCCGGCGCCCGGGCCGGAGACGAGATCGCGCTCGGGGACGAGCTGCTGGAGCTGGCGTGACGACCGGGTTGCTCGGCGGAGCGTTCGACCCCCCGCACAGCGCTCATCTCGTGCTCGCCGACGCGGCGATCCGCCGATTCGAGCTGGAGCGGCTCGTGGTCGTCGTCACGGGAGATCCCCCGCACAAGCAGGTCGCCACCGACGCGGAGACCCGGTATCGCCTCGCCGAGGCCGCGTTTGCCGGGCGGCCGAAGGTCGAGCTGTCCCGGTTCGAGATCGAGGCGGAGGGCCCGTCCTACACCGAGCGGACGGCGCGCTGGGCACGGCGAGTCTGGGGAGATGTCATCTTTCTCGTCGGCGCCGACGAGTTTGCCTCGTTTCTCTCCTGGCACGACCCCGACGCCGTTCTGGCCGAGGTGCGCCTGGGGGTGGCGACGCGGCCCGGCTACCGGCGAGAGCGTCTCGACGACGTCCTGGCCCGGCTCGAGCGGCCCGATCGGGTCGAGCTGTTCGAGATCGAGGCGGTGGGGGTGTCCTCGACCGACGTTCGGGACCGCGTCGCCCGCGGCGAGCCGATCGACGATCTCGTTCCGGCTTCCGTTGCCGCGCTGATCGACGAGCTGCGCCTCTACGGGCTAGGGGGGTCGCCGGGTCATGTTGAACGCGTCCGCGTTCGGGGGTACTCTCAGGAGGACGACCACCGGGAGAGTGCAGACCACCTGACCCCGCTCGAGCAAGCACGCCGCATCGGACACCTCGCCGAGGAGAAGCTGGCGAGGGACGTCGTGATCCTCGACATGCGGCCGGTCGTCACGTACACGGACTATTTCGTCATCTGCTCGGGTCAGAACCCGAGGCAGGCCAAGGCAATCTCAGACGAGATCCACGAGACGCTGAAGCGGGAGAGCCGGCTCATCCCGCGCCACGTGTCGGGCGAGCGCGAGGCAACCTGGATCCTGCTCGACTACCTCGACGTGGTCGTTCACGTCTTCACGCCCGAGGCGCGCGCGTACTACCGGCTCGAGCAGCTCTGGGGCGACGTGCCGTCGGTCGAGCTCGCCGCCGCCAGGTAGACCGCCCGCCGAGGGCTTCCGGGCGCGGAATCGAATCTCTAGACTGGAAGGCACCGCGGGGCCATAGCTCAGTTGGGAGAGCGTCTGGCTGGCAGCCAGAAGGTCGGGGGTTCGAATCCCCCTGGCTCCATTCCCTCGATTTCCAGGGAGAACCTGGGCAACCAAAGGCTCAGGTACGAACCCTCGAAGCCTTGGGGAGCGATTGCCCTCCGCCGCTCTCCACCTAGGAAAGGGCCTGCAAAGCAGCTCTACGTTCCGCGCTTCGGTGAGCGTGACTTCTCCGTGCGCCAAGTCCAGGGGCCGGACCAGTCCGGCCCCTGCAAGGCGGACGACTAGCCGGCGTAGGTCTTCGCCTGTGCGGCGACGACGGCGACGAGGTCGTCGAGGGCGATGTTGGTGTCCAGGTGATGGAGTCCCCATTCGGGGGGAAGGTGGTCGCCGAGGGGAGGCGGGCAGGCGCAGCGCGCGAGGTCGTCGGTGCGCGGATCGGTGGGATCGGCGCGGACGGTCACCGACAGGTACCCGTAGGTGCCGTCGTTCACGCACTCGGCGGTGACGAAGTCGGGGTAGCCGACCCAGGCGGTGGTGATCTCCGGTGCGGAGGCAGGATCGGCGAACGGGATCCCGCCGGCTCCACCCGTGGCGTGAAGCTCGCCGAACACGAAGGCCGGCCGCAGCGTCGCCCGCCCGCCGCCGAGGGCGGCCGGGTTGGTGCAGGGGGCGGGTCCGCTGCCGAACATGCCTGGCGGCGGGGAGGCCGCGTCGCAGGTGGCGTACGAGAGCAGGCAGCCAATCTGGCCCTGATCGGTGCATGGCGGGATGGAGGTGGGAGAACGCCGCAACCGCCTCCTCGAGCGGGAAGACTGAGTCGATCGCGGGCCTCAGCTCGCCGGCGTCGGCCAAGTGCGCGAGCTCGACAAGCTGCGCGCGGCTCGGCTCGACGATGAAGTACCTCGCGCCGTCAGCTTCCTCCGCGACGGAGACAACTCGAGGAGCCGAGCGGGCGGCGCGCGCGAGCACATCGCCGCCGACGGTGTCGAAGACGAGGTCGCACGGCTCGTCCGCGGCGGCAAGCTGCGCGCGGGCGAGCTGTACGGCGAGATGGCCGACGCCGCCTGTCGCGCCGAGGACACAGACGCGCTCGCCCTCGCGCAGAGCGCCGTGGTCGAAGAGGCCCTGCCACGCGCTGAGGCCGGCGAGCGGGAGCGCCGCGCTGTCCGTGTGCGTGAGGCTCCGGGGCCTCGGCGCGAGCAGGGCGGCCGGGACGACGGCATACTCCGCCGCACGCCGTCGCGGTCGAACGGGGTGAGCGCGAAGACCTCGTCCCCCACAACGGCGTCCCGCGCGTCGGCGCGACCTCCGCGACGACGCCAGACAGCTCGTAGGACGGGATCGCGGGCAGGCGGTCGACGGGCCAGGTCAACTCGTTGCGCGTGATCGCCGCGGCGTGGACGCGGACGAGCGCCTCTCCCGCTCTGGGCTCGGCACAGGGATCTGCTCGATCCGAAGACCGTCGTCGTACAGCCGAACCGCTCGCATCGTCTCCATGGAGAGCCTCAATTCGAATGTCGGCCGGTCGGGAAGCTCGAGGAGATTACCCTGTCTTGAGACGAAGAACCCGTTTCAGAATGAGTGGATGGGCTGCCTGGGCGCTCGCGAGCCTGCGATGATCCGAACGGCGGCGGATGACGAGGCGGCCCGCGATGCACTTGTGGCGCTTCGGGCTCCACCGACCAAAGGCCATTGATCCGAGCGGGGAACGGTCGACTCTGTTGGAGGGTCAGCCGGAGGAGCCTCCTCGCCGGGCGATAGCGTCCGCGAGAGACGCGTTCGAAGCGATGGCATGTCCCGGAAGCGTGTTCGGCCAAGGCGGCCTTGACGGAAGACGAGTTGATCGCCTCTCCAAGCAGCGCCTCTGCAGCGGGGTGTATCTCGTGCGCTCGCATCGGCTCGTCGGCGAATGGGAGAACAGAACTGATCGCCTCGATGACGCGGCCGGCGCGCTGCGGCGGTCGCCTCGTGGCCGTCCTCACGCCGCAGATTGACTGTCGCTGCTGGCCGCGGGCCGTAGGCCGCATGTCGCCGTGCGCAAAGCCGGCGGCGCTGACCGGCCCGCTACGATCACTGCTCTGATGGATGCCTACGACCCGAAGGCCGTCGAAGCCAAGTGGCAGGCCGTGTGGGCGGCCGAGCGCGCCTTCGAGGTGCCGAATCCCGAGCTACCGCTTCGCGACGATGCGCTCGAGCAGAAGCGGACGTACGTCCTCGAGATGCTGCCGTACCCCTCGGGCGACCTCCACATGGGCCACGTCAAGAACTACACGCTCGGCGACGTCGTCGCCCACTTCCGCCGCAGGAACGGCTACGAGGTCCTGCGCCCGATGGGCTACGACGCCTTCGGGCTTCCGGCCGAGAACGCCGCGATCCGCGAGGGCGGCCATCCGCGCGCGATCACCGAGCGCAACATCGCCGCGATCCGGGAGCAGATGAGGCGGATGGGCTGGGCCATCGACTGGAGCCGCGAGGTCTCGACGCACGAGCCCGAGTACTACCGCTGGACGCAGTGGCTGTTCCTGCGCTTCTACGAGCAGGGGCTCGCGTACCGCAAGGAGGCGCCGGTCAAGTGGTGTCCCAACGACCAGACCGTGCTCGCGAACGAGCAGGTGATCGACGGGCGCTGCGAGCGCTGCGGCGCCGAGGTCGAGGCCCGGAGCCTCGAGCAGTGGTTCTTCCGCATCACTCGACTACGCCGACCGGCTGCTCGACGAGATGGCGCTGCTCGAGTCGTGGCCCGAGCGCGTGCTGACGATGCAGCGCAACTGGATCGGCCGCTCCGAGGGCGCCGAGGTCGATCTTCCGGATCGAGGAGCTCGGCGAGGACATCCCGGTCTTCACCACGCGACCGGACACGCTGTTCGGGGCCACGTTCTTCGTTCTCGCGCCCGAGCACCCGCTGGTCGCCGAGCTCGTCGCGCGGAACGCCGCGAGGAGCAGGCGGTGCTCGACTACGTCCGGCGCGCGGCGGCGCAGTCGGCGGTCGAGCGGGCAAGTCACGACCGGGAGAAGACGGGCGTCTTCACCGGTCGCATCGTCACGAATCCGGTCAACGGCGAGCAGATCCCGATCTGGGTCGCCGACTACGTGCTGATGGAGTACGGGACGGGCGCGATCATGGCCGTGCCGGCGCACGACGAGCGCGACTTCGAGTTCGCCAGGCAGTTCGACCTCCCGATCCGCGCGGTCGTCGCGCCGGCGGACGGCGACGTCGACCCCGACACCGCCTTCCTCTCGCATTCCGGGGACGAGCGGCTCGTCAACTCGGACGCGTTCGACGGCCTCCCGAGCCCGGAGGCGAAGCAGGCGATCGTCGCGTGGCTCGAGGAACGCGGGCTCGGGCGGCCGACCGTCGGGTACCGGCTGCGCGACTGGCTGCTGTCACGGCAGCGCTACTGGGGCTGTCCGATCCCGATCGTGTACTGCGCCGACTGCGGGCATCGTCCCGGTGCCGGACGACGACCTGCCGGTGCTGCTGCCGGAGGTCGACGACTACCTCCCCAAGGGCCGCTCGCCGCTCGCCGCGGCCGAGGACTGGGTGAACGTGACCTGCCCGAGCTGCGGCGGCCCGGCGCGGCGTGAGACGGACACGATGGACACGTTCGTCGACTCGTCCTGGTACTACCTGCGCTACACCGACGCCCGCGCGACACGGCGCCGATGCGTCGCGAGCTGGTCGACTACTGGGTGCCCGTGAACCAGTACATCGGCGGGATCGAGCACGCGATCCTCCACCTCATGTACGCCCGCTTCTTCGTCAAGGTGATGAACGACCTCGGCATCGTCGGCTTCCGAGAGCCGTTCCTGCGCCTGTACACGCAGGGGATGATCTACCGCTTCGGCGCCAAGATGTCCAAGTCGAAGGGCAACACGGTGGAGCCCGACGAGTACCTGGATCGCTACGGCGCCGACGCGCTGCGGCTCTACATCCTCTTCATAGGCCCCGCCGAGGACGACGTCGAGTGGCAGGACTCGGGCATCGAGGGCACGTCGCGCTTTCTCCATCGCCTGTGGCGTGTCGTCGGCGAGCTCGAGGGAGCGCCGGGCGCGCCGGAGCCCGATACGCCGCTCGTGCGCAAGGCGCACCAGACGATCGCGAAGGTCACCGACGACATCGATCGGCGCTTCCAGTTCAACACGCCCATCGCGGCGGTGATGGAGCTGGTCAACGAGATCGGGCGGCAGCCCGGCCGATCCGGGCGCCCGGTTCGCGGTCGAGACCGCGACCAGCCTCGTCCAGCCGTATGCGCCGCACATCGCCGAGGAGCTGTGGGAGCGGCTGGGCCACTCCCGGCTCTGGGAGCAGTCCTGGCCCGAGGCGGATCCCGCGATGCTCGAGCGGGAGACGTTCGAGCTCGTCGTCCAGGTCAACGGCAAGGTTCGCGACCGCATCGAGATCGCGGCGGAAACGGCCGAGGCGGAGCTCATCGAGCAGGCGAAGGCGCTCCCGCGAGTCCAGGCGCAGCTCGACGGCAAAGAGATCAAGCGCGCGATCGTGGTCCCGCGCAAGCTCGTCAACCTCGTGGTCTAAGGTCTCTCGCCGGTCGCCCGGCCCGGGACGCGCAGGGTGGCCGGTCGACGGGTCGATGTGTCAGGGACGCGCGCGCCGAGGAGAGCCGACGCCGCGGCGTTGATCCACCGAGCGGTCCCGGTGGGTGGCGCCGCAGGAAGCGTGCGGGCCGCGCCCCGCCCAGTGGTCGCCGCCGGTTGTGGCGGCCGGTCGCGTGGCGACGAGCCAGGTCGACGCCGCGGCAGCGTGCCGCCGCGCCCCGACGCGCCCCACCCTGGGTGGGGAGGAACCCACCACCCACCTCCATCGTAGAACGGCAGCTGTCGCAACTCACACGCTCAACGCGCCGATTCAGCCTCCGTTGTGTGCCAACTCGCCGCGGCGGCGAGCCGCCGACGCGCTAGCGGATCGAATAGCCGCCGTCGACGACGAGCGCCGCGCCGATCGTCGACGCCGCTCGCGGGGATGCGAGGTACACGATGGCGTCGGCGATCTCCTCGGCCGTTACGAGACGCCCGTGCACCTGGGCATTCTCGTAGGTGAGCCGCTCGGCTTCGGGATCCGCGTGCCGCGGCAAAATAGGGCGCGAGTAGCGGCGTATCGGTGGGCCCGGGACAGACACAGTTGACCCGGATCCCCTCCGGGCCGTGATCGATCGCCATCGCCCGCGTCAGCTGCACGACCGCTCCCTTCGAGGCGCAGTACGCGGCCGCGTTCGCAGCGGCAACGAGCCCGAGCTGGGATGCCACATTCACGATCGCGCCGCCGCCCGCCGCCCGGAGGTGGGGGATCGCCGCACGGGCAGTCAGGAAGACGCCATAGGTGTTGACTGCGAAGATCCGCTCCCAGTCCTCGGGTGGCGTGTCTGCGACGGTGCCGCGCGTTGCGATGCCGGCGCAGGCCACAGCTACATCCAGGCCGCCGAGCCGCTCGGCAGCCTCATCGATGGCCGGCGTGATCTCGTCGGGCGCCGACACCTCGGCGACGAGCCGCGCGTCCAGCTCGACCTGAGCCAGACCTTCACCGTCGCGGTCAATTCCAGCCACGCGGGCGCCGTCAGCTCGGAAACGAGTCGCCGTGGCAGCACCGATGCCGGAAGCGGCGCCGGTCACGACGACGCGAAGCCCGGTGTCGACGTCGGCCACGGCGGCGTCACGATATCGGGTTCAGCGGTATCGATCTCGATCCCTCGAGCGCCGCGGCAGGGGAACCGGCGCCGGGCGGGCCCGCCCCGGGCTCCCTAGCGCGGCTCGACTCCCACAGCACCCGACCGCGGCTTTCGGTGCTTCCTCGGACACGGCTCGCCGTCTCGCGCCGGCAACACGTCACACATCTGGCACGCATTCGTGACCGGCGTCGCTATTTGAGGTCTGCGCAGGTCGCCAAAATTGACAACATGCACATGCCGACGATCACGCGCGGACGGGCGATCGCATACCTCGCCGCGATCCTCGCTGCGCTGGTGTTAGGGGGCCGCTTTCTCCTCGCCTCCGACTCGGCGGGTTCCACCTCCGGGCGGACACAAACGCTCACCTCGATCCAGATGGATGGGGCTGAGACGGGTGAGGTCCCTCCCGAAGACCTCGTGCTCGTTCACGTGGCAGGCGCGGTTCGGCGACCCGGGCTCTATCGGCTCCCGGCCGACAGCCGAATCGACGACGCGATTCGCGCCGCCGGCGGGCCGAAGCCTCGCGCGGCTCTTGCGCTCGTGAATCTCGCCGCGCCCGTCGCAGACGGCCAGCAGGTTCTCGTCCCCGGGCAGCAGCGCTCCGGGAGCTCGAGCGCCCAGGGCTCTGTCGGAGGTGTGACGGCCCCGCCGACGCAGGTGCACCTGAACAGCGCGACGTTGGAGGACCTCGACGCCCTGCCGGGGGTGGGGCCGGTCACTGCCCAGAGGATTCTCGACTACCGAGCGCAGCACGGCGCGTTCGCGTCGATCGACGAGCTGGATGCGGTTCCCGGCATCGGGCCGACTCGCCTGGAGCAGCTCAGGGAGTTGTTGACCCTATGAGGCGTCTCGCAACGCGCATGGCAGGTCTTCGGGCGATCCCCGCTTCCCATGGGCTCGCCGCAAGCTTCTGTCTCGGGCTCGGGGTCTCCCTTGCGATGCGGGTGGACTCCGCTCCATGCTCGTTCTCATTCCCCTCGTGCTCGGCGTGGCCGCCGCCATTCTCCCGTCGGCGGGAGTGCCCACGCTTGGCATTGCGCTGCTGCTCACCGGGTGGTCGGTGGGAAGCATGCGATTGGAGGCGCTGGATCAGAGCGTGCTCGCGCACGAGGCGGGACGTTCTGCGCCGGTGCGGCTCGAGGTCACGGGGCCCGCACGCACGAGCCGATTCGTGATTCGGGTACCGGTTCGTGCGACGAGGCTGTGGAATCGGCCGATCGCCGAGCGTGCACAGCTCGAGCTCCCTGTGAACGTCCGGGCGCCGCCCCAGGGAGCGGTCATCGACACGGTGACCCGGATTCGGCTGCCTCGGCCGGCCGATTCGGCGTCGGGCTTCGACGAGGAGTCGTACCTGCGAAGGCGCGGTGCGCACGCCGTGCTTCAGGCAGATCACTATCGCGTCGTCGGCAGGCGGGGCGGGCTCGCCGGCTTTGCGGATGGCCTCAGGGCTCGCCTGGCGCGCTCGATCGCCCCCGGGCTGACCGGGGAGCGGCGCGCCCTGGTCGCGGGCGTCGTGCTCGGCGAGGACGAAGGCCTCGCGGGCGAGCTCCAGGACCGCTTTCGGTCGTCCGGCCTCTACCACCTGCTCGCCGTGTCGGGTCAGAACGTCGCGTACGTCGTAGCCGGTGTGCTCGTTGCCGGCTGGCTGGCAGGGTTGCGTCGGTGGCTGGCGCAGGTGGCTGCGCTGGCCGCGGTGCTCGGATACGTGGCCGCCGTCGGCTGGCAGCCCTCGGTCGTGCGGGCAGGAGTTGCCGGTGGGCTCGCCTCGCTCGCCTGGCTGGCTGCCCGCCCGCGCGACCGCTGGTACTTCGCCCTGGTCGGGGCGGCCGTCCTACTCGCCTGGAACCCCTACAGCCTGCTCGATCCCGGGTTCCAGCTGTCCTTCGGCGCCGTTGCGGCGATCTTCGTCCTCGTACCCCGACTCGAGCGCCGGCTGGAGGGATACCCGCTGCCACGCCGGCTTGCGACGGTGCTGGCGCTCTCGGGCGGCTGCGGCATCGCGACCGCTCCGATCCTCTGGGCCCACTTCGGAGCGATACCGGTGTGGTCGATCCTGGCGAACGTTCTCGCGGCTCCGGTCGTCGCGCCGATTCTGGGGCTCGGCCTATCCGCTGCGGCTGTTGGATCCGTGCTACCCGGCGCTGCGGCGGCGCTCGCCTGGATCAACGGCTGGCTGGTCGCGTATCTCGCCTGGTGCGCCCGGGCGATCGGCGGGCTGCCGTTCGCGCAGCTCGAGTCTCCCGCAATCCTGCTCGGAGTTGTTGCGGCGTTTGCGGTCTTGCTCGCGCTGCGGCGTGCCACCTCCCGCGGCCGGCGCTTGGCCGCCGTGCTCGTGTTCGCCGCAGCGGCCGTGGTCGGGCTTGCTGCATTCTGGCCGCGCGGTGCTCCTGCGCCCGCTCCGCCCGACGGACTACGGGTCACGTTTCTCGACGTCGGACAGGGCGACGCCACGCTTCTCCAGGTACCCCAGGGCGCAGTGCTCGTGGACGAAGGGCCGCCGGAGGCGGAGGTCGAGCGTCAACTTGCGCGACTGGGAGTCGAGCGGCTCGCGCTGCTCGTGCTGACCCATCCGGAGCGTGACCACGTCGGTGGCGCGGAAGCCGTGCTGCGCCGGCTCGAGGTGGAGGCCGTCCTCGATCCGCGCCAGCCCGTGGAGAGCCCGTATGAGGAGGCAGCTCTTCAGGCCGCCGCCGAGCGGGGTGCGCGGGTCGTGACGGCTCGTCGGGGTCAGGTCTTCAGGCTCGGGCGGCTCGTGCTGCGCGTCCTCTGGCCGGACGGGTCTGCCCGACCCGGAGACAACCCGAACGACAACGCCGTCGTCCTGCTCGCGACCTACGGCGCTGTCGACACACTGCTCACGGCGGACGCAGAATCCGGGGTCACCGGGAGGCTCGCTCTCAAGCCGGTCGAGATTCTCAAGGTGGCGCATCACGGGTCGTCTGACGCGGGGCTCGCGGGCCTTCTCGTGCGCCTGAGGCCGTCCGTCGCAGTCATCTCCGTGGGTGCGCACAACGACTACGGGCATCCGACCCCTGCCACGCTGAACGCCCTCGAAGACCGCGACGGTCTGGACGTGTACCGCACAGACGAGGACGGGGCCGTCGTCATCGAGAGCGACGGCACCCGGCTGACCGTGGCGACGGAGGCCTGACGTATGCTCACGCCCGATGGCCGCCGAGGCCCTCGAGCCCCTCTACCTGATCACCGGAGGCGATGCCCCGAAGATCGGGGTCGCGCTCCGCCGCCTGCGGGCGCGCTTCGACCCGGGCTCCATCGATACCCTCGCGGCCGAGCTCGACGACGCCGGCGCGGCCGTTGCCGCCGCGAACGCGCTCGGCCTCTTCGCCGGTGGCGAGCGGCTCGTGGTCGTGGAGGGGGTCGAGGCCTGGAAGAAAACCGATGTCGAGACGATCACGCGCTACGCCGAGAGCCCTGCGCCGGGGGCGGTGCTCGCGCTGGTCGGGGATGCCTCTCGGCTCCCCGCCGGCCTCGAGGCGGCCTGCGAGTCCGCGGGAAAGGTGCTGCGCTACGACGTGCCGAAGCGGAAGAGAGGCTCGCGTGAGGTCGACGACTACGTCGCGTGGACGAAACGCCAGCTCGATCAGGCCCACGTGCGCACGGACGGCGGCGTCGCCGGGCGCCTCGTCGAGCTCGTAGGCGAGGATGCCTTTGCCCTGCAGGCCGAGGTCGAGAAGCTGGCGGCCTGGGCGGGCGACGAGACCGTCGGCGTCGAGGAGGCGGAGCAGCTCGTCGTCCCGTCGAACGACATGCCCGCTTGGGCACTCACGGACGCGTGGGGGGCCCGTGACGTCGCCGCAGCTCTCTGGGCCTGCGAGGTGCTGCTGGAGCATGAAGCGGAGCCGTACATCATCGCCTACCGCCTCTCCGAGCACGTGAGGAAGGTCAGGGCCGTTCAGGCACTGGTCGACGAGGACGTGAGCGTGGGAGAGATTGCCCGCCGGTTGGGCCTCAAGTCGTATCCGGCGCGCAAGCAGGCGGACCAGGCGCGGAACTACGCGCCGGCCGAGCTGGGGGAGGCGCTCGCACGTCTTGCGGAGCTCGATCATGACGTGAAGGGCGGTCTCCGCCTGGATCCGACGCTCCAGCTCCAACGGGCGATCGTCGAGGTGACCGAGACTTCCGCCGCCGGCACAGGCGGATGAGCCGAACGCGCCCGACCGGTCGAATGCGCCCATCTGGGCCACGACCGGCGGGCCCCTGCGCCGGAAGCGTGGCCGGTGCGCGGCGCTTCAGCCACGGACGAGCGTGTTCAGGTGCCGGCCGCGCTCGGACGACGGGCGGTTCGGGCCGAGGCGGGAGGAGCTCGAACGCCACCGCGCCGTCCTGAGAGACGGCCCCGGGCTCCGACGCCGCCCGGGACCCGTGGCACCGCAGCCCGCGATCGACCGGTTAGTCCGTGCCGACCACGGCGCTCCTGCTCGCGCTCGGGGCCGCGTTCCTGCACGCGTTCTGGAACCTTCTGCTCGCCGGAGCCCGGGACCCGGAAGCGACGGGAGTCGTGATGGTGGTCACCAGCGCGCTGGTCTTTGCCCCGGTGGCCGCCGCGACATGGGACGTGCAATCAGCGGTTGCGCCTTACCTGGCGGCTTCGTGCTGCTTCCAGCTCGCCTACTTCGTCCTGCTCGTCGCCGCGTATGGCCGCTCCGAGCTGAGCCTCGTGTATCCGATCGCCCGCGGTCTGGCGCCCGTGATCGTTCTCGTCGTCACGGCGGTGGTGCTCGCCGTGCGCCCATCCTGGCTCGAGGCCCTGGGCGTCGTCGCGGTCGGCGCAGGCGTGCTCCTCGTCCGAGGGTTCGGCCGCCGGCGCGATCCGAGGGGAGTCCTCCTCGGTTGCGCGATCGCGGCGTGCATCGCCGGCTACACGATCATCGACAAGGAAGGAATCCGCTATTCCGACCCGATCTCGTACTTCGAGATCGTCAACATCTTCCTGGCTCTCACGTACGGCAGCGCAGTCGCCTATCGCCGAGGCCTGCCTACGCTCAGAGCGGAGCTACGCCCGCGGGCGATCGTAGCGGGGATCGCCGGCTTCGCGGCCTACGTGCTGGTTCTCGCGGCGCTCGAGCGCGCGCCCGCAGCCGCCGTCTCCGCCGTGCGGGAGACGAGCGTGGTCATCGCGACGGCGCTTGCCGCACTCGTCTTGCACGAGCCGGTCGGGGCGGCGCCGGGCGGTCGGAGCGGTTGCCGTCGTCGGAGGCGTCGCGCTGATCGCGCTCGCCTGACGGCGGTCAGGCGGACGTTCCGGCCGAGACGAGCTTGGCCGCCTGCGCCTTCTTGCGGGCGGCCTTGTTCGGGTGAATCGCCCGCTGGGCGGCGGCCTTGTCGAGCGTCTGAACGAGCAGCCGGTGCTCGGCCGCGATCAGCTCCGCGTCACCCTCCTCGAGCGCGCTGCTCGAGGCGGCGGAACAGCGTCTTGGACGCCGAGCGCCAGCGGAGGTTCTCGAGCCGCTGCCGTGCCGCCGTAGTGACGCGCCGTTCCTGTTGCTTGATGTTGGGCATGACGTAGAAAGACCCCGGATCGACCGGGGCTGGAAGGATGCTAGCACGCGCCTGGCGCCGACCAGGAGACCGTGCCCGACGACCGGCCTATACTCGCCGAACGTGGCGGACGCCCCGGTCGTCGACGAGCCGCTCGGCCGGTCCGGCCACGGTCGCCGGCTCGCCCGGTCGACCGCCATCTTCTCGGTCCTGACCGGCATCTCGCGCATCGCCGGTCTCCTCCGTGAGGTCATTGCGGCCCGGACGTTCGGCGCGGAGGGCGGGATCAACGCCTTCACCGTCGCGTTCCAGGTTCCGAATCTCGTGCGGGCTCTCGTCGCAGACCTGGCGCTCAGCTCAGCGTTCGTGCCGGTGTTCAGCGAGCTGCTCGAGAAAGGAGAGAGAGCCCGGGCGTGGCGCGTTGCCTCGAGCCTCTTGTTCCTCTTCGCGCTCGGTCTCACGGCTCTGACCGCACTCTTCATCGTGCTTGCCCCGTGGATCATGCGTCCGTTCGGCTACGAGGGCGAGGACCAGGATCTCGTCGTCGGCCTCTCCCGCGTGCTGTTCCCGTGCGTTGCTCTGCTCGGCGTGTCGGGCATCGCCGTCGGGATCCTGAACAGCTACGAGCGGTTCACGATCCCGGCGCTGAGCCCGGTGCTCTGGAATCTCGCAATCATTCTCGCGCTCGTCGTCGGCGTCCCCCAGGCGGACACCGAAGACGGGAAGCTCTACGTCTACGCGGTCGGGATCCTGATCGGCACGATCATCCAGCTGCTGTTGCCGTTCCCGTGGATCATGCGGCTCGACGGCAAGCTGACCGCGGTGATCGACTGGCGGGACCCGGCGGTCAAACGGGTCTTCGTCCTGATGCTCCCGGTGGCGCTCGGTCTCGGCCTCATCAACTTCAACCTGGTCGTGAACACCCTGTTCGCGGCCCGGTTCGTGGACCCGAACCTGGCGCCACGCTCCATCGACCTCGCCTTCCGCCTCTACATGCTTCCCCAGGGGATCTTCTCGGTCGCGGTCGCCACCGTTCTCTTCCCGATGCTCTCACGACTCGCCGCGCGGAACGACATCCCCGGGTTCCGCGACACGGTGTCGCTCGGCCTGCGCCAGATCGGTTTCCTGCTCATCCCCGCGGCGGCCGTGGGCGTCGTGCTCGCGGTTCCCATCGTCCGGCTGCTCTACCAACGGGGCGAGTTCACCGCCGGGGAGACGACCGTGGTCTCCCAGGCGCTCGCCGCCTTCATGGTCGGTCTCGTGTTCAACGGCGCGATGCTGATGCTCAACCGCGCGTTCTTCAGCCTGCAGTCTCCATGGATCCCGACGTATGTCGCCCTCGGCAACCTCGGGCTCAATGCGGCCCTGGCCGCGGCGCTCTACCACGTCGGAATCTGGGGGATCCCGCTCGCCACGTCGATCGTCAACATCGCCGGCAGTGCGGCGCTGCTGCTCGTGCTGCGCCGACGCCTCGGTCGGGTGAACGGTCGCGAGCTCCTTGATTCGGCCTGGCGCATCGTGATCGCGTCCGCACTGTGCGCCGGGGTGGCATACGGCGTCTGGCGGGCGCTGGACGAGGCCCTCGGGCGCTCGCTCGGCGCTCAGGTGCTGTCGGTCGGGCTGGGCTGCCTCGCGTCCGTCGGGGCATACCTCGTTTTGGCCCGTTTGCTGGGAATTCGCGAGCTCGGGGCGTTGCTATCGTTGATCGGCCGCTCCGGACGGCGATCGGACGGCCGCACCAGATGAGCCTCGATCGCATCCGCAACTTCTCGATCATCGCGCACATCGACCACGGCAAGTCGACGCTTGCCGACCGCATCCTCGAGCTCACGCAGACCCTCTCCGATCGGCAGATGCGCGAGCAGGTGCTCGACACGATGGACCTCGAGCGCGAGCGCGGCATCACGATCAAGGCTCAGGCCGTACGTGTGACCTGGAAAGGGCACCAGCTCAACCTGATCGACACGCCGGGTCACGTCGACTTCACATACGAGGTCTCGCGCTCGCTCGCGGCCTGCGAGGGCGCCGTCCTCCTCGTCGACGCGGCTCAGGGGATCCAGGCGCAAACGGTCGCGAACGCGTACCTCGCGATCGAGGCGGATCTCGAGATCGTCCCCGTCGTGAACAAGATCGACCTGCCGCAGGCGGACGCCGAGGCCGCGGCGGCGGAGCTCGCGGAGCTCGTCGGAGTCGCGCCCGACCAGGTTCTGCGCATCTCGGCGAAGACGGGCGAGGGCGTTACCGAGGTGCTCGACGCCATTGTCGACCGCATCCCGGCGCCGCGCGGTGACGCCGGGGCCGCGCCGCGCGCGCTGATCTTCGACTCGACCTACGACCAGTACCGGGGCGTCGTCGCGTTCGTCCGGGTGATCGACGGCGAGTTCCGTCCGCGTCAAGGGCTGCGGACGATGGCGACGAGCACGACGTGCGAAGCGGAGGAGCTCGGCTCGTTCGCGCCCGAGCGCGTGCCGGCCGGCTCGCTGTCGGCGGGCGAGGTGGGCTACATCGTCACCGGGCTCAAGGACGTCGGCCAGCCTGCGCGTGGGCGACACGTTGACGAGCCGCGAACGACCGGCCGTCGATCCTCTCCCGGGCTACAAGGACGTCAAGCCGATGGTCTTCGCCGGGCTCTTCCCGAGCGACACCGACGACTATCCGTCGCTACGGGACGCGCTTGCGAAGCTGAAGCTCAACGACGGCTCCCTCTCGTACGAGCCCGAAACCTCGCAGGCGCTCGGTTTCGGCTTCCGCTGCGGCTTCCTCGGGTTGCTTCACCTCGACATCGTGCGGGAGCGGCTCGAGCGGGAGTTCGATCTCGATCTTCTCGTCACGGCGCCGAACGTCGCCTACAGCGTGACGACGAAGAGCGGCGAGGAGATCGAGGTACACAACCCCTCCGACCTGCCCGGCGATCTGCTCGAGGTGCGGGAGCCGTTCATCCGGGCCTCGATCATCCTGCCGAAGGAGTACGTCGGCGCCGTCATGGAGCTGAATCAGGAGCGCCGGGGCGATTTCCACCACATGGAGTACCTGAGCGAGAACCGCGTGCTCGTGGTCTACGACCTCCCGCTCGCGGACGTGGTCTACGACTACTACGACCAGCTCAAGTCGCGGACCCGCGGCTATGCGAGCTTCGACTACGACCTCGCGGGCTTCCGGCCCGGCGAGCTCGTCCGGCTCGACATTCTCCTGAACGGCGAGCCCGTCGACGCGCTCAGCCTCGTCCTTCACCGCGACCGCGCCTACCCGCGCGGCAAAGCGCTCGTCGAGCGTCTGCGCGCCGAGATCCCGCGTCAGCTCTTCGACGTCCCCGTCCAGGCGGCGATCGGCTCGCGCGTCGTGGCCCGCGAGACGATCAAGGCCAAGCGCAAGGACGTGATCGCCAAGTGCTACGGCGGCGACATCAGCCGCAAGCGCAAGCTGCTCGAGCGCCAGAAGGAAGGCAAGAAACGCATGCGCCAGCTCGGCTCCGTCGAAGTGCCCCAGGAAGCGTTCCTCGCCGTGCTGAACCTCGACGGCGAGCGCGACTCGCGATCATGAGCCACGTTCGGCATCTCTACGTCCACCTGCCGTTCTGCGCTCACCGCTGCGGGTACTGCGACTTCGTGACCGTCGTCGGTCGGGCCGAGGCTCAGGCCGGCTACGTCGACGCGCTGCTCGCAGAGCTTGCGCTCGAGCGGCATGCGCTTGCACCGGCGCTGGACACGGTCTTTCTCGGCGGCGGCACTCCCACGCTCACGCGTCGCGACGAGCTCATCCGGCTTCTGAAGGCGTTGCCGGCGGCGAGCGAGTTGACGGTCGAGGCAAACCCCGAGACCGTGACGCCGGACCTGGCGCGAGCCCTGCGAGACGCCGGGGTGACGAGGGTCTCGCTCGGTGCCCAGACGTTCCAGGCGCATTTGCTCGCGGTGCTCGAGCGGCGGGCAGATCCGGACACCGTCCGACGCGCCTTCTACGATCTACGCGATGCCAGTTTTGACAACATCTCGCTCGACCTCATCTACGGCATTCCCGGCCAGAGCGCCGCCGATCTGCGTCGAGACCTCGAGGAGGCGATCCGGCTCGGACCGCGGCACGTCTCCTACTACGAGCTCGAGGCCAAGGAAGGCACACGTTTCAGCCATGCCTGGGGGGAGGAGCTGGCGCGCCAGGCGGATGCGATGGAGTCATACCTCGAGCTCGTGGTCGAGACCCTCGAGGGCGCGGGCTACCGGTGGTACGAGACCGCGAACTTCTGCCGGGACGGACATGCGTGCGCGACACAACCTTGCGTACTGGCAGGGTCGCGACTACCTCGGGCTCGGGATCGGGGCCGTCTCGACCGTCGCAGGCCGGCGGTGGCGAAACCGCCCACAGCTTCGGGCGTATGTCAACGCGCTGGCCGCCGGGACGCCGCCGGGCAGGGAGCTCGAACCGCTGGACGCTTCCACCCTGCGACGCGAGCGGCTCATGTTGGGGTTACGGCTCGACGAGGGTCTTCCGCTCAACGAGGTGAACGGCGAGCTCGACAGTCGAGGCGTCGAACGGATGGAACGGCTCGGGCTGGTCGAGCTCCGCGAGGAAACGATCGCGCTGACGCGGCGCGGCAGGCTGCTCGGCACCGGCGTGACCGTCGAGCTGCTCGCGGAGGCCTCCGAGCAGGACGCCGAACCGCGGGCGCCGGCACGCGGGCGCGAGCTCGTCGCCTGAGCCTCCACGGCTCGGCCGGTCGCGGATCTGACGACGGGACCGCGCGACGCTGCGACGGGCCGTGCAGGGCCGCCGTGCCGACGGCCGTGGCGCAGCGAGGCCGTCGTGAGCGTGGCCATGCCGCGGTTTTCTGTCGGCTGGGCGCTGCAACCCGAGCGCGGCTCGGTCGAGCCTCTACTATCGGGTCATGGTCGACGAGCTGGCCGAGCTCTCCGAGCGGCAACGGGTCATCCTCGAATACGTCGTCGAGGACTACCTCGCAGGCGGTCACCCCGTGGGCTCCAAGGCGCTCACGGCCAGGCGCAGGATGCGCGTCTCCTCGTCGACCGTCCGCTACGAGCTGGCCGAGCTCGAGGAGCGCGGCTACCTCACGCACCCGCACACCTCCGCCGGCCGCGTACCGACCGACCAGGGGTATCGGTTCTACGTCGACCGCCTGCTCGAGTCCCTCGCGCCGAAGCCGACCGATCTCCCGCTCGACCTGTCGGGCGTGCGCAACGAGGTCGACGCCGCTCTCGAGACCACGATTGCCGCGCTGACGCAGGTGACGCACCTGCTCGCGCTCGCGACCGCGCCGTCGCTCGAGACGACCGTCGTGCGGCACGTCGAGGTGCTCGTGCTGCAACCCCAGGTCGTCGTCGTCGTCATCATCACCTCGACCGGCGGCGTCACCAAACGGCTCTTCGTGTTCGGCGGGCCGGTCGATCCCGGGCTCGCCGACTGGGCGCGCGAGTACCTGAACGAGCAGGTCGCCGGGTTGAACCTCGGCGCCCGCCTCCTGCGCAACCGCTTCGACGATCCGTCTCTCCCGGCCAGGGAGCGCGAGTTTCTCGCGGTCATCGAGCCGGCATTCACACAGCTCGTGGAGCTGGGTGAGCAGCGGGTGTACGTGGGGGGTGCCGCGGGCCTCATGGACGACCTCCGCTCCGAGGACATCACGACCTTCCAGCGCCTGCTCGAGACGCTCGAGCGACGGGCCGTGCTCCTCGACCTGCTCAAGTCTGCGCTCGACACCAAGCGACCGTTCGTGCGCGTCGGCTCGGAGTTCGACGACCCCGCGTTCGCAAAGCTCGCGCTCGTCGCCGCGCCCTACGGGCTCTCCAATCGCAGCCTCGGGACGGTGAGCCTCCTCGGCCCGAGCCGGATGGATTACGGCAAGGCGATCGACGCCGTCCGCTCGGCCGCGCACCAACTGTCCCGCTTCGTGGAGGAGATCTACACGGACTGACGTGCGGCGCTGCGCCGGCGGTGCACCCGAGTAACCTAAGAAATCGACGATGGCGCAGGTCAAGCGCGACTACTACGACGTCCTCGGTGTTCCTCGCGACGCCGACGAGGAGGCGATCAAGAAGGCGTTCCGCCGCCTCGCGCGCGAGCTGCATCCCGACGTGTCGGACGACCCCGAGGCAGAGCATCGCTTCCGCGAGGTGGCAGAGGCCTATGAGGTGCTGCACCGGCAGGAGACGCGGGAGCTCTACGACCGCTACGGCCACGAGGGGCTGCGGACGGGCGGCTTCCGCCCCGAGGACTTCGACTTCGGGAGCCTTTCGGATCTGCTCGGGGCATTCTTCGGCGACGATCTGTTCGGCGGCATGGCATCCGGCCGGCGCCGGCGTGGAGGCGGATGTCGTCGCCGAGGTCGCCGTCGAGCTGTCCGAGGCTGCGAGCGGGGTGACCCGTGAGGTGTCGTTCGCGGTCGCCACCACGTGCACCGAGTGCCGAGGGAGCGGCGCCGACCCGAGTGCCGGCCTGGAGATCTGCTCCCAGTGCGGAGGAGCCGGCCGGGTCCAGCGGACGGCGCGCACGCTGTTCGGAGAGTTCGTGACCGCGCAGGTTTGCGGGCGCTGCAACGGCAGTGGCAAGCTCGTCACGAAGCGCTGCGAGGCCTGCGGCGGCGACGGGAGAGTCGCCGACGAGCGCCGCATCGAGGTTCGCATCCCGGCGGGCATCCATGACGGTCAGCGCATCCGGCTTACCGGGGAAGGTCACTCGGGAGACGTGGGTGCCCGGGCGGGCGATGCGTACGTCGTCGTGCGCGTCGCTCCCGATCCCCGATTCGTCCGGGACGGCGATGACATCGTCTCGACGGTGGAGCTCACGATGACGGAGGCTGCCCTCGGCGCCCGCAGGTCGATCCCCACGCTCGAGGGAGAGGTCGAGCTCACCTTCGAGCCCGGCACACAACCCGGCGAGCTTCGAGTCCTCCGCGGCAAAGGGATGCCGATCCTCCAGGGTCGCGGCCGCGGCCACCACCGCGTGCTCGTGAACGTGCTCGTCCCGCGGCGCCTCTCCGAGGAGCAGCGCCGCCTGCTCGAGGACTTCGACGCGAGCGTCGATGGGGACACCTACCGGAGCGACGGCGGGTTCTTCGACCGCGTCCGGGCGGCCTTCCGCTGAGCCGCGCGGGTCGCCGTCCGGCCGCCGATCCCGCTGCCCTCGCCGGCGCCCTCCGCGGTCCCCCGGTTTCCGTCGGCGACCTCCGGCGCCTGTCGGTGCGCGTGCCCGACGCTCAGGCAGAGGAAGCACGAGCATCGCTCGCGGTGCTCTTCCCCGCCGGCTGGGAGGAGCGGCAGCACGAAGGGGAGCTCGAGCTCGCGGTCTACGGCGGCATGGATGAGGAGGAGCTGCTGCAGCGAGCGCTCGGCACCGTTCGTGCGTCTCCGGTCGCGCCCGACTGGAACGACCGGTGGCGCAGCTTCCACCGGCCCGTGGTCGTGGGCCCGCTCTGGGTCGGCCCACCCTGGGAGCAGGCGCCGAGGGGCGCCATTCCCGTCGTCGTCGACCCCGGCCAGGCGTTCGGCACCGGGGCTCATCCGACGACCCGGCTCTGCCTCGAGCTGCTCCTGGAGCAGCCGGCGAGCGCGGTCCTCGATCTCGGTTGCGGGTCAGGGGTGCTCGCAATCGCGGCGGCCAAGCTCGGACTGGGGCCCGTCGTTGCGGTCGATCACGATGCGGCCGCGGTCGAGGCGGCGCGCGCGAACGCGCGGCGCAACGGCGTCGAGCTCGATGTCCGCCAGGCGGACGTCCGCTCGGAGGAGTTGCCGGGCGCCGACCTCGGTCTCGCGAACCTCGAGCTCTCGTCCATCCCGTTCGTCGCGGCCCGCTTCAGCGGACAGAGGCTGATCGCCTCCGGGTATCTCGCCGGCGAAGCGGCGGTCGCGCCGGGCTGGACAAGGATCCTCGCGCGCGAGCGTGAGGGCTGGACTGCGGAGCTCTTCGAGCGACAGAGCTGATCGCGCGGACGATCGCGACGGCCTGAGGGACAGGCCGCCCGCGCGAGCTGGGTCTGCTCGGAGCGGCGCTAGCATGGCGGAATGGCGAGGTTCAGCACCGACTTCCTGGGCTGCAAGGTCTCGCACGCGGACGTCCAGGAGATCCGGGAGCGCCTGCTCGCGGAGGGCCATGTCGAGGACGCGAACGACGCGGACGTCGCCGTGATCAGCACGTGCTGCGTGACGCGCGAAGCGGTCGCCAAGTCGCGCAAGGCGGCGCGCCAGGCGGCGAGGAGCGGTGGGCGCGTGTACCTGACGGGCTGCGCCGCGAACCTGTCCGGATCGTTCGACGATCTGCCGTCCAACGTCACGGTTGTGGCGCTTCCGAGCGAGCGAACGGCTGCGTTCGTTGCGGGGGACGTGGGCGCCATCGGCTGCGTCCAGGCCGAGGCGCGGCTGGATCGTGTGCGCGCGTTCGTCAAGGTGCAGGACGGTTGCAGCTTCTCGTGCAGGTTCTGCGTCATCCCGCAGGTGCGCGGAGCCTCGCGCAGTCGGCCTGCGGAGGCGGTGCTCGCCGAGGTCCGACGCCGCGTGCGGCAGGGTCACCGTGAGGTCGTGCTCACCGGGATCAACCTGGGCTGCTATCGGGATCGGGGCGCCGGGTACGACCTCGAGCGGCTCGTGCGCGCGGTCGGCACGATTCCGGGTCTCGCGCGGCTGCGCCTCTCGTCGGTGGAGGTAAACCACGTCACCGAGGGGCTGATCCGGGCGATGCGAGAGACGGAGACGGTGTCCCCGCACCTGCACGTCCCCCTGCAGTCCGGTGACGACACGGTGCTACGGGCCATGGGACGGCGCTACAACGTGGCGACCTACCTGCGCCGCCTCGAGCACGCGGAGGGGTTCAACCTCACGACGGACGTGATCGTCGGCTTCCCCGGGGAGGACGAGCATGCCTTTGACGGGACGCTTGCGACGGTCGAGCGGGCAGGCATCACGAAAGTCCACGTCTTTCCCTACTCGCCTCGCCCTGGAACCGCAACGGCGGCCGAGGACACGGTGCCGGCCAGGATCAAGCGCGAACGCAGCGCGCGGCTGCGCGCGCTCTCGCGGGAAGCCTGCCTCCGACGGTGGCGCGGCAAGATCGGTCGCGAGGATGTCGTGTTGATCGATCGGCCGGGCCGCGGCTTCTCGAACGACTACTCTCCCTGGATCGTGGAGGGCCGGATCGGCGAGCTCGTCGAGGTGCGCGGCAAGGCGGTCACGGAGGAGGGGATCCTCGCTGCCTGACGACGACTGCGTGTTCTGCCGGATCGTGAGCGGAGACCTCCCGGCGACCGTCGTCGGTCGCTCCGACGGCCTCGTCGCCATCGAGGACATTGCCCCGAAAGCGCCGGTGCACCTCCTCGTCATCCCCGAGCGCCATCTCTCGAGTTTCCGGGAGATCGACGCGTTGCCGGGCGAGGAAGCACAACGCCTGCTCGGCTTCGTTGCCGAGACGGCTGCCGCGGCCGGGCTCGAGGACTACCGGGTCATCGTGAACGTCGGCCCCGGCGCAGGCCAGACCGTCTTCCACCTGCACTGGCACATCCTCGGCGGACGCGAGCTTCCCTTCCCATGATCGCGCGTATCGAGTCGGAGCTGAAGGACGCGATGCGGGCGCGGGACGAGCCTCGTGTCGCGACGCTCCGGTTGACGCTCAGCTCTCTGCGCAGCGCCGAGAAGGAGCTCGGCCGGCCGCTGAAGGAGGACGAGGAGCTCCAGGTCCTGCAGCGGGAGCGCAAGCGGCGCGTGGAGTCGATCAAGGCGTTCCGCGACGCGGGCCGTGAGGAGCAGGCGGAGCGCGAGGAGGTCGAGCTCACCGTTCTCGAGGCGCTGCTCCCGGCGCCCCTCTCCGAGGAGGAGCTCGAGCGCATCGTGGACGATGCGATCGCCGAGACGGGGGCGACCTCGCTCCGTGACCTTGGTCGTGTCATGGCCGACGTCATGCCGCAGGTGGCCGGAAGGGCGGACGGCTCCGGCGTGAGCCAGCTCGTGCGCGAGAAGCTGGCCTGAGCCTCTCGCGCCGGGCTTCGCGCGGAGGCGCGACGTTCGGTCACAGCCTCTACAAGCAACCGTCGCGGTCAGCGCAACACCCGCGCGCCGCCCGGCGATACGCTCAAAGCGGGTGGAGGAGCGGGGTGGCCCCACCGGCCGGTGGCGTGGCGGCCCGGGTCTACACTGGGTGAGTTGCAGGAGGTTCTCTCTGTTCCGAACGAGGTAGCGGCCGAGCTGGCGGCAGTCGACGACGGCGTTCTCGAGGCGCTACGCGACCGCTTCGGCTGCTCGATCTTCCTGCGCGGCAACCGGCTCACCCTGGAGGGCGCCGACGACGACGTCTCGGGCGCCCGGACGGTCGTCGGTGAGCTCGTCGACCTCGTCGAGGCGGGGCACGCGATCGGCCCGGGCACGATCGACGCGGTGCTCGAGGCCCTGGAGGAATCGGCGGACGTCCGGGATGTCTTCGAGGACGTGATCTGGCGCCATCGCGGGAAGAAGATCACCCCGAAGACGGTCAACCAGAAGCACTACGTCGACGCGATTCGCCGCTGCACGATCACGTTCGGCATCGGCCCGGCGGGGACCGGCAAGACGTACCTCGCGATGGCGCTCGCCGTGGCGGCGCTGTCGGAGCGCGAGGTCGGCCGGATCATCCTCACCCGGCCGGCGGTCGAGGCCGGGGAGAAGCTCGGCTTCCTGCCGGGCGACCTTCTCGCGAAGGTCGACCCGTACCTGCGGCCGCTCTTCGACGCGCTCTACGACATGCTCGACGCCGACCGGCTCGCTGCGTATATCGAGAAGGGCATGATCGAGGTGGCGCCGCTCGCGTTCATGCGCGGCCGCACGTTGAACGACTCGTTCATCATCCTCGACGAGGCGCAGAATACGAGCCCGGAGCAGATGCAGATGTTTCTCACGCGGCTCGGCTTCGGCTCGAACGTCGTCGTGACCGGCGACGTCACCCAGATCGACCTTCCCCGTCATCAGTCGTCGGGCCTCATTCACGTGAGCCAGATCCTCGGCGAGATCGACGGGATCGCGTTCATCGAGTTCGGCAACCAGGACGTGGTTCGGCACAAGCTGGTGCAGCGCATCGTCGAGGCCTACAAGCGCCATGCGGAGGAGACCGGAACCCAGCGTCGCCGCTAGACGCCAGACCGCATCCGGCGGACATACACGCATGACCAAGCCGTGATCGAGATCCAGGTCGACAACCGCAGCGGCGCCGTCCTCGACGAGCGCGAGCTCGAGGCCCTCTGCAGGCGGATCCTGGCCGCGGAGGGAATCGAAGCGGGCGATCTCGGCGTGGCGCTGGTCGAGCCGGCGGAGATGAGAGCGCTCAAGCAGGAGCACCTCGGCATCGATGAACCTACGGATGTGCTCTCGTTCCCGATCGACGGCAAGGACGAGCTCGAGACGGGCCCGCCGCGCCAGCTCGGCGACGTGATCCTCTGCCCGGACGTCGTCGGCGAGGAGTGGCAGCGCCCGCTCGTCCACGGCCTGCTGCACCTGCTCGGCTACGACCACGGCAAGGAGATGGTGCGCCGCGAGGAGAATCTGCTGGCATGAGCGCGACGAAGCCACGTGAGGATTCGACGTCCGAGCAGGACGCGCCGAAGGCGCGACGGACGCGCCGAAGGCGCCGCCACACCCACAGCCGCGCCACGGGCCACGCGAGCTCGACGACCCCGGGTCGCGCCGCGGGACCACGTCGATCATCCAGAGCTTCAACTACGCCTTCGAGGGCGTGATCTGGACGTTGCGCAGCCAGCGCAACATGCGCATCCACTTCGCCGTGGCGGCGATCGTGCTCGTGCTGGCCGTGGCCTACGACGTCTCGAAGCTCGAGCTGATCGCGCTCCTGCTCGCGATCGCATTCGTCCTGATCGCGGAGATGGTCAACACCGCCATCGAGGCTGCCACGGACATCGCAACGACGTCCTTCAACCCGCTCGCCAAGCTGGCGAAGGACATCGCCGCCGGTGCGGTCCTCGTGGCCGCCGTGAACGCGATCGTCGATCGGCTACCTCGTGCTCGCGGAGCGCCTCGGCGACCCGACCGATCGAGCGTTCGAGCGTCTCTACAACGCGCCGATCCACCTCACGCTGATCGCGCTCGTGGTCGTGATCCTCCTCGTGATCACGCTCAAGGCCATCAGCGGCCGCGGTACCCCTCTGCGCGGCGGCCTGCCGTCCGGGCACGCCGCAGTCGCGTTTGCCGGCTGGGCTGCAATCACGCTCCTCACCGACGACTACGACCACCGCGTCCTCGTGTCGACGGTCGCGTTCATCATGGCCCTGCTGGTCGCGCAGACGCGGGTCGAGTCGGGGATCCACTCCACGCTCGAGGTGGGTCTCGGGGCGCTGCTCGGCTCGGTCTCGACCCTCGTCCTCTTCCAGGCCTTCGGGTAGCGGCCGATGGAGGACGCCGAGCTGCTCGGCGAGGCGCTGCGGTCCGCCGAGCGCGCCTACGCTCCCTATTCCGGCTTCCGCGTCGGGGCAGCCGTGCTCACACGCGACGGCCGCGTCTTCACCGGAACGAACGTCGAGAACGGCTCGTACGGGCTCACACTCTGTGCCGAGCGGTCGGCGCTCGCGTGCGCGGCGGCCGCAGGCGTGAAGCCCGGCGACGTGGAGGCCGTCGCAGCTACCGCCTCCCCCTGCGGCGCCTGCCGGCAGTGGCTGCTCGAATTCCGCGTCGACCGCGCCGTCTTTCCCTGGGAGGGCGGCGTCGCCGTGCGCACCCTCGACGAGCTGTTACCGGATTCCTTCACGCTGTGACGCCCGCGCCCGCAGGTCGGCGGCGGTCGGGGCCGCGGAGCAGCTGACCCATGCGCAGCGGCCAGGTCGTCCTCGCCGGGCGCCCGAACGTCGGCAAGTCAACCCTCGTGAACGTGCTGTGCGAGGCGAAGGTGGCGATCGTCTCCGACAAGCCCCAGACCACGCGCAGCCGGATCCAGGGCGTCGCGACAGGCGAGGACTGGCAGCTCGTGCTCGTCGACCTGCCCGGCTTTCAGCGGCCCCGCGATCCGCTCACCGAGCGCATGCAGCGCGTCGTCGACACCTCGTTCGAAGAGGTGGACGGGGTCTGCCTCGTGCTCTCGGCCGACGAGCAGATCGGCGCCGGCGACCGGTTCGTTGCCCAGCGCGCCTTCGCGCAACCGGCGCCCGTCGTGATCGCGCTGAACAAGGTCGATCGGCTTCGCCCTCCCGAGATCGCACGTCAGATCGAGCTCGCAGCGGCACTGGGCGACTTCCGCGCGCTGCATCCGGTGAGCGCCCGAACGGGAGACGGCGTCGCAGCGCTGCGCCGACGAGCTCGTCGACCTGCTCCCCGAGGGACCGCTCTACTTCCCGCCCGAGACCCTGACCGACCAGCCGCTCGAGCACCGTATCGCCGAGCTGATCCGGGAACGGGCCCTCGAGCTCACGCGCGAGGAGGTACCGCACGCCGTCACGGTGGAGGTCGAGGAGATCGACCGGCGCCGCGTGTCGGCCTCGGTGCTCGTCGAGACCCGCTCGCAGAAGCAGATTCTCGTCGGGAAGGGCGGCGGCATGATCCGGGAGATCGGTGCCCGTGCCCGTCCTGAGATCGAGGCGCTCCTCGGGCATCCGGTTTTCCTCGACCTCCGGGTGAAGGTGAAGGAGCGCTGGCGGCGCGACCGGGCGTTGCTCGAACGGCTGGGCATGTAGCGAGGCGCCCGGTGGCCATCTAGGCTGAGACTCGTGGCGCTCTTGCCCGACGACTTCGAGACGCGGCTCGCGCGTTACCTGTACGAGCGCTCCGAGGAGGCTCGAGCCGTGCGGGTAGGCGAGAAGGAGACGAGCGAGCAGGCGGCGATCGTCGCGCGCTACACCGACCTGTTCACCCGCGAGCAGCACGCTCTCCTGAAGCAGGCCGAGGAGAACGGCGCCGTCGATCACGAGCGACTCTTTCGGCTGAGGGAGGCCTGCGAGGGCGGCATCGTGGTCGCCGAGCTCGCGGAGCGTGTCGACGCGCTCGAGAACGCGATTCTCGCGTGCCGGGTCGAGCTGGACGGCGAGGCGATGCCGCTGCGCGCGGCACAGGCCCGGCTCGCCGTCCTCGAGGACTACGCCGACCGTGACAGGCTCGGTGACGCCGTGATCGCCGCCTCGGCGGCATTCAACGACGAGCGGCTCGAGCTCCTGCGGGCGAGCGAGGCTCTCGAAGCCGAGCTCTCCGGCGAGCCCGACCCCGTGTCGCGCAGCGCCACGCTCAAGCAGATCGATCTCGGCGAGCTCGCCGACGCGGTGGAGCGCGCCTCGGCCGACGTCGATGTTGCGTACGTCGATCTGCGGGAGCGGTGGCTCGACCGCGATCCTGGGCACCGAGCGCGAGCCGGTGCCGCCGATCGGCGCACGTCGCCTACGTGCGCCGGATGTCGCCGCTCGCCTCCACGTACACGAAGGAGCGTTCCGTTCCGGTCTGCCTCGAGACGCTCACCGAGCTGGGGTTCGATCTCGCCTCCGACGGCCGGATCCGGCTCGATCTCGACGACCGGCCGCAGAAAAGCCCCCGCGCCTGCGTCATCGCGTCCGACCCACCGAGCGTCGTGCACCTGATCACGAGGGCCCAGGGAGGTCTCGCCGACTACCAGGCCTTCCTCCACGAGGCGGGTCACGCTTTGCACTACGCGGGCTGCGAGCCGTCCCTGCCGTACGCGTTCCGCCGCCTGTCCCGGGATCACGCGCTGACCGAGATCTACTCCTTCCTCGTCGAGTCGCTCACGCACGAGCCCGGCTGGCACGGCCGGTACTTCCAGCTGGGGATCGGGGAGTCGGAAGACCGGGCCGAGGCGACGCGCTTCCTCGATGCCTTCCTGTTTCGCCGCTACGCGGCGAAGCTCCGGTACGAGCTGCTGTTCTGGCAGGACGTCGAGAACGCGGAGCGCCACGCGGAGGACTACGAGCGGCTCGTGTCGGACGCGTCCGGCTTCCGTTACCCGCGGGCGAACTACCTCGCCGACATGGACGAGGGCTTCTACTCGGCGGACTACCTGCGCGCCTGGATCCGGGCCGCGCAGGTGCGCGCCTACCTTCGCAGCACCGTGGGGGAGGACTGGTGGGGGAGCCCGGAGACCGGCGTGTTCCTGCGCGACCTGTTCGCCGAGGGCACCCGGCCTTCGAGCGAGGAAGTCGCGGCCCGGATCGGCGCCGAGCCGCTCGACGTCGACCCGCTCGTCGGCGAGCTCACGGCGGCAGTCGCGTAGGCCCCGCGTCCCTCACCAATAGAATGTGACCCGGTCATGGCGCTACGGCTCGAGGAGCTTGCCAAGACGATCGACCACTCGCTGCTCGTCCCGACGGCGACGTTCGACGATGTCGAGCGGCTGTGCGGCGAGGCGCGCGAGCACCATTTCGCGACCGTCTGCGTGCTCCCGTCCTATGTCTCGGTGGCGGCCGAGACGCTGCGGGGCTGTGACGTCAAGGTGTGCACGGTCGTCAGCTACCCCTTCGGCGCGGACGTCACAAAGGCGAAGGTGGCGGCGGCCGAGGCCTGCATCGCCGCCGGCGCCGACGAGCTCGACATCGTGATCAACGCCGGCGCGCTGCTCTCGGGCGACTTTCACTACGTGCGCGACGAGCTGGCTGCGCTCGTGCGGGCCGTCCGCGTCAAGAGCGTCAACATGGGCAAGGGGATCGTGCTGCTGAAGGTGATGCTTCACGCGGGCTATCTGGACGACAAGCTCAAGAAGCTCGCCTGCAAGATCGTCGAGGACGCGGGCGCCGACTTCGTCGAGACCTCGACCGGGCACGGAGACGGCGTCGCGACCATCCACGATGTCGAGCTCCTGCGCGACACCCTGCCCGAGGCGATCGGTGTCAAGGCTTCCGGCGGCATCGATTCCGCCGAGGCCGCGGAGGCCGTGATCGCGGCAGGCGCGGGGAGGATCGGCACCGCGCACGCGGTCGAGATCATGGGCGGCTTCTCGAGGTTGCGACAGGCCTCGTGACCCCGCACGATGATGCTCGAGAGCGCTGGCCGGAGCGGCGCTTCAGCCAGGCCATCTCGGAGGGCGACGGCATCTCGGTGATCCCGTTCGTGCGAGGCGGAGGTGAGGCGTTCGCGGGCCTCGCGGAGGCCGCCGGCGCCGAGGGCCTGGCCGTGGAGACGATCGAGCAGGTGGCGGCTCTGCGCCAGGCCACCGAGCTCCCGCTTCTGTTGCACGGCGCAGTCGGGCACGTCGAGTCGCTGCGCGCTGCCCGCTCGGCCGGCGTCGATGCCTGCGTGTTCGTGTACCAGGCGCTGTCGGCCGAGGGGGCGCTGCTCGAGGAGCTCGTCGCTGTGGCGACCGAGCTCGGCCTCGACTGGGCGCTCGACGTTCGCGACGAGGAGGAGCTCGAGGAGGCGCTCGAGTGGCTCGATCCCGACATCGTGGTGCTGTCCGAGCGTGACCGGGAGAAGGACGAAGAGGAGCTCGAGGTCACCCTCGACCTCCTCCCGGACGTTCCCGCCGGCAAGCTCGTGGTCTCTGACTCGCGGGTGACCACGCGGGAACAGGTACTCGAGCTCGAGAGGGCCGGTGTGGACGCCGTGCTCGTTCCCATGGCGTCCCAGGACGACCGCTTTTCGACCGCCCTCGCCCAGCTGACCGGCCGGGTCTGACCTCGCCGTTCCTGCGCCTGGGGTGAAGGGGCTCGGGCTCAGGCGCGAGTGCCACCGCGACTATCACGGAGGCTCGCGGGTCCCCGGGGGCGCGACGCCGTGTACCTCTGTGGTGTCATATCATCATGATAACATGATAGAACCGAGAAGCCGTCGCGGTCTGAACGGCCCGAGCCGCGCCGTGAGCGTGGCGACAAAGGCCATGGCCGCCTGATGCCGGTGGGACGAGAGTGCCTCTACGTGTCGCCGACGCGCCCGACGCCGAGTAGCGTCAGGTTCCAGGAGTTGGCGATGGCGAGCAGCGTGTAGGCGATCACGGCCGCCGCGAGCAGATAGAACGCGAAGCCGTGACCTGCGGCCAGGCCCACCCCTGCGGCCATGATCAAGAGTGCCGTACCATCGTAGACCGCCACGCGCTGCGCGTAACGCATCCGCTCCGCGGGAGCAGTGGCGGTCAATCTCCGAGCCTGTCGAGGAACGGCGAGCAGAAGGTTCAGAAACGTGCCGGCGATGAGCTCCGCGCCGAGCGCCGAGTTCGACTGATCCGGGATGAGCACGACGAGTGCGACAACGAAGACACACACGAGAGCGTAGAGCGCCTGCCGGGATTGGCCACCGAGATGAGGCTGCGCCGCGGTCGCCTCCCGGTTGATCGAAAGCGCGACGAACAGAAGGCCGATCAGCACCGCGGCCGACGCACCGGCCACCAGGTAGAAGTCGATCCAGGCTTCCGCCCCGCTCAGGGTGTTCCCCTTCCCCTTCGATCACCTCGTTGGGCTGGCAGCCTGCCGAGCCTATGCGCGTCGCCAGCGCCGCGCAACATCGCGAGGCGGGCCCGTAGTGCCTGCTCGGAGTGGCGGGCCGGCTCGAGCGGGAAGAGCGCGCGCGTGCCGCTTGCTAGCCGAAGAACGCGCGCGCTACGTCGTACCAGTCGGGCGGGACCGTCTTCAGCTGGGCGACGGCATCCTGCAGCGGAACGTCGACGATCGTGTCGCCGCGGAGCGCGGCCATGCGTCCGAAGCGACCCTCCTCGACGAGGTCGGCCGCCTTGAGGCCGAAGCGCGTCGCCAGCACGCGGTCGCGCGGGGTCGGCGACCCGCCCCGCTGTACGTGCCCGAGGACGGTGACTCTGGTCTCGTAGCCCGTCCTGGCCTCGATCTCGCGGGCCAGCAACTCGCCGACGCCGCCGAGGCGCACGTGCCCGAACTCGTCGACGCCATGGCCGCGAGACACCGTCTGCCGCTCGCCGGAGGCAAACGCCAGCTCGTACCCCTCGCTCACGACAACGATCGAGAAGTCTTTCCCGCGGTCGTGACGGTGGCGGATCTCCTCGCAGGCCTCCTCGACCGTCATGGGCTGCTCGGGTATCAGGATGACGTCGGCGCCGCCGGCGATCCCGCTCACCACTGCGATCCAGCCCGTGTGGCGGCCCATCACCTCGACGACCATGACCCGGTTGTGGGACTCGGCGGTCGTGTGGAGCCGGTCGATCGCCTCGGTGGCGACGCTCACCGCCGTGTCGAATCCGAACGTGTAGTCGGTCGCCGACAGGTCGTTGTCGATGGTCTTCGGCACGCCGACGACTGCATAATCCTGTTCGGCATGGAGGCGGGCCGCGACGCCGAGGGTGTCCTCGCCTCCCACCGCCACCAGGGCGTCCAGCCCGAGCGCGTCGGTGTTCTCGAGCACCTTCTCGACGCCTCGGTCGAGCCTGTACGGGTTCGTGCGAGAGGTACCGATGATCGTGCCGCCGCGCGGCAGGAGGCCCGCAACGTCCTGAGTCCCGAGCTCCGCGGCCTTGCGCTCGACGAGCCCGCGCCAGCCCTCGCGGATGCCGACCACGTCGTCCCCGCGGTCGAACGACCGGCGGGCGACGGCGCGGATGACGGCGTTCAGGCCGGGACAGTCCCCTCCGCCGGTGAGGATCCCGACTCGCACATCCGGACGATACCGGCGGCCGCGCGGCGTCCGGCCGCGGCGAGGCGTCCAACACCGTGGGAGCTATCATGGCGCGGCGCCGAAGTGGCGGAATTGGGAGACGCGCTGGACTCAAAATCCAGTGGGGCTTTGCCCCGTGCGGGTTCGATCCCCGCCTTCGGCACTGCAAGGGCGAAGCCCGCGCAGCGGCCGCGCACGCAAGGGCGCCAGGCCGCGAAGTTGAAGCGGCGCGACAGCGCCGCGGTCGCAAGGGCGAAGCCCGCGCAGCGGCCGCGCACGCAAGGGCGCCAGGCCGCGAAGTTGAAGCGGCGCGACAGCGCCGCGGTCGCAAGGGCGAAGCCCGCGCAGCGGCCGCGCACGCAAGGGCGCCAGGTCGCGAAGTTGAAGCGGCGCGACAGCGCCGCGGTCTCAAGGGCGAAGCCCGCGCAATAATCGAGGCGAGATCGAACAGCGAGCACGCACCTCGGCGGGGCCTGAGGCGCCGGACGGTACCGGCCCGTGACCGCCGGGCGGAGGCGCTGGCTCAACGCTGCCATCGTCATCGGCGTCGTGGCGATCGCGGTCGCCGCCGTGGTCAACTTCGTGAGGTCGGACGGGACCGCGGCGCCCGTGGCCGAAGCGCCTGAGGCGGAGACCGAGACTCAGCCGGCCGACACCGGGGGCGCGTTGCCCGGACAGCTCCCGGAGATCATCACCTTGCCCTCGGACCTGCGCCAGGAGGGCGGCCTCCTGTGGTGGGCAGGCGGAGACTGCCAGGCGAGCGTCCTCGACCTCAGCTCGGGGCTCGTCGTCGCCGCGCCCGCCGGCACGTGCGATATCTGGCCCAGCCCCGACGGCGCCAGAGCGATCGCAAGCGCGGCGCCTGACGAGGCGGGCGGGCAGTCGGCGGTCACGCCCTTCACATATCCGCCGCCCGAGGGCGCTACCGGTGCTGGCCGGGGGAGAAGTCGTCGAGAACGCCTTGCCACTCCTCACTCCATCCGCCTGGCATCCGGGGAGCGATCGAGTGGCAGTCTGCACGCCGAGCGCCGTAGGGATTTTCGTGGACGTGCTCGATCTGGAAGACGGAACGCGCGACTCCGTCGCGAACATCGGCGGGGGCGGTATCAGCGGCTTCTGCCAGGCCTCGTTTCTCGCAGACGGCCGTCTGGCGGTGGTGCGCGACGGCGTCAGGATCGAGCTCGACGGCCGGGAGATCTTCGGCGTCCGCGACGCGACTCGGCTGCTCCCCGACGCCTCCCCCGCGATCACGGCGCTCGGCGCGGGCGGCGACCTGCTCGCGGTCGGCCTCCGATCGGACCGGCCGGCGGCTGCCGCGATTGCGGCGATCACGCCCGACGGGACGGTCGAGTTCTCCGCCCATCTGCGGCCGGACTCGTATCCGACTGTCGTCGGCGTCGAACCGGACGGCCGCTCGCTGTGGTACCTGAACGCGACGAGCGGCAACGCAGCGATCCTGGAGATTCCCGGCGGCCGCCGCTCCGAGATCTATCGCGCCGGCTGGCTCGCGTGGTCGCCGGACAGGGCCTACCTCGCGACGGTCGTGAGGGAGGGGATCGAGATCATCTCGCTGCGAACCGGCCGCCTGCTCACCACGCTCGACGTCCCCGCCAACGTCGTCAGCTGGACGAAGCGGCCCGCGGGTGGGTAGAGCGTAGAGTTGCGGCATGGCGCCGAAGACCGCGACCGGGGCTGAGCTTCAGCTCGACGACGGGCCGGCGCGGGACAGCGAGCTGTTCCTCGTCGACGGCAACAACCTCGCCTACCGGGCGTACTACGCGCTGCCCGAGGAGCTCGCCACCTCCGACGGCTTCCCGACGAACGCGCTGCTCGGCTTCGTCAACATGCTCTTCAAGCTGCTCGTCGATTACAGGCCGAATGGCGTCGCCGTCGCGTGGGACACGAGGCCCGTGCATCGGCTCGAGGTCTCGCAGGAGTACAAGGCCGAGCGCAAGGCGATGCCCGGGCTGCTGCGCGAGCAGTTTCCCCACTTTCGCCCGATCGTCGAGGCGTTCGGCTATCGCAATCTCGAGTTCGAGGGCTGGGAGGCGGACGACGTCATCGCCACCGTCGCCACCCGTGCGGACGAAGCGGGCGTCAAGACCTGCGTTGTCTCGACCGACCGGGACGCGTTCCAGCTCTGCTCCGAGAACGTCTGCCTGATGATGACGCCGCGCGGGGTCGCCGACGTCCAGGTGTACACGCCGGAGCGCGTCGAGGCGCGCTACGGCCTCCCGCCCGAGAAGGTGCCGGACTTCATCGGGCTCAAGGGCGACACGTCGGACAACATCCCGGGCGTCCCCGGGATCGGCGACAAGACGGCCGGGGAGCTGATCGCCAGATTCGGGTCGCTCGAGGAAGTGCTGGCCCATGTCGACGAGCTGACGCCTGCGCGGGCGCGGGCGCTGCGCGAGCACGCAGATCAGGCGCGCGACTCGAAGCTGCTCGCCACCATGCGGCGCGATCTCGACATCGATCTCGATCCGGCGGCCCTCGTGCTCGCGCCGCCGGATCGCTCGACGCTCAAGGAGATCTTCCGCCGTTTCGAGTTCCGCAACGTCCTGCGCCGGGTGGACGAGCTCGACTCTGCGCTGCCGGCGGCCGAGCGCCCGGTCGCGGCCGGCTTCGAAGTCCCCTGGGCGGAGGGCGCGCCGGCGCGCGTGGAGGGCACGGCCGCAGTCGTGGCGGAGAACGGGCGCGCGGCGATCGCGGAGGACGGACGGCCGATCGTCGTGACCGCCGACCTCGACGGGCTCGCGCCCGCGCTGCGCGACTCGGGCCGCCTCGTCGTGCACGGGAGCGAGGGCCTGCCCTCGTCGCTCTGGCGTGCCGGCGTCGAGCCGGCCGAGGACACCGAGCTCGCGGCCTACCTCGTCGATCCCAACCGCTCCGGGTACGCCCTCGACGACCTCGCCGCCGAGTACGGGATCGAGCCCCGACCGGAGCCTCCCGCGGAGCCCGAGACCGAGGCCCTCGTCCGCCGCGCTGCGTCGACGCTCGCGCTCGTGCCTCCCTTCGCTGGAGCGCCTCGAGACCTTCGAGCTGACGCGGCTTTACCGGGACGTCGAGCTGCCGCTCTCGGTCGTCCTCCGCGCCATGGAGAGCGTCGGCGTGAGGATCGACACGTACCGCATGGGCGAGATCACGGCCCGCCTCGCCGATCAGGTCGAAGAGCTCGAGGCCCGCGCCCAGGAGCTCGCCGGCGAGGAGCTCCTGCTCGGCTCCACGCAGCAGGTGGCGCGCATCCTGTTCGAGAAGCTGGGTCTCGAGGCCGGGCGCAAGGGCAAGACCGGCTACTCCACCGACGCGAGGGTGCTTCGCGGGCTGCGCGAGGCGCATCCGATCGTGCCCGTGATCGAGGAGTGGCGCGAGTACTCCAAGCTGCTGAACACCTACCTGGGCCCCTTGCCGGAGCTGATCTCGGCAGAGGACGGGCGGCTGCACACGACGTTCAACCAGACCGTCGCCTCCACCGGCCGGCTTTCGACCTCGAGCCCGAACCTGCAGTCGATTCCGATCCGTACCGAGCTCGGCCGCACGATCCGCTCGGCCTTCGTCGCCGAGCCGGGCTGGAAGCTCGTCTCCGCCGACTACTCGCAGGTGGAGCTCCGGATTCTCGCCCACGTCTCGGGGGAGCCGAAGCTGCGCGAGGCATTCATGCGCGGCGACGACATCCACGCCGCCACGGCCGCCGAGGTGCTCGGCAAGGACCAGGCGACGCTCACGAAGGACGAGCGCAACCGCGCGAAGGCGGTCAACTTCGGGATCATCTACGGCATCTCCTCGTTCGGGCTCTCGGAGCAGCTCGAGATCCCCCGGGAGGAGGCGCAGGCCTACATCGACGCCTATCTCGCGCGCTTCCCGCACGTGCAGGACTTCATCGCCCGCACGGTCGAGCAGGCAGAGCGGGAGGGGTACGTGCGCACCCTCTTCGGGCGGCGCCGCCCGATCCCCGAGCTCCGCGCCTCGAACCGCCAGACGCGCCTGCTCGGCGAGCGGCTCGCCGTCAACACCGTGATGCAGGGATCGGCGGCCGACATCATCAAGGTGGCGATGGTGTCGATCCACCGCCGGCTGCGCGACGAGGGACGCACGGCGCGGCTCGTGCTCCAGGTGCACGACGAGCTCCTGCTCGAGGCGCCGGAAAAGGAGCTCACCGCCGTGCGCGAGCTCGTCCGCGAGGAGATGTGCGGGGCCTACGAGCTCGATCCGCCGCTCGACGTCGACGTCGGCACCGGCGAGGACTGGAACGAGGCGAAGTAGGCGCTACGCCGACGGCGGCTCGGCCCGCCCGCCGAGGTGCTCGGCGAGGAACCGCTCGGCCGCCGCGTAGAAACGCAGCCTGTTCTCCGGCTTGGCGAAGCCGTGGCCCTCGTCGGGGAAGAGCATGTACTCGTGCGGGATGCCCTTCTCGCGGAGCGCGGCGACGATCTGCTCGCTCTCGGCCTGCTTGACCCGGGGGTCGTTGGCGCCCTGGGCGATCAGCAGCGGGATCTTGATGTCGTCGACCTCGCGAGAGCGGTGAGCGCGACCACAGAAAGTCCGGCTCGGTGTCCGGATTGCCGACGCGGGCGTGGAACTGCGCGATCATCGGGGCCCAGTACGGCGGGATCGACCTGATCAGCGTCTCGAGGTTCGACGGGCCGACGATGTCGACGGCGCAGCGGAAGACGTCAGGGGTGAACGTCGCGCCCACGAGCGCCGCGTAGCCGCCGTAGGAGCCGCCGTAGATCGCCGATCCGCTCGGGATCGGCATAGCCCTGCTCGACGACGTGGCGTACGGCGTCGACGCAGGTCGTCGTGCATCTTGCCGCCCCACTCGCGGTTCGCCGGCGTTGAGGAAGCCCTTGCCGTAGCCGGTCGAGCCCCGGAAGTTGACCTGCACGCAGAGGTAGCCGCGGTTGGCGAGCCACTGCGCCTCGGCGTCGTAGCCCCAGGTGTCGCGGGCCCACGGCCCGCCGTGGACGTTCAGGACGGTCGGCAGCGCCCGCCGCGGCTGGCCGGACGGGAACGTCAGATACCCGTGCACCATCGAGGCCGTCGCGCGCGGTGAACGCGAACGGCTCCATGTGGGCGAGCGTGAACTCCGAGAGGGCGGGCTGGTGCTCGAAGAGGAACGTGGCCTGCCGGCCGGCGCGGTCGTAGGCGTAGTAGCGGACCGGGCCGTCGTCGTTCGTGTACGCCGACGAGCCAGATGCGGTCGGCGCGGTCGCGCCCGGCGAAGCCCAGATCGCCGGGCTCGAGCGCGCGGAGCGTGGCGACGTCGTCGGCGAGGGCGGAGTCCAACACGAGGTAGTCGAGCCGCTCCTTCACGAAGAAGACGAGCTGGGGCTCGTGGGTGTCGGGGTGCAGCCGGGCTCCCGCCACGTCGTAGGTCGGGTCCTCCGCCACGACGGTGGCCTCTCCGGTCGCGCAGTCGAGCCAGACGAGCCGCGCCGCGTTGGCGCCGGCCGAGGTGATCGTGAGCAGCCGCCGGCCGGAGGCGTCGAACGCGAGCGGGGTGAGGTGAGAGGGCGTCGTCCGGGCCGACCTCGTGCAGCGGACGCCAGTCGCTTTCCTCGTCGTCGCGCACCAGGAGGGTCATGGAGCCGTCGGGCCGCGGATCGAGCGCCGCCCGCACTCGAAGCTCGTCGTCTGCGACGAATCCGACGAAGCCCGGGTTGTCGAGCACCCTGGTCAGCTCGCCGCTCTCGAGCTCGAGCCGGTAGACGTCGTGGAGCTGCGGGTTGTCGCGGTTGAGCCCGATCAGGACCGACTCGGGCACGTCCTCGTCGACGTGGACGATTCGGGCCTGAACGCCCGGAAACGGCGTCAGGTCCCGGATCCGGCCGGACTCGAGCTCGACGTCGTGCAGGCGCCAGTCCTCGTCGCCGCCCTCGTCCTGGAGATAGATGATGCGGCGGTCGTCGGGGGCCCAGAAGATACTCGCGGATGCCCCGGTCGCGATCGTTCGTCACGACTCTCGCGTCGTCCGCGCCGACGGTCTCGACCCAGACGTTGAGGACGCCGTCATCAGGCGCGATCCACGCGAGCAGCCGACCGTCGAGCGAGATGCGGGGATTGATCCGCTCGGGGTTGCCGAAGAGGATCTCGCGGGGTACGAGCGGGATGTCGGGGCGGTCGTCGGACGTCCCTTCACACTAGCGGCGGGCCTGGAAACCGCTGCTACAATGCGCCGTTCCGCGATGCCCCACGAGTCCACCGCCGAGACAGATACGATCGACCCCGGGTGGGTCCGTGCCGAGGACGGCACGCTCATCCCGGACTACGACGCGACCATCCCCGTCATCAACGAGGGTGAGGTCGTCAGAGGCACCGTCGTCCGGGTCGACAAGGACGAGGTGCTCGTCGACATCGGCTACAAGTCCGAAGGCGTCATCCCGGTCTCCGAGCTGTCCATCCGCCGCTCGGTCAACCCGGCCGACGAGGTGCAGCTCGGCGACGAGATCGACGCCCTCGTGATGACGAAGGAGGACGCCGAGGGTCGGCTGATCCTCTCGAAGAAGCGCGCGCGGTTCGAGCTGGCCTGGAAGAACATCGAGGGCGCGGCCGAGAGCGGCGAGCCCGTCGACGGCACGGTGATCGAGGTCGTCAAGGGCGGTCTCATCCTCGACCTCGGCGTGCGCGGCTTCCTCCCGGCGTCGCTGGTCGACATTCGCCGCGTGCAGAACCTCGACGAGTTCCTCGGCCAGAAGCTCCGGTGCAAGGTGATCGAGCTGAACCGGAGCCGCAACAACGTCGTGCTCTCGCGCCGCGCGGTGCTCGAGGACGAGCGCAAGGACATGCGGCAGGCGATCCTCGACCGGCTCTCGCCCGGCGACATCGTCGAGGGGACGATCTCGAACATCGTCGACTTCGGCGCCTTCGTCGACCTGAAGGGCATCGACGGCCTGATCCACATCTCCGAGCTCTCCTGGAGTCACGTCAACCACCCGTCCGAGGTGCTCGAGATCGGGCAGAGCGTCAAGGTCAAGGTGCTCGACATCGACCGCGACCGGCAGCGCATCTCGCTCGGCCTCAAGCAGACGCAGTCCGATCCCTGGCAGCAGGTGATCGACAACTACCAGGAGGGCGACGTCGTCCACGGCCGGGTCACGAAGGTCGTGACGTTCGGTGCCTTCGTCGAGATCCTGCCCGGCGTCGAGGGGCTCGTGCACATCTCCGAGCTCGCCCAGCACCACGTCGAGAACCCGCGCGAGATCGTGTCGCAGGGCGAGGTCGTGAACATCAAGATCATCGAGATGGACGCCGACCGGCGGCGGCTCTCGCTGTCGCTGAAGCGCGTCGACGAGTACGACGAGGTCCGCCCGCCGATCGGCGGGGTGAGCTTCGAGCCGGTCCCGCCGCCGCCCGAGGAGACCGAGCCCGAGGCACTCGAGGCGGAGGCGTCCGACGAGGCGGAGCCCGAGGCAGCTGCCGAGGCCGAGCCGAGCGCCGAGCCGAGCCGGTTGCCGACGCGCAGGCCGAGGAGGCCGAGGCCGAGGCCGAGCCCGTTGCCGACGCGGAGGCCGAGGCCGAGCCGGTCGCCGAGGACGAGCCGTCGCCGAGGAGGCCGAGCCGTTGCCGAGGGAGGCCGAGCCGTGCCGAGGCGGAGGCCGAGCCCGTTGCCGAGGCGGAGGCCGAGCCGTTGCCGAGCGCGGAGGCCGAGCGAGCCCGTGGCCGAGCCCTCCGAAGCGCCCGCCGACGTCGAGCCCGAGGCGGTCGAGGATACGGAGGCGCCCGCGCCGGCCGACGAGGCCGTCGTCGAGGAGCCTGCGCCGGCGTCCGAGGAGGCCGGCGACGACGAGCCGGCCGAGCCCGAGCCGGCTGCCTGATTGAGCCGCCCGGTCGCCGTCGCCATCACGGGCGGCATCGGAGCCGGGAAGAGCGAGGTGCTCGCCGCCTTCGCGCGGCACGGCGCCGCGGTCATCTCGAGCGACGAGATCGTCCACCGGCTGCTTCGCGAGGACGCCGAGGTGAAGTCGGCGATCGTCGAGCGGTTCGGCGAGGGCGTCCTCGGGGAGGACGGCGAGATCGATCGCGGCAAGGTCGGCAGGATCGTCTTCGGCGACCGGAGCGAGCTCGACTGGCTCGAGGCCCTGCTCCACCCCCGGGTGGTGGCCGCCTACATGCGCTGGCGCGAGGAGCTCGCCGGGCTCGAGAACCCGCCCGCCGTCTGCGCCACCGAGGTGCCGTTGCTCTACGAGACGGGCGGCGACGCCCGCTTCGACGCGGTCGTCGCCGTCACGGCCTCGACGGAGACCCGCGTCGGCCGCAAGATCCTCCCCGACGCGGGCCTGCGCGAGCAGCGGCTCATTCCGGACGAGGAGAAGCTACGCCGCGCCGACTTCGCATTCGTGAACGACGGCAGCCTCGAGGAGCTCGACGCGTTCGTCGCCGGAGTCATGGAGAAGCTCTCGGGCCCCGGGTAGCTGAGACGCCGGGCCGGTCCTCATGCGGCGCATCGTCCTGACTGTGGTGCTCCTCCTGGCCGTCGTGGCGGGTGCCGTATGGGCGTACGGCGAGTCGGTGGAGCCGGGCTGGTGGCTGCGGCTGCGCTACCCGCTCGAGTACGAGAACATCGTGCTCGGCCACGCAGAGAACTACGACCTCGACCCGGCTCTCATTGCCGCCGTGATCTACCGCGAGAGCGGCTTCGACCCTGACGCCGTCTCCGAGTCCGGGGCCGTCGGCCTCATGCAGCTCCTGCCCGCCACGGCCGACGGGATCGCGGAACTGACCGGCGGCACCGAGTTCCGCCCCGACGACCTGTATGAGCCGGAGCTCAACGTCCGCTACGGCGCCTTCTACCTGCGCAGGCTCCTGACGAAGTACGACGGCGACGTCGAGCTGGCGCTCGCCGCCTACCACGCAGGGCAGGGAAACGTCGATTCGTGGCTGCGAAACGGGGGACGGATCGCAGTTCCCCGAGACGCGGGCCTACGTCGAGGACGTCCTCGACCTTCGGGACACGTACCGCAAGGCCTACGGCCGGCTGCGCGGCGGGGAAGCCCTCGGCGCGGCGGCGGCCGCCGCAGCGGGCCTGAGCTCTACGATGGGGTCATGCCCGACTTCAACGTGGCGGCGGCCTACAGGCCGACCGGCGACCAGCCGCAGGCGATCGACATCCTCTCCGAGCGCGTCCTGGCCGGCGACCGCTACCAGACGCTGCTCGGAGCCACCGGGACGGGCAAGACGGCCACGATGGCATGGATCATCGAGCGGGTCCAGAAGCCCTCGCTCGTCATCGCGCACAACAAGACGCTCGCCGCGCAGCTCTGCAACGAGTTCAGGGAGTTCTTCCCGAGCAACGCGGTCGAGTACTTCGTCTCCTACTACGACTACTACCAGCCCGAGGCGTACGTGCCCCACGCCGACCTCTACATCGAGAAGGACGCCTCGATCAACGACGACATCGACCGCCTGCGCCATGCCGCCACGAGCGCGCTGTTCCTGCGGCGCGACGTCGTCATCGTCGCCTCCGTCTCGTGCATCTACGCGCTCGGCTCGCCCGAGGAGTACCGCGAGCAGACCGTGCTCCTGTCCGTCGGGGACACGGCCGACCGCGACGAGGTGCTGCGGAAGCTCGTCGACATCCAGTACCAGCGCAACGACTCCTTCCTCGCCCGCGGCCGCTTCCGCGTCCGCGGCGACATCGTCGAGGTGCAGCCGTCGGCGCTCGAGACCGCGTACCGAGTCTCGTTCTTCGGGGACGAGGTCGAGCAGATCTCCCACTTCGACCCGCTGTCGGGCGAGGTGCTCGCGCGGCTCGACCACCTCGCCGTGTTCCCGGCCACGCAGTACGTCACGGACCGCCCGTCGATCGAGCGCGCGCTCGAGGAGATCCAGGCGGAGCTCGAGGTGCAGGTCCGGCTCTTCGAGGAGCAGGGGAAGCTGCTCGAGGCGCACCGGATCCGCCAGCGCACGGAGTACGACATGGAGATGCTGCGGGAGCTCGGGTACTGCAACGGCATCGAGAACTACTCGCGCTTCCTCGACGGCCGCGAGCGCGGCAGCCGTCCCCACTGCCTGCTGGACTACTTCCCCGACGACTTCCTGCTCTTCGTCGACGAGTCCCACCAGACCGTGCCCCAGATCGGCGGCATGTACGAGGGTGACCGCTCGCGCAAGGAGACGCTCGTGGAGTACGGCTTCCGACTCCCCTCGGCGCTCGACAACCGGCCCCTGCGCTTCGACGAGTTCATCGAGCTGGTGCCGCAGCTGGTCTTCGTGTCGGCGACGCCGGGCCCCTACGAGCTGCGCCACTCGACCCAGATCGCCGAGCAGATCATCCGGCCGACGGGCATCGTCGACCCCGATGTCGAGCTCCGCCCGACGAAGAACCAGATCGACGACCTTCTCAACGAGATCCGGCATCGCGAGGAGGCAGGCGAGCGCGTTCTCGTGACGACGCTGACGAAGAAGATGTCGGAGGACCTCACCGACTACCTGCTCGAGGCGGGCGTGAAGACGCGCTACCTCCATTCGGAGGTCGACACGCTCGAGCGGATCCAGATCGTGCGGGAGCTCCGCCTCGGTGAGTACGACGTGCTGGTGGGCGTAAACCTGCTGCGGGAGGGCCTCGACCTACCGGAGGTGTCGCTGGTGGCCATCCTCGATGCCGACAAGGAGGGCTTCCTGCGCGGCCAGACGTCGCTCATCCAGACCATCGGCCGCGCGGCGCGCAACGTGAACGGCAAGGTGCTGCTCTACGCGGACAAGCTCACCGAGGCGATCAAGGTGGCGATGGCCGAGACGGATCGCCGGCGCCGCGTGCAGCTCGCCTACAACGAGGAGCACGGGATCACGCCGGAGACGATCCAGAAGGGCGTCTCCGACATCGTCGAGCTGCTGGCGCTCGAGGACCCGAAGGTGCCGGGCCGCAAGCGCCGGGGGCAGCGCAAGGTCGAGGGCATGAGCAGCGCCGAGCTCGAGAAGCTGGTCGTGACGCTCGAGGAGGAGATGTACGCGGCTGCCGAGGAGCTTCGCTTCGAGTACGCGGCGAAGCTCCGCGACGAGGTGAAGGAGCTCAGAAGAGAGCTTCAGGCCGATCCAGGCCGCGAACTAGGCCGAAGCGGCGGCGAAGCCGCTGCTATCGGCCGTGGAGCGGCCCCGTAGGGGCCGCGTTCTAGGCCGAAGCCGCCGTTCGCCGTAGCGGCCGAAGCCGCGTTACGGTTGCGAGCCGCGATTCCGGCCGGAGCCGGCCTAGGGGCCGGATCTCATCCGGCCCGCTGTGCGAAGCTTCAAGCCCGAGAACGCGGCCCTGCGGGCCGCTTCCCGTCCGAAACCAGCCTTCGGCTGTTTCGGACTGAGCGCCGCCGTTCACGGCCGATAACGGGCTCCGCCCGTTTCGGCCCAAAGCGGGAACCGTCGCTCGGCCACGAGGTCGAGGCGCCCTGCGGCGAAGGCGTACGTTCGTGTATGCAGCGTCCGGGCCTCCAGCTCGTAGACGTGCGCTCCCGAGGCTTCGCCCCGGCGGTGTGGCCTGGGCCGGCCGAGGCCGGGCGCGGTCGCCACGATCATCGGCCGGACGCCCGAGACGTCCGTCTCGAACTCGCCCCGGGCGACGATCGAGCTCTGGTGGACGTGGCCCGAGAGGACAAGATCGGCGCCCGCGTCGGCCAGCGCCGAGAGGATCTGCGTCCGCCGGAAGACCGGTCGCTTGGCCGTGCGCCAGGGCGCCGAGCAGAGGTGGTGGTGCAGGACGACGACGCGGAGCGCATCGGGAATGCCGCCGGCGAGCTCAGCCGGCCACGCGGCGAAGCTGGTCGCCGGAGACGACGCCTTCCTGGTAGAGCCAGCCGCGCACCGAGTTGACGCCCACGACGCGAAGGCGATCGGAGCTGTACGCGGGCTCCGTCTCGGGCCAGGCTGCCTGGAACGCCTCGAAGGGGCGCAACAGGCGGGCGGGGGGGAGCATCGGGATGTCGTGGTTCCCGGGCACGGCCAGCACGGGAGGGCCGAGCGAGCGCAGAAAGACGGCCGCCTGCCGGTGCTGGTCGGCGTGGTTGCGATGCGTGAGGTCGCCGCTCGCCACGATCAGCTCCGGCTCGAGCTCTGCCACGAGCGCTCGCAGCGCCCCTTCGACGGCTTCGCGGCCCGCGTCGTGGCCGCCCACGTGGAGGTCGGAGACGTGGAGCAGGCGCCCGGTCACGCGCGTAGCGTAGTGGCGGCCCCGCGCGCGGCCTCTACCCTGAGCAGGTGCACGTCTTTGCGGTCTTCCTCGCCGCCGTCTCGGCCTGGATGGGCACGACGGCGCAGGTCGCCGAGCTCACTCCGCGGCAGAAGGCCGAGCTGCTCGTCGTCTCCTCGCCGCCGGCTCCCCGCGGCGTGGGCGGCGTGCTGTTGCACTACTGGCAGGTCGACGACCCCGTACCGCGGGGCGCGCTCGTCTACGTCGACCAGGAGGGCGGCCCCGTGCGCGCCTACCGGAACCTGCCGCCCGAGCAGGCCGCGGCGAGCTACCGGTCGGCCGGCGAGGCGTTCGCCGCCGGACGGGAGACCGGCCGCGCGCTCCACCGCGTCGGCGTCGACGTCGACCTCGCGCCCGTGCTCGACTCGCCGACCGGGCCGCTCGGCTCACGTCACTTCCGGCGCGCCTCGATCGGCGTCGCCTTCGCGCGCGGCCTTGCGACGACCGAAGTGGCCCCCTGCGCGAAGCACTTCCCCGGTCTCGGCTCGACCGCGATCTCGACGGACAGCGGCCTGCCGGTGCACGGCGTCGTGCGCGCGAAGGAGCTGGCCGGATTCCGCGCCGCCGTGGAAGCCGGGGTTCCGTGCGTCATGGTGAGCCATGCCCGCTACCGACGGTTCGGCCCGGATCCCGCCTCGCTCGAGCCGAAGGCCTACGAGCTGTTGCGCGATCAGGGCTTCCACGGTGTGGCGATCACGGACGAGCTCGGCGTGCTGGGCCACGCAGGCGCGCCCGAGTGGGCCCGACGTGCCGTGCTCGCGGGTGCCGACCTCGTGCTCTACTCGAGGCCGAGCGACGCGCGGCGTGCGATCGACGCGCTCGTTCCCCTGGCCCGCCGCGGCCTGCTCGACGAGCACGTCTTCCGCGTGCTGCGCTTCCGGGAGGAATACGGGCCCTCCTGAGCGAACTTCGGAGCAGCAAAGCCAGTCTCTATAGTGAAAACGATGGCCGACGAATCCGCAGAAGTCTTCGACGACATGTACCTCGGCCTTCGCGCGGGCGCCGCCGGGCGCAAGCGCCGCCGGGGTGAATCGCTCTCGCCCGAGGAGAGGGAGGCTCTGGGCCGCTGGGAACGGCTCTCCACGTGGCGCAAGGCGTTGGCGATCGGCGGCTTCGTGCTCGGTACGTTCGGCCTCGGGTTCGCCCTCGGCGGCCTCGTGTTCGGTCGCCGCTCGAACGCGTAGGGCTCAGGACCCGCCCGCCAGCCCCGCCTTCCTCCGCCTCACGGCGAGCGCGCCCGCGGCCATGGCGGCGGCCAGTGCCGCACCGCCGCCCAGGGCGGCCACGAGCGGCCAGGGCGACGTACCGGACTCACGGCCCTCCTGGGCAGTCGCCGCAGGGGGCGTCGGCTGGGTCGCCGGCGGAGCTGCGGTCGGGGAGGGCGCAGGCTCCGGCTCGCTCACCGCGAAGGTGGTCGTGTCGATGACCGTGAGCGGCTCGTCCCCCGTCCTGACCTCGAGGGTACGCTCGTCGGGGGCGAGGGCGAGGCGGAGGTCGTAGAGGTCGTTGCGGCCCGTGAGGGCGTCGAGGTCGATGCAGGCGGCAGTCCGGCCGGTCGTGTCGAGGGCGTGGACGAACGGATGCCCGCTGCCGGCCCCGTCGTAGAGCGTGTACGCCCAGCGGCCGTCGCTGCTCGTCTCACGGGTGATCGGAAAGCCGCGCATCGCCTCGTCCGGCTCCCTGGGATCGACGATCGTCCCCGGGAGGAGGCGCCCGCTGTCCAGGTCGAGCGCCCGGACCCGGTAGCGAGTCGGGTCCTGCGGCTTGACGTACTCGATGAGATAGAGCAGGCGGCCGTCCGGGGAGAGCGCGTCGAAGCTGAAATCGCCGTCGAGCGTCAGCCGCTGAGGCCGGCGAAGCCGGTTCGCGTCGAAAACGGCGAAGCGCCGTCCGTCCTTGCGGGAAGGCCACGCGCGGCCGCACGAGCACGAGGGTCCGCCCGTCGTTCGAGAGGCCCGAGGTGGACCCGTCGAACGCGACGACAGGGACCGAGAACCGATCGCGGAGAAACGCCGAGCGGATGACCTCGCCGCCGCTCTGGGCGATCTTGGCGAGGAGCGTGCCGCCGCCGGCGCGAAGCGTGACATACCGGACGTCTCCGTCCTCGGCGGGAACACCCGCCGGGCCCGCCTCGATGCCGACGACGGGGAGCCCGTCCGCTTTCGCTGCGCCCGCCGTCACCGCTGTGGCGACGAGCCCGATCGTCAACGCCGCGAGCCACCGGTTCATCGTTCGACCTCCTGCGGGCGATCTGCTGCCTGAACTACGGTCGCGAGGCGGCCGTCAGGTCCGGCGGATGACGCCGCGTCAGGTGCCGAGAGGCGCGAGCGCCGCGCGCCCGGCGAACTCCGCCTCGGAGCCGAGCTCCTGCTCGATTCGCAGCAGCCGGTTCCACTTGGCGGTGCGCTCGGAGCGCGTCGTCGAGCCGACCTTGATCTGTCCTGCCCGCCAGCCGACCGCGAGGTCGGCCAGCCAGGCGTCCTCGGTGTCGCCCGAGCGCGCGGAGACGACAGTGGCGTAGCCTGCCGCCCGGGCACGCTCGACCGTCGCCTGTGCGCCGGACAGCGTGCCGCACTGGTTGGGCTTCACGAGGACCGCGTTCGCCGCGCCCTCTCGGACGCCGCGCTCGAGCCGGTCGACCTGCGTCACGAACAGGTCGTCGCCGAGCAGCTGGACGCTCGATCCCAGGCGCTGCGTCACCTCGGTCCAGCCCGACCAGTCGTCCTCGCTCAGCGGATCCTCGAGCGACACGACCGGGAAGTCGCGGCACCACGCCTCGAGCTCGTCGATCACGCCGGCCGAGTCGAGAGTGCGGTCCTCGGCGGCCAGCACGTAGCCGTCCGGGCCGTGGAGCTGGGTCGCGGCCACGTCGACCGCGATCGCCGCCTCGCCGCCCGGCGTGAGGCCGGAGCGCTCGATCCCGGCGAGCAGGAGCTCGAGCCCCGCACGGTTGGACGCCAGCGCGAGCCCGAGGCCGCCCTCGTCCGCGACGAGCGACGCCGGCAGGCCCCGGGCGGCGGCGAGCTCCTCGGTGCGCTGCCGCACGCGCCACGCCCACTCGATCGCCTCGGCGAAGCTCGTCGCCCCGACCGGCACGACCAGGAAGTCCTGGACGTCGACGCCTGCCCCGCGCGCATGCGCGCCGCCCGAGATCACGTTGACCATCGGCAGCGGGAGCAGCGGCTTCGCACCCAGCCGGCGCCAGAGGGGGACATCCTCGGCATCCGCCGCGGCGAGCGCGGCGGCGAGCGAGACGGCCAGGACGGCGTTCGCGCCCAGCCGGGAGAGGTCCGGCTGTGCCGTCGAGCTCCCGAAGCGCTGCGTCGAGCGCGTCCTGGTCGGCGGCGTCGATCCCCGCGAGCTCCGCGGCGATCGGGCCGTTCACGGACTCGACCGCCTGCCGGACGCCCCTGCCTCCGTAGCGCTCGCCGCCGTCGCGCAGCTCGGTGGCCTCGTGCGTGCCGGTCGACGCGCCCGAGGGAACGGTGGCCGAACGCGTGCGCGCCGCCCGAGAGCCGGACCTCGCACGCCACGGTCGGCGTCCCGCGGGAATCGAGCGCCTCCCAGGCGACGACGCCGTCGATCGTCGTCGAGCTCATCCCGAAGCGCTTCCTCGAGGCGGCGCCACGCGGTCTCGAGCGTCGCGGGAGGATCCGTGACGAGCCTCGTGGCGTGAACGCGTGCCAGCAGCCGCTCCGGCTCGGTGAGGTACTCGGCAGGTGACTTGCCGTCCACGCGGGCGAGCATCAGGCAGCCGACGTGGCCGGCCAGCAACTCCGGATCGGGCACGAGCTCGCCACGGCAGCCCGTACTCGTAGGAGGAGACGAAGGCCTCCGCGCAGGCCCTGTAGGCGGCGGCGTCGGCCGGCCGGTGAATTGCCTTCAGCATCAGGTGGTTCAGCATGAACGCCGGGTCGAAGACAGGGTCGCCGACGTGAGCGACCTCGAAGTCGATCACCCAGAGGGAATCGGGGCCCACGAGGACGTTCTTGGGCGAGAAGTCGCCGTGCACGAGGCAGACGCGCGTGGCGAGCAGCTCCTCGGCATAGGCGCCGATCGGGCCGGCCAGGCTCGGCCAGCGGCGCATGACCGCGCGGTGGTAGGGATCGACGCGCAGCTGGTCGAACGCCTCGATGTCGCCGAAGCGCCGCGCGAGCTCGTCGTCGCGCAGCGTGGCCGCCTGCCAGGCCCGCAGGAGCTCGCCCAGCCGCCGGGCCACCGCCGGCGTCCGCTTCACCGGCGAGCAGGAGCTCCTTCCAATTGCGCCAGCCGTCCGGAGCGCGCGCAATCGCCATGGCGCAGGCGTCCTCGTCGACGGCGAGCACCTCCGGGGTAGATCCGGGGACGATGTCGGCGGCGAGTCGAAGCGCATCGGCCTCGGTCAGCGTGCGCTCCCGCTTGGCGAGCCACTCCTCGGCCACCCGCAGCCGCGGCAGCGCCTGCTTGACGACGACCTCCAGACCGGCGGCGTGAACCGCGAGGACGACGTTCGAGACGCCCCACTCGAGCTCCGTGGCCTCGACGGAGGCGCCGTCGTCGACGAGGCCGCGCTCGCTCGAGCCACGCACCGACCGTTTCCGCCGTCAGCAGGTCGACCGGGCCGTCACCGTGAGCGGGGCGGGAGTCAAGCCATGTGGATCTCGACGTCGTCGGCGACGCCGCCGAGGATCGTGTAGTCGGTGGGGACCTCCTGGAGGATGGAGCCGGGCACGAGCTCCGAGACCGGCCCGTGCGCGACGAGGCGCGCGATGAAGCGCTGCCAGGACACGCCGCCGCCGAGGTCGCCGTCGAGCCAGAAGCTGCGGTGCCGCGCGCCGAGGATCTCACGCGGGCCGATCGTGTTCGCCTTCGGCGGCACCCACGACCAGTCGCCTCCGAACGAGTGCAGCGCGTTCTGCATGATCGTCATGGGATGGAGCTCGACGAGGCGTGCGCCGGCCTGCTTGTACGCGGCCAGGTCGCCGTCGAACTCGAGGCCGAGATGCGACTCCCAGAACGCGATGTGCCCGCACCACCCGATACCGCCGTAACAGACGTCGGCGCCGCCGAGGTCCTCGATCCGCTTCGAGTAGTCCTCGATCGCGTCGCGGGTCGGAAAGTGGATCTGGCTCTCCGGAGGGCGCAGGTCGGCGTCGACGAGGTCGAAGAAGCGCTCCCACATCGCGCGCTGGAACGAGCCTGGCCACGAGAGCGGCGCCGTGTCCCCGTCCTCGTTCGCGTACTCGTCCATGTTGAACGTGTGAACGTGCGCGAGCGAGAGGCGCTCGGCGTTGATCGCGTCGGCCGCGAGACGGTACTGGGGCATCGGGCCCACGGGGAAGATGCCGACGAACCGGCGGTTCTCGTCGCGGGCCTGCCGGATCCGGTTGACGATGTCCGTCGCGAAATCCCGGTAGAAGTCCTCCGCCCGGTCGACGACGCGGATCCGGAACTCGGGATTCGGGTGATTCGCAAGCTCGGCCCGCGTGATCGCGCGCACGCGCTCGCACTCGTCGCGGTCCCGGAAGCTGATGAACGGGGAAAGGTCGTAGGTGAAGTCGTCGGCCACGTTCGCCCTCCATTCGGTCGGCTAGGGAAGTAGTCGCTTCGTCGTCCCCCGCAGCCACGTGAGGCACTGGACGAAGCCTTCCGCGTAGCGCACGCCGCTTTGCTGGCCGCGGTACCTGGCCGCGGTCTTCATCTCCTCCACGATGTCGACGCCGTCGTGGTCCCGCAGCCAGACGAGCTGCGACTGATGGGCCTCGAGCATCGCAGCCTTGAGGTCGATGACGCCGCTGATGTCGACGTACTCCGTTGGCACGAAGCCGAGCCCGGCGACCGTGTCCATGTAGTAGATCGGAGTGACCAGATCGTGGCGCTCGCGCGCCGACTCGAGGTTCTTGAATGTCGCGTAGAAGCTGCATTCGAAGACGAGCTTCGACGTCTCGTTGTGATCGCCCATGTAGTCGCCCGGCGCATGAGTGATGATCACGTCGGGCCGCGCGTCCCGCACGACATCGACGACGAGGCTTTTCTGGGCGGGGTCGGCGGCGTTCACCTCGCCGTCCGAGAGGCCGAGGCACCGGTGCTCCGCGCCGGCGATCGACGCAGCCTGCCGAGCCTCCTCGAGCCGCATCCGGGAGATTTCCTCGCGGGAGTACACGAAGCTCCCCATGTCACCCGTCGTCGCGTGACACATGACGACCTCGTGCCCGTCGGCGACGAAGCGGGCGATCGTGCCGCCGCAGAGGATCTCGAGATCGTCGGGGTGGGCGCCGACGCAGAGCACGCGCATGCAGGGCTCCTTGACCGTGTGTGGCGCGATGCTAGAGAGTTCCGGTGTCCGGAAGCAACCGGTGGGAGGCAGAGTGCAGCAATTCGATCGCTCGAAGTTCGACCACATCGGCGTCGTCACCGAGATGAAGCAGCCCAAGGAGAGCTGGGTCGAGGAGACACGCGTGTGGGTGACGAGCCCCCGCGAGCATCCCTACAACATCGAGTTCCTCCGGTTCGAGCCGGACACGCCCGTGACCGGGCCGCTGCGCACGGATCCGCACGTCGCCTATCGCGTCGACGACGTCATCGCCGCGATCGAGGGCCACGAGGTCCTGCTCGGCCCGTTCGACGCTGCGGGGACGGGTTTCTGCCTCGTCGCGTTCGTCGACGTCGGCGGCGCGCTCGTCGAGTTCATGCAATACGCGAACCCCGACGAGGAAGGCTGGTTCTAGCGGCTACACCTCGACGAGGGGATTGCGGCCGTCCTCCAGGGGGAGCCCGACGGCCGCGCCGCCCTCCCTTGATCGAGCAGTAGGCCGCCATCGTCACCTCGACGCCGAGCAGCGCGGCCTCCGCGCTGCTGTCCGGGGTGACGCCCGTCTCGATCGCGCGCTCGAGCTGGCCGAACGGCGTGAGCGTCTCGAACGGGCCGACGTATTCCTCGGCCGAGAGCTCCCGGCCGTCGCGGATCACGAGGTCGAGCTGAGGGAGCACGGTCAGGTTCGCGTCCGCGAACTGCACCTGAAGAACGTTCTGCCAGTTCTGGGGGGCCAGCGCCTCCTCGACGCTCATCGACGGGAGCGACCCGATCGTCTGCTTGCCTGCCGCAAGGGTGGCGTAGAAGTCGCCGTAGTCGGCGACGATCTGGCCGAAGTTCTCGACGTCCGCCGCGCGGTAGGGATCCCACGTCTTCCTCCACTTGGCCTGGACTGAGAGCGGGCGGCCCCAGAGAGCGACCATGTAGTCGATCGCGTAGCAGCCCATGTTGGTGAGCTCTCCACCGCCCGCGGTCTCGGGCGGATCGAGGCGCTCCGGCCAGACCTCGGCGAGCGGGAAGTCGACCGGGAACGTCATCCCCCAGCTGTGGGCGTAGTGCAGAGGCTGCCCGTAGACGCCGCGCCGGACCTCGTCGAGCAGCCTCGCCGTGACCGGATTGAACCGGATCACGATGATGTCGTGGACGAGCTGGACGCTGTGGCGCGCGACCGCGTCCACGATGCGCCGGGCCGAGTCGAGGCTCTCGCACATGGGCTTGTTCAGGAAGACGTGCTTGCCGGCCTTCGCCGCTCGCTCGACCCAGTGCGCCTTGTCGCCTGGGTTGCAGCTGATCGCGATCACGTCGATCTGCGGATCGTCGACGAGCTCGTCGTGTGCGGCCCGCAGCGGCATCCCGAGAGCCCGCGAGAGCGAGTCGGCGCGCGGCGGGTCGTCCTCGGACCCGCCGACGAGCTCGGCGCCGGCCTCCGCCCGCAGGGCGGCGACGACGAACTCACCGTGCGTGCAGCAGTTGCCGAGGACGCCGACTCGCAGCTTCGCGCCTGTCACCTCGATCGATGCGGGCTAGCGCCGGGGGCCGGGCCCCTCCGTCCGCCTGCGCTTGGCCTTGTACTTCTTGTTCGGCCCGAGGTAGTGAACCTCGCTGTAGACGAACGGCCGGTAGAAGGGCTCGTACAGGAACGCCTGGTCGAGCGTCGACTCGTCGAGCGACCACAGAGGAGGCCAGTCGACAACCTCGCGGTGCGAAGGCCAGACGCGGACGATCTCGCCTTCGGGCGGCTTCACCCGCGTGCTTTCCGGGCGCCGGTGGACCCCGAAGACCTTGAGCGCCATGCGACCGAAGATGCAGAGCACGCTGTAGGCCTCGATGTCCTCCCGGTTCTCCCCGAGCGGAACGAGGAGGCGGGCGGCGAGCACGCCGACGTGATCCTTGCGGTAGCGGCCGTAACCGACGAAGACGTCCTCGTTGGGCTCGCCGCGCCGATGGAGGCTCTCGCGATGCCAGGGTGGAACGCCTTCTCCCTTCCCCTCGACGGCGAGGACGGCGTAGGCCTGCCTGGCTCCCCATGCGGCGAGCGCGCGCTGCTCCTGAGCGTCGTAGTCGCGCCGACGGCTCGCGATCATCGGCGCCAGGAGCAGTCGGGCCTGCTCGTCGAGCTTTCCGAACTTCTTCGCGCAGGGGCCGCAGAGCGAGCGGGCCGAGTACTCACCGACGTCGAGCTCGGCGCGCTCGTCGATCGCCGCCTCGATCGACTCGTGGAGTCGGTCGACGGGCTGTACCCCGCCGAGCTCCGCGTGGGAAGGCGTGCCGTACGGGAGCGCGTCGACCGGTGCCTCGGCCTGCCGCGCCCGGTAGTCGCCGCTGGCGACGAGATGCTCCATGCGGGAGCCCGTGAGCCCGACCTGATCGACGGCCCACGGAGGAATCCCGGGGTCGTCGACGGTCGCGTTGCGTCCGCAGTAGAAGCATCGATCGGCCACGCAGAAACCCTAGATGATGGCCTCGACCGTCCGGGCCCGAGGGCAGTGAGCTACGCTCCCGCGACACCTGGCGACCACGACCGACGGAGGACGCGTGATGGCGACAGGATGGCTGAGCCACGAGCTCTACTTCTGGTACGACACGCGGAGCGCAGCAGGCTTCCTGCCGGCGAACGGCCGCACGATCGAGCCGGAGGCGCACGCGGAGAGCCCGGCCACGAAGCGGCGGTTCCGCAACCTGGTCGAGGTCAGCGGCCTGCTCGCCGAGCTCGTGCAGCTCGAGCCTCGGCCGGCGACCGAGGAGGAGATCCTCCGCTGCCATACGCGCGACTACCTCGAGCGAATCAAGGCGCTGTCGGCCGACAACGGCGGGGACGCCGGCGAGCTGACGCCCTTCGGCCCCGGCGGCTACGAGATCGCGCTCCTCGCCGCCGGCGGTGTCATCACCGCCATCGATGCCGTGCTCGACGGCACGGTCGACAACGTCTACGCGCTCACCCGTCCCCCCGGCCACCATGCGGAGCCAGACCAGGGCCGGGGCTTCTGCATCTTCGCGAACGCCGCGATCGGCGCCAAGCACGCACGTGAGGCGCGCGGGCTCGACCGTGTCGCGGTCGTCGACTGGGACGTCCACCACGGCAACGGGACGCAGAAGATCTTCTGGGAGGACCCGAGCGTCCTTTCCATCTCGAGCCACCAGGACAACAACTATCCGCCCGACTCGGGTCACGTGCACGAGGTGGGCGCCGGCGCGGGCGAGGGGTTCAACCTGAACATCCCGCTGCCGTCGGGGTCGGGCGTGGGCGCCTACGTCGCCGCCTACGAGCGGGTGGTGGCGCCCGCGCTCCGGGCCTTCAAGCCGGACCTGATCATCGTCGCCTCCGGGCTCGACGCGAGCAACATGGACCCGCTCGCCCGGATGATGATGCACTCGGACGGCTACCGGCAGCTCACGCAGCTGCTGATGGACGTGGCCGAGGACGTGTGCGACGGGCGCCTCGTGATCGAGCACGAGGGCGGGTACTCGAGCGCGTACGTGCCGTTCTGCGGGCTCGCCGTCGTCGAGGCGCTCGCGGGCGTCAAGAGCGCGATCGACGATCCGTACCTGGAGTTCTTCAAGGGGACGGGCGGCCAGGACCTGCAGCCCCACCAGGCCGCGGCGATCGAGGCGGCGGAGGCGAACCTGGCCCGGCTCGCCGCGGTGTAGCTCCCGGGCCCTGGCGTGGGCGCCCGCCTCGGCCTGGTCGTCAACCCGGTTGCGGGCATCGGCGGCCGCTACGCGCTGAAGGGCAGTGACGATCCGCGTCTCGTCGAGGAGGTGCGGGCGCGCGGAGCGGAGGCCGTCTCACCGGCCCGCGCCGTGGATGCGCTCGGCGTGCTGGCCGCTTCATCCGACGTGGAGCTCGTCACCTACCCGGGCGCGATGGGCGAGGAGGAGGCGTCGTCGGCCGGGCTCGTCGCCCGTGTGATCGGGACGCTCGGCGCCGAGACGACGGCGGCGGACACGCGGTCGGCCGCGGCGGCCATGGTGGACGACGGGATCGACCTCCTGCTCTTCGCGGGCGGCGACGGAACGGCCGTCGACGTGCTCGAGGCCGTGGGCGACCGGGTGCCGGTGCTCGGCATCCCGGCCGGGGTGAAGATGCACTCGGCCGTCTTCGCCGTCAACCCGCGCTCCGCCGGCCGGCTGGCGCTGCTCGTCGCCGAGGGCCGCGTCGGCTCGACGGTCGAGGCCGAGGTGATGGACGTCGACGAGGACGCCCTGCGCGCGGGGACGATCTCGCCGCGGCTCTACGGCTATCTCCGCGTGCCCGTCGAGCCTGGGTTGCTCCAGGGCGGCAAGGCCCGCACGGCGGCGAGCGACCGCGCCGCCCAGCAGGCGATCGCCGCTCACGTCGTCGACCGCCTGCTCGACGAGCGGCTCCTGCTTCGTCGGTCCGGGCACGACGACGCGGGCCGTGATGGAGGCGCTCGGGCTCGAGAAGACCGTGCTCGGGGTGGACGTCGTGCGCGGCCGGGAGCTCGCCGCCGTCGACGCGGACGAAGAGACGCTGCTGCGGCTGGCGGCGGCGGAGCCCGCGCGCGTGATCGTCACACCCGTCGGCGGCCAGGGCTTCCTGTTCGGACGCGGGAACCAGCAGCTCAGCGCGGACGTGCTCGGGCAGATCGGCAGCGAGAACGTCGTCGTGCTCGCCACGGAGTCCAAGCTCGCCGCGCTCGCCGGCCGGCCGCTGCTCGTCGACACCGGCGACCCCGCCGTCGATGCCGCGCTCGCCGGCTACGTGCGCGTCGTCACCGGCTACGACCGCGTGGTGGTGTACCGGATCTCGCCCTAGGCCGAACTAGCCCGAAACAGCCGGAGGCTGGTTTCGGGCGGGGAGCGGCCCGGGAGGGCAGCGTGATCTAGGCCGAAACGGGCGCAGCCCGTTATCGGCCGGGAAGCCGCGCCCGGAGGGCGGCGTTTCCGGAGCGCGGAGCATCAGGAGCCCGGGCAACATGAGATGCGGCCCCTACGACCGCGGATCGGAGGGATCCGCCGCCCGCCCGCCCCTCGGCCGTCCTATGGTTCACGGTCCACGGTCGCCCACAGGGAGGAGCCGCATGGCAAGCGCGAGAACGCGAGTCCACCCGTACATCCCGAACTCCGTCCCGGAGGTCAAGGAGGCCATGCTGCGCGAGGTCGGCGCGGGGAGCGTCGAGGAGCTCTACGGCGCGATCCCGGACCGCCTGCGCTTCGAGGGCCTGCTCGATCTCGAGCCGGCGCTTCGCTCCGAGGTCGAGCTGCGCCGCCACCTGGAGGGAATGCTCGAGCGCAACCGCAGCTGCAAGGAGACGCTGTCGTTTCTCGGCGGCGGCTGCTGGCAGCACCACGTGCCGGCCGTCGTGGACGAGATCGTCAACCGCGGCGAGTTCCTCACCGCCTACTACGGCGAGAGCTACACCGATCACGGGAAGCTGCAGGCGCTCTTCGAGTACGCGAGCATGATCGGCGAGCTCGTCGAGCTCGATGCGGTCAGCCAGCCGACGTACGACTGGGGCACGGCCGCCGCGACCGCGATCTGCATGACGGGCCGCGTCACCGGCCGGGGTCGCGCCCTCATCCCGGCGTCGATCTCGCCGGAGCGGCTCTCGGTCATGCGCGGCTATTGCGGGCCCTGGGTCGAGCTCGAGGCGCTGCCGTTCGACGAGAGCACCGGCCTCCTCGACCTCGACGCTCTGCGGGGCGCCCTCGGCGACGACGTCGCGTGCGTGTACGTCGAGAACCCCGGCTACCTCGGGGTGATCGAGACACAGTCCGCAGAAGTCGGCCGGCTTGCCCACGAGGCGGGCGCCATGTTCGTCGTCGGCGTCGATCCGACGTCGCTCGGCGTGCTCGAGGCCCCGCCGCGCTACGGCGCCGACACCGTCTGCGGCGAGTTGCAGCCGCTCGGCGTGCACATGCAGTACGGAGGCGGCCTCGCGGGCTTCGTGGCCACGCCGGACGAGGAGCGCTGGGTGGCCGAGTACCCGACCTTCCTCGTGGGCATCACGTCCACCAGCGTCGAGGGCGAGTACGGCTTCGGCGAGGTCGTGTGGGAGCGCATGTCCTACGTCACGCGCGGAGAGTCCAAGGAGTACGGGGGCACCACGCAGAACCTCTGGGCGATCGCCGTCGCCGTCTACCTCTCGCTGCTCGGGCCGCAAGGGATCCGGGAGCTCGGGGAAGGGCTGATGCAGCGTTCGCGCTACGCAGCGCAGCGTCTCTCGGAGCTGCCGGGCGTGACGGCGCCGGCGCTGTCCGCGCCGTTCTACAAGGAGCTCGTCGTCTCGTTCTCGGACACCGGCAAGCCGGTGTCCGAGATCAACGCACGGCCTCCTCGAGCGGGAGATCTACGGCGGCAACGACATCTCCGAGAGTTCCCGGAGCTCGGGCAGAGCGCGCTCTACTGCGTGACCGAGCTCCACACGAAGGCCGACATCGACAGGCTCGTCGACACGCTCCGGGAGGTGATCGCGTGACCCCGCTACGGCCTTTCCATCAGGCGAGCTGGAACGAGCCGATCGTGCTCGAGCTCGGCACTCCGGGGGAGCGCGGCCTCCTTCTGCCCGAGTTCGAGGGCGACGCGGATCCCCTGGCGGACGTCCCCCAGGAGCTGCAGCGCTCCACGCCGCCCGCGCTGCCGGAGCTCGCGCAGCCCCAGGTGCTGCGGCACTACCTGCGCCTCTCGCAGGAGACGCTCGGCAACGACGTCGACATCCACCTCGGCCTGGGCACCTGCACGATGAAGTACAGCCCGAAGGTGAACGAGGAGCTGATCCGGTCACACAAGGTCGCCGAGCTTCATCCCGAGCAGGACGACGAGACGGTTCAGGGGCTGCTCGAGGCGATGTAGCGGTTCGAGCGGATCCTCTGCGAGATCTCGGGCATGGACCGCTTCACGCTCCAGCCCGGCGGCGGCTCCCAGGCCGTGTACGCGAATGCCGCCATGATCCGGGCCTACCACGCCGCTCGCGGCGAGGAGCAGCGCGACGAGATCATCACGACGATCTTCTCGCACCCGTGCGACGGCGCCGGGCCGGCGACCGCCGGCTTCAAGGTCGTCACGCTGTACGCCGGCGATCGTGGCTACCCGGACGTCGAGGCGATCAAGGCCGCCGTGTCGGAGCGCACGGCCGGGCTGATGATCACGAACCCGGAGGACACCGGCATCTTCAACCCGCACATCGACGAGATCGTCGAGGTCGTCCACGACGCGGGCGGGCTCTGCCACTACGACCAGGCCAACGCAAACGGCATCCTCGGCATCACCCGGGCCCGCGACGCGGGCTTCGACCTCTGCCAGTTCAACCTGCACAAGACGTTCTCGTCGCCCCATTGCTCGATGGGCATGCCCGTCGGCGCCTCGGGAGTGACGGCGGAGCTGGCGCGGTTCCTGCCGGCGCCGACCGTCGAGCACGACGGCGGCCGCTTCTTCCTCGACTACGACCGGCCCGACTCGATCGGGAAGGTGCGCGCCTTCCACGGCGTGCCGGCGACCGTCGTGCGGTCGTACGCATGGGTGCTGTCGCTCGGCGCGGAGGGCCTGCGCGAGGTGGCCGAGGTCGCGGTGCTGAACAACAACTACCTCGCGAAGAAGCTCGCGGAGCTCCCGGGCTTCGCCGTCTCGTACGCGGACGCGAACGGCGATCGTCGCCTGGAGCAGATCCGCTACAGCCTCGAGCAGCTGAAGGAGGACACCGGGCTCGGGACCCTCGACATCGCTCGCCGCACGTCCGACTTCGGCGTCGCGCAGTACTTCCCGAGCCACGAGCCCTGGATCATTCCGGAGCCGATGACCCTCGAGCCGGCCGAGACGGTGTCACGGGCCGATCTCGACACCTATGTCGCGGTGCTCGAGCAGGTCGCGCGCGAGGCCTACTCCGAGCCGGAGGTCGTGCGCTCCTCGCCGCACCGGAGCACCGTGCACCAGATCGACGCCGGCGCGCTCGACGACCCGGAGCGGTGGGCGCTCACCTGGCGCGCGCGGCAGCGAAAACAGGCGGCGAGCCCGGTTGAACCGGGCGTCACGAGCGGTTAGTGTCCCTAACCATCGTTGATGGCGTTAACGCAGCGACAGAGCGGAGGAGGGCCCGGTCGGGAGCCGGCGGTCGCGCCTGCGGGCCTCGAGGAAGCCGCTTGAATCACCTGAGGCAAGGCGTTATGGTCACCCGACACGGGCGAGGCTAACCGTTGGGCGTTCCCGTCGTCTCAACGGTCGGAACGTTTTCCGGGGAGGGCGAAAGGAGTTGAGGATGAGCGAGGAGACACCAGTAACCCCCGATGAGCCTGCAGAGGGGGGACGCGTCAGCCGCAGGAAGTTCCTCGGCGGCGTGGCCGGCGCCGGGCTCGGCGGTCTTGCGATCGCCGGCATCCTGGCGGCCTGCGGTGGCAACGACGAGGAAGGTGCCGCCCCGGCACCGGCTCCACCCGGTGAGGAGCCGGCGCCCACCACGGCGCCCGGCCAGACCGCCGCGGACACGAGCCAGCCGATCGTGATCGGCTCGGCCTATCCGGTGATCAACGCAGCGTCGGACGCCGAGCAGATGGAGCGAGGCTCGGGCCTCGCGATCGAGGAGGTCAACAACGCCGGCGGGGTCGCCGGGCGCACGATCGAGCACGAGATCGTCGACATGAACAGCTTCGACGCCGAGAGCGTCTCGAGCGGGATGAACGATCTCGTCAGCAAGGAAGTCGACGCGGTCATCTTCGGCTACCACAACGTGTTCGATCCGAACGACATCCTGGCTGCCTACGGCGCTCCTTTCCTGAACGCGTCGACGTCGATCGATCAGGTCACGCGGCTGAAGGCGGACCCGGTGAAGTACAAGAACATCTTCCAGGCCGACCCGTCCGAGGTGCCGTACGGCCTGGGCTTCCCGCCGTTCCTCGAGGCACTGGTCACCCAGGGCCTGTTCAGCCCGCCGGCGAAGACGATCTACATCATCGAAGGGGACATCCCTTACGGACAGCAGATCTCGAAGTCTTGCCAGGAGGCGGCTCCCGAGCTGGGCTGGGAGGTCGTCGGCGTCGACCCGGTCGACACCGCGGGAGGGACGGCCCCGGTGGCCGACTGGACGCCGTTCATCTCCAAGGTGAAGGAGTCCAGCGCGGCCGTGACCTTCAACACCCACTGGAACCCGGCCGACCATGCCGCGTTCATGAAGGCATGGGCGGCGGATCCGGCGGACTCGTTCGTCTACCTCCAGTACGGCGCGTCGGTCCCCGAGTTCCTCGAGATCGCCGGGGACGCCGCCGAAGGCGCCGTCTGGGCGACGGTGCTCGGCACGATGAACGACGCGGTTGGCCTGGCGTTCCAGGAGCGCTACCAGACCAAGTGGGACGCGCCGGCCGGCTTCTCGAACGCCGGCACGGGCTACGACGAGGTCTACCTGCTGGCCCACGCCTGGGGAGTCACGGGCGACACGCGGAACTTCGACGCCAACATCGTCGAGCTCAAGCGCAACATCTACCGCGGCGTCTCGGGCGGCTACTGGTTCGGCTCGGAGGAGGCGAACTTCTGTCTGGCATACCCGAGCGAGATGCCCGATCCCTCGCTCGGCAACCCGCACCTGTTCTTCCAGATCCAGCCCGACGACAGTGGGGCGCTCTCGCACCAGATCATCGACCCGGCGCCGTACATCCAGACGGAGTACGTCAAGCCGCCCTGGCTGAGCTTCTAGGAGGCTGATCGAAGAACAGGTCGAAGACGCGTGTCGCTTGTCTGCAGCGAGATCCGGGCTCTGTACGGCGGCTTCGTCGCCGTGGAGGGCGTCTCGCTCTCCGTCGAGGGTGGGCACATCCTCGGGGTGGCGGGGCCGAACGGGGCGGGCAAGACCACGCTCTTCGACGTTCTCTCCGGATACCACAAGGCTGACAGCGGGCGCGTCGAGCTGAACGGGGACGACATCACGAAGCTCCCCGTTCACTCGCGCGTCCGCCGCGGCCTTGCGCGCACGTTCCAGTCGCCGATCGTTCCGACAGACCTGACGGTCGGCGACACGATCGAGGCGGCCCGGATCGCCTGGTCGCCGAAGCTCGATCGAGAAGAGGTAGCGCCCGCCCGGGCGCTGGCCCGTTTCACGACGGCGGACACGGTCGTCTGCGGCGGCCTCGACACCCTCGACCGCCGCAAGCTCCTGCTCACGTGCGCGCTCATGCGCAAGCCGAGCGTCCTGCTTCTCGACGAGCCGTGCTCGGGGCTCATGCAGGACGAGATCGACGAGATGGACGAGATCATCCGCGAGGTGAGGGCGGGGACGGGAATGGCGGTGGTCGTCGTCGAGCACCGACTCGAGCTGCTGCACGCCGTCGCAGAGACCGTGCTGGTCATGGACGCCGGCAAGGTCATCGCCGAGGGGCCGCCCGCGACCGTGTTCGACAACCCGGTCGTGCGCGCGGCGTACTTCGACGCGCCGCAGGCTGCATGACGAAGGTCCTCGAGGTTCGCAAGCTCTCTGCGGGCTACGGCCCGCTCCGTGTGCTTCACGACATCGACTTCGCCGTGGAGGCCGGGGAGCGGGTCGGCCTCGTCGGCCTGAACGGGCACGGAAAGACGACCTTGCTGCGCTCGGTCATGGGCATGGTCGACTGGCGCCGCGGCGAGATCGAGCTCGACGGCAAGTCGATCTTGAAGACGCCTGCGCACAAGCTCGCGCGGTCGGGAGTCGTGCTCATCCCGCAGGGCGATGCGCTCTTCCCGGGCCTCTCGGTCAGGGACAACCTCGACTCGGGCGCGTTTGCCACCGGATGGCGCGAGCGCAAGCGAGCGCCGCGATAGGGTCCTGAAGCTGTTTCCTCGGCTCGCCGACCGGCTCGGCCAGGCGGCCGGCACGCTGTCCGGCGGCGAGCGGCGCATGTGCTCGCTCGGGCGAGGCCTCATGTCCGACGCCCGCATCTTCCTGATCGACGAGCCTTCGCTCGGGCTCGCGCCCGGCATCGCGGCGGGCCTCTACTCCACGCTCAGGGAGCTCGATCTCCAGGGCGGCACGCTCGTCCTCGCGGAGCAGAACCAGTCGCTGCTCGAGGGGTGGATCGACCGGATCGTGAAGGTCCACGGCGGGCAGATCGTCGGCATCATTCCGGGCGACGGACACGCCGCCGAGGGGTCGGCAGGCAGCGACGGACAGGAGGTGGAGGGGTGACCGATCTCATCACCACCATCAATCTCGCCGCCATCTACGGGCTGGTCGGCGTCGGGATCTCGCTCACGTGGGCAGGCCTCGGCTTCCTGAATCTCGCCCACGGGGTCACGTTCGCGGCCGCGGGCTACGGCGCCTGGTGGGCGCAGGAGAACATCTCGGGTCACCCGTCGGTCATCTTCCTCGGCGGCATCATCGTCGGGGCAGTCGGAGGGGCGATCATCTGCCTGAGCGTCTTCCTGCCGCTCGACGGCAGGATCAACTGGCCCTTCCGCTCGATGGTCGCATCGCTCGGCCTCGCGATCATCGGCGTCAATACGTACCTGCTCGTCTTCGGACCGCAGCGAAAGTCGATCGACTTCCTGTTCGGGACGACGAAGTTCACGATCGGGGACACGACGATCACCGCCACCAAGAGCGGTGCGATCATCAGTGCCACCGTCGTGATGATCCTCGTCGTGGTCGGGCTCATGAAGTCGAGGATCGGTCTCGGCGTACGAGCGCTCACGCAAAACCCGGAAGGCGCCGCGCTCGTCGGCATCGGCCGCAAGCAGGCGGCGTTCGCCATCCTCATCACCTCCGGCGCGCTCGTCGGCTTCGCGGCAGTGCTGCTCTCGCAGACGTTCTACCCGGAGCCGAACATCGGCTACCTGCCGCTCGTCAAGGGGCTGATCGTCGCCCTGCTCGGCGGCCTCGGCAGCGTTCTCGGCACGGTGATCGCGGCATTCCTCGTCGCCGGCACGGAGGCGGTGACGATCCACTATCTCGATGCGAGCTGGGTGCTCATGACCCAGTTCGCGCTGATCGCCATCGTGCTGCTCGTGCGGCCTCGCGGCGTGGCAGGGATCCTGGAGGCATCCCGTGCGTAGCCTGCTGACCCCCAAGAACGCCACCGACACGGTGTTCTGGGGCGGCTGCCTGGCGGCCGCGCTGATCCTCTTCTTCCTCGTCTACGACAACAACAACTTCGCCGGGCACTGGAACATCTTCGCCCTGTACGTCTCGATCAACCTGATGTGGATGCTCGTGATCGGGACGGCGGGCATCTACTCCTTCGCCACCGTCGCCGTCGTCGGCGCCTGCGCGTACTTCGGCGCGTATATCTCCGGCGGCTCGCAGGCGGGGTCGGACGTCGCGAGCGCGCGATCGCTGAACGTCGTGCTCATGCTGCTCGGCGCGGCTGCGTTCGGGGCACTGATCGGGGCGATCATCGCGGCGCCCACGATCCGTCTGCGCGGGGTGTACTTCGCCCTCTTCACGATCGGCCTCGCCGAGGTGGCGCGTGCGATCGTGAAGCAGCACGAGGTCCTGGGCAAGAGCATCGGTCTCTTCGGCGGGGCGAGGTTCCTCAAGGAGGCACAGACCTCGACCGAGACAGGGCGGAACATCCTCTTCTTCGTGGGCCTGGCCCTGATCGTCTTCTGCCTGCTGGTGTACCGCCTCGTCGACAGCGGGCGGCTCGGCCTGCTGCTGCGGACGGCGCGCGAGAGCGAAGGCGTGGCGAAGGGGCTCGGCGTCGACGTCGTCCGGGCGCGGTTCGCCGTGTTCATCATCTCCTCGGCCGTGCTCGGCCTCATCGGGGGCTTCTACACGGGCTTCTACGGCGGCGCCTCGCTGACGATCTTCGACTTCAACACCCTCCTGCTGCTGCTCGCCATGATCGTGGTCGGCGGCGTCGGCTCGGCGAAGGGCGCGATCGTCGGCACGGCGCTGCTGCTCTACATCGACCGGACGTACGCCGATCTGGACAATCCCGCCTGGCGTTTCGTCTGGATCGGCATCATCATGTTCGGAATCACCCTCGGCACGACCCGTGGCGTCGTCGGGCTGCCGGCGCAGATCCGCGGGTACGTCCAGCGGCGACGGGCGCGGCGGGCGACCGGGGAGCCCGAGCCCGTGCCCACGCCGTCAGAGCTCGAAGTCCCGGGTCTCTAGCCGCCGTGGGCGCTCGACCGCGGCCTTTTGGAGGCGGTGCTCGCGCGGGTCGACTCCCTCCGGGACGAGCTGGTGGAGGCGCTGTCCGCCGCCGTGCGGATCGAGAGCGTGAACCCCAAGTACCCCGGTCAGGTCTACGACGAGGTCGTGGGCGGCGAGGGCGAGGTCGGCAAGCTCGTCGGCGGAGATCTACCGCGGCATCGGCTGCGAGGTCGACCTCTTCGCGATCGAGCCGGGCCGCGAGAACGCGGTCGGCGTTCTGAAGGGCACCGGCGGCGGCCGTTCGCTGATCTACAACGGCCACGTCGACGTCGTCCCGCCGGGCGACCCGGCCAACTGGAAGAGCGGCTCGCCGTTCTCCGGCAAGATCGACGCCGACCGCGTGTGGGGCCGCGGCTCAACGGACATGAAGTCGGGGATCCTGGCGCAGGCCTTTGCGGCGCGCGCGCTGGTCGAGTGCGGCGTGAAGCTCGAGGGAGACCTGATCCTCGAGGCGGTCGTCGGCGAGGAGGTCATGGATCACGAGTGCGGCGTCACCGCGACGGTCAAGCGCGGCTATGTCGCCGACGCGGCGGTCGTCTCGGAGCCGAGCTCGCCGCCGGCGCCGCTGGCCATCGTGCCGGCGAGCCCCGGCCTGTGGTGGTTCTCCGTCACCGTGCCGGGCAAGTCGTCGCACGCGGCGATGCGGGCGCACACGTTCCGCGCAGGAGGCCTGGGCGCGTCGGTCGCGGTCAACGCGATCGACAAGGGCGTGGAGATGTTCCAGGCGATACGGCAGCTCGAGGACGAGTGGGGCCAGACGAAGCGCCATCCGCTCTTTCCGCCCGGTCACTTCACGATCCACCCGGGTGTCGTGGCCGGCGGCCCGAAGGGCGTGGCCGTGCCGTTCTTCATCTCCGAGTTCATGACGATCGAGTACTGCTGCTGGTACCACCCCGAGGAGGACCCGGAGGACGTCAAGCAGGAGATCACCGACCACGTCATGCGTGCCGCCCAGCTCGATCCCTGGCTGCGGGACAACCCGCCGGTGCTCGAGTGGAAGCTCAACTGGCCCGCGTTCTCCGTCGACCCCGAGCATCCGATCTGCATCGCGGTCGCAGACGCCCACGAGCTCGCCGCGGCGGGCACGCGCTTCGCCGGCCGGCCCGAGGTCCACGGTTTCGCCGCCGTCGAGGACGTCACGTTCCTCAATCTCGGCGGCGTTCCGGCGATCAGCTACGGGCCCGGAGACCTGCGTGTCGCCCACGCCGACGACGAGCATTGCCTGATCGACGAGCTCGTGACGTCGTGCAAGACGTACGCGGTGCTCGCCATGGAGTGGTGCGGGGTCGCCGAGGCGCCCGCCTAGATCCGTCTCACAAAAGGAGTCATGACCTGATGATCATTGACAGCCACGCCCACGTCTCGCGCGCCGACTGGTCGTCGCCGAAGTTCCTCGAGGAAGTGATCGAGCCCGCCATGCGCGCCTCGGGCGGGGAGATCCCGTCCACGGTGTACGAGGGCACGGACATTCCGGCGATGATGGAGTCGTACAGGGCGGCGGGCGTGGACAAGGTGTTCCTCTACGCGGTCGCGCCGCGAGAGCCGAAGACGTTCGGGCGCGATCCCGCCACCCGGGAGATCGCCGGGGCGCACGTCTCGAACGACTACATCGCCGAGGTGTGCAGCCAGTATCCGGATCTCACGGTGCCGGTCATGGCCGTCAACCCGCGCTACGAGGGAGACACGGTGCTCGGCGAGATGGAGCGCTGCGTCCGCGAGTTCGGCGCGAAGGCGGTCAAGCTCTACCCCACGTACAACCACTATCGCCCCGACGACCGCGAGTGGTGCTGGCCGATCTACGCGAAGGCGATGGAGCTCGGGATCCCGGTCATCGTCCATCAGTCGTGGACGACGCTCGTCGACGCGCCGATGAAGTACCAGTACCCGGCCCAGCTGGACGACGTCGCCCGGGACTTCCGCGACCTCGTGCTGATCTGCTGCCATTTCGGCGTGCCCTGGATCGAGGAGGCCATGGCGCTCGTCGGCAAGCACACGAACGTCTACGTCGACACGAGCTACTGGGCGACGATCGAGGATCCGGAGATTGTCCTCCGGCATCTCCTGCGCTGCCCCCGTTACGGCTGCACATACGATCGCATCCTCTGGGGCACGGATTTCCCCGTGACGCCTCCGGCCCCGAGCCTCGAGATCTTCCGCGAGACCCTTCCGGCCCTGGCCGAGAAGCTCGGGCTCGACCCGATTCCCCAGGAGGGTCTCGACCTGATGCTCGGCGGGAACGCGGCGCGGATCTACGGCCTCGAGTGAGAGGGTCGGGCCCGCGCGTGCGCCGCCGCGCCGGCGCATGAGCGTTCGGCTTCTCGACTGGCGGCTGCGCGGCGCGCCGGTCGAGGCACGCGTCCCGTTCCGCTTCGGCATCGCGGAGATGACGGAGCTCGTGCACGCCTTCCTGTTCGTGACGATGGAGATCGACGGCAAGCGGGAGCTCGGCGTGGCGGCCGACAATCTCGCGCCGAAGTGGTTCACGAAGAACCCGGAGAGCTCGTACCGGGACGACGTCGCCGAGATGGTCGACGTCATCGAGCACGCGTGCGCCCTCGCGGTGCAGGCGGGAGGCAGGGATTCCGTGTTCGACCTCTGGCACGAGGTTCAGCGGGCGCAGGCCGACCGGACCGACCCGGCTGTTGCGCCGCTGCTCGCAGGCTTCGGGGTGTCCATGATCGAGCGGGCGGCGATCGACGCGTTCTGCCGCGTCAAGCAGGTCCCGTTCGCGGAGGCGGTCCGCTCGAACGCGCTCGGCATCCGGCTCGGAGACCTCCACCCGGAGCTCGCCGGCCGCGAGGCGCGCGAGCTCTTGCCGCCCCGGCCGCTGACGCGCATGAGCGTCCGCCACACGGTGGGGCTCGGCGACTCGCTGGCCGCCGCCGACGCCGACGACGCGGCGCCGGACGGGTTACCGGCAAGCCTCGAGGGCTGGATCCGCCGCTTCGGGCTGCGGCGTTTCAAGGTGAAGGTCGGCGGCGACCGTCACTTCGACCTGGACCGGCTCGGGCACGTGCAGGAAGTCCTCGAGCGGGCGACCCGGGGCGACTACCGGGTCACCCTCGATGCGAACGAGCAATTCGCCGACTTCTCGGCGCTGCACGCGTTCTGGGACGACCTGATTGCGAGCGACGGGACGTCCGAGCTCGCTCGACGCGTCGACTATGTCGAGCAACCCCTTCCGAGAGGGCTGGCGCTCGCCGCGGACACATCGGCGCAGATCGCCGCGTGGCCCGGACATCCGCCCCTCATCATCGACGAGTCGGACGACTCCCTCGACGCGGTCGCGCGGGCCCTCGAGGCCGGCTACGACGGCGGGTCGTTCAAGAGCTGCAAGGGCGTGTTCAAGGGCGTGGGCAACGCCTGCCGGATCGAGCAGCTGCGGCAGGAGGATCCGGCCAGGAGGCTCATCTACAGCGCCGAGGATCTCTCGACGATCGGCCCGGTCGGCCTGCTTGCCGACCTGGCCGTGATCGCGACGCTCGGGATCGACGAGCCCGAGCGGAACGGCTACCACTACCTGGGTGACATCACGACGCTGCCGCGGCGCGTGGACGAGGAGACGCTGCGCGCGCACGGCGATCTCTTCTCGGCCGGGCCGGACGGTCGTGCTTCTCTGCGGATCGAGGACGGCGCGATCCAGCTCGAGAGCGTCACGGCCGCGCCCTTCGGCGTCGGCTGGCGCGGCGATTTCGAGGACGACCTCCCGAGCATCGACTCGCTCGTCGCCGACCTCGCCTGATCCTCAATCCACGGGCGGGTGGAGGTGCGCCCAGGGCGCGGCCTGCTCGTAGGCGGCGGCGGCGCGCAGCACGTCGGCGTCCGCGTGGCGGCGGCCCGCGATCTGCAGGCCGATCGGAAGGCCCTCGGCGGAGAAGCCGCACGGCACCGTGATCGCGGGCTGCCCCGTGATGTTGAACGGGTACGTGAGATGCCAGCCGGCGAAGCGCTCGATCGGCTCGCCGTTGATCTCCGCCGGGCCGGCAGGGCCGCCCGGGTGGGGGAAGGGCACAACCGCGAGCGTCGGCGTCAGCATGAGGTCGTAGGTGTCGAAGAAGTCGCACATCCGCCAGTAGAACTCGCCGCGGAAGAGCACCGTGGCGCGGTAGAAGTCCCAGGCCGAGATCCCCTGGCCCAGCTCCCACAGCTCGCGCAGATGCACGTCCAGCTCCTCAGGCGAGGAGAGACGGGGGATCAGGAGATCGTTCGCGAGCACGCCTTCGAACGTGCGCCAGAACGTGATCTCGGGCTCGCGTGGGTCGGGCACGTCGGGGTCGGCCTCCTCGACGATCGCCCCGAGGTCGCGGAAAACCTGCGCCGCCCGGTCGGTGATCTCGACGACCTCGGGCTCGACCTGGTTGAAGCCGAACGTTCGCGAGTACGCGACGCGAAGGCCGCGCACGTCCGGGGCGCGCACGGAGGCCGGGAAGTCGAAGCTCGTGTCCTCGATGGAGTACACGTCGCGTAGGTGCGGGCCCGCCATCACCTGGAGCATGAGGGCGCAGTCGGCGACGGTGCGGGCGATCGGCCCGTTGTGGATGGCCGTCTCGAACGGGCTGAAATCGGGCGCAGAGGGGAACGCGGCCGAACGACGGCTTGAGCCCGACGACGCCGCAGCAGCTCGCCGGCACGCGGATCGAGCCCGGCCGCATCGCCGCCGTGCGGCGATCGGGCCGAGCCCGGCAGGCGACCGCGGCCGCGGCGCCGCCGCTCGAGCCGCCCGAGACGTGGTGAGCTTCCACGGGTTGTTCGTCTCGCCGAACAGCGGGCCGTCGCAGAGCGCCTTGTTGCCGAACTCGGAGCTCGTCGTCTTCCCGAGCAGGATGCCGCCCGCGCCGAGCAGGCGATCGACGTAGATGGAGTTCGGTCCGAGACGTTCTCGGCGAACGCGGTCGAGCCCATGGTCGTTCGCTCCCCGGCGACCGGGTCAGATCCTTGAGGCTGAACGGAATACCGTGGAGCGAGGCCCGGCGGCCTCACCGCGCGCCAGCGCCTCGTCGGCCCTGCCGGCCGCCTCGCGCGCCTCGTCTGCGAGGACGAGCGCGAACGCGTTGACCGTCGGGTCGACCCGCTCGATGCGGTCGAGCACGGCGTCGATCACCTCGACGGCGGAGACCTCCTTGCGCCGGATCGACGCCGCCAGCTCGGTCGCCGGCATGTAGCAGAGGTCGGTGGCCTCCATCGAGCTCCTCCTCGTCGTGCCGCTACCGTCGGGCACGGCTCTGGCGCAATGCGTCCGCGTCGCGTGCTGACGGTTAGTGTGATCAAACCGGTTAGCCCTGCTTGACGGATCCGAGGGTCGGCAATACGATCGCGCTCGTGCTCTCGCCGACCGAACTCGAGCTGAGGGCGAGAATCAGCGGGGCCCGGGCGGTCGCCCACGTCGAGCGGCTCGTCGGCGTCGGGGACCGCTTCGTCGGCTCGGAAGGGGACGCCCGGGCGGCCGACGACGTCCGGAGCGAGTTCGCGGCAGCTCGGACTCGAGGTCGAGCGATCGCGAGTTCTCGACGCTCGGCTACCGCGACGACGTCGCGCGAGCTTCAGCTCGCCGACGGCCGCGCCTTCGACGCATCCCACCGTACTTCTCGCCTCCGACGCCGGACGGAGGCGTCGAGGGCGAGCTCGTGTTCGTCGGCGCGGGCGAGGAGGCCGACTACGACGGTCTCGACGTCGACGGGAAGATCGTCGTCATGCAGGAGGTCGGGCTTCGGCTACTCGCGTTTCTGGCTCGGGACGTTCGTGGCGCTCGCGGCCGCCGCGGGGCGCGGCGGCGATGGTCGTGATCCATCCGCTGCCCTGGCCGTACCGAATGTCGATGGAGGCCGGGAACGGGAACCTGGCGACGGCGGTTTCTCGCCGATCAGATCCCGGTCGCCTGCGTCTCCGGCGATCGACGGCGCCTGCTCCTCCATGCGATCGGCGCGGGGCAGGCGCGGGCCCGGCTCGTGGTCGAGAGCGTGATGCCGACGGTCCACTCCTGGAACGTCAGCGGCGTCCGGCGCGGGACGGAGCTGCCGGACGAGCGGATCGTCGTCGTCGCGCATCGCGACCACGGTCTCCATCCGGGCGCGAACGACAACGGCAGCGGTCTCGGCACGATGCTCGAGATCGGATCCGCGCTCGCGGAGCTCGCTCCGCGGCGGTCGATCGAGTTGCTCTGCACGACCGCCGAGGAGGGCACGACGCCCGGCGTGGCGGCGTACATCGAGGCACGCCGCGCCGAGGGCTCCCTCGAGAGCATCCGCGCCGCGATCGACCTCGACATGTTCGGCGTGGGCGGCAAGCTGAAGCTGGTCGAGCGCGGTCTCTGGCCCGACACCGAGCCCATCCCGCACACCGAGTGGCTGATGCGGCAGCTCGAGGGGATCGCCGACGAGCTCGGCTACGAGGTCGGGCGCATGACCGCGTCCTGGGGCGTCGCCGAGTCGGGCCGCTTCATCGAGGCCGGCGTGCCCGCGGCCTGGTTCTGGAAGCCGGACGACTTCTACTACCACTCGGTCCACGACACCGTGGACAAGCTCGACGGGAACTCGATGAAGGCCGTGGGCGACATCACGGCGATCGCGTTGTGGCGGCTTGCGAACGCGGACGAGCTGCCGCGCGGAGTCTGAGGAAAGGAGGCGCTGATGGCAGCGGAAGAGGTCAACCACGAGCGGCTGATCGAGCTGCGGCAGGCGGGAGCGCTCCGCGTCTGCGAGCAGCTCGGCGCGGAGGCGCTGCTCGCCACGCAGCACGACAACGTCCAGTACATCGCGGACGTCCGCCGCTTCTTCGTCTACGGGTGGGAGCCGAACTCGCTCGCGATGATCACGAAGGAAGGCGCCGTCAAGTCGCTCGACCCCGGCTTTCACGTCGCCCCGGGCCCCCACTGGGCGAACGAGGGCGCCTCGCTGAAGGAGGAGACCGGCTGGGATCACTACTCGGTCTTCAACGCGAGCCTCATCCACGAGCTCTACGCCGACGTGGGTGCGAGACGCGCTGCGCGACCTGGGCGTGACGAGGGGCAAGGTCGGCGTCGACCGCGTCTCGTGGGTGATCCTCGAGGCGTTCCGCTCGGCGATGCCGGAGATCGACTTCGTGAACGCGGAGGAGCCGCTCCTGCTCGAGCGCATGGTCAAGAACGAGGAAGAGCGCAAGCTGATGCGCAAGGCTGCCTGGGTGGCGAGCGAAGGCGTCCAGGCCGGCCTCGACAAGCTCGCCCCCGGCGTCACCGAGTACGAGGTCTACGGGGCCTTCATGGGGCGCATGTACGAGCTCGGCTCCGAGGGGGACGGCTTCTATCCGTTCTGCACCTCCGGGCCCGTGACCGAGGGCGCGCTCTACCCGACGAACCGGGAGCTGCAGGAGGGCGACGCGATCATCATGGACATGGGGCCGATCATCGAGGGCTACAACGGGGACTGCATGCGCACCGGCTTCATCGGCGAGCCGACGCCGGAGTTCGCGGAGCTCTACCGCGTCAACTACGAGTCGATGTACGCGGGGATCGAGGCCATCAAGCCCGGCATCCACATCTCCGAGGTCGACGCTGCGGTGCGCCGCGCGGCGCGCGCCCACGGCTACATGGACGACCGGTTCGACACGGGGCACGGCATCGGCCTCAACTGCTGCGAGCTACCCGTCTGCATGAAGGCCGGAACCGCTCCGGCCCACCTCGACGTGGTGCTCGAGGCCGGCATGTGCTTCACGCTCGAGCCCCGCTATCACAAGCCGGTCGACGAGGGAACCTACATCCAGGCGGCGCTCGAGGAGACGGTCATGGTGACCGACGACGGGGTCGAGGTGCTGACGACGACGCCGTACTACGACGAGCTGCTTGCAGTGAAGGCCTGAGAGGAGGCTGGCATGGCCACCGACACGAGCAAGTTCATCCCGGCCGACAAGCTCAACCTGGAGCAGCAGCCGATCGACATGAAGGCGCCGATCCTGCTGCGGCCGCTCGGCGACGATCCGGCCGACAAGCGCAACTGGGTGCTGAAGGCGATCGAGCGCACCGGGCAGCCGCTCGACACCGCGCTCGAGACCTGGGCGTTCGGGTTCGCGCTCGAGACCGACCTCATGTGGAGCTCGACGGTCGAGTTCAAGGGCGAGCGAGGAGGCGCTGCGCCATCAGGAGGAGGTCTGGCGCCGCATCCCGCGAGAAGTACAAGGACGCCGCGCGCAAGGTCTTCACGTGGAGCAGCGAGACGCCGCCGTACGGTCTCAAGCTCGAGATCGGCGCCGACGAGATCGCCTCGCGCCTCGGAATGTCGAAGGAGGACGCCCTCGTCCTCTGGAACCGCGGCTTCACGGGCCACGACCACCAGATGTGGCGCGTCTGGGAGGACTTCTACGGCGCGCGCGAGGGCCTGATCATGTACTCGCGGGTGTGGGAGGGCTTCGCGCTCGGCTTCCTGGACGTGATCAAGGCCGCCGTCGGCATGGAGGAGTTCAAGACGACCGACGACCTCGCCCGCCTGAACCGCGCCTACTGGGAGGCGATCGGGTGCGAGGTCGAGGACGTCGAGAAGACGCGAGGACCGCTTCGTCGCCGTCATCAAGACCTGCCCGTTCTTCGACAACATGGTCGACATGTACGGCAAGGAGGCGGCCAGCGAGATGATGAAGAAGACGATCGGGCCGACCTCCGCGAACTACTACCAGGCGCTGATGAAGGCGCTCGGGCTCTGGGAGACCTTCTTCGTGACGCAGGATCAGTTCCGGTCGCTCGGCGACTCCGTCTGCCGGATGGTCTACGTGCGCCGCTCGGCGCTGCCGCAGGACACGGGCGTCGAGTCTTCGTGAGCGAGACGCCCGAACGCTCGACCGGCCGGCCGGGCGGCTGGGCGGAGCTCTCCCTCGTCGTCCTCGAGCCGGACGGCCGCGCTCCGGGGCTGCCGGCGGACACGGCCGCGACGCCGTACGCCGCGCGCGTGAAGGGGTTCCTCGAGAACGCGGCCGCCGTCGGCGACCCGGCGGCGGTGCGCACGCTCGCCGGCCGGCGGGTGGAGGGGACCCTCGTGCGCCTCGACCCCGAGCCGGGGCACTCGTTCGGCAAGCCCGTTCGCGAGCTGCTCGACGTCGGAACCGAGCTGCGCGAGCGGCTCGGCGTGGAGGAGCCGCGTGCCTGACCTCTCCTACGGCGCCGTGCTGGCGCGGCGAGACGAGATCCTCCGGCGTGCCGCCGGTGTCGACTATGCGGCGGTCGAGCGCGGCGGTCTGTCGTTCGACTACGAGTCGCTGCTCGCCGCGACGGGCTACGCGATCGACGACGTGGCTCGAATCCAGGCCGACGCGAATGTCGGCCGTACGCCGCTGCTCGAGCTGAAGCGTCTCACCAGGCTCGCGCGTGAGCTCGCGCCGGAGGGAAACGGAGCGCGCATCCTCGTCAAGGACGAGGCCGCGAACCCTTCGGGGAGCTTCAAGGCGCGCCGCGCCGCGCTCGCCGTGCACGAGGCGCAGCGACTCGGCTACGACGGGGTGATCGCCGCCACGTCCGGCAACTACGGCGCCGCCGTCGCCTCGCAGGCCGCGATGCGAGGGCTTCGCTGCATCGTGCTGCAGGAGGTCTTCGACTCGGCCGGCCGCGGGCAGCCGGAGATCGTCGAGAAGGGCCGCGCCTGCGAGGCCTACGGCGCCGAGGTCTGGCAGCTCACGGTCGGCCCGGAGCTCTTCTACGTCCTGCTCCGCTTGCTCGAGGAGACGGAGTACTTCAGCGCCTCCCTCTACACGCCGCATGCGGTGGCCGGAATCGAGACGCTCGGGCACGAGATCGGGTCGGAGGTGCGCGCCCGCTACGGGCGCGAACCGGACGCCGTGATCGTCACCCACGCGGGGGGCGGCAACGTGAGCGGAACGGCGCGCGGCCTACGGGCGGCGGGGTGCGCCGGGACGCAGATCGTCGGCGTCAGCGTCGACCTGCAGGGCCTGCGCATGAGCTCGGACGCGGACTTCAACCGCAAGTCCTTCACGACGGGCCACACCGGCTTCGGCGTGCCGTTCCTCGTCAACCCGGACCGGGTCGACGTGCCGCGCAACGCCGCACGGGCGCTGCGCTACCTCGACAGGTACGTCACGGTCACGCAGGGCGAGGTCTTCTACGTGACGGAGGCGCTCGCGCAGCTCGAGGGCCTCGAGCGCGGCCCGGCCGGCAACACCTCGCTTGCCGCCGCCGTCGTGATCGCGCAGGAGCTGCCGCAGGACGCGGTCGTGGTCGTGCAGGAGACCGAGTACACGGGCGCCGGCAAGCACCCGACGGCGCAGCTCACCTTCGCGCGCGAGCTGGGGATCGAGGTCCGCCGCGGGCATCCGCGCGAGAACGTCCCGGGCCGGGTGATCGCGATCCCGAACGGAGCGGAGCAGCTCTCGGTGACCGATCTGGAGCTCGACGACATCCGGCGCTCCTACCTGAGGCGCGCGGTCGCGGACGCAGGGTGACCGGATCGGCCCCGGCGACATCGCGTTCCTTGCCGCCGAGGTCAATCGGCCTCCCGAGGTCGTCGAGCGCTGGCTGGCCGAGCTCGAGGAGCCCGCGGCCGCGTCTGTGGGCGCCTGACCGTCTCATGTCGATCGGGACCAGGATCAGGACGATCCGGACGATGCGAGGGCTCTCGAGCGCCGAGCTGGCCAAGGCTGCCGGCGTCTCCCGAGGGCTGATCAGCCAGATCGAGCTCGACCGCGCAAACCCGTCGATCGACACGCTCCGGCGGGTCGCCGCGGCGCTCGAGTCGCCGATCGCCGCGTTCTTCGACGAGGCGAGCGCCAACGGGATCGTGGTACGCAGCGCCGAGCGGCGCACGATGCGCGTTCCGGCCTCCGGGCTCACCTACCAGCTGCTCACGCCCGACCTCAACCGCCAGATCGAGTTCATCCTGATCGAGCTCGAGCCGGGCCAGGGCGGGACGCGCCATGCCTACGGGCACCCCGGGGAGGAGGCGGCGCTCGTGCTCGAGGGACAGCTGCACGTCTGGATCGGCGAAGAGGAGCAGGTGCTCGAGGCCGGTGACTCGATCTCGTTCAACTCGGGCGTCCCGCACCGCATCGCCAATCTCGGCAAGGCGAAGACCGTGCTCGTCTCGGCGATCACGCCGCCCCACTTCTGATCGGAGGACCGCCGTGAAGTGCTTCGTTCTGTTCCGCCTCAAGCCCGGCGTCACCCCTGAGCAATACGACGAGTGGTTCCGCGAGGTGAACGTGCCCGCGAACGACACCCTGACGACAACCCGCAACTACCGGGTGTGGCGTGTCTCCGGCGTCATGGAGGGCGACCCCTTCCTTCGAGTACCTGGAGGAGATGGAGCTCGACGACCGCTCGGCGTTCGAGTCGGAGGTCGAATCGTCGCCGGCGATGGCGCGCATGCTGGAGGACTGGTACGCGCGGGTCGCCGACCAGGTGATCGTGTTCGCCGAGGAGGTCGCCCAGAGGTAGCGGCGGGCTTCGTTCGATCGGCGGGCCGGCATGATCGCCCGTTAACCGCGGCCTCGGCCCCCGGAAATGGACGGCCGAACGGCGCTTCGGCGACCCGTTCGGCCTAGGGCGCGCCCGAAACCAGCCTGCGGCTGTTTCGGGCTAGAGCCGGTTCGTGGCAGACGGCCTCGATGTTGTTGCCGTCGGGATCGAGGACGAACGCCCCGTAGTAGTGCTCGTGGTAGTGCGTTCTGAGACCCGGCGGGCCGTTATCGCGCCCTCCGGCGGCGATCCCGGCGGCGTGGAAGGCGTCGACCGCCGCCCGGTCGGTGCGGAAGGCGACATGGAGGGGCCCGCTCGGCTCTCCGCGCTGGTGGAGCCAGAAGTCGGGATGTCCGCCTGCCTGAAGGCCGACGTGGCCGTCGAGCTCGCTGAACACCTCGTAGCCGAGGGGCTCGAGCGCGTTCAGGTAGAAGGCTTTCGCGACGTCGATGTCGCGGACGTTGATGGCGACGTGATCGAGCATCTCCACCTCCTTGGCGGGAGCTTCCGCGCCATCATGACGGGAGCACGGGCAGCGTGACCCGGCTCGGGTGGGCAGCGGTGTGCAGCACCACCTGGATTGCCGAACGCCCGGCCGTGGCGCTCTCCTGTCCGAACGGGCCACCGGTGTTGAGGTTCCGGTCGAACTGTGGGAAGTCGGAACTGCCGACCTGGAGTCGCAGCCTGTTCCCCGCGGGTACGCGAACGGCCGTCGGCCCGAGCTCGATCCGATACTCGTAGATCTCGCCCGGCTTGATCGGCGTGGGCCGCTCGACCGACTCTCGGTAGCGGGCGCGGACGATGCCCTCGAGCAGGTTCGTCGAGATGCCGGCCGCGTCGACGACGCAGAGCCTGGCCGTGAAGTCGGTGTCCGGTGCGTCTGTCGCGGCGTGGATGGTGACGAGCACGTCGCCGGCGACTACGAGATCGCGCTGCAGCGGCTCGCTCGTGTAGACGAGCAGGAATTTCGAGCGCTCGACCGAGTCCTGGTTGGCAGGTCCCATCGGGTTGATGGTGTCCAAGCAGCACGAGTGCCCGCCGGCGCTCACTGCCGGGAACGCGGGGTCGTAGACGAACACGTCAGGGGGCTCGTCCGCCGGCGAGCTCGTTGAGAGAACGCCGTCTCCGTAGGCGGTCTGGGCTCGGCCGGCAGAATGCAGAAACCAGTCCGTGGGCTGGGCGGCGGAGGGCGGCCAGCCGTCGAGATCGCGCCAGCCCTCGTTCATGACGTAGACCGTGACGGGGCTGTCGAAGACGCCCGTCTCCTCGCCCTTGAGCACCTGGTCCCAGAAGCGCAGCTGCCAGTCGTCCACGACCCAGGTGCCCACATCGCCGGTGGCGCCGCCGAGCGGGTCCCACGGCATGTGGAGCCAGGGGCCGATGACGAGTTTCTGCGGTGCCTTACTGTGGCGGGCCAGCTCGCGGTAGTTGCGGATGGTGCCCCGAACGAAGATGTCCCACCAGCCGCCGACGTGAAGACCGGGCACGGCAATCTTCGAATGATCGATCTCGAATGGCTGCCAGTACTCGTCGAACGTTGGGTGAGCTAGCCAGTCGTGGTAGAAGCGCGTGTCGTCGCTCCCGAGGGCGGGATGCGCGCTGAGCGGCAGCACCCAGTACAGGGCGCCGGCGTTGCCGAGGGCGCCGGCGTACGCGCCGAGCTCCGCGTCGTCCTTGCGGCGCGCCGCCATGTCCATGGCGAGGAAGTTGGCCCATGAGGCGGCGAACGCGAGCGAGAATGCGCCCTGACGGTAGAACCACTCGGAATACGGGCTGCCGGCCGTGAAGGCCGGGGCAACGGCCGCAAGGGCGGCCGGCTGCTCACCGGCGGCGAGCAGCTGGTTGATGCCCGCGTACGAGAAGCCGTACGTCGCCACCCGGCCGTCGCTTCCCGGCAGCCTGGCGCACCAGTCGATCGTCTGCAGAACGTCACTCACCTCGTGGACGAAAGGATGGAAAGTGCCCTCGGAGGAGTAGCGACCACGGCAGTCCTGGCTGACGGCGATGTAACCGTGGCGTGCGTACTGCGACGGGTGGAGATAGCCCACGAAGTTGCTCTGGGCGCCGGCTTTGTCGTAGGGATGGCTGATGAGCACGACCGGATGAGGGCCCTGCGCGGCCGGCCGGTACACGTCGGCATAGAGAGTCACGCCGTCCGCCATCGTCACCGGGAGGTCTCGCTCGACGGTGACCTCCGGCATGCCGTGCATGGGCTGCTGCGCCACGTGCCCTCCTTCTCGGGGTGGGCGCAAATCTAACGGCGGCGAGTGCGGGCGTGGCTCGGTAAGCTCGGCCGCCGATGGGGAGGACGCCCCCGTTCTCGGAGCTGTTCGGGCGCGAGCAGCCGGTGATCGCGATGGCGCATCTGCCGCCGTTGCCCGGGACGCCGCTCTACGACGAGACGTCGGGAGTCGGCGGGATCGTCGATGCAGTCCGAGCCGATCTCGAGATCCTGCTGGCGGCCGGCGTCGATGCCGTCCTCTTCTGCAACGAGGGCGACAGGCCGTACGGCCTGCAGGCCGGCTCCGAAGGCGTCGCGGTGCTGGCCAGGGTCGTGACGGAGCTCGCCCCACGCGACCGGCCGTACGGCGTCGACTTCCTCTGGGATGCGCGCGCCGCCCTCGCGGTGGCGGCGGCGACGGGTGCGTCGTTCATCCGAGAGGTCACCACGGGCGTGTACGAGTCGGACATGGGCCTCTGGAACACGGACGCCGCAGGGCTGCTGCGCGAGCGGCGCAGGCTCGGAGCCGAGGACGTGCGCGTGCTGATGAACGTGACGCCCGAGCTTGCCTCCCCGCTGGGCCGCCGCTCCGTGGCCGACGTGGCGCGCTCGGCAGTGGTCTCGAGCCTCGCCGACGCGATCCTCGTCTCGGGCCCGATGCAGGGTGTCGAGCCCTCGACGGACACCGTTCGGGAGGCGAAGGATGCGGTCGCGGGCGCAGTTCCCGTGCTGCTCAACACCGGCGCCAAGTCGACGAACGTGCAGGAGTATCTGGAGCTCGTCGACGGTGTCATCGTCGGGAGCGATCTCAAGGTCGACGGGCACACGTGGAACCCGGTAGAGGCCGAGCGGGTCGCACGGTTCATGGCGGCGGCACGAGGGTGAAGCGGGCCCGGCGAGGCGCGCGCGACCGTCGCAGCTTGGAACGGTCGCGTGACGAAGATGTCTCGATGCGCGCGCTTTCGATGCGGAAGGCGTCGCTAGCCTTGGAGCGGGTGGTGGGTTTCCCCCCACCCAGGGTGGGGCGTGGGCGGGGCGCGAGTGGTGGCTCCATCCGGGCGTCGGGCTACGGCGTGACGCTGCTCGGTATCGACGTCGGGACGAGCGCGACCAAGGCGGTCGTCATCGACCCGGCCGGCGAGATCGTCGCGCAGGCAGAGCGCCCGGCCGACCTCGTCTCGCGGCATCCGGGCTGGGCCGAGGAGGACGCCGGCCAGTGGTGGGACAACGTCTGCGCGCTCTGCCGCGAGCTCCCCGTAGCCGAGGTCGCTGCGATCGGCGTCAGCGGGATGGTGCCGGCCGTCCTCCTGCTCGACGAGCGCGGGCGCCCGCTGCGACCGTCGATCCAGCAGAACGACGCCCGGGCAGCGGAGGAGGTTGCCGAGTTGCGCGAGGCGCTCGGCGACGACGTTCTTGCCCGCACCGGCTCGCCCGTCACGCAGCAGTCGGTCGGCCCGACCGCCATGTGGCTCGCGCGCCACGAGCCCGAGGTCTGGAAGGGCACGCGTACCCTGCTCGGCTCCTACGACTACGTCGCCTACCGGCTCACCGGCAGCGCCGCCGTCGAGCGCAACTGGGCGCTCGAGAGCGGCCTCTTCGACCTGGCCGAGGGCGCGTGGGCCGAGGATCTCTGCGCCGCCGCGGGAATCGATCCTGCCTTGCTGCCCCCTCCGCGGCGCGCAGACGAGATCGTCGGCGAGGTCACCGCTGAGGCTGCGGCGGCGGCCGGGCTCCGCGCCGGGACGCCGGTGGTGGCCGGCTCTGCCGACCACGTGGCGTCCACGTTCGCGGCGGGGATGGTCGACGCCGGCGACCTGCTCGTCAAGCTCGGCAGCGCAGGCGACATCCTGATGGTCAGCGACGAGCCTCTGGTCGATCCCCGCCTCTACCTCGACTACCACCTCGTGCCGGCGAAGTACCTGCCGAATGGGTGCATGGCCGCGTCGGGCAGCTTCATCCGCTGGTTCCAGCGCGAGCTCGCCGGCGGCGCGCCGCTCGAGCAGCTCGACGCGGAGGCCGAGGCCGCCGGCGCGGGTGCCGGCGGCATCGTCGCTCTGCCGTACTTCCTGGGCGAGAAGACGCCGATCAACGACCCTCAGGCGCGTGGCGCGTTCGTGGGGCTGCGGCTCGACCACGAGCGCGGGCACCTCTTCCGGGCGGTGCTCGAGGCGACGGCGTACGGCTTTCGCCACCATCTCGACGTCTTCGCCGAGCTCGGTCGCCGGCCGGCCCGCATCCGGGTGACCAACGGAGGCGCCCGCTCGCGTCTCTGGAAGCAGGTCGTCGCCGACGTGCTCGGGCAGCCCCTGGAGGCTCTGGCCGAGGGAGCGGGCTCGGAGCTCGGCGCCGCGTTCGCGGCCGGGAAGGGCGTGGGCGCCTTCGGGGACTGGGGCGAGATCGAGCGCTTCGTGCGCGTCGGAGACAGGGTGGAGCCCGACCCCGTCGCGGGGGACGCGTACCGGGAGCTCTACCCCGCCTACCGGGCGCTGTATCCGGCGCTCGACCCGGTTCTCACGCTCACCCGGACACGTGGACGAGCGGCGTCATAGGATCGTCCGGTGACGCGCCTCGTTCGCATCGGGTTCATCGGCTGCGGGAGCCACGCGACGCAGAACCTCTATCCGAGCTTCCGGCTGGGCGTGCTCAACCCGCCGGAGACCGGCGCTGCCATCGGCGAGCTTGCCGAGGGCGGCGAGATCGGCGAGCTCGTCGCGTGCTGCGACCTCGACGAGCCGCGCGCGCGGCGCTGCGCGCGCGATTTCGGCATCCCGGAGGTCTACACGGACCATCGGGATCTGCTCGAGCGGGCCGACGTCGACTGCGTCCTGATCGCGATGCACCCGCGCCTGCAACCCGCGATCGCCGTCGAGTGCCTGGACGCGGGCAAGCACGTCTTCATCGAGAAGCCGCCGGCCGAGAGCCTCGAGGACTGCCTCGCGATGAAGGAGGCCGCCGAGCGGGCCGGACGCAATCTCATGGTCGGCTTCATGAAGCGCTTCTCGGAGCCGTATCGGCGAGCACGCGCGATCGCCTCGCGTCCCGGAGTTCGGCCCGCCGAGCGCCTACGAGGCGCGGTTGACGTTCGGCGTCTATCCGCCGAGAGGCGTCTACGACTTCCTGAACGGCTTCGGCTGCCACCACCTCGACCTCGCGCGGTTCCTGATGGGAGAGGTCGGCTGGGTGTTCGCGTCGCGCGTGTCCCGGGCTGCGGGAGACGGCCCGGAGTGGCGTCCGAGCGAGCTCGACATCGACGTGACCGGCTCGGCCTGGCGCGACGGCTGGAAGCTCGCGGAGGGTCGGGAGCCCGCTCAGGAGGAGGCCTGGGCTTGCGTGCTCGGTTTCGACGGCGGCGCCGTCGGGACGCTCCAGCTCAACTGCCTCGAGCGCCTCCACGAGCGGGTCGTCGTCACCGGTCGCGGCAGCGCCGTCCACGTCGACGGGTGGCGCACCGTCACCGCGTACCTGAACGGACGCGAGGGCCCCGAGCTGTGGGAGCCCGACGACCAGCTGCCGGGCGACGCGGTCGACCCGCGCCACGTGCACGGCTTCGCCGGCGAGGTGCGCCACTTCGTCGAGTGTGCCCGCGACGGGAGCCGGCCGGAGGTGACGATCGACGACGGGATCGCGGCGCTGCGCATCGAGCAGGCGATCAAGCGGTCCGCAAACGAGAGACAACCGGTGGAGGTGTGATGGACACACGATCGACGGAGTATTACGACGACATCCAGGAGCGGCTCTACACGTCGGTTCTGGCAGACGTGATGGACGAGCTTGGTTACCGGCGCCAGGTCATGGACCACCGGATCCGGCCGCTGTTCCCCGAGGCGAGGGTGGTCGGCCGGGCGGCGACGATGCTCGCAGGCGAGGTCTACGACGTGCCGCCGGAGCCGTTCAAGCTGGAGATGGAGCTGCTCGACAGCCTCGAGCCGGGCGAGGTGGTCGTGTGCACGACCCAGGGCTCGCTCCATGCCGCGATGTGGGGCGAGCTGCTCTCCACCCACACACAGGCCAAGGGCGGTCGCGGAGCCGTGATGGACGGCCTCACGCGTGATTCCTGGGGCATCATCGACATCCGCTTCCCGGTCTTCGCCGCGGGCCTGTCGCCTGCCGACTCGAAAGGGCGGCTGGATGTCATGGCGACGCGCGTGCCAATCGAGTGCGGCGGAGTCCGCGTCGAGCCCGGCGACCTCGTCGTCGCCGACTACGACGGCTGCCTCGCCGTGCCGCAGGCAATCGAGGAAGAGGTGATCGCGCTGGGGCTCGAGAAGGTCTCCGGAGAGAACGTGGTGCGCGACATTCTGCGCGCCGGGGCGAACATCGGGCAGGTGTTCAAGGAACACGGAATTCTGTAGGGGCCGGATCTCATCCGGGCGGTTTTCGGAATCCGTAGGGGCCGGATCTCATCCGGCCCGATCTCTCGAGACGAGGAGGGCTGATGCCGAAGCAGCAGATACGCGCCGAGAAGGGAGCGTCCCCGGTCGGCGCCTACTCGCAGGGAATCCGGGCGGGCGACTTCCTCTTCGTCTCGGGCACCGGGCCACTCGATCCGGAGACCGGCCAGGTCGTGGGCGAGACGATCGAGGAGCAGACGCGCCTCACGCTCGAGAACGTGAAGGCGGTGCTGGAGGCCGGCGGCGCGACGATGGCGGACGTGGTCAAGTCGACGGTGCATCTCTCGGATCTCTCGCTCTTCGACCGCTATAACCAGGTCTACGCCGAGTATTTCCCGGACCCGAAACCGGTGCGGACGACGGTCGGGAGCAACTTGCTCGGGATCATGGTCGAGATCGACGTCGTGGCATACCTAGGACCCTGAGGGGGCTGCAATGGCCAAGTACGGAGTAGCGATGCTCGGCGCGGGCTGGGTCGCCGGAGAGTACGTCAAGGTCTTTCGCGACCATCCGCTGACGGAGCTCGTCGGCATCTACAACACGACGCCCGGGAAGGCGACGGCGCTCATGCAGTCGCACGGGGTGGACGCGCGCGAGTACGCCTCCGACGACGAGCTCTTCGAGGACGAACGCGTCAACATCATCGTCTCGGCGACGCACCCCGACGCGCGTCGCGAGCACTGCGTCCGGGCGGCCGAGACGGGCCGCCATATCGTGATCGAGAAGCCGATCGGGCTGACGAGCGAGGACACGCACGCAATTCGTGAGGCCGTTGCGAAGGCCGGCGTCAAGACCGTGACGAGCGTGGTGCTGCGCTGGAACCCGCAGTTCAACACCGTGCGGCAGCTGATCGAGGACGGCGTGCTCGGCGACCTCGTCTACGGCGAGGCCGACTACTGGCACCCGCTCAACTCCGCCTACCCGGGCTACAGGTCGTTCGCGTCCAAGGCGCGCGGCAAGAGCGCTTTCATCGTCGGCGGCTGCCACGCGGCCGACATCCTGCGCCACCTCGCCGGCGAGGTCGTCGAGGTCGCCGCGTTCTCGTTGCCCCCCAAGCTGAACACGGAGTTCGAGTACGACCCGAACGTCGTCGCGTCGCTGCGGTTTGCCAACGGTGCCGTCGGCAAGCTCGCCACGATCCTCGACGCGGACACGCCCTACATCTTCAACTGCCGGCTGTTCGGGACCGAGGGCAGCATCCTCAACAACGAGGTCTACTCCTCGAAGCACTACCCGGGCAGCCTCGGCTACTGGAAGTTCCCGACCATCCAGCCCGACTCGGGCGACGTGAGCCACCATCCGTTCAAGGAGGAGATCGACCACTTCATGGAGTGCATCGAGCAGGACGTCGAGTCGCACGCCTCGATTCACGACACGTGGAAGTCGATGGAGATCTGCTACGCGATCGACGAGTCGGCCGAGAAGGGCGGCCAGCCGGTGAAGGTGAACCTGGAGCTGGCGGTGACGGCCTGACAAGCAAAGCTCGCGCCGACTCTCGCGGGCTCGGGGACCGCGGGTCGCGCCTGTGACCGCGGCCTTCGGCCGCTTCTAGGCGGGTCGCGGCCGGCTAGGCCGGCCGCTCAGCCGCCAGGCCGCGGTCACGCAACGCGGCCGTCAGGCCGCAGCCGTGACAGGGAAGCGGCCGAAGGCCGCGGTCACGCGCTCAGCCCGCCGCACCAATCCATCAACGCGAGCGCCACGACCTTCGTCGCGGCGACCAGCTCCTCCACGTCGACGTATTCGGCAGTGGAATGCGCCTGCATCGTGTCGCCGGGGCCGTAGAGGAGCCCCGGGATGCCTGCCTCCGCGATCCAGGCGAGATCCGAGACCGCCTCGAAGCCCCGCCACTCCGGCTCGCCGATCACCTCCCGGAAAGCACCGCCCACCGCCTCGCAGAGCGGGTGGTCGAGCGCGATCTCCGAGGGAGGGAACGAGACGCCCGACACGCCCCACTCGATCTCGGGCGGGTGGTCGCGCAGCCACGGGTCCGCCGCGGAGACGGACGCCACGTGGTCCTCGAATGCCGCCCGCACCTCGTCGCGGCGCTCGCTCGGCAGATACTTGAGCGACAGGCCGAGGACGCACTCGTCGACCATGTTCGAGAGGGCCGCGCTGCCGCCGGTGATCGACCCGGGGTTGATCGTCGTGATGCCCCTCGGCATGAGTGGATGCACCTTCGTGTTGCCCCAGTGGCGCTCGAGCTCCTGGACGGCGGCGAGAAGCTTGGCGGCCTTCTCGATCGCGTTGACAGCTGTCCCTTGCCCGCCCGCGTGGACCGAGCGGTAGCGCATGCACGAGTGGCCTGCGACGCCGCGTACGGTGACGTGCAGCCACTCGACGCCGCCCTCGACCGGCATGATGCTGCCGGCCGTCGGCTCGAGGACGATCGCCGCGTCGGCCAGATGGCCGCGCTCGAGCGCCGCGCGGGTGCCCGGCCCGCCCGTCTCCTCGTCGACGACGGTCTGGAAGACGACGTCGCCCCGCAGCCGGATGCCGCAATCCTGGAGGGCCATGAGCGCGCCGATCCCGGCCGCGATCCCGGCCTTCATGTCGCAGCTGCCGCGACCCCAGAGCTTGCCGTCGGCGACCTCGCCCGCCCAGGGATCGTGGGGCCAGAGCGACGAGATCGCCGACCGGCACGACGTCGATGTGGCCGTTGAGGATCAGCGATCGACCGCCGCCGCTGCCGCGCAGCGTCCCCACGACGTCCTCGCGGCCGCTCAGCGCCTCGAAGCGGTCGATCTCCATGCCGAGCTCCGTCAGGTGGCCGGCGATCGCCGTCTGGCAGGCCTCTTCTCCGGCGCGGCCTTCCTCCTGGCGTGCCGGGTCGTCGAGCAGCTTCGGGTTCTCCGAGCGGCAGGCGACGAGCTCGCGGAGCAGCTCGACGAGGTCGTTGCGTCCCGCGTCGACAGCGGCCTGGATGACAGGTGCGCGGATGTCCGTCATGGGCGTCGTGTCGAGGCCTTGACGGCCTCGACGGGCCTCCGCGGCCTGGCGCCCTGCGGGCGCGGCCGCTGCGCGGGCTTCGCCCTTGCATCAAAAGAAGGTGTGAATCGCGTCGACCACGGTGTAGTCGTCGTCCACGACCGGGATCAGCCGCCACTTGTCGAACGCCGTGCAGGGGTGGGAGATGCCGCAGCCGACGAGATCCCCGACCGCGAGCGGATCGTCCGCAGGCAGCCGCAGGAAGGCGTGCTGGTCGTTCAGCTCGGTCACCTGCATGCCCGTGACGTCCCGCAGGCCGTCGGGGCCGCGGACAGCGAACGGAGAGGGCAGGTCGATGTCGTAGGGCACGTCGCGCTTGCCCATGAGCAGCAGGGCGAGCTCCGGCTCCGGCCGCGAGAGCACCGCGCCCCAGGCCTCGAACGCCGGTCGCAGCCGATCGGCGCCCGCCGGCCCTCGCCCTCCGAGCGGCGAGAGGTGCTCGTAGAAGCCCGAGTCGTGCGTCACGTAGCAGCCGCTGCGCAGGACGAGACGGGCCGGTGCGGCTGCCAGCCGCTCGGCCACGTGGTCGAAGTAGGCGCTGCCGCCGGCGGTGACGATGATCTCCTCGCGTCCGTCGAAGTCCATCCGGGACACGAGGCAGGCGCAGCTCGTCGCAGGAAGTCGTCGACCGCGTCGGCGAGCGCGTTCTCGCCGTGCAGGATGCCCTCGTAGCCCTCCACGCCGGCGAGCTCGAGCGCGGGCGAGTCGCCCGCCGCCGCGGCGACCTGCTCGCGCGCTCTCGAGCGTCCGGGCGCCGGTCCTGCCGCCTGCGCAGGCCCAGCTCGACGAGCACCTGCAGCGGCCGCACCGGTGACCTGAGCGCCTCCGTCATGCGCTCCACGGCCTCGACCGAGTCGACGAGGCAGTAGAAGTCGAAGCCGGGGTCGGCGGCGACCTCGCGGCCACCCAGCGCAGCGCGGCCGGCTCGACGAGCTCGTTCGGCGAGCAGCACCCGCTCGATCCCGAAGGCGCGGTAGACCCGCACCTGCGCGATGTTGGCGGCCGTGATCCCCCAGGCGCCGCGCGCGAGCTGGCGCTCGTAGAGCTCCGGGCCCATCGTCGTCTTGCCGTGCGGCGCGAGCGAGACGCCGCGCTCCTCGCACCACCCGGCCATCAGCTCGAGGTTGTGCTCGAGCGCGCTCTCCCTCAGCACGAGGACGGGAGTGGGCAGATCGCCCGCGAGGAGATTCCACCCCTGGTCACCGAACGTTGGCCGGCGTTACGCCGTCGGGTCCGGGCGGGAAGCCCTTGTAGCGCCAGTCGATCGGATCGTTGCGCAGCTGCTCGAGCGCCTCGCGGTTCACCGTGCGATTCTAGGATGAAGCCCATGCGTTTCACCGAGCGCACCGTCGTCATCACCGGCTCGGGCTCGGGCATCGGACGGGTGATGGCGAAGCGGTTTGCAGCCGAGGGCGCCGGGATCCTCGTGGCCGACATCGTGGAGCAGCGGGCGAAGGACACGGCGGCGGAGATCGAGAGCGAAGGCGGGCGTGCCCTGGCGGTAGCGGGGGACGCGAGCCTCAGCGGCGATGTCGACCGCATGGTGTCGGCGGCGGAGGAGGGGCTCGGCCCGGTCGACATCCTCGTGAACAACGCCTACTCCTGTGACGGCGACAACCTCGTCCTCATGGACGAGGAGGTCTGGGAGCGCGACCTGCGCGGCGTCGTCACGAGCGCCTTTCTGTGCTCGAAGCGCGTCCTGCGACCGATGATCGAGCGCCGATCGGGGGTGATCGTCAACATCGCGTCGGTCAACGGCCTCGCGTACGTCGGCAACGAGGCGTACTCGGCCGGCAAGGCGGCGATGATCAACATGACGCAGTCGATCGCGGTCCGGTACGGGCGTTACGGGATCCGCTGCAACGCGGTTGCGCCCGGCTCGATCGCGACGCCCGCCTGGAAGGAGCGCGTCGACAAGGAGCCCGACGTCCTCGACCGGCTGGTCAAGTGGTACCCGCTCGGGCGCGTCGGGACGCCCGAGGATGTCGCGGGCGCCGTGCTGTTCCTCGCCTCCGACGACGCGTCGTGGATCACCGGAACGGTGCTGCGCGTCGACGGCGGCCTGCTCGCCGGCAACGACGTCATGACGAACGAGCTGCTCGTGGAGTCCCGCGACCAGGAAATCTGAGGCTTGCTCGACCTGGTCATTCGCAACGGCCGTGTCGTCGACGGCGCCGGCAACCCGTGGTTTCGAGCCGACGTCGGCGTCCGCAGCGACAGGATCGTCGCCGTCGGCGCGGTCGACGAGACCGCCGCCCGCGTCGTCGACGCCGACGGGCTCCTGGTCTGCCCGGGCTTCATCGACATGCATACGCACTCGGACATCCAGCTGCTCGCCAACCCCGCGCACGAGGCGAAGGTCTTTCAGGGCGTGACGGTCGACGTGATCGGACAGGACGGGCTCTCGTTCGCGCCTGTCACCGACGACGTGCGCGACCGCCTGCGGGTGCAGATCGCGAGCTGGAACGACGACCCGCCCGGCTTCGACTGGGACTGGCATTCCGTGGCCGAGTACCTCGCGCGCTTCGACGATCGGGTGGCGATCAACGCCGCGTACCTCGTCCCCCACGGGACGCTGCGGATGATGGCCATGGGGATGGACGACCGGCCGCCCGCGGACGCTGAGCTCGCCGAGATGAAGCGCCTGCTGCGGACGGGCCTCGACGAGGGCGCGGTGGGCCTGTCGACCGGCCTGACCTACGCGCCCTGCATGTTTGCGGCCGACGACGAGCTGGTCGAGCTCTGCTCGGTGATGCGCGAGACGGGCGGCTACTACACACCCCACCACCGCAACTACGGCAGCACGGCGATCGAGTCGTACGGCGACTGCATCGACATCGTGCGCCGCGCCGGCGTGCCGCTGCACTACGCACACGCCCACCTCGGCTTCCCGATGAACAAGGGGCGGGCGCCGGAGCTGCTGGCCATGATCGACGCCGCCCGCGCCGAGGGGCTCGACGTGACGATGGACACCTATCCGTATCTCGCCGGCATGACAGCTCTCCACACGTATGCACCGGGTTGGGTGCAGGACGGCGGCCCCGACGCCGCCGTCGCACGGTTTCGGGACCCGTCGCTCCGCGAGCGCATCCGCGTCGAGCTCGAGGAAACGGGCTCCGACGGCCTGCACGGCTGGCCCGTCGATTGGGCGCTGATCGCGATCTCGGGCGTGCAGAAGGAGCAGAACCGCCGGTTCGTCGGCACGACCGTGGCCGAGGCGGCCGCACGGGAGGGAAAGCGGCCGATCGACCTCTTCTGCGAGCTCTGCGCCGACGACGAGCTCGGTGTCTCCACGATCACCCACATCGGCAACGAGGAGAACGTCCGGACGATCATGGCCCACCCGACCCACATGGCGGGCAGTGACGGGATTCTCGTCGGCGAGCAGCCTCACCCGCGCGGCTGGGGCACGTTCCCGCGCTATCTGGCCGTCTACGTGCGCGAGCTCGGGATCCTCTCCTGGGAGAGCGCGATCAGGAAGTTCACGTCCCTGGCCGCGCAGCGGCTCGGCATTCCCGACCGCGGACTGCTGCGGCCGGGCATGGCGGCCGACATCGTCTGCCTGGACCCGGAGACGGTGCGCGACACCGCCACCTACGAGGATCCGAAGCGGTACCCGGACGGGATCCCCTACGTGGCCGTCAACGGCCGGCTCGTCGTAGACGAGGGGCGCCACACGGGCGACCTGCCCGGGCGCGCGCTCCGCCGCGGGCGGGTGCCGTCGTGAGAGCCGCCGTCGTCGGCGCGGGCTTCGCCGGCCTGTCGGCCGCCGACGCGCTGGCGCGCGCAGGCGTGGAGGTGGTCGTCCTCGAAGCGCGCGACCGGGTCGGGGGGCGCGTCTGGTCGCGCGAGCTCGCGAACGGGTCAGTCGTCGAGATGGGCGCCGAGTTCATCCTCCCGGGCGAGGACGTGATCCTCGGGCTGGTGGAGCGCTTCGGCCTCGGCTTGTGGGACAAGATCATGCGCTACGGCGATCGCGAGCCGCGCGGGGTCGACATCGACCGCGACGGCGTCATGGCGGCCGCCGCGACGGTGCAGCGGGCGCTCGCGGAGCGCGGGGATGAGGCGGCGCGGATGTCGGTTCCAGACTTCCTGCGCGGCCTCGACATCGATCCGGCTGCGCGGGAAGCGATGCTCTCGCGCGTGCGAGCTGTCGGCCGGGAACTCGTCCGAGCTCGTCACCGCGGAGGCGCTCGCCCACCTCGCGGCGGTGGCGGACGACGAGTGCCCGAGCGTCGCGGGCGGGAACCAGCGCGTCGCTCTGGCGCTGGCAGCGGAGCTCGGCGCAGCCGTGCAGCTCGGCTCTCCGGTGCGCCGCATCGCGTGGGGAGACGGCGGAGTGACGGTCGCGGCGGCGGGAAGCGAGGTCAACGCCGACACCTGCGTCGTGGCGGCGCCGGCCAGCGTCCTACCGCAGATCGTGTTCGAGCCGGTGTTGCCGGAGCAGGTCGCGGCCGCGATCAGCGGCGTCGTCTACGGCCACGCGGCGAAGCTCTTCGTGCCGCTGCGGGAAGTCCCGCCGCCGAGCGCGGTCATCTCCGTCCCCGGGCGTTACTGGACCTGGACCGCCGGCGGCCCGGGCGGCGAGGTCCAGCCGGTCGTCAGCGCCTTCGTCGGGTCGGCGCCGGCGCTCGAGGCTCTGAACGTCGCACAGGGGCCATCCGCGTGGCTCGACTCCGTGGAGGAACTCCGTCCCGACCTCGAGCTCGAGCCGGACGGCGCGCTGCTCTCGACCTGGGACGACGATCCCTGGCTCGCGGCCGCCTACTCGACGAGGACACCCGCCGGGTCGACCGGTGACCTCCTCACGGAGCCCGTCGGGCCGCTCGTCTTCTGCGGCGAGCACACGGCAGGCGAGTGGTCGGGGCTCATGGAAGGCGCGCTGCGCAGCGGGCTGCGAGCGGCGGAGCAGGTGCTGGCCGCCCATCGCTGAGCCGCGCGGCCGCGCCCTTCCCCTGAGCAATCACACCTCGGCACGGTGTCGCACCGGCTTCGATGAGCCTTGCCTGCGGTCGGGCGCGGGCGGCCCGCCGCCTGACCAGAGCCAGTCGCGGATACGGCCTCGCAGCGAGGGCTCAGGAGAACGACCCATCACCGGGTGCCCGGGATATCGGCCGCCGAGGAGGCCTGCGTAGGGATGAAAGCGACTGCGCGGTTCATGGTGTCCTTCTCCCTCAGGACACCGGGGCCGCGCCGGTTATTCCACCCGGCGGGGCCGGTCAGTGAGCAGAGAGTGCGCCGCGGATCCGGTCGAGGGCTGAGAGCGGCGCGAAGCCGTAGTGGTATAGGTCGACCCGCTCGAGCCCGAGCTCGCGCGCGAGACCCAGCTTCTCGGCGAGGTTCTCCGTGGAATCGCAGTCGGGCAGCGTCGGCCGCATGGCGGCCGAGAGCGATCCGTCTTGCGGAAGCAGCGCCCGGTAGGCCTCGAGGTCGAGCCGGACGCGGTCGGGGTCGGCTGCGTAGGCGATCGCCTCGAGCCGTCCGCAGGCCCTGGCCACGGCGCCCGGATCGACGCCGAGCCGCCAGGCGATCTCCGCGGCAGGGCCGCCGGCAGGCCGTCCGTCGGCGTAGCCCTTGATCGCGCCCGAGGCGTCCAGGAACGCGAACGCGGCACCCTCTTCCGCCGCGGCCGCGGAGGCGTCGGCGACCAGGCTCGCCACAGCCTCAGCTCTCGCGTCGAGGTAGCCGCCGAGCTCCCCGCCCGCCAGCGCCGCGCGCCTCGGCCTCGTCGAGCTCCTCCGATGCGTCCTCGCCGCCGTCGAAGACGCGCTGGATCTCGTCCTGGGCCCAGCGCTGCAGCCGCTGCACCGTCGACGCCGGCCGCCCGGGCGCCCGCGACGCAGTGCTCGCAGAAGCAGAGTCCGAGCAGGAAACTGGTGCGCGCGCCGAGGTGGAGGAAGTAGCGCTCGTGGTGATAGCCGTGCTCGAGCGGGTGGTAGTGGAGGGATTCGGCCACGATCGTCTGCACCCCGTGGCGCGCGATGTCGGCGCTCAGGGCCCGCACGTACGCCCGCACCTCCGGGTTGGCCGGGCACAGCTCCGTGAGGCAGGGATCGCCGAAGGCCGTTCGCTCCGCGTGCTCGGGCCGCCCATCGCGGGCCCAGTCGCAGTGGAGGAACACCGTCCACGCGTGAACCGCCATTCCCCGGCCCACGGCCGAGTCCACGAGGCCGGCCAGCACGTCTTCGTCACGGACCAGTGAGCTGACCCGCGGCTGGATCGCCAGGCCGCGGTACAGCGACGGGTCAGGGTGGAAATAGCACACGCCCGGCTCGAGGAAGCGCAGCCGGCCGCGAGGGTTGTGGGGGAACAGGTCGCGCGCCTCGTGATAGACGGCCGCGAACGTGATGCCGCCTACGCCCGCCCGTTCCTGGATGTTGCCGAGGACGGTCTCGAGAGCCCTCGCCCTCGAGGTCGGTGGCGAAGGCGAAGAGGGAGGTATCCACGGTTCTGGGTTGTGGGAAGCTCCGGAGCGGGCGATGATAGCGGGGGCGATGGCGAAGTACGGCGTCGGCATCCTGGGGGCCGGCTGGGTGGCGGGCGAATACGTCCGCGTCTTCCGCGACCACCCGCTGACCGAGATCGTCGGCGTGTACAACCGGACGCCGGGAAAGGCCGCGGCCCTACTCGCGGAGCACGGCGTCGAGGCACGGGAGTACGCGTCGGACGACGAGCTCTTCGACGACGAGCGAGTGCAGATCGTCGTGTCGTGCACGCCTCCGAACCCGAGGCCGGATCACATCCGCCGAGCGGCGGAGACCGGCAGGCACGTCGTCATCGAGAAGCCGATCGCGCTGACGATGGCGGAGGTCGAGCAGGCCCGGCGGGCGGTCGCCGAGGCAGGAGTGAGGACCGTGACCTCGTTCGTCCTGCGCTGGAACCCGATGCTCGAGACGATGCGCCGCCTGATCGACGACGGGGTGCTCGGTGAGCTCGTCTACGGCGAGGCCGACTACTGGAATCCAAGCGAGAAGTGGTTCCCCTGCTACCCGTGGCTCATCACGCGCGCCGAGGGCGGCAGCGCCTTCCTCACCGGCGGCTGCCACGCGGTCGACGCGCTGCGCTGGCTCGGCGGCGAGATCGCCGAGGTCGCCGCGTTCGGCGGCCCGCCGCGCCGCAACACCGACTACGAGTACGAGCCCAATGTCGCCGCGAGCCTGCGCTTCCAGAACGGGGCCGTCGGGAAGCTCTCGGCGCTGCTCGACGCGGACACGCCCTACGTCTTCAACGTGCGGCTGTTCGGCACGGAGGGCACGCTGCAGAACAACCGCGTGTACTCCTCGCGGCACTACCCGGGCTCGCTCGGCTACTGGGAGTTCCCCACCGTCACGCCCGACACGGCCGACGTTGCGCACCATCCGTTCGCCGGGGAGGTCGCCCACCTCGCTCGAGTGCATCGAGGAGGGGCGGGAGTCGCATGCCTCGATTCACGACACGGCCCGCTCGATGGCCGTCGTGTTCGCGATCGAGGAGTCGCTGGCCCGCGGCGGCGCACCGGTGAAGGTCGAGGACGTCGTGGCGGCGGCCGCTCCAACGACCACGTCCGGGTGACGCTTCGCATCGGGATCGGCGGCCTCTGGCACGAGACGAACACGTTTGCGCCCGGCCTGACGACGATCCGCGACTTCGCCCACTACCGGCTGGCCGACGGCCCCCGGGCGGTGCGCGACGCGCTCGCGGGGACGGCGACCGAGATCGGCGGGGCGCTGGTCGCGTGCGGGGAGCTCGGATACGAGCCCGTCCCGTTCTTCTACGCCGGCGCCGTGCCCGGCCCGACGATCGCCGCGGCGGCGCGCGCCTTCCTCTGGGAGCAGTTCCTCGCCCGGCTCGAGCAGGCGCTGCCGCTCGACGCCGTCCTGCTCGCCCTCCACGGCGCCATGGTGGCCGAGGACGTCGACGATCCGGAGTCCGACCTGATCGAGCAGGTGCGCGAGCGCGTCGGCTCGGCCCCGATCGCGGTCGTCCTCGACCTGCACGCCAACCCCGGCGACGGGCTCGTCGCCGACGCCGACATCGTCCTCGCCTACGAGACGTATCCCCACACCGACGCCGCGGAGCGCGCGGCCGAGGCAGTGCGGCTGCTGGGCGACACGATCGAGGGCGAGCTCGCCCCGCTCGTCGCCGGCCGCCGCCTGGCTCTTCTGACCTGCCCGCTCGTCCAGGCGACGGCGGAGGAGCCCATGGCATCGCTCCTCGTCGCGGCGCGCCGCGTCCGTGCGCGGCCGGGCGTTGCCGCCGTGAGCCTCCTGCCCGGCTACGCCTATGCCGACGTGGAGCGGCTCGGCTTCGCCGTGGTCGTGACCGGAGACAGCGCGGCCGCGAACAACGCTGCAGATGAGCTTTCGGCAGCGGTATGGGCCTCGAGGGACGCCTTCCGGCCGGCGCTCGTCTCCGTCGACGACGCCGTGGGGCAGGCGCTTCGCTCGAACGAGCCGATCGTGCTGGCAGAGGTCGCCGACAACGTCGGCGGCGGCGCTCCGGGGAACATGACGGAGCTGCTCGGCGCGCTGATCGAGGCGGACGCAAGAGGGGCGGTCGCCGTGCTCCACGATCCGGCGGCCGCCGCGGCCGCCGCCGCCGAGGGCGAGGGCAATGACGTCGAGGTCGAGGCGGGCGATCCGCCGCTGCGGTTGAGCGGCCGCGTCACGCACGCGGGCGCAACGGTCTATCGCCGCACGGGCAGCTACATGACCGGCCAGGAAGTCGACATGGGCCTCTGTGCCGTGGTCGAGACCGGCGGGGTCGAGGTGGTGCTCACCTCGCACAGGGTGATGCCGTTCGATGCCGACCACCTGACGGCAGTCGGCATCGAGCCCGCCGAGCGCACGCATCCTCGTGGTCAAGTCCGCGATCGCCTGGCGGGCCGCCTTCGGCGACGTTGCCTCCGAGGCGATCGCCGTCGACACCCCGGGGCCGTGCACGTGCCGCCTCGAGACGCTTCCGTACCGTCGGGCGCCTCGACCGATCGTGCCGCTGGACGATGCCGGTTGACGTAGTCCGCCTCTGGGACGTAGCCTCGCGCTCCCAGAGTCAGGCCGCGGAGGTGCGATGAGCGTCAGGGCGGGCGTCGACACGGGCGGTACGTTCACCGACCTCGTCGCTGTTCGACGAGGAGAGCGGCGAGCTGCGGATGTCGAAGGTGCTCTCGACGCCGAGCCGGCCCTCGCGCGCCGTGTTCGACTCGTTCGCCAAGGCCGGGCTCGACGACGCACGACATCGCGTACTTCGTGCACGGCACGACCGTCGCGACGAACGCGCTCATCGAGCGCAAGGGAGCAGAGGTCGCGCTCCTGACGACGGACGGCTTCCGCGACATCCTGCGGATCCAGCGCGTCACGCGGCCGAACCACTTCGACCTGCACTGGGTGAAGCCGCGCCACTTCGTCCCCCGCTCGCGCTGCATCGGCGTCCCGGAGCGCGTGCTGCGCGACGGCTCCGTGCTCGTCCCGCTCGACGAGGCAGCGCCTGCGCGAGGAGATCGAGCGCCTGCGCGACGGCGGCGAGGTGAAAGCCGTCGCAGTCTCCTACCTGTTCTCGTTCGTCAACCCGGAGCACGAGCTGCGGACGCGCGAGCTGATCGAGGAGCTCTGGCCGGAGGCGCGCGTCTCGCTCTCGCACGAGGTGCTGCCGCGCTGGCGCGAGTACGAGCGGACGTCGACCACGGTGCTCGACGCCTACCTCAAGCCGCTGATGCACGACTACATGGCGGGCCTCGAGGAGGAGTGCGAGCGCGGCGGCATCGGCCAGCTGCTCGTCCTGCGCTCGAACGGCGGCGTGATGAGCGCGGACAAGGCGCGCGAGCAGCCGGTGGCGCTCGTCCGGTCGGGCCCGTCCGGCGGCATCATGGCGTCGGCCGCGCTCGGGACGGCGCTCGGGCTCGGCGACCTGATCGCCTGCGACATGGGCGGGACGAGCTTCGAGGCCTGCCTGCTCCCCGCCTCGCGAGCCCGCGTTCACGAACCTCGAGGAGCTCGAGTACGGCGTGCCGATCGCGCTGACGATGGTCGACGCGCGGGCGATCGGCGCCGGCGGCGGCAGCCTCGCCTGGGTCGACGCGGCCGGGATCCTCAAGGTCGGCCCGCAGAGCGCGGGCGCCGACCCCGGGCCCCGCGTGCTACGGCCGCGGGGGCACCGAGCCGACGGTGACCGACGCCAACGTCCACCTCGGCCGCCTCTCGTCGGATCTCCTGCTCGCCGGGGATCTCCCGCTCGACGCCGATGCGGCTGCCCGCGCGCTCGAGCCGCTGGCCGAGCGGCTCGGCCTCTCGCGCGAGCGCGTCGCCCAGGGGATCGTCGACGTCGCGAACAACAACATGGCCCAGGCGCTCCGGCTCGTCTCGACCGACCGGGGCCACGACCCGCGCGGCTCGACGCTCGTCGCGTACGGCGGGGCCGGCCCGCTGCACGCCTGCGAGCTCGCGCGGGCGCTGCAGATCGGACCGGTGCTCGTGCCGCGCTACCCGGGCGCGTTCTCCGCGTTCGGGGCCCTGCTCGCCGACACGCGGTTCGACTACACGCAGACGTCCTGGATGCGGCTTCGCCAACTCGACCTCGAGCGCGTCGAACGACCTCTTCGCGTCGCTCGAGCGCCGCGCGCTGGAGGATTTCCGCCGCGAGGGCTTCACCGAGGCGCCGCGCCTCCTCCGCTCGATCGACATGCGCTACGTCGGCCAGAACTGGGAGCTGACGGTGGCGATGCCGGGCGGCGAGCTCACCACGGGCCGACTTCGAGCAGGCCGCGCAGACGTTCGAGGAGGAGCACGAGCGCTTCTACGGCTACTCGATCCCCGGAGAGGAGCTCGAGCTGCTCACCTTCAACGTCGCCGCGGTCGGCACGCGGCACACCGTCGAGCTGCCGCGGATCGAGACAGGGCCCGCGCCCGACCCGATCGCGCGGCGCCCGGTCGTCTTCAGGGCCGACGACGGGCCCGTCGAGACCGCCGTCTACCGGCGCGAGAGCCTGCCTGCCGGCGTCGAGCTGGCAGGACCGGCGATCGTCGGCCAGGTCGACGCGACGACGCTGCTGCCACCCGGCGCGGCGGCGCGCGTCGACGAGCACGCCAACCTTCTCATCCAGGTCGAGGGGGCAGCATGACCACCACCGACGTCGACACCGCGATCCGCACCGATCCGTTCCTGCTCGAGATCGTCCGCAACCACCTCATCACGACGTGCAAGGAGATGGGGATCGCGATGATGCGGACGAGCTACTCGCCGATGTTCAACGAGGCGCTCGACTTCTCGTGCGTCGTGTTCGACGGTCAGGAGGAGATGATCGCGCAGGCGCCGTTCGTCCCGGCGCAGATCGGCTCGACCGTCCACGTCGTGCCCACGGCGATCGCCGAGATCGGCGTCGAGAACCTGCGCCCCGGCGACGTCGTGTTCACGAACGACCCCTACCGTTCGAATTGCCACCTGCCGGAGTTCGTCGTCGTCAAGCCGTTCTTCCACGAGGGCAAGGTGCTCGCGTACACGGCGAACATCGCGCACATGACCGACGTCGGCGGCATGGTGCCCGCCGCCTTCGGCGACCACCAGAACATCTTCCAGGAGGGCATCCGCTTCCCGCCGGTCAAGATCTACGAGGAGGACCGCGAGGTCGAGTCGATCTTCAAGATCCTCATCTCGAACGTCCGGACGCCCAAGCACTCCTACGGCGACATGAAGGCGATGATCGGCTCCCTCTACCTCGCCGAGCGGCGGCTCGCCGAGCTCGTGGAGCGATACGGAACGGACACGTTCGTCCAGTGCTGCGAGGACATCAAGGACGTTTCCGAGCGGCTCATGCGGGCCGAGATCGCGAGCTGGCCCGACGGCGAGTACCAGGCTTCCGGCGAGCTCGAGGACGACGGCGTCGTGCCCGACCGGCCGTGGAAGATCAACGGCACGCGTGGTCATCCGAGGCGACGAGCTGATCGTCGACTTCACGGGCTCCGACCCGCAGTGCTTCGGGCCTGCGAACCAGACGTTCGGGACGACCGCCTCCGCCGCGTACAACGCGGTCCTGCACATGGTGCGCTCGGACATCCCGTACAACCACGGCTGCTACCGGCCGATCTCGGTCATCGCCCCGCCCGGGAGCTTCGTGAACGTCAGCTACCCGGCCTCGTGCACGGGCGGGAACTCGGACACCCATCCGACGACGGTCGACATCCTGCTGAAGGCGTTCTCGCAGTTCTCGGAGCGGAGCTCCGCGGCCGACGGAGGCACCTGCGGCTGCATCGGCTTCGGAGGCGAGGACCCGCGAACGCGCGAGCCCTACGCGCACCTCCACCTGGAGGGAGTCGGCTGGGGCGGGCGCGACGACGCCGACGGCAACGACGCGCAGTTCGTCAAGAACGGCAACTGCGCGAACACGCCCGTCGAGGTCGCCGAGACGCGCTACCCGTTCCTCAACCTCGAGTACCAGCTCGAGCCCGGCCGCGGCGGCCACGGCCGCCACCGCGGCGGGTTCGGCACGCGCCGCATCTTCCGGTTCCTCTCCGACGGCGTCCAGATCAGCTCCCACACGAACCGCCACCGCGTCCGTGCGTGGGGACTGTTCGGCGGCGAGGACGGTACGAACACGGTGATCGCGTTCCGGCGCAACGGCGAGACGGAGTGGGTGCGCGCCCGCGAGGCGTTCGGCTGCGCCTCGTACGGCAAGTTCTCGGGCGTCGTCATGAACGACGGGCGACGAGATGCTCTTCGTCACGCCGTCGGGAGGCGGCTACGGCGATGCCCTCGAGCGCGATCCGGCGCTCGTGCTCGCTCGACTGGCGCGACGAGCTTCTGTCCGCGGACGACGCACGCGAGGTCTACGGCGTGGTGATCGACGAGGCGTCGGGGCGGATCGACGAGGCGGCTACGGACGCCAGGCGAGCAGGAGCTGCGCGCGGAGAGGGAGCGCGCGATGACGATCTACAGGGAGGTCAACGAGCTCCCGCGCTGCGGCTCCTGCGGCAAGCTGCTCACGGTCGGCGGCATCGAGGCCGAGCGGCTGGGGCACCTGCTCGTCTTCTGCTCCGAGCAGTGCATCCGGGTGTTCGACACGTACAAGGCGCCGAAGTACGGCGACTCCGCGGTCTGGCCGGAGTCCGTCGTGCGGTGAACGGCCGGCTCGCCGGCAAGGTCGCGATCGTCACGGGAGCGACCGAGGGCATCGGCCGCGCGATCGCCGTCGCCTTCGCACGCGAGGGGGCGCGCCAGGTGCTCGTGGCGCGGCGCGCCGAGCCCGGGAAGCAGCTGGCGGCGGAGCTGGGCGAGGAGCGCGCCGCCTTCGTCGCCGGCGACATCGGCGAGCCCTCGACCGCGGAGCGCGCCGTCGAGACGGCAACCGAGCGGTTCGGCCCGCTCGACGTCCTCGTGAACAACGCCGGCCTCGATCTCTCGGGCGTTCCTCTGCTCGAGACATCGGAGGCGCAGGCGCGCGAGATCTTCGACGCGAACGTCTTCGGCTCGCTGCACATGCTGCTGGCGGCCGGGCGTGCGATGCAGGGCCGCGGCGGCTCGATCGTGAACGTCACGTCGCGGCTGGCCCACGTCGGGCTGCCCGGATCTGCAGTGTACGGGGCGTCCAAGGGCGCTCTCTCCAGCCTCACCAGAGGCGCTGCGATCGAATGGGCAGAGCGCGGGATCCGGGTCAACGAGGTGGCGCCGGGGCTCACGGAGACGCCGATGATCTCCGTCTGGGTCGCGGCGCAGCCGGAGCCTGAGGCCTTCCGCGCCGAGCGCGAGCGCTCGATTCCGCTGGGCCGCTTTGCCGAGCCCGAGGACGTCGCGGCGGCGGTCGTGTACCTCGCGTCGGACGAGTCGCGCTCGGTGACGGGCGCCTCGATCGCGGTCGACGGCGGTTACACGGCTGGATGACGACCGGTGCGAGTTGACCGTGCCGGGAGGCCGGTGACAAGATCCTGCCGCCGCACTACGACGAGGAGGCGAGATGGCAGACCCGCTCGCGGGACACACGAACAGCTACCACAGCTACTCCTTCGAGGAGGCGCTCGCAGGGATCGCGGAGGCCGGCTACAAGGGCGTCGAGCTCTCGGCCGTGCCGGGCTGGACCGATCACGTCGACCTGGATGCTCCCGGCGACGAGGTGCGCGCCAGGCTCGAGGGCTACGGCCTCACGGCGATCAGCCTGTCGGGTCACTCGGATCTCACGACGAAGGACGGGCTCGAGCACGGGGTCAAGGCCGTGCGCTGGGCGGCCGACTACGGCCTGCCGATCCTCAACACGGCGATCGGCGGCCACTGGTCGGAGTCCGAGGACGAGTCGGCCTTCCTCGGGAACATCGACTCGCTCGCCGACGCCGCCAAGGACGCCGGCGTCGTCGTCGCGCTCGAGATCCACGGGGACATCATGGCCTCCGGCGAGACGACGCTCCCGCTGCTCGAGCGCATCGGCCGCGAGGAGATCAAGGTGAACTACGACACCGCCAACTGCGAGTTCTACGGCGACGTCGCCGCCGTCGACGACATCCCGAAGATCGCTCCGTACGTGGCCCACTGTCACCTCAAGGACAAGATCGACGGCGCCCGCGTGTGGAAGTTCCCGGCTCCCGGCGAGGGTCACGTCGACTTCGCCGCCGTCCTCGACGCGTTCAAGGAGGCCGGCTTCACCGGGCCGTACTCGGTCGAGATCGAGTTCGAGGGCGAGCCCTGGCCGCCGCTTCCACGAGGTGAATCGCGCGATGGCGAGCGCGTACCGGCATCTGTCGTCCCTGGGCCTGTCGTAACGGCCCAGGTCGGGAAAGGAGAGCGATGGCCCGTTCCGTGTTCATGCCCGAGATGACGAATCTCGAGGTGAAGGAGTACCTCGAGGGCGGTGGGCAAACCGTCATCGTCCCGGTCGGCTCGACCGAGGACCACGGCGACCACGGCCCGCTCTGGACCGACGTCTACATCCCGCTGGAGATCGCGAAGCGCGCCGCGCCCGAGCTCGGCGCGATCGTGGGCCCGCCGGTGCCGTTCGGCATCGCCCACGACCACCGGGGCGCCGCCGGCCTCGTGCACGTCCGGCTCGACACGTTCATCGGGATTCTCCGCGACGTCTGCCACTCGCTTGCCGACGCCGGTTTCAAGAGGATCGTCCTTCTCAACGGCCACTACTGCAACTCGCACGCTCAGGAGTTCGCCGTCTCCCAGTTCTTCGACGAGCTGCCGGACGGGGTCCGCGTGTATCCGTTCCCCTACTGGGCGGGGCTCAAGCCGGAGGAGGCGGAGCAGTACCTGTCCGGTTCGGTCGGGATCCACGCGAACGTGGGCGAGACCTCGATCGTGCTCGCGATCGACGAGGGGCTCTGCGACATGGAGCGCGTGCGGGACTTCACGCCCGAGCTGCCGGAGCTGCGCACCAGCCCGCTGGCGCTCATCGACCCGACCTTTCTCGCCACACCGGGCTCGTTCTGGTCGCTGCTGGAGGCGGGCGGCGGGGTCTGGGGCGCACCGAGCGAGTCCACGGCGGAGAAAGGCGAGGAGTTCCTCGGCTGGTGCACGACGCGCGGTCGTCAATCTCTTCCGCGACATGGAGGACGTCCACGACAAGCTCGAGCCGAGCTACGTCAAGACGAAGAAGAGCCGGTCGAAGGTCGCCCGGTGAGGCTCGACATCGATGCCGTTCGCTGAGCTCGACGAGCGGCGCGTGTACTACGAGGCCCACGGCGAGGGTGATCCGGTGCTGCTCGTCGCCGGCCTCGGCGCCGACCATCTGGCGTGGGGCCTGCAGACGGACGCCTTCCGCGGGCAACACCGCGTGATCGTCTTCGACAACCCGGGTGTCGGTCGGACACAGGGACCGGCCGGGCCGTACACGACCGAGCTGTTTGCGGACACGGCCGCGGGACTGCTCCGGGCGCTGGGGATCGAGCGCGCCCACGTCGTCGGCGCCTCGATGGGCGGGACGATCGCGCAACAGCTGGCGCTGCGCCACCCGTCGCTCGTGCGGTCGCTGTCGCTGCACTGCACGTGGGGCCGCGCAGACGGGCACCTCACGGCGATCATGCGCAGCTGGCAGAGATACGCGCGGGAGGTGCCGCTCATCGACCTTTGCCGTCAGTGCTGGCTCTGGGTGTTCACGGTCTGGTGGTTCAACGACCGCCCCGACGAGGCCGCGAAGCTCGAGCAGCAGGTGCTCGAGTCTGAATGGCCACAGTCACCGGATGCGTTCTGCGACCAGGCGGAGGCCTGCATCGGGCACGACGTGCTCGACCGGCTCGGCGAGGTCGAGGTTCCCACGCTGATCACCGTGGGCGACCGTGACATGCTGACCCCGCCGCACCACGCGTACGCGATCAAGGATCGAATGCCGCAGGCGCGCGTCCGCGTGTGGCAGCAGATGGCGCACGCTCCCTTCTGGGAGATCGCCGACGAGTTCAACCGGGTCCAGCTCGAGTTCATGAAGGAGCATTGAGATGGCGATCACGCTGGCGATCCTCGGCGGCGGGTTCATGGGCGCCGCGCACGCGAACAACTACAAGGCGCTCGAGGGGCGGGTGCGCGTCAAGACGGTCTTCTCGCGAACACCCGAGCGCGCGCAGGGCGTGGCCGAGATCGTCGGCGCGGCGGTTTCCACCGATCTCGAGGCGACGATCGCCGATCCGGAGATCGACGCCGTCGACGTCTGCCTGCCGACGCTCCTCCATCGGACGGCGACGGAGCTGGCGCTCGATCACGGGAAGCACGTGTTCCTCGAGAAGCCGCTGGCGCTCACGCTCGAGGACGCCGACGCGATCGTCGAGGCCGCCGGTCGGAGCGATTGCGTCTTCATGGTCGGGCTCGTCCTGCGCTTCTGGCCCGAGTACGTCGAGCTGCAACGCAGGGTCGCCGCGGGCGAGCTCGGGCGGGTGCTCGGCGCGTCGGCCTACCGGCTCTCGCCGCCGGCCGACTGGGCGGTCTGGTACGCGGACGTCGCGCAGTCCGGCGGCCCGGCGGTCGACCTCATGGTGCACGACTTCGATCAGATGAACTGGCTGCTCGGGACGCCGCGCAGCGTGTACGCGCGGGGGATGAGCGCGGGCGACCCGTCGTATCCCGACCTCGTCGTCGCCACGATCGCCTACGACGGTGCGCAGGCGGTCGTCGAGGGCTGCATGGCGATGCCCGTGAGCTTTCCGTTCTCGAGCAACATCCGCGTCGTGGGCGAGGGCGGCGCCGCCGAGTACGCCTTCCGGGCGGCGCCGGCCGAGGGCGGCGGCAACATCGGCGAGGTCGACCCCAGCGCCCGCGGCCTGCGCCTGTTCCCGAAGGGAGGCGACCCCGACGTCGTGCTGCTCGACCCGGTCGATCCCTGGGGGCCCGAGATCGAGGAGTTCGTGTCCTGTATCGAAGCGGGCCGCCAGCCCGAGCAGGGGACGGGCGAGCAGGCGCATCTGGCGCTCCGGGTCTCCCTGGCGGCGAACCGCTCGCTCGCGAGCGGCGCGCCGGAAGAGGTGTGATGGCGGAGGAGCGCGAGCGTCTCTTCGCGCGCATCGACGCGCTCCGCGACGACTCGGTGGCGCTGATCCAGGAGCTCGTGCGCGTCGACTCCACGACGCCGACGTTGCCGGGCGTGCGCCGCGAGGACGTGATCGGCGGCGAGACGCGGTGCAACGAGATCCTGCGCGAGCGCTACGAGCAGGCCGGGCTCGAGACGCACTGGGTCGCCGAGGATCCGGAGCGGCGCAACCTCGTCGGCGTCCGGGCGGGAGCAGGCGGCGGCCGCTCCCTCGTCCTCAACGCGCACATCGACACGGTCGCGCCGGTCGAGCCGGAGAGCTGGCTCTGCGGCTCGCCCTGGAACCCCGAGGTGCGCGACGGACGCCTCTACGGCCTCGGCTCGACCGACATGAAAGGCTCCGCCGCCGCGATGTGGACAGTTGCCCAGGCGCTGGCCGACGAGGGCATCCCGCTGGCGGGGGAGCTCCAGCTGCACTCGGTCGTCGGCGAGGAGATGATGGAGCACCCGCTCGGCACGACGGCGTGCATCGAGGCGGGCTTCCGCGCGGACGCGCGCGATCGTCACCGAGCCGACCTCGTACCCGCGTCCGCTGACCGTGTCGCCGGTGGCCGCCGGCGTCTGGATCCTGAGGATCGTCGTCAAGGGGAAGCCGACGCACTGCGGGAACCGCCCGCTGTCGATCCGGCCCGGCGGACCGGGCGACGCAATCGGGGTGAACGCGCTCGAGAAGGCGATCGACATCGTCGGCTGGCTCCAGCAGCTCGAGGAGCAGTGGGGCCTCACGAAGAGCCATCCGCACTTCTCACCCGGCTTCTTCAACATCGGCGCGAACGTCCTCTACGCGGATGCGGGGGTCCCGTTCCCCACGTACTTCCCGAACCGGGCCTCGATCGAGTACGTGATCTGGCACCCCCCGCAGGAGGCGGCCGAAGACATCGCGCGCGAGATCGAGGAGCACGTGCTGGCGGGCTGCCGGCAGGACACGTGGCTGCGGGACAACCCACCGGAGTTCGAGTGGGTGAACCGCTGGCGGCCCATGGAGCTGCCCTGGGAGCATCCGCTCGTGCAGGCCATGGCGCGGGGGCACGAGGCGGCGACGGGCGTGACGCTCGACCCGCCGAGCCCGCAGAATCCGGTGAACTTCGGCGCCGCGAGCGACGCGTCGTTCTACGAGGAGGCGGGGATCCCCGCGGTCGTCTACGGCCCGGGCGATCTGAAGATCGCGCACTGCCGGGACGAGCACGTCGAGCTGGACGAGGTCACGACCGCCGCGAAAGCCCTGGCGGCCACGGTCATCGACTGGTGTGGGCCGGCTTCGTGACGACGACAGCGGCACGGGGCACCCCAATCCCACCACCCGATTTCATCGTATCGCCGGAAATCGCGTGGGTGGTTCGCGGACTGTGCCGAGAGTGAGCCAGATCGCGGGAGAGCTCTGCGCGGCCGTCGATGCCCGCCGGGACGAGGCCGTCCTGCTCCTGCAGGAGATCGTAGGCACTCAACAGCGTCAACCCCAACTACCCGGGGGCCGACCGGGCCGAGCTGATCGGCGGCGAGACGCGGGTGAACGACCTCCTCGAGGAGCGCTACCGCGCAGCGAGCCTCCAGACGCATCGGCCCGCGGTCGACCCCGAGCGCATCAACCTCGTCGGCGTCCGCCCGGGAGCCGGCGGCGGCCGCTCGCTCATCCTCAACGGACACATCGACACCGTGCCGGCGGTTGAGGCCGACAGCTGGCTGTGCGGCTCGCCGTGGAACCCGGAGATCCGCGAAGGGCGCCTCTACGGTCTCGGCTCGACCGACATGAAGGCGTCGGCGGTCGCGATGTGGCTCGTGGCCCGGGCGCTGGAAGACGTCGGAGCCCGTCTCGAGGGCGACCTCCAGCTGCACTCGGTCGTCGGCGAGGAGACGGGCGAGTACACGCTCGGCACGATCGCCTGCGTGGAGGCGGGGTTCCGGGCCGACGGCGCCGTCGTGACCGAGCCGTCCAACCCGCCCCGCCCGCTGTCGATCTCGACCGTGTCCGCGGGCTCGGTCTGGTTCAAGGCGGTCGTCATGGGCAAGGCGACGCACGCCGCCAACAGGCCGCTCGCCGTCCGCCCGGGCGGCGGGGAGACGCCGTCGGCGTGAACGCCCTGGAGAAGGCCGTCCTCGTCGTCCGTGCGCTCCAGGAGCTCGAGCGCCAGTGGGGGCTGACCAAGAGCCACCCGTATTTCTCGCCGGGCTTCTTCAACATCATGCCCGGCATCTTCAGGGCCGACCCCGGCGTCCCGTTCCCCGCCTACCTCCCGAATCGAGCCGAGCTCCACTGGATGATGTGGTACCCGCCCGACGAGGCCGAGGAGGACGTGATCCGCGAGGTCGAGGGGTTCGTCATGGACGCCTGCCGGCTCGATCCGTGGCTTCGGGAGCACCCGCCGGAGTTCGAGTGGATCCTGCGCTATCCCGGCATGCGCACCGAGTGGGAGCACCCGTTGCCCCAGGCGATGGTCGGTGCCTTCGAGGCCGTGACGGGCGAGGAGGTACGGCCGCCCGACGCCGCAGCACCCGGCGAACTTCGGCGCAGCGATGGAGGGCACGTGGCTCGAGCGCGCCGGGATCCCATCGATCGTCTTCGGCCCGGGCGACCTCCGCGTCGCCCACTCGCGCGACGAGCACGTCGTGGTCGAGGAGGTGTTCACGGCCGCGAAGGCGCTCGGTGCGCTGGTTGTCGACTGGTGCACTGTCACGCAACGCGGCACGTCACGCAACGAGCCGGCGTAGCCGGCTCAGCCGTGAGCCGGTCACGGCACGCAAGCGGCGCGTGAGCGCCGCGCGCAGCGGCCGCGCCTAGGGCGCCAGGGCCGCGAAGCATCACCGAGCCCGGAGGCTCGCTGCAGGGCCGGGGCCGGCGTGACGAAGGCCCTAGCGGCGCGCCGTGTGCCGCGGAACCCGTACCTCGGCGCCGTTGCGCTCGGCGGAGACGTACGCGCTGTACATGACCGCGACGGTGTCCCGGGCGAGCAGGCCGCCGCAGAGGGGCTCGCGGCCTTCGGCGGCGGCCTCCACGAAGTCCTGGAACTGCTGCGGGTAGCCGTTCATCCAGTCCTCGTCGGGGCGCCGGACGGCTCCAGCCCTGCTTGGTGCCGATCTTCTCGACGACGTAGACGTCGTCGAGAAGCTCCTCGCGCGGGTTGTAGGTCGTCGACCGCGTCGATCGGGTTGAGGCTGCACCTGGTCCGGTGGTTGTTCGCCCGCACCTCGAGCCAGGAGCTGATGCCTCCCAGCACGACCTCGGCGGAGAACACGTCCGCGACGCGTGCCGTCCTCGAAGACGACGTGCGCCTGCGAGTAGTCCTCGACGTCGAGGTAGTCGGTGCGCAGGAACCCCTCGTCTCGGTAGCGGCGCTCGCGGGTGAGCTCGTGGGTGCGAGCGCTGACGCTGGCCGGCCGGATCGGGCGGCCGCCGTTCGCGCGGCCCTCCTCCTGCTTCAGGTAGAGCGCGGCGGTGAGGGGATGACAGCCCTTGCCCACGAGCGAGCCGCCGCCCGCCTCGGCCCAGACGCCGTAGCTCGGGGCGTGCGAGCCGCTGTGGGATTCCTCTCCCAGCATCCAGAGGATCTGGCCGCCGCTCTTGACCAGGATCTCCCGCTCCTTCTGAATCGCCGGCGAGTAGACCCAGTTCTCCGCGTAGCAGACGTGCGCACGCCCGCGGCGGCCCGCCGCGATCACCCGGTCGCAGGCCGCGAGCGCCTGCTCGAGCAGCGGCCGCTTCGGTGAGCGGTCGCCGCGGAAGGACGCACGGCCGGTTCCATACGCACCGCAGAACGGCTTCTCGACGACGACGTGGCGGCCGAGCTCGAGCGCCTGCTCGGCGACCGGTGCGTGGGCGTACGGCGGCGTGCAAACGGACACGAGGTCCACGGCTTCGATCAGCCCGTCGACCGTGTCGAACGCCCGAAGGCCGTGCTCGCCGGCGAACGCCTTGCGGCGCTTCGGGTTGCGCGAGTAGACACCGACGACCTCGACGGGCGCCCCGTGCACGCGCCGATAGCCGTCGACGTGGAACCGCCCCGCGACTCCCGTCCCGACGATGCCGACACGGATGGTCGTGCTGTCGGCCACGGCGAATCATTTCACGCCCGTGGCACTATCATCGGCCCACATGTCGATGAGCCCCGCCGAGCTGCTCCGCTTCCTCGATCGGACGCAGCCGGCGCTCGTGGGCGTCGTCGGCACCGTGCGGAAGAATGGCTCGCCGCACGTGGTGCCGGTCTGGTACCGGTGGGACGGAGAGGCGGTCCTCGTCTGGACGGACGAGGGGCGCGGCTGGGTCCGGAACGCCGTGCGGGACCCTCGGGTCGCCTTCTCCGTGCAGGAGCCCGAGGCGCCCTATGCGGCCGTCGTGATGCACGGGGAGGCCGAGGTGAGCACGAGCGGCGATCCCGAGACGGAAGCCGAGATCCGGAGGATCACCGCCCGCTACATCGAGGAGGCTCAGGTCGACGAGTACATTGCCGGCTGGGCGGAGCTGCGAACGATCCTGACGATACGTCCGAGCTCGATCAACTCGTGGGGGAGGGGCTATTGAGCACGCGCCAGGACGACCAGACGCCGAGCATCGAGTTGCGAGACGGCCGCAGGCTCGCCTACGCCGAGGCGGGGCCGGCCGACGGCGTTCCCGTCATCAGCTGTCACGGCACCCCGGCGAGCCGCCTGCCGGGCGGCTGGGCCGGCGCAGCAGAGGCCGCCGGGGCCCGGTTCATCCAGGCGGACAGGCCCGGCTACGGCCTCTCGAGCTTCAACCCCGGCCATTCGCTGCTCGAGTGGTCCCTGGACGTCGCCGAGCTCGCCGACTCGCTGGGGCTCGATCGCTTCGCCGTGGTCGGAACGTCCGGGGGAGGGCCGTATGCCGCCGCCTGCGCCTACGCTCTCCCCGACCGAGTCTCCTCGGTCGCGCTCGTGTGCGGCTGCGGCCCGTTCTGGGACGTTCCCGAGGTCGACGCCTGCGCGACAGAGCAGACCGGAGCATGGATCCGGGAGCTCATCGATCTCGCCCGCCAGGATCCCGATGCGGCCGTCGCGCACGCGCGCGAGGAATGCGAGCAGGACGCCGCGATGGTTGCGCGGGACCCGGACGAGTGGATGCAGTTCTGGTTCGAGAACGAGGACATGCCGGAGGCCGACCGCGAGCTCGTCGCCCGCCCCGACGTGCGCGCGTGGTCGCTGGCGAGCCTCAAGGAGGCGCTGCGCGGTGGTATCGAGGGCTACATCCAGGACGAGCTCGTCCTGACGGTGCGGCCCTGGGGGTTCCGCGCGGAGGAGATCGGGGTGCCCACGCACATCTGGCACGGAGAGCGTGACACGCTCGCGCCGGTCGGCGGCGCCCACTACCTCGCCGCCGTGATTCCCGGGAGCCGGGCACGCTTCTTCGCGGAGGAGGGGCATAACATCTCCGGCCGCCACGGCGAGGAGATCCTCCGGGCCCTCGCGGACACCGACTGATCGGAAGGGTGCGCACGAGCAGATGCCGGAAATCGAGGAACGAGACGTCGTCATCATCGGCGGCGGGATCGCAGGCCTGACCGCCGCCCTGCGCCTACGCGACCATTCGCCGCTCGTGCTCGAGGCGGAGGACCGCGCCGGCGGGCGGATCTTCTCGCAGCAGCGCGGCGATCTCGCGCTCAGCGTGGGCGCCCACATGTTCCCGCCGCCGGACTCGGTCGTGGGCCGGCTCGTGGCCGAGTTCGGCCTCGAGGTGATGCCGATCACGGGCTCGATGCTGAACGTCTTCTTCCGGGGCAAGCTCGTCCGGGACAAGAGACCCGAGCTGCTCCCGTTCCTGCTCCCGCTCTCGGCCGCCGGGAGGGTGTCATTCGCGCGCGCCGGGCTGCGGCTCAAGTCCGACGCGAACCAATACATGGAGCTCATCAAGCCGCGCCCGGGTGACACCGACGCCGCGATCCGGCTGCGCGCGCTCCAGCACCGCGGTGACGAGACCTTCGCGGATTTCCTCGGGTCGCTGCATCCCGAGGCGCTCGAGATCTACCGGGCGATCGCGAACCGATCGATCGCCGAGCCGCGGGAGATCTCGCAGTCGGCGATGGCGGCCCTGTTCGGCCATGTCTGGGACACCGGCGATCTCGGCCGCAACATGCGAGGGGGCTCGGGCAGGCTCCCCGCTGCGCTGGCGGCGTCGCTCGGCGACTCGCTGCGCCTCGGCGCGCGCGTTCGCGAGGTGGCGCTGGACGGTCCCGGCGTCCGCGTCCGGTACGAGCGGGACGGCGGCTTGGGCGAGATCGAGGCGCGGACCGCCGTCGTCGCGATCCCCGCTCCCCTGATCCCGGCGCTCGTCCGGGACCTGCCTTCGGAGACCGGCGAGGCCCTGGGCCGGGTCACGTACGGCCCGATGGTCGTTCTCAGCATCCTCACCGGCGAGACCGAGCCGATGCCCTGGGACGACCTCTACTCGATCCTGACGCCGGACAAGAGCTTCAACATGTTCTTCAACCACGCCAACTTCCTGCGCTCCGGCCAGGGGCAGAAGCAGGGCAGCGTGCTGATGGTCTACGCGGGCGCCGACCGCGCCCGCGCGCTGCTGGACCTCGACGACGACGCGGTCCGCGCGCGTTTCCTCGACGACCTCGACGACCTCTACCCGCAGGTGCGCGGGCTCATCGCCGAGACGATGGTCAAGAAGTGGCAGTACGCGGGGCCGTTCGCCGCGCCGGGGCGCTGGCGCGGCGCAGGCGGCGCTCGAGCGGGGCGTCGGCGACAAGCTGTTCTTCGCAGGCGACTGGGTCAGCGAGTTCGTCTCGATGGAGACCGCCGCCCGGACCGCGGTCGACGCCGCCGCCGCCGTGCGCCGCGCGCTGGGCTAGATCCTCGAAGACGAACTTCTCTCGCGCAAGATCCGTTCAGCGCGACCGGGCTTTGCCCGGTTGCGCCACATCGCGAGCAACGCGTCAACTGTCAAGGAGGGGGTCCGTGGGGGAACCATGGGTTCCCCCACGCTGACGTAGCGATCGATGAGCCCCTTGATGAAGGGGTTCGCTTCCTCGTGCGTGTGTCCCCAGACGGAGCCGTGGCCCATGCCCTCGAGCACATGGGCCTCCGCCCCCGGCGCGAGGCGCGCCACCTCCTCGCCGAGCTGGGGCGGCGCCTGGACGTCCTCGTCGAACACGATCACGTGCAGAGGCACGGAGCACTCGGGGAGGCGGTCACGCACGTCGAAATCGATGCACGCCTGCCACTGCGGGATCAGCGAGCGCTCGTTCTGCTCGTTGAAGCCCTCGCCGAGCACGCGCTGGATCCTCTCCCAGACGGCCGGGTCGCCGAGCGCCCGAGCGGGGAACAGCTGCGCCGCGTAGTGGATCGTGGCGAACATGCCCTCGAGCCGCTCGCCCCGCCGCCGCAGGTCGACCTCGGCCCGCATGTAGTCGCCGAGCCAGCCCTCGTGGCCGCAGGGCGCCACGCCCATCACGATCCCCGCGCGGCAGAGGTCGGGCCGGTCGAGGAGGAGCTGAAGGCCGATGAAACCGCCCATGGACTTGCCGCACACGACGACGGGCGGCTCGAGCAGCGCCTCGATCAGGTCTGCCGCGTCCCGGGCCATGTCGGCGATCGTCCAGGGAAGCGGCTCCGTGCAGGCGGTGCCGCCGATGCCCCGGTTGTCGAAGGTCACGCAACGGTAGAAGCGCTCGAAGTAGGGCATCTGGTACGGGTGCCACACGGCTCCGACCGCGCCGCCGCCGCTGAGCCAGAGCACCTCCTCGCCCTCGCCGAACTCGTCGTAGTGGAAGCTGCCGGACGGAAGCTCGATCTGGGGCATGGAAACCTCCGTGGTCTCTCTCAGACGAGGTCGCGCGGGACCGCGAACGACCAGGTCCTGGCGAAGATCCGGGTCTCGTTCTCGTAGGCGTCGAGCGCGTTCGTGAGGTGGAAGGCCTCGGCGTCGGCCGTCAACGTGCTCGTTGTCTCGACTCGCGTCCGCCAGTCGCCGCGGCCGACCGAGATCGACCAGTCCGAGCGCGTTTGCGCGGACAGCGGATCTCCCTCGACGACCGTGAACGTGTCGCGGGCGCGCTCGCGGTACTCGAGGCCGTCGTCGACGATCCGGAAGGAGCCGAAGTAGAGCAGGTCGGTCTCGAGCTCCCACCGGCCCGTGGCGGGGTCGTGCCGGATCGTGCGCTCCACGCCGCCGGGCTCGTCGGTCTCGATCGCGAGCGGCGGCGGTCCCTCGGGCTCCTCGAAGGGAGCGAGCAGGTCGTCCTCCGGGCGCGGGGCGCGGACGGGCAGCGAAAGCGCCGACGGGCCGCCGGTCTGGATCGTCAGGGTGACCGGCTCGGGCGACGGCCAGGCCCACGGCCAGAACGTGGGGGAGAGCGCGAGCCGGATCCGGTGCCCTGCCGGGAATGCGTACGAGGTCGCCTTCAGCTGCACCGTCACCTCGACCGGGCTGCCCGGCACGAGCGGCTGCGGGTGCTCGTGGCTCTCCCTGTGCGTCAGATTGAGGACGCCGTAGGTGACGAGCGTCGAGGCGCCGCTCGGCGCGACGTCGCAGAGCCGCGCGGCGACGAGGGCGTTCGGCCGGTCCGACGCGAGCGTGAGCGTCGCCTCGGCAAAGCCGAGCAGCTCGAGGCGCTCTTCCAGAGGCGCTGAGGTGAAACAGAGCGAGCGCCCGTCCTCGGCGCGCTGGTCGGGCGCGAAGTCGACGTCGGTTCCCCATGCGACCCACGTACCGCTGTCGAGGCCGTGCGCCTGGGAGCCCGAGAACGCGAGCTCGACCGGGGGGCCGGGCTCGTCGCCGAGCCCGAGCCCGGTCCCGTTCAGCGCGAAGCGGCGGGCGACGATGTCCCGGGACGGCCACCCGGGCTCGGCGACCCAGCGGCCCGGCCGCTGCTCGTAGCGCGTCCTCGGAGGGACCGCCTCGTGCATCCAGGCCCGCAGCAGCGGCTCGTCCATGATCCCGGTCTCGGTTCCCTTGAGCCAGTGGTCGAACCAGCGCAGGCACTCCTGCAGAAAGCCGATCGCCGGCCCGGGCAGCCCGTCGTGGGGATAGAGATGGCCCCAGGGGCCGATCAGGCCCTTCCGGGGCCCCTCATGACCGGCGAGGAACCGCAGGATCGCGTTCGGGTAGCCGTCGGCCCAGCCGCCCACCATGTAGACGGGGCAGCGGATCGCGCCGTAGTCCTCGCACACCGAGCCCTGCTTCCAGTAGCCGTCTCGCCGCTGGTGTCCGAGCCACGCTTCGGCGAACGGAGGAGTGCGCTCGAGCCGCTCGAGCCACAGCTCGCGCCAGCGCTCGCCGACCACCTCCGGGTCGGGCGGCCGCGCGTTGAACGCGAGCATCGTCGAGGCCCAGGAGAGCATGTAGGAGCCGAAGACGCAGCCGCCCAGGTAGTGGACGTCGTCCGCGTAGCGGTCGTCGGTGGAGCAGACGCTGACGACGGCCTGGAGCTCCGGTGGAGCGTGGGCGGCGATCTGGAGCGAGTTGAAGCCGCCCCAGGACTTCCCGATCATGCCGACCGCGCCCGTGCACCATGGCTGGGCCGCAAGCCAGCGGATGACCTCGACGCCGTCCTCCTGCTCCCGCGGCAGGTACTCGTCCTCGAGGATCCCGTCGGAATCGCCCGAGCCGCGCAGATCGACCCGGACGGACGCGTACCCGTGGCCGGCGAAGTAGGGATGGATGCCCGCGTCACGCACGGCGGTGGCGTCGTCCTTGCGGTAGGGGATGTACTCGAGGATCGCCGGCACCGGGTCGTCTTCCGCGTCCTCGGGCAGCCAGATCCGTCCGGAGAGGCGCACGCCGTCCGGCATCGGGATCCAGACGCGGTCGAGCATTTCGACCCGCCGCGGAAAGTCGGTCTTGATGCGCATACGCTGTGCCCGCTGTGACGCTATCGGCATCCGGGGCGGGAGGCGGAGTGGTCTTCGACGACCCGTTCCGCCCGCTCGAGGAGGAGACGCCCGAAACCCGCCGGTGGCAGGAACAGCAGAATTCGGCCGCCGAGACGAGGATCCATGCCCTGCCGGGGATCGAGCGTCTGCGCGACGCCACGCTGGCCCGGCAGCGCGAGTCGCTCGTCTTCGCGCCTGCGCGATACGGGCAGCGCTGGTTTCGGCTTGCCGCCGGCCGGAGTGGCACGAAGCCGGTCCTTGCAGTCGCCTCCGAGCCGGGAGACCGGGGCCGCGTCGTCGTCGATCCGGGCACATGGCCCGGCACGGAGGTGTCGCTCGACTGGTTTTCCCCGGCCCCGAACGGCGAGTACGTCGCGGTCGGCCTCTCCCAGCGCGGCGACGAGCAGAGCGTCCTCCACGTCCTGGAGGTCGAATCCGGGCGCGAGCTCGCGGAGCCGATACCGCACGTGTCGTTCGGCGTCGTCGCCTGGCTTCCGGATTCGAGCGGCTTCTTCTACAACGCGGGCCTCGCTCCCGACACCGAGCAGCCGCAGAAGCACATCTTCTTCCACCGGCTCGGCGACGAGCAGGCCGAACAGCCGGAGCCGGCCCCCGTCCGCCGGGACGAGGAGTTCGTCTTCCCGCAGGTCTCGCCCGACGGGCGCTGGGTCTTCGCCGTCTCGAGCGAGGTCGAGCCGCGGCCGGACTCGATCCGGGAGGTGGACGGCGGCGAATGGCGCCCGTTTCTGCTCGGGCATCCGGGCACGTTCGCGGGGCTCGTCCACGAGGACCGCTACGTCGCAATCACGACCGACGGCGCCCCGCGGGGGCGGCTCGTCTCGATCCCGCTCGAGGGTGAGCCCGCGCGCTCGACCTGGCGGGAGCTCGTCCCCGAGGGAGAGGGCGTCATGCGGAGCGTCTGCATCGTCGGCGGCAGGCTCGCGCTCGTCGATCTCGTCGAGACGCGCTCGCGGATCCGGATCTTCTCCCTCGACGGGGAGCTCGAGCACGAGGTGCCTCTGCCCGGCGAGGGCACGGTGGGGACAGGCCCGGCCCGCGCCCAGGCGATGATCGAGCCGATGGTCTCGGCAGACGACGACGCGCTCCTCTTCGTCTTCTCGACGTTCTCGCGACCCCCGTCCCTCTACCGGTACGCCCTCGAGGAGCGGCGGCTCGAGGAGCTGAGCACGCCCGCTCAGGAGATCCCGGGCCTCGTCTGCGAGCTCCGCAGCTGCAGGAGCACGAACGGCGCCGAGGTCTCGTACTGGCTCGTCCACAGCACAGAGGCCGATCACGCCCGGCCGGCGCCGGCGCTGATCTACGGCTACGGCGGCTGGAACATCGCGTGGGGGCTCCCGAGCTACCTCGCCGAGCTGGCTCCCTTCGTCGAGGCCGGCGGAGCGCTGGTCTTCCCGCATCTGCGCGGGGGAGGCGAGCTCGGCGAGGCCCAGTGGCACGACGGCCGCCTCGAGCGCAAGCAGCACACGTTCGACGATCTCTACGCGGTCGCGGAGGCGCTTATCGCCGACGGCGTGACGGCGAGCGACCGGCTGGGCCTCGTCGGCGCGAGCAACGGCGGGCTGCTCGCCGGCGCGGCGGTGACGCAGCGGCCCGAGCTCTTCCGCGTCGTCGTCGCGCTCGTTCCGCTGCTCGACCTGATGCGGCACCACCGTGATCCCTACGTCGCGGAGTTCGCGGTCGAGTACGGAGATCCGGGGGACCCGGAGCTCGGCCACGTGCTCCTTGCCTACTCCCCGTACCACAACGTCCGCGACGGCGAGCGCTACCCCGCGACACTCGTCGTCTGCGGCGACTCGGACATCCGCTGCCCCGCCTGGCACGGGAGGAAGTTCGCGGCGCGCCTCCAGCAGGCGACCTCGTCCGGCCGGCCGGTGCTCTTTCGCGTGCTCACGGACGCCGGGCATCTGAGCACGTTCGAGCGATCGACGCACGAATGGCTCGGCTTCGTGATGGCCGAGCTCGGCATGACGCCGTGACCTTGGTCGAGCGCTTCTAACGGCCCCAGAACGCGAAGCTCCAACGGGCGCTCCCCGAAAGCTCAGCGCCGGTTGACGGGTTCTGACAGCACGGCGGAGGGCGACGTGGCCCGCCCGTATCTCCTGCCTTCGGAGCGGAAGCAACCGCAAGCGTCTCGCAAACGGGCTGCAAGCGGCGTGCGCGACCTTCGGACAGACGAAAGCCCACGGCCTGTCCCGAAGGGAGACCGATGTTCAGCTACCACACGCTCAACCTCCTGGCAGAGGCCCGCCGGGCCGACATGCTCCGCGAGGCGCAGCCCCAACTTCGCCCGGTGGTACCCAAGCGCAAGTGGGGCTCGATTCTCTCCTGCATCACGCGGGGCGGCCGGCGAAGGCGCCGCGACGACTCGGTGTCCGTCGTCGCGGCCGATCCGGCGGCCGGTTCGGCCCCGACGATTCCGTCGTCCGATCCGTCCTCGTGACCGGACTCACCGTCCGCTAGGGTTGCCGATCCGCAGACGGCGAGCGTGATGTCGGCGCTCGCCGCGAGCAATGGCTTCATTTCGCCCATAGACCGTGGCCCTCCCGGGCCACTTCCCGGGCTGAGAATGGCGTTCCGCCATTTCAGCCCTAGGTGCGCGCCGGCGAAGATCGACCCGACGACCTCGTCCATCTCCGCGACGACGTCGGCGCCCCTGCGGAGGCGGTCGCCGAACCGGTCGATCCGGAAGGCGTCGACGTCCGTCAGGGATGCGGAGCCGTCGACGACGAGCTCGGCGAGGAGCTTCCCCCAGCCGGGCGCGTGCGTGATACCGGCCTCGTTGCACCCTCCGACCACGTAGAGGCCCTCGATCTCCGGCACCGGGCCGACGATTCCCCTCAGGTCCGCCGTGTAGCACGGCGCTCCCTGAGCGACGGTCATGCTCCGGTAGCGGGCCAGCACCGGAATGGCCTTCGCGGCCTCGAGACCGTCGCGCTGAACCTTGAAGATCCCGTCGAGCGGCAGGTTGTCGAAACGATCGGGCGGATCCTCGTCGAGGAACGCGAGGCGGGGGGCCTCCTCGTACGACGAGCCCCAGAGCAGGCCGCCGTTCTCTTCGCGGAGCCAGATGAACGAGAACTCCTGGAGCATCAGCGTCGGCATCGTCGGCGGGACGCCGATCGGCTCGGTGACGATGCGAGACTGGACAAGTGGGACCATCGGGGCCCAGAGCCCGAGCGGACGCAGGAGGGCGTTCGTCCAGGCTCCCGCCGCGAGAACCGCGATCCCGGTGTCGACCCGGCCGCGCTGCGTCTCGACGGCGGTTACCCGGCCCTGCTCGACCACGATCCGCTCGACCGGGCGGCGGGCCTCGAGGCGGCCTCCGCGCGCGGCGAAGCGCTCGGCGACCGCCATGCTGGCGTGCGGCGCCGAGACCTGGCACCCGTTCGGGAAGAGGACGCCGCCGATCACCGCCTGCGCCGCGATGATCCCGGTGACCTCCGCGACCTCGTCCGGGGTGAGCACCTTCCGCTCGGGCACGCCCTCGTGATTCGCGATCGGCTCGAGGAACGCCCGCCAGGCCTCGTCCGTCGTCGCCGCCCAGAGGTTGCCGTTCTGCTTGTAGCCGAACTCGTAGCCCTCGTCCGCGAGCCGCCGGTAGAAGTCGAGCCCGTAGCGCTCGACCTCGACCTCCTCGTTCTTCCAGGCCGGGAGATACCCGTTCGCCCAGATGCCGACGAAGCCCGCGCCGGCGCTCGAGGTCGCCTGCCCGACCCCGTCGCGCTCGAGCAGGAGGACGTCCGAGACACCGGCCTCGAGCAGATGCGCGGCCGCGCAGGCGCCGAGGATCCCTCCGCCGACGACGACCGCGTCCGCGCTCTCCGCCACGACCGACGTTCTACCTGATCAAGGGCGTCACGTGGCGGGCTCCACGACGCTCCTGCGCCGCCCTCGACCTGGTCGAGGCCCCTTGATCGGGCTCCACCGCGGGCTTATTCTCTCGCTCTGTGCAAGCGCCGTGTCGAAGGGAGCGGGGTCTAACCAGACGGGGAACGACAGCGTCCTACTAGCAGACCGGTCGCAGCCGGGCTCAGAAGGAGGGACAGGCATGGCCTCGGGGGACGAAAAGGTTCAGAAGCTCGTTGGCGAGTACCTGGAGCGCAAGGTCGATCGACGGGGGTTCCTGAAACGAGCGGGCGCGCTCGGACTGTCGCTCAGCGCCGCGGGAGCGCTGCTTGCGGCCTGCGGCGGCGGGGACGAGGAGGCCGCACCGCCGGCCGAGGCGCCGCCCGCAGAGCCGGCGCCCGCAGGCACGGCCCCGCCGGCGGCGGAGACTTCGGGCCGCGGAGCCGGCCGCGCCGCCGGCCCAGGCGACAGGCGGGACGCTCAGGATCCGCCTGCTGAACGACATCATCAACCTCGACCCGCCGTTCATTCCCGCCGCGGCCGACGAGATCGTCGACTTCGGCATCTTCGAGGGGCTGATCGCGTACAAGCCCGGCACGTGGGACGTCGTGAACCAGCTCGCCGAGACGTTCGAGCCCTCGGCGGACGGCCTCCAGTTCGCCTTCAAGCTCAAGGAGGGGATCCAGTTCCACGGCGGCTACGGCGAGCTGACCGCCGAGGACGTGAAGTTTTCCTACGAGCGCACTGCCGGCCTGGGGAAGCCGGCGATCGACTCGCCCTACAAGGGCGACTTCTCTCCGGCCCTGCAGGAAGTCCAGGTCGACGACACGTACTCGGGGGTGATCATCCTCAAGGAGCGGTTCGCGCCGATCATGGCCTCGACGCTGCCGGTCTTCTCCGGCTGGGTCGTCTCGAAGAAGGCGGTCGAGGAGCGGGGCAAGGACTTCGCGACGAGCCCGATCGGCACCGGCCCGTACGAGTTCGTCGAGTGGAAGCCCAAGCAGCAGGCGAGCGTCCAAGCGCTTCGCGGACTACGGCGGCGCGTCCAACGACTTCCTCGGCACCGCCTGGGACGAGATGGTCTTCGTTCCGGTCGACGAGGACGAGGCGGCCAGCATCGCGCTGGAGACCGGCGAGCTGGACTTCGGCGAGCTTCCGCTCAACGCGGTCAGCCGCTTCGAGGACAACGACGACTTCACCGTCGACAATCGCACGTCACGCTCGACTTCAACTGGATCGGCATGAACATCCAGAGCCCGAACCTGACCGACATCAACGTGCGCAAGGCGGTCCGCTCCGCGATCGACGTGCCGTCCATCCTCGAGGCTGCGTTCGAGGGCCGCTAGGAGCGGGCGACCGCGATCCTGCCGCCGGGCATGCCGATCGGCTACTGGGCCGATGCGCCGCGTGTACGACCGGGATGTCGACGCGGCCAATCAGTTCCTCTCCCAGGCGAGCAACGTGCCGTCATCGCTCGAGTACCGCTTCACGGAGGAGACGGGCGCGAAGACGACCGGCGAGATCGTGCAGGCGAACCTCGCGGACATCGGCATCGACGTCACGCTCAAGCAGCTCGACAGCTCGGCCTACTACGCCCTGGACCCGAAGGAGATGCAAAGCCGCGACCTCTTCTTCGTCGGCTTCATCACGCAACCCGGATCCGTCGTGGTCGACGGTGTGGTTCGTGTGCGACCAGATCGACGTGTGGAACTGGATGTACTGGTGCGAACCGAAGTACGACGAGCTGCACTACGCGGCGATCAAGGAGTCCGACCCGGCCAAGCGCAACGACATGTACATCGAGATGCAGAAGCTCTGGGACGAGGCCGCGCACACTCAATGGCTTTCCTGGCCGACGAGGTGGTTCGCCAGCAAGACGGGGATCCAGCCGGCGCTGCGACCGGACGGCAGGATCCTGCCCACGGGGTTCACGGCTGTGTAGCACCCTGTCTGCAGTCGCCTCCAACCGGCACGGAGATCTGGTGTCGTGACCGCCTACGTGCTCAAGCGGCTGGGGATGGCCGTCATCGTCGTGCTCCTGCTGATGGTCTTCCTCGGGGTCATCGTCCACCTCATTCCGGGCGACCCGGTCAGGACGATCCTCGGCCCGCGGGCGAGCGAGGATCTCGCCCAGACCGTGCGCGAGGAGATGGGCCTGGACGATCCCGTCCCCGTGCAGGTCTACGACTTCGTGAAGGGCGCGGTCCAGGGCGACCTGGGTTCGGACTTCGTGAGCCACCTGACGGTGACGTCGCTCATCGGCGAGGTCCTGCCGCACACGCTCATCCTGGCCGCGGCCGGTCTCGGCCTCGCCGCGTTGATCGGGATCCCGCTCGGGATCTTCGCCTCGACGCGGCCGAACTCGATGGGCGATCGCATGGCCGGCATCGTCTCGATCTCGCTGATCACCGTTCCGGCCTACGTTGCCGGCCTCTTCCTCCTGCTCATCTTCTCCGTCGAGCTCGGCTGGCTGCCCGCGATCGGCACCGGTGACTTCTCGGACCCGGTCGACTACCTGAAACATCTCGCGCTGCCCGCGATCGCGCTCGCCCTGACCTGGATCGGCTACCTGGCGCGGCTCACGCGCACCAGCATGTTCGAGGTCCTGAACCAGAACTACATCCGCACCGCGCAGGCCTTCGGGCTCCGCGACCGGCGGATCTACTACAAGTACGCGCTCAAGAACGCGATCATCCCGACCGTGGCCGTGCTCGGGGTCGGCCTGGGCACCCTGATGGGCGGCGCCGTGTTCGTCGAGATCATCTTCACGCGCGCCGGCCTCGGCACGCTGATCGTCGACTCGATCGAGAACCGCAACTTCCCGATCGTGCGCGGCAGCGTCCTCGTCATCGCCGTGCTCTTCGTCTTCGCCAACCTGCTGGCCGACCTCTCGTACCGCCTGCTCGATCCTCGCGTTCGGGCGGAGCGCGGCGCCGCCTGACGATGGCCGTCTCTGCACCGGTCGAGCAGCCCCGCGTGACGCCATTCGGGCGGATGGCCGGGCCGATCGGGCTGCTCAAGGAGGTCGCGAGCCGCCCGGCCGGCCTCTTCGGGCTCGTCGTCGTGGGAGGGCTCATCGTCCTGGCGATCTTCGCCCCCTGGATCGCGCCGTACGACCCGGCCGACCAGGACATCACGAACCGCCTGGAGGGCCCGTCGTGGGATCACCTGCTCGGCACCGACCAGCTCGGGCGTGACCTGCTCTCCCGCCTGATCTACGGCGTGCGGGTCGCGATGAGCGTCGCCATCCCCGGCATCGCGGCCGCGCTCGTGATCGGCCTCCTGCTCGGCCTGCTCGCCGGGTACCTCGGGCGGCAAGACCGACAACTCGATGATCGTCGCGATGGACACGATGCAGGCGTTTCCGGCAGTCATCCTCGCGCTCACGCTGGTCGCGCTGCTCGGCGCGTCGAAGACGAGCGTGATCGTCGTCATCGCCGTCGCCTTCGCCCCGAACTACGCGCGTGTGACCCGCGCGCTGGTGCTGACGACCAAGCAGAACCAGTTCGTCGAGGCGGCGCGCTCGCTCGGGGCGGGGAGCAGCCGAGTGATCGGCGTTCACATCCTGCCGAACGTGATCGCGCCGCTCTTCATCCTGGTCGCGATGGATCTCCCGTCGGCGATCACGCTCGAGGCCGGTCTCTCCTTCCTCGGTCTACGGCGTCCCGCCGCCGACGCCCTCGTGGGGCGTCATCCTCCAGGACGGCTTCGAGCGAGTCCGGGAGCATCCCTGGGCGATCATCTGGGTCGGACTCACGCTGATGATCGTGACCCTCGGCTGCACGTTCCTCGGCGAGACGCTGCGAGACGTCGTCGACCCGAGGCTCGCGGCCGTGCGAAGGTGGCGAAAGGCGTGACCGAGGCCCTCCTCGAGGTCGAGGGGCTCGAGGTCTGCTACCACGTCCGCGAGGGCACGCTCCAGGCGCTCTCCGACGTCACGTTCGACGTCAAGCCCGGCGAGATCCTGGGCATCGTCGGCGAGTCCGGCTGCGGGAAGTCGACGCTCAGCTCGGCGCTCCTTCGCCTCCTGCCGCCGAACGGCGAGATCACGGGCGGCCGCATGAGCTTCAAGGGGCAGGACCTGTTGCAGCTGAGCACCGAGGAGATTCGGGAGCTGCGCGGGTCGGACCTCGTGATGATCTTCCAGGACCCGCTGACGAGCCTCAACCCGACGTTCACGGTCGGGACGCAGATGGTCGACATCCAGAAGGCGCACGGAAGCCACGGCGACGCGAGCGGCGACGTGCTCCGGCAGCGGGCGATGGAGATGCTGGAGCAGGTCGGGATCCCCGACGTCTCGGACCGTTTCGGCGACTACCCGCACCAGTTCTCCGGCGGCATGCGGCAGCGGATCATGATCGCGAGCGCCTTGATGCTCGAGCCGGCGCTCCTCATCGCAGACGAGCCGACCTCGGCACTCGACGTGACGCTGGAGGCTCAGATCGTCGAGCTCCTGAAGCGCCTGCGCGAGACACACGGAACCGCGATCATCTTCATCTCGCACGACCTCGGCGTGGTCGCGCAGATCTGCGACCGCGTGGTCGTCATGTACGCGGGCCGTGCGGTCGAGGAGGGCGACGTGGTGTCGATCTTCGAGCAGCCTCGCCACCCGTATACGCAGGCGCTGCTCGCCGCGATCCCTTCGCACCTGCGCCGGGGCCAGCCGCTCGCCGCCATTCCCGGACGCGTCCCGAGCCTTTCGGCTCTCCCGCCGGGCTGCAAGTTCGCCGAGCGCTGCCCTCACGTTCGCACCACGTGCACCGAGCACGAGCCGGAGCTGAAGCCCGTCGACGGCGGTCAGGTGCGCTGCTTCATCTACGACCCGTCCTCGGGGTACGAGCGGTCGCATTCCTCCGAGGAATCCGAGGCGGTCGCGTGATCGCTCCCGCGGCCGACGGCGTGCTCGTGCAGGCGACGGACGTCCGCACCTACTTCGACGCGCCGCACGGCCTGTTCAAACGGCTGCGGCGGAAGAAGAAGGAGGGTGTCGTGCGCGCGGTCGACGGGGTCGACCTCGAGATCCGTCGCGGTGAGATCCTGGGGCTCGTCGGCGAGTCCGGCTCGGGCAAGACGACCCTCGGCCGCACGATCCTCGGTCTGGCGCCGGCCACGAGCGGGCAGGTGCTGTTCGACGGCCTGGACGTCACGCAGCTGGGCGCGGGTGACCTGCGCAGGCTGCGGCGGCGGATGCAGATGATCTTCCAGGACCCGTATTCGAGCCTGAGCCCGCGCCTCCGGGTCTCCTACCAGCTCACCGAGCCGTACAAGATCAACGAGGTGCCGCCGGCCGAGCGCTACAGCGTCGCCGATCTGCTGGGGATGGTCGAGCTCTCGACGGAGCAGGCGACGAAGTACCCGCACGAGCTCTCGGGTGGACAGGCTCGGCGCGTCGGCATCGCGCGCGCGCTGGCGCTGCACCCGGACTTCATCGTCGCGGACGAGCCGACGGCGGGGCTCGACGTCTCGGCCGCGGCGAGCGTGCTGAACCTGATGAAGGAGCTCGGCACGCGGCTCGGGCTCACCTACCTGATCATCACCCACAACCTCAACCTCGTCGGGTACGTCGCCGACCGGATCGCCGTCATGTACCTCGGACAGCTCGTCGAGGTGGGGCCGGCGGACCGGATCTTCGACGCTCCCGCCCATCCCTACACGCGCGCCCTGCTCGAGTCGATCTCGGAGCCCGACCCGCGGCAGCGCCGCGACGCACACCGGTTGCTGCTCCCCGGCGAGATCCCGAGCCCGAGGAACCCGCCGCCCGGGTGCCGCTTCCACACGCGCTGCGCCTACGCGCAGGAGCGCTCCCGGGAGGAGGTGCCGGAGCTCGAGGAGATCGAGCGAGGCCATTTCGTCGCGTGCCATTTCTGGCGTCAGGTGCGGGAGAGCGATACCCCTCCCGTGCGGAGCCTGCTCTCCGAGTCGCCGTGAACGAGCTCCAGGGCAAGACGGCGCTCATCACGGGCGGCGCGCGGGGCTTCGGGCGGGCGATGGCGCTGCTCTTCGCCCGCGAGGGGGCCGACGTGGCGGTCGCGGACATCGCCGGCGAGCTCCCCTCGCGAGCACATCGGCGGCATGGCGACGCAGGACGACCTCGAGCGCACGGTGGGAGAGCTCGAGGCGCTCGGCCGTAGGGCCGTCGGGATTCGTGCGGACGTCACGAAGTCGGACGACTGCAAGCGCATGGCCGAGACGGCGATCGAGGCGCTCGGCAGGATCGACATCCTCTGCGCCAACGCCGGCGTCTTCTCGCTCGCGCCGTCCTGGGAGCTGACCGAGGACGAGTGGGACACCGTGATGAGCGTCAACCTCAAGGGCGTCTGGCTGACGACGAAGCACGTCGTGCCCGCACATGATCGAGCGGCGCTACGGGAAGATCGTGATCACGTCCTCGCGCGACGGCCTGCGGGCGGAGGCGAACTACGCGCACTACAACGCCTCGAAGTTCGGCGTCGATCGGCTACATGAAGTCGCTCGCGATCGAGCTCGGGCCGTACGAGATCAACGTGAACGCGATCTGCCCCACCCAGATGGCGGACAAGAGCTCGCCGCCGCGCGAGGGAACGCACCCCTACTGGGACCAGGTCGTCGGCAAGGAGAACGTCGGCTACGAGGAGTTCGACGAGGCCTCGGGCCGCGAGAACCTCTTCGAGCGCGGCGGGCAGCCGGACTTCCCCGACGTGGCCGAGGGCGCGCTCTGGCTCGTCTCCGACCGCTCCCGCCTCGTCACGGGTGTCGCGCTTCCGGTCGACGCCGGCTGGATCGCCAAGCGGGGCGGCTAGGCGCGTGCTCGCGCTCGTCAACGCCAGGCTGATCGACGGCACCGGCGCAGCGCCGCGGAGCGGTGTGACGGTCACGGTCGCCGACGGGCTCGTGGCCTCGGTCGACGTCGCCCCGCCGCCGCAGGGCGCCGACGTGCTCGACCTCGAAGGACGGACGCTCCTGCCCGGTCTGATCGACGCGCACGTGCATCTCTCCTCGCTCGGGCTTCCGGACGACCTCCAGGAATACGGCCTCGTCCAGGCCTCCCGGAGCATGCTCGAGGGCGGGATCACCACGATCCGGGACCTCGGCAGCTACGGCCGCTCGCTCTTTCGGCTGCGCGAGGCGATCCGGCTCGGCCTCTGCCCGGGGCCGCGCCTCGTTCTGTGCGGGCAGATCGTCGCCGCGACCTCGCCCGGCGCGCGCGCCTTTCCCGGCATGTATTGCGAGGCCGACGGGCCCGAGGGGATGCGGCGCGCGGTGCGCGAGCAGATCAGGCAAGGGGTCGACTTCGTCAAGGTCATGTCGACGGGGGCGCTCACCGTCCCGGAGGAGGACGTGCACCCCGCGCAGCTCACGGCCGAGGAGCTCGCCGCGGTCGTCGACGAGTCGCACCGGATGGGCTTCGCCGTCGCCTCGCATGCGGAAGGGTCGGCCGGCATCCGCCTGTCGGTCGAGGCGGGCGTCGACACGCTCGAGCACGGCGAGATGGCCTTCGAGGCGCCCGAGGCCCTGGCCACGATGGCCGAGCGCGGCATCATTCTCGCGCCGACGCTCTGCGTCTTCGATCTCGTCGCGGACACCGACCTCTTCCCCGAGTGGATGCGGGAGCGGGCGAAGTTCCTCCGCGAGTCGGCCGAGAAGACGGTCGCGGCCGCGCGGCGCGAGGGCGTCGCGATGGCGATGGGCGCGGACGCCGGACCGCACGGCGAGAACGCCCGCGAGCTGGTGCGGCTCGTCGAGGCGGGGCTGACGCCGATGGAGGGCATCGTCGCCGCGACGGCGACGGCCGCGCGAGCGTGCCGGTTGGACGCGGAGATCGGCACGATCGCCGCCGGGAAGGCCGCCGACCTGCTCGTCCTCGACGGCGACCCCCTCGAGGATCCGCGGATCTTTCTGGACCCGGAGCGACGCTGGCTCGTCCTCCAGGCCGGGTCGCCGGTCGCCGGCACGCGGGCCGCGCCTCGGAGCCTCGACGCCGTGGCCGGGGGCGCGTGAGCGACGTGAAGGACGTCGTCGTCGTCGGCGCCGGCATCGCAGGCCTCACGGCCGCCACGCGGCTGCAGGACCTCGACGTCCTCGTGCTCGAAGCGGAGAACCGCGTCGGCGGCCGGATCAGGTCCGAGCGCCGCGGTGACTACTGGGTCAGCGTCGGCGCGCACATGTTCCCGGGGCCCGGCTCGGTCGTCGGCGACCTCGTGGACGAGTTCGGGCTCGAGACGCTGCCGATCAACGGGAGCCTCATGGGGCTCTCGTACCGCGGCACGCTGCTCAAGGGCGGCCGCACCGAGCTGTACCCGTTCCGCCTGCCGATGTCGCCGGCCGGCCGCGTGGCGCTGATCCGCACGGGGTTGAAGCTCCGCCGCGACGCGGCCGAGTACAACCGGCTCGCGCGGCACGCTCCGGGCGAGACCGAGGCCGACGTGAGAGCCCGCCTGCTCGCCTTCCGCGACGACCTCTCGTTTGCCGACTACCTCGGCAAGCTGCATCCCGATGTGGCCGCGCTCTACCACCCGGTCGTCAACCGCCTCACGGCCGAGCCCGACGAGATCTCGGCCGGCTGCATCATCGCGCTCTTCGCGCACGTCTGGAGCGAGGGCGGCGTCGTGCTCGGGCGCAATCTGCGCGGCGGCGCGGGCCTGCTGCCCGAGACGCTCGCGCGCTCGCTCGGCGACCGAGTGGTCACCGGGGCGGCGGTCAGGCAGGTGTCGCCGGAAGACGGGTCGGTGCGGCTGCGGTTCGAGCGCGACGGGGCGGAGGACGAGGTCGTGGCCCGCTGCGCGATCGTGACTGCCCCGGCGCCCGTTGCACGACGCATGATCACGGGCCTGCCCGAGGAGACCGCGCAGGCCCTCGACGCCATCGTCTACGGGCCGTTCGTGGTCGGCGGGATCCTCACGAACGAGACCTGTCCCATGCCGTGGGACGATCTGTACTCCGTCCTCGTCGTCGGCAAGTGCTTCAACATGCTCTTCAACCATGCGAACGTGTTGCGGACGCCCGGTACGCCGCGTGAGCCCGGCGGCACGCTGATGGTCTACGGCGGCGGGAATCTCGCGCGGAGGCTTTTCGACCGGACCGATGAGGAGATCAAGGATGCGATCGTGACGGATCTCGTCGACATCTACCCCGAGGCGAAGGGCGTCGTCGAGGAGGTGGTCGTGCAGCGCTGGGAGCGGGCGATCCCCTTTGCGGCGCCGGGCCGGCACCTCGTCCAGCCGGCGCTCGAGCGAGGCGTCGGCAACGTCTTCCTCGCCGGCGACTACGTGGGCGAGTGGACGCACATGGAGTCGGCCGCGATCACCGCCGTCGAGGCGGCGGCCAAAGTGCGCGAGCGATTGGCAGCCTGATGGTACGGGAGCACACGATCGATTCGGGCCGCATTCACCACGCGTGGGACCGTGACCTCGCGCCTGCCCTCGTCATCGAGCCCGGAGACACCGTCCATTTCGACCTGCTCATGGCCGGGGACGGCCAGGTCTCCGAGGGAGCGACGATCGAGCAGGCCGCGTTCGACTTCGAGACGATCTACAACCTCTCCGGGCCGGTCGCCGTCGAGGGCGCAGAGCCCGGCGACACGCTCGAGATCGAGATCCTCTCGCTGCGGCCCGGCGAGTGGGGCTGGACCGTCTTCCTGCCCGAGCTCGGCCTCCTCGCCGAGGACTTCCCCGACGGGTATCTGACGACGTGGGATCTCCGGGGTGGAGAGCGGGCCACGCTCGTGCCCGGCGTGGAGGTGCCGTTCGCGCCGTTTCTCGGGACGATGGGGAACTGCGTCGAGGAGCCGGGCCGCCACCTGCCCTTCCCGCCGCACCGCGGCGGCGGCAACATGGACAACAGGCATCTCGTCGAGGGCTCGACCCTCTGGCTGCCGGTGCTCTGCGACGGCGCCCTGTTCTCGTGCGGCGATCCGCACGCGGCTCAGGGGGACGGAGAGGTCTGCGTGAGCGCGATCGAATGCGGGATGCAGGCAACGCTTCGCTTCCACCTGCGCAAGCGGAGCATCCCGGCGCCGGCGTTCAGGAGCCCGCCGGGGCCCCTCGGCGCGTCCGCCGCCTCGGCGGGCTATTACGCGACGATGGGCATCGCCCCCGATCTGATGGAGGGTGCGAAGGCGGCCGTCCGGTCGATGATCGCCTGGCTCGTCGAAGAGCAGGGGCTCTCCCGCGAGGACGCCTACGTGCTCTGCAGCGTCGCGGGGGACCTCAAGATCCTCGAGGTCGTCGACGCCGGGGTCTGGAACGTGTCGATGGCGATGCCGCTCGCCGTCTTCGTGAGCTGAGCAACAGCGGCGTTGCACGACGGGGACGGCCACTGCAAAATACCGCCCATGCCTCAAGGAAACGGACATGCTGAGAACGGCGCACGCAAGGGCCTGCTGGAACGGCTCGACGCCGGCCCGGTCATCTGCGCGGAGGGGTACCTGTTCGAGCTCGAGCGGCGCGGGTATCTCCAGGCGGGCGGCTTCGTGCCCGAGGTCGTGCTCGAGCACCCCGACGTCGTGCGCCAGCTGCACGAGGAGTTCATGCGGGCGGGATCCGACGTCGTCGAGACGCTCACGTACTACGGACACCGCGAGAAGCTGAAGGTGATCGGCAAGGAGGACCTGCTCGAGCCGCTCAACCGCCAGGCGCTCCAGCTCGCGAAGGAGGTCGCCCAGGAGCACGATGCCCTCTTCGCGGGCGACATCTGCAACACGAACATCTTCGTCGACGGCGACGCGGACTCCGCGGCCGCCGCCCGCGCGATGTTCGAGGAGCAGGTTGCGTGGGCGGTCGAGGCCGGCGTCGACTTCATCGTCGCCGAGACGTATTCGTGGGGCCAGGAGGCCCTGATCGCGGTCGACGTCGTGAAGCCGACGGGCCTGCCGATCGTCGTCACGCTCGCCATTCCTCAGGGCGAGCACACGTTCGAGGGCTGGACGGCGGCAGAGGCTTGCCGCCGATTGGAGGAGGCCGGCGCGGACGTCGTGGGGCTGAACTGCCTCCGCGGCCCGGCGACGATGCTGCCCCTCCTGCGCGAGATCCGGGATGCGGTGTCGATCCACGTGGCCGGGCTCCCGGTGCCGTACCGCACCACGGACGCCGAGCAGACGTTCTTCTCCCTCACCGACCCGCAGCTAGACGGCGAGCGGGCGGCCCGCCCCTTTCCCGGACGCGCTCGACGGGCTCGCGTGCACGCGGCTCGAGATCGCCGATTTCGGCCGGGAGGCGCACGACTACGGCATCGCCTACATCGGCGTGTGCTGCGGCGCAGGGCCCCACCACGTCCGCAGCCTGGCCGAGGCGCTCGGTCGCGAGCCGGAGGCGAGCCGCTACACGGCGGACATGTCGAAGCACGCGTACCTCGGCACCGACCCGCTCGTGAGGCGGGAGTACAAGGAGGACTACGGCCGCAGGCTGTGAGCGTTCCTCAGCGGAACGCGTCCACGATCTCGCGGATGCAGGCGTTGACGACGTCCGGCTTGTGGCCGAACGCCGAGCAGTGCCCGAGGCCCTCGAGCACGTGCAGGTGGCCGTCCGGCGCGGTCTCGGCCACGAGCCTGCCGCGCGCCACCGGCGTCTGGACGTCGTGCGAGAAGGCGACGACGTGGAGCGGTACCCCGCACCCGGGCAGGCGCTCCAGCGAGTCGAACTCGACGCACGCCTCCCACTGGGCTGCGAGGCCCTCCCCGTCGCGCTCGCCGTAATCGCGCTCGACGAGGGGCCTCAGCTGCTCCCACAGCTCGTCGTCGCCGAGCACCTCCGTGGGGTACATGAAGACGCCGTAGTGGGCCGTCGCGAACGGCCGGGTCAGCTTCCCGCCCTCGCGCCTGAACGCGACCTCCGCCTCTTCCCACTCCCGCACGTAGCCGGTCGCCCGCGCGTACGTGCCCATCAGGACGGCGCAGCGAACGAGATCGGGGCGATCGAGCGCGACCTGCTGCGCGATGAGCGAGCCCATGGACAGGCCGACCAGCAGCACGGGCGGCTCGCAGACGGCCTCGATCAGGGCGGCGGCATCCTCCCCGTAGAGCGCGATCGGCCACGGCGGAGGCCTGTGAGAGCTGGTCTGCCCGACACCGCGTGCGTCGTATGTCGTGTTGCGGAAGTCCGGGAACGCCGGCGTCTGCCAGACGTGCCAGTCGCTGCCCGGCTGGTCGCCGCCGGCGAGCCAGAACAGGTCGGGGCCGTCGCCGTGCTGCTCGTAGAAGAGCGTGACGTCGGCCAGCTCGAGCTCGGGCATGCTGTCCTCCTCAGGTGTGATCCCGCGGGACGGCGAGGCTCCAGGTCTTCGCAAAGACGCGCACGTCGCCCTCGTAGGCGTCGACCGTGTTCGTCACGAGGAAGCTGTCGGCGTCGCCGGTCAGGACGCTCGACGTCTCGACACGCACCCGCCAGTCGCCTCGCGACAGGCCGTCCGTGCGCTCGGAGCGGGTCAGCGCCGACAGGGGGTCGCCCGCGACGATCGTGAACCCGTCCTCGCCGAACGTCTCGAACTCGAGCCCGTTCGGCAGGCGGCGGCGGCCGCCGTAGTCCTGGCGGAAGACGAGCTCGTGACCGCCCGTGACGAAGTTGGTGCGGATCTCGCAGCCGCTTTCCTTCGCGCGAACCATCTCGACCTCGAGCGGCTCGGCCGCTTCGGGGGCGTCGAAGGGCGGCAGCGTGTCGTCGTCGGGGTGGGGTGGGCGGACGGGGAGTTGGAGCCGGCCGTCGTGGATCGTGAGGGTGGCCGGCTCCGGTGAGGGCCAGGCCCAGGGCCAGTAGGTGGGGGAGACGGCGACGCGTAGTCGGTGGCCGGGCGGGAAGGAGTGGGCGATCGCCCCAAGCGGGATGCGGACGGTGTAGTGCTGTCCGGGCTCGAGCGCGGTGGGGTGCTCGTGGCTGTCGCGGTGGGTGAGGTTGAGCAGGCCGCGGGTGACGAGCAGGGAGCTTCCGTCGGGTGCGATGTCGCAGAGACGCACGCAGACGAGCGCCTGGGGGCGGTCCGAGGAGAGCGTCAGCTCGACCTCCGGGAACCCCAGGATCTCGAGCGGCTCGGCGAAGGGCTCCGCATCGAAACAGAGGCACAGCCCGTCCTCGACGCGCTGGTCGGGCGGGAGCTCCTCGGGGCCCCCGTACGGGCACCAGTCGCCGCCCAGGAGCCCGTGCTGCTCGGAGCCGACCGCGTCCGGCGCCGGGAACGGGAGCTCGACGACCTTCGGCTCGATCCGGGCCGCGGGCCAGGTGGGCTCGGCGACCCAGCGCCCGGGACGCTCGTCGTAGTAGGGAGCGGGGACGGCGGGGCCCTGCATCCAGGCGCGTAGCACCGGCTCGTCCATGATCCCCGTGTCGATGCCCTTGAGCCAGTGGTCCCACCAGCGCAGCGCCTCCTGGAGGAACCCGATGGCCGGTCCGGGGATGCCGTCCTCGGGATAGTTGTGCGACCAGGGGCCGACCAGTGCCTTGTGCGGGCCCGGCAGCCCCTCGAGCAGGCGGAAGATCGCGTTGCGGTACGGATCGGCCCAGCCGCCGACGGCGTAGACGGCGCACTCGATCGCGCTGTAGTCCTCGCAGACGGAGCCCTGCTTCCAGAAGGCGTCGCGGCGCTGGTGGGTGAGCCAGGCTTCGATGAACGGCGGGCTGCCCTCGAGCCGCTCGAGCCACATGTCCCGCCAGCGCTCGCCGACCACCTCCGGATCGGGCGGGCGGGCGTTGAAGGCCAGCATCGTCGAGGCCCACGACAGCGCCTCGACTCCGAGCAGGCAGCCGCCCATGTAGTGGACGTCGTCCGCGTAGCGGTCGTCCGTGGAGCAGATCGTGATGATCGCCTTCAGCGAGGGGGGCCGGCGGGCGGCGACCTGGAGCGAGTTGAAGCCGCCCCACGAGATCCCGAACATGCCGGTGCTGCCCGTACACCAGGGCTGTGCCGCGAGCCAGGCCAGGACCTCGACCGCGTCGTCCTGCTCCTGCGGGAGGTACTCGTCGAGCAGGACTCCCTCGGAGTCGCCGCTCCCGCGCAGGTCGACGCGGACGCTCGCGTAGCCGTGCCCGGCGAAGTAGGCGTGTCGCGCCGAGTCGCCGACGGCGGTGCCGTCGTTCTTGCGATAGGGGATGTACTCGAGGAGCGCGGGGACCGGCTCTTCCTCGGCGTCCTCGGGCAGCCAGAGCTTCGCCGCGAGGCGGCAGCCGTCGGCCATCGGGATCCAGACGTCCTCGATCACCGAAACGGCGCGCGGGAAGTCGGTTCTCGTGGCCTTCACTAGCTAACCAGGTCGCGCGGAATCGTGAGGGTCCGCGCGCCCGCATGCACGCGTGTACCGCCTTCGTAGGCGTCGAGCGTATTCGTGATGTGGAAGCTCTCGGCGTCCGCCGACAGCGTGCTCGACGTCTCGACGCGAATCTGCCAGTCGCCGCGCGAGAGGCTCGTCGTCCAGGTCGAGCGGGTCGGGCGGAAAGGGGGTCGCCCTCGACGATCGTGTAGACGTCGTACCCGCCGACCTCCCACGCGAGCCCGTTGTCGCGCCGGCGATGGCTGCCGTGACGGAAGTCCTGGCCCCACGTCAGCTCGTAGGTGCCCGTCGCGACGTCGTAGAAGAGCTTGCGGCCTTCCACCGGCGCGGGCAGGAACTCGGTGCTGATCGGCTCGGCCGATTCGGGGGCGGCGAAGGGCGGGAGCGTGTCGTCGTCGGGGTGGGGTGATCGAACGGGGAGCTCGAGGCGGCCGTCGTGGATGGTGAGGGTGGCCGGCTCCGGTGAGGGCCAGGCCCAGGGCCAGTAGGTGGGGGAGACGGCGATGCGGAGGCGGTGCCCCGGCGGGAAGGCGTGGGCGATGGCGTTGAGTCGGACGAGGACGGTGTAGCGCTCTCCGGGCTCGAGCGCGGTGGGGTGTTCGTGGCTGTCGCGGTGGGTGAGGTTGAGCAGGCCGCGGGTGACGAGCAGGGAGCTTCCGTCGGGTGCGATGTCGCAGAGGCGTACGCAGACGAGCGCCCGCGGGCTGTCCGAGGAGAGCGTCAGCTCCACCTCCGGGAACCCCAGGATCTCCAACCGTTCCTCGAGGGGGCCGCCTGTCGAGCAGAGCGAAAGCCCGTCCTCGGCCTGCTGATCGGGCGGCGGGTCGCCCACCGCTCCGAACCCGCACCAGGCGGCGGCATGAAGCCCGGCGGCCGCGGAGCCTCGAATCGTCGAATCGGCGAGGGCGAGCGGGCTGCTCCGTGCCTCGATCTGCGGCGAGGGCCAGCTCGCCTCCGCGATCCAGCGGCCCGGCCGCTCGTCGTAATGCGCGCGCGGCGGCACGGAGTCCTGCATCCAGGCGCGGAGGAGCGGCTCGTCCATGATCCCCGTGTCGGCGTCCTTGAGCCAGTGGTCCCACCAGCGCAGCGACTCCTGGAGGAACCCGACCGCCGGGCCGGGCACCCCGTCCTCCGGATACTGGTGGCCCCAGGGACCGACGATGCCCTTCTTCGGGCAGTCGAGGCCCTCGAGGAGGCGGAAGACCGTATTGCGGTAGGCGTCGGCCCAGCCGCCGACGGCGTAGACGGCGCACTCGATCGCGCGCGTAGTCCTCGCAGACCGAGCCCTGCTTCCAGAAGGCGTCCCGGCGCTGGTGCGAGAGCCAGGCCTCGACGAAGGGAGGGCTGCCCTCGAGCCGCTCGAGCCACATGTCCCGCCAGCGCTCCCCGACCACCTCCGGATCGGGAGGGCGGGCGTTGATCACGAGCATCGTCGAGGCCCACGAGAGCATGTAGGCGGCGAGCACGCAGCCGCCCATGTAGTGGACGTCGTCCGCGTAGCGGTCGTCGGTCGAGCAGTGGGTGATGATCGCCTTGAGCGAAGGGGGCCGGCGCGCGGCGACCTGGAGCGAGTTGAAGCCGCCCCAGGAGATGCCGAACATGCCCGTCTTGCCCGTGCACCACGGCTGTTCCGCGAGCCAGGCCAGCACCTCGACCGCGTCCTCCTGTTCACGGGGCAGGTACTCGTCGAGCAGGACTCCGTCCGACTCGCCGCTGCCGCGCATGTCGACGCGGACGGACGCATACCCGTGACCGGCGAAGTAGGCATGCCTCGTGGAGTCGCCGATCGACGTCCAGTCCCCCTTGCGATAGGGGATGTACTCGAGGAGGGCCGGGACCGGGTCTTCCTCTGCGTCCTCGGGCAGCCAGACCTTCGCGGCCAGACGGCAGCCGTCCGCCATCGGAATCCAGGTGTTCTCGATCACCCGGACGCGGCGGGGGAAGTCGGTCTTGAGCGTCTTCATCGGCGACTCCGAGCGCGGAAGAGTCTAATCGTGCGTACCGTCTTCCCGACTCGCGAGAAGGAGAGCCCATGGAGGCCACACGCACTGACCGTGTCACCGTCGACGACCAGGGGCACGAAGTTCACTGCGAGGTGTACGGCGCCGCGGCCGATACGCTCCTCGTCCTGCACGGAGGACCGGGCGTCAGCTGCCAGTACCTCGAGCGGCTCACCGAGCTGGCCGGGGACGGGCTGCAGGTTGCGATGTACGACCAGCTCGGCGGCGGGCGCTCGGATCAGCCCGACGATCCCTCCCTCTGGACGATTCCGAGGTTCGCTCGCGAGGTCGAGACCGTGCGCGAGGCGCTCGACCTCGGGCAGATCCACCTCTACGGGCAGTCGTGGGGTGGCTTCCTGGCGCTCGAGTACGCGCTCGCCTATCCGGCGAACGTCCGCACGCTGCTCCTCTCGAACACGGCGGCGAGCGGCGCGCAGGTCGTCCACGAGATGACAGGCCTGAGGATGGCGTTCGGCCCGGAGTTCCTCTCGATGATGCTCAGGCACGAGGTGGTGGGGGACTACACGAGCCCCGAGTACGAGGAGGCCGTGCTGCGTCTCTACGCCCATCACCTCCGCCGCTCCACGCCGTTCGATCCGGAGCGCTCGGTCGCCGAGTTCCAGGAGGTCGTGCTGCCGCTGCTCACGGACATCGGCCCGGCCTACTACGGCATGTGGGGGCCGAACGAGTTCGTGTGCACCGGCGCCGAGCTCGGTTTCGAGGTGCGGGATCGGCTCGGGGAGATCCGGGTCCCGACCCTGATCCTCTGCGGCTACTACGACGAGGTCACGATGACCTGTCACCGCACGCTCGCCGACGGGATTCCGGACAACGAGTTCGTGATCTTCGGCAACTCGAGCCACTGCACGATCCTCGAGAAGGAGGCCGACGTCTACCTCGACGTGATCCGGAGCTTCCTGAGACGCCGCGGCGCCGTCGCGTCAGCGTGAACGACAATGTCGACGCAGCCCGAGTGACAGGAGGTGCGAGATGGAAGCCCTGACCGGTCGCGAGCTCGCAATCGATCCGACCAAGATCCACCATCGGTGGCAGAAAGACCTCGAGCCGGCGCTCGAGATCAGGTCGGGAGACACCGTCGACTTCGATCTCCTGGTGGCGGGCGACCCGAACATTCAGGAGGGAATGACCGCAAGCGACGCGGTTTTCGACTTCGAGACGATCTACAACCTCTCCGGGCCGGTATTCGTGGTGGATGCGCAACCGGGCGACACCCTTCAGATCGAGATCCTCGAAGCTCATCCCCGGGAATGGGGGTGGGTCGCCATCCTCCCGGAGCTCGGTCTCGTTCCGGAGGATTTCCCGAATGCGGTCCTCAAGACCATCGACATCCGAAACGGGAAAGTTCGCGCAGCTCTGCCCGGGCGTCCGCATTCCCGTCGCCCCCTTCCTTGGAACGATGGGGAACCACCCCGGAGAGCCCGACGGCGAGCTGCCCTTTCCCCTCACCGGGGGGAGGCAACATGGACAACCGTCATCTCACCGAGGGATCGGTGCTCTACCTGCCGGTGTGGTGCCCGGGAGCGTTGTTCTCATGCGGCGACCCGCACGCAGCGCAGGGTGACGGCGAGGTCTGCGTCACCGCGCTCGAGTGCCCGATGAAGGCGACTCTGCGGTTTACCCTCCTCAAGAGACCGATCCCGGCACCCTCGTTTCGCGTGCCCGCGGCCCACATGGCGACGCTGGCACGGGACTACCACGCGACGAGTGGCATCGCCACCGACCTCATGACAGCCTCGAGGCTGGCCGTGCAGGCGATGATCCACTGGATCCGCGAGGAGCACGAGCTCTCGGCGGAGGACGCGTACATGCTCTGCAGCCTGGCGGCCGACCTGAAGATCTTGCAGGTCGTCGCGCCGCCCACCTACAACGTCGGGCTGGCCCTGCCCCTGGACGTGTTCTCGGACGCCTGATAGTCGGTAGGGCAGGACGCCCCAGGCAGACTCCCGACCGTCAGAGCAGGACCCTGGGCACCGATTCCACCCAGCGGTCGGAATGGTGCAGCGTGCCGTTCACGCGCAGCTCGAGCTCGATCGTGACGTGGAAATGGGTCGCCGTCGCCTGGATCAGAACGTCGGAGCTTCCCTCCATGACCGAGGTCGGGCGGGTGATGCGGCTCGTGTGCCGGCCCCGCGCGCTCGCCGAGGCGGGCCTGTCGGGGTGGACTCGGCGACGAGGAGATACTCGCGCCGCACGACGGTGGTCTCGTCGATGCGGTCGTCGGCGGTCTCCTCGATGCGAACCTGGGTGTGCGCCGGCGAGCACGTCGTGGACGACCTGCCAGACGGGCGGGTCGGTGCGATCGGAGTGCCGCGCCAGTGACTTCGGCGACGGGAGGAACGCCGGCGGCGTCGCGCTCCCCTCGGCGGCACGGTCGGCAGCACGAGCCGCGAGGGCAGTGCCGGAGCCGCGGTGGACGCGTGTTCGTCGCCGGCTCCGGAGTGGGCCAGACGTTCGGCCAGTCGGCGCTCGCGATCGCGAGCCGGATCCGGTGCCCCTGGGCGAACCGCCAGGCCGTCGTGTCGATCTCGATCTCGAGCTCGTACACCTCGCCCGGGGTCAGCGGCTCGGGATCGGTCAGCGAGTTGCGCCGCGTCGCGTTCAGCATCCCCTTGGCGACGAGATGCGAGGTCCCGTCCGGGGCGACGTCGGACAGGCTCGACCGCGAAGCCGATCACGGTGGCGGTCGAGGACACGTGCAGCACGGCGCGCGGCCGCCCGACGACGAAGAGGTCCTCCTCGAGCGGCGTCGGAGCTGTAGAGGAGCGAATAGGCCTCGTCGGGACGCTGGTCGCCCGGAAGGCCGAACTGGAGGCCGCCTGACCACAGGCCGCCGGTCACCCCGACCGTCGGGACGTACTCGAAGTCGTCCGAGCCGTCGTCACCGATCGCGTCACCGAGAAGTCCGCCGGCGTCCAGGTTGAGCGTGCGCTCGCCCGCGCCCGGCGCCGGCCAGTCACTCTCGGCCCGCCATTCGCCCGCGGCCTCCAGGCGGTCCGGCGACGGGCTTCTCGTAGTGCTGCACGAAGAGCACGACCGGAGGCTCGTCCATGATCCCCGTGGGGCCTCCCCTTGCACCAGTGGTCGCGCCAGCGCACGACCTCGCGCAGCCAGTCGATGCGCGGGCCGGGGACGCCGACGTCGGGCACGGCGTGGTTCCAGGGGCCGACGAGCACCTTCTTCGGCGCCCGGAGCGCCTCGTAGAGCCGCAGCGGCGGGTTCGGGTAGCCGTCGCGCCAGCCGCCGATCATGAACACGGGGCACTCGATCCGGTCGGCGATGTCCCGCACCGAACCGTGCCGCCAGTAGGGGCCGTCGGTCTGGTGCGCGAGCCACTTCAGCAGGTACGGCTCGTTGCGCTCGAGGTGCTCCTCCCAGATCGCCGCCCAGTCCCCGCCGGACCACTCGGGGTAGGGCGGCAGCGCGTTGTAGGCGATCATGAAGTGCCGTACTGGCCGACGTCGTAGTACTTGCGCAGGCAGGCCGCCGCGGTAGTGGCAGTCGTCCGTGTAGCGGTCGTCGGTGAAGTACATCGGGATGATGCTCGTGAGGTGCGGCGGCTGGTGCGTGGCCACCTGGAGCGCGGTGAAGCCGCCGTAGGAGATGCCCATCAGGTTGACGTGGCCGTCGCACCACGGCTGGTCGGCGAGCCACTCGATCGCGTCGTACGCCGTCCAGCTGCTCCTGCAGCGACGTACTCGTCGACGTTCACGCCGCCCGACGCCGCCCGTGCCGCGGATGTCGACGCGGGCGACGATGTAGCCGTTGCGGGGAAAGTACTCGTAGAAGCGCGTGCCGGGCACGACCTCGTCCTTGCGGTACGGGATGTACTCCATGACCACCGGCAGCGGCTCGCGCCGGCGTCCGGGTCGGGGACGTAGAGGTCGGCCGCGAGGTTGACGCCGTCCCGCATGGGGACGAGGACGTTCTTGATCAGTCGGACGCCCTCGGCGTGAGTCACGAGGGTTCAAGAATAATCCCGCCGTGGTCTCGGGAGCCGGATACCGCCCGTGAAGGGGAGGGTCGCCGTCGTTACGGGCGCAGGCCGCGGCATCGGCCGCGCGACGGCGCTCGCGCTCGCTGCCCGGGGTGCGCGGGTGCTGGGCGTGGCGCGGACGGAAGACGAGCTCGCGTCGCTGGCCCGGGAGGCGCCCGTCGAGGTCCTGACCGAGTCGGTGGCGACGGCGGAGGGCTGCGCGCGAATCGTCGAGGAGGCCCGCAGCCGGCTCGGGCCGGTCGAGATCCTCGTGAACAACGCCGCCGGCGGCTCGTCGGGCGAGCTGCCGATCTGGGAGCAGGAGCGCAGCCTCTGGGACGACACGCTCGAGGTGAACCTCAGCGCACCGTTCGAGCTGACGCGCCTGGCCGCCCCCGACATGATGGAGCGCCGTTTCGGGCGGATCGTGATGGTGAGCTCGACCGCAGGCGAGGTCGGCGGGCCCGCGATGTCCGCCTACTGCGCGTCGAAGGCCGGACTGCTCGGCCTCATGCGCTCGGTGGCGCACGACCTCGGGCCGTACGACGTCACCTGCAACGCGGTGCTCCCGGGCTGGGTGCGGACGGAGATGGCCGACCGCAAGGCGAAGCAGGAGGGCGCTTCCCGCGGCCTGACCGTCGAGGAGATCTGGGCCGAGCGGGCCGCCGGCTACCCGGCGGGCCGGGTGCTCGCGCCGGTCGAGGTGGCGGAGGTCATCGCCTTCCTCGCGAGCGAGGAGGCGAGCGGGATCAACGGCGAGGCGCTGACGGTCGCGCTCGGGTCCGTCTGGTGAGCGCAGTGAGGAGGAGCATGTGAGCTGGATTCAGACCGGGTCGTCGATCATCTTTCTGCCGTACACGCTCGAGGAGGCGCTTCGGGGCCTGGCGCGTGCCGGCTTCACGAACGTCGAGATCGGCGCCGTCAAGGGGTTCCTCGAGCACCTCGACCCGGACGACCCCGACGTCGACGGCTGCCGCCGCCTGCTGGAGGAGCACGGCCTCACCTGCGTCTCGATGAGCGGCCACGCGCAGCTCCACACCGACCTCGGCAAGCAGCGGCTCCGGAACGTGCTGGCGGCCGGGAAGGAGCTCGGCATCCAGGTGCTCAACACGTTCACCGGCGACGCGGAGTCTCCCGAGGAGGTCGAGACGTTCAGGCAGAACGTGCGGGAGCTGTCGGACGAGGCGGAGGCGGCGGGCATCCGGCTCTGCATCGAGACGGACTCGAACCTGCTCCCGACCGCCGAGATCGGCCGGAAGATCCTCGAGGAGCTCGACCGCGACTGGGTGCAGTTCAACTACGACGCGGGCAACGTGCGCTACTACACGGGCGCGGTGCCCGAGCAGGACATCGAGTTCGCCCTGCCGCGGCTCGGCCACATCCACGTCAAGGACCAGCGCGGCGGCAAGGGCGTCGCGGACTTCCCGCCGCTCGGCGAGGGCGAGGTGGACATCCCGCTCATCCTCCGGCGGCTGCGGGAGACCGGCTTCTCGGGCCCCGCCAGCATGGAGATCGAGTTCACGAACTACGAGTGGCCCGACTGGGAGGGCTGCGTCGAGGCGGCGACACGCTCGAAGGCCTACTGGGATGGCCTCGGCATCTGATCGCCGACCGGTCGCGGACGGACCTGCGGCCCGCGGGCCTGCTCGAGCGCCTCGAGCAGGGCCCCGTGATCTGCGCCGAGGGCTACGTCTTCGAGCTCGAGCGCCGCGGCTACCTGCAGGCGGGCGCGTTCGTCCCCGAGGTGGTGCTGGAGCATCCGGAGGTCGTCCGCCAGCTCCACCGTGACCTCGTCCACGCCGGCTCGGACGTCGTCGAGGCTCTCACCTACTACGCCCACCGCGACAAGCTCCGCGTCGTCGGCCGGGAAGGCGACCTCGAGGCTCTCAACCGGCAGGCGCTCGCGATCGCGAAGGAGGTCGCCGACGAGAGCGGCGCGCTTTTCGCGGGAGACATCTCGAACACGAACATCTTCGCCGACGACGACGCGACGGCAGCCACGGTCCGCGCCATGTTCGAGGAGCAGGTCGGCTGGGCGGCCGAGGCGGGCGTCGACTTCGTCATTGCCGAGACGCTCTCGTGGGGCAACGAGGCGCTGATCGCGCTCGAGACGATCAAGGCCGCCGGCCTGCCCGCGGTCGTCACGCTTGCCGTGCATCGGGAATCCACGACGTTCGAGGGCTGGCCGATCCCGGAGACGTGCAAGCGGCTCGAAGCGGCAGGCGCGGACGTTGTCGGCCTCAACTGCATCCGCGGCCCCCGCACGATGCTCCCGCTGCTGCGCGAGATCCGCGCAGCCGTCGCCTGCCACGTCGCGGGCGTGCCGGTGCCCTACCGGACGACGGAGGAGGAGCCGACCTTCTCCGGGCTCCACGACCCCGCGTATCCAGGGGTGCCGGGCGGCCGGCACTTCCCGACCGCGCTCGAGCCGCTGACCTGCAACCGCTACGAGGTCGCCGATTTCGCCCGTGAGGCGTACGCGGCCGGTGTCCGCTACCTCGGCCTCTGCTGCGGGACGGGCCCGCACCACATCCGCAGCCTCGCCGAGGAGCTGGGCCGCACCCCGCCGGCCAGCCGCTACTCGCCGGACATGTCGAAGCACTCCTTCTTCGGCGCCGAGGACACGGTCGGCGAGGACTACCGAGAGCACTCGCAGCGGCTGTGAAAGTCGCCGTACTGGGTGCCGGCTTTGCCGGCGGCATCCACGCCCAGGCGTGGTCGGGGATCCCGGGCGCCGAGCTCGCCCTCGTCGTCGATGCCGACGAGGATCGCGCGAGGCGGCTCGCGGAGCGGTGGGACGTCGCCTGGGGAACGTCGCTGGACGGGGCGCTCGGCGAGGAGATCGCGGCGGTGTCCGTATGCCTGCCGACGGCCCTCCACGAGCAGGCGACGGTCGCGGCGGCCCGAGGCGGGAAGCACGTCCTCTGCGAGAAGCCGATGGCGCTCGATCTCGCGGCGGCCGACCGGATGATCTCGGTCGCGGCGGAGGCGGGCGTGACGCTGATGGTCGGGCACGTCCTGCGGTTCTGGCCGGAGTACGAGAAGCTCCGCGAGCTCGCCGTGACCGGTGCGCTCGGCGCCCTCCGCTCGCTCGCCTGCGCGCGCCACGTGACACGGCCCGGGCCGTACGCGCCCTGGCTCCTCGATCCCGGGCAGGGGCTGGGCCTCGCCGAGGTCGCGATCCACGACATCGACATCGCGGCCGACCTGATCGGGCGTCCGCAGGCGATCGCGGCTCAGGGTGTCCGCGACGGCGCCGGCTGGCGCAGCCTCCAGGCTCTGCTGCGGTTCGAGGGCGAAAGCGTGGCCTGCGTCGAGACAGGGTGGGGGACACCTGCGGCGGAGCCGTTCGTCGCCGGGTTCAGGGCCTTCTTCGAGCGAGGCCTCGTCGAGTACGACTCACGGCGAAGGCCGACGTTCCGGATCGTCACCGACGACGGGATCGAGGAGGGCGACTCGCCCGCCGGAGAAACCGAGGGCGGGCCGTGGGCATTCGACGTCGCCGGCTACCTCCGTGAGGTCGAGTATTTCGCCGCCTGCGTCGCGGCCGGCCGGCCGGCGAGCCGCTGCCCGCCCGAAGCGGGCCGGCAGGCTCTCGAGCTCGCCCTCACTGCCTTCGAAGCGGCCGACACCGGCCGCGAGCTGCCGCTTCCCTGAAGGTCGACCCCGGTTCAGGCCGGGCCGAGCACCGGGAGGGTGACCCGGGACGGCCGCGCGCGGTCGTGGAGCACGGTCTGACGGGCGACGACGACTGCGGCCGGCCCCTCGTTGCCGAGCTGCCCGCCGGTGTTCAGGTTGCGGTCCCACTGCGGGAAGTCGGAGCTGGAGACATCGAGCCGCAGCCGCTCGCCGGGTGCCATGCGGAGGGCGAGCGGGCCGAGCGCGATCCGGTACTCGTAGACGCGCCCGGGCTCGATCGGCGACGGCTCCGACAGCGAGTCGCGATAGCGCGCGCGGACGATCCCTTCCTTGAGGTTGACGGACAGGCCGTCAGGATCGACGAGGCACAGGCGCGCGGTGAAGTCGGTGTCCACCGCGGTCGAGGCTGCGTGCAGCGTCACGACGACGTCCCCTGCGAGCACGAGCTCGTCCTCGAGGGCCGCCGATGTGTAGACGAGGACGTCGCCCCACCGCTCGGAGCCTTCCTGCGAGTACGGGCCCATCGGGGTCAGCGAGTCGTCGCAGCACGAGTGGCCGCCGAGACTGCCAACGGGGCTCAGCGGGTCATAGACGAACGTGTCGGCCGGTTCCTCACCCGGCATTTCCGGCGACAGCAGCCCGTCGCCGAACAGCGGAGTTCGCCCGGCCCCCGGAATGCAGGTACCAGTCCACGGGACGCGATCCGGAGGGCGGCCAGCCGTCGAGGTCGCGCCAGCCCTCGCCCATGACGTACGCGCTGACGGGCGCGTCGAATACGCCGCTCGGCTGTCCCTTGACGACCTCGTCGAGAAAACGCAGCTGCCATTCGTTGACGACGACCGGGGACGCCTCGTCGCCTGCGCCGAGCAGCGGTTCCCAGGGGCCGTGGCGCCACGGCCCGACGACGAGCTTCTGGCCGGCACGCGCCGCCTCCGTTCCGGCGCCCGACCGGAGCCCGGCGAAGTTCGCGACGGAGCCGCTGAGGAAGATGTCGTACCAGCCGGCGATGTGCAGCGCGGGCACGCCGATCCGCGAGTAGTCCTCGTCGATCGCGGTCGCGCGCCAGAAGTCGTCGTAGTCGGGATGATCGAGCCAGTCGAAGAAGTACGGCGCGGTCTCGGGCGTCAGCGGCCGGAGGCTCCTCAGCGGGAGCTGCCCGAACCAGGCAGCCTCGGCCGTCGCGGGCTCGAGCGCCGCCATCGTCTCCTCGTCGCCGAGCCGCCGGGCGTCGTCGTAGGCGAGGCCGGCGGCCCAGTTCGCGGCGAAGGCGAGCGCGAACGCGCCGCCGTTGTACGTCCACCCCTCGTAGTACTGGGAGCTCGTCATGCCGGGGCAGATCGCGACGAGGCTCGGCGGGCGCTCGGTGGCCGCGAGCAGCTGGGTCGCTCCCGGATAGGAGAAGCCGTATGTGGCGACGCGCCCGTCGGCTCCCGGCAGCGCCGCCGCCCACTCGATCGCGTCGTAGCCGTCGCGAGCCTCGTTCACGAACGGCACGAAGTCGCCCTCGGACCGGTAGCGGCCGCGGCAGTCCTGCACGATCGTCACGTAGCCGCGAGCGGCCCACCAGGACGGGTGGTTGTAGCCCGAGCCCGCCTGCGCAGTCCACTTGTTGTACGGCTCGCGCATCAGCAAGACGGGGTGCGGACCGCCCTCGGCGGGGCGGTAGACGTCGGCGTAGAGCGTGATTCCGTCACGCATCCGGCAGGGGACGTCGCTCTCCACGGTGACGGGGAGGCCGGGAACGGGCTCGGCAGTCATGGGGCGCGATTCTACGGTGACCCCATGGGACGTACCATCAGGACATGCGCTCGGCGCTGCTCGCACTGTCCCTCGCGCTCGTCGTCGGCGTGGTTGCCGGCTGTGGCGAGGACAACGAGCCCGACGGCCGCAACGGCGCCTTCTTCGGTAACGACGGGGACGACCTCGCCGTCCTCGCCGACCCGCGAGGACCTCCCGGACCTCGGAGTTGCGCTCGCGGATCTTCCGGCCGGCTTCTCGGTGCGGCGCGAGGGGTTCCTCCCCGCGCAACCTCCCATTGCCGCCGGCTTCCGGCGCGCGTTCGATCCGGGCGATGCCTCGCTCGGCGAGTCCGCGCTGGCGGATCTGATCAGCGAGGTCGTGCTCTACGAGAACTCGGAGGATGCCGACGTTGCACTCGAGGGGATCCTGCTCTCTCTGCTCGGCAACGAGGTCGAGCAGCGCTTCGCGGCCATCGTCCACGGCGCCGTCGGGATCGACGCCACGAACCTCAAGGGTGACACGGCTCCGGCGGACATCGGGGACAAGGGCGTCGTCTCCCACGCGACGTTCGACACCTCGGCCGGCCGTGCCGAGGCCGTGTTCGTGGCCGTGCGGGTCGGGCGGCTACAGCAGGAGATCTTCATGATCGGTCCGCGAGGCAGCGTCCACGTCGAGGACGCGACGGCCCTCGCCGCGCAGGTCGTCCCGAGGCTGGAAGAAGCAGCCGGGAGCCAGTTCAAGGCCTACGGCCTAGCCGGGCGCCGGGCCGGACGCGCTCCCCCGGGTCCGGCCCTCGCTCAGCGTTGCGGCAGGACGCTGCGCGCCGCCCTGGCAGCGTGGCGCAAGGCCAGGCGCCAGCCTGGAGCGCCGTCGCCGCCGACGGTTCCCTCCAGCCCGGCCCTCGTCGGCAGCGCCACCTGGCCGGCGTAGCGAAGCCGTTCACGCCAGCCGAGCTGCGCCAGCCTGCCTAGGTGGAGGGCAGCCGGAGCGTCCCACGCTTCGATCGCCCGGATCGGGCCGAATGGCGGCGGCGCGCCGATCGGACGCGGTCGAGGCCGGACGGGCCCGAACGCTGCCTCGACGCGATCGAGTGCGCGGTGGAGCAACCAGGCCAGCGCATTGTCCAGCCCGAATGCTGCCTCCCAGGCGGTCGGTGGCGCGTCGAGTGCTGCGAGCCGGAGGTCGTTCGCCCAGACGAGACGGCGTTTCCGGTCCAGACAGGAGATGCGCGGAGAAGACGAAGAGACGGTCGGTAGGGCCCGGGCCGTAGGACACCCGGAACATTGTCGAGCGGGAGTGCCGACGAGGCAACACGGCGTGATCGAGCGGGGCCGTGCACATGTCGTCGCCGATGCGCCAGTGCAGCTCGACGCCGATGTCCCCTCGTTCGGAGCGCGAGAGTAGCCGGACGTCGTGTCCGGTAGGTCTCCCCGAACCCCGGACGAAGCTCGACGAGGGACTCGTAACCGAGGCCCTCGATCTCGGTGACACAGTGTCCGAGCCTCGCGCGCGGCACGAGCAGGTCGAGATCGGCAAACGGGCGGAGCGAGCGGCTCGTGTAGAGCGACGCCGCATCAGGCCCCTTGAGGACGATCGGCTCGGCCTCGCTCGCGCGCCGAATCGCGGCAACAACGGCTGGGAGGGCTGCGACGTGGAACGCGCTTCTCTGCACGAGCTGCCACTCGTGGTGCTCGAGCGCTTCGCGAAGCCTGGGATCGAGGGCGATCCGGCCATCGCGAGCCGCGGCGAGCAGCACCCCTCCGAGTCGGTGGTAGGCCGCGGCCTCCAGAAGCCGAGCGTGCTCGACGGCGGGACGTGAAGCACGGCCGGCGAGCAGAGCTGCGAGCGTGGGCACGGCGTCCGCATAGGGGAAGCGCACCTTCACTGTCCGAATCCGAGCCAGTACAGTCGGTACATGGCCAGATACTCGCTCAATGCCCACGATCTCGCGGCGAAGACGGTCGACGGAGAGACGGTCCTCATCAACCTCGCGACAGGCGTCTACTACAGCCTCGAGGGCGCGGGCGCCATTGCCTTCGCGCATCTCGCAGCGGGCCGCGACCCAGGTACGGTGGGCGATGAGCTCGCTGGCCTCTACGACATCGACGCCGTAAGGGCCTCCTCGGATCTCAAGCCGTTCGTCGCCCAGCTGCTCGACGAGGGCATCCTCGTCCCCGGCGAAGCGGGTACCTGAAGGCGAGGTCGAGGCACCAACTGCCGACGGGCCGTATTCGCCGCCGTCGCTCGAGGTCTACACCGACATGGGCGACCTGCTCGCGCTCGATCCTCCGATGCCTGGCTTGAAGGACATCCCGTGGGAGCCGCCCAGATCGGTGAGCTCGGCGGGGGCTCCCCTCGTGACCTGCGTCGTGCCGACCTTCGACGCAGAATCCCGCATCGCCGGCGCGCTGGCGTGTCTGCTGGCCCAGTCCCACCGACCGATCGAGATCCTGGTGGCAGATGACGGCTCCTCCGATCGGACGGTCGACCTCGTCCGGGCAGCAGGCCCGCCGTGCTGTCGTGTCGCAGCGGACTTCCGGCCCGGCGGCCACCCGTAACCTCGGCATCCGTCACGCGACAGGCGCGTTCGTCGCCTTCCTCGACCCGGACGACCGATGGCTGCCCAAAAAGCTGGAACGCCAGCTGGCACGGTTTGCCGCCCGACCCGAGCTGGATTGCTCGGTGACGAACGTGCGGATCGTGGGGACGATCCGGACGACCCGCTGGCGCGACATCCTGCGACCGAGCGCCGTGCAGGAGTCGTGCCCGGTTACGCGACACCGACGCTGCTCGCGCGGCGCTCCGTGTTCGACCGCGTCGGCCTCCTCGACGAGTCGCGCTGGTTCTCCGACGCGACCGATTGGTTCCTGCGCGCCATCGACGGGGGCCTCGTCGTCGAGCTGCTTCCGGAGCCGCTCGTCGAGCGGCACGTGCACGCGTCCAACCTAACTCGCCGGAGAGCGCGCGAGAGCGCGGACGAGTTCCTCGACCTCGTTCGCGAGAGGATCGCGGCGCGGCGCTCCCGGTGAGGGTCGTCTACCTGACCGAGCTCTTCAGACCGTACATCGGCGGGGTCGAAGTCCACGCCTCGCGCTTCCTGCCGGCGATGCGCGACCGCGGTCACACCTTCGAGGTCGTCACCTCGCACGGCCACCTCGACCTCCCGGACGAGGAGGAGTGGGAGGGCATCCGAGTGCACCGGCTGCCCTTCCATCGAGCCCTACACGATCGCGACGTCGATGCGACGGCGGAGGCGTTGCGCCGCCTCTCGGCCGTCAAAGGGACCTTCGCCCCTGAGCTCGCGCACGTGAACCTCTCGGATGCGACGGTCTTCTTCCACCTGCGCACGGAGCGGGCGCACCCGTGTCCCACGCTGGTGTCGCTCCGAGTCTCGCCACGCCATCTCCGCACCGGACCCGCGACGTTGCTCGGCGCGATCCTCGCTCGGGCAGCCTGGGTGACCGCGAACTCGGCAGCCGTTCACGGTGATGTGCTCGCGCTCGAGCCGAGCCTCGCGTCGCGCTCGTCCATCGTGTACGGCGGCATCGAGGCGGCGGCGGCGACGGAAGCGCCGCCTGCAGGCGCTCCGCTCGTCGTCGCGCTGGGACGGATCGTTCGCGACAAGGGCTTCGACGTGCTCGTTGACGCGTTCGCGTCGGTCGTTCGAGCGCGGCCCGACGCTCGCCTCCTCATAGGCGGTGACGGCGCCGAGCACGTTCGCCTCGGAGAGCAAGTGCGCCGGCTCGGGCTCGAGAAGGTGGTCGAGCTACCGGGCTGGATCGAGCCGGACGACGTGCCGGCGCTTCTTCAATGCGCATCGGTGGTCGTCGTCCCGTCACGCTGGCGGGAGGCGTTCGGCCTCGTGGCGCTGCAAGCGGCACTCGGCGCGCGGCCTGTTGTCGCGACTAACGTCGGTGGGCTCGCAGAGGTGGTCGAAGACGGTACGACGGGGCTGCTGGTGGAGAGCGAGGACCCGGACGCGATGGCGCGCGCGATCCTTGTGGTGCTCGAGGATCCATGCCGCGCGCGTGCTCTTGGCGAGCGCGCTCGCGAGCGGGCGCTCGAGCGCTTCTCCTGGGCCGCCCACCTCGACGCCTACTGACGCGCTCTACGCGCAGCTCGCAGGATGAGCGCCCGGCTCGACGCGCTGCTTCCGGGACCGCGGCGCACTCTGTTCTTGCGCGCCTGTCTTCTCGACGGGGATTCCGCTCGGGCCGCGTGGCGCGAGTGGCTGGCCGGCGCCGACGACCCGGTGGCCGCGTTCGCCGACCCGCGGCAAGCCTGCCGGCGTCTCGCCCCGTTGCTTGCCGGCGTGGCGACCGCCCGCTTTGGCGGGCAACTCGGCGCCGCCGTCGCCGCGTCGATCCTCCGTGAGGAGCTTCGCTGGCAGACGCTTGCCTCCGACGCCGCTCAGATCCTCGATGCGCTCCGGGCTGCCGGTGTCGATTGCGTCGTCTCGGGCGGGGTGTCTGCCGCAGTTACGGTCTACGAGAAGCCCTGGCAGCGCCACTGCCATGACATCGACCTTGTGGTCGGCGCCGCGCTGGAGCGGGCTGCGGCGACGGTGTTGAAGGCCGGCCTGCGCCGCGAGCAGGCGACCGGCTCGTACGCCCACTCGTCCGGAACGCTCGTTGCCCTGCACGCCACGGCGCTACGCTCGCCGGCGCACGTGCTCCCGGTCGATGATCTGCGCAGGCGTGCCCGCGCCGCGCCGGTAGGCAGCTCGCCGGCGGTGGTCGCCGCCCCCGAGCACCTCCTGGTGCATGCCTGCGAGGGCGCGTTCGCCCATGGCCGTCCCTGGTCTCCGCTCGTGTGGGCAGCGGACGCCGCGATCATCGCCCGTTCGCTGGACGCTGGCGGCTGGGCGGACGTCGTCGAGGCTGCAGTCAGCAGCGGCACGGCGACGCCGGTCGCAGTCTCCCTCGGCTTCCTTCGCGGTCGCGTCGGCGTCGAGCTTCCCACCGCGCCGCTCGCCGAGCTCCGTGAGCGGGCCGCATATGAGGGGCCGGCGGCCGAGCGTGCCTGTGTCGCCCTCGTACCGCCGTCCTCGCGGACATATCGATTGGTGCGCCGGGTTCGGCGCAGCCTCGCCCGCATTTCGCTGGCGTGGACCGGCGTGAATCTCGACCGGTGGCCTCCGGTCGAGGAGCAGGCGCGGGTGCTGCTCGCGGGCAAGGTGGTGTCGATCGCGGCATCGACGCGTTCCCTCGGCGGCCTTGTCGCCCGGCCGTTCTCCCACCTGCCGAGCGCGACTGGCCCGGCTGCTCTCCGCATCGAGGTGACCGACGGGGGAGAACCGCGGAGCCGGCCCCGATCGAGTCGACGTGGCGCGTGACGGTGCGATCGTTACGCACGTTAGGCCTACTGGGGTGGCCAAGCTCGATCGCCAGGATGGCGTGCTGCGCGCCTGGTGGCCTGGCGCGGATGCGGTCCCGGTGGAGGATCGAGCGAAGCCGTTCCTGCTCGCTCTTGCAGTCTGGCTCGCGGACTGCGGCTTGACTGTCGCCCATGCCGGCTGCGTCGCACGAGACGGCCGGGCTCTGCTGTTCGTGGGCCCGGCGGGATCGGGTAAGTCGACAGCGGCCCTCGCCTGCACGGCGCGGGGCTTTGCGTTCCTCGGCGATGACCACGTTGCGGTTGCCGTCGATGCTGGCGGCCCGGTGGCGCACAGCCTGCTACGGCACTGCGCGGCTCGATCGCCCCACCCTGGCGGCGAGCTCGTTCCTCGCCTGCGGTGGCCCTGTGCTCGAGGCCGGGGACGAGAAGCCCGTGCTCGTTCTCGCGGAGTCGGCTGCAACGCTCTCCGCCGCGGCCCGGATCGTTGCCGTCGCTGTTGTCGGGCGGGGCGGCAACAGCGTGCGTCCGATCTCGCGCGCCGCGAGTCTGCGTGGCCTCGCACCGTCCTCGCTGCTTCGCATGCCGCTCGGCGGCCCGGCGTTCAGGCAGCTCGCCGAGCTCGCGGCGGCGGTGCCTGCGGTGGCAATTCGCGCGAGCAGCCCCGGCGCGGTGCCCGCCCTTGCCGACCGCGTGCTCGAGGAGGCTTGAGACTGCGCGTCCTCCTCTGGGCTACGCACTTCTGGCCGCATGTCGGCGGTGTCGAGGTCATGGGCGCCCACTTCGTGGGCGAGCTGGCGCGACGCGGTCACGACGTGACGGTTCTTACCGGGCGCGACGTCGACGAGCTCGCGCGGGAGACCGAGGTCGCCGGGGTGCCGGTCGTGCGCGTTCCGTTTCGAGCGTCGCTCGAGCGGCGTGACGCCGACGCGCTCGCCCGTCTGCTTGAACAGGTGACTGTGGTGCGTCGCCGTGCCGCTGCCGAAGTTGTTCATCTGTACCACGTTGGCCCAGACGCACTCGTGTACGAGCTGACCAAGCGTTCGGTGCCGGCGGTGGCAGTGGCGACTCTGCACGGCCCGTTTCCCCCCGGCCCTTCTCGCGCCCACTGCGCCGGTGGGCCGCGTGCTCCGCGGCGCCTCTCACGTCGCAGGCTGCTCCGAGGCCACGCTCCGGGCCGTCCTCGAGCATGTGCCCGAGGTGGTCGGGCGGGGGAGCGTGATCCGGAATGCCTTGCCCGCCATCGTCCGGCCCGTGACGGAGCCCCCGCCGTGCCCGACGCTGCTCATGCTCGGGCGGGTCGTGCCACAGAAGGGGTTCGATTTCGGCCTCGAGGCGTTCGCAGCGGTCGCAAGAGAAGGCCCGACGCGCGACTGATCGTCGCCGGTGACGGCGTCGAGCTCCCCGCGCTCCGAGAACGAGCGCGGCAGCTCCGGCTCGAGTCACGCGTCTCGTTCCTCGGCTGGGTGCGACCGGCGGAGGTGCCAGCACTGATCGAGGACGCCACCGTCGTCGTCATGCCGTCGCGCTATGAGGGCTTCGGGATCGTGACCATCGAGGCTGCCCGCTGCGCCCGCCCTGTCGTGGCCTTCAAGATCGCCGGCATGCCGGAGGCGATCGTGCACGACCAGACCGGGATTCTCGTTCCGCCGGGTGATGTCGCGGCATTCGCGTCCGCGATCCTTGGCCTGCTCGCCGACCCCGCCCGGGCAAGCGCGCTCGGCGCCCGGGCGCGAGAGCGGTTCCTCGCCGGAGATGCGTGGGACACCCACGTGAGCGCGTACGAGGACCAGCTACGAGCGGGCGCGCCACGCTGCGCTGTCCGCCTGAACGCCATGATTCGCGGCCGAGCGAGCGGCGGTCGGGCCGGCCCAGGCGCTCTCGCCCGCCACGATCGTCTCGCGCGGCGTGAAATCCGGGTCGAGCACGGCGAGGTCGGCGCGGAAGCCGGGCGCGAGCCGCCCGCGGTCCTCGAGCCCGAGCACGCGGGCGGGTGTGAGGCAGGCCATCTCCGCCGCGGCGGGAAGGCCGAAGCGCGCTGCCATCCTCGCCACGAGAGCCGCGCCGCAGCGGTCGCCGCCGCGGAGCTTGCCATCCGGCTGCTCCTGGGGCGGCGGAACCATGTCGCTCGTCAGCGCCAGGCGCGCGGGCCCGGCGGCACGGAACGTCAGCTCCTCGGTGACCGGGTGCAGGTGGCGGCCGTCGCCGATGAGGCCGAGCGTGACGCGTTCGTCGGCAAGCAGCGTCCCGATCGCGCCCGGGGAGCGCGCCCGGAAGCCGCTCATGGCATTCCAGACATGGGTCGCGAACGTGGCGCCGCGTTCCACGGCGGCCCGCGTCGTGTAGTAGTTCGTTGCCGTGTGGCCGATCGAGGCCACCGCTCCGGCGGCCGTGATCCGCTCGATCGCCTCGAGCCCGCCCTCGACCTCCGGCGCGAGCGTGATCAGCCGTACGGTGCCGGTTTGCAGCCAGCCGTCGAGCTCTTCCGGATCGACGGGGCGGATGTGCTCGGCCGCCTGGGCTCCCGCCGCCTCCGGGTTGAGATAGGGCCCCTCGACGTGCGCGCCGAGGCAGGCGGCCTCCGTCGGCAGCTCGTCGAGGAAGCGCTCGACGACGCCGCGCGCGGAGGTGCCGACCGTGGCCAGGTAGCCGGTGACGCCGTGCTCGACGCAGCGCCCGTAGTCGTAGATCTGCAGGTCGATGAAGCCCGGGAAGACGAGGGGTCCGTCAGCAACGCGGCCGCAGGCCGCAGCCGTGACAGGGAAGCGGCCGTCAGGCCGCTGTCATCGTCGGCGACCGGCTCGACGGCGGCGATACGTCCGTCCTCGATCCGCAGGAGCCCGGGGCGCGCGCCCTCGACCGGATCGACGAGGAGGCCTCTGAGCTCGCGCGGCACCTGCGTCTCAGCCGTGGCGGTCGGAGAAGCGACCGTGGTGGGCGGCTGCGACGGCCTCTTCCTGGAGCGCGCTCAGGTAGAGGTAGAGCGCCCGCTCGCGGGCGCCGGGATCGCGCGGATCGGGCCATTGCCCGTAGCTCTCCTCGGTGATGTCGAGCCTCGTGCCCAGCACGAGCCGCAGCTCGTTGAGAGCCTTGAGCCAGCCCTCGAGCTCCGGCCCGGTCAGGTGGTCGCGCTCGATCGTCGACTCGACGACACGAAGCGCCTCTCGGTGCCCGTCCAGCAGCTCGCCGCGCTGGAGCCGCCGGTATTCGGCCTCGTCGTCCGGCGCCGTGTCGTACGCGGGCGGGAAGAGCCGGACGAGATCGTCGTCGCCGGCCTCGTCGGCGAGCCGGGCTTCGAGGTCGGCGACGAGCTCGCGCAGCAGGTGCGCTTCCTCCTTCGGCAGGCGCAGGCGAGCCCCGTCGCCGCGCCGCTCGATGCGCCGCCGCAGGATCACGCGTCTTGCCGCAGCGTCGCCCAGAGGCCGTGCGCGTGGAGCCGCGAGACGTCGTACTCCGCCCTCTCGCGAGGCCCGCTCGAGACGATCGCCTTGCCCTCGTTGTGCACCTGCAGCATCAGCTTCGTCGCCTTCGGCTGCGAGTACCCGAAGAGCTTGCGGAAGACGAAGGTGACGTAGGACATCAGGTTGATCGGGTCGTTCCAGACGATGACGAGCCAGGGCCGGTCGTGGCGGATGTCCTCGTCCTCCTCCGGGCGCCGGACCTCGACGGGCGCCTCGATGATCTGGCTCATGGGCGTATTGTCGCGGCTCCACGCGGCTACCGCCGCATCGATCGAGTCGAACGTACGTTCCATCCGGCGCCGAGGCTAGACTGGGCTCGTGCCCGCCGACGAGATCGTCGTAACCGGCGCCCGCGAGCACAACCTCAAGGACATCACCGTCCGCCTGCCGCGGAACGCCCTGATCTGCATCACCGGGCTGTCGGGCTCGGGGAAGTCCTCGCTCGCCTTCGACACGATCTACGCCGAGGGCCAGCGGCGCTACGTCGAGTCGCTCTCCGCGTACGCGCGGCAGTTCCTGCAGATGATGGAGAAGCCCGACGTCGACTCGATCGACGGGCTCTCGCCGGCGATCTCCATCGACCAGAAGACGACGTCGCGCAACCCGCGCTCGACCGTCGGCACGGTGACCGAGATCTACGACTACCTGCGCCTGCTCTTCGCCCGGATCGGCCGGCCCCATTGCCCGGTCTGTGGCAGGCCCATCGCGGGCCAGGCGATCGAGTCGATCGTCGATGCCGTCCTGACGTTCCCCGAAGGCACGAAGTTCACGGTCAACGCCCCGGTCGTACGCGACCGCAAGGGCGAGTTCAAGGACATCCTCCAGTCGCTCCGCGACGAGGGTTTCACCCGGGTCAAGATCGACGGCGAGCAGCGCCTGCTCGAGGAGGAGATCGAGCTCGACAAGAAGTTCAAGCACACGATCGAGGTCGTGGTCGACCGGCTCGTCATGAAGCCCGACCTGCGGCACCGGCTCGCCGACTCGATCGAGACCGCGCTCGCGCTCGCCGACCGCCTCGTGTCGATCGACGTGGTGGACGGCGAGACGATGACGTTCTCGGAGCGGTTTGCGTGCCCGGAGCACGGCGTCGGCCTCCCCGAGCTCGAGCCGCGCGTCTTCTCCTTCAACTCGCCGCACGGCGCCTGCCCGCGTTGCACGGGGCTCGGCCACCAGCAGGAGATCGATCCGGAGCTGCTCGTGCCCGACCGCTCGCTGACGCTCGCGGAGGGAGCGCTCGTGCCGTGGTCGGTCGGGGGATCGTCGTACTACGAGTCGGTGATCCAGGCGATCGCGGACCGCTACGAGATCGACATGGACACGCCGTGGTGCGAGCTGACCGAGGACCAGCAGCGCCTCTTCCTCCACGGCACGAACGGCGACCGCATCTACGTCCAGTACCGCAACCGGATGGGACGGCGGCGCTCGTACATGCTCGCGTTCGAGGGCATGGTGAAGAGCCTCGAGCGCCGCTACCACGAGACCGAGTCCGCGACGATGCGCGAGCGGATCGAGGAGTACATGTCCGCCCGCCCGTGCTCCGCGTGCAAGGGCGCCCGCCTGAAGCCCGAGGTGCTCGCGGTCACCGTGGGCGACCTCAACATCCACGAGCTGACGAGGAAGTCGGTCAAGGCGGCGATCGAGTTCGCCGACGCGCTCGAGCTGACCGACCGCGAGCGGCACATCGCCGCGCGGATCCTGAAGGAGATCCGCGCCCGGCTCACCTTCCTCGACAACGTCGGCGTCGGCTACCTGCAGCTCGACCGGGCGGCATCGACGCTCTCGGGCGGAGAGGCGCAGAGGCTCCGTCTCGCCACGCAGATCGGCTCGCAGCTCGTCGGCGTCCTCTACATCCTCGACGAGCCCTCGATCGGCCTGCACCAGCGCGACAACAACCGTCTGATCGGCACGCTCGACAACCTGCGCGACCTCGGCAACACCGTGCTCGTCGTCGAGCACGACGAGCAGATGATGCGCGCCGCCGATCACCTCGTCGACATGGGGCCGGGTGCCGGCGAGCACGGCGGCTCGGTCGTCGCCCAGGGCGCGGCCGACGTCGTGGAGCAGGTCCCGGGCTCGATCACCGGGCAATTCCTCTCGCGGCAGCGGCAGATCGCCGTGCCGGAGCGCCGCGTCGAGGACCGCGGCGCCTTCCGGGTGCGCGGCGCGCGGATGCACAACCTCAAGGACATCGACGTCGAGATCCCGGTCGGGAAGCTCGTCTGCGTCACCGGCGTCTCGGGGTCGGGCAAATCGACCCTGGTCAACGAGATCGTCTACAAGTCGCTTGCGAACCGGCTCAACCGGATTCGCGTGAAGCCGGGTGAGCACGACGGCGTCGAGGGGATCGACTGCTTCGACAAGGTGATCGACATCGACCAGTCGCCGATCGGACGAACGCCGCGGTCGAATCCGGCCACCTACACGAAGCTCTTCGACCACGTGCGTGAGCTCTACGCGCAGACGCCCGACGCGAAGGTGCGGGGCTACCGGCCCGGCCGCTTCTCCTTCAACGTGGCCGGCGGCCGCTGCGAGACGTGCAAGGGCGACGGGACGATCAAGATCGAGATGCATTTCCTGCCCGACGTCTACGTGCCGTGCGAGACCTGCCACGGGCGGCGCTACAACCGCGAGACGCTCGAGGTGCGCTTCAAGGGCAAGAACATCGCCGAGGTGCTCGCGATGTCCGTCGAGGAAGCGCTCGAGTTCTTCTCGAAGATCCCGAAGATCGCGCGCCGGCTGCAGACGCTGCACGACGTCGGCCTCGACTACATCAAGCTCGGCCAGCCGGCGACGACGCTCTCCGGCGGTGAGGCGCAGCGGGTGAAGCTGTCCTCGGAGCTGTCCAAGGTCGCCACCGGAAGGACGCTCTACATCCTCGACGAGCCCACGACGGGGCTTCACTTCGCCGACATCGAGAAGCTGCTCGAGGTGTTGCAGCGGCTCGTGGACGCAGGCAACACGGTGCTCGTCATCGAGCACAACCTCGACGTCATCAAGCAGGCCGACTGGATCGTCGATCTCGGGCCCGAGGGCGGCGAAGCGGGCGGCGAGGTCATCGCCGTGGGGACGCCGGAGGACGTGGCGCAGATCGAGGAGAGCTACACCGGCCAGTTCCTGCGCGGCGTGCTGTCCGCAGTCGCTGCCGCGGCCTGAGCCGCGCCGCTCGGGTCGCCGGTCGCCCGGCAGGCGCCGACTCCTACACTGGCACTGTGAGCGTGCCCGCCAAAGCCGCCCGCGAGGAGCAAGACCGCGCCGAGGCCGATCGCCTGCAAAAGGTGTGGTGGCGCAACGTCGTGCTCGTGCTCCGCGACCCGAAGCCGGTGTTCCGCGCGATGCGTGACGACTCGCGCCCGGCGGCCGAGGCGCGCTCGGAGCCGTCGCTGGCCATCCTGCTGCTCGCCGGCATCGCGTCGGTGCTCTCGTTCTCGGCCACCTCGCGCGAGTTCCTCGACGAGCCCGGCGTCGACGCCGCGCTGGTGCCGGTGCTCGCGTTCCTCGGCGGAGCCGTCTACGGCATCGCGGGCTACTGGCTCGGCGGCCTCGCGCTGCATCTCGGCGTCCGCGGGGCCAAGGGAGAGGGAACGTACCGGCAGGCAAGGCACGTGCTCGCGTACGCGCTCGTGCCGCTCGCGCTGTCGCTCGTCGTCGTCTGGCCGCTCCAGGCAGCGATCTTCGGCAGCGATGCCTTCCGCTCGGGCGGCTCGGACGAGGGCGCCGGCTACTGGGCCTTCACCACCGTCTCGTTCGTCTTTCTCGTCTGGTCGCTCGTCCTCCTCGTGGTCGGTGTCCGCGAGCTGCACAGCTGGACGACGGTGCGGTCGCTCGGGGCGCTGCTCCTGACCGGGATGGCGCTGCTCGCGATCGCGCTGCTCGGCTTCGTCGTGAGCGCCTGACGGCGGTCCGGGCGACCAGGGCTACCCGGCGTCTTGCCAGGCAGGCTGAACGGCCGCGGCGTATGCCTCGGAGACCACGTGGCGGCGCTTGCCCGAGGCTGAGAGCGGGATCGCGTCGACCGCCTCCACCCTCGCTGCTCCTCGAATGCCAACGAGCTCGTCGAGGGTCTCGGCGACGCGGCGAATCGCGTCGGACGTCTGCGCGCCGCTGCGGAGGACGACCCGAACGTCGAGACTCAGGTCCTCGCGCTGGCCGACATCGAGGTCGACCACGGCCTCGGGCGCGCTCGCAACAGCCGGCCGGACGACATCCTCGGGTGCGATCAAACCGCCGCTCGCGGTGACGAGCACCTCGGGGGCGCGGCCGACCACGCGCTCGAGCATGGGCAGCGTGCGCCCGCAAGAGCAGGGATCCGCTCGGCGTACCGCCAAATCTCCCGTTCGGTAGCGAATGAGCGGCATCGCGGGGTTGCGCAACGTCGTGACCAGTATCTCGCCCACCTCGCCGGCACCGGCCGGCGTCCCGTCGGCCCGCGCGAGCTCGACGTACAGAACCTCGGCCGGTATGTGCAGGCTTGAGGCCTCGCGGCACGGATGGACGATGACTCCCGTTTCAACGGTTCCGGCACGTTCCCAGACAGGGCAACGAAAAGCCGTCTCGATCACACGCCGGTAGTGGTCGTGCAGCTGCGAGCCGTGGCTGAGGCACGCCTCAAACGCCGGCGTGCGTCCGTCCTCGAGCAGCGCCAGCGCGAGCAGGTACAGGCAGGGAGCCGGGCCCGAAAGAACGGTCGGCGGATCGTGCACGAGACGATCGACGAGCGCGCGCCGCGTAGCAGGATTTGCCACGAGGCTCACATCGATGAGCCGTGAGTTCCTCATCACGGCTCGGACTCGTGCCGCCGTCCAGGTGCGTTCCCGGGCGGGGCGCCCGCGGATGTAGTCGAGGCGCGAGCCGGGCGGGATGCCGACCCAGTCGAGGCTGCGCCGCTCCACGGCTCCCCCCCAGGTCAGCATCGTGCGTCCCCCAGAGCGCCTGCACCGGCGTTCCCGTCGACCCGGACGTGGTCCTGACGATGCCGCGCCCATCCGGCCCTCGAAGCCCGCGTACACCCTGCTCCAGCAACTCGCGCCGCTCGAGGGGAGGCAACGCCGCGAGGTCGCCGATCGAGCGCAGATCGTCAGGCTCGAGCGATGCGGCGCGGAGCCGGTCGCGGTAGAACGGAATCGATTGGGCCGATGCGAGCAGCTCCCGGGCCGCGTCGAGCTGGAGGCCGGCCAGCTCGTCGGGGTGAAGTCGCTCGGATTCGCGCAGCAGGCGGTAGACGCGCTCGCGCCCTCCGGGGCGGACGCGCCAGTAGGCGCGCGCGAAGAGTCTCTGGGCCGTTCGGGGCCGAGGACGTCCGCGAGGGGCGTGCGAGGGGGCCGCGCTATCCACCAGGTCGTGACCGGGCGTCATCGTGCTCCCGCGCACATGTGTCCCGGCGCGGGCTCGCCTTCGTCCATCCTGCAGAAGCAGTAGCGGGCCCGCCCGGCTCCGAGCCGCCCGATGACACCGATCCTGCGGGAGCCGAACTTCTCGTTGAAGCGAACGGAAGGGATGTTCTCGGGCTCGACGATCGCCAGGCTGCACGTGACGCCCTCCTCACGCAGGCGCCGGATCATCTCCGCCCGCACCGCCCCGGCCAGCCCGTAGCGGCGGAAGTCGGGGTGCGTGAACGTCCCGTGCCCGAGCTCGTAGCCGGGTGCGAGGCGAAACGTGCAGCCGAGCACGTCCACCCACACCGACTCCGTGCTCGACCAGCGCACGTGCACGATCCGTCCCTCGGAGCGCGCGACGAGGCACCGGTGCCCGTCGCGCAACCTCGCGTGGATCTCCGCCGCGTCGGCCTGCGGCCGCAGGTCCAGGTACGCATCGACGTCCTCCGGGGCAAGCAGGCCGAGCTCGGCCGGGACGCTCGCGCGTCTTCGGGAGCGACCCTTCGATGGGGAACGCGTAGACGGCCAGCCGCCTGTAGACCGTCTCGCCGAGCACCTTGAACCACAGCGCCTTCGGCCCCTGCTCGTGCTACCAGCTCGACGGCGCGCCGGTAGGCGACCCGCGGCGTCCAGTAGCCGTCGGCCGCAGGCGAGTCGGTCCGGATCCGCAGGTCGAGCTTCATCGAGGCGCCTCCGTGCACAGCATGGCACGGGTTCGGCGCCGCGGGTTCGGCTGTTCAGCGGGGCCGGACGGCGTTCGCCGCTTCGGCCTGGAACAGGGTGAGCTCCTCGGCGGGCATCGCGTAGGCGTGCTCGGGGCCCGGGAAGGCGCCGGAGCGTACGTCGGCCGCGTAGCGCGTCGAGCGCTTCGCGCGCCGCGTTGCCGAGCTCCGCATAGCGCTTCACGAAGCGCGGCGAGCGGCCCTCGTAGAGGCCCAGCAGGTCGTGGAAGACGAGCACCTGTCCGTCGACGCCGGCGCCGGCACCGATGCCGATCGTCGGGACGGTCAGCGCCTCGGTGATCCGCTCCGACACCTCGCCCGGGATGCACTCGAGCACGATCGCGAAGCAGCCCGCCTGCTCGAGGGCGAGCGCGTCGGCGAGCAGCCCCTGCGCCTTGCGGGCGGTGCGGCCCTGTGCCCGGTAGCCGCCCAGCATCGTGGCCGACTGGGGCGTGAGCCCGATGTGGCCCATCACGGGAACGCCCGCGCCCGCGATCGCCCGCACGCGGGACAGCGTCGGGCCGGCGCCCTCGGCCTTGACCGCGTCCACGCCTGCTTCCTTGACGAAGCGCACGGAGGCCCGCACCGCCTCCTCGTCCGAGACCTGGTACGAGCCGAAGGGCAGATCGGCGACGACGAGCGGACGCGCCGCGCCGCGGGCGGCGGCCCGGGCGAGCACGATCATCTCGTCGAGGGTGACCGGGACCGTCGAGTCGTGCCCGAGCACGACCTGAGCGGCGGAGTCGCCGACGAGCACCATGTCGATGCCCGCGAGATCGGCGAGACGGCCGCTCGGGTAGTCGTAGGCCGTCACCATGACGATCTTCTCGCCGCGGCGCTTCAGCTCGCCGAGATCGGTGAGCGGCAGCTTGCCGGTCGTGTCGGGACGGGTGGTCATGGGGAGTCTCCTTCCAGGATGACGTTGTCGATGAGGCGTGTGGCGCCGACCCTGACGGCGGCCGCGAGCACGAGGCGCCCGTTCAGCCGTGCCGTGTCCACGTAGTCGATCTCGATGTCCTGCCCGCCGGCCTCGGCGAGCAGCGCGACGGGCGGCGTCCTCTGCACGGCGGCCTTGCTCGTATGCCGCCTTGCCCTGCCGCGAGCGCCCGCGGCAGGACGAGCGCGAGGCGGCGCTCGTCCGGAGTGAGGTGACGGTTGCGCGAGCTCAGCGCGAGGCCGTCCGGGTCGCGCACGGTCGGGACGAGGCGAATCTCCAGCGGCAGCGCGAGGTCGCGCACGAGTCGTTTGACGACCGCCGCCTGCTGCGCGTCCTTCTCGCCGAAGTACGCGCGATCCGGGGCCACGACGACGAAGAGCTTCAGGCAGATGGTGGCGACGCCGCGAAAGTGGCCGGGACGCACGTCGCCCTCCATGCCGCGCGAGACCTCCTCGACCTCGACCCAGGTCTGGAAGCCCTCCGGGTACATCTCCTCGACGCTCGGCGCGAAGAGCAGGTCGACGCCGGCCTGCTCGGCGAGCGCCCGGTCCTGCTCCGGGTCGCGCGGGTAGGCGAGCGAGATCCTCGCTTTCGCGCGAACTGCGTCGGGTTGACGAAGAGGCTGACGACGACGACGTCGCATTCCTCGCGGGCGGCCCGCATGAGCGCGAGATGGCCGTCGTGGAACGCGCCCATGGTCGGCACGAGCCCGATCGTCTCGCCGGCTTGCCGCCGAGGAAGCAGCGCCGCGCGCAGCGCCTCGATCGTCTCCACCGTCCTCATCGGGGCACCAGCCGCTCGGTCACGTCGGCGAGGCTACGGTACAGCGGCTCGAGCTGGGGCCTGCGCGAGCGGATCGCGGCGAGGTGCGCCTCGACGGTCTCGAGGTCGCCTCGCACGAACGGCCCGGTCGGCGCGAAGCCGTTCTCCATCGTGCGCCGCATGAGAGGCTCGAGAGCCTCCGGCGGCGCCCCGGCGGTCTCCATGAGCTCGGCTGCCGCCTCGTGGAGGGTGACGAGGAACGGGGAGGCGAGCGTCGCCGCCGCGTGGTAGGCGGGCCGTTCGTCGTCGGGGAGCTCGAACGGCCGCAGGCCGAGCGCGTCGGCGAGCGCCGTTCCGGCGGCCAGCGCCTCGTCCGTCTCGCCCGAGACGGCCGCGTAGGCGCCGTCGAGCTGCTCGGCGCCGCGATCGTGGGTGAACGTCTGCAGCGGGTGCAACGAGAAGCGCCGGCGGTGCGGCTCGAGCGCGGAGAGCCTCGCTGCGCCGCTCGTGTGGGCGACCCACGGTCCCTGCTCGATCCCGCGCGGCCACTTCGGCGATCGCCCGATCCGGCACGCAGAGGAGAACGAGCTCCGCGCCCGCGCAGTCGAGCTCGCGGCCGGTGAGCCTGACATCGGGCAGCCGCTCGGACAGCCGCGCGAAGACGGCCTTGCCGACGCGACCCGCGCCGACGACGCATGTCGAAGCGAACACCTGCTCCAGCTCCTCTCGGGATACCGGGCCCTGTGGCGTGAAGCGTACCAGCGCCGTCTCCGGCGCCGAGCCCCGGGACTTGTGAGGCGGCCTCGACCGTATGGCGGGTATGGGCAGGTGTCTATGCCTCGCTACTCTGCTCGTCCTCCCGGTACTCGGTTCCGATCCGAGCTGGGCTTCGAGCAACCCGCAACGGTCGCACCCCTTCGAGCAGTTCAGCCGCCATCGCATTTCGTTTGCCTACCCGTCGCACTGGTACGTGACGACCAGGCGCCTCAGCACCGGCATCGAGCCGGTGCCGCGCTTTGCGGTCGGCAACTTTCGGTTCCGGCGCACGGCGCAGGACGAGGGCCCCTGCCTGGCCGGTATCGGCAACCAGCGGCCTGTGAAGGGCGTCTTTGCCTATCTGCGTGAGGCGCTTGGCGCTGACAGGAATCTCTCCCGTTTTCCGCCTCGCCCCGTCCGTTTCAGGCTGCCGGCTCGCCGGGATAACGCTGCCTGCATGGGGCCGGGCACGCGCCAGTACTCCTTCAAAGACTCGGGCCGTGCGTTCTACCTCTGGATGAGCGTCGGCCCCAAGGCGACGCCGACGGCAAGACGGTGGTTCCGCCGGCTCGTCAGCGGCATGGATATCCAGCCCCGTTAGGCTCAGCGCCGGGTAACCGCTCCGACTCGGGCTCCTTGCGGCCCCGGACATATTCGAAACGCCCATCCTTGTGCAGCAATGTTCAGCAACGCTGGCCGCCGTCTCGCGCTCTTGGCTCGAAAAATCCCTCGTTTACCGGGGATTTTCCTTTTCTCCGGCTCGGTGTACAGTGCCGCAAACCGGGAGGTGCGGCCCCACCCGATGGTTCAAGGGAGGAGTCGCCGATGCCCGTTTCCACCTTTCCCCTCGACGAGGACCGCATCTCACGGCTGGCCGGAGCACCGCTGGCCGACGTCAGGGTCAACTGGCCGCTGATCGAGGGCGCGCTCGAGTCACGAGGAATGCGCGACCCGCTCGTCAAGGTCGCCGCGATTGCCACCGTCTCCGTCGAGACGGCGCGGCACGTTCCGGCCCATCGACGAGTTCGGCGACGAGGCGTACTTCACGCGCATGTACGAGAACCGCGCCGACCTCGGCAACACGCGCAAGGGCGACGGGGCCCGCTACCACGGCCGGGGGTACATCCAGCTCACCGGGCGGGCCAACTACCGCGCCTACGGCAAGAAGCTCGACTTCCCGCTCGAGCAGAAGCCCGACCTGGCGAAGACGCCCGAGGTGGCGGCCGCCGTCCTCGCCGACTACTTCAAGTCGCGGGCCGTCGACGAGAGCGCCGTCGCCCGCGACTGGGAGACGGCCCGGCGCAAGGTGAACGGCGGCCTGAACGGCTGGGAGCCGTTCCGGGTCCTCGTCCAGTCGCTCGAGCGGGAGCTGGGGGTCGAGGAGCCGGGCCGCCCGGCCCACTCGTCGCGGCCCTCGCACGCTCACGCTGACCAGTCCGTACATGAAGGGACCGGACGTCGTTCGCGTCCAGCGCGCGCTTGCCGTGCCGGACGACGGCGAGTACGGGCCGGTATCCGCCGGCGCCGCAGCGGCCTGGAAGAAACGGGCCGGCTACCCGGACGACCAGGTCGACAACACGCTGAGCCCGCAGGACCAGCGCTACCTGCTCGGCAAGGATCCGCTCCCGGACGCGTTCCGCAACCGCGGAGAACGGCGTGCGCGAGAGCTCGCGCAGACCGCCTCGGTACCGCAGCTCGCGGTCGCCGAGATGGAGCAGTGGGTCGGCCTGCAGGAGCGCCCGAGAGGCTCCAACCGGGTGCCCGCGCTCGGCCGCGTCGCCGCCCAGCTCGGCCTCTCGGACTGGTACCAGAAGATGGGCTGGCCGTGGTGCGCCTTCACGGTCTTTCTCGCCGCGCTCAAGGTGGGAGGCCAGTCGGCGGAGGCGGGCCTGCGGCAGGGCAAGTTCAACGCGCTCTACTGCCCCACGATCCTCGGGGAGGCCCAGGCGGGCAGGTGGGGCATGCGGGTCGTCGCAGCGTCGCAGGCCGCCAGAGGCGACCTCGTCCTCTTCGACTGGAGCCCCCAGGGCGATCCCGCCGACCACATCGGCCGGCTCGTGCGACCCCCGTCGGCGGGCGTCGTCGCGACGGTCGACGGCAACAGCGGGGACGAGAGCCTCTCCGTGGTCCTGCGGGAACGGTCGACGAGCCAGGTTCGCGCCTACGTGCGCGACTCCTGATCCGGTCCTCGCCGTCATCGGCCGTCGGTGTAGGGGCCGGATCTCATCCGGCCCGTCGATGTGGAGGCGCGGTGAACGCGGCCCTTCGGGCCGCTTCACGGCCGAGAACGGGGCGCCCGTTTCGGCCTAGGGCCGCCCGTCTCTCGACGGACGTAGGCTCTCGGCATGAGCGGCTCGCACGGTGTCCCCGTCACCGAGACGATCGAGCTCGCCGCCGTCCGCGACCTCTTCCGCGCGGCTCCGCCGGAGCTCGCGGCACGCCACGGGATCGAGGTCGCCGAGGTGGGCGGGGTCACCGTGACGGCGCTGCGCGACGTGCCGTCGAATTCCATGTTCGACCGGGCGCTCGGTCTCGGTCTGGAACGTCCGGTCGGCGAAGCCGCGCTCGACGAGGTCTGCGCGTGGTTCGAGGAGCGCGACATCGATCTCTTCGTCTCCGTCGCGCCCGAGGCCCGCCCGCCCGAGCTTCCCGAGTGGCTGGCACAGCGCGGGTTCGAGCCGGCGTGGGCGTGGATGAAGTTCACGCGGGGCGTCGAGCCGCTGCCGGACGAGGACGGTCTACTCCGGGTCGAGCATGTCGAGGCAGGACCACCGCGCCGTCCTCGGCCACGTCGTCTCCACCGCGTTCGGCATGCCGGAGTGGGTGGGGGAATGGCTCGCGGCCCTTCACGGACGGCGCGGCTGGTCGCTTCAGCTCGCCTGGGACGGCGCCACGCCGGTCGGCGCGGCCGGCCTCTTCGTGGAGGGCCGGGCCGGGTACCTCACCTTCGGGTCGGTTCTCCCGGAGCATCGAGGCAAGGGCGCCCAGCGGGCCCTGTTCGCCGCGAGGATCCGCGAAGCGGCGGCGCTCGGTTGCGAGATGCTCGTGACCGAGACCGGCGTTCGAGAGCCGGGGAAAGCAGCGTTCTCGTACGCCAACATCCTGCGGGCCGGATTCGAGGAGCGGTACGTGCGGCCGAACTACGTGCGCCGCGCGGCGCGCGACTAGCGGGCTGCGTCGCGCAGCCAGTCGGCCAGGTTCCGGGCGAGCTGCGCCGGATCGTCGCCGCGCGGGACGGGCTCGACCTGTGCGGGCGAGGACGGGTCGTCGGCGCTCGTGAGCGAGGCACCCAGCACCACCGCGACGATGACGAGCACCGCAAGGGCGAGCATGAGGTACGCGCGGACGGACAAGGGCTTGAGGGCGGCCGGCAAGCGCGGGCGTCGCGGCATCGCGCGTACCGCGATCCTGCGCGTCGAGTCGGCCCACCGGTCGGCGAGAGTCGGCCGCGACTCACGCCCGTCGGAGGGGGCAGGACCCTCGTCGGCGCTTCCGGCGGCGCGAGGCGTCGCAAGTCGGCCTCGAGCACCCCGACAGGCGGTCGCCGTTTCGGATCACGCGCCAGGCAGGCGAGCACGAGCCGGTCGAGCGGCGCGGGCACGTCGTCTGCAAGCCGACTCGGAGCCGGAGGGCTGCCGGCCGTCTGCTGCGCGATCAGCTCCGGCAGCGTCTCCGCCGCGTAGGGAGTCCGTGCCGTGAGCAGCTCGTAGAGCACGACTCCGAGCGAGTACACGTCGGAGGCGGGGGAGACCGCCTCTCCCCGTGCCTGCTCGGGCGCGAGGTAGGCGGCACTGCCGAGGACGGTGCCCGCGCCGGTCAAGAAGCTGCCGTCGGCGGCGTGGGCGATGCCGAAGTCGGCGATCTTCACGACGCCGTCCCGTCCGAGCAGCAGGTTGTGCGGCTTGATGTCCCGGTGGACGAGACCCGCGGCGTGGGCGTGGTCGAGACCATCGCAGACCTCGGCGGCAAGCCGGGCCACTTCGGGCGGGGGCAGCGGGCCGCCTGCGGCGAGCTTGTCCGCGAGGGTCGTGCCCTCGACGTACTCCATCACGATGTAGGGCGAGCTTTTCGCGCCGCCCGCGTCGTAGACGCGGACGACGTTCGGGTGGGCGAGCCTCGCGGCGAGCTCTCCCTCGCGGACGAAGCGCGCTTTCACGGCGTCGTCGGCGGAGAGGCTCTCCGTCAGAAGCTTCAGCGCCACGGGCCGCTTGAGCACCGCGTCCCAGGCAAGGTAGACCCGGGCCATGCCGCCCGACCCGAGGAGCCGCCGGATGCTGTACCGGCTCTCGTCTACGGCCGCGGAGCTCAATCGCCCTCCCCGCGCTCGTCGTCCTTGCCGTGGCCCTTGTCCTCGTGGTTCTTCTTCGGCTTGTCCTTGTGCTTGTCTTCGTCGGTCTGCACCTCGACCGTGACCGTGGGTGTCACGGCGCGGCGGCGGCGCGGCCGGCGCGCAGTCCACCGAACGCTCGAGATCCTGGATCGAGGCCAGCAGCTCCCCGGCGAGGGCGGGGGGAATCCGTTCGTTGGCGATCGCGGTACGAGCTGTGTCCTCCAGCCTCGTTGCCAACCGCAATCCCTCGCAGGGATTGCCGGACTCGAGCCGCTCGGCGACCGCCTCGCTCGCGGCCGCAAGCCGCGCGGCGAGCGGGCGCGGAATACCGGACGATCCGGCGTCGTCTCCGCCGCCGCAGCCGGCAACGGCGAGCAGGCTCGCAGAGGCGCACGCCGCTGCGAGACGAACGCGTGCCATGCAGAGCGTTTCCCTTCGCGGCGGGGTCGTAATCCTGCCGCGACCGGCCGATCAGGCGTCAAGCGCGGCGTCGATGTCCGCGATCAGGTCCTCGACGGCTTCGAGACCGGCGGAGAGACGGATCAGGGTCGGCGACGCGACCGTCTCGGACGCCCAGCGCGCCCGGCGCTCCCAGCTCGAGTCGACCCCTCCGAAGCTCGTGGATGCCCGGATGAGGCGGGCCGCCTCGACGACCCGGAACGCGGCGTCGGCGTCCCCTTCGATCTCGAACGACAGCAGAGGGCCGAAGCCGAGGGGCATCTGCCGCCGCGCGACGTCCAGTGTCGTCGGCTCCAGGGCGGGGTAGTACACGCGGGTGACCCGGGGGTGGTCGTCCAGATGCCGGGCGAGCGCAAGCGCGGTCTCCGACTGGCGAGCGGCGCGCAGGGGCAGCGTCAAGACGCCGCGGTGGGCGAGGTAGGCCTCGAAGGGGCCGGGGATGCCGCCGCCGTTCGAGCGCCAGGCGCGCAGCTGGCCGACCAGGGCCTCGTCGCGGCTCGTGACGGCGCCGAGCAGGAGGTCGGCGTGCCCGGACGTCCCCTTCGTGAGCGAGTAGAGGCACGCAGTTGCCCCGAAGTCGAGCGGGCGCTGGAGCGCGGCGGTCGCCGTCGTGTTGTCGACCACGGTCGGGGCGTCCGCCGCCCTCGCCAGTTGGGAGAGCTGCGAGAGATCCATGACGCGTAGCAGCGGGTTCGTCGGCGTCTCGGTCCAGAGCGCCGCAGGCCGCTCTTCGAGCGCCGCGCGCACGGCCTCGAGATCCTGCTGGTCGATGCTCACGTTCTCCACACCGAACGGCTCGAGCATCGCCGCCAGCTTGCGGGCACCGTAGTAGCCGTCGTTCGGGAGGACGAGTCGGCGGCCGTCCCCGGCGAGGGCCAGCATCAGGGCGAGCGTCGCCGCCTGGCCCGAGGCGAAGGTCACGGCCTGTGCCTCCTCGAGGGCGCCGAGGGCTTCCTCGAGCTGCTCCCAGGTCGGGTTGCCGTCCCGCCCGTACGAGTAGCCGAGCTCCGCGGGGTCGCCGGCCGACGTGTACACGGACGCGGTGACGATGGGAGGCGCGCTCGGCGAGCCCGGCTCCCGACCGCGACCGGCGTGGACGGCGCGCGTGGCGGGATCGTCGCTCACGAGCCAAGCCTACGGCTTCCCGTACCGTGCGGCCGTGGGCGCGCAGGCAGGCGAGAGCTCCGTGAGCGTCCGGACGATCCTCGCCGACCGGCAGGTCGGGATCGTGATCCTGCTGGCCTTCGTCCTCATGATCGGCACCGGCATCGTCCTGCCGATCCTGCCGCTCTTCGCCCGCTCGTTCGGAGGCGGCTATGACGACGCCGGGATCCTCATCGCCGCCTACTCGGGAGCGAGGCTCGTCGCCGACCTGCTCGGCGGCCGGCTCATCGACCGGGTCGGGGAGCGCGCCGCGGCTGTGTCAGGCCTCGCGTTGCTCGCGCTCGCCTGCATCCTGACGGCGCTCGCGTTCGGGGTGACGACCGCGGCCGTCGGCTTCAGCAGCTCCCCCGTCGTCCTCGGGCTCCTGATGGCTCTGCTCGGCGTCGCGTCGGGCTTCGCCGGCGTGCCGCCGGGAGCCATGCTCGCCGACGTGATCCCGTCGAGCTCGTCCGGGACGGGCGTCGGCATCTTCCGCTTCGCGGGCGACCTCGGCTTCACCCTCGGCCCGCTCGTCGCCGGCTTCGCGGCGGCGCACCTCGGCTTCGAGGCCGCGTTCGCGCTGGCGGCCGTGCCGGCCGCAGTCGCGTTCGTCGCGGTCGCGCGCGGGCACGAGACGCTACCGGCGCTGCTCACCGCCTCCGAGGAGCTGGCATGATGGCCCGCCGGAGGCCCGTGGCCGACGACGAGGCGCTTGCAGAGCGAACCAGGACAAGCTGGCCGGAGGTGACCATGGAAAAGTCGGGCTCGACCGAGGGCCAGTCGGCATCCGAGCTGCTTGACAAGAGAATTGCCGAGCTCGGGGACTGGCGCGGGGACACCTTGAGCAGGATGCGCAAGCTCATCAACGAGGCAGACCCGGACGTGGTGGAGGAATGGAAGTGGGTCAAGGCCAGCTCGCCGGGCACTCCCGTGTGGTCACACGACGGGATCATCTGCACCGGCGAGTCGTACAAGTCGACGGTGAAGTTGACCTTCTTCAAAGGGGCTTCGTTGAAGGACCCGGCCAAGCTCTTCAACTCGAGCCTCGAGGGGAACACGAGGCGCGCGATTGACATCCATGAGGGGGAGGAGGTCGACGCGGGCGCGTTCAAGGCGCTCATCCGTGCCGCTGTCGCCCTCAACACATCCGGCGGAGGCAAGGCCTAGGCGAGCGACGTAGCTACGGGATTCGCGCCGACCCCGAGCGCTGCCGGCGACGTAGGTCTAGGCGCCGGAGCGCCGGTCCACGATCACGAACCGGGTTGTCATTCCGGGGCTCTGGTGGACCTCGGGCGTGCCGAACCCCGCCGCGTCCAGCAGGCGACGGTACGTGCTCACCGGGTAGGCCTCGCCTTCCCGCGTCCACGCGAGCATCAGCACCGAGAAGAGGTAAGGCACCGGATCTTCCTCCGGGCGGTCGCTCAGAGCCGTGAACTCGTTGATCGCCAGCCGGCCGTCCGGCTTCAGCGCCCCGGCCAGGCGCTGGAGGAGCTCGACACATCGGTCCTCGGAGAAGTGGTGGAAGATGTGGCTCGCAACGACGAGGTCGTACGGGCCTCCGAGCGGCACCGTGAAGACGTCGCCCTCGATGACGCTCGTCCGGCCCGCGAGGCCGAGCCGCTCGACGTTGGCCTGCGTGAGCGCGAGCACGTTTGCCCAGTCGAGCAGCGTCACGCGCGCATGCGGCTGGGCAGCGGCGAACGTCAGGGAGTAGAGGCCGCTGCCGCACGCGACGTCCAGCACGTCGATCTCGTCCCGCGCTTGCGCCCACGGCGCGAGCAGCTCGGCGAGCGCCTTCGACGCGGGTCTGGCGAGCCCCATGCTCGCCGGCGCGAAGATCTCCCAGAACTCGTGGCCGGGCGTCTCCGCGTGGTCCTCGAGCACGGTGCCTCCGTGACGCACGGCCTCGGGCAGATCGGCCCAGAAGCGCCACGCCCAATCGGACGCCATGATCTGCGTCGAGCCCCCCAGATACACGGGACGGCCCGAGACGAGGTACGCGTCCGCCAGTGGGCTGAGACGGTACGCCCCGTCGGCCGTCTCGAGCAGCCCGTAGGCGGCCAGCCCGTCGAGCAGGATCCGCGTGCCGCGCTCCGATGCTCCGATCGCAGCCGCCACCGACGAGACGTCGCTTGCCCCCTCGCTGATGCGGTCGAAGATCCCGAGCTCGACACCGGTCTTCAGAATCGCCGTCGCCTGGAGCCCCTGGATCATCCGCATGATCGGCTCGGGCGACGGCGGCTGCTCGCCGGGCGTCGGGGATGTCGTCTCGGGTCATCAGCTCACCTCGGGGCGGGTGTGGTTGCGCGGCGGACAGGCGCGATGGTCGCCGATCGTACAGGCTGCCTTCCGGGCGGCGGCCCGCCGGCGGACCGCCCGCGCTGGCGCTTGCGTGCGTCCGGAAACGTGCCTACACTCCGTCGGCGATGCCGATCTACGAGTTCGTGTGCATGACCTGCGAGAGCCACTTCGAGGAGCTCGTGCGCCTCGACGACGCCCGATCCGGCCTGCCCGGACTGCGGGGCGACGCAAGGTGGCGAAGCAGCTCTCCGTGTTCGCGTCTCACGGCACCGCCGAGCAACCGAGCTTCGGCGGCCCTATGGGCGGCGGCGGCGGTTGTTGCGGCGGAAGCTGTGGGTGCGGTCACTGACAGCGACTGACGGAGACGCCAGACGCTCGCGGGCGCCTACGCCGCGGAGGCTTCCGGCTGCACGCGTTGCCGGCTGGCCGAGGGCCGGACGCAGGTCGTGTTCGGCGTCGGCAACCCGACGCCGACCTCATGTTCGTCGGCGAGGCTCCCGGGTTCCACGAGGACCAGCAGGGCTTCCCGTTCGTCGGCGCAGGCCGGCAAGCTGCTCGACCGGCTGCTCGAGGGCATCGGGCTCACGCGCGGGGACGTGTACATCGCGAACGTCCTGAAATGCCGCCCGCCCGGGAACCGCGACCCGATGCCGGACGAGATCGAGTCCTGCGAGTGCTACCTCTTCCGGCAGATCTCGCTGATCGAGCCGCGCTCGTCGCCACGCTCGGGAACTTCGCGACGAAGCTCCTCTCGGGCAAGCAGTACGGCATCACGAAGGTGCACGGGCAGCCTCAGCCGGCGCCGGTCGGAGGGCTGGCGGTCACCCTCTACCCGCTCTACCATCCGGCCGCCGCGCTCTACACGCCGGCGATGCTACGAACGCTCGAGGAGGACTTCGCACGCATTCCCGGGCTGCTCGCCTGACCAGCCGGCGCCGCGCGGCGCCCGAGCCGCGCGAGCGCCGCGGTGATCCCGTTCTCCGCCGGCGGCCGCAGCGCGCCGCCGCGCCGCCCCGGAGCCGACTGCTGCCGAACAGCTCGGGCTGTTTCTAGGACCGCGGTCGCTGCCACTCGCGCGGCGTCGTCTAGTCTACTACTGCATGATCGAGCTCGAGTCGGCCTCCTCGGAGGAGACTGAGCGGGCTGCCGCGGCGCTCGCCTCGCGGCTCGCCCCGGGCGACGTCGTGCTCGTCAGCGGCGAGCTCGGCGCCGGGAAGACGACTTCGTACGCGGTGCGTGCAGGGCGCTCGGCGTCGATCGGCCCGGTCACGAGCCCGACGTTCACGATCGGACACCGCTACGCGGGCGGGTACGCGTCTCCCATCTCGACCTGTACCGGTTCGACGGCATGTCCGAAGCGGAGTGGGGAGATCTCGAGCCGTACTTCGACGACGCGGTCGTGTTCGTCGAGTGGCCGGATGCCGGCCGGGCGCACCTGCCGGCCGCGGCGTTCGACGTTCGTCTCGCACACCTGCGGCGGCGATCGACGTCTCCTCACCGTCGAGGCTCGCAGGAGCTCCCTGCAAGACGTCGATATCTTCAGCCGTGCTGATTCTCTCGTTTGACACTGCCACGGACACCGCCACCTGTGCGGTCGTGCAGCGACGGGGAAGCGCTCGGCGAGCGCCGCACCTCCGTCGCCGGCGCTGCTCTGCCGAGGTCGACCGCTTGCTCGAGGAGGCCGGTGCCGCTCGCGGCCGAGCTCGCCGGCATCGTCGTCGGCACGCGGGCCGGGCCGCTACACGAGCCTGCGGATGGGCCTCGTGACCGCGCGTGCGCTCGCGTTCTCGCTCGGATGTGCCGCGTCGCGGGCGTCTCGACGCTCGACGCGCTTGCCGGCCGGCGCCGAGGCGCCGCTGCCGGTCATCGATGCCCGCCGGCGGGAGGTCTTCACGCTCGATCCGGGCCCGGCCTGTCTGCGGCCCGAGCAGCTTCCGGCCGAGCCCGGGCGGCTCTACGTCGGTGACGGAGCGATGCGGTACCGCGACGCTGCTCGAGGCGGCCGGAGCGACGGTCCCTCCGGACGACGATCCGCGCCATGTCCCGTGGGCGCGGCACCACGCGCGGCTCGCGGAGCCGTTCGGCCCGGCCGAGCTGGCCGAGCCGCTCTACCTCCGGGCTCCCGACGCCGACAGGGCGCTCGAGCGGGCGGCGGGCCGATGATCGAGCTCCGCCCGCTGACGCTCGTCCGACCTCGGCGCAGATCGAGAAGATCGAGCGGCGCTGCGTACCCGACGCCGTGGTCGCGCTCGATGTTCGCCGGCGAGCTGGCGAAGCCGTCGTCCTTCTGCGTCGGTGCCTTCGACGGCGAGCGCCGCGAGCCTCGCCGGCTACCTGATCGTCTCCCGCTACGTCGACGCCTGGCACATCATGAACCTTGCCGTCGACGTGCCCTACCGCGCGCCGGGGCCTCGCGCGGCAGCTGCTCGACCACCTGTTCGCCGACGACCGCGGGAGACGCGATGCGCGGCTACACCCTCGAGGTGCGCGTCTCCAACGCCGCGCGCGATCCAGCTCTACGAGGCGGCGGGCTTCCGAATCGACGGGAGTCCGCCGCGGGTACTACACGGACAACCGTGAGGACGCCTTCGTCATGTGGAAGGATCCGATCCCGCCCGTGGAGGACGACGCCCGCGACGTTCCACGTCACGCGCCGCGGGTCAGGTGCTCGAGGAGCGGCGAGCGTGATCCTGGCGCTCGAGACGTCGTGCGACGAGACCGCAGCGGCGTGCGTGACAGGCGACGGCCGGGTGCTCTCGAACGTCGTCGTCGTCCCAGGCGGCCCTTCACGCGCGCTACGGCGGCGTCGTCCCCGAGGTCGCCTCGCGGCGGCACCTCGAGCTTGCCGTGCCCGTCGTGCTCGAGGCGCTCGACGAGGCCGACGCGTCGCTCGACGACGTGGAGCTGGTCGCCGTCACGCGGGGGCCCGGCCTCATCGGAGCCCTCCTCGTCGGCGTCGCGGCGGCGAAGGCGCTCGCCTGGTCGAGACGGCTGCCGCTGGCCCCTGTCGACCACCTGCACGCCCACGTCGCGTCGCTGTTCGTGAGCCCGCCCGAGGCTCCGGCTCGGGAATGGAGCGGGGCAGCCCGCGTCCGGCCTGCCGCTCGAGCCGCCCTTCCTCTGCCTGCTGGCGAGCGGCGGTCATACGCTGCTCCTCGACGTGGCGGATCACGGCCGGTACCGAACGCTCGGCACGACGCTCGACGACGCTGCGGGCGAGGCGTTCGACAAGGGCGCGCGCCTGCTCGGGCTCGGCTATCCGGGCGGGGCGGAGATCGACCGTGAAGCCCGGAGCGGAGACCCCGAGGCCTACGCGTTCCCGGTCGCCCGCGTGCCGGGGCTCGATTTCTCCTTCTCGGGCCTGAAGACGGCCCTGCTGTACGCGGTCCGTGACCTGGCGCCCGACGAGCTCGAGCGGCGGCGCGCCGACCTCGCCGCCTCCTACCAGCGTGCGATCGTGCGGGCCCTCGCCGACCGTGTCCTGCAGGCGGCGGAGGAGACGGGCGCGGAGCGCATCGCCGTTGTCGGCGGTGTTGCCGCCAACTCGGAGCTGAGAGAGCGGCTCGCCGCTGCGGGAGCCGTTCCGGCGCCTCGCGAGCTCTGCACCGACAACGCGGCGATGGTTGCATCTGCCGCAAGGTATGTACCGGCGGTCCTGTTTCCCGACTATCTTGATCTGGACGCCTATGCCTCGGCGAACTGACAGAAGACGGGTGGTCGCGCTCGCCGCGACGCTGCTCGCGGCGGTCGTGACTGCGGTCGCCACGGGCGCGGCCCTCGCCGGCGAGACCCCGCGCGACGAGGCCCAGGCGTGGCGCACGGCGTTCGACCGCCGCGTGCAGGTCCCGCTCGGGAAGCGAATGATCGTGGTCCTGGCGGCCCCGTCGCTCGCCGACCGGGTCGCCGCAGACCGGGCGCCTGCCGTCCGCCCGGGAGCAGCGCAGGCTCGTGCAGCCGCGCCGACGCGCTGCAGCGGCGACTGCTGGCGACGCTGCGCACGCGCGGCATCCGGATCGAGCGTGCGCAGGTCTTCACACGAACGCTGAACGGATTCTCGGCCGTCCTCTCTCCGCGGGCGCTTGCGGCGCTGCAACGGAGCCCGGGCGTCGCGGGAATCTATCCCGTGCGCGCCGTCTACCCGGCGTCGCTTTCCAGCCGAGCGCTCGCGCGCCCGGAGCTGCTGGGCCGGCACGGCATCGCTCTTCCCGGCTTCGACGGTAGCGGCGTCACCGTCGCGTTGCTCGACACCGGCGTCGACGGCGACCATCCGGCCCTGCGCGGCCGAGTTCAGGCGGGTGTCGATCTCGTCGACGGCGACGCGCGCGCCGAGCCCGGGGAAAGCCCGGACGGCTCCGGCGCCCTCGAGACGCACGGCACGCGCATGGCCGGGATCCTGGTGGGCCAGGGCGGGCCGAACGGCGTGACGGGTGTCGCACCCGGAGCGCAGGTGCTGCCGATCCGGATTCTCGGTTGGCGCAAGGCGCAGGACGGTGAGCTCGGAATCGTGGGCAGCGGCGACGTGCTGATCGCCGGGCTCGAGCGGGCGGTCGACCCCGACGGCGACGGCGACGTGGACGACGCCGCGGATATCGCGCTGGCCTCGGTCGTCGAGCCGTACGCGTCCTTCCCGGACAGCCCGGAGGCCCGGGCGGCCGCCGGGACGCTGGCGCTCGGAACCCTGGTCGTCGCCCCGGCGGGGAACGACGGCCCGGTCGGCAGCGGAAGCTTCGGAACCGTCGGTGCGCCGGCGGGCGCGCCCGCGGCCCTCGCCGTCGGCGCGGCGGACACCCGCCCGGCCGTCGCCGCCAGCCGGCTTGCCGTCAGCGTCGCCGGTGAGACGATCTTCGACGGCGTCGGATCGCTCCTCGGCGGAGTGGCCCCGGACGGTCAGCAGGCGCTTCGCGCGGTGGCGGTCACCGGGCCGACCCTCGCCGAGCCGGCACGCGAGGCCGGCGTCGTCGCCGACGGCGGCGTGCTCGGAGACTTCTTCGCGGCGGACGGGGCCAGCCTGGTGGCGGGCGCGGCTGCGGTGATCGCGGCAAACGGCTCACCGTTGCTGCCGAGGGTGCGCAATGCGGCCGAGGCCGGCGCAGCGGCGGTCATCGTCTACGGGAGCGTTCTTCCGGCGGGAGCGGCAGGCCTCTCCGAGGACGCGCCCATCCCCGTCCTCGCCGTGCCCAGCGGAACCGGCCGAGCGATCGCGGCGGCCGGCGGCGAGGGTGGCGAAGTCACGATCGGTCGCAGCGGCCCCGTCGCCAATCCCGAGCTCGCGCAGATCGCCGGCTTCTCGTCTCGCGGTCCCGCCTACGGCGCAGCCAAGCCCGACCTCGTCGCGCCGGGAGTGGCGCTCGCCACGCCGGACGCCGGGCCCGACCCGGACGCGGGCCGCTATGCCGCCGTGAGCGGCACGAGCGCCGCCGCGGCCGTGGCTGCGGGCGGCGCCGCGCTTCTCCGGCAGGCACGGCCGGAGCTCGACGCGGCTGCTCTGCGCGCGATCCTGGTGGGCTCTGCGCGCCCGCTCGTCTCGTCCTCGGCGGCGCCGGTTACCTCCGAGGGCGCCGGCCTCGTCGATCCGGTCGCGGCGGCGGCGGCAGTGCTGGCGGTCGAGCCGGCGACGCTGTCCTTCGGCACGGCCTCCGAGCCGGGGCTTCTGGCCGACCGCATGATCGAGGTCAAGAACCTCTCGTCCCGGCCGCTCGACGTGACGCTCGGCCTCGCCACCGACCTGGGCGCAGACGCGAAGCTGCCGTTCGGCGCCGACCCGGCCGGCCAGACCATCGCGCCCGGGGCGTCGGGCGCATTCCGGCTCCTGGTCTCGACCGCCGAGGTGCCGGCGCCCGCGACGATCTCAGGAACGGTCGTCGTTCAGGCGGACGGAGCGGCTGCAGCCCGCGTTCCCTGGACGATCAGTTTCCCGGATTCGGCAACGGAGCTGCTGTCGGGCGTGACGCTCGCGCCCGACGTGTTTGCCCCGTCGGGGAAGCGCCCGGCGGTGCTTGCGTTCCGGGCCGGCGCGGTGTCCGAGGGGGCGGACGGCGTCGTGATCGATCCGGTCGGGTCGCTCGACGTCGAGCTGGCAACCCGGAAGGGGAAAGTGCTCGGCACGATCGCCCGGCTGCACGACGTGCTCCCCGGTCGCTACGCGATCGCGCTCACCGGACGCGGCCCCGACGGCGCCGCACTCAAGCCCGGTCGGTACGTCCTGACGCTGCGGGCCTGGGCCGCGGACGCGGCCGAGGGTGAGGAGCCGGCGTCGACCGAGACCGTCGAGCTCCGCATTCTCCGCCCGGCGAAGTGAGCTCGACCGTCCGCGTGTACGGCGCGCGCGGATGCCACCTCTGCGAGAGCGCCATGCGTGTCATCGAGCGCGTGCGAGCCGAGCTGCCGTTCGAGGTCGAGGAGATCGACATCACGGACGACCCGGAGCTCGAGCGCCGCTACCGGGAGCGGATCCCCGTGGTGGAGATCGGGGGGCAGGAGGCCTTCACGTACTTCGTCCACCCGGACGCCTTGCGACGCCGGCTCCTGCGAAGCTGACGGTTCCGTCCAGCCGGCGAAACGCGAATCGTTATGCTCTCACGCGTCGTGGTGACGGATATCCAAGGAGGACCCCGCGTGGGCGACCGGTTGACCGTAGGCGTTGCGTCGCGCCTCAGCCGCTACCTGCAGGTGCTCACGCAGGCGAAGAAGATGGGCAAGGAGCGCATCTCGTCCCAGGAGATCAGCGAGTACACGAACATCAACGCGACGCAGATCAGGCGTGACCTCTCGGGCTTCGGGAAGTTCGGCAAGCGTGGGGTGGGGTACTCGATCGACGTGCTGCTCGCCGAGATCCGCAAGATCCTCCGCACCCAGGGTCAGCACAACATCGCGCTGTTCGGCGCGGGCCGTCTGGGGCAGGCGATCGCGAGCTCCACGGTCTTCGCCGACCACGGCTTCAACGTCGCCGCCGTCTTCGACACCGACGGGGGCAAGGTCGGTGAGCCGATCGGCAAGACCGTGGTCAGCGACTACGGCAGCCTCGCCGACCAGGTACGCGACAAGAACATCATCGTCGGCGTTCTGGCGGTGCCGGCCGCGTCCGCGCAGGGTGTCGCGAACGATCTCGTCGACGCCGGCGTACGGATCATCTTCAACTATTCGGAGGCGCTCATCTCCGTGCCGCCCGACGTGACCGTGCACACGACGAACCCGGCGGCCGAGCTCCTCTACGCGCTCTACTTCTACCTCACCTGAGCGTCGACGCGGCTCTAGCCGGGCCGCTCGACGACGGTGACGCTGACGGAGCCGGGACCGAGGTCCTCGAGCAGCTTCGCGATCTCGTCCTCCGTCGCCCCCGCGACCTCGACCGTCTTGCCGACGATGCGCGCGTCGAGGCCCGCCGCGGCGAGCCGCTCGAACACCTGCTCGGGCGTGCCGCCCACCGAGAGCGGCGCCCTGACCGTTTGCACGTCCGTGACCGCCGCTCGGCGACGTCGCGGCGGGCTCCTCGCCTCCGCCGCCGGAGTCCTCGGCGGCTTCCGGTGCCTGTGGCGCCGCCTCGCCGCCCGGCGGGGGTTCGGCCGCCTGCGCCTGTGCCGGCGCGGCCTCCGCCGGCGGCGCTGCTTCCGCCTGCAGCACGGAGGGGCTCTCCGGCTCGGCGCTCTGCTCCGTCCCGCCGTCGTTCACCGAGACGATCGCGATCACGACCGCAGCCGCGACCGCCGCCGGCGCGAGCACGGCAAGCACCCGACGGCGCGTGAAGAGCGCTCGCATCCCGTGGGGCTCTTGCTCCTGCGGGGGCAGGCTCTCGAGGATCTGCTGCCGGCGGCCCGCGGGCAGCTCGAGCAGCGGAGAGGCCTGAAGCGCACCCCGCGCGAGCTCGAGCCTGGCGATCTCGGCGGCGCACGTCTCGCAGTCCTCGAGATGGGCGTGCACGGCCGCGCGGGCGGGCTCGTCGAGGTCGCCCTCGACGTATTCGAGCAGCTCGATGTCGTTCGGGTGGTTCCCAGCCATCATTCCTTCGACTCTCCCGCCGCCCCGACGGTTCCCAGCCTGCGGGCCAGCTCGGTGCGGCCGCGGAAGATGCGCGATTTCACGGTACCCTCGGCCACACCGAGGACCTCCGCGATCTCGCTGTATGAGCGGCCCAGGACGTCGTAGAGGATGACCGGGACGCGGTACGTCTCGTCCAGCTCCCCGAGAGCGCGCTGGAGCTCGCTGCCGAGCTCGGCCTCGAGGATCGCGTCGCGGGGATCGGCCGGCTCCGTGACCTCCGAGAGCGGGACGCCGCTGCCGCGCGTCGTCCGCGCACGCTGGTCGTGGATCGCGTTCAGGCAGATCCGGTAGAGCCATGTCGAGAACGTGGCCTCGGCGCGGAAGCGCGGCAGCGCTTTCCACGCTCGGATGAAGGTCTCCTGCACCGCGTCCTCCGCGTCGGCCGCCGATCCGAGCTCGCGGGAGGCCAGGGTGAAGAGCCGGTGCTGATGGCGCGTCGACCAGCTCGGCGAATGCCCGGCTGTCGCCGCGCTGCGCCTTCCGTACGAGGCGATCGTCAGGATCCACGACGGGCGTTCCAGCGGGCGCAACCAATCATCCGATGAAAATTCTGCTCTGGCACGGCTATCTCCTGGGCGGCACCGGCTCGAATGTCTACACGCGCTCGCTGGCGCGTGCGTGGTCACGGCAGGGCCACGAGGTGGTCGTCTTCTGCCAGGATCCCCATCCTGAGCGGTACGACGTCGGGAGCGCCCGCGTCGTTCAGGCCCGACATCGGGCGGATCCTGCCCGTGTTCGTCGTCGATCGCTACGAGGACGTCGAGGCCCATCGCGTCCAGGACCTCGGCTGGGAGGAGCGCGAGCGCTTCGTGGCGGCGAATGCCGCGGCCCTGCGCGAGCATTTGCCGGCCGATCTCCTCTTCACCAACCACCTGATCCTCGGCGGCCCGGTGGGCGCCGCCGCCGGCGTGCCGTACGTCGTGAAGGCACACGGCTCGGAGCTCGAGTTCTCGCTGCGCGGGAACGACGAGCTGTGCCGGTGGGCACGGGAGACCCTCGAACCGGCGAAGGCCGTCGTCGCAGGAACGGACCACGTCCGTCGGGTGATCGCCGAGGTGCTCGGCCCCGGGCCGTGGCTCGACCGGACGCACCTGGTTCCTCCCGGTGTCGACGTCGACGAGTTCAGGCCGCGCCCCCGCGAGGAGGCGCTCGCCGGGCTGCTCGCCGAGGCCCGCCTGGACCTGCCGAACCCGCCCGAGCACCACAATCAGCGCCTGCCGGACGAGGGCAACGCGGAACGCCTGGAGCGTTTCCTCTCGGGCGACGGGCCCACCGTGGTCTTCGTGGGCCGCGTGAGCCGCGAGAAGGGCGCCCATGTTCTCGTCGACGCGCTGAGGAGCGTCGAGGCGCGCTGCGTGATGGTCGGCTGGGGGGACATCCGCGACGGAGCTCGAGCAGGCGGCGCGCGATCTTCCGGTGCTCTTCACCGGCCCCATGGAGCATCGCCACCTCGTGTACCTCTACGCCCTCGCCGACGTCGCGGTCACCCCGTCCACCTTCCCGGAGGCGTTCGGCATGGTCGCCGCCGAGGCGGCCGCCTGCGGCGCGCCTCCGCTGGTCGCGCGCCACTCGGGCCTCGCCGAGATCGCCGCGGGGCTCGAGGCCGAGTACCCGCCGGAGCTGCGGTTCCTGACGAGCTTCGAGAACGAGGACGTGCCGCGACCTGGCGGCGAAGCTCGACGCAATCCTCGGGCTGTCTGCGGCCGACCACGCTCGGCTTCGGGCGGCCGCGCGCCGCGCCGCAGTCGCGCGCTGGAGCTGGGATCACGTCGCAACCGAGATCCTGAGGCTTTCGACGGACTCGATCGCGCCCCGTCGCGCCTGCTACCGTCGAGCGGCAAATGGGCGACGAGCAGAAGCTCAGCGCGGACGAGCAGATCGACCTCGCGCGCGAGCAGTTCGAGGAGGGAACGGACTTCACGCTCGCGGTGGAGGAGGAGTTCGCGGTCCTCGATCCCGCCACGCTCTCCCTCGTGAACCGCTTCGAGGACATCCAGGCGGCGGCCGAGGGCAGCGAGCTGAGGACACACCTTGCCGGCGAGCTGATCGCCTCGGAGGTCGAGGTGAAGACCGGCCGCTGCGAGAGCTTCGACGAGGCCGCGCGGAAGCTCGCCGAGCGTCGGTCGCAGGTGCTCGCGCTCTGCGACTCGCTCGGGATCGCGCTCGGCGCCACGGGAACGCACCCGTGGAGCCCCTGGCAGGAGCAGCGGATCATCGACACGCCGCATTACCGGCGCAACGACGAGATCCTCCGCTACGTCGTCTGGCGCAACAACACCTTCGGCCTGCACGTGCACGTGGGAATCCGGGGCGCCGACCGCGCGGTCGCGGTGCACAACGCGCTCCGCAGCTATCTCCCCGACCTGTTGGCGCTGTCCGCGTCCTCGCCGTTCGTCGAGGACTGCTTCACGCACCTGCACTCGGCGCGCTCCCAGATCTTCACGAAGATGTTCCCGCGCTGCGGGGTCCCCGACGCCTATCGCGGACTGGGCCGACTACGAGACGTTCCTGCGCTACCTCTACGGGACCGGATCGGTGACGGAGCACACGCAGCTCTGGTGGAGCGTTCGCCTTCATCTCGCCTTTCCGACCGTCGAGATCCGCATCTGCGACGGGCAGCCGGAGCTCGCCGAGGCCGTCTCCCTTTCCGCGCTCATCTACGCGCTCACGGCCCGTATCGCGCGCGCCGTCGACGAGGGTGAGCCGCTGCGCACGCAGCCGCACCGCCTGATCGAGGAGAACTTCTGGCGCGCGATCCGCTCGGGGCTCGCGGGCGAGCTGCTCGACCTCGAGCGGACGGCCGAGCGGCGCAAGCGGCCCGCCCGCGCCGCGCTCGAGGAGCTCGTCGCGTGGGTGCTCCCCGTGGCGGAGGAGCTCGGGATCGCGTCGTACCTCGAGGTGCCCGCCGCGAATGCGGCCGAGCGCCAGATGGCCCGCCTCGGCGGAGGGCGCCTCGCTGCCCGAGATCTACGCCGAGCAGGTCGCGCGGACGCGCGACGTGGCGCTGGAGGCGACACGTGGCTAGCCCGGAAGACGAGGAGCGCGCCGCGCGGGAGCTCGCGGAGGAGCTCCAGCGGCTCCGCGTCGAGGACATTGTCATCCAGACGCTCGTGACGGTCTCCGCGATCGGCTACCGCGGCCTCGGGCTCACTCCCGAGACGAAGGACGAGCGGGATCTCGCGCAGGCGAGGCTCGCCATCGACGACGATGCGCGCGCTCACGCCGGTGCTCGAGCAGGTGGTGCCGCCCGAGCTCGTGCGCGACTTCGACTCGTCGGTCGCGAACCTCCAGCTCGCCTACGCGGGCGTTGCGTCCGAGGAGACCGCAGGCGGCGAACCGCCCGCAGGAGAGCCCGGCGAGGAGCCGCAGGCCGAGGCGGCCGAGGAGGAGCAGGCTGACGGCTGAGGTCGGCGTCTTCGGCGGCTCCGGCTTCTACCGGTTCCTCGAGGACGTCGAGGAGGTCGAGGTCGAGACACCGTTCGGGAAGCCCTCGGCCCCGATCACGATCGGCGCGGTCGGCGGCGTGCGGGTCGCGTTCCTGCCCCGTCACGGCCGCCGGCACGAGTACCCGGCGCACCGCGTTCCCTACCGCGCGAACGTCTGGGCGATGAAGGAGATCGGCGTGCGGCGTCTGCTCGGCCCGTGCGCCGCAGGCGCCCTGCAGGCCGACCTGGCGCTCGGGGAGTTCGTCGTCTGCGACCAGTTCGTCGACCGGACCTCCGGCCGGGCCGACACGTTCTACGACGGCGGCGACGAGCCGGTCACGCACGTGTCCGCTGCCGACCCCTACTGCCCGGAGCTGCGCGAGCTGCTCGTCGGTACCGCACGCGAGCTCGGCATCGCCGTCCGCGACGGCGGCACCGTGGTCGTCATCCAGGGGCCGCGCTTCTCGACGCGCGCCGAGTCGGCCTGGTTCTCGGGGCTCGGCTGGCACGTCGTGAACATGACCGCCTACCCCGAGTGCCACCTCGCGCGGGAGCTCGAGCTCTGCTACGCGAACGTGTCGATGGTGACCGATCACGATGCCGGCGTTCCCGGCACCACTCCCGTCTCGGGCGAGGAGGTGCTGCGCGTGTTCCACGAGAACCTCGCGCGGCTGCGGGAGCTGCTTTTCGCGGTCCTGCCCAGGATCGGTCCCCAGCCGGCCGAGCACCTGTGCGCGACGGCTCTGCGCGGCGCGCAGCTGCTCTAGGCCGAAACGGGCGTGAGCCCGTTATCGGCCGTGGAGCGGCCCGGAGGGCCGCGGTCATGGGCGCGGCTCACCGCCACCTGTAGGGGCCGGATCTCATCCGGCCCGACAATCCGCGTATCCCGCCCCGTCACGAGCCGGCCGAGCGCGCTTCGCGCGCGAACCTTCGCGGCCGCCTTCGGCGTCCGCTGCGCGGGCTTCGCCCTTGCCGGCCGCTCAGCCGCCAGGGCCGGATGAGATCCGGCCCCTACAGGCTTGTGAACCGGGCTCTGCCCGTTTCACAAGCTGTCGACGGCGCTCTGGACCTGTGACTTGCAGGACTCGGTGAAGCGCGCCGGCACGATCGCGCAGAGTGCGTCGGCGTTCGCGCGGCCGTGGTCGTTGAAGACCGCGTTGCGTGCCGCGCCGATGAAGCACCACTCCTGCAGCTCCGAGTCGCCGAGGCTGCAGAGCTCGAGCGACCTTCTTGGCGTCGCGATGTGAATTGCCGCTGATGTCGCGGCCCATGCTGATGTAGCAGGTCTCGCGGTACTCGGCGTCGATGCCGTCGCAGGTCTCGAAGCCCTTCTTGTAGTCGTAGTCGTAGACGCGGAGGATGTAGGACGTCTGCGTGAGGTAGCACGCCTTCTTGTACTGCATCGTCGACGGCGTCGCAGGGGTAGACCGGATCGTCGGGCTTCAGCCGCACCGACTGGTGCATCTGTCGGTCGACCACGATGTTCTGCATGAAGACGCCGGTGTAGCAGTTCGTGCGCTCCCAGTCCTCGCCGAAGACGTCGCAGTACTTGAGGGCGGGGAACGGATCGTTGCCGAACCGGATCGTCACCCCGTGGCCGATGCCGTGCAGGCAGTTGTAGTAGTCGAACGCGTACGGGTCGTTCGGCGGGCGCTTGCAGATCGTCGGGATGACGCTGAACAGCTCCTCGTCCGTGAACTTCTTCATGTACTGCTCGTACATGCCGTGGAAGTAGCCGGACCAGCAGGTGTAGTCGCCGTGCTTCGACGCCTCGTTGATCGATCCGTAGTGCCCGAGCGCCGCGCGGCCGATCGCGTGGACGAGCGTGTGGCAGTTGGCGAGGACGTAGCTGTTGACCGCGCGGTACGCGTTGATCTCGCCGAGCGCGGCCTCGCCGCCCTGCTTGTCGACGATGCCGGTGAAGTAGTCCTGCCAGCAGGTGTAGTCGTCCGCCTGGCCGCCGGCGCAGGGCCCGCTCGTCCCTCCGGAGGCCATGACGACGGGCACGGCGATCGCGGCGGCGACGAGCGCCACGGCGAGCGGCACGATCAGCTTCGCCCGACGGGGTAGCCGCCTCCACAGGGCCCGCGGCCGGTACACCATCCTGGGATTATGGCGTCTCGGCGTGCCCCCCGGGGAGGGAGCCGTCGCCGGCTGGGGCGCCTGCCGGCCCGTCCTCGACCGGAGTTTGTGATAGAACTGCCACCCGTCGCGCATCGGGTTCCCATGCGGGGTCCCGGTCTCCGCCGTGAGGCCGCACGCGCCGACTTCGTGATCCCGAGCAAGGCAGGCACATGTCGTTCTTCCGAGACCACGCCGTTCTGTTCGCCCTGATCTGCGGCGGCGTTGCAGTCGGCTTCGGCGTCTATCTCACGGTCTGGCTGATGGGCCGCCCGAAAGGCTCCGAGCGCATGCAGGAGATCTCGAGGGCCGTGCAGGAGGGCGCCGCCGCCTACCTCAGCCGTCAGTACACGACGATCGCCGTCGTCGCCATCGTGCCGTTCCTGCTGCTCGGGCTGTACAACCAGCTCGGGTGGGGGACGGCGGTCGGCTTCCTCATCGGCGCCATCCTCTCGGCCGCGGCGGGGTTCATCGGCATGAACGTCGCGGTGCGCTCGAACGTTCGCACGGCAGCGGCGGCGCAGGACGGTCTCAGACCGGCGTTCGAGGTCGCGTTCAAGGCGGGCTCGGTGACGGGTCTGCTCGTCGTCGGCCTCGGGCTGCTCGGAGTGGCGGGGTACTACCTGCTGCTCACGAAGGTGTTCGGGAACGACGCCAACTCGGCGATCGACGATCTCATCGGGCTGGCTTTCGGCGGCTCCCTGATCTCGGTCTTCGCCCGGCTCGGCGGCGGCATCTACACGAAGGCGGCCGACGTCGGGGCCGATCTCGTCGGCAAGATCGAGGCCGGGATCCCGGAGGACGATCCACGCAACCCCGCCGTGATCGCGGACAACGTCGGCGACAACGTCGGCGACTGCGCGGGCATGGCGGCCGACCTCTTCGAGACCTACGCCGTGACGGCGGTCGCCGTGATGCTGCTCGGGACGCAGTTCCCGGCGAGCGAGTTGTGGCTCTACCCGCTCGCCCTCGGCGGCATCTCGATCCTCGCGTCGGTGATCGGCGTGTTCTTCGCGCGCATCGGCCGCGGGCCCAACGCCATCATCAACGCGCTCTACAAGTCAGTCATCGTCGCGACGATCCTCTCGGCGCTCGGCTTCATCCCGGTCACGCTGGCGTTCGACGACGGTCCGTTCAGCTTCGGGGAGCTCTACGGCGCCGCGCTGATCGGCCTCGCCGTCACGTTCCTGCTCGTCGCGATCACGGAGTACTACACCGGCACGCGCTGGCCGCCGGTGAAGCAGATCGCCCGCGCCTCGCAGACGGGTCACGCGACGAACATCATCGCGGGCCTCGGCGTCGGCTTCCAGGCGACCGCGGCGCCGGTGATCGTGATCGCAGTCGGCATCGTGTCCGCGTACTACGTCGCCGGCGAGAACCTCTACGGCATCGGCATCGCCGTCATGGCGCAGCTGTCGATGACGGGCCTCATCGTCGCGCTGGATGCGTACGGCCCCGTGACGGACAACGCCGGCGGCATCGCCGAGATGGCCGACCTGCCCGAGGAGGTACGCGGGGTAACCGATCCGCTCGATGCCGTCGGCAACACGACGAAAGCCGTGACGAAGGGCTACGCGATCGGCTCGGCGGGTCTCGCGGCGCTCGTGCTCTTCGACGAGTACGTCAGCGACCTGAGCGAACGGGGGCTCTCTGCAGTCTTCGACCTTACCGACCCATGGGTCGTCGCGGGGCTCATCATCGGCGGGCTCATGCCCTTCCTGTTCGCCTCGCTCGCCATCCAGGCGGTGGGCACCGTGGGCGGCCAGGTGGTCGAGGAGGTGCGCCGGCAGTTCCGGGAGATGCCCGGGATCATGGAGGGGACACAGCGTCCGGACTACAGCCGAGCGGTCGACATCGTCACCGCCCAGGCGATCAGGTACATGCTGGCCCCGGCGCTGATCCCGATCCTCGTGCCGATCATCGTCGGGATCATCAGCCCTGGGGCGCTCGGCGGGCTGCTCATCGGCACGATCGTGACGGGGCTGTTCCTCGCCATCGCGATGACCTCCGGAGGCGGCGCCTGGGACAACGCGAAGAAGACTGATCGAGGACGGCCTGTACGGCGGCAAGGGCTCCGAGGCGCATGCCGCTGCGGTGACCGGCGACACGGTGGGCGATCCCTACAAGGACACCGCCGGGCCGGCGATCAACCCGATGATCAAGATCGCGAACCTCGTGGCGATCCTGATCATCCCGATCATCGTTTCCATCCACGGATAGGCTGGCGTGACGGCGGGGCAGCCGGCGCGCTAGCGTTCCGGACAGACAGACGCGAGAAGGAGGAGCGAGCAAGCATGACCGCCAAGAGCGGAGACCGGATTCTGATGCTGGGCAAGATCAAGCGGGCCAACCCGAACGAGCGTGCGGGCGTCATCGAGTCCGTGCTGAGCGACGATCCTCCGCGGTACGTGATCCGCTGGGACAGCGGGCGGGAGACCGTGCTGGCTCCGCTGCCGGGGGCGATCCGCGTCGAGCCGACGAAGAAGAAGCCGGCGGCGAAGAAGCCGGCGGCGAAGAAGCCGGCGCGCGAAGAAGCCGGCCGCGAAGGCCGCGCCGAAGGCGTCCACGGCCGCGAAGCGGAAGACCGCGAAGACCTAGGCCGAAACGGCGGCGCAGCCGCTGTTATCGGCCGTTGAGCGGCCCGAAAGGGCCGCGTCTACCGCACGGTCCGACCGCTCTCCGGCGATCAGGCCGAGCGCCGCCGCCGCACCTGCGGGCCCTGCTGGCCGAGGGCGGCGTAGGCGAGCGCCTGCAGCGACTCGTTCAGGGTCTGCAGCTCGTGGGAGATCCGGAGCAGCCCCTCGGCCGAGTCGAGCCGGCGATTGAGGTTGTGGACCTCGTCGCAAAGCCGGTCGAGGCGCTCGAGAATCGCGTCGAGCTGGCGGTCGTCCAGGCTCTTATGTTCCACGACGGCTGATAGTAGCCAAGTCGTCCAACGTCGTCGCCACGAGCGTCTCGTCGGCACCGAAGCGCTCGAGCAGTCGCTCCAGCGACCCGTCACCGGTTTCGAGCCCGTCCAGGCGGCGCGTCAGGCCGAGCTGCGCGACGGCGACCCGTGCGAGCTCCTCCGGGGCGTCCGTGAAGGCGCCGAGCCGGTAGCCGCACCCCGCGAGGGCACGCACGCACGCGGCGGCCTGCGCGTTCGGGCGCAGGTGGACCGGCGCGTGGTCCTCGGCGAAACGTGCCAGCGCCTGGCGCCAGTCGCCGACTCCGGCCGCCGCCCAGCGGTCGAGCTCCCCCGCTGCCAGGCCGCGGTCGTCCGGGAGAGAGTCGACGTCGAGCGGCGCGATCGTCCGGAATCGTCGAGCAGCGTCCTCGAGGAAGGCGCGCCAGAGGCTGTGAGTGTCGCCGAGCGCGCCGTCGAGGTCGATTGCGACGGCGCGGGTCACCGGCGCCGCTGGTACGCCGCGTAGAGCGCGACGCCGATCAGGGCTCCGGCGGTGTCGATCGCCCAGTCGACCGGCGACGCCACGCGGCCGGAGACGAACGCCTGGTGCAGCTCGTCGGTGGCCGCATAGGCGGACGCGACGGCCACGGCGAGCCACGGCCGGGCGAGCCACCGCTGCAGCAGAGCTCCGAGCAGCGCGAACTCGGCCCCGTGCGCGAGCTTGCGCAGCACGAGGTCCCAGGTGCCCAGTCCCGTGTTGAGGCTCGGGACCGAGGAGAGCGCGAAGATCACGAGCGCCCAGGCGAGCACCGGCAGCCATAGCCGCGGCCGGGTCGAGACGGCGAGCTCCATTCGGACATCGTATGCATCGGCCGTCCCGGCCCTGCCGTGCCCACGTCCAGCGCGCTTCGCGCCGACCTCCGCGGCCGCCTTCGGCGTCCAGCCCGTGACCGCGGCCTTCGGCCGCTCTTGGCGTCCGGCCGAGCCGGCCGCTCAGCCGCCCGCGCGGGCTATGCCCTTGCCGGGCGTGCTACGGTTGCGCCCACAATCGCATACGGCGAGCGGTCGAGGGAAGCCGGTGCAAGGCCGGCGCGGTCCCGCCGCTGTGAGGGGAGATGCCCCACCGCCACGACGCCACTGGCCCGCGCGGGCTGGGAAGGCGGCGGAGGGGGGAGCCCCGAGCCAGAAGACCTGCCGTCCGCCGCAGCACTGCCCCTCGAGGAAGGAGGAACCGTGCGACGAGGTCTTCTCGCTCTTCTCGCCGTCTCTCTGGCGGCGGTTCTGGCACTGCCCGCGACCGCGCTGGCGTTGCGGGTGCACGTGCGGGTCGAAGGCGCCACCACGACGATCTACGGCGCCGCCCAGCCGCGCGTCACGCCGTTTACGGGCGAGCTCGCGGTGGACGAGGGCGCGCCTCTCACGCTCGAGGCGCCGACCGCGCTCGGGGCTCTGGAAACGGCGAGCCGGCGCGGCGAGTTCTTCTACCGCCTGACGGCGACCTCGTTCGGCCCGTACGTGAGCCAGATCGGCAAGTGGCCGGGCGAAGGGGCGAGCGGCTGGGTCTACAAGGTGAACGGCGTCTCTCCGCCCGTCGGCGCGGATGCGTACGTGGTCAAAGAGGGCGACGAGGTGCTCTGGTACTACGCGACGTTCGGCCCCACGGGCGGTCCTCTGACGCTCGACCTCGAGCGGTCAGGGCGCGGGTGCTTCCGGGCCTTCCAGGTCGACGACACGGGTGCGCGCTCTCGGGCTCGAGACGTCGTCTTCCGGGTCGGCGCTCACGCCGTCCCGGACAGGGACGGGCGCTTCTGCCCGAGTGGTCACTGGCACCGCCTCACGGCGACGAAGGACGGAATGGTGCGCTCGCAGGCGATCGTTCGCTGAGCGCGGCCCCGAGGAGCATGGTGCGCTGGCGGGCCCTCGCACTCCTCCTCGCTCTCCTCCTCGCCGGTTGCGGTGGCACGGCCGGCGAGGAGGCGGGCGGCGGTGGCACTGCGTCCCTCTGGGTGACCCGCGACCGCGGCGCAGAGGTGCTCCTCACGGCCGAGGTGCCCGCGGGGCTCACCGTCCTGCAGGCACTCGACCGGGAGGCGGACGTGCAGACGCGCTACGGCGGGCGCTTCGTGCAGGCGATCGAGGGCGTCCAGGGCAGCCTGTCCGCGCAGCGCGACTGGTTCTACTTCCTCAACGGCATCGAGCCCGACGTGGGCGCAGCCGACGTGCGCCTGCGGCCGGGAGACGTGGCCTGGTGGGACTTTCGCTCGTGGGCGCAGCAGATGCAGCAGCCGGTGGTCGTCGGAGCCTTTCCGGAGCCGCTCCTGCACGGCTGGGCAGGGCACGCAAGACCGGTCGAGGTGCGCGCGCCGGCCGAGCTCGACGACGCGGCTGCCGCGCTGCGCGAGGCGCTGCCGCGGGCGGGCGGCGAGGGTGACCCCAATCTCGTGGTGCTGGAGGTTCGCCCTGACGACTCAGGTGCAGAGCTCGCAGCGACGCGAGGGAGCGCCAACGACTCACCGGTGACGTTCACGCTCTCCGGGTCCGAGGGGGCCGTGCGGGCCGCGGCGCTCGCCCTCGCCGCCGACCCGTCGATCGTCCGCTACCGCTATACGGCCCGTTTCGACGAGCAGGGCGTGGTGATCGAGTGAAGCTGTCGGCGGTGCCGGCCGCGCTCTGCCTCGCGTGCCTCGCGGCGGCGGCCCTGCTCTCCGATCGGGTGTGGGCCGCGGGCGCCCTCGCCGCCTTCCTGCTCGCCGTCGTCTGGCAGGCCCCGCGCCGCCGCCGCCGCCTGTACGTGATCGCTGCGCTCACCTCGGGGCTGGGGGTGTTCGTCCTGTCTCCGTTCTTCGCGACCGTCGGCTACGACGTGCTCTGGAGCGGTCCGACGCTGCCCGTGCTGGGCACGCTCGACGTCACGACGGAGGAGCTGCGGATCGCGGCGCTGAACGCTCTGAGACTGATCGCGGTTGCGCTCGCGTTCTCTGCATATGCCCTCCTGCTCGATCACGATCGCCTGCTCGCCTCGGTGGGCCTCATCCGACGCTCCGCGCTCGCCGCCGCCATCGCCACCCGTCTCCTGCCGACGCTCGAGCGCGATGCCGCCGGCCTCGTCGAGGCGGTGCGCGGCCGCGGCGTGGCGGTCGAAGGGGTGCGCGGGAGGGCGTTCCTCCTCTCGCCGCTCGTGGCCGGATCGCTCGAGCGCGCGCTCTGCCTCGCGGAGGCGATGGAGGCGCGGGGCTTCGGTCGGCCGGGTCGAACGCGGGTCCCGGGATCCCCGTGGAGCTGGATCGACAGGCTGGCCGTCGCGGGCGCGGCGCTTCTCGTCGCGGGAGGCGCGCTGTGGCTCTAGGCGCGTTGGCCGAGGTCGAGCGCCTCGGCTTCACCTACCCGCGCGCCACGGCTCCCGCGCTGGCCGACGTCTCGGCGCGTTTCGAGTCCGGGGAGAAGGTGGCGGTGCTCGGGCCGTCGGGCTCGGGCAAGTCGACGTTGCTGCGCGCGCTCGCGGGGCTCGTGCCGCATTTCCACGGCGGCCGCTTTGCCGGCCGGGTGACGATCGACGGACGCGACACGCGGCGGACACGGCCGGCCGAGCTGGCCGGCACCACCGCCATGGTCTTCCAGGATCCCGAGGATCAGGTCGTCATGACCACGGTGTGGAACGAGGTCGCGTTCGGCCTCGAGAACGTCGGGACGCCCCCGGGCGAGATCGCGGCGAGGGTCGACGCAGCGCTGGCCGCGGTCGACGCGCTGCACCTGGCGGACCGCCGCGCGATCGAGCTGTCGTCGGGTGAGCTGCAGCGCGTCTGCCTCGCCTCGGCGCTCGCGCTTCGGCCCGGGCTGCTCATCGTCGACGAGCCGACCTCGCAGCTGGACGTCGAGGTCGCGGAGGCGTTCCTGGACACGCTCACCGGGCTCGATGCCGCCGTTGTCCTCTCGGAGCAGCGAATCGGGCGCGCGCTCGAGCTGGCCGAGCGGGTGCTCTTCGTCGAGGAGGGGCGGCTCCTTCTCGACGCGCCCGTGTCGGAGGCGGTCGACTGGCTCGCCGACCAGCGCCCCGAGTTCCTCCCCGGCGCCGAGATCGTGCTCGGATCGCCGCTCGACGGCGAGACCGTGCTCTCGGTGAGCGGGGTCTCGTTCTCGTACGGAGCGCTCAGCGTCCTGGACGGCGTCGATCTCGAGCTTCGAGCCGGAGAGCTCGTCGTGCTCGAGGGCCGCAACGGCTCCGGCAAGACGACGCTGGCGCGCATCGCGGCGGGGCTGCTCCAACCGGCCTCCGGGGAGGTCCGGCGGGACGGCACGGTCTGCTACCTCGCGCAGGATCCGGGGCGCTACCTCATCCGTGAGCGTGTGGACGACGAGGTCGCCATCGCCGTGGGCGGCGACCGCGAGCGGGCGCTGCGCGCGCTCGCGCGGGTCGACCTGGAATGGGCGGCGGCTCGCCACCCGAGAGACCTCTCGAGCGGCGAGCGAGAGCGCCTCGCCCTGGCTGCCGTGGCGGTCTCCGAGCCGAGAGTGCTGATCCTGGACGAGCCGACGCGGGGGATCGATCCTCTGCGCAAGCGCGAGCTCTGCGACTGGCTGGTCTCCTACGTCGAGGAAGGGAACGCCGTGCTCGTCGTGACGCACGACGAGAGCTTCCCCGCCCACCGGCGCGTGCGGCTCGGAGCCCGGGAGGCGGCGCGTGTCTAGGCTTCGCGGTGGGGACGGCCTGATCGGGCGCGAGCGGCAAGCCTTCGTCGCGTGCGCGCTGGCCGTCTTTGCGGCCGGGACCTGGGCGGCGCTCGACCCCAGCCGCGCCGGGCTGTCGCTCCTGCTCGCAGCCGGAGGGCTGATCTTGCTCGGTGCGGTCTGGCTGGAGACCGGGACGACGACCGCGAAGGAGCTGGCGGTCATCGCGACGCTGGCGGGCGTGGCTGCGGCGGGCCGGATCCTGTTCGCGCCGCTCCCGGGCGTGCAGCCGGTCACGGTCATCGCGATCGTCGCGGGCGCCTCGCTCGGGATGCGCGCCGGGATCGGTGTCGGAGCGCTCGCCGCGTTCGCCTCGAACTTCGCGCTCGGCCAGGGGATCTGGACACCGTGGCAGATGCTCGGCTGGGGGCTGTGCGGCGCGGCGGGAGCCCTGGCCGCCCCGATCCTGCGAAGCCGGCTGGCGCTGGCCGTGATCTCCTTCGTGCTCGGCTTCGCCTTCTCGGCGCTGATGGACCTGTGGCTCTGGTTCAGCTTCTACCCGCACACGTGGCCCGCCCTGGCCGCCACGATGGCGCGCGGGATCCCGTTCGACCTCGCCCACGCGGGCGGGAACTTCGTGCTCGCCCTGGTGATCGGGCCGGAGCTGAGGCGCGTGCTCGACCGCTGCTCGACCCGCCTGCGCACTGACGTGGTCTGGGAGACGGCCGGATCTGCGGACGGCCTGCGGGGCCACCCCGCTCCTCCACCCGCTTCAAGCGTAGCGCCGGGTGACGCGCGGGGGGTGCGCGGGCTGTGACGAGTCTCGCGCAGGGGTGTGCCGAAACGCAGGCTGTCGCCACGGCCCCGGACACGGCACAGCGGCACGGCACGCGCTCGTCGAGCCTCATCCGCGGCGCGGCCGCACACACGGCGCACGTCGCGATCGCCGCCGCCTGCGTGACAGCGATGATCCTCGCCGTCCTCGCGACCGCCCCCGCGGCACCCGCCGCCGCGCTCGGCAAGGCCGCGGCGACGGCCTTCCTCGTCTCGAGCCAGAAGGCCGACGGGGGCTTCGGGGAGCCCGGGCGGCCGTCCGATCCTTCCCTGACCGCATGGGTAGTCCTCGCTCTCGCCGCCGCCGGCCGCGACCCGGCCGCCGTGCAGAACGGCGGCGAGTCCCCCGCCGACTACCTCACGGGCAAGCCGTATCCGACCGCGACCGACCTCGAGCTCCGTATCCTCGCGCTCGACGCCCTCGGCCGCACGGCGGCCGCGCTGGCGCTGGCCGATCGGCTCGACGGCCTCCGCCGCTCGAGCGGGGCGATCGGCCCGGGCGTCAACTCGACGATCTGGGGCATCATCGCGCTGCGTGCGGTGGGGAGGCCGGCCGGCTCGCGGGCCGTCGGCTACCTGCTTCGCCAGCAGCGCCCGAACGGCGGCTGGTCCTGGGCAGCCGGAGTCGCCCCAGACTCGAACGACACGGCGGCCGCGATCCAGGCTCTGAGAGCCGCCGGCGTCTCGGCCGGCTCCAGGGCGATCCGACGAGGTCTTGCGTACCTCGCGAGCCTCAAGAATGCCGACGGCGGTTTCGAGCTCACCGCGAAGCGGGGCTCCGATGCCCAGTCGACCGCCTGGGCGATCCAGGCCTACGCGGCGGCCGGCCGCAAGCCGCCGGCTGGAGCTCTCGCGTACCTCGGCCGCCTCGAGCGCGCGAACGGCAGCTACCGCTACTCGGCGCGCTACGTCACCACTCCGGTCTGGGTGACGAGCAACGTGCTGCCGGCGCTGGCCCGCAAGGCCTTCCCGCTGTAGCGCCGCGACGGAGCTACTGCCCGGGCCTATACTCGCGCTCGTAGATGGGCTGCTCGCACGGCGGTCATCGTGACGATCGGGAACGAGATCGTGTCGGGCGACATCGAGAACACGAACGGCTCCTGGCTTGCCCGTCGTCTCGCCGAGCTGGGCATCGAGGCGCGCTGCTGGCGGCCGTTCGCGACGACATCGCGCGAGATCGGCGCCTTCCTCGCGGGTCGAGAGGACTACGACTACGTCTTCGTCACGGGCGGCCTCGGAGGGACGCCCGACGACATCACGCGCGAGGCGATCGCGGCGGCTTTCGAGGTCGACTGCGTCGAGCTTGCGGATCTGGCCGGCAGGCTGCGCGAGCGGTTCGCGGCCAAGGGCCTCTCGGAGTACGCGGCGCGCTGGGCCCGGCTGCCGGCCGGCGCCGACGCCGATCGAGAACCCGCTCGGCGGCGCGCCGGGATTCCGGCTCGGAGAACGTCTTCGTCATGCCCGGGCTCCCGAGCGAGATGGAGGCGATGTTCGACTCGTTCGCAGCAGAGCTGCGGGGGTCGCCGATCGGCAGCTGGCGGCGCAGCTACCGCACCGGTGAAGGGCAGATCGTCCAGGTGCTCGAGGAGGCGACGCGGCGCCATCCCCGCGTCAGCGTCGGCAGCTACCCGCACTTCCTCGCCGACGGCCCGCAGGTCGAGGTGGTTCTCAAGTCGGCAGACGACACCGCGCTCGCGCTGGCGACGGCCTGGGTCGAGGCGGCGCTGGCCGATCTGCCGAGCGACGCCTAGCGCCTCCGGACGGCACCGAGCGACGCGGTCGTTACCATCGCCGTCATGGCCGTCCTGACGCCGGAGCAGTACCTGGCGGAGCTCAATCCCGCCCAGCTGGCTGCGGTCCGCGCGACGGAAGGGCCCGTGCTCGTCGTCGCCGGCGCCGGCTCCGGGAAGACCCGGGTGCTCACCCATCGGGTGGCCCATCTCGTTGCGGCCGTGGGAGTGAGGCCGAACGAGATCCTCGCGATCACGTTCACGAACAACGCCGCCAACGAGATGCGCGAGCGTGCTCGAGACGCTGCTCGGCCCGATCGTGCGGACGATGTGGGTGCATGACGTTCCACGCCGCCTGCGGCCGGATCCTGCGCCGCGAGGCGCCGCGGCTCGGCTACAAGTCGAACTTCACGATCTACGACCAGGCCGACCAGATGCGCGTCGTGAAGGACTGCCTCGAGGAGCTCGACCTCGACCCGAAGCGCTTCCCTCCCGGCGGGATCCACGCCCAGATCTCGAACGCCAAGAACCGCCTCGTCTCCCCGGACGAGTACCGACAGGCGGTCGCCTCGTTCTACGACCAGACGGTGGCGGACGTCTACGGGCTGTACCAGAACCGGCTCTACGAGGCGAACGCGATGGACTTCGACGACCTGCTCATGCAGACCGTCGAGCTGCTGGAGGACTTCGACGAGGCCCAGGAGCGCTGGTCGAAGTCGTTCCGCTACATCCTGGTCGACGAGTACCAGGACACGAACCACGCCCAGTACCGCCTGCTGCAGCTCCTGGCCGGCGAGGAGCGCAACGTCTGCGTCGTCGGCGACCCCGACCAGTCGATCTACGCCTTCCGCGGCGCCGACATCCGCAACATCCTCGAGTTCGAGCATGATTTCGGCGAGGTGCAGGTGATCGCGCTCGAGCAGAACTACCGCTCGACGAACCGGATCCTCGAGGCCGCCAACGCCGTGATCGTCAACAACCGCGAGCGCAAGCCGAAGTCGCTCTGGAGCGAGCTCGGGGAGGGCGAGCCCGTCCGGATCGTCGAGGTCGAGGACGAGCACGCCGAGGCGCGGCTCGATCGTCTCGGAGATCGCCCAGCTCCTGGAGGAGGGCCTCGCGGGCGCCGAGATCGCCGTCTTCTACCGGACGAACGCGCAGTCGCGCGTGATCGAGGACCTCCTCTCGCGCAACGACATCCCGTACCAGGTGATCGGCGGGCCGCGCTTCTACGAGCGGGCCGAGATCAAGGATGCCGTCGCCTACCTGCAGGTGATCGACAACCCCGCGGACGCCGTCTCGCTCGCACGGATCGCGAACCGTCCGCGCCGCGGGATCGGCGACACGTCGCTCGCCCGGCTGCGCGTCTATGCGGACGCGCAGGGGATGACGCTGTGGGAGGCGCTCGCGCGGCCGCTCGAAGCGGGCCTCGGCGCCGCCCAGGCACGGGCGGTGTCCGGGTTCCGGTCGCTCATGGAGTCCTTCATGGCGCAGGCCGGCGATTCGACGGTGCCCGACCTGCTCGAGCGCGTGCTCGATCGCAGCGGCATGCTCGAGGCGCTCGAAGCCGAGCGGACGGTCGAGGCTCGCGGGCGCATCGAGAACCTCCAGGAGCTCGTCGGCGTCTCGCGCGAGTTCCACGAGACGGCCGACGACCCGAGCTCTCGACGTTCCTGCAGGGCGTCTCGCTGACGTCGGACCAGGACACGATGCAGGAGGAGCGCAGCCTCGTCACCCTGATGACGCTGCACAACGCGAAAGGGCTCGAGTTCCGCGCCGTGTTCATCGCCGGGATGGAGGAGGGCGTGTTCCCGCACTCGCGCTCGATCGAGGAGCAGGGGCTCGAGGAAGAGCGCCGGCTGTTCTACGTCGGCGTGACCCGGGCGAAGGAGCGGCTGATGCTGACGCACGCCACGTCGCGGTCGCTCTGGGGCGCGCGCGGGTACAACCTGCCGAGCCGGTTCCTCGACGAGCTGGGCGCCGGAACGGAGCGCGAGCGCCTGCGGCCCGCGTCGTGGTCGGAGTACGGCCGCCGCGAGACCCGCCTCGAGCCGAGACCGCCGGTTCCGGCGCTCTCGACGGGCGACTCGGTGCGGCACGCGACGCTCGGCGAGGGGGTCGTGATCAGGATCGAGCCCGACGGCGTCGTGACGGTGCGCTTCGCCGCCGACGGCACCGAGCGGCGCCTGATGCTCGAATACGCGCCGCTCGAGCGCATCGCGTGACCCTCCGCCGCATCACTCTGTCGAGTGATGCGATTCACGCACTCCTGGGGTAGTCGCAGCCGCGGGGAGGTGCCACGCTGGGAGCGTGGTGTGCTGCCGGCACGACCCTCCAGGATGGACCCGGTAATGGATCGGCCCCGTCGGTCACTGGCCGCGCGCCTGCGGCTCGTGATCGGCCTGCTCGTGCTTCTCGTTACGATCGTGGCCGCGGGCGGCGTCGCCCTGCTCGCGGTCGACCTGGGCCGGGCGGGCCTGATCGCGTTCGCCGGCGTGGCCGCCGGAGGGCTTGCACTCGCCGTCGCGGTCGCCGTGCTCGGCGGCCGCGCTCTCTATCGGTCCGTCGCGGCCCCCGTTGCCGATCTGCGGCGCGCCGCCGACCTGCTCGGCAGCGAGGACCTCACCGCGCGCACGACGGCCGAGGGGCCGGACGAGCTCGGCCGGCTCGGCGCCGACTTCAACCGCATGGCGGAGCGGCTCGAGCGGACGATCACGGCGATCACGCAGCTCTCCCTCAACGACCCGCTGACCGAGCTGCCGAATCGCGCTCTCTTCCTCGATCGCTGCCGTCACGCGGTCGACCGGCTGCGTCGCCACGGGGGCGTGTCGGCGCTGATGATCGTCGATCTCGACGACTTCGGCCGCGTCAACGACACCCAAGGCTACGCATTCGGCGACCGCCTGCTGATCCAGGTGGGCGAGCGCCTTCGCACCTCGCTCCGCGCGGCCGACAGCGTCGCGAGGCTCGGAGGCGACGAGTTTGCGTTCATGCTGGAGGGGCTCGGCGACCACGGCGACGCCTACCTCGCTTGCCGGAGAGTTCTCCGCTGTCTCGGCGAGCCGTTCAAGATCGACGGCAGCGAGGTCGTCGTCGGCGCCAGCGTCGGCGTCGCGTTCACCGTGGACGGCGACGAGGATCAGCCCGCGCTGCTGCGTGACGCGCAGCTCGCCTGCCAGGCGGCGAAGCGTGCCGGCGGCGGGCGCTTCGAGGCGTTTCGCCCGGAGCTGTACGAGGACGTCGGGGCCGGGACGCGACCTCGAGACGGATCTCGGACAGGCGGTCGAGAACGGCGAGATGGTGGTCGTCTACCAGCCGATCGTCGCGCTCGACACCGGTGCCGTCCGGGGCCTCGAGGCGCTCGTGCGCTGGATTCACCCGCAGCGCGGAGTCGTTCCTCCGGCCGAGTTCATTCCGCTGGCGGAGTCGGCGGGCATCATGGACGCCCTGGGCCGTGAGGTCCTGCGGGTGGCGTGCACGGATCTCGCGCGGGCCCGGCGTGTCGCCGGCTATCACCTCAACGTCGCGGTGAATCTCACGCCCGGGCAGTTCAGGTCCGCGCAGCTGGTCACCGATGTGCGCCAGGCACTGCGTGAGGCGGACCTCCAGGCAAGCGCGCTCACGCTCGAGATCACCGAGAGCGCCCTGCTCGAAGATCCCGACTTCGCCGAGGCTCAGATCCGCGAGCTGAAGGCGCTCGGCGTTCGCATCGCCCTCGACGACTTCGGGACCGGAGATTCGTCCCTGTCGTTCATCGCCCGCTTCCCGATCGACGTCCTGAAGATCGACAGCACGTTCATCAGCGGCTCCGGCGACGAGGGCCTCGCGCAGGCCCGGCTGACCGAGACGATCATCTCGCTCGCACGGACGCTCGACCTGACGAGCATCGCGGAGGGCGTCGAGACGTTCGAGCAGGCGCGGCAGCTCTCCGCCATGGGCTGCAACCTCGTCCAGGGCTACGTGTTCGCACGGCCGCTTCGCCGCGACGCCGTGGTCGCGCTGCTCGGCGACCGGCTCAGCACGGCGTTCCGCCGCCGCCAACTCGCCGCGTAGGCCAGCGGCGAAGCTCCGCGCAGCGGCCGCGCATAGGCGGCCGCGGAGGCTCGCGCCTGAAGCGCGCACATCGCCGCGACGTCATTCGAACGCGGCTATATAGTCGGCCGCGTGTTCCGGCTCGACGGCAGGGTTGCGCTTGTGACAGGTGCCGCGTCCGGGATCGGCGCGGCCACGGCGCGCGTGTTCGCCGACGCCGGGCGCCGACCTCGTCGCTCGGCTGGTACGCGGGCGACCCGCACGATGTCGAGCCGGTCGTGCGCGACGTCGAGGAGCGCGGCCGGCGGTGCCTCGCCGTCGAGGTCGACGTGGCGCAGACGGACGCCGTCGAGGAGCTCGTGCGCTCGGCTCTGCGAGGCGTACGAGCGCATCGACATCGTCGTCGCGAACGCGGCGATCGCGCGCGAGGTGCCGTCCGCCGAGCTCGACGACGAGCGCTTCGCCCAGCTCCTGGACGTCGATCTCGACCGGCGTGTTCCGCTGCTTCCGGGCCGCGATCCCGCGCATGATGGAGCGCGGGGTGGGGCCGCCTGCTCGCGACGAGCTCGATCGCGGGCGCGCCTCCAGGGCTGGTCGCGCCACGCCCACTACGCCGCGGCGAAGGCGGGGATCGTCGGTCTCGTGCGGAGGCTCGCGGTCGAGCTGGGCCCGCACGGGATCACCGTCGAACGCGATCGCACCGGGCGTGATCGTGACGCCGCAGAGCCTCGATCCGCGTGAACTCGCTCGGCCCCGACGGCGTCGCGGCGTTCGCGGCCCGGGTCCCGGTCGGCCGAAACGGTCATCCCGAGGACATCGCGAACGCGTTCCTCTTCCTCGCCAGCGAGGAGGCCGGCGTTCCTGACCGGCCAGACGATCCTGATCGACGGCGGCGTGTCGCTCTCGCTCACCTAGAGCTGATCTCGATCCAGGGCAGCCCCGGGTCGGGCACCGCCTCCGGGTGCAGGAGGAGCGCGAGCTGGGCGACCCCGTCCGCGATGCGCGGCGCGGGCCGGGAGAAGTAGGCGTTCGCGTCCACGGCGAAGGCACGGGCAGGGAGGGCGTGCTTCCGGGCCTCCGCGGCCGCGCGCTCGGCCTCGAAGCCGCAGGGCGCGACGACGACGAGGTCCGGCTCGCGCTCGGCGACCGCCTCCCACGTCGTCCGGTAGGAGGGCTCGCCCGCGCGGCCGAGCACCTCGAGCCCGCCCGCCAGCTCGACCATCTCCGGCACCCAGTGCCCGGCGGCGAACGGCGGGTCGAGCCACTCGGCCACGAAGACGCGTTTCGGCGTCGAGGCCGGTCGACCCGCTCGTTCGTCTCCCCGGACCCGCGGCGCATCTCCGCCACGACGGGCTCGGCCTGCTCGGGTACGCCGAGCGCGGCTGCGAGAACCACGACACGGTCTCCTCGATCCCGGCGATCGTGCGGGCGTCGAGCGAGAGCACCTCGGCGGCCGATCCAGCACCGCGCGCACCTCGTCGCTCGAGACGGCGCAGACGGCGCAGGTGTCCTGTGTGACGATCAGGTCGGGAGCGAGCTCGTCGACCAGCGCCGCGTCGACCGCGTAGAGCGCCAGCCCGTCCGCGAGCGCGTCGCGCACGGCCGTGTCGACCTCGGCGCTCGCGAGCGTCGTCGTGTCCACCCGCGACGCCGTCATGATCGGGAGCCGGCGCGCCTCGGGCGGCCAGTCGCACTCGTGCGAGACGCCGACCAGGCTGTCCGTGAGCCCGAGAGCGCCGACGATCTCCGTGGCCGAGGGAAGCAGCGAGCACATCGCGCACGCTCGGACTGTAGCCGCGAGCGCCTTCGGTACAATCCGGCCGGCCAGGGCGGTTAGCTCAGTTGGGAGAGCACCAGCTCGACAAGCTGGGGGTCACTGGTTCGAGCCCAGTACCGCCCATAGAAAAAGCCCTGCAAGAGGGCTTTTTGGTTGCGCCCACGGGCAACGAGTGGTCGAGTCATGGCAAGGATCGGCCTTGCCACCGTGTTCGCTCGACAATGGAGAGATCCCCCGAGGGCCGTATGGAGTCAGTCGCGGCCTTGTGTTCGACTTCAGCGCTGCACGATCGACCCCAGCAGTGCCATTCGGGGCTCAACGCCCGCGACGGCTGGCGTCGGAGCCTCCAAGACCCACGGAACGGCTCTCGTGTGTTCGGGAAGGGTGCGGAATGAATCGGCCGGACGGACTCTGCTGCGACCGATGAGATCGGCGCCGCGGTCCAGTCGAATCAAACGACGACAAAAACCCAGCGAGAAGGGAGCTGCGACCATGAAACTGACCACCATGACGCAAGTCACCGTCGATGGAGTGATGCAGGGAAACGGCGGCGCGTCGGATGAGGACCGCAGGAACGGATTCGAGCGCGGCGGATGGGCCATGGGGGTGGGCGACAACGAGACCATGACGTTCATCAACCAGACCTACCAGCGCGCCGACGCGTTCCTGTTCGGCCGGCGGACCTACGAGCTCTTCGCCGGCTACTGGGGCGCAGAGGAGCGGGCTCGCGCCGCGGCGGAAGATCCGCGCAACCACCCGATCACAGATGCCTTGAACACAAAGCCCAAGTACCTCGTATCGACCACGCTCACCGAACCGCGCTGGGCGAACACGACCGTCCTCTCCGGCGACGTCGCGGCGGCCATCGGCGAGCTGAAAGCGAAGCCGGGGGGTGAGCTGCAGGTGCACGGCAGCGGCGCCCTGATCCGGTGGCTGCTCGATAACGACCTCGTCGACGAGATGCAACCTGCTCATCGTCCCCGTCGTCCTCGGCCAGGGCACGCGGCTGTTCCCCGACGCCGGCCCGGACATTGCGCTTGACCTGGTCGACTCGCGAGCCGACTCGAAGGGCGTAACGATCCAGGTCTACCGGCCCACCGGGCGCCCGCGGTATGCAACCGCCACCGCCGACCACGACGACGAATGACCCCGCGGCGGCGTCGGGTGACATTCCCGAACGCTGGCGCACCGCAGTGTTTCGTACCATCTACGCGTGGAGGCGGGAGTACGCACCGGCGGATGCCTCTGCGGGGCGGTCCGCTACAGCGTGCGCGGTGACCCTGTACATGTCGGGCGCTGCCACTGCGCGGATTGCAGAAAGGAGTCTGGCAGCGCGTTCATTGTGTATGGGCACTGGCCCGTCGAGGCGTTTGAGGTGAGTGGTGAGATCTCAAGCTATGATGGACGTGGCTTCTGCCCTCTCTGTGGGTCTCGACTGCTTGATCCAGTCGGTCCCGGCGACACGCTCATCGAGATTCGGCTCGGAAGTCTGGATGAGGCGCCCTTCGAACTGAAGCCGGAAGCCGAGGTCTGGGTGAAGCGGCGCGAGAGCTGGCTCCTGCCGGTCGAGGGGGCAGCGCAGCACGACGAAAATCGTCCCTAGCGCTCTGGCGTCATTCCGCAACACTCGCCCAGGCGAGGGTCCTACGCCCAACTACTAGCTCTTCGGATGCCCGCGGCCCAGGCGCCGCCCACAGCCACGGGCCCCGCCGCAGCAACGGCCGGGAGGCCTCGAGCTGCGCTCCAACTTCACGAACGGCCTCAAGCAGCTGCCGATTCGCGTGACGCTCGCGTCCTGACTCCGTCGCCTGGCGCCCCCCCGAATGGTGGGTTGAGGCGCGACTCGTTCCGGCCGAAAGAGCAGGGAAAGATGGAATACCTTCCCGTCATACGCGAGAAGCCCGAGGTCGTTCAGGCAACGCGCCGCCTCGCCCGGCTGGGCTCGGTACTCGGCCTCTCTGCCGTCCTGCTCGTCGTAGGTGGCCTCGCGGGCTGGGCGACGATCGGGAAAGCGCTCGCGCAGGACACCGGCGAGCGCGGCCCGTGGCCGCTGGTACTGGCCGGCGCCCTCTGCCTCGGTCTCGTGGGCATCGGCTGCGGCGTTGTGGCGCTCACGTTCGGAGGCAGCGCGCGCCGTGACGCCATCAGCGCGCTCTGCGTCTCTCTCATCGCGCCGCTCGCCGTGGGCATGATCGCGCTCGCGATCTTCTTCGCCTCGACGACGCTCCGCTTCGGAATCTAGGGCGCTCGGCGTACGCTGCAGCTATGCCGGGTTGGTGGATGGCCTGGAATCTTTGGCTCGCCGTCCTTCCCCTCGGGCTGGCCTGGGGCCTGTTCGCGATCGGGCGCCGGCCGGGCCCGGCATGGTGGATCGGGGTGGCCGCCTTCGTCGCGTTGCTGCCCAACGCGCCTTACGTCCTGACCGATGTCATCCACCTCCTGCGCGCTCTGCGGTCTAGCGACGACGATCTCCACACTGTGCTGATTGCGATACCGGTGTGGCTGATGTTCTTCTCCATCGGCTTCGGCGCCTACGTCCTGGCCGTCGCGCGGGTCGAGCGTTGGTTGCGCTGGCGCGGGTGGTCGCGGCCCTGGCTTCTCGGCGCCGAGCTCACCCTGCACGCCCTCTGTGCCGTCGGCGTCTTCCTGGGCCGGTTCTTCAGGCTGAACTCATGGGACGTGCTGACGCGGCCTGACGACGTCGTGGGCGTCGTCGGGATCCCTGAGACCCGCTCGGTGGCGCTGGTGCTGGTTACCTTCATCGCCTTCGTCGCCGGCTCGGTTTTCGTGCGCTACGCCCTCGGCATCCGCATCCGACACGCGATCACCCAGTAGCGCAGCCCCCCGGCGTGGGGATGAAGCCGGCCGCTCGGCTCGCGGCTGATACGCGTCCTTTCGACCGAAAGTGATCGGACCCACGCGTCCGAGCCGAAGCCGCGTGACTGAGCGGTCGGTGGGGACCGTTGCACCGTTCCCGAAGCCTGTTGGTGTGGTCCCGGTGTGGCCTCATCCTTGTTCCAACGTTCCGAAGACGCCACGGAGCGATGCGAGCCGGTCTGCCAGGGGGCACTAAGCTTCCGGGCGCCGTGTTTCCGGAGCCAAGGAGGAAGTAGCGATGGCACCCGAGGAAAACAAGGCCCTGATCCGCAACTACATCCGGGCGATTGACGCCAACCAGACCAGCGATTGGAGCGTCGTTGACGAGTACCTCGCCGAGGACTTCGTGGCCCACAATCCTCCGTTTCCCGGCGTAGGGCTGGACCGCGAGGGCATGAAGCAGGCATGCGAGCGGTTTCGTGTCGCAACGCCCGGTCAGCATGAGATCAGGATGCAGGTGGCCGAAGGCGACCTCGTGGTCAGCCATATCGTGGGCCGAGGGGTCCACGTCGGGGAGCTCCTCGGCATACCCGCTACGAACAGAGAAGTCGAGACTGACGGGATCGTGATCCACCGCATCCGCGACGGAGAGATCACCGAATACTGGTCGGTCAGCGACATCGCACGCGTTCTGCAGCAGGTGGGTGTGCTGCCCGGACCGCCTGCTGAGTGACGGCGTTCGCCGCCAACCGCGGTCGTTGCGCTCCTCGTACGTCAGCCGGATCTTTTCGCACGGCCGCCGACCGCCGCCTGGGGTCCCGCGCGTCGATCGCGTTCAGGGGGGAGGGGGCTTGTCGACGCTAGCGGTCTCCTGTCCGCTGTGGAAACGACCGTAGATCCACCTTCTGAGCCGCAAATTGGTGATGGGGAGCGTCCGGATCGCAAAGCCGGGCCGAGCGATAAAGCCGCGATCGCCGGCGAGTCGCGCGGCCTCTCGCCAGCGACGGGTACGCAGAGCCACCACCGTGGCCAAGGCACGGAGGTAGAGGGCCGTGTCCGAACGGGGAGCGGGCCACAGCGAGGCGACGGACGCGTATATATCGACAACATCCCGGGGATCGCGAGCGCTCTGGTTCACAACGCCGATCACCAGACTCGGATCTTGGGACAGGTCCGGCAGAAGCGCGCAGGCTTCCTCGAGACTTCCGCGAGCGTGGGCTTCGGCCCCGCCGGCGAGCGCCTGCATCGCCGTGAGCAGGGAAAGCTTCGCCTGTGCCGATCGGCGAGCTCGCGCACATCTGGCCGCTGGACGCCCTCCAGCTCACGGAGGGCCCGGTTTGCGCTGACCTCCATCAAGCGCACGTACTCGCCGCTTCGAAGGCCCCGCTCCATGAGCCCTCCTCCGGTCGTTTGATGGATGAGCGTTCGGCAGCGAGATCAGGCAGAAGGGCCGCGTGCATGGCCAGACGGAGCCAGAGGTCGCTGTCCTCCGCGACGGGAAACGCTCGTCGAATCCGCCGACCGCGACGAGAGCGGTTCGCCGAACCGCGATGCACGAGACGTACCCGACCTGGTTGCCGATTAGGAGCCGCGGCAGGAGGTCGACGACCTCGGCGCGCTCGGCCCGCTCGTTCCCGTGCCGGCCGGAACCGAAAGCAAGTCGAGGCGAGCACCGCCTCGGGTGGCGGTCGAGCGCGTCCGTCACGACCGCCAGGTGTGACGGCAGCCAGTGGTTGTCGGAGTCGAGGAAGGCGACGATCGGCGCTCGCGCCAGCCGCAGGCCCGCGTTGCGCGCGGCGCCGCGACGCCGCGGTTCGGCTGCCAGCAGTAGCGGAGGCGGTCGTTCAACGGGGAGAGCACTTCCTCGGTGCCGTCGGTCGAGCCGTCGTCGATCACGATCAGCTCCAGGTCGCGGTGGGTCTGGGCCAGCACGCTCGCACCGCGCGCTGCACGAGCTCGCGGCGCTGATAGGTGGGGACGATCACCGAGACCGCGGGCCCGATATCCGGGTCGCGGCGGTCAGTCGCGGGCGTCATAGGCGCTGACCAGCGGCCCCGGCGTCGCGCCGTTCGTTGCAGTGACCGCGTCGTCGTCCCACGTCTACGGGCGGACGGGGCGGTCGCGACCGCGATGGATCCGCCGCTGGATCGCGCCACGCATCATCCAGCTCCATAGCGGACCGTTGTCGAAGACGAAGCGAATCGCAGGACCGGTCGGCAGGCCGCGCAGGAGGCGCAGGGCCCTCCGAGGGCCGGCCGCCGCTGAGGCGCGGCCCACGCTGCGCCCATGCGGAGGAAGAGCGCGGTATCCGCCGTCTGATCCGGCCAGAGCTCGGCGGTCGTCGCCCAGGCGCGTGCCTGCTCGCCATGGACAACGCGACGAATCCGTCGGGCAACGGAGAAGGGCTGACGTGAAAGCGCGGGCAACAGTCGAAGTGCCTGCACGAGGTTCGCGGCCACCGCCTCGTCATCGTGCTCGACGAGCGCACGCAGGACGGCTGCGTAGCGCATTCGCCCCTGGGCCATCGCCTGGAGTGCAACATGGTCGGGCCGGTTGGCCGTCGACACTGTCTCGACCGCTTGGCGGGAGAGAGCCTCGAAGGCAGGGAGGACCAGCCCCCGCTCGATGCCTCGCAACAGCCGGCCGCCACGGGTCAGCTGGATGACGACCGTCCGGTGCTTGAGCATCGCAAACGGGCCGCGTGCCGACAGCCGCAGGTACAGGTCCACGTCCTCCATGTACGGCAACTCCTCCTTGAAACCCGTCACGGCATGCAGCTCCGAGGTGCGGACGGCCGCGCAGGGAGTGAAGCCAAACGACACGTCTGCGAGGGCCAGGGGCAGGAAGTCGACGAGACGCGCATGCATCGGATGCTGCCTGCCGCTCACGTCCTGGAAGGGACAGGTGCAGGCGACGATAGCTGTCGGGTGGAGCGCGAGGACCTCGGTCACCACCTCGAGGTGGTCGCGGGAGCCAGCGGTCGTCGGAGTCGAGGAAGGCGACGATCTCGCCGCGGGCGAGCGCGATGCCGGCGTTGCGAGCCGCGCCGGCGCCGCGGTTTTCCTGCCAGTGGTAGCGCAGGCGGGGGTCGAGCCCGGCGAGCGCTTCGCCCGTGCCGTCGGTCGAGCCGTCGTCGACCACGATCAGCTCGAAGTCGGAGAACGTCTGGGCGAGCACGCTGCGCACCGCCCGCAGCACGTACTCGCGGCGCTGGTAGGTCGGGACGATCACCGAGACCGACGGAGCGGCGTGGTCAGGACGGATCACGTGGTGCGAGCATCGTAAAAGAGGCATCAGCGTCCATCGCCGTCTCCCGTCCGGCGCGCATGCAGGCGTGCATCCACCCGTTGAGATGCCGGGCGGTGCTCGGGAGCGTCCGGACGGCTCGCCTCCCCATTGCGCGAAAGTTGAGTTCGGAGACCGGACGGGTTCGGAAGGGAAGCCCCACGCATTGGTCGCGTTCCGGGGGAGGCGGGGCTAGTCCCGGCCCGCGCCCTGCAACTCGGTGGATTGGCCATCGCGACGCGAAGGTGCGAGAATCGCGCGATGTGCTGCATCCTTCTCCTGGCTGCTGGGATCGGGCCGCGCCTTGCGCTCGCATTTGTCTGGATTTTTGGTGACCGGGTCGAACTGGCATACGACACATGGGTCTGGCCGCTGCTCGGCCTCCTTTTCGCTCCGTGGACGGTGCTCTTCTATGCGCTGGCCTGGGCCCCCATCCAGGGCGTGAGCGGAGCCGGATGGATCTTCGTCGCCTTCGGCGTCGTCCTCGACGTTGCGACGTATCTTGCGCGGTTCGCGCGCCGGAGCCAGGTGGGGAGCCAGCCAGTCTAGGCCCGCGTTTCGAGGACAGAGGCTGCCCGCAGCGGCATGCGTCCGCGCGGGCCCTTCCCTGCGTTGCGTCCCGCGACAACGCGGAGTAAGGTCGCGGAGGTGGCCGCGACGGCAGTCGAACGCGAGCACCGCGTCACGCCGCGGGAGCTCTTCTTCGACCTCGTCTTCGTGTTCGCGTTCACGCAGGTTGCGACGCTGCTCGCCGAGGACCCGACGTTCGCCGGGATCGGTCGCGGCGTGCTCGTGCTGGCCGCGCTCTGGTGGGCGTGGTCTGCCTACGCATGGCTGACCAATATCGTCGACCCCGAGGAGGGCGTCGTCGGCGCTGCGCTGCTCGTCGCGCTGATCGCGATGTTCGTGGCGGCGCTCGTGGTGCCGGGCGTGTTCGACGACGAGGGCGTGCTCTTCGGCGCCGCGTTCCTCGTCGTCTGCGTGATGCACGTAGCGCTCTACGCCCTCGCCGGCCGCGGGAACCGGGATCTGCTCGGCGCCGTGCTCCGGCTGGCGCCGTGGTCGCTCTCGGCGCGACCCTGATCCTCGTCGCGGGCTTCACGGACGGCGCACGCACCTGGCTTTGGCTCGCCGCGCTCGTGTGCACCTACGTCGGCGCCGTGCTGAGCGGGTCGACGGGCTGGCATGTGCACCCGTCGCACTTCGCGGAGCGCCACGGCCTCGTGTTGATCATCGCGCTCGGCGAGGCGTTCATCGCGATCGGGATCGGCGCGACCGGGATCGGCATCGGGCTGGGCGAGGTCGTGGCGGCGATCCTCGGGCTGCTCGTTGCCACCTCGTTCTGGCTTGCCTACTTCGACTTCTTCTCGATCCGCGGCGAGCGGATGCTGGGCGACCTCCAGGGCGCGGAACGCGTGGCGCTCGCCCGCGACGTGTACACGTACGCGCATTTCCCGATGATCGTGGGCATCGTGCTCTTCGCGTTCGCGATGAAGGACATCGTCGGGCACGTCGGCGAGGAGCTCGACTCGGTCGCGGCCTTCGCGCTCTGCGGCGGGAGCGCGATCTACCTGCTCACGTACTCGGCGATCCGGATCCGGGTCGAGCGGCGGGTGAGGCTGAGCCGCGGCCGCTTCGTGGCCGCGCTCGTGTTCTTCCTCCTGCTCCCGCTCGCGATGGTGGTCCCGGCACTCGCCGCGCTGGCGCTCGTCACCGCCGTCTGGCTGGCGTTGCACACGTACGAGCTCGTGTGGTGGCGCCAGGCCCGCGCGGAGTCGCGCTCGATGCTCGCCTCGTCCTAGGGAGCGCGCGGAGCCCTCAGACCCGCGCAGGCGGCGTGCATTCGCGCGCGGCCGGAGCGCGTGACGCCATCAGAATCGGCCGCCGCCGTCCGGTGCGCTCCCGCCCCGCGGCGCCGCGAGCTGTTTCAGGCTGATCGATCGGACGTCCTTGGCGTGCACGGCGATCTGGCCTTCGATGTTCACCCAGTCGCCGGCAGCACACGCCGACTTGACCTGAGCGAGCGCAGTCTCGAGCCGCAGCTTCGCGTCGGTCTCGTCGTCGCCGAGCGTTGCTCTGAACTCGTCGCGGGCCTCGGTCTTGACAACCAGACAGTACGACATTCCTCGCGTCCTCTCTCGCTCGTGACGCCGCCCAGGTTTCCGGCCGTGCGGTCGTCGGCTGTTCGGAGCGGGGAATCTACGCCCGGCTCCGGACGGAGCCGGGCGGGCCGCTCGGGGCCGGAATGCCGAGCGGGCCCACCCTCGTACCGACAGCCGCCGTTGAGGAGCGACGGCTGAGTCTAGTCGGGCGCTCCGGACGGCACCGACCCGCCTCGGTAAGCTCGCGCCCCATGCGCCTCGCCGGCAAGAACGCGATCGTCACGGGCGCCGCCCGGGGGATCGGCGCGGCGATCGCAACCCGTTTCTGCGACGAGGGAGCCGGCGTGCTGATCGTCGACCGGCTCGCCGAGGAGGGGGCGAAGACGGCCGGATCGCTGCGTTCGGCCGGGCACAGTTGCGACTTTGCTCGAGGCGGATGTCACGGACGAGAACGCCTGGAACACGATCGTGACGACGTGCGAGACGGCGCTCGGTGCTCCCGGCGTGCTCGTCAACAACGCCGGCATCAACCGCTACGAGCCGCTCGTCGAGGAGACGCTCGACGGCTGGCGGGAGGTGATCGACGCAAACCTGACGTCGGTCTTCCTGGGCATGAGGGCGGTGATCCCGGGGATGATCGCCGCCGGTGGGGGCGCGATCGTCAACATCTCGTCGACCTGGGGGCTGGTCGCGGCCGAGTCGGCGGCCGCCTACCACGCCAGCAAGGGCGGTGTCGCGCTGTTGACCAAGAACGCGGCCGTCACCTATGCGAAGCACGGAATCCGGGCGAACTCGATCCATCCGGGGCCGGTGGACACGGCGATGCTCGTCGGCATGACCTCGGCGGACGTCGCCCACGAGCTGGCCAAGCAGCCGATGGGCCGGGTCGCCGATCCGGACGAGATCGCCACGGCCGCCGTCTACCTCGCCTCGGACGAGGCGTCGTTCGTGACGGGCGTGGCGCTGCCCGTCGACGGCGGCTACACGGCCCGCTAGCCGCCGGCGGTGGGCCGGTAGCGCTGGAGAACGACGCCCGAGTCGAACGTGGTGGAGTCGAGGAGATCGAGCCGCCAGCTCGCCGCAGCCGATCAGGATGAGGTCACCGTCGAGCTCCTCCTTCAGCTTCGACACGCCCTCACTGCGTCTCCCTCGATCAGCTGCGCGTTCCAGTCCAGGGGCTCCTCGAGCGTCCGCGAGGCGACGAACTTCGGCATCGGATTGATGGTGTCCGCCCGCCTGTTGAAACGGCGCGAGCCTCGTCCTGCTTCGCGATCAGAATTGAATCGTCGACGACGAGCCCATCGACCGATGGGCCGGGGAGGAGGGCCCAATGAGAGGACGCATCGCTCTCGGAATTGCGATTGTCACCGCAATCGTTCTTGCCGCCGGCTGCGGCGGCGACGACGAGACCGGACCGGTCACGTCGGATCAGATCGCCAACGGGGCGGTCGAGACGTCGAATCTGGCCGACGGAGCGGTGACGACTCGGAAGCTGGCCGACGCGGCAGTGAAGGCGGCAAAGGTCGAGAACGGGGCGATCGGGGAGCCGAAGCTCGCGGCGGACTCGGTCACCGGCGAGAAGGTGACCGACGACTCGCTCACCGGCGCCGACATCGACGAGTCGACGCTCGAGGGCGTGAATGCGGCCACGCTCAACGGCTCCTCGAGCTTCATCGTCGACATCGAGGCGGTGCAGCAGACGAGCAGCCTGAATACGAGCGACCGGAAGGGCCCGGTGACCGCGACGTGCCCGGACGGCACCGACGTCGTCTCCGGCGGCGCGGCGATCGTCACCGAGAGCGGGACGAAGCTCCCGATCGCCCTCACGGCGAGCACGTCGAACTCCGGCAACGGCTGGAACGCAGAGGCGATCGAGATCCGCCCGGTCGAGGAGGGCTGGGGCCTGCGGGTGATCGCGCTCTGCGGCGTCTACAGCGGCGGCTAGGAGGGCGACAGGGACGCTTCAGACCGTTTCCCAGCGGAAGAGCCGGATTCCTATCGCGCCGAGAACGACCGCGAATCCCGCCAGGACGGCGAGCTCCGGCAGCGCGGCCGCGGCGCCGAGGCCGCGCACCATGGCATCCTGGAGGCCCTCGACGAGGTAGGTGAGCGGAAGCGCCTTCGAGAGCGCCTGCAGCCAGCCCGGTGCCAGGTCGATCGGGAAGAACGCGCCGGACAGGAAGGCCATCGGCAGGGTGATGAGATTCGCGACCGCGCTTGCGCCCTCCGCCGTCTTCGCCACCGCCCCCGTGATGAGCCCGATTGCGAGGAACGCCAGCGTGCCCACGAGGATCAGCGGGAACGCCATCCACCAGCTCGCGTCGAGTGTCAGGTCGAAGAACAGGACGCCTGCGCCGAGGAAGAGCAGCAGCTGCAGGAAGGCAATGCCGAGGCTGACCGTGACGCGGCCGGTTGCGATCTCGGACGCACGCAGCGGCGCGAGCCGCAACCTCCGCAGCAGCCCCTTCTCCCGCCACGTCACGAGCGTGAGCGCGGCGCCGAACACGGCGCCGAGCGAGATCGCGTACGCGAGCAGGCTCGGCGTGAAGAACTCGATCGGGGAGAGCGACTCGTCCTCCACGCGGGATGCCTCGAGCGCGTACCGAGGCTGGGACCCGGCGGCCTCGAGGTTGGCCTCGTTCACGAGCCCCTCGACGATCCCCTGCACCGTGGCGCCGCCGACCTGGTCGGACGCGGCATAGCGGACGACGAGCGTGTCGCCTCGCTCGTAGACGAGCGCCGGCCGGTCACCGTCGCGCACACGCTCGATTCCGTCCTCGACGCTCGGGACGCGCTCGATGTCCAGGCTTTCCGTCGGCAGCCTCGAGATGAGCGGCCCGTCGCCCGCAACGAACACATCGACTCTCGGGGTCTGGCTGTCGTTGCCGAAGATCCCGCCGAGCACGATCAGGAAGATGAGCGGGAAGAGCAGCGAGAAGAAGAGCGCGGTGCGGTCGCGGACGTAGCCGAGCGAGAGGGCGCGGACGAGCTCGCCGATCCGGCCCCACCTCATGCTCGGTACTCGCGTCCGGTGAGTGCGAAGAAGACGTCCTCCAGGGTTGCGCCCCGCACCTCGGCGCCGTCGAGCGCCTGCAGGCCGGCGAGCGCGCCGAGCGTCTCGTTCGGCGTGCTCGTCTCGAGCACGAGGAGGTCGCCGTCGGCGCGCACGTTGGCGACCCCGGGCAGACTGACGGCCTGCCGTTCCTCGATCTTGCCGACGGGCAGGCTCACGAGCACCGGGGCGTCGAGCGAGCGGACGAGCTCGAGGGGAGTGCCGAGCGCGAGCACCCGGCCGTGATCGAGGATCGCGACCCGGTCGCAGAGCTCCTCGGCCTCCTCGAGGTAGTGCGTCGTCATGACGACGGTCCTGCCCTCGGCACGGATCCCTTCGATGACGTCCCAGAGGTTGCGCCGCGCCTGCGGGTCGAGACCCGCAGTGGGCTCGTCGAGGAAGACGACCTCGGGATCGTGCGCCAGCGCGCACGCGAGCGCAAGTCGCTGAGCCTGGCCGCCCGAGAGCTTCTCGACCTGCGCGTCGGCTCGATCCTCGAGGCCGACGAGGGCGAGCGCGTCGTCGACACGGCTCGGCGGGGCGCCGTAGATGGCGACGAACACCCGCAGCTGCTCTCGCGCCGTCAGGCGCTCGAAGAACGCGCTCGTCTGCAGCTGGACGCCGATGCGCGGCAGCAGCGCTGAGGTTCCGCGGCCAGGACGGGATGCCGAGGACGACCGCGTGTCCCGTGTCCGGCCGGCGCAGCCCTTCCACGATCTCGAGCGTGGTCGTCTTGCCGGCGCCGTTCGGTCCGAGGATGGCGAAGATCTCGCCCGCCTCGACGGTGAACGACACGTCCTCGACGGCGACGAGGTCGCCGTAGCGCTTCCCGAGGCCGTCGGCCACGATCGCGGGGCCCGCGCCGCGGCCGGAGCTCTGTGGCACCGCGTTCAGTGCGCCCGAGCGCTCAGTCGCTCCACCAGCCTTGCACCATCTCGACGTCCTTGTTGTCGGTGTCGGGCGCGCCGAACGCGAGCACCTCGGCGCCCTCGGGCCCTCCCTCGAGCGCCCGCATCGTATCGCGCGGAATCCGCACGACATCCCAGGTGCGCATGTCCACGATGTCGTCGTCGAGCTTTACCCGGGCACTGCCGCTGATGACGAGATAGTGCTCCTCCTGCTCGGAGTGCTTGTGCCCGAACGGCGTTCGAAAGCCGGGGGCGATCTTGTAGTAGCTGAGGCCCGACTGCTCGGCATCGAGGGGCCTGCGTGCGAAGCGCGATTCGAGGCCCGGCGAGAGCCCGAAGTCGGGAGCCATGTCCTTGACGTCGTCTTTCAGGTTGACGACCGTGTAGTCGGCCATTCGCTCCTCCTTCGATCGTTTGAGGGCGTTGGGAAGTCGAGAAAGCCGCTCCAAGACGGCGTCTCTGGTCCTCCGGGAAGAGTTACCCGAAGGCCTCAGTCGTAAACGCGAGGCGACGAGCCGCCCGCAGCCGGGCGCTCAGGCGGCCTGGGCGACGAGCCGGTCGAACGCCGGCTCCTCCATCGTCTTCGGTCGAGCCGGGGCGGCAGCATCGAGCTCGACCCCGTAGTCGGAGAACTCGAGCGTGAAGCGCCCCTCGGTTGGCGCCTCACCCTTCTCGCCCGGCCAGACGTCCTGATAGGAGACGCGCCGGATCAGGCCTTTCTCGTCGATCCAGAAGTCGATGTCGAACGCGTCGCCGCCGAGCAGGCGCAGTGCCCGGTCGAGATCCTCGAGCGTGACGCTGAACGCTGCTGCAACCTCGGCGGGCGACAGGCTCAGCACGTAGTGCGTCGTCGCGCGGCCGCGGACCGTTGCATCCCCGAGCTCGGTGATCGCGGTGTCGTCGCTCCCACGCTCGGGGAGGCCGTACTCGAGGTACGGGAGGAAGTCGTCGCAGTCGAGGTCTCCCCGCGTGAGGAGCCCCATCGACCCCGCGCTCGCCGGGTCTCCGGCCGCATGGATCCAGGGCTTCGCGGTCGGGTAGAGCTTCTGCAGCGCCGGCAGGCGGAAGTAGAGATCGTCCTCGACGCTGACGACCTCGCCGAGGAGGTCATGCTTCACGAGGCCGAGCTGCTCGAGGCTGAGGCCGGGCTGGGCGCGCGCGAGCACCGGAAGGTAGCTGATGCTCAACCGGAGGTCACCCTCGCAGTTGAAGATGCCGCGACCCCGCAGGCGAATCGGCTTCCGCCCGAGCTGCGGGTCGACGACCGTCATGACGGCCGTGACGCGCGCCCCCGATGTTCCCTCGAGGCTCTCGAGGGCGGACGCGAGCTCGTGGCTTCCTTTTGGCGCGGGCTGGGGCAGGACGAGCTGGGGCGGCTCGTCGCCGCCGCCGAACACCCCTGCGAGGCCGGCGACGAGGACACCGGTCGCGACAGCGGCAAACCCGATGAGCAGCTTGAGGCGGCCTCCCATCACCAGCTAGATCGACCGACGTGCCTCCGGGAGACATCACTCCTACGAGGCACGGGCGGCCGGTCCCGCCGGTGCCGCTCGCGCCTACGACGCCGCTTCGAGCACCTGCTTCAGCTTCGCGAAGTCCTTCTCGGCGGCCTTCTGCACCTGACGCGTGACAAGGCCCTCGGCAAGCTTGAAGAAGCCGCCGGGCTCGCCCTCTCCGACGACGTGGACGCGGGTACCGCCGCCCTCGGGCTCGATCGTATGACGGACCTCGAAGGGGATCGGGCCCTGGATCACCTTGATCGTGAAAAGCGTGCTGGGCTCGTACGCGACGATCTCGATCGTCGATTCGATGCGCTTGCCGAGGAAGCTCCGGACCTCGACGAAGCGGGAGCCCGCGCGTGGCTCGCCGTCCGACCGGACCTCCACGACGCCGTCCTGCCACTCGGGCAGATGGCGGACGTCGGCGAGGTAGTCGAAGACCTCCTCGGCCGGCCGGTTGACGATCACCGTGTGCTCGATCCTCGCCACGCTGGGCCCTCCTCGTCGCTGGAGGCTGAAGTCTTCCAGGCTGCGCCCGCGTGCGTCTACCCTTGCGGCATGGCCGAGCGTCCACGGCTCGTCGGCATGAATCACGTGGCCCTCGAGGTGGGCTCCGTCGACGAGGCGCTTGCCTTCTACGGCCGCATCTTCGACCTGCAGCTGCGCGGCCGCGGCCGCGGGATGGCCTTCATCGACATCGGGGATCAGTTCATCGCGCTCTCCGAGGGGCGTGCCCAGGCGCCGGACGCCCACCGCCACCTCGGGCTGGTCGTCGACTCGAAGGAGGCGGTGCGCGCTGCGCTGCAGGAGGCCGGCGCCGAGATCCTGCCGGGGAGGGGGCTCGACTTCCGAGACCCGTGGGGCAACCGCATCCAGGTCGTCGAGTACGGAGACGTCCAGTTCACGAAGGCGCCGGCGATTCTGCACGGCATGGGCCTCGACGGGCTCGAGAAGAAGGAATCGGCTCTGCGCGAGCTTCGCGAGAAGGGTCTCGGAGGCTAGCGCCTCCGGAGCGGGTAACCGCACCTCAGGTCGGGGGCTTCCCCGCTGGTAGCGGTATCGGCCCCGTGCCATGCTGAGCCCGCAAACCGAGTGAAAGGCACACCGTGCGCAGCCTCTACATCGCCTATATCGCGCTCGTGAGACTGGTCGCTTCCCCCGCTCGGCGTGGCGTCTGAGGCCGCCTTTCAGGCGTCCTTGAAGACCACGATGCTGCCCGAGTAGCAGGCCACCCAGACCTGCCGCGTGGCGGCGTCGTAGGTGACGCCGATCGGGTGCGGGCCCGTGCGGCACCGTCTGGACGACCCGCATGTCACGCGTACGCACCTTGGAGAGCGTGGCACCCTCGTAGTTGACGACGTAGAGCGAGCGGCCGTCGGGCGCGATGGCCATGCTCCGCGGAGTCCGGCCGGTGGACGCGCTCGCGATCACCCGCCCGCGGCGGAGGTCGATCTTCACGACCCGATCCTCGGCGTTCAGCGTCGCGTAGAGGTATCGGCCGGTCGGATCGATCACGAGGTGCCGGGGGCTGACCCCGACGTTGCGGATCGTGCTGACACGGAAGCTGCGAAGGTCGACCCGCGCGATCGTCGTCGTGCCCATCAGGGCGACGTAGGCGAGCTTGCCCGCCGGCCCGACGGCGATGCCGCGCGGATAGGGGCCGAGCCGCAGGCGCTTGACCACGCGCCCGGTGCGAACGCTGGCGACGCTGAGGTCGTAGGAGCACCAGTTCGCAACGAGGACGTAGCGGTCGTCGGGCGTCACCGCGAGGAACTTCGGCACCGCGCCGACCCGAACGGCCCTGTCGATGCGCAACCGGGAGACGTCGATCCGGTAAACGAAGCTCGAGTCGTAGCCGGACGAGGGCGAGCACACGTCGCTGCCCGCAGGCCCGAAACCGGGACCGTACATCGAGTAGTTCGAGACGTAGGCGTAGCGGCCGTCCGGCGAGAACGCCGCCTCGACGGGAGCGCCCCGCACGGTCCCCCGGTACTTCGGATAGCCGAGCCTGTCGAGCCGAACGGCGTCCTGAATCGTCTTGACCAGCCGGAAGCGCCGGTCGTAGACCGTGATCGTGTGCCGGTACATCATGTTCTGGGCGAAGAAGAGCCCGGTCTGCGACGCAACCACGGACTTCGGCGAGATCCGTCCCGTGATCTGCCTGAGCCGCTTCAGGCGCAGCGTCGCCGACGGCGGCTCGGCAGGCTGAGCCGGGAGCGCGGCGCCGGCGAAGCCGCCGGCTCGGCGTTCACGGCGGTCAGCTCCACGCCCCGCGGCTCCGGCCTGGGCGTGCCTCCGCCCGGCGCCCACTCCGAGCCCGCGAGGCCGATCAGAACTGCGATCGCGATTGCCGTCACGCGCCGCACGCGACCGTACTTCGACGGCGGGGGCGCACGCCCCTGGTAGCCTCGCCCGGGTGAGAGGGGTCGCATTTCTCGCGGCAGGTGCCGCCGCGTTGCTGCTCTCGGCGTCCGCTCAGGCCGCTTCGGTGTCGCTCGAGGGAGGCACCGTCCTGATCCGGGCCTCGGCCGGGGAGACGAACGACGTTCAGGTCACTCTGGCGGACGATGAGCTGCTGGTGACCGATGCGGGCGCGCCCCCGTCGGCCGGGGACGGGTGCGAGGCCGCGGACGGCGGCGTGTCGTGCGCGGTTGCCGGGGTCGAGCTCCTTCGGATCGAGCTCGACGACGGTGACGACAGGTCGTCGGTCGGCGACACGGGCCTGCGAGTCGAGGTCGACGCGGGCGCCGGCAACGACACGGTGGACGCATCAGGCGCGCTGGAGCCCGCCGCGCTCACCGGGGGCGCGGGACGGGACTCGCTTCTGGGGGGCGGCGCGAAAGACGTGCTCGACGGCGGTGAGGGCAACGACGTGCTGGCAGGAGGAGCCGGGAGCGACTCGATTCTCGGCGGGCTCGGCGTGGACGTCTTGCGCGGCGATGCGGGGAACGACGAGCTGTCGGGCGGAGGGGGCGCCGACGCGATCGCAGGCGGCGCCGGGATCGACACGGTCTCGTACGCCGAGCGCCGGGTCTCCATCGCCGTCTACCTCGACGGGAAGCCCAACGACGGCACGAAGAAGGAGCACGATCGCGTCGGGACGGACGTGGAGAACGTGGTCGCCGGCTCGGGCAACGACCTGCTGTACGGCAGCGAAGGCCGCAACGTCCTCGTCGGCGGAGGAGGCAACGACACGATCATCGGCCTGGGAGGCGCCGACCGTCTGGACGGCGGCGACGGCCACGACGTCCTCGTCGGCGGTCCCGGCAACGACCGGCTTCGCGCCGGCCCCGGCACGGACTACTGCAACGTGGGGCCGGGCGGCGGCGTCACGCGCGACTGCGAGCGCTACGGCTGATCGAGCGGCCGAGACGAGGCTTACACTCTCCCGCCGGAGGCGCCTGTGCAGAAGTGGATCGCGCTCGCCGAGATCGTGCTCGCGAACCTGGTCTGGATCGGCGACCTCGACATCGAAGGCTGGCTGGTGGCAACGGCGGCGGCGGTCGCCATCGGTGCCGTGATCTGGATCTTCGCCGGTCTGGTCTGGCTCGTTGTGGCGACGAGCCTCTACCTGGCGCTGCTCGTGACGATCAAGCTCGTCGTCGACCACCGCGACCGCCGGCAGCGCGCGTAGCGGCGACGCTCCTGTCAGGCCGCCGGACGCTCTTCTCGGCCGGGCGACGCGACCTTCTCCGCGGCCTGACCGCCGCTCCCCGACACGTCTGCGACCCTGCGGGTCCCGTTCCGTGAGCTCGGCGGCGGCAGCTCGAGCGGCCTCTGCCGGGAGCGCAAGACGGTCATCGCCTCCTCGAGCGCGGCGCGTGTCTCCTCCAGCAGGGCGCTGCGGTCGGCAAGCGACAGGTCCGGATTCTGGGCGCGGTGCCCGAGGTCGGCAGCCTGCCCGACGAGCCGTTGCACCTCCTGGATCGAGTCGATGGCGCGCAACCGGCGAGTGCGGCGCAGGTACGCGATCGCAACGGCGGCTCCGAGCGCGAGCTCGACCGCTACGAGGCCGAGAAGAATCGAGCCGGCCATCGGCCGTCCGGGTGCCGCAACACGGCTACACCGTAGCCCTGAACCCGGACAGCGCCGGGCGCCCGGAGTAGGCTTGCGAAGACGCGGGGCGAACCGGAGAAAGGGGGCGGGAATGCGCTCGACGGTGGCAGCGCTTGCCGTTTTCGCCGCCTGCATGCTTGCGGCGGGGTGCGGTAACGACGAGGGCGGGGACGGCGCCGCCGAATCCCAGCGCCTGACGAAAGAGGAGTACATCGCTCAGGCTGATGCGATCTGCAAGGAGGCGAACGACCGGATCGCCGCGCTGCCGGAGCCGCAGAGCACCGACGAGCTGGCCGATCTCGGCCAGCAGGTCCTCGACATCGGTCAGGAGGAGCTCGACCGGCTGCGGGCGCTCCGGCCCCCGGCGGCCGACGAGGCGACCGTCAACGGCGCCTACGACCTGATCGAGCAGCAGCTCGGCGTTGCGGCGGACCTCGTGGACGCGGCCGGAGACGGTGAGCTCGGCCAGGTGCAGGAGCTCCTCGATCAGGGCGAGCAGCTGAACGATCAGGCCGACCAGATCGCGAGGGATTACGGCCTCGAGGAGTGCGGCGCGGGCTAGGCCCCGCGTTGCGTGTGAACCGGCCGGGCTCCGCGCCGGCCTTCCCCGGCGCTGCCGGATGACCGCGGCTGCGACCGCTCTCCTGTCACGGCTGCGTGTGACCGGCCGGGCTCCGCCCGGCCTCTCCCGGCACGGCTGCGGGCGCTGCGCGCCCGCGTTGCGTGCCCGGGTAGGGTTTGAACGTGTCCGCGACGGTCTCGGCCAGCGGGGGTGAGCTCAGCCCGGCGCAGGTCGCCGAGCTTCGCCGCTGGGCGCACAGCCTGGCCTCGAACGGCGCCGACGAGAGCCTTCGCGCAGGGGCGGCCGCCGTCGTCCAGCTTGCCGACGAGGCCGAGCGGCTCCGGGCGGAGGCAGACGGCTGGAGCTGGGTCGAGCCGAACGGCGCAGCCCCCGACGCGCCGGCGCCCGATCGCTATACACGGCTGGCCTCCGAGCTTGCCGGGCGGCACGATCCCGAGGCCCCGGCGCTCGCACGCGCGATCCGCCGGCTCTCGGCGGACGTGGCCCGCCTGCGGGGCGAGCCGGTCGAGCTCGACGCTCCGGCTGCCGCGGCAGCGCTCGACGGGGCGCCGCCTCGACGCCGTCGCTGGGCGCCGCTCGCAGTTGCCGGAGCACTGATCCCTGCAGCGTGCCTCATCGTGGCCGCGCTCGTGGCGGCCGCGTCCGGGCCGAGCCTCGCGACCGAGGGTCCCGGCGACGGCGCCCTGCTCGGCCGCGAGGAGCTTGCATCGCTCGAGCTGTCGGTTACCGGCGACCCCGAGACCCTCGCAGACGCCCGCTGGACCCTCGACGGCCGCGATGTGACGGAGAACGTCGAGGTCGAGGGCGGCCGCGCGGTCCTCAAGCCGGGCAAGCTCGCCGACGGTACCCACGAGGTCGACGTCCGGACAGGCGGCGTGCTCCTGTGGTCGGCTTCGCATGACTCCTGGAGCTTCACCACGGACGCGACCCCACCGCAGCTGCAGCTTCCCGCAGACGTCGTTCAGGGACAGGCGCGCAGCCCCTTCGTGCTCGAGGGCGAGGTGACGGGTGCGACGGCGCTACGGGCCGGAGACCGCACCGTCCCGGTCCGGCAGGGCCGGTTCGAGCTTCGCTACCCGGGGCCTCCTGCGAAGCCCATCGACCTCGTCGCGACGGATGCGGCCGGCAACAGGGCGACCGGGACGGTGAACGTCGTCCTCGTCCCGAGGCTGCCGGCCAACCCCGTGCGCGCCGTGCACGTGACCTCCGACGCGTGGGCCGACGACGATCTCCGCGCGGGCGTTCTCGACTGATCGACGAGAAACGGATCAATGCCGTCGAGCTCGACCTGAAGGACGAGAGCGGGGTCGTCGGCTGGGACGCGCCCGTGCCGCTGGCCAGGCAGATCGGCGCCGTCCAGCCGATCTTCGATCTCGCGGCCGCCGTCAAGCTGCTCCACGACAAGGGCGTGCGGGTGATCGGCCGTCTCGTCTGCGTTCCGCGACCCGGTCCTCGCGGAGTGCGGCCTGGACGGACGGCGACGCGCAAGCAGGTCATCCAGACCCCGGCCGGCCGGCCTACTCCGGAGCGGTACGGCGGCTTCACGAACTTCGCCGATCCCGCCGGTTCGCCGCTACAACATCGACATCGCAGTCGCGGCCGCCGCCGTCGGCGTCGACGACATCCTCTACGACTACGTCCGGCGGCCGGACGGGCCGATCGACAGCATGCGGTTCCCGGGCCTGAGCGGCACGCCCGAGGCCGTCGATCGTCTCGTTCCTCGCCGAGACGCGGAAGGCGCTCGCGCGACACGGGCACGTTCCTCGGCGCCTCCGTCTTCGGCATCGCCGCACGCGGCCCGACGAGATCGCGCAGGACATCCCGGCGATGGCGCGCGACGTCGACTACATCGCGCCGATGGTCTACCCGTCGCACTGGGGGCCGGGCGAGTACGGCGTGCGCAACCCGAACGCCAGCCGTACGACATCGTCCGCGCGCTCGCTCGAGGACTTCCAGGTGGCGTCAGCGGCACCGGCGCGCGGCTCGTTCCCTGGCTGCAGGACTTCTCGCTCGGGGTCGACTACGGGCCCGCCGAGGTCGCGCGCAGATCCGAGGCGGCCGCGACGCCGGGCATCGACGAGTTCCTGCTCTGGGATCCCGCCGGTCACGTACACGGGCGCAGGCGCTCCGACCGCGAAGGCGGCGCTCCCGACCGTCGGCGCGAAGCCGCTCGCTCCGGGCGCCGCGGCCACTCGTTCTGCCGGCCCGAACGAGCTCGGCGTCGTGCCGGTGCTCATGCACCATCAGCTCCTGCCCGGACGGGGGCGGGCGACTACGACCTGACGCCCGGCCGAGTTCCGCGCGGGAGCTCGAGCGGCTCTACCAGCGACGGCTACCGGCCCGTGACCGCCTCGGATCTCGTGAACGGGACGCTGGACGTCCCGCGGGGAACGTCGCCGGTCGTGCTGACGTTCGACGACGCAACGAACAACCAGGCGGCGCTGCTCGACGACGGCAGCATCGATCCGAACACCGCGGTCGGGATCATGCTCCGGTTCGCGCGCACGCATCCGGGCTTCGAGCCGGCGGGGACGTTCTACGTCATCCGCGAGCCGTTCGCCGCGGAGGGACGTACGGGCGAGCTCATGCGCAAGCTCGTCGAGTCTCGGCTTCGAGTTCGGCAACCACACGCGCGACCACCTGGATCTGGCCAACCTCGGCGCCGAGGAGGTGCAGCAGCAGATCGTGCTCGACAACCGGGTGATCCACGACGCTGTGCCGGATGCCGACGTCGCAGACCATGGCTCTGCCGTTCGGCGTCGATCCCCTCGATCCGGGGCTCGCGCTCGCGGGATCGTGGGACGGGGAGCGCTACGAGTTCAAGGGCGTGATGCTCGTCGGCGCCGAGCCCGCGCCCTCTCCTTTCACGAAAGCCTTCGAGCCGGGCGCGATCCCGCGTATCCGGTCGACTCCGGATCGGTCGGTCGAGAACGGCTCGGCCGACTGGCTCGACCGGCTGCGCAGCCGGCCCGAGCTCCGCTACGTCTCGGACGGCGATCCGACCGTGATCACGGTGCCCGCCGACCGCAAGGCCGACATCGTCGAGCGCTACTCGTCGAGCGTGCGCGTGCCGTGAACGCCGGCGGCTCCGGGCCGCCGCCGGTCACGCGTTCGCTGCGGCTTGCTTGCGGAGCTCCTTGTTGATCGCCTTCGCGGTCTTCGGCCCGACCAGCCCGTCCTGCTCGAGCTTGTGCTGCTTCTGGAATCGCGAGATGGCCTTTTCGGTCTTCCCGCCGTAGATGCCGTCAGGGGCGCCGATCTTGAAGCCGAGGACGAGCAAGGCCTGTTGGAGCTCGGTTACACGGGCTGCGGGGCTCTGGGGGCCGATCGACTCACCGGGGGCGGGAACCGCGATCTTCATCGCTTCCTGCGGCTGCTCGGCGGTCGTGGCCGGCGGGGGCGGCGGCTCGGTTTCCTCGCCGGTCTCGATCGGAAAGAGGAGGCCCGTGTCGGTCAGCGCCGACCCGTCGCCGTCGCCGTCGCCGCCGCCGCAGCCCAGGAGCCCGAGCGTGGTGGCCAACACGAGCGCAGCTAGGGTGATCGACGAACGGACTCTCATCTCGGATGGCGCAGTCTACGCTGCGCGGGCCGCAAGATGGAAGGGTTTTTTCGAAACTCGTCCAAACGGGCTCTTCTCGTCGTTGCCCTGGTGGCGGCCGTCACGGCGTGCGCCGCCTCCAGCGGCGGCTGGCGCCGCGAGGCTCGCTTGCCTCTGGCGCGCTCGGAGGTCGCGGGCGCCCTCTTCGGGGGCAGGATCGCGGTTGCGGGCGGCTTCCTGGCCGACGGCTCGAGCTCGGCGCGCGTCGAGCTGTACGACCCTGTACGCCGGAGCTGGACACGCCTTCCCGACCTGCCGCTCGCCGTCAACCATCCGATGGCCGCCGCCGGCGGCGGTCGCCTCTACGTGCTCGGCGGCTATGCGAACCGCGAGCCCCAGCGCGCCGTCTTCGTGCTCGACCGCGGGCACTGGCGGCGTCTGCCGGCCCTTCCGCAGGCGCGGGCGGCCGGGGGTGCCGCATTCGCCGGCGGGAAGCTCTACGTCGTCGGGGGTGTAGGCCCTTCCCGGACGCCCGCCGACGTCGCGTTCGTCTACAACCCCCGAACCGGGCGCTGGTCGAGCATTCCCGGCCCGACGCCGCGAGAGCACCTCGGCGTCGCCTCGCTCGGCGGTCGCATCTACGCCGTCGGCGGCCGCACCTCCGGCTTCGACACGAACCTCGCCGTGGCCGAGGTGTACCGGCCCTCCCGAGCGCCGCTGGCGGCGCTGCCCTCGATCCCCGATCCCCGCGGCGGAACCGGGCTCGCGGCGGCTGACGGGCGGCTCGTCTCCGTGGGCGGGGAGGAGCCGGGTGGGACGATCGCGTCCGTGTACGCGTACGACGTGTCCGGTCGCCGCTGGACGCGCCTGCCGGATCTGCCGACACCGCGTCACGGCCTGGCGGTCGTGGGCCGTCGGGAGCACCGTCTACGCGATCGCCGGCGGCCTGCGGCCGGGTCTCTCGGTGAGCAGGGCGAACGAGTCGCTGGCGCTCGGGTAGCCGCTCGCGTCAGCCGCCCGCGCGCGGAGGCGGCTCGCCGAGCTCGGCATCCAGGGCGTCGCGCTCGCGCTGTCTGCCTTCTTCCTCGTTCAGCAGCCGCACGAGGAAGTAGGAGATGGCGGCGAGAAAGAGGATGGACTGCTCCGCCGTCATCAGGACGCCGCCCAGGTTCTGATCCTCGACGGCAGAGAGCCCCCAGAGCCTGGGGACGCCTTCGTAGTAGTCGTAGAAGACCGAGCCCGCAAACGTGAGCCCGAGCCCGAGGAAGGCCGAGAACACGAACGCGCCGCCGAGGTACGCGATCCGGGCCGCGCGTGGTCGGCTGGTGCGGGACGTCGGAGAGCAGCGGCCACCAGAAGAGCAGCCCGGCCGCGAGCAGGATCGCGTGCTCGACGTTCAGCAGCCACGGGTTTTCGAGCGCGGTGTCGTAGAACGCGGCGAAGTGCACGAGGTACCAGGCGGCGAGCCAGAGGGGCAGGGCGACGCGTAGCCGCGTCACCCAGGCGAAGGGCGCCCCGCCGCGGCGCGCGATCGCGGCTCGCATCGACGGCGTGAGGCCGAGCACGAGCAGCAGCGGCGCCCAGTCGGCGATCACGACGTTCTGGAACAGGTGGAACAGCAGCAGGTAATGGGCGGAGATCGTCTCGAGCGGCGAGTTGAGCGACCCGGCGACGAAGAGGAGGCCGGCGCCGAACGCGCAGGCGCGCCAGCCGGAGGCCTGCTCGCGGCGCCACGCGTTCCAGTACAGGACGCCGGCGACGACCGCGAGAGCGAGAAACAGCGGCTCGAACGTGAACGACGTCGGAGCCGGAGGCGTCACGGACGCGGGCGCGCGCGGCAGCGTCGTGCCCGCCGCGTGCTTGCCTGGTCCGCCGCGAGCAGCAGGAACGCCGTGAAGGTGCCGAGGGCGATCGCCTGCTCGGCCATCATCACGCCGCCCGCGAGCCGCTGGTCCGTCAGCGGCGAGAGACCGAGCAGCCGCTCGTCCTGCAGCGCGTACGGCTCGTACAGCGACGCGTCCGGAGAAGACGAGCACACCCGCGAGCACCTGACCGGCGGCAAAGATCACCACCGCGACCGCGAGGCGGGCCGACCGGGTCAGGTGCCCTCGCCGGGCCGGGTCGAGGAGCTGGTACCACATGACGAAGCCGGCGATCGACGAACGTGACGTGCTCGAGGTCGTGCACCCAGCGCGCGTCGAGCGCCGCGTCGAACATCGCGGGCACGTGCCAGACGGCGAAGACCGCTGCCCAGATAGCGAGCGCGACGGCCGGTCGCGAGAGGAGCCCGGCCAGCGCCCGCACCGGGCGGGCGCGCGCGAGCGGTCCGAGAACCTCGGCCGGGAGGATGAAGAAGAGCAGCGGGCCCGTCAGCCCGAGCAGCACGAGTGCCGCGGCGGCGTCGCCGATCACGACGTGCTGGAGCATGTGGACCGAGAGCAGGTATTCCTCGCCGATGGCGTCGATCGGCGACACGAGCACGAGCACGGCCAGGACCAACCCGAGCCCGAACGCGACGGCCCTCCACCAGGGCGCGTGATCGCGCCGGCCGCGACGGCGAAGCCGCACGAAGCCCTGGACGTAGAGGGCGAGCGCGAGGCTTGCCGGCGCGAGCACCGCGGGGGAGAGGTTCCAGGCGGAGTCGAGCTCGGAGACCGGCACCTGGTCGCCGTGCGCGAGCGCCGTCCCCGGCAGGGCCAGGAGCAGCGATCCGACCGCCGTGAGCGCCAGCGCGGGCCGCATTACGGCTCCCGCGTCTCCCGCCGCGCACGCCGCCTGTCGCGGAAGGTGACGGCGCCGGCCCAGAGCACGACCGCCGCCACCGGGACGACGACGGCGAGGGTCGTGCTCCAGTGTCCGATGTGCGCGAGCGCCGTCACGCGTTCCCCTGTGACAGGAGCCAGAGGGCGAAGCTCGTGAAGCCGATCATCACTGCCAGCATCCAGTATTGCGATCGCGTCGCTTCCTGGGGGCTCGCGTAGAGGGCGAGCGCCCGGTCGTGGGCGAGCGTGAGCGCTCCGACATGGCCTGCGACCACGAACGCGACCTGCGCGTACCAGGTCACGGTCGCTCCGATGAGGCCGTAGTCGATCCCGCGCGTCCGCGGTGCCGAACAGGTTCCAGCCGAGCCCGGCCGGATCGGACGCCAGATAGCCGATCGCCTGGCCCTGGAAGAGCAGGAAGGTCAGGTAGTGGGCGCCGACGTAGACGAGCGCGATCGGCACGAGCGAGTGCACGAACGACCGCGCGAGCTGGATGACCGAGAACCGCGTGTCGACGGTCCGTGCTCCCAGGCACCCCAGGAGGTAGAAGGTGCCGACGACGGCGATCATGCCGAGCAGCCCGACCCCTCCGGCGAGCTCGAGCCCGAGGGTCGGAGCCGCCCCGATGTTGTCGAAGAAGCCCTGGATCGAGTCGACGAGGTTGCCCCAGAACACCGTCTCCTGGATGCCGTCGAAGCTGACCGTGCCGATCATGACCGCGAGAACGGCGACGGTGCCTGCCATGGCACGCAGCTCGGTGAGCCCGACGAGCGGCGGGCGCAGCGACGATGCGGTCCTCGTCACGGTCGAAGATCGAGATGCGGGAGAAGAGGCCGAAGTACACGGAGAACGCCTCCCCCCGCCGGATCCACGGCTCGACGCCGAACAGGCCCATGCCGAGGAACGTCAGGGCCGAGTACAGAAGGGCCGCCGCCGCGATCGTCCTCGGCGACGTGCCGTCCGGAGAGAGCAGCTCGAGCCAGGCGAACGCGATCAGGCCCGCGGCCGCCGGCCAGTTGCCGAGCCAGTCCGGATAGGGCAGTGCCCGTGCCGGCCTTCTCGCCGAGCGCCTTCGACGCGACCCAGGCGAACGCCCGGCCGACCGCCCGCCAGGGGTTGAACGCGTAGAAGACGTTGCCGAAGAGCACGCTCGCGGGCACGAGACCGACCCAGAAGATGACGTAGACGAAGGTCGGGGCGATGTTCTCGGGCACGGACTGGTCGCCGAACAACCCGGCCCAGATGATCAGGCCGAGCAGGAAGACCCCGATCGTGCTGCAGAGGAGATCGACCGGTTTCGAGAGCAGGATGCGCGACAGGCGCTCCGGCAGCGACCAGATGTCGTAGTCGTCCAGGCGGACGCTTCGCCAGCGCGTCCCGAGCGCGACGAACGAGATGACGAGCACGGCGGCCGCCATCCATATGAAGAGCCACTGCGGGATCGGAAGATCGGCGCGGCCCGAGAGGCCGTGCGCGAGCAGCACGTTCACGGTGAGACGACGACGTCCGCGAGCACCTTCTCGCTGGCGTGCGACTCGAGCTCGAAGATGCCCTCGAGCTCCGCCTCGAACTCGAAGATCCCGGGCTTGTCGGGCGTGGCCTCCTGCTCGAGGTCGTAGCCGTGCAGGTGCAGCTCCTGCGGCGCGTCGACGTCGACCTCGATCCGGACGTGGTCTCCGTGCTTCGCCTCGACTCGGCCCTTGCCGCCGACCCGTTCGCCGTCGACGACCTTGATCACCACGTCCACGTCGGGCTTGTCCTCGGTCTCCGTCGTGGTGGCGGTCTCGTTGGTCTCCGTCCCGGTGGTCTGGGTCTCGGCCGTTGTCGCCGGCTCGGTCGCCGGTGCCGCCGTCGTCGCGGGCGGCGATTCGGCAGGAGCCGAGGTCTCGTCGGAGCCGCCGCAGCCGGCGAGCGCGAGGGTGCCGGCCAGGCCGGCCGCCAGCAGGAACATTCTCGAGCGCGTCATGCGCTTTCCCTCCTTCGTTGTGGGACGTCACCCGCCCGCGAGCGGGAAGAGCCGTCCTAGACGGGAGGTGCCCGGCCGCTGTGGGCGGCGGCGAGCCGCGGCGCGTTCGGCAGCAACGCCACGACGGGCCGGGGTGCGACACCGGGGCGAAGCCCTGGCCGCGGCGGGGTCTCTCAGCGCCCGGCCGAGCGCCTCGGCGGCGCGCCCGAGCGCCCGCGCCGCGACGAGAGCAACGAGAGCGAACGGCAGCTGGAGGAGCAGACCGACGAGGAACGTCGGCTCGGTCACGGCGGCGAGCGGCAGATCGCCCGAGGCGACGAGACGCTCGAGATGCTCCTGGAACGCGAAGCCGAGCACCGGCAGGAGCGCGAGCGGCCAGGCGGCCGGTTGCGCCGGCGATCGGCCTCGACGCGCCCCGACCGCATGCGCAGCGAGCCCGGCGATCGCGACCGCGAGGGCGGCGCCCAGCAGGAGCGGGGCCGACGCCAGGTAGCCGTGACCGGTCTTGGCCAGCAGATCGACACGCGTGGCGCTGTCGGGCTCGACGATCCGGTACGCGAGCGCGTGCGCCGTGAGTGAGCCTGCCGTCATCAGCGGCACGGCAACGAGCCACGCGAGCGGGCGCCGGTTCATCGAACAGATGATGCCAGGACGTGCCCCGGAGACGGCAGCGGTAAGCTTCTTGCCGTGCTCTCGTGAACCCGCGGAAAGGACGGTGACGGACGATGGCCGTCGTAGAAAGCGATCCCAAGGCGGGCGAGCACGTCCGCTCCCTCGAGCAGGAATACCTGCTTCATTCGTGGTCGATCCAGGGCAAGCTGAGCCCGATCCCGGTCGCGGGCGGTGAGGGCCGCTACTTCTGGGACTACGACGGCAAGCGCTACCTCGACTTCGCGTCGCAGCTCGTCAACCTCAACATCGGGCACCAGCATCCGAAGATCGTCGCGGCGATCAAGGACCAGGCTGACCGGCTCTGCACGATCGGGCCGCCCATGGCGAACGACAAGCGCGGGGAGCTGGCCCGCCTTGTCGCCGAGGTGACGCCCGGCAACCTCTGCAAGACGTTCTTCACGAACGGCGGGGCGGAGGCCAACGAGGCCGCGATGAAGCTCGCCCGGCACTACACGGGCCGTCACAAGATCGTCGTTCGCTACCGCTCCTACCACGGCGCTACGGCGGGCGCGATCACGCTCACCGGCGACCCCCGGCGCTGGTCGGTCGAGCCGGGCCTTCCGGGTGTCGTGCGCATGTTCGACCCGTACACGTATCGCTGCCCGGCCGGCCATCCCGACCCGTGCCCCGTCTGTACCGGCGCTCCGCACCTCGAGGAGATCCTCATGTACGAGGGGCCGCAGAACGTCGCCGCCGTGATGATGGAGACGGTCACCGGGACGAACGGCGTCATCGTGCCGCCGCCCGGCTATCTGCAGTCGATCCGCGAGGTCTGCGACAGGCACGGGATCCTGCTGATCCTCGACGAGGTGATGGCGGGGTTCGGGCGCACGGGCAAGTGGTTCGCCTGCGAGCACTGGGACGTGGTGCCGGACATCATGACCGTCGCCAAGGGCATCAACTCGGGCTACGTGCCGCTCGGCGCGATGGTGGTCTCCGAGCCGATCGGCGACTGGCTGCGCGATCACATGCTCTGGAGCGGTCTCACCTATTCCGGGCACCCGCTGGCGTGCGCCGCGGGCGTCGCGTCGATCGAGGCGTTCAAGGAGGAGGGGATCGTCGAGAACGCCGCGGAGATGGGGGAGGTGCTGGCGGAGGAGCTGCCGAAGCTCCAGGAGCGGCACCCTTCGATCGGCGAGGTCCGCGGCGCTCGGGCTCTTCTGGATGCTCGAGCTCGTCCGTGACCGCGAGACGCGCGAGATGCTCGTCCCGTTCGCGGCGAGCGGCGAGGCCGCCGCGCCGATGGCCCGGCTGACGAAGGCGGCGCTCGAGCGCGGTCTCTACCTGTTCGCGCACTTCAACCGGGTCGGGATCACGCCGCCCCTCACGATCACGCGTGACGAGCTGCTCGAGGGCCTCGGCATCCTCGACGACGTGCTCGCGATCGCCGACGAGTATTCGAACGGCGCCTAGGGGCGTCGCGTCGGCTGTAGCGGCCGGACTCTCATCCGGCCGGGTTCGCCCGCGGCCCCGTACGAACGCGGCCCTTCCGGGCCGCTTCACGGCCGATAACGGGCTCTACGCCCGCTTCGGCCTACGGCGCGCGACCGTTTCCGCCTAGAACGCCGGCATGACCTGCTTGCCGTAGGCCTCGAGGATCTGCTCCTGGCCCTCGGTCATCAGGTAGATGTTCCAGTGAGCGACGCCGATCGACTCGAGCTGCTTGAGCTTGGCGATGTGATCCTCGGCCGTCCCGAGGACGCAGAAGCGGTCGCAGGTCTCGTCGTCGACGAACTCGCCGTGCTTGGCGCCGACGCGGCTGTGATCCTTGTAGTCGTAGAAGGTGCGGCGCTTGACGTACTCGTAGAGCGCGGGCGGCAGCTCCGACTCCGGGTACTTCTGCAGCAGATCCATGACGTGGTTCGAGACCATCGCCGGGAACCAGCGCACCTGCTCGCGCGCGGCGGCGAGGTCGTCGCCGATGAACGCCGGCGCGCACACGATCGGCTGGAGCGCCGCCGGGATCACGGCCTGACTCCTCCGCGGCGCGGCGCGCGATGCCCATGATCCACTCGACGATGTCCGGGTCGGCGAGCTGGATCACGACGCCGTCGCCGACGCGCCCGGCGACACCGAGGGCCTTCGGCCCGTAGCCGGCCACGTACATCGGAATCTCGGGCCGTCCCTTCGCCCAGGTGAGCTCCAGCTCCTTGCCGTTCCATTCGACCGGCCGGCCGTTCATCAGATCCCGGATCATCACGAGCGAGCGCTCGAACTCGGCGATCTTCACCGGGTCGAGCCCGATCACCCGCCTGGCCGAGTCGCCCCGGCCGATGCCCATGAACATGCGGCCGTCCGAGAGGTCGTGCATCGTCGCGTAGGCGCTTGCGAGCACGGTCGGGTCGCGGGTGCCGGGGTTCGTCACGCAGTGGCCGAGCTTGAGCTTGCTCGTGTTCAGCGCGGCCAGGGTCAGCAGCGGGATCGACTCCTGCCAGAGGATGTGGGAGTCGTACGTCCAGCCCCAGTCGAAGCCCTGCTCCTCGGCGAGCTGGAGCAGCTCGACGAAGCGCGAGTGGGGCGGATCGGGCAGGACGGTGATTCCGAAGCTCAGCGCCATGAGCGCCCGATCTTATCCGGCCCGTGCGTCGGGTCCCCTGTGAACGCGGCCCTTCGGGCCGCTCCACGGCCGATAACGGGCTGCGCCCGTTTCGGCCTACGTCGGGCTACCCCCAGCCCAGGTCGTCGAGGCGATCGTCGTCGATGCCGAAGTGATGAGCCAGCTCGTGGATGACGGTGACGCGGATCTCCTCCTCGAGCAGCTCGGGATCGTGGCCGAACTCCTCCTCGAGCGGGAGCCGGTAGATCTCGATCTTGTCGGGCAGCGCTCCCGCGTAGCCGGAGTCGCGCTCCGTGAGCGGGATACCGGTGTAGAGGCCGAAGAGGTCGGGGTCCTCGAGGTTCTCGTCCTCGACGACGATCTCGACGTTCGACATCGCGCGTCGCAGCTCGTCGGGCAGCTCCGCGAGGGCTCGCTCGACGTGCGCCTCGAAGTCCGTCACGCCGCCTCCATCCTGAGCTTCGGAGGACGGCCGGCCATGAACGCCTTCGCCGCGAGAAAGCCGAACGCAAAGCCGCCGACGTGCGCGGCGTACGCGACGCCGCCCCCCTCGACGGGATGGGTGAAGGCGTAGCCGCCGACGGCGAGCTGGAAGAGGAACCAGACGCCGAGGTAGAGCCAGGCTCGCACGGGCAGGAAGAAGACCGGGAAGACCCAGGAGAGGATGCGGGCTCGCGGGAAGAGGACCAGGTAGCCGCCGAGCACGCCGGCAATCGCGCCGCTCGCCCCGATCTCCGGGATCGTGGCCTCGGAGGCGGTGCCGAAGTGGAGCGTCACCCACGTCTGCAGGGCGCTCGCGGCAAAGCCTGCCGAGAGATAGAAGAGCAGATAGCGGACCCTCCCGAGCGCGTCCTCCACGTTGTTCCCGAAGATCCAGAGAAACAGCATGTTCACGGCGATGTGGTCCCAGCCGCCGTGCGCGAACATGGACGTCACCGCGTTCGCCGGCCAGGTCAGGCCGGTCGTGGGGCACGCCCCGTCGACCTCGCAGGGCTGGTAGCCGAGCTTGTCGATCGTCCCGTCGACGTCGGGCACCTGGTAGGCGAGCCAGACGGCGACGTTCACGCCGATGAGGGCGACGGTGACCGCCGGGAACGATCTGGTGGGCAGCTTGTCCTTGAGCGGAAGCACGTTCGCCTGCGGCAGGTCGGGCTGCCGTGATGCTACGCAGCGGCGCCGACGGGAAGCTCAGGGCACGATGAGGGCGAGCAGTGCCTTCTGCGCATGTAGGCGGTTCTCGGCCTGGTCCCAGGCGGCGGAGCGGGGGCCGTGGAGCACATCCTCCGTGATCTCCTCCCCGTAGTGCGCCGGCAGGTCGTGCATCACGATCGCCCGGTCGCCCGCGAGTGCCAGGAGCTCCACGTCCACGCGGTAGCCGTCGAAATCGCGCCGCCGCCGCTCGCTCTCGTCTTCCTGGCCCATGCTCGTCCAGACGTCCGTGTAGACGACGTCGGCGCCGCGAACCGCCTCGCGGGGGTCGCGAAGAAGCTCGAGCGGGGCGCCGGCTGCACGGGCCGCCTCGCGTGCTCGTGTGACCGAGTCGGCCATCGGCTCGTACCCGGGAGGAGTTGCAGCCGTGAAGCCGATCCCGAGCGCTGCGCACACGGCCATCAGCGAGTGGCACACGTTGTTCCCGTCCCCGACGTACGCCACCCGCACGCCCTCGAAGCCGCCGAACCGCTCCCGGATCGTGAGGGCATCCGCGAGAGCCTGGCAGGGGTGATACTCGTCGGTGAGCGCGTTGACGACGGGAATGCTTGCGTGGTCGGCAAGCTCGTCGACATCCGTCTGGCGAAAGGTCCGGATCACGACCGTGTCCAGGTAGCGCGAGAGGACGACGGCCGTATCGCGGATCGTCTCGCCCCGGCCGAGCTGCATGTCGCCGGTGGCAAGAGGGACGGCGGTGGCGCCGAGCTCGGCGACGCCGACCGCGAAGGAAACCCGGGTGCGCGTTGACGGCTTCTCGAAGACGAGCCCGACGCTGCGTCCGGGAAGGAGCGCGTGGGCGGCCCGCTGGGACCTGAGCCGTTTCAGCTCGGCTGCGAGATCGAGCACCGCCAGGATGTCGGCCGGCGCCCAGTCCGCGATGCGGAGAAAGTCGCGGCTCTTCAGGTGGGAGGACAGCTCCACGAGGCGCGAATCCTAGTTGCGGCGTTCAGCCCCGCACGAGCTCCTCGAGCTGCTCCGCCACGACGGCGAGCTCGAGGCTGCCGCCGCTCACTTGGTCGACGAGCTCCTCGGCGCGAAGCCCGAGACCCTCGTTCCAGAGCTCCCGCAGGAGCGATCCGGCCTTGCGGCTCGCAAACCACGACGATCCGTGCTCATCGTGCAGGAAGCGCGACAGCTCGGCCTCGAGCGCCCAGGCGCGGAGATACGCGGTCACGTAGAAGCCGGGGTCGACATCGACGAGGAAGTCGGCGGGCGACGGCTCGATGCCGGTTGCCGAGCCCAGGACCTCCACGTAGCGGTCCGGAAGCGTCTCGAGGTCGGCGCCCGCGTGCAGCTCGAGCTCGTAGAGAAGCTTGCCGCAGTAGCGCCGCACCATGTAGAGGAGCACGGCCGCGGACTCCTCGGCGAGGCCCGTCGGGACGGGGCACGTCGAGCTGTCGCGCGAGCCAGACGGGATTGGTCACGAGGCGCTCGAGCAGGAACGCCCAGCCCTCGGTGACGGCGTCGTCGCCGAGACGTCGCGCCTCCACGGGCAGCCGGGGCGAGGTATGGGCGAAGTGCTCCAGATGACCGGCCTCGTGGAACAGCGCCCGCCAGTCGTCGACGCCGCCCATCGGCTTGATGCAGAGCACGACGCGTGCCGGCACCTGAATCGGGGAGCAAAAGGCCCGCGGATCCTTCGCAGGCCGCGGCTCGACGTCGAGCTCGACGTTGCGCTGGGCCCTGAGGTCGATCCCGAGGCCGTCGAGCGTCGCGTCGAGCGCGGGCAGCATGCGGTCGGCCGGGTACGCGTCGTCCCAGGCATCGGAACGGAACAGGCGCGGGATGTCCCAACGCCTTGCCTCGTCGATGCCGATCCCGAGGCGGCTGCGCAGCAGGCGGTCGAGGGAGCGCGCATGGAGGTCCTCGGTATCCGAGAGAAAGCGCCGGGCCTGGTCCGCGAGCGGCTCCAGCTCGAAGCCGAATTCCTCGTAGAGGCCGCCGTAGGTCGTGGCGTCCAGCTCTCGCACGGCGTCGCGCAGGCGATCGAGAGCCTGGCCGTGGAGGGGGTTCAGCTCCGCGAGCAGCTCGACGCGGGCGCTGTCGAGCTGCTCTCTCCGCCCGCGATCCGGCTCGTTTGCCTGGGACGGCCGCAGCTCCCGGTAGCCGATTCGGCCGGCCGTCGACCTCCGCCTCGAGCGTGGCTTCCAGCTCGGCGATGCGCTCCTGCTCCGCCGCGGTCAGGTGCCCGATCCGGCCCTCGCACGCGAATCGCCAGAGGTCACGCAGCCCGCCGCCTGTACCGCTCGCGCGGGCGAGCTCACCGAGCTCGCGGCACGACGCGGGCGACGTCAGGTCGGAGTAGCGGTCGTAGATCGGCTCGACCACGAGGTCGGGCTTCTGACCCGACAGCTGCAGGTAGTGCTCCTCCTGCAGCGCGGTCAGAAAGCGATCGGCCTCGGCTCGGTACTCGTCGAGCTCCGCGGGCACGACCGCCTAGGATAGTCCGGTGCGCGAGTTCACCGTGACCACCGAGCGCCGTACCCAGGTGCTGGACGTGACCGCGGAGGTGCGGAGCGCGCTCGAGGGCGCGGACGGCGCAGCCGTGCTCGTCTACGTTCCCCACACGACGGCCGGAGTCGTCGTGCAGGAGCATGCCGATCCGGACGTCGGCCGCGACCTCGAGATGGCGCTGGAGCGGATCGTCGACGACGGCTGGCCCTGGAAGCACCTCGAGGACGGCGAGGTCAACCCGTGGTCCCACGTTCGCGCGTCGCTCACGGCCACCTCCGTCGTCATACCGCTCGTGGACGGGAACCTCGCGCTCGGGACCTGGCAGGGCATCTTCTTCTGCGAGTTCGACGGCCCCCGCACGCGGCGGGTCATCGTCTCCACCTTGCACTGAGAAACAGATGATGGCCGCTCCGGTGGTGAAGGGCGAGGAGCTCGAGCTCGAGATCGACTCGCTCGCGTACGGCGGCAACGGCGTCGCGCGGCTGAACGGGTTCGTCGTGTTCGTGCGCCGCGGGCTCCCCGGCGACCGGGTGAGAGCCCGGGTCACGAAGGTCAAGGGCAGCCACGCCGAGGCGGTGTCGGTCGAGGTGCTCGAGCCGGGGGCGGATCGCGTGGAAGCTCCCTGCCCGCACTTCGGCGTCTGCGGCGGCTGCCGCCTCCAGGATCTCGGCTACGAGGCGCAGCTGCGGGCGAAGGAGCTGCAGGTCCGCGATGCGCTCGAGCGGATCGGCGGGCTCTCGGCGCCGGTACTGGAGCCGATCGTGCCGACCGAGCCGCCCTACGAGTACCGCAACAAGCTCGAGTACTCGTTCACGTCGACGCCGGAAGGGCCTGCGCTCGGCTTCCACCGCGCCGGACGCTGGGACGAGGTGCTCGACCTCGAGCGCTGCCTGTTGACGACGCCGCTCGGGAATGCGATCCGCGACGCCGTTCGGGACTGGGCCCGCTCGGCCGGGCTCCCCGCGTACGACCAGGCCACCGGCGAGGGATTCCTTCGGCATCTGGTCGTCCGCGAGGGCCGCAACACGGGTCAGGCGCTCGTGGTTCTCGTCACCGCGCCCGGCTCGGTCGACACCGTGTCCTTCGTCCAGGCGCTCGAGCGGTTTCCGGAGGTGCGAAGCATCCACTGGGCGGTCAACGACCGGCCGGCCGAGGTGACGAACCTCCCGACGCGTCTGCTCTGGGGCGAGGAGGCGATCGAGGAGGAACTGCTCGGCCTTCGCTTCCGGGTGCGGCCGGGCGCGTTCCTGCAGACGAACACGGCCACCTGCGAGCGCCTCTACGAGCTCGTGCGCGAGTACGCGGCGCTCGGCGGCGAGGAGACGGTCTACGACCTGTACTGCGGGATCGGCACGGTCGGGCTCGCGCTGGCCGGAGCGGCGCTGACGGTGTGGGGCGTCGAGGTGGTCGAGGAGGCGGTCGCCTGCGCGATCGAGAACGCGCAGCTGAACGGGATGGCGAACGCGGCGTTCTTCGCGGGCGAGGTCGGTGCGGCGCTCGCGGAGCTACGCGATCGTGCGGGACCGCCCGACGTGGTCGTCGTCGACCCGCCGCGGGCCGGTCTCGCCCCCAAGACGCTCCGGCGCGTGGGCGCGCTCGGCGCGCCGCGCCTCGTCTATGTGTCCTGCAACCCGACGACGCTCGCCGGCAACGCCGCGGTGCTCTGCGGCGAGCTCGGCTACCGGCTGGAGCGCGCGCGACCCGTCGACATGTTCCCGCACACGCCGCACGTGGAGACTGTGGCGTCGTTCAGCCTCGGCGACGCTGTAGCGGCCGGGGTCACGCAACGCGGCCGAGGCCGCAGCCGCGGCCGCGGCGCGGCCGCAAGCCCGCGATCGCCGACGCGTGCCGGCGAGGGCTCGGCCGGCCGAGCCCTTCGCGGCCTCGGCGTCGCGGGTCGCGGCTTCGCGCCGGCGCGGCCGCTCAGCCGCCTAAGCGACGAACCAGCCGCCGTCGATCAGGATCCCGGCGCCCGTGCAGTAGTCGGACGCCGGCGAGGCGAGGAAGACGGCCACGCCCTTGAGATCCTCCGGCTCGCCGAGGTAGCCGAGCGGGACATCCGACGCGATCGTCTCCTGGAGCGCCAGGTCCTCCGGCTGGTCCGAGCGCAGGTGCCCGCCTCCGATCTGGGTGCGGATGTAGCCGGGCAAGATGGCGTTCACGCGGATGCCTTTGGGGCCGAGATGGATGGCCGCGGTGCGCACGAGGGACAGCACGCCGCCCTTGGCCGCCACGTAGCCGTAGGCCTCGAAGAAGCGGTCACCGGCGACGGAATACAGCGAGCCCGTGACGATGATCTTGCCGTAGCCGCGCTCGCTCATCCGGCGTGCCGCGGCGCGCATCGTCAGGAACACGCCGGTCAGGTTCACGCCGATCACCGCGCCCCAGTCGGCCGTCGTCCACTCCTCGAGATCGCCGCCCGCGCCCCCGATGCCGGCATTCGCGAACGCGATGTCGACCGGGCCCAGATCGTCGTCGATGCTCCGAAACGCCGCCTCGAGCTCGTCCTCGTCCGCGACGTCGGCGGGGACGGCGAGGCCCTTGCGTCCCAGCTCGGACACGGCCGCGGCGGTCGCCGATGCCGACTCCGCGTCGACGTCGAGACAGGCGACGTTCGCCCCCGCCTCCGCAAAGGCGACCGCGCAGGCCCGCCCGATCCCGCTGCCGGCCCCCGTCACGAGGGCGACGCGATCGTCGAGGCGGAACGAGCTCAGGACGTCAGGCACGACCGAAGTCATAGACGATCGCCGGGAGGCGCGCCAGCCGACGCCGCCGCGGTGCGCTCGCGGCCGCGGTCGCGGCCTCCATCGCCGAAAGCCGGCCCAGAGCAGATCGGCGTTCGCGGCCACGAAGCCGCCGGCGAGCAGCGGAAGCGCGGGGAGGCCGGCGACGTCCGTGTACGCGGCGATCGCGAGCGTCGCACCGAACGAGAGCGTGCACACGACCCACGTGGCCCCGACCCGGAGGCCGAACCGCAGCGCCGCGCCCAGAAAGAGCGCGAAGAACAGGACGTCCGGAAGGCCGAGTTGCGCGGAGAACGGCTCCCCCGGCACCGGGAAGGCGATCGAGAGCTGGTCGAAGACCTGGGGCTGCTCCTCGAGGATCGTTCTGGTGGGGCCGCGGGCGACGGAGTAGACGTCCACCGGAATGATCAGCAGCGCGACGAGCACGACCCAGCTGACCTCCTCGAAGAAGCGCAGGAAGAACCAGCCGAGCCCGGTGACGGCGGCGAGCTTGACGTAGTTCGCCGCGATGTCCAGGTCGAAAACCTCGAGCACGACGGCGAGGCCGGCGAGCGCGAGCGCGACCGGCAGGACGTACCGGGAGCGCCACGCGGGCAGCGCCAGCCACGGAAGCGCGAACGTGAGCGGGATGATGAGGCCGCCGAGGATCGCGATCTCGGCGCCGAGCGGAACGTCGGGGAGCCTGTGCGCGACGGCGTCGTAGACGCCGAGAGCCGTCGCCTATTGCTAGTAGGGCGGCTGCTCTGACCACCACGGGCCGAGGGACTTGAACGCCTCCCAGAAGTGCCGCTTGGCGGTCTGGTCGTCCAGGCTGGCGTCGATGTCCGGCGTCACCAGGGCCTGGGTCGTCGGGGTGAAGGGCTGGATCGTGCCGGGGAGGTTCTCCACCTCGCCCGCGAGCGGGAACCGGATCGCGTTCAGCCACTGCCTGGCATCTTCGCCCATCGCCACGACGATCTTGGGCTGCACGATGTGCAGCTCCCGCAGGACGAACTCGCGGGCCTCCTCATCGGGCTCGTCCAGGTATTTCACGCAGTTCGTGCCGTAGATCTCGATCGGGTCGATCGACAGCCGCTGGACCGACTTCAGCACCGCCTTCCCCGTTCGGCCGAAGAACGCCACGCCTTCGTGCAGCTCGGACGCCTGAGGCCCGTACTTCAGCAGGAAGATCTCGGCGAGCGGGTTGCCCGATCCGAGCACCGGCACCCGCTCCGGCCCCGCGGTCCGGGCGAGCTCGGCGCCGAGCTCGTTCATCTCGGCGATGGCCTTGCGTTGGTAGCGCTCGGAGATGTCGTCTTGGGCCACGGGCACGGAGGGCTACGTACGGATTCTGCCCGGCCGTCTCTCTTCCTACTGCGCCGACGCCCGGACGCGCCGCTCCCGGGCCTGCGCCACCCACTTGAGGCCCTGCAGGTAGAGCAGTGACTTGGGCCGGCGCAGGATCTCCGCCGAGCGCAGCGAGAGGAGGAACTCCTCGGGCGTCTCGAACGCCCGCATGCGTACGAGGCCTGTGCCGACGCCCTGCAGCACGTGCGCGTCCGAGCCGGCGCCGGCCAGCAGGTTGTACTTCCGGGCGAAGCGGGCCGCCTCGTCGTTGAACGAGTCGCGCAGCAGGCGCGCGTTGAAGACCTCGAGAACGTCGATCTCCGCCAGGTGGCGGTGCAGCGTCGCGGCGTCGGGGATCGCGTGGAGCCGGTCGAAGGGGTGGGGGAGATAGACAAGGCCGCCCTGCTCGCGGATGGCCGCGATCGTCTCGCCCATGGGCAGGCCGCGGGGGATCTCCTGCTCGAGGAAGAGCCCGATGACCTCGCCCTGGCCGTCCGTTTTCACCTCCTCGCCGGGAATCACCCGCAGGCGTCTCCCTCGTGCGAGCTCCACGGCTTCGAGCGCACCGGCAAAGACGTTGTGGTCCGTGACCGCGATCGCGCCGAGCCCGATTCGCTCCGCGTGGTCGAGGAGATCGGCAACGGGGATCGAGCAGTCGTGCGAGTGCTCGGTGTGCATGTGGAGATCGGCAAGGATCCAGGGCCGGTCCTCGAGCGGGTCCGAGGCCTCGGGAGCACGCCTGCGGCGAAGCAGGGAGCGGTAGAGCTCGTCGAGCGCCTTGCCGAGCTGGGCAAAGCCCTCGGTCTTGGTCGAGGCCCGCGCATCCTTCGACTGCTGCCGCCGATACTCCGCGTCGCCCGCAAGGCGCTGCATCTCCGCGGCGACGAGCTCGGGCTGCGCAAGCCGGGCGGGCGGCGCGATCAGCGGCGTCCCGGTTGCCGCCGCCTCGAGCCTCAGCCGACTCGATTCGTCCGTGCCGGCAACGAGCCCCGCCGCCCCGCCCAGCAGCGCCGAGCGAACGCCGGCGGGCCCCACGACATGGACGCTGACCCGGTCGCGGAGGTCGCGCGGCACATACGGCCGACCGGCGAGCCCGGAGTGGCGCAGCACGGCAAGCTCCCAGCCGGGGAGAGCGCGGAGCGCCCGAATGGCGGTGCGCGCCACCGCCCGGGCGTCGGGGTCCCATTCCAGGACGAAGCGGCGCTGCTCCGCAGCGGGCGCGAAGAGCTCCGTGTCGACCCCGGCGGGGAGCAGACGGTAGTCGCCCGGATATCGTGCAGCGGCGGCCGCAGCCGTTGCCGGGCTCGTCGCCGTCAAGGCGTCGATGCGGCCCAGGAGCCTCGCCCGCTGGGCCTTGCCGGGCGGGTAGCCGAGTCGCTCGGGGTCATGGAAGGTCGCAACCGCGATCGTGCCCGTGTCGCGCAGCGCGAGATAGGAGAGGCTCGCGAGCCCCGGCTCGTGGCCGTGCACGACGTCGAACGCGCCCTTCGTGAGCACGAGCCCGAGATTCGCCCGCACGCCGACCGGGACGCCGATCCGGTTCCGCGGCGCGAGGGGCAGCGCCGGCCCGAGGGCGACGAAGTCGCCGAGCCGGCGGTCGCCGCGGGCCAGCCGGCGCAGCGTCCGCCGCCCGGCCGCCAGGTCCCGTGCGCGTGTGGACGGCGCGAGCACCGTCACGTCGTGCCCGAGGGCACGAAGGGCATCCGCTGCTCCCGCAACGTGCTCGTTGACCGGGTGGGGCTGCGACCACGCGAACGGCGTGACGAGGCAGATGCGGAGCGCCATCGGGCGATTGTAGGCCGCCGGCTCTCGCCTCCCGAGCCGCGTCCGGCTGTGAGAATGCCGCGATGGTCGCAGTCGGCCTCGCCCTGGCGACGGCGCTGATCTGGGGCGCGGTCGACTTCGTCGCAGGAGTCAAGAGCCGGTCGAGCGGTGCGCTCGCCGTGATCGCCCTGTCGCAGCCGGCCGGGCTCGTTCTCATCGCCGTGCTGACCGCGGCGAGGGGGGAGTCGCCCCCCGACCGAGCTCATCTGCTCTACGCGGCGGCGGCCGGCGCGGCGAGCGTGGTCGGCCTCACGGCCCTCTACCAGGGCCTCGCCGTCGGGCTGATGAGCGTCGTCGCGCCGATCACCGCGACGGGCGCCGCGATCCCGGTCGTCGTCGGGATCGCCCGCGGCGAGGACCCGTCGTGGCTTCAGGGAATCGGCTTGCCGATCGCGCTGCTCGGCGTGGTGCTCGCGTCGCTGGAGCCCCGAGGGACGCGGAGCGGCGGCGGTCGCGTCGCGGCGGGTGTCGGCCTGGCTCTCATCGGCGCGCTCGGCCTGGGCGGCTTCTTCGTCGCGTTCGACGAGGCGAGCGAGGGCAGCATCTGGTGGGCCGTTCTGATCCAGCGCGTCACGCTCGTCGGTCTGCTGGTCGTGCCTGCGATCGTCATGCGGGACAGGCTCGTGCCGCGACGGCGCGACGTCTGGCCGATCGTCGCGATCGGGCTCTTCGACGTCACGGCGCTGACCATGCTCGCCGAGGCGACCACGCGTGGCCTGCTCAGCGTCGTCTCGGTCGTTTCGTCGCTCTACCCGATCGGAACCGTCCTCCTGGCCCAGCTCGTGCTGGGCGAGCGGATCTCGCTGCCGCAGCGCCTCGGAGTGGCGTCCGCCTGCGCCGGCGTCGGCCTCGTCAGCGCCGGCTGACGGCGTCCCGGGTCAGGCCTTCTTGCGGTCGACTGCCCGCTGGAGCTGCGCCTTGTTCATCTTCGAGCGGCCCTTGATCTGCAGCCGCTTGGCCTCGTTGTAGAGCTGGTCCTTCGTGCGGCCTCGCGGCGAGGACCGATGCGAGCGCAACCCGCCGCGTCGCCCGGACGAGATGTCCTTCGTCGAGGTGCGCGATGCCGACCGGCTCTCACCGGAGCGCGCCCGCTCCTTGTTCACCGTCCGAGCCGCGATCTCCTCGGCCCGCGGGTTGCCGCGGTCCTCGAGCTCGTCCTTGATGTGCTCGTACTGGCGTTCGCGCTTCGTGCCCTTCTTGACCCCTCTCGGAGGCATATCCGCTCCTTTCTGCTTGGATCGCCGGGTCCCTGGTACCCGGGGAGCGGCATTCCAAAGCACCGAGCGCATCGTCAGCTGCGCCGGGCGGCCTTTGCCTTCTCGCGGGCGTACTTGCGGATGAACGTCTCGACGAGGTCGTGCGCCGCGTCGTCGGCGATCTGCTTCGGCGGCGACTTCATCAGGTACGCGCTCGGGCCCTCGAGCGCGCCGCCCACGCCGTTGTTGAGCGCCAGCTTGGCGAGGCGTACCGCGTCGATGACGATCCCGGCGGAGTTGGGCGAGTCCCAGACCTCGAGCTTGAGCTCGACGTTCAGCGGGACGTTCCCGAAGGAGGAGCCCTCCATGCGGATGTAGGCCCACTTCCGGTCGGTCAGCCACGGCACGTGATCCGAGGGGCCGACGTGGACGTTGCCCTCACCGAGGTCGTAGTCGAGCATCGACGTGACGGCGTTCGTCTTCGAGATCTTCTTCGACTCGAGCCGCTCGCGCTCGAGCATGTTGAGGAAGTCCGAGTTGCCGCCGACGTTCAGCTGCATGGTGCGATCGAGGCGGACGCCGCGCTCGCGGAAGAGCGTGGTGAGGACCCGGTGGGTGATCGTCGCGCCGACCTGCGACTTGATGTCGTCGCCGACGATCGGCACGCCGGCCTGCTCGAAGCGGCGCTGCCAGTAGCGCTCGCGGGCGATGAACACGGGCATGCAGTTCACCATCGCGCAGCCGGCCGCGAGGATCTGCTCGGTGTACCACTTCGTCGCTTCCTCGGAGCCCACCGGCAGGTAGTTGACGACCACGTCGGTGCCGGTCTCCTTGAGAATTCCGACCACATCGTCGGTCTCGCCCGGCGCCTTCGTGACGACGTCGGAGAGGTACTTGCCGATGCCGTCGTGGGTCATCCCGCGCGAGACCGTGACCCCGAGCTTCGGCACGTCGCAGAAGCGGTACGTGTCGTTCGGGTGAGCCCAGATCGCCTCGGCCAGGTCCTTGCCGACCTTGTCCGTCGTGACGTCGAACGCGGCCGTGAACTCGATGTCGCTCACGTGGTAGCCGCCGAGGTCGACGTGCATGAGGCCCGGGACGAACTGCTCCGGGTCCGCGTCCCGGTAGTAGCGGACGCCCTGGACGAGCGAGTTGGCGCAGTTGCCGACACCGATGACGGCAACGCGAACGCGATCGCTGCCCCTCCCCTTGCCGTTCTTGCTGCCGTTCGTGCTAGCCATCTCTTCCTTTCGTCCATCAGGTCCGCGTGGGATGTCGAGGCCGTCTGCTAGCACGTCGAGAATGACGGCGTTCTCCGTCGATCCCGTGCGCCTGGCTTCGGCTTCGATGCGCTGCTTCAGTTCGACCGGCATGCGCAGGAGCGCCACGCCGCCGGCTCCCGCCAGCGGGCTCCGGCGCCCAGTGGGGACGTGCGCAACGCCGAAGTACTCCGCCAGGAGGCCTGTCGCGACGTCGTTGAGGTTGCCGCCGACCTGCGCGACCTCGCGCACGAGCGCCGCTTTGAGAGCCGGAGGCATTCGAACGAGAACTCCGACACGGTCAGAACTGCTAGCAGCCAAACTGCTAGCACTATAGCGTGCGAGTCAGGGACGGTGCTGTTCCCGAAGCTGGGAGCGCACCGACAGCATCCGCTGGAGCACCGTAATCCAGGCGGTCGCGGCCAGGACGACGATCACCCAGGGCAGTGCCCCCAGCGGGGCGAAGGCGAGGCCGATGCAGAGCACCGCGACCCGCTCCGTGCGGCTTCCGATACCGACGTCGCCCCTGAGGCCCATGGCTTCGGCCTTCGCACGGGTGTAGCTGACGAGGAACGAGCCCGCGACGGCGGCCACGGTGAGAGCCACGCCCCATTCGTTGCCGTCGCGCATCAGCACGAGCGCGATGGCGCCGAGCATGAACGCCTCGCCGATCCTGTCGACTGTCGAGTCGACGAAGGCGCCGAACGGCGTCCCCTTGCCCTGTGAGCGGGCGAGGGCGCCGTCGAGGATGTCGAGCACCGCGCCGATGAAGAAGACGAACGAGCCGACGAGGAAGAGCCACCAGGCCTTGTACTCGAAGTAGACGATCACCGAGCCGGCGATGCAGAGGGCGACGCCGGCGCCGGAAAGGAGGTTCGGCGTGACCCAGCTCGCACCGAGCCGCTCCATCGCCCGCGCCGCGGCCCTGCGTACCGCCGCCGTGTAGGCGGCCTGAACGCGCGCGAACTTCGACGGCGTGTCCGCCACGGCGGAAGGCTAGAGGCTCGACCGGTCTACGGAAGCGCGGTGCGGCCGAGCTCGTCGTCCGAGCGCCTCAGGCTTGCGAGCCCGACGACGATCGAGGCGGAGAGCAGCGCGAGGCCGATCCCGGCGGCGACGTCCAGCCAGAAGTGGTTCGCCGTCGCCATCACGGTGAACCACACCCAGCTCGGCCAGAGCGTCCACAGCAGCTTGGCCGCCCGGGACCGGACGAGCGAGGCCATGAAGAAACCGACGACGAGCGCGTTCGCCGCGTGGATGCTGGGCATCGCCGCGTAGGGGTTGGAGGCGAGCTGCACGAGCCCGCTGCCGTGGTTCAGGGCCGAGGAGGAGGCGAGCGTGTCGACGAAGCCCCACTCGGGGAACAGTCGGGGCGGTGCCGTCGGCAGCAGCACGAAGCCCACGAGCGCCAACCCGTTGATCAGCAGCAGGATGTTGCGAAGGCGGAGGAAGGACTCGTTGCGCTTGAAGTACACCCAGAGCAGCACGAGCCCGACGACGGTGAACTGCGAGTTCCAGTACGTCCAGTTGACCGCTTGGACGAGCCAGTCCCCGGCGGAGAGCACGACCCGCTGCAGATCGAGCTCGATCAGCGCGTGGAGGCGGTTCTCGAAGTCGATGATCCCACGGCCGTTCTGGAAGGCCTGCGACACGTCACGGTCGGCGATGCCACGTGCGATCTGATACGCGAGGCCGAAGCCGAGCCAGATCGCGAGCTGGAGCAGGAAGTCGCGCCACCCGCGAGGAAGCCGCTGCCCGAGGCGGGCGAACGGCGTCGTGAGCGCCCGGATCGCACGCGCGGTCATAGACGGTCGATTGTAGAGAACCGGTATCCGCGCAAGCCGCGCGTCAGCGCGGCGCGCAGCGGCCGCGCCGCAGGCGCCAGGCCGCGAAGCTTCACCGAGCCCGGAGGGCTCGGTACAGGTTTGCCGCCCGGCGGCGTGACCGCGGGGCCGCGAAGCTTCACCGAGCCCGGAGGGCTCGGTACAGGTTTGCCGCCCGGCGGCGTGACCGCGGCCTTCGGCCGCTTCATGGCGGGTCGCGGCGCTCCGCGCCGGTCGCGCCTATGCTGCCCCGCGGACGCCTGCGGCCGCGTCCGCACCAGGATGATGGAGCGGCGGCTCGACCCGGAGCGTCTCGGCGATCACGTCGATCGGCTGTATCGCGCAGCCTGGGCGCTGTGCGGCTCCCGCGAGGACGCGGAGGATCTCGTGCAGGAGACCTTTGCACGCGTGCTGGCGCGCCCCCGCTTCCTGCGCCGCGACGACGACATCGGCTACCTGCTCGGAGCGCTGCGGAAGACCTTCCTGTCGACGAAGCGCACCGAGCGGCGCCGGCCTCGCACCGAGGCGCTGCCCGAGGACCGCGAGCCGCCCGAGCCGCGCGCCACCGGCGACCCGGTCGCCGCGCTCGAGGCGAGCGAGGTCTTCGCAGCGGTCGCTGCCCTCCCGGACGACTATCGGGACGTGATCGTGGCGGTCGACGTCGCGGGCCTCGGCTACGAGGAGGCGGCAACGGCGCTCGACATTCCGTCGGGCACGGTCATGAGCCGGCTCTACCGCGCGCGCGGCCAGGTCGTGCGGCAGCTCGAGGGGTCGTAGCTCGGCGCGGCCGGCTGGACGCCCCGGTTCAGAACGGGACCGAGCCCATGCCGTGCCAGGCTGCGAGCTCGGCGAGCGTGTCGGGCTCCACGCCGGAGCCGGTGAGGATGCAGGTGAGGCCGCCGCGCTGCCAGGTGACGACGGGGCGCCCGTCGATCTCGGTCACGTACACATCCGTCCCCTCGTGGGTCGTCCGCGCCGCGTCGTCTGGCACGTCGAGCGGGTCGCCGGAGACGATCGTGTAGGCGATCTGCTCGCCTTCCTTCTCATAGAAGACGGTGACCGCCCGGCGGCCGTCGAGCGAGTCCGTGCGCGTGCCCGTCGCCTCCCAGCCGAACTTCTCGGCGTAGGAAGGGAACGGCACGTCGTCGACGGACAGGTCGAGAAGCTTCGGCTCCGCCGCCTGGGCCGCGGGAGCGGGCGCGTCGGCCGGTTGCGACCCCAACGTCGCCGCCTGGGCGAGCGAAGGCCCTCCCAGACCCGGGACGGTCAGCGCGAGCACGACCGCCGCGGCAGCAGCCACGAGGCCGACCCCGACCAGTACCGGACGCCGGAAGGTGTTGCGTTGAGCAAGCTGTTTCCGGGGCGCTTCGATCCGCCTGCGTAGCCCGGCCGGCGCCTCTACTGAGCCCGCGGCGCCGCGCACCGCCGCGACCGCGCGCTGCTGCTCTGCAAGGCGGGCGCTCAGCTCGGGAGACTCCGCAACCGTCGTCTCGAGAGCTGCACGGCGCTCGGCGGGCAGCGTGCCGTCAGCCAGCGCCGCAAGCTCGGCGAGCGCGTCGGGCTCCTCGCCCGATTTCCCCCTCTTGAGTCTCCACACATTCAGAAGGATGCCGTCTCCGGCCCGTCTATTCCCGCCCGGGAGAAGGTTTTTCGTGCGGGAATGAAGAGCCCCCGGCCGGTCCCCTTGCTTGCGGCGTGCCCGCAGTCCGCCCGTACCAGTCCGGCTACGCCGGCCCGGTGACGCTTCGCGGCCTGGCGGGGCGTAACCGCGGCCCTTCGGGCCGCTCCAAGGCGGGTCGCGGCCGGCCGCTCAGCCGCCGGCGCGGCCGCTGCGCGCGGCGCTCCGCGCCGCTTGCTAGCCCCCGATGTACGACATCTCGACCTTGGGCAGCGCGGCCGTCTCGGCCGTGCGGAGCTCCGAGTAGCGATCGGCGCGGCGGCTCCAGGTGCCCGCGATCGCGTCGGCGAGCTCGCCGTCCTCCGCGCCGCCGCGCAGCAGCGCCCGCAGGTCGTGTCCCCGCACCGCGAACAGGCAGGTGTAGAGCTTGCCGTCGGCCGACAGCCGCGCGCGGGTGCAGGCTCCGCAGAACGGCTGCGTGACCGAGGCGATCACTCCGATCTCCCCGCCGCCGTCCCGGTAGCGCCAGCGCCGGGCAACCTCGCCCGGGTAGTTGGGATCGAGCGGCTCGAGCGGGAGCTCGCGGTCGATCGTCTCGACGATCTCGGCGGCCGGCACGACGTCGTCGAGCCGCCAGCCGTTCGTGTGGCCGACGTCCATGTACTCGATGAAGCGCACGATGTGCCCGGTGCCGCTGAAGTGCCTGGCCATCTCGAGCACCGAGTCGTCGTTGACACCGCGCTTGACCACCATGTTCACCTTCACGGGACGGAGCCCGGCCCGGGCGGCAGCCTCGATGCCTTCGAGCACTCGTGCTACCGGGAAGTCGACGTCGTTCATCGCCCGGAAGACCTCGTCGTCGAGGGAGTCCAGGCTCACCGTGATCCGTCGCAGCCCCGCGGCGGCGAGAGCCTGGGCCTTCTGCGGGAGCAGCGAGCCGTTCGTCGTCAGCGTGAGGTCGAGTCCCGGGATCTCGGCCAGCATGGCGACGAGCCGGTCGACGTCGCGGCGAAGCAGGGGCTCGCCGCCGGTCAGGCGAATCTTCTCGACGCCCTGAGCGGCGAAGATCCGCGCGAGGCGCGCAATCTCCTCGAACGTCAGCAGCTCGGCCCGGCGCATGAACTGGTAGTCGTGGCCGAAGACCTCGCTGGGCATGCAGTACGTGCAGCGGAAGTTGCAGCGGTCGGTGACCGAGATCCGCAGGTCGCGCAGCGGGCGCCCGAACGTGTCCAGCGGCGTCATACGGTAAGGCTAGCTACCCGCTGAGCAGCTACTGCGAGAGCGGCGAGCTCGTCCTCGTCCAACTCGACGTCGGCGGCCGCGAGGCAGGCGGCAAGCTCGCCGGCACTGCGGGGCCCGACGACTGCAAGGGTGGGGAAGCGCCGGGCGAGCACCCAGGCGAGGGCGACCGCCGCCGTGGGCATGCCGAGCTTCTCGGCCAGCGCCTCCGCACGGCTGCGGCGCGCGCGGTTCTCCTCCGAGAGCCAGCAGCGCCGCAGCTCGTCGTCCTCCGGGCGGCCGGCGAAGAAGCCTCGCGCCTGCGCCGACCACGCGAGCAGAGGCGTCTGCGTTCGGTCGTGCCAGCCGCGTGTCGGCGCGCAGGCACCCGGCCCACACGGGCACGAGCATCTCGGCGAGCGAGAGCTGGTTCGAGAGCAGCACGGCCGGCGTGCGGCCCTCGCGCGCGGCGTACGCGTTGAACGCCTCGAAGCGCTCGGCCGTCCAATTCGAGACGCCGACCGCTGCAGCACGGCCCGCCCGCACCTCGGCGTCGACGGCGTCGACGAACTCCCCCACGGGCACGGTCGGGTCGTCGCGGTGCAGCAGGTAGACGTCCACGCGGTCAGTGCGCAGGAGCTCGAGGCTGCGGTCGAGCTGGCCCGCCACCACCTCGGGCCGGCAGTTGGGCGTGTGCGCGCCCTTTCCCACGAGCACGACGGAGTTGCGGATCCCGAGCCGTTCCAGGAGCCGGCCGACGGCGGCCTCGGTCTCGTCGCCGTAGTGGCGGGCCGTGTCGAAGCACGTCCCGCCGGCTGCCACGTACGCCTCCCAGAGCGCGGGCTCGACGCGAACCGTCCCCATGACGAGCCGTGAGGCGCCGCGAGCGACCCCCGGGATGGCCACGGACTCCACGGCGCGCGATTGTCACGCAACGAGCCGGCTCGTGCGTGACGGGGAGGCCCGCGCGGGCGGGCCGGTCACGCCACTTCCTGCCTCCGGAAACGCCGACGGGGCCGCTGGGGCCCCGCCGGGGGAGGGATGGTGTTGTCTCTCTGGGCTGCCGACGCCCTGTATCGAGTGTCATCGGCGCCGTATCGGGCGTCAAGCCCCAACCACGGTAATAATCTGCTATAACATGACTAAGATTTCCTGAGATCCCCCACCCCAGGAGGCACTACGAATGGCTAAGACGATCGGCATCGACCTCGGCACGACCAACTCCTGTATGGCCGTGCTGGAAGGCGGCGAGCCGACGGTGATCCCGAACGCGGAGGGCGGCCGCACGACGCCGTCCGTCGTCGCGTTCACGAAGGACGGCCAGCGACTCGTCGGGGCGCCAGCGAAGCGCCAGTCGGTCACGAACCCGCAGAACACGGTCTTCTCCATCAAGCGTTTCATGGGACGCAAGTTCTCCGAGGTCTCCGAGGAGATGAAGATCGTTCCGTACGAGGTCGTCCAGGGACCGAACGGCGACGCCCGCGTGAACGCGGGCGACAAGGAGTACGCGCCGCCCGAGATCTCGGCGATGATCCTCCAGAAGCTGAAGGCGGACGCCGAGGCGTACCTCGGAGAGCCCGTGACCGACGTGGTGGTCACCGTGCCCGCCTACTTCAACAACGCTCAGCGCGAGGCGACGAAGGACGCCGGCAAGATCGCCGGCCTCAACGTGCTGCGCATCATCAACGAGCCGACGGCCGCGTCGCTCGCGTACGGGCTCGACAAGGAGCAGGACCAGACCATCCTCGTCTTCGACCTCGGCGGCGGCACGTTCGACGTCTCGGTGCTCGAGCTCGGCGACGGCGTCTTCGAGGTGAAGGCGACGAACGGCGACAACCACCTTGGCGGCGACAACTTCGACAAGGCGGTCGTCGACTGGATGATCGCGGAGTTCAAGCGCGACCAGGGCATCGATCTCGGCAGCGACCCGATGGCGCTCCAGCGCCTCTACGAGGCCGCCGAGAAGGCGAAGATCGAGCTCTCCTCGACGACGCAGACGCAGATCAACCTGCCGTTCATCACTGCAACGCAGGACGGCCCGAAGCACCTCGACATTCAGCTCTCGCGCTCGAAGCTCAACGAGCTCGCGCACGACCTGCTCGAGCGCACGGTCGGGCCCACGAAGCAGGCGCTCTCGGACTCGGGCCTCACGGCCGCCGACATCGACCACGTGGTCCTGGTGGGCGGCATGACCCGGATGCCCGCGGTGCAGGAGAAGGTCAAGGACCTGATCGGGAAGGACCCCCACAAGGGCGTCAACCCCGACGAGGTCGTGGCCGTCGGCGCCGCCATCCAGGCCGGCGTCCTCAAGGGCGAGGTCAAGGACGTCCTGCTGCTGGACGTGACCCCGCTGTCGCTGGGAATCGAGACGAAGGGCGGCGTGTTCACGAAGCTGATCGACCGCAACACGACGATCCCGACGAAGAAGTCCGAGGTGTTCACGACCGCGGAGGACAACCAGCCGTCGGTCGAGATCCACGTCCTGCAGGGCGAGTCCGAAATGGCCGCCTTCAACAAGACGCTCGGCAAGTTCCAGCTCGTCGGCATCCCGCCGGCGCCGCGCGGCATGCCGCAGGTCGAGGTGGCCTTCGACATCGACGCCAACGGCATCATCAACGTCTCGGCCAAGGACCTCGGCACCGGGAACGAGCAGCAGATCCGGATCGAGGGCGGCTCCGGCCTCTCCGAGGACGAGGTCGACCGCATGATGCGGGAGGCCGACTCCCACGCCGGCGAGGCTCACCGCATGCGCGAGCTGGCCGAGGCGCGCAACCACGCCGAGACGCTCCTGTACACGACCGAGAAGACGCTCAAGGAGCACGGCGAGGCGCTCGATTCCGAGACCACTTCGCTGATCGAGGGTCGGATGGAGGAGCTTCGCTCCGTGCTCGAGAGCGACGACATCGGCGAGATCACCGCGAAGTCCGAGGCGCTGACCGAGGCCTCCCACAAGCTCGCCCAGGCCGTCTACGAGAAGGCGCAGGCGCAGGGTGCCGCCTCCGGTGCGCAGCCCGGCACCGACGGGCCGGCCGAGGACGAGGTCATCGAGGAGGGCGAGTACGAGGTCGTGGACGAGGAGGCTCGTAACACGTGACCGAGCGCGTCCCAACCAAGTCCGAGCTCGCCCACGCGGTCTCCGAGCTCGAAGCGAGCATCGATGCGCTCGAGCGCCGGGTGACCGACGCGGAGGCTCAGCGGGACGAGTACCTGAAGGACCTGCAGCGCCTCGCGGCGGACTTCGACAACTACCGCAAGCGCGTCGCGCGCGACCAGGAGAACCTCGTCGCGCGTGCGCACGAGCGGCTCGTCCGTGAGCTCCTGCCCGTGCTCGACGATCTCGAGCGGGCGCTCGAGGCGGTCGGGCAGCACGAGGAGGCGAAGATCGAGGAGGGCGTGCGCCTCGTGGAGCGCGAGCTGCGCCAGGCGCTCGACCGCGAGGGCCTGTGCGAGATCGAGGCCGACGGCCATTTCGACCCGCATGTCCACGAGGCGCTGCTCAGCCAGCCCTCGGACGGCGACGAAGGCGCCATTCTGGACGTCATCCAGAAGGGCTACCGGCTGGGCGACCGCGTGCTACGGCCCGCCAGGGTCGTGATCGCGGCGAAGCCGCAGACGGCGGGCGCCGGCGAGTCGCAGGAGGTCTAGGCGCGGCATGAAGGATCCCTACGAGGTCCTCGGTGTGCCGCGCACGGCGTCCCAGGACGAGATCAAGAAGGCCTACCGCAAGCTCGCCCGGCGCTACCACCCGGATCGCAACGAGGGCGACAAGGACGCCGAGGAGCGCTTCAAGGAGGTCTCGGCCGCCCACGACATCCTCGGCGACCCGGAGAAGCGCAAGCAGTACGACCAGCTCGGCTCCCGCATGTTCGCCGGCGGCCAGGGCGGCGCGGGCTTCGACCCGAGCGCGTTCAGCGACCTGGGCGACATGTTCGACCTGGGAGACCTGTTCGGCGGCATGTTCGGAGGCGGAGCGCAGGGTCGCGGTCGCGATCGGCGCGGCCGCCGAGGCCGTGACGTCGAGGCTGTCGTCAACCTCTCGTTCGAGGACTCCCTGAAGGGCATCACGGCGAAGGTGCCCGTCGAGATGGCGACGAACTGCCAGGCGTGCAGCGGCACGGGCGCCGAGCCCGGCACGATGCCCGTCGTGTGCCCCGAATGCCGGGGCCGCGGCGTCGTGTCCCAGAGCCAGGGCATGTTCGCGCTCTCACAGCCGTGCCCGCGCTGCCACGGCAACGGAACCATCATCGAGAAGCCGTGCAAGGTCTGCCGGGGCGCCGGCCGGGTGCTCCAGACGAAGCGCTACCAGGTCAAGATCAAGCCCGGCGTCACCGACGGGACCCGCATCCGGCTGGCAGGCAAGGGCGAGCCCGGAGTCAACGGCGGCCCGCCGGGCGACCTCTACGTGACCACCCGCGTCGCGCCTTCGCCGATGTTCGAGCGCCGCGGCGCCGACCTCGTGATCGACGTGCCCATCACCTACGCGGAGGCGGCGCTCGGCGCGACCGTCGACGTGCCGACGCCGAACGGCGCCCAGCTCTCGCTGAAGGTTCCCGCCGGCTCCCAGGACGGCAAGCTGCTGCGGCTGCGCGGGCACGGCGCGCCCAAGCTGAACGGCTCGGGCAGCGGCGACCTGCTCGCCCGCCTGCGGCTCAAGGTGCCGACGAAGCTGACGAAGGCCGAGCGAGAGGCGATCGAGAACCTGCAGAAGGTCTCGCGCGATGACCCGCGCGAAAGGGTGTTCTCGACATGAGGGGGGCAGGCCCCCCTCATGAGCTCCCCCCGTGGCGCTCGCTGCGCTCGCGCAGGTTGCACGGCAACCTGGCCGGCGAAGCCAGCCAGAACGCCTTCCTGACTGTAGGGGCCGCATCTCATGCGGCCCGGAGCGGCCCGGAGGCCGACGATGGACGATAGGCCGCGTTACATGATCAGCGTGGCTGCCGAGCTCGTCGGCATGCATCCGCAGACGCTGCGGATCTACGAGACCAAGGGGCTCGTCCGGCCGCGACGCACGCCCGGCAACACCCGGCTCTACTCGGAGCGCGATCTCGAGCGTCTGCGCGCCATCCAGCGCCTCACGGGAGACCTCGGGCTGAACCTGGCCGGAGTCGAGCGCGTGCTCGAGCTCCAGGACGAGGTCGAGCGGCTCCGGACGAGGATCGGCGCTCTCGAGCGCGAGGTGAAGACCGAGGTGCAGCGGGTACACAAGGAGTACAAGCGGGAGATCGTGCTGTACTCGGACGCCTCGAAGTCCCGGCTCCCCGTGCCGGCGAAAGGTCTGACCCATGGATTTCAACCGCCTCACGATCAAGTCCCAGGAAGCCGTCGCCGGCGCGAGCGAGCTCGCGCGGCGCCGCGGTAACCCTGAGGTCTATCCCGAGCACCTCGTGCTCGCGCTCCTCGACCAGGAGCTGCCCCGCACGCTCGTCGAGCGTGCCGGCTCGTCCGTATCCGCTCTTCGTGCCGAGACCGAGGCTGCGCTCTCGCAAAAGCCGAGCATCGGCGGCGCCCAGCAGCAGCCCCGTGCCTCGGCCGCGCTGTCCCAGCTGCTCGACCGCAGCGAGGACGAGATGCGCAAGCTCGAGGACGAGTTCGTGTCGACGGAGCATCTGCTGCTCGCGCTCGACCTCGTTCCGCGTGATGCCCTGCTCGCCGCCCTGAAGGAGGTGCGCGGCTCGCAGCGCGTCACCTCACAGGACCCGGAAGGCTCCTACCAGGCGCTCGAGAAGTTCGGCCGCGACCTGACGGCGCTTGCCGAGCAGGGCAAGCTCGACCCCGTCATCGGGCGTGACGAAGAGATCCGGCGGGTCATCCAGGTTCTCTCGCGCCGCACGAAGAACAACCCGGTTCTGATCGGCGAGCCCGGCGTGGGGAAGACGGCCATCGTCGAGGGCCTCGCCCAGCGCATCGTCGACGGCGACGTGCCCGAGGGCCTCAAGGGAAAGCGGGTCTGGGCGCTCGACATCGGCGCGCTGCTCGCCGGCTCCAAGTACCGGGGCGAGTTCGAGGAGCGGCTGAAGGCCGTCCTCCAGGAGATCCAGGGTGCCGAGGGCGAGATCATCCTCTTCATCGACGAGCTGCACACGATCGTGGGCGCCGGCGCCGCCGAGGGCGCCGTCGACGCCGCGAACATGCTGAAGCCGATGCTCGCGCGCGGCGAGCTGCGCGCGGTCGGGGCCACGACGCTCGACGAGTACCGCAAGCACATCGAGAAGGACGCTGCCCTCGAGCGCCGCTTCCAGCCCGTCATGGTCGGGGAGCCGACCGTCGCCGACACGATCGCGATCCTGCGTGGGCTCAAGGAGCGCTACGAAGCGCACCACGGCGTCCGCATCCGGGACGCCGCGCTCGTCGCGGCCGCGGTGCTGTCCGACCGCTACATCACCGACCGCTTCCTCCCCGACAAGGCGATCGATCTCGTCGACGAGTCCGCCTCCCGGCTGCGCATGGAGATCGACTCGTCGCCGCTCGAGCTCGACGAGGCCGACCGGCGCGTGCGCCAGCTCGAGATCGAGCTGGCCGCGATGACGAAGGAGTCGAAGGATGTCCGCGAGCCCGTCGAGCGCGAGCTCGCCGAGGCCAAGGAACGGCGCAACGAGCTCGCCGCCCGCTGGGCCGAGGAGAAGGAAGCGCTCGACCGGGTCAAGGAGGTCACGCGCCGGATCGACGAGCTCAAGATCGAGGCCGACCGCGCCGAGCGCTCCGGCGATCTCCAGCGTGTCGCCGAGATCCGGTACGGGGAGCTCCCCACGCTCGAGAAGGAGCTTCAGGAGCGCACGGAGCCCGTCGGGACGCCGATGGTGAAGGAGGAGGTCGACGAGGACGACGTCGCCGAGGTTGTCGCCCGCTGGACCGGCGTCCCGGTCTCACGCCTGCTCGAAGGCGAGACCGAGAAGCTCATCCACATGGAGGAGCGGCTGCACCGGCGCGTCGTCGGGCAGGACGAGGCCGTCGAGGCGGTCGCCAACGCTCTGCGCCGCGCCCGCACCGGGCTCCAGGACCCGAATCGGCCGATCGGCTCGTTCGTCTTCCTCGGGCCCACCGGGGTCGGGAAGACCGAGCTGGCGCGGGCCCTCGCGGAGTTCATGTTCGACGACGAGCGCGCGATGGTCCGCCTCGACATGTCGGAGTATCAGGAGCGGCACACGGTCGCGAGGCTGATCGGTGCCCCGCCGGGCTACGTCGGCTACGAGGAGGGCGGCCAGCTCACGGAGGCCGTGCGGCGCCGCCCCTACTCCGTCGTCCTGCTCGACGAGATCGAGAAGGCGCACAACGAGGTCTTCGACCTGCTGCTGCAGATCCTCGACGACGGGCGGCTGACGGACGGGCACGGCCGCACGGTCGACTTCCGCAACACCGTCGTGATCATGACGTCCAACCTGCGGTCGGACGACGAGATGCGCGATCGCTTCCGGCCCGAGTTCCTGAACCGGATCGACGAGATCGTCCAGTTCGAGCCGTTGACCCGTGACCAGCTGGGCTCGATCGTCGAGCTTCAGCTCGCGCGCCTCCGAGATCGCCTCGCGGACCGCGGCATCACGATCGAGCTCACCGACGCCGCCAAGGAGCTGATCGCCGAAGCCGGCTGGGACCCGGCGTTCGGCGCGCGACCGCTCAAGCGCGCGATCCAGCGTCTCGTCGAGAACCCGCTTGCCGTGCAGCTGCTCGAAGGCGCCTTCGGCGACGGCGACACGATCCGCGTCGACGCGGCGGGCGACGAGCTCGTCTTCGCGAAGGCGCAGACGCCCGTCGCGGTGGAGGCATGACCGCGGCCTGCGGCCGCTCCCTAGACCGGCCGCGGCCGGCCGAGCCGCGGCGCTCAGCCGCCAGGCTGGGGCCTTCGGCCGAGCCGGCCGCTCAGCCGCCGGCTGCTCCGCTAGACCGCGGCCCTCCGGGCCGCTTCACGGCCGAAACCAGCCTTCGGCTGTTTCGGCCTCGTTCGGGGAATACGATTTCGGCGTGAGCACGTTCGCGCTCGACGACATCAAGCGTCCCCTGCGGCTCGGTGAGCTCCTCACGGCGACGATCCGCATCTACAGCAGCAGGGGCTGGACGTTCGTGCCGCTCGGAGTGATCCAGGCGGCCGTGCTCGTTGCCGTCGACTACATCGATCCCGACTCCGTGTCCGCGCAGTTCCTCATCGGCATGTGCCTGTACGGGCTCGCGTTCACGGTGGCGTTCGCGCTGATCGCACGCCTGGTCGCCGGCGCCACGCTCGGCGCCGCGGCGCGGGCGGTGCTCGCGGCGGCGCCCGTGTTGCTCGCGCTCACGGTCGTGGTCGGAATGCCGTTCGCGCTCGGCGGGGCACGCCTGATCCTGCTCGTCTTCTCCGCTATCTGGCTCGGGCTGACCGGTTTCTCGATCCCCGTCCTGATGGTCGAGCGGGCGCCGAGCTCGAGCTTCCTCGGCCGGCTGTCCTACTGCCTGCGCCGAACGACGACGCTCGCGCGGGTCGAGTTCTGGCACGCGGTCGGGGTCGTCGCCGCGCTGCTCGTCATCTACATCCTGCTCGGGATCGTGGTCGCGATCGCAGTCGCCGGCGCTGCGGATCTCGATCAAACGTGGGCGCTCGCGGTCGCGCAGGTGCCGCTCGCGCCGTTCTTCTTCATCGGCCTCTCGGTTCTCTACTTCGACCAGCGCGCGCGCGCGCTCGAGACGGTCGCACCGCCGCTGCAGCGCGCGCGCTGAGAGGGGCCGTCATGCCGAGGTACGTGATGCTGACCACGCTCACCGACCAGGGCCTGCAGACCCTGCGCTCGCACCCGGAGCGCCTGCGCGCCGTCAACCGCGACGTCGAGGAGCTCGGCGCCAAGGTCCTGCACCAGTGGGCGTGTCTCGGGCCTTTCGATTTCGTCAACATCATCGAGGCCCCGGACGCCGCCACCGTCGCCCGCCTGTCGGTCACCCTGGGCGCCAGGGGCAGCGCCAAGCTGCAGAGCTACGAGCTGATGGACGTCGACGAGTTCCTCGGCGCGCTCGAGTAGCGTCCGGCGCGTCGATGAGCGAGTCGCCGCGGCTGCCGGAGTGGGTGCTCGAGGAGGTCGCCGGCTGGCCCCAGGACGCCTGGGGCGTGCACCACGCACGGCTACTGCTGCGTGACGGCCGGGTGATCGCGCCGGTCGCGGTGCTGCCGAGCGGCGATCTCGCGGGCTGGGGCGAGGCCGGCGAGGCCGACTTCGATCCCGACGACATCGTCGCCATCGAGCGCGCGGATAGGTAGGCGGCACGCAACGGGCCTGGGCGTCAGCCCAGGCTCAGCCGTGCCGGGAGAGGCCGCGGAGCGGCCGGTCACACGAGCGGCACCGGCCGCACTGGAGGCTCAGGAGGTGGACGCGACGAGGCAGACGGCCGGGAGGGCGAGCCCGCCGTCCGGTGCGCCGTACGGAGCGAGCCTGGCGAGGACGTCGGCGCGCACGTCCCGGAGCTCGGGCTCGTCGAGCTTGCCCAGCACCATCGAGATCGCGCCCGCCACGCCGCGTGAGGTACTGCCAGTAATCGTCCTCGTTTGCGTAGGTCCAGGTGAATGCCACCTCGTCGATCGTCGGATCCGAGAAGCCGGCCTCGACGACCAGCTGCCGGAGACGGCCCCGATCCCCGAGCGCCAGGATCCCCGGCGCGCCCGCCTCGGGCGGCGGCATGTGACCGCGCTCCGTCAGCACGGCGGCCGGAATCGAGGCCCAGGGGTTGTCTTCCGCCGGGCCGAAGACCGCGAAGGAGAGCCGCCCTTCCGGCCTCAGGACACGGCGCGTCTCGGCCGAGCGCCTTGGCCGGCTCGGGCATCAGCATGTAGCCCCACCGGCAGACGACTCGGTCGACCGAGTCGTCGGGAAGATCGAGGTCCTCGGCGTCGAGCACCCGGTACTCGACGTTTGCAAGGCCGAGCTCGTCGCCGTGCAGGCGCGCGGCGTCGACCATCGGCTCGGAGAAATCGCTCACGATGACGCGTCCCTCGCCCTGGAGGCCGATCGCCACGGCGAGGCCGACGACACCGGTGCCTCCGGCGAGCTCGAGAACCCTGTCGCCCGGCTTCGGCGCGAGGCGCTCGATCAGCCGCTCCGTGACCGGTCGAGCCACCCGCTCCATGTAGGAGTGCCGCTCGTCCCAGCCTCCTGCCACCGCTTGCCAGACCGCGTGGCTGGCGCGTTTGTACTCACCCGGGTCCACGGCGGAAACGCTAGCCGCGATCACGGCGGCAGCGGCGCTCATTCCTTCCGAGCCAGCGACACCGCGACATCGGCGGCCAGCGCCGCGTTGCCGGCGATCAGCTCGCGGTTCACCGCGAGCGTCCTGCCGCCGCTCGCCTCGTGGAGCCGTGAGAGCACGAACGGCGTCACCGCCTGCCCACGGATGCCGCCGGCCTCCGCGTCGGCGAGCGCCGACTCGACGAGGCTCTCCACCCAGGCGCCGTCGAGCCCGTCGAGCTCGGGCCGCGCGAGCACGACCGCGCTCTCGCGCCCCAGCTCCCAGTGCGCCCGCGCCAGCCGTGCGGTCTCCGCGGCGGTCTCGACCCGCGCCGAGACGCCTGGGCCGCCCCCCGGCGCGTAGAAGAGCGGCAGCTCGTCGGTCTGCCAGCCGAGCACCGGTATCCCGAGCGACTCGAGCAGCTCGGCCGTTGCCGGAACGTCGAGCAGCGACTTGACGCCGGAGCAGACGACGAGGACGGGCGATCGCGAGAGCTCCCCGAGGTCGGCGGAGACGTCCGGAAGCTGCGCAAAGCCGCGGTGCACGCCGCCGAGCCCACCGGTCGCAAAGGCGTGGATGCCGGCAAGGCGGCAGGCGGCGAGCGTCGCGCCGACGGTCGTCGCGCCCAGGGCTCCCTGGACGGCGCAGGCCGCCAGATCCCGGGGCCCGACCTTCCTGGCGTCGGGGCTTTCGGAGAACCGCGCGAGCTCGGCTTCGTCGAGACCGACCTTCACGACGCCGTCGATCACGCCGACCGTCGCAGGGACGGCGCCCGCGAGGCGCACGCGGCGCTCGGCCTCCAGGGCGACGCGACCGCCTTCGCCGCCGGGGAAGCCGTGCGAGACGAACGCGGTCTCGAGGGCGACGACCGCGTTCCCGTCGGCGAGCGCATCGGAGACGTCGGGCGCGACATGCAGCAGGCCGCTCACGGCATGGCTCCCATCGTCGCGACACACCGGGCCGCCGCCTTGAGCGCGAGCTCCGGGCCGCCGAGCAGGTAGCCCGCGGCGAACGCGTCGCCGGCGCCGGTCGCGTCGACGACGTCCACCGGCACCGCGGCATGCTCGACCCGGCCCGAGCCGTTCTCGACGGCGCAGCCGCGCGCGCCGCGCTTCACGACCCAGGTGTCGATCCCGAGCTTGCCGACCACGTCCCGCTCGTCCTCCGTGGCAAAGGCGATCGATGCGCCCAGAGCCTCGCACGCCTCTGCGAAACACGTCGAGCCCGGCCGCGCGGGCGGCGGTCGTCGAGGAGACGTCCAGGCTGATCCGCGCACCGGCGTCCCGGGCATGGCCGACGGCCGCCAGCGCCGCTTCCCGCAGCGGCGAGCGCGTCAGGCTGTACCCGGCAACGTGCAGCCACTCGCAGCCCGCGAACCAGGCGGGATCGAGCTCGTGCTCGCGAAGCTCGGGCGAGATGCCGCGGTCCGAGAGCATCGTCCGCCGGCCGTCCGAGGTCGCGATCGACACGACTGCTCCGGTGCTCCCTGCCGCGACGGGCCCGGCGAGGTCGACTCCCCGCCTCCGCAGCTCGTCGGCCACGAGGCGGCCGGCAGCGTCTTCTGCCCGCTTGCTCACGACCCGCGCCGTGCCTCCGAGCTCGACCACCCACGCGGCGACGTTGGCCGCCTGCCCACCGCCTCCGACGTGGACGTGGCCGTACGTGTCGGTGTCCTCGACGATCGGCTCGTCGAGTCGCACCACCACGTCGAGAAGCACGTCGCCGATCGCGCAGATCACGGCGGCTGTCACCCTACAATCGGAAGAGGTGGACGGCGACACGGGGAAGTCCCGCCTGGGGTCGTTCCTGCTCGGCGGCCTGGTCGGCGGCCTGGCGGGGATCGCCGCCTCGCGGCTGCGCATCGTTCGGCCGGAGGGACGGCCGAAGCAGCAGCCCGGCCTGGCGGCGTTCGAGGCGGCGCCGTGCTACCAGGAGCTCCTGGAACGGGCCCAGGAGGACGTCGAGAGGCCCGCCCAGCACTAGATGATTGGTCGTCAGGCCTCCGGCCGGCGAGCACGCACGAGGCGGCCCGGCCGAGGCCTGGACATCCAGATCCCTCGTCCGAGCGGGTGTCGGCGGCACCCGGGTCGTGTCGATATCGATGCTGTGCTGCATGCGGCCGAACCGAACGTGCCCGACTCGGGCGGGGGTACCTGCGTCCTGATCGCGGACGACGATCCGGACATCCTCGGCCTGCTCGGCTTCCTGCTCGAGGAGGAGGGGTACGAGGTGCTGCGGGCGGTCGACGGCCTGCAGGCGTTGCAGCTGGCGGACGAACACGAGCCGGCGCTGTGCGTCCTCGATGTCTCCATGCCCGGCGTCGACGGCTACGCGGTCTGCCGCGAGCTGCAGGCGCGTGGGCAGAGCCCTCCGACCGTGATCTTCCTGACCGCCCATGCCCACACGACCGCGCGCGTCAGCGGCCTCGACGCCGGGGCCGTCGACTACGTCGTCAAGCCGTTCAACGGCGAGGAGCTGATGGCCCGCATCCGCGCGGCGTTGCGGACGAAGACGACCCGTGACGCTCTGGTGGTCGAGGCGACCACCGATCCGCTGACCGGGCTGCACAATCGCAGCCACCTCGACGGCGTCGCCGACCACCTCGTCGCGCTCGCCGAGCGGAGCGAGCGGCCGATCTCGTGCCTCATGATCGATCTCGACCACTTCAAGTCCGTGAACGACACGTACGGCCACGACGCCGGGGACGCGGTGCTGAAGGAAACGGCCGCGCGCTTCTCGCGGGCCGTCCGGCGATCCGACGTGCTCGTTCGGTACGGCGGCGAGGAGTTCGTCGTGCTGCTTCCCGACACCGACTCCGCCGGTGCGATGACGATGGCCGCCCGCCTTCGCATGAGGCTGGAGGCGGCGCCGATCGTCTTCGCGCAGCCCGAGCACGAGCCGGTGGAGATCGTCATGAGGGCGAGCGTCGGCGTGGCGTCGTGGCAACCGGGGGTCGAGGACGCCGCCGGCCTCATCTCCCTTGCCGACAGGGCGATGTACCGGGCGAAGGCGCTCGGGCGAGGGCGCGTGGAGCTCGCCGCCGCCTGAGCGGCGGCTCGGCCGTCGAAGCCGCGCCGCCCGCCGCGATCGTCACCCTACGGACAGCATGAGGATCCCGAGGTGAGCGCCGAGCCCAGCTACTCGGCCGAGCAGCTCGAGGTCGAGCTCCGCAAGCTCGGCAAGACGCTCGCAGTCGGGCAGTTCGCTCCGGGTGTCATCCACGAGATCAACAACCCGCTGTTCGCCATCCTCGGCCTGCTCGAGTTTCTGCTCGCCGAGTCGGAGCCGTGCTCGAAGACGCACGAGCGCCTGCTGCTCATGCAGCAGAGCGGCCTCGAGATCAAGAACATCGTCCGCACGGTCATCGACTTCTCCCGGGAGCGACACGACGAGCGTATGGAGTGGCGTCTGGACGATCTCGCCGGCGAGGCGGTGCAGCTCTTCCGCCGGACGAGCGTGGCGCGCGACATCGAGCTCGAGCTGGAGATCGGGCCCGGCCAGTTGACCGTCGTCGGGAGCCGCAACGCGCTGAAGGTCGTGCTCCTGAACGTGCTCACGAACGCCCAGCAGGCGATGCCGAACGGCGGAAGCCGTGCGCATCGTGCTTGCCCGCAGCAACGACACCGTTGTCGCGGCGCTCGCCGACTCGGGGCCCGGCGTCGCGCCGGAGGCGGCAGAATCCCTCTTCGAACCGTTCTTCACGACCCGTGCGGGCGCGGCCGGTCTCGGCCTGACGATCGCCAGGGCTCTCGCACGGCAGGAGGGCGGCGAGCTCACGTACGAGCCGTCCGGCGGGCAGGGCGCCCGCTTCGTGCTCCGGCTTCCCGCCGCGAGCCTCGCGGGCTAGGAGAGCGCGCGGATCGACTCGAGCATGATCTCTGCCGCCAGCGCGGCATCGTCGGCGCTGGCCTGCTCTGCCGGGTGATGGCTGATCCCGTCGCGGCACGGGACGAAGACCATCGCGCTCGGGACCCGGTCGGCAACGCACATCGTGTCGTGCGCCGCGCCGGAGACCATGACCATGTACGGCTCGCCCCTCGCCTGCACGGCTTCCTCGAGCGCCCCGACGACGCGTGCGTCGAGCGGGGTCGCCGGTAGGTTCTGGCGCTCCGTCCACTCGGCCCGCATGCCGCGTTGCCCGGCGGCCTGCGCGGCGTAGGAGGCGATGTCAGAGGCGACGCCTCGGAAGGCGTCGTCGTCAGGTCCCCGGATGTCGAGCGAGAAGCGGACGCGCTCGGCGATCGCGTTGATGACCCCCGAGCTGATCTCGATCTCCCCGACCGTGCCGACCGTGCCGCGTCCTGCCTCTCGTGCGAGGCGCTCGAGCTCGAGGATGCACTCCGCGAGCACGGTGGTCGGATCGAGGCGGAAGTCCATCGGCGTGGCGCCGGCGTGGTCGCCGCGGCCGTGCACAACGATGTCGCCGTGGACATAACCGGCGATCGCCCGGACGACCCCGATGCGGTTCCCCGTGTCCTGGAGAACGCGCGCCTGCTCGATGTGCATCTCGATCCAGCCCGAAAGATCGTCGAGGACGTGAGCCGCCTCCCGCCAGCGGGCCGGCTCGAACCCGGCCTCCTCGGCGTGCTCGAAAAAGCTGCGGCCGTCGTCGATCGCGAGGATCTTCTCGCGCAGCTCCTCCTCCGTCACACGCTGGGCGATGATCCGGCTGCCGAGCAGCATCTGCCCGAAGCCGGAGCCCTCCTCCTCGAGGAACGCGATCAGCTGAAGGGGGAGGTCGAGGCCGAGCTCTGTGTTGAGCCGGCAGACCTCGAGCGCCGTGACCACTCCCATCGTGCCGTCGTACTTGCCGCCGTTGCGGTTGGAGTCGCAGTGAGAGCCGATCCCGAACACCCGCTCGCCGGGAGGCCGGTTGCGCGCGACGAACGTGCCGACCGGATCGAACGACGTCGTGAAGCCGAGCGCCTCGAGCTCACGCGCGAAGTACTCGAGCGTGTTGCGGTAGACGTCGGTGTAGGCGTAGCGCCGGATCGCCTGTGTCGGAAAGCGTGTATTCGGGTCCCTGAGAGCGCCTCGATGTCGCGCTCGATGCGAGCCGCGCTGCGCGGGCGGTCGTTGCCGGTCAGCGCGTGCGGTCCTGCGGCTCTTCGATGACCGGCAGGTTGTCGAGGTCGCGGCGAACGCTCTCGGCGAATTCGTCCTTGTCCCCGTGGATGACCTGGAGCTCCGGCTTGCGCTTGGCGCGGGAGCGCCGTGAGCTGACCTCGCTCCGCGACCTCAGGCCCGCGGTGAGCCGCGGCCACTCTGCACCCACTACCACGAGGACGGCGCAGGCGATCAGGACGACCGCGACGATGCTCACATCACCATTCTAGAACGAAACTCAGGGCCCGCGCTCGCGTGAGTGCCGAAGATCTACGTCACGCGGATCGTTGCGTGCAGGATCCGTGTGTTCGGGAGCAGATCGGCCAGGTTCTCGTTGTTCTTCGCCTCCTGCCGGTCCGAGACGCGCAGCTCGAGCCGGTGCCTGCCCTTCGAGGCGCGAGACACGTCGAAGACGGCGAGATTGCCGGTCAGTTGGCCTCTACGCAGGGGCCCGTTGCCGATCCGGTACCAGATCGCGGCCGGGTCCACGCCGGCACCGGCGTCGCGCACTCTCGCCAGCAGGCGGCCGCCGGTCGCGATGCGTGACACGAGCGTCACCAGCGGCGGAGTCGTGTCGTCGATCCAGACCCGGAACGAGAAGCGGCCCGCCTGTCCCCGTCGAGGGGAGTCGAAGACGACCGTGTAGCGGCCCGGGCTGGGCAGGAGGACGGCTGCCGTGCGGGAGGGCGAGAGGAACGTGGGGAGGTACGGGTTGCCGACGTACGGAAGGGCGGCGGCTCCCGCCAGCTGGTTCTCGTCCGCGCCTCGCAGGAGCCTCGGCTGCACCCTCACTCCCTCGCCCGAGCTGACGACGGCGACGCCCAGGTTGGCAGCGGGCTTCTGCAGCTCCAGGCCGAATGCCTGTTCGGGCCCGAGCAGGGCCGCGGCGCCCGTCACCGTCGGACGGTCGGGGTAGCGGTAGGTCGTGACATCGGCGGCGCCGCCGCGCGTGTCGCCTGCATAGACGCCGGCGCCCGGGAGCAGCCCGGCCGGCAGATCGGGAACCTCCGGTCTCGTGACCCGGAACCAGAACGGGATCCGGCGGCGCTCGCCGCCGCGCTCGAGCAGCAGAAAGCCCGTGCGCTCCCCTTCCCGTGCCTGGGCGTCTGCGGTGACCTCGACGGCGAGGGAGCCGGGAACGACGACCTCGGCGGGCGCCTCGAGCCGAGCCCCTGCCCGCGCCTGCTGCTCCACGACCGTGACCTGCCAGGTCCCGGCGCCGCCGCCTGCGTCCGCGAGCGCCACGTCGCGGCTCGCCGAGCGACTCCCGGCCCGGACGTCCAGCAGGCCGAACGAGAGGCCTTGTGGCGAGGCGAACACGAGCGGATCGGCGGCGTCGACGAGGTCGGCGAAGCCTCCGCCCTGGCGCGTCGACGGCGCCTCGGAGCCCGCCGGCCCGCCGAGCCGCACGGCGTCCGCCGTCTGGACGAGCGCCGATTTCACCTGCGCGACGGTCCAGCCCGGGTGGCGCTCGCGAAGGAGGGCCGCGGCGCCCGCCACGTGCGGGGCGGCCATGCTCGTGCCGGAGAGATGCTCGAACGCCCCACCGGGCTGGGCCGAGAGGATGTCGACCCCCGGCGCTGCGACGTCCGGCTTGAGGGCGAGCGTCAGCGGCGTCGGGCCGCTGCCGGAAAACGAGGCGATGCGCTCGGCCCCCTGCGAGCGAAAGGCGGCGGCGACCGTGATCGCGGCTGCGGCGGTGCCCGGCGAGGAGACCGAGCCCCGGCCCAGCAGCTGGTAGTCGTTGCCGGCCGCGACGACCGGCACGACGCCGGCGGCGGCAGCGTTGTCGATGGCCCGGGCGACTGCGTCGCGCGACGGCTCCACCTCGGGCTCGCCCAGCGAGAGGTTGATCACGTCCATGCCGTCGGCGACGGCCGCCTCGATCGCGGCGACGAGCTCCGGGGAGTTCCCGTTGAGGCCGACCGCGTCCGTCGGGATCGTGAGAGCCCTGTAGTTCCCGAGATACGCGAGCGGTGCGACGCCCGAGATCGTGGTCTCAGGGGAGTCGAGCAGCGCCGGCACGACTGTCCCGTGCCGCCCGGCGGCGATGCCCGCGACGTGGGTGCCGTGGAACGAGTTGACGGGGTCGAACGGGCGCGATGCGTAGCGCCAGTCGGCTCCCGGGGGCGGAAAGGCGCGTGCGACGATCACCTTCGCGCTGGTGAAGGCGCGCTGCCCTTCGGAAACCCTTCGGGCATGGAAAGACCCGCGGCGTCGAAGAACGGGTGGTCCGCGTCGATCCCGTCGTCGATGATCCCGATCCTCATCCCGCGGCCGGCGTTCGAGAGCTCCGGCCCCCACAGTGCCGGAGCGCCGATCTCGGCCGGGCCGTCGTCCTGCAGCGCGTGGTAGCGCAGGCTGGGATAGACGCGGACGACTCCCGGCGTCCCTGCGAGCCGGTCGAGCTCGTTCCGGGGCACGACGACGGCGAGGCCGGCCAGCACGATGCCGTACCGCCAGCGGATCTCGGCGCCCGGAATTCTGGCGAGGATCCGCCGAGCGACGCGTTGCTGCTCGCGCTCGACGGCCTCGAGGGCCGCCCGCGCACGCGTGGCGGCCGTCGCGCGCCCGTAGCCCTGTCGCGCGGCAGGCTGCACGCCGAGCTCGACGATGACCTCCACCGGCGCGGGACCACGCACGCCGTCGTCGGCCTGCGCCAGGGCCGGCGGCGCGGCGGCGAGGATGGCGAGAAGGAGGAGCGCTACGAGGCGGCGAAGGATCCCGCGATGGTAGCCGCGGGCTTCGAGCCTCTGTTCCACCGTCCCGTCCCCGGGGGCGCAGCTAGAATCCTTGGGCTACGAGTCCCGGGCGGATGTGGCGGAACTGGTAGACGCGCACGGTTCAGGTCCGTGTGGGGGCGACCCCGTGGAGGTTCGATTCCTCTCATCCGCATTCAACTCGTAACCAGGACTCTGCCGCATATCCCTCAGTAGCCTCCGCCGCGTACGACCCTCAAACCGGGCATTCAGAATCCGTGCCGATCGGCCGATGCCGGAACCGGTGAGGAGGGTCCTGGCAACGCTCAGCACGACTCGCGGCCGACGGGTCTTCAACGTCGTGGTCACGCTGGCCGCGCTCGGCATCTCCTCCCTGGCTGCCAGGCACTTCGCGGAGGGCGGTTGGCCCCTCCAGAACGCGGATTTCCAGCTCGTGGCCTCTGCGGGCATCCTGTTCGTGCTCGCCTACCCGCTCAAGGCGATGGGCTGGCACAAGCTGTTCCACCCGTCCGAGCGCCCCGAGCCGATGTCGCTCGCGGCCGCCGGCGGAGCCGCGTCGGTCACCGGCGCGGCGCTCCCTGGACGCTTCGACGACGTCGTGCGGATCGCCGTCGTTCGCCGCTATGCAAGCTGCCCCTCCGGCGTCGGCACGCTGACGCTCTCGCTCTTCATGCTGGGCCTCCTGGACGCCGCGGCCCTCATGCCGATCAGCGCCGCCGCCGCCGCGACGTCGACGGGCTCGCCCGCCGTGCGCGCCGGCCTTGCGATCGTCGCCGCGGGCGGGCTGGGCGCCGCGGCGGTCATCGCGTTGCTGCCGCAGCTCGCAACGCGCAGCCGCCTGCTCCGCTTCCGCATCGCGCGCTGGATCTCGGCGCGAACGACGCCGGTGCGCCAGGCGGGGACCGCCGGCCTGCTGGTGCTCGCGTCCTGGGCCGTGCGTGCGGTCGCCCTGTTCCTCCTGCTGGCGGCGATGGACATCTCGATCTCGTTCCCGCTCGCCATCGGGTTCCTGTGCGCCGCAGCGGCTTCCAGCGCACTCCCGATCGCGCCGGCCGGTGCCGCGACGCAGGCGGGGGCCGGCGCCGCGATGCTCGTGGCCTCGGGCGTCAGCGCCCAGCAGGCGATCGACTTCGCGATCAGCGCGCAGGCGATCATGATCCTCGCCGGCGCCGCAGTCGTGGTCTTCGCGGCGCTGTGGCATGCGGGCGGCCACCTGCTCGCGCACCGCGCCGCTTCCGGCTAGCCGCGTCGCTCAGCCGAGCGCCGAGAGCACGGCGTCGGCGTGCCCGTCCGGCTTGACGCCGTACATCGCACGAGTGACGACTCCGTCGCCGTCGATCACGAACGTGGAGCGGAGGATCCCCATCCGTGCGTCCGGCCGTACATGGTCTTCTCGCGCCAGACGTCGTAGGCCTGTGCCACCTCGTGCTCCGGATCGGAGAGCAGGACGAACGGGAGGCTGTACTTGTCCTTGAAGCGGACGTGCGAGTCGGCCGAGTCGGGGCTCACGCCGAGCGATCGCGGCACCGCGCTCCTGGAACTCCGCATAGGCGTCCCGGAAGCCGCACGCCTCCTTGGTGCAGCCCGGCGTGTCGTCCTTGGGGTAAAAATACAGTATGACCGGTTTACCCCTGAAGGAGGACAACGTGACCGTCTCGCCCGAATCGGTCTCGAGCGTGAAGTCGGAGCTGGTTCGCCTTCTTCGACTGGCATGCGATGCTCCTCCGTTCGTCGGGCCGTCGGCGTCGTGCGCGTCTCCCGCGTCGGCGACCGCGACGGCGAGCGGTTCGTCTCTCCCGTCCGAGCAGGCCGAGCGTATCGCGCACCGCCTGCGAGCGTGACGGGCTCGAGCTCGTCGACGCGATCGAGGAGCTCGACGTCTCCGGCGGCGCGCCGCTCGCGACCGCGTCACGGGCTCCGCCGTGCCGTCGAGACTCGTCGAGGCCGGGCGAGGCGGACGTCGTCGTCGTCGCCTACTTCGACCGGCTCGTCCGGTCGCTCGCGGTGCAGGCCGAGGTCGTCGAGCGGGTCGAGCAGGCCGGCGGGGCGATCCTCGCCGTCGACGTCGGCCAGGTCACGAGCGGACACGGCCGGCACAGCTGGCTCTCCGCGACGATGCTCGGCGCGGTCGCCGAGTACCATCGCCGCGTGACCGCCGAGCGCACCGCGGACGCGAAGCGCCGCGCCGTCGCCCGCGGCGTGCCGCCGTTCCCGAACGTGCCGCCCGGCTACCGGCAGCGCGACGACGGGACGCTCGAGCCGCACCCTGAGCAGGCGACGCGTCGTCGCCGACGCGTTCCGGCTGCGCGCCGATGGCGCGACCGTGATGGAGGTGCGCGAGTACCTGCGCGAGCACGGGATCGAGCGCTCGTTCCACGGCACGCAGGCGCTCCTCGCGCTCCCGGATCGTGCTCGGCGAGCTCCACTTCGGCGAGCTCGTCAACGTCGACTCGCACCCGGCGATCGTCGACGCGCGACGTTTGGCAGCGGTGCAGCAGATGCGCGTCGCCGCGCGGCCGACGGGCGAAGTCGGAGCGGCTGCTCGCGCGGCTCGGTGTTCTCCGCTGCGGCACCTGCGGCGGCACGCATGGTGATCGGCTCGACCGAGCAGAACGGCAAGCGCTACGCGCTTCTACCGCTGCTCGCCGGTCGGCGACTGCCCGCGCCGGGTCACGATCAGCGCCGACCTCGCCGAGCCGTCGTCGTCGACGCGGTGCAGGAGCTGCTCGAGGGGATGCGCGGCACGCGCCACCGTCGCCGACGGGGTCGCCGACGCCGAGCGCGAGCTCGACGCGCTGCGAGACAGGCGCTCGACGCGGCTGTGCGGGCGTTCTCCGGGCCTTGACGACGTCGACGCGGCCCGCGACCGGCTGCCGGAACTGCGGGAGGCGCGCGACGAGGCACGCGACCGGCTCGCGGAGCTACAGGCCGCGGCGGTGCCCGCGTGACCGTTACCGCGCGGCGACTGGGACATGCTCACCCTCGACGAGCAGCGCGCCCTCATCCGCGCCGTCATCGACGAGGCGCCGCGTCGCTCCCGGCCGCGGCGCGCGACCGGATCACGCGTCAAGCTGCGCGGCGAGTAGCCGACGCGCAGCGCCGGTCGAGGATCCGCTGCACGTCAGCGGCGACGGCTGCAGGGAGCGTCACAGCGCGCCTCCGCCCTCACGCACCGCATCCTCGAAACGCTGCGCCAGCCAACTAGCCTCCGACCGCTTCTGACCCTGCTGCATCGGCGCGTACGACCGCTGCAGCGACCGCAGCCGCACCACGTCCTCCAAACTGAACCCCGGCAACTCCGCCGGCAACTCCTCCACCATCAGCAGCGCACGGTGCGTCCGGTTCCACCAATCAAACCGGCGCTCGAGCACGAGCTCGACAAGCGTCACCGGCTTACGGCCCGCACCCTCCCGACGACCACCCCAGCCGCTAGCCACTTGAAAGAGACACTCTCACTCGCGAAAACCTGATGAGGGGCTGGCATGTGCCGGAATCCCCAAGGCAGATGACGTCCCCCGGAGGGGGCGGCCGCCTGCCGGTGCGTTCCGGGGGTGTGATGGCCTTGGCTGCCGGCGGCGGCGTGGCTGGTGGAGTGGACGGAGGTTGGGGTGTGCCTGCCGCTGCCGAGGCGGCCTCGGCGTACAGCTTCGCGGGCTGCCAGTAGCCGCGCCGCGCTCCTCGTGTGCCGCGTTCCTCGGCTTCGCCTAATGCGACCAGCACGTCGAGCGCTGTCATCGCGTAGTTGACGGACACGCTGGCTTGCTCGGCTATCTCGCGTCGGGTCTGGGGGTGGTGTCGAGAGCTGCCCGGACGGCGTCTAGGTGGGTGCTGTGGTTGCCCGGCGGCGAGCCAGTCGAGGTAGCTGCGGACGGTGCGGTTCAGGGCTCGGTGGTGGTGGGGTGGTTCTGGCTCGGGAACCAGGAGGGAGGTGGTTCCACGGGGCGCTTCTTTAGAAGCCCCGGAACCACCCCGTCCCCGAGGCCGGTGGTTCCGGGGGTGGTTCCGACTCTGGAACCACTTGTCAGGAGTCGTCATCGGCCCTCCATTTCGGCCACGGTCTTGAGCACTTCGGCACGGTTGGCACCCATCGCGTCGACGACTTCGTTCGCGGTGGCGTCGGGGTGGTCGGCGAGGTAGGCGGCGACGCGTTCGCGGAGGCTGCCGCCAACGACGTTGAGGCGGACGCTGCGGTCGTGGGGTCGAAGTCGGCGCGGTAGATCGTGGTGGGGCTGGCCTCGGCCTCGCGGTGCTCGGCCTGGATGGTCGCGCTGCCCGTCGTCGCCCTTCTTGACGGTGATGGCGGACTCCCACCAGCCGGCGAGGTCGCTGCTGCCGCGCATGCGGGTGCCTTCGTGGCCGACGTGGTGGACGAACGGGACGGCGGCGCCGCTCTCGGCCCGCAGCACGCCCATGAAGTCGAGGACGTCGCCGAGCTCCTTCTGGGTGTTCTCGTCGACGTCGGCGCCTTTGAGGCGGACGACCGGGTCGAGGAAGATCGCGCGCGGCCGCAGCTGCTGGCCGGCGGTGAGTAGCGCCTCCTGCCATTTCTCGTCGTTGAGGCGGACGCGACGGTTGGCGGCGACGTGGAGGTCTCGCTACTTCGTCTCGATGCTGGGCGTTGCCGCGGAGGAGCATGTCGAGTCGTCGCCACAGGGCGGCTCGGCCGGATTCCTCGAGCACGACGATGACGGGGCCGGGCTCGGCACAGCGAAGGCGCCGAGCGCGGGCCGACCGCTCACGATGGCGCAGGCGAGCTGGAGCACCAGCCAGGTCTTGCCCGGCCTTCGCCGGCCCGTAGATGGCGCCGAGCGCCTGGTCGGCGATCAGCTGGTCGACGAGGAACGGCGTCGGGCCGAGGTCGGGTTCGGCGAGGAGGTCGGAGGCGCGCTCGAGCCACGTGTCGGGCTCGTCGTGCGAGACGACGTCTACGACCCCTATAAACAGAGCAGGCGTCGACCCGGCGGAAGCACAAGCAGTGCTCGCGCTCGTCACGATGCTCGGCGGCTCTCGAGGCGAGCAGGCGGCCTGCCCGCTCGCGCAGTTGCTCGACCGGCGCGAGCACCTGCCGGGGGCAGAAGTGCTGTTGAGATCTGTCGGCTGAGGTCAGCGAGCCTGGTCAGGACCGCTACTTTGCAGCCTCGTGGTGCCGGTCTCGCCGTCGTGGTTCAAGCTCGCGAGCGCGCCCCTGTGGGTGGGCCTGCGGCGAGGCCGGCTAGCCTCGGCCGCCCCTCGGCTCCTCTGGAGCAGAGCGGTGAGGGGCGAAAGGCCTCACCTCGCTCGCTCGTCTCCTCAAGGGGTCCCCGGCCGCCCGGCCCCGGCGCGATGACGCGCTACACGAGAATGTTCACCGCGCGTGCTGCGACCAGAAGAACGGTGATCGCGGACAGGGTAGACTGCGCCGCCATAAGCGCCTTGGCCGAGCGCGTCAGCGGCATCGCGTCAGTCGGACTGAACGCCATTCCGTTCGTCAGCGCCACGTACAAGTAATCCCACAGGCGCGGCGTCCAGCCTTCGGTAGCCAACTCGGCGTTCTCGTCTTGCGGGAACTGGAAGTCGGGCTTACGCCGCGACGTCGCGAGCGCACGAGCAACCGGGCCGCTGCAATCTAGTTCCCAGAAGGCAAGACCGAACGCAATCGCGTTGGTTAACAACGCTACGCCGCCGCTGAACAGCAGCTGCCGTCCAGTGGCGTGGACACCTGATTCAGCCACCAAGGACACGACAAGAACCACAACACCCAAACGTTCAACCAGACGACCGTAAGAAGCGCGATAGCGATCTCCCGTCTGCGGTCATGGTGGGCGAGGCGGCCCAAGCCGAACAACAGCGTTGCGGAGAGGCAGGCGTACGGAGCCGCGACGAGAAGCCACACCCACCACAGCCGGTATCCGAGCAGTTCCCAGTGCGCATGCCTGCTCACGAGTGCCAGCGCGACGAGAAGCCCGGTGGCGACAAGTGCGAAGGGCGCGGCGTCGTCCCGGGCCTCGCGGAGCGCGGCGTGCAATCGATCGGGGTCAGGCGAAGCGTCGGCCGACCCAGTGGCCTCAGCCATGGACGCCAGAGTGAGCAAACCGTCGGACGGCGGGGACTCATGACCACAACCGTCCGGACGATCTGGCCAATCGGCCGGGATGGCTCCTCGGCCGGGATGGCTCCCGACAAGGCCGGCGACGAGGACTGGAGAACGGCGGAGTGGCTTCCCACCCGAGCAAGCGGGGGAATGATGCCGACGGGTCACGTCCGACGTGAAGCTCGCTGCGTAGTGGCCGAGCCACACTTGCACGTGCTTCGCTTTGTAGGGGCGCCGGAAGATCGCCGAGGCGCACGAGTGGCGCAGGCGGTGCGTCGTGATCCACGGCACGCCCGCCCGCATGGAAAGGCCCGGGAAGGGAGTCAGTCCGGGTAGACGCCCCTCACGCTGATGACGACACGCTCCGGCGGATCGTCGCGGATGAGGAAGGGTTCGATCGCCGACTGACCTCTGGTTCGGATCGCCGTCGCGGACTGTTCGGGCAGCGACGTGCTCTCAGCAGCCGCCTCGGCGAGCTCGGCGCGTATCGTTCTTCGCGCGCTTGAGGACTCGATCTCGTAGGCCCACCCGAGCGTGCGGTCGCTTGTGTCCGGGCTGTACTCGCGTGGCCCGGCAACGATCGTCCACACTGCTAGGCCATGCCCCCGAGAGGCTGCTTGATCAGCTGCGTCTGCCGGGCCGGGGTCGTTTCGGCGATCGCGATCAGGTTCGTGTCCTTCGTCTGGTTCGACTCGACTGCTTTGACCCGCTGGGACCAACCAATAACGATGAGCGGCCCGCTGGCCGCCGTTGTTACTTGCCGCGCGAGGTCTTCTTCGGTCGCTTGAGCTTGATCGGCGTCTTTTTCTCGGTCTGCGCCAGCGACTTCGGACGCTTCTTCCCGGCCACCTCGGGCTCCTTTCCGGTGTCCCTCCGTGAGGCACCCTAACGAGCTAGCGGTTGCCCCGCCTGTCTTCCCATCAACCGGCTGCGCGGCGACTGGGATCCGGAAGAACTGGCTCGGCCCCACCAGCTCTCGGCAGCGCGCGTCAGCCCGGGGGCGCCCAAACGTAACACAGTGGATGCCACGTCGAGGCTGACCGATACTGCCAACGCGCTGGCCGCCTCACTCTGCCTGGCCGGCTTCCCAGTAGAACTCCTCCCGCGCGAGCGCCGGCGTGCCCTCGAGCAGCGGCCCCCAGACGCTGAGCGCGGCCGAGCGGACCGGGTCGTTGACGAGATCGTGGACCAGCCCTTCGATGCCCGAGCCCTCGAAGACGAAGACCACTGTCTCCGCGCCGAGGAACACGCTGTGGCGCCGAAAGCCTGTCCCGTCGAGCTCGTAGGGCACGCCCTCGGCGAGGATCTGAGTCGCTCGCTCGCGGGTGCCTGGCAGGAGCTTCGCGACGACCGCCACGCGCTCGATGACGTCGCCCATGTTCGGCGCTGCTTGCACTCGCTCAGCGTTGCCGTGGTGATCCATTCCTTGGATAGCCCTTTCGAATCTCGATTTCGTGCCTAGGTTCGGTCAGCTCGCCGCGGCTTGCGGCCACCTCCCCCGAGGACGACGAGTGCGAGGATGATGAAACCGATACCGCTGAGCGGCAGGACGCCTATCGGCTCGTCCCGTGCGGCGGATCGCCTCTGCGTGCAAAGCGGCGTAGGTCACTCGGTAGCCCCGGTTCGCCCCGGGCTACCGGTGCCTGGGGGTTCCTAGCGGCGTTTTCGGCCTCCACGAGGGAGGACGTACATCAGCGCGATCAAGGCCACGATGATAGCAACGATGGCGACGATGGCGACGGTGGACACGGCCAACGGCACGTGCCCATGTTACCCCTGTGGCCTATTCGCGGAACATCCGAAAGAGCCCTACGCTTCACTCCCAGAGAGGGGGCTCCATGCCTGAGAGCGGGCTACCTATCCGGGTCTACAAGGAACAGGATGAGTGACTACGGCGAAGGCGTGATCGAAGACCACGAGAGCCGCGAGGAGGCCGAGTCGGCTGCCGACGCGGTCGCGCAGGCCGCAGAGCACACCGTGGTCGTTGAGGAATAACGACTCTGGTCGCGGCAGAGTGTCCTAGTGTTCCGCGTGTGACGCAAACGAGCTTTTCAGCGGCCGGATCACGCTCACCATTCTCGAGCGAGGAGACCCACACCGGGCGGAGGCTTCCGACATCTGGTTCCAGGGCGGCTTTGTTATGTACCGGCCGCAAGGCTCTGAACCGGGCGTGTTCGTTGCCATTCCGGCCGACCGGATCGTCAGAGTCGAGACCGCTCAAGCCGAGCGGTAGAACTCTCCCGAAAAGCGTGAGGCTGTTCGTGATCATCGACCACCGCCACGGCGAAGCCTGGAGTGGTTCCCCAAATCGCGAAGGCGCGGAGCGGTTCCTCGCCGAGGTCGGGCAGGACGAGCGGACACGGCGGCGGCGCTTGAGGTGGTCGAGTAGAAGTTCGAGACGTCACCGAGCTAGTGGGGGGTTTTGGGCAGGTTGGGTTGCTTGCACGCACCGTCGGTCGATAACGCCCCATGGCTAGCTTGCTCGCCCTCGCCGATTGCGGCGGCGATGAGCTGGTCAAAGACGGTCGGCCACGCGGATTCCCGCGTGTCGCCGTCAACGAAAAACTGTGGGTAAGCGCGAGAGGGGAACAGCGAAAACCCGGGAACGCCGACGCGCACCGGCCAGCCGGATGACGCTCACGTTGTCTCTGACTCGCCACGGATTCAGACCCCCTCGAAGACGCGGATCCGTCGGCTCCAGCTGGTCTAGATCCAACTCGGTGCCGTTCTTCACGCGGCTCCGCGTTTGACCGAGTGGCCCGGCTTGTCGCAAACAAGTGGACCGGCTCGGCCGCCGGGAGTGCGGCGGCTCCTCCGTGGCAAAGTGGTGTCCGCGAACGGCCCGACTTTGCCCTACGGTGAGTGCGTAACCATTTTATCGCCCCGGCATCGGACGGCGGCTGCCGCGAAATGACCGTACGCGGCGCGTGGTTCACCCCTAGTGCAAGCGCCTATGGCGCTACGTTTCCGTGAATGGCCGATTTCCCCGACTGGCTCGACGACGCCGACAAGCTGGACGACGACCAACTCCTCGAGCTCGTCGGCGAGCACGTCGACCACGTCGGCCACGTCGACGACGAGTCTGGCAGCGTGTCGGGCCGCGCGTCGAGGCGATCGTCGCCCGCCAGCGGCTAAAGGCGGCCCGTGGCGCCCGAGCTGCTCCTGGCCCGCATGGAGAACGGGACAGCGTTCCTCGTCGAGGCGCAATCGCCGACACGGAGGCACGCGATAGCGGAGCTGCTCCGTGCCGTGCGACGGCAACGTAGCCCGGATCACTTGACGAGGATCTGGCCGCGCGCGGGCTCACCCGCAGGAAGTCAACAACGCCGCTCGACCTCGTCGAGCTCCAGCAGTCAGCTCAGGAGGAGCGGGAGCGTCAGCTCGGGGAGTAGCCGAAGGACGACAACGACTCCGTCAGGCCCGACGCCATGACTGACGGAGCCGCTGTTGACTGGCGCCTAGTGGCAGTGGAAGAACTCGTTTACCGCTGCCGTCAGGCCGTTCGTTGAAGTGCTCGACCACATTGATTCTTACGGTCGAGCCGTCCGAGCCCGTTCCGCGGAGACTAAAGGTGAAGGTGCCGTTCGCCGTGTTCCCGTTCTGGTTGAAGTTTCCCCATTGGGTGAAGTGACCCGTGAAGCTCGGCAGGCTCGGATCCTCCAGCGGCACCGCCACGAACGTGCCCGTCTGGGTGAACGTCGCGTGAACTCGGCCGTCGTCGAAGATGGTCTCGTGCGTCGACGAGGTTGCTGGTCGTCGTGATCGTGTACAAAGCCCCATCCTCGTCGCAGCTCGGGATCACGTCGACGAAGGTCTCGACGAGTCCCTTTCTCGTGGGTGGTTATCGGTTGTGGGCGGCTGAGCGAAGGCTGGGGCCGCAATCGAGAGTAGCCCTGCCGCCAGAAGGCCCAAGGCGAGACGTCGAAACATAGGAACTCTCCCTTCCTCGTTATTCGCGCCGGGCAAGCCCTACCTACCCTCCTGGCGAGAAGAGAAACGCGGCCGTCTCATGCGCACCCCATGCGCAAACGGCCGGCGCTCGCGCCCGCCGGACGGGCCGCTCGGCGGCGTCTGAGGCCCGGGATCCCGTTCTGCAAGCCAGGTTGCGCCCCGTCTCGCCTCCGTTTACTTTAAATAGTGGTACGCGAGTCGTCCTTTGGATAGAAGTAGAGGACGACCGGCCTGCCCCGGAAGTCGGAGAGCTTGACGGTGGATCCCTCGTCGCTCTCGAGCTCGAAGTCCGGCGCTGCTGTTCCCTCTTCGACCATCTCTTCGCCTCCCTCGCTGCAGTCCCCGGACGATATCCGCGCGAGCGTGGAGCACCGCAGACGCGTTGCTAGGCTCACGCCGATGCAAGGGCTCCACTCGATCAACGGTGTCCTGCTCATCGCCGTCAACGGAATCGCAGCGGCGATCGGGCTCGTCTACGCGCGGCGGCGCACCGAGCCCCGTCGTGTGTTCACGCATCTGCTCGTGCTCGGGCAGACGCTTCTCGTCGCCCAGGGCGCGCTCGGCCTGTTGCTGCTCTCCGACGATCGGCGTTCTTCCGACAAGCTCCACTACCTCTACGGGGCGCTCGCACTGGGCGTCGTGCTTGCGCCCTGGCTCTACGCCCCGCAGGAGGCGCGCGCACGCCTGATCTGGTTCTGCGGCGCGGCGCTCCTCGCGGCCGCGCTCGGCGTGCGCGCCTATCTGACTGGATCGTGATGCGAGCCCATCCCACGCTCCGGGGCTTCGTGATCATCTTCGCGATCGCCGGCGTGATCACGGCGCTCCAGCTCGAGGACACCCTCGCGGCGGTCTTCTTCGTCGTACGGATCCTGTTCTTCATCGCGATCGCGTACTTCCTCTACATGCTCTGGCGGCAGCGCCGCGAGGAGATCGCAGCGTGGGGACTGCGGTCGCGGGTGGTCTTCTACGGCGCCGTGCTGCTGGCGCTCGTCAACATCGGCATCGCGTTCGTCCTCGACTACCCGTCGGGCGGTCTCGAAGCGCTGATCTTCTTCGCGGTGCTCGCAGCCTGTGTCTTCGCCATGTGGCGGATCTGGCGCGACGAGCACACCTACGGCTACTGAGGCCGCTTGGCACCGACCTTCGTCATCGTCGGCGCGAGCCTCACGGGCGGCACCGCGGCCGCCACGCTGCGCGAGGAGGGGTTCGACGGGCGGCTCGTGCTCGTCGGCGCCGAGGACGAGCTGCCCTACGAGCGCCCGCCGCTCTCGAAGGGCTACCTGCGCGGGGAGACGCCGCGCGAGAAGCTGCTCGTCCGCCCCGAGGCGTTCTGGGAGGAGCACGGCGTCGAGCTGCTGCTCGGCACCGCAGCGACGCGAATCGACCCGGCGGGGCGTGAGGTCGAGCTCGCGGACGGCCGGCGGCTCGGCTACGACAGCCTGCTCCTGGCCACCGGCGGGCGCAACCGGCGCCTGCCCGTCCCCGGGGTCGAGCGTGACGGCGTGCTCGACCTGCGCACCGTCGGCGACTCCGAGCGGATCCAGGCGGCCGCCCGCAACGGCGGCCGCGCGGTCGTCGTCGGCATGGGCTTCATCGGCTCCGAGGTTGCCTCAACCCTCCGGGAGCTGGGGCTCGAGGTGAAGGCCGTCGAGCCGTTTCGCGTGCCGCTCGAACGGGCGCTCGGCCCGGAGGTCGGCCAGGTCGTCGCGGACCTTCATTCCGAGCACGGCGTCGAGGCGTTCTACGGCGAGGGCGTCGAGTCGTTCGACGGCGACACGCGCGTCAGGCGGGTTGTGACCTCGAGCGGCCGCCGGATCGAGTGCGATCTCGCCGTGGTCGGGGTCGGCATCGAGCCGGCCGTCGACGTGGTCGCCGGGACCGGGGTGGAGGTCGACAACGGCATCCTCGTGGACGAGCTCTGCCGCACGAACGTGGAGGGGATCTTCGCGGCCGGCGACGTCGCCAACCACCTGCACCCGCTCTTCGGACGGCGGATCCGGGTCGAGCACTGGCGCAACGCCATCGAGCACGGAGCGGCTGCGGCGCGCTCGATGCTCGGTGCGGGCGAGCCGTACGCCGAGGTGCACTGGTTCTGGTCCGACCAGTACGACGCGAACATCCAGTACGCCGGCCACCACCGGGAATGGGACGAGCTCGTCGTCCGCGGGAGCCTGGAGGAGCGCAGCTTCGTCGCGTTCTATCTCACCGACGGGCTCGTCGATGCCGCCGTCGCCGTCAACTCCGGCCGCGACCTGCGGCGTGCGCAGGCGGTGATCCGCGCGCGTGTTCCCGTGGAGCCTGCGAAGCTCCGCGACCCCGAGGTGGATCTGCGCGAGCTCGTCCCCGCGGTGGACGCCTAACCGGCTTCGACCTGCGCCCGGGTGCCGTCGAGCGAGTCGAGCAGCGACCGGACGTCCTCGAGCATGCCCACGAAGATGGGCGTGTCCCGCTCCGTATAGGTGCTCGCCTCGGTCTCGCGCAGCGTCATCATCAGGTGGAGGAAGTCGACCGGCTCCTCACACTCGAAGGCCGTCATGAACTCCTGGTCGTCGATCCCGAACGAGTACGTCGTGTGGTTCGTGATCGTGACGAAGCGGCTGCCGATCTCGGCGTGCTCCTGCATGGCGCGCCGGCGGTCCTCCAGCGAGAGGGCGTACCACGGCCGCACCTTCACGAACGGGTAGACGACGAGGTACGGCGCCTTGCGCGGCACGATGCGACGAGGAGGCCGCTTTGGGATCCCGCTCGAAGTACTTCGACGACAAGGTTGCCGCGAGGTACGAGTAGGGCGTCTCGAGCCAGCCTGCCAGCGGCGTCGAGTTGAGGTCGGCGGTGAGGTCCCGCAGGTCCTCGTAGCGCTCCGTGAGCAGCCAGAAGAAGAAGTCCGCGTCGGGCCGGACTCCGACGAGGCTGTAGCTGAGAACCTGCATGCGGCCCTGCCACTCCTCGATCGACCTCGGCATACGCCTCCTTCATCGCGGCCCGCTCCTCCACGGGCAGCCTGCGCCACGCCGGGTCGACCTTGCCGAACCGGTAGGACGCGTACTGCGTCGATTCTTCGGCGGAGCCGGCCACTGCGGCCAATCGTAGCTCTTGGGTGACAGAGCCGACACAGCCGGGTCCCCATCCGACGCGGCCCCCGGCGTAGGCTCGAAGAGTCCCCGGGGCGTCGGTCGGCGGGCAGGCGGGCGCGCCGGGGACGCCACCCCGGCGGGCTAGGCTGCGGGCATGTCCACGGCCGCCTCCGGGACCCGAGAAGAACGCCTCGAAGCGCAGCTGGCTGCGCTGCCGTCGCAGCCCGGCGTGTACCTGTTCCGCGACGCGGACGACGCCGTCCTGTACGTCGGGAAGGCGAAGTCGTTGCGGGCCAGGGTGCGCTCCTACTTCCGGGGCGGCGACGCCAGGCAGGGCCTCGACCGCATGCTCGCCCGCATCGGGCGCATCGAGGTCGTCGTCACCCAGTCCGAGGGCGAGGCTCTCCATCTCGAGCAGAGCCTGATCAAGCGCCACCGGCCGCCGTTCAACGTGCGGCTGCGCGACGACAAGTCCTACCCGTACATCGCAGTGACCGTCGGTGACGAGTACCCGCGTGTGATGTTCACCCGCGAGCGCCACCGCCGGGGCGTCGTGTACTTCGGCCCCTACTCGTCGGCCAAGAAGGTGCGCGAGACGCTCGACGTTCTCAACCGCGCGTTCCGCTTCCGGCCCTGCGAGGGGCCGAAACCGGGGCGGCATGCGGGCATCCCGTGCCTCGACTACCACATCGACCGCTGCCTCGCGCCCTGCATCGGCGCGGTCTCGCCGGCCGAGTACGGCGAGATCATCGACGGCGTCGTCGAGTTCCTGTCCGGGGAGACGCGTCCCATCCAGCAGGAGCTGGAACGCCGCATGCGCCAGGCCGCCGCGCAGCAGGAGTTCGAAGAGGCGGCCCGGCAGCGGAACCGGCTCAACGCAGTCCGCCATCTCGCCGAGCGCCAGGCCGCGGACCGTCGGGACATCGGGACGGTCGACGTGATCGGCCTCGCCGTCAGCGGCGACGTGGCGGCCGTCCAGGTGTTCCCGTTGCGCGACGGGCGCATGGTCGACCGCCACGGCCTGACGCTCGAGAACGCCGCCGGCGAGGATCTGCAGGCCCTCGTCGAGGCGTTCTGCATGGAGTACTACGGGGCCGCGGCCAGCATCCCGCCGCTGATCGTCGTGCCGCCCGAGGCCGGAGACCTCTCCGCGCTCGAGGAGCTGCTCACGGCGCGCCGCGGCTCGCGCGTCGAGCTGCGCGCCGCCCAGCGCGGCGAGAAGCGGCGCCTCCAGGAGCTCGCACAGCGCAACGCCGAGCTCGCGGTCGAGCACGAAGAGCTCGCGGCCTCCCGTCGGCGACTACGCCGTATCGAGGCCCTCGAGGAGCTCAGGGAGGCGCTCAACCTGGAGAGCCTTCCGATCCGGATCGAGTGCTTCGACATCTCGAACATCCAGGACGAGTCGCCCGTCGGGTCGATGGTCGTCTTCGAGGACGCGGCGCCGAAGAAGGCCCACTACCGCAAGTTCGGCGTCCGGCGCGAGGGCGGCCAGGACGACGTCGGCATGATCCGCGAGGTCGTGTCGCGGCGGTTCGCGCGGATGGTCTCTGTGGCCTCGGACGAGTACGACGAGGGGTTCGCGACCTGCCCGAATCTCGTCGTCGTGGACGGCGGCAAGGGGCAGCTCGCGGCGGCGCTGGCGGCGATGCACGAGCTCGACCTCGCCCGGGTGGCGGTGATCTCGCTGGCGAAGCGCGAGGAGGAGGTCTTCGTGCCCGGGCGCTCGCAGCCGGTGCTGCTCGACCGCGGCTCGGCGGGCCTGCAGCTCCTGCAGCGCATTCGCGACGAAGCGCATCGTTTCGCCCTGGGCTTTCACCGGTCGCGTAGGGAGGCGAAGGCCAGGGAGTCGATCCTCGACGCGCTGCCCGGCGTCGGCCCGGCGAGGCGGCGGGCATTGCTGTCGCACTTCGGCTCGGTCGAGCGGCTGCTCGAGGCGACCCGGGACGAGCTCGAGGGCGTGCCCGGCCTCCCGCCGCGGGTCGGCCGCCAGATCTACGCCGCCCTGCACAAGGCAGGCGGCGCGTGACGGGCGGGCTCCCGCTCGAGACCGAGCGGTCTGCTCCTACGGGACGAAGACGGCGGACGACCTGTCGTTCATGCACCGGCTGCTCTCCGATCCCGCCGTGATGCGGCTACGTCGGCGAGGCCGGCCACGGGGCCTCGAGGAGGTGCGAGCCGGCCTGGAGAAGCACATCGCGCACCGAGCAGGCCCATGGATTCAGCCTCTGGCCGGTCCTCGAGCGTGCCACCGGCGAGCCGATCGGCGACTGCGGCCTCATGCATCTCGAGGACGGACCGGAGGTCGAGGTGGGATACCGCTTCGTGCCCGAAGCGCTGGGGTCGCGGCTACGCGACCGAGGCGGCCGAGGCCTCCCTTGCCTACGGCTTCGACGTCGTCGGGCTCGACGAGATCGTGGCTGTTGCGTATCCAGACAACGCTGCCTCGCGGCGTGTGATGGAAAAGATCGGCATGAGATACGACGGCCGCGGCATGTACTACGGAAACGATTCGGTCAGGTATGTCACCGGCCACACCCCTACCGGGCCTGTCGAGATCGTCACGTACGACCCGGCGTGGCCTTTGCGTTTCGAGGAGGAGCGAGCTCGGATCGCCGAGGCACTCGGTAGCCGTGCGCCCGTGATCGAACACATCGGTTCGACAGCCGTGCCAGGTCTCGCGGCGAAGCCCGTGATCGACGTCCTGCTCGGGCTTCGCTCCTATCCGCTTGACGAAGCCGGCGTGCGGGCGCTGGAGAGTCTCGGCTACGAGTACCGGGGAGAGTTCGGGATTCCCGGACGCCAGTTCTTCCGCAAGGGTGAGCCGCGCTCCCATCACGTCCACGCGGTGGAGCTCGGGAGCGATCTCTGGGTGTCGCATCTCGCGTTTCGCGACCGGCTGCGCGACCATCCGGAGGAGGCCGCCCGCTACGCGTCCCTGAAGCGCGAGCTCGTGTCCCGCTACAGGAACGAGCGGGGGCGCTACACGGAGGCGAAGGCTCCGTTCATCGAGGAGCTTCTGCAGCGGGCTGCGCCTCGGTGAGGCTCGCCGCCGCGTGGAACTGGGCGAAGATCTCCTGGCCCGTCGTGAAGGAGTAGCGGGACACCTCGACCGCCCAGCGCCGGAACGGCTCCCTGGTCGAGGCCGTCCCGCTCCTGGCGATCCCCGTCATCTCCGTGAGGTAGGCGGCCAGCCGCTCCCAGCCTTCGCCCTTCGCGCTCAGGCTCTGGACGAGCTCGGGCCAGCTCCGGTCGTCGCGAGTCAGTGCGGGGAGATGGCCTTCGAGGCTCCGGAGGAACTCGGACGCCTCGTCCGGGAAGGCGATGATGACGGCCAGCAGGATCAGGACCGCCTGGTACTCCGGGATGTCGCCGCCCTCGGCGTCGAGGAATGCGTCGAGCTCGCCTGAATCCGCGTCGAGACCGGCGCGGACGAGCCGGTAGAGGTTCGTGAACTTCTTCACGGCGCGCGGCGTGTCGAGTACCCCTGCCGCACGTGCGGCGAAGTCACGCTCGTCGTAGGTGAGGGCGAGCGACCGCGGGCTGAGACTCGGGCGAAGGGTCGGCCGCACCGCCCCGGAGACCTCTGCCGGCGCACCGAGCTCCGGTCCTGCCTCGCCCGTCGGGACGGCCGCCTGCTCGGGGCTCTCGGTGTCGTCCGTCGGAGCGCTCGTGGCCGACGTCGCAGCGGCCGTCTCGATGGGAAGCAGCTCGCTCACGAGGCTCGCCACGCCGGCCTCGCTGACCGGGCGGAGCGCGAACGGGATCTGGAAGATCTTCTCGAGGTAATGCAGCGGCGTCGACTCCCAGATCTCTGCGGTGTCGACGCCGTCCGGCCCGGCACCCGGTGCCGCCGGGGCATCGGCGGGGCCGTTCCGGCTCGCGACCCTGGCCGCCGCGAGGCGCTCGCGGGCATCGGCGCGGACCTCCGACAGCAGCTCGGCGTAATGGAGCCGGAGCGACTGCAGCAGCCAGCGCGGGTCGACGGCGACGACGACGACGAAGAGCGGCAGGGCCAGGATCAGGTGGACCGCCTCGAGCACCTCGACGACCCGGCGCGGCGGGCAGCGATCGAGGTCGTCGATGTAGAGGACGATCCGGTCGACCACCGGGAGATCGGCCTCCTCCGCGGCGGGCGCAGCGCCGGCGGCCTCCCCGTTCCCGCCGGGAGGGGCCTCGGCCACGCGCTTCCGCTGGGCCGCGAGGATGTCGCTCATCCGCGAGAAGTCGTCGTGGATGCGGGACACGATCCCAAGCTGTGATCGGTAGTCGGCGGCTTCGCTTCGCTCGGACACGAACCGGGCGAGGCGCTTTCCGGCCGCGAGGTCCGACAGCTCCTGGCGGAGCTCCTGCTCGCGAGAGCGGGCGGCCGTGAGCTCCTCGTCGATGCCGGCCCGCCGGACCTCGGCGACCTTCGCAACCTCGCCGACCTGGCCGAGGAATCTGCGCACGCGTGCCATCGCGGTGCCGATCAAGCCGGCGGCCGCCGCGACAAAGGCGCCGGCCGAGGCCAGGAAGGCCTGTACCCCACTCACTCCGACCAGAGCGAGCGGAACGGCGACCGCCGCCGTGGCCGCAAGCGCCACGACTGCCACGATGACCCGGGAACGCGTATTCGGCAGCACGAGCCGGAAAAGCCCGGCGGCGCTGCTCGCATCCTGGCGGACCTGTCCAAGATCGCGTAAGCCCTCAGGCTCGCCGGCCAGGTTGGATGTCCAGCGCAGCAGCCCCTTCAGCGCCTCGACGCGCTGAACGTGCGCCTGAGCCTGCTCCAGCCGGTGGACGAGGGCAGAGCTGGCGGCGAGCTGCTCGTTGAGCCGCGCCGCCTGCGCGCGGGCCGTCTCCTCGGAGAGCCCGCTCTGAGGCTCGGGCTTCGCGAGCTCGTCGAAGAGGCGGGTGACGAGGCTGGCCCAGAGGTTCGCGTCGGCGTAGTGCCACGCGTTGAACTCGATGTTGCGGATGTGCTTGCAGTAGGCGGAGCGGCTCGTCAGCCGCGCCCGTCGTGCGTGGTCGCGGACCAGCGTCTGCACCTGCCGGATCAGGAAGCTCTTGCCCGAGCCCCAGTCGCCGAACAGTCCGATACAGAGCGGCGGCTGCGTCTTGTCGGCGGCGATGACGTTCGCGAGCGCGGCTGCGTCCCGGCCGATGCCGAGCCTGTCGTCGCCCTCCAGCGAATCCGGCGCAACGCCCGGCAGCGACCCCGGCGGGCCGACCGGCTCCCAGACTCGGGCAGTCCCGTCCTCGCTCGCCGTGGCGATCCGGCGGCCGTCCCGGCTGAACTCGCATCGCCGTACCGCGCCCGTATGACCGCGCAGGACGGCCCGCGGCGCGCCGGAGGCGACGTCCCAGAGACGGGCCGTCCCGTCACCGCCGGCGGTCGCCAGCAGCCTGCCGCCCGGGGCGAACGAGCAGCGCTGGATGAAGTCCTCATCGCCGCGAACGGTCGCCCGGCTGGTGCCCGTGTCGACATCCCATAGCCGGGCGGTGCCGTCGGCCCCGGCCGTGGCGAGCAGCCTCCCGTCGGGGCTGAAGGCGCAATGCCAGACGGCGCCGCCGTGGGCGGGGAGCACCTGCGGTGACGTGGGCGCAGGCGAATCGGCCAGGTTCCAGAGCAAGACGAGACCGTCGCCGCCCGCAGTGGCGAGCAGGTTGCCCTTGTCGCTGAACGCGCAGTAGAGGACATGTGCCTCGTGACCGCGCAGCGTTGCCTGCTCGGACCGGGAAGCAACGTCCCAGAGGCGTGCCGTGCCGTCCTCGCTCGCCGTGGCGAGCAGGCTGCCGTCGGGGCTGAAGGCACAACGCCAGAGCGGGCCTTCGTGCCCCCGGAGCGTCTCGACCGCCTCGCCCGTGCTCACGTCCCAGAGCCGGGCGGTGCCGTCCTCTCCCGCGGTCGCGAGGAGTGCGCCGTCCGGGCTGAACGCGCACTGGCGGATCTCGCCTTCGTGGCCGGTCAGGCTCGCCCGCAACCTGCCCGAGTCGGCGAGCCAGATGCGCGCGATCCCGTCCTGCGCGACGGTGGCCAGCAGCGTGCCGTCCGGGCTGAACTCGCACCGGCGAACGACGCCCTCATGGCCCTGGAGCAGGCTGCGCTCGTCTCCGGACTCGAGGTTCCAGAGCCGCGCAGTCCCGTCGGCACCGGCTGTGGCGAGCAGGCTGCCGTCGGGGCTGAAGACGCACGAGAGGAGCGGCGCGCCGTGCTGCAGCGTCCAGAGGTCGAGGGCCTCGACTCCGGCTGCCGGGAGCGCCCACGGGAGGAGCACCCGCTCGACGGGGAAGCGCAGGTCGCGCAGCAGGCGCCGGCGGACGCCGGCGGCGCGGAGGGCTGCCCCGAACTCCTCGTCGATCCGCGCGAGCCCGAGGATCGTCAGTCGTCCGTCGATGACCTCGGCAGGAGACGCCGCGACGGCGGCCCGGTCGTAGAGCCCGTCCACGAGCGCCAGCCACTCCACGAGTGGTCGGGTTACCGTGGCGTCGTCCGGTGGAGGTGGGGGAGGCGGGCTGCCGTAGTCATGCGAGGTGTACAGCGCGCCCGCGACCTCCCACGCCGTCACGTCCCCTCCTTCGAGCCGACGAGCGACGTCGGCTATGGACCGCGAGAAGCGCGGCAACAGCGACTCGAGGAGGAGCCCCTGGTCCTGCGGTATGTTCGGCTGCGCTTCCACCACGACGGGACCCGCGCGTGACGGGTGCTACGAGCCGCAGGAGCCGACCATAGCGCTCCCACAAGTGACGTTCAAGAGCGAGAGACCGCGGCCTTCGGCCGCTCTTTGGCGGGTCGCGGCCGGCCGAGCCGGCCGCTCAGCCGCCTGGTTCGCTATCCGCGGAGGGCTCACGCACGAAGCGCGCGCCGTCGCGGTCTCAGTCCTCGGCCAGGAACGGATATCGGTAGTCCTTCGGGGGGACGAACGTCTCCTTGATCGTCCGCGGCGAGACCCACCGGATCAGGTTCCACATCGAGCCCGCCTTGTCGTTCGTCCCCGAGGCCCGCGCGCCGCCGAACGGCTGCTGGCCGACGACCGCTCCCGTCGGCTTGTCGTTGACGTAGAAGTTGCCGGCCGTGTAACGCAGCGCCTCCGCCGCACGAATCGTGGCGGCGCGGTCCTCGGAGAAGATCGAGCCCGTGAGCGCGTACGGCGCCGTGCGGTCGACGAGCTCGAGCGTCTCGTCGAACTCGTTCTCCGGGTAGACGTACGCGGTCAACACCGGCCCGAAGAGCTCGTCGCGGAGCAGGCGGAAGGAGGGGTCGCGCGTCTCGATCACCGTCGGCTCCACGAAGTAGCCCTCCGAGTCGTCGGTGCCGCCGCCGACGACGACGTCGGTCTCCGGGTGGGATCTCGCCTCCTCGATCGCGTCGCGCTGCGTCGCGAAGGCGTTCGAGTCGATCACCGCGCCCATGAAGTTCGTGAAGTCGGCAACGTCGCCGACCTTGATCGTCGCGGTCTCCTCGGCGAGCCGCTCGCGCAGCTGCGGCCAGAGGTTCGCCGGTGCGTAGAGCCGCGAGGCCGCCGAGCACTTCTGGCCCTGGTACTCGAACGCGCCCCGCATCACCGCGGTCGCGAGCGCGTCGACGTCGGCCGACGGATGGGCGACGACGAAGTCCTTGCCGCCCGTCTCGCCGACGATGCGCGGGTAGTTGCGATAGCGCTCGATGTTGCCGCCGACGGTCCTCCAGATGTCCTGGAAGACCGCGGTCGAGCCCGTGAAATGGACGCCGGCGAGGTCGGGGCTCGCGAGCGCGGCGTCGCCGATCGTCGCTCCGGGCCCGTACACGAGGTTGATGACCCCGGGCGGCAGGCCGGCCTCCTCGAGCAGCTTCATCGTCCAGTAGGCGGACACCATCGCGGTCGAGGCCGGCTTCCAGACGATCGTGCAGCCCATCAGCGCCGGCGAGGTCGTGAGGTTCGCGCCGATGGCCGTGAAGTTGAAGGGGCTGACGGCGAGCACGAAGCCCTCGAGCGGCCTGTACTCGATGCGGTTCCAGACGCCCGGCGAGGAGATCGGCTGCTCCTCGTAGATGCGCGCGAGGTAGCTGACGTTGAAGCGCCAGAAGTCGATCGTCTCGCAGGCGGCGTCGATCTCCGCCTGGTGGGCCGTCTTCGACTGGCCGAGCATGGTCGCCGCGTTGAGCGTGTCGCGCCACGGTCCCGACAGCAGCTCCGCGGCTCGCAGGAGGATCGAGACCCGGTCCTCCCACGGCATCCGGCTCCAGTCCTGCCACGCTTCGCCCGCGGCGCGGATGGCCTGCTCGACCTCGGCCGGCCCGCCCTGGTGGACGTCGGCGAGGACGTGCTCCTTGTCGTGCGGGACGACCGCCTCGCGCAGGTTGCCGGTCCGGACCTCCTGCCCGCCGATGATGCAGGGGATCTCGAGACGCTGGGAGCGCATCTCTTCGAGCCGCTGCCTGAGGCTCTCGCGCTCCGGTGTCCCCGGAGCGTAGGAGCGGATCGGCTCGTTGACCGGCGGAGGCGGGCGGAAGATTCCGGGAGCGCTCATGGGGCGATGGTACTCTCGCGTGGAATGGCTGGCGTCAAGGCGTTTCGCTACGAAGCGCCGGGCTGGGGCGTGGGCGAGCTCTGGTTGCAGGGCGAGCTAGTCGTCTGGCACGAGCTCCCGGTCGCCGGCTTACGACCCGAGCCCGGACGCGATCACCCGCTCGTCGGCCGGCTCATCGACTTCTTCTCGGGTAGGCCGGTCGAGTTCGACGACGTGGAGCTCGACCTGGACGAGCTGTCGCCGTTCCACCAGGAGCTCGCACGAGCTCTGAGGCGCGTTCCGCGCGGGGAGGTGGTCTCCTACGGAGAGCTCGCCGCTCTCGCGGGACGGCCAAGGGCGCAGCGCGCCGCCGGCACGTTCTGCGCGCGGAATCGTCTCGCCATCTTCATTCCGTGCCACCGCGTCGTCGGCTCGGACGGGATCGGCTCGTACGGGTCGCTCGGAGTCGAGTACAAGCGCCGTCTGCTCGCCCTCGAAGGGAGGGCTGCGTGAGCCTCTCGGAAGCCGTGCGCTCCGAGCTCGCCGCGATCGAGCCGCGCAGGCCGTGCTGCCGGCTGGCCGAGCTGTCCGCGCTGGCGCGGACGGCGGGGACGCTCCACCTGCGCGGCGCGGGGGCGATCACGCTGCACCTCGACGTGGCCAGCCCCGCGGTGGCGCGTCGCGTGTTCTCCCTGCTCCGTCCGCTGGACGTGCCGCCGGAGATCCGGGCGTACCGGCGCCGCGCGTTCGGGAAAGAGACTCGCTTCGAGCTCCACCTGGGCGACAGCCCGAGGGCGGTGCAGGTGCTGAACGAGGCCGGTGTGGTGGACGCGCGGCTTGCGCCCCTCGACGTCCCACCCCGCCGCCTCGTGGCGCGCTCCTGCTGCCGGGCGGCGTACCTGCGCGGCGCTCTCCTGGCGGCCGGCTCCGTCAGCGGCCCGCGGACGCCGCATCTCGAGCTGCGCACCGCGACCCGTGACGCCGCCGAGTTCCTGGCGGAGCTCGCGGCGCAGGAGTCGATGCGGCTCGGCGTCGTCGAGCGGGCCAACCACGCCGCCGCCTACGCCCGTGGCCGCGAGGCAATCGCGGAGCTGCTCGGCTTCGTCGGCGCCCACGACGCCGCGGTCGTGCTGCAGGAGAGCGCGGTGCTCGGGGCGACCCGCGCGATGGCCAACCGTCTTGCAAACGCGGATCACGCGAACCTGGTCCGGGCCAGCCGCAGCGCGCAGCTCGAGCTTCGCGCCATCCGGCGGCTGGCCGCCTCCGGCGGGCTCGACGGGCTTCCCCCCGATCTGCGCCAGGCGGCGGAGCTGCGGCTGCGCTATCCGACGTTGCCGCTGCGGGAGCTCGCTGCGCGGTCGCGGCCTCCCGCGACGAAGGCAGCGGTCCACCGCCGCCTGAAGAGGCTCGAGCGGCTTTCCGGGCAACCGCGGAGCGTGGACCGCAGCGCGCCGCAGGCCCGGGCCTACGACTGCCTCGCGTGGACGAGAGGACAGGGGCGGTGCATGGCGGTACGGGTAGGCATCAACGGATTCGGGCGCATCGGCCGGAACTTCTTCCGTGCCGCGCGCAAGCAGGGAGCGGACATCGATCTGGTCGCCGTGAACGATCTCGGCGATACCGCCACGATGGCGCACCTCCTGCGCTACGACTCCGTGCTCGGCCCGATGGACGAGGAGATCTCCGCCGCCGACGGCGTCATCCGGGTGGGCGGGGAGGAGTTCCGGGTGCTGAACGAGCGAGATCCCGGCAGTCTCCCGTGGAGCGATCTCGGCGTGGAGGTCGTCCTCGAGTCGACCGGTCTCTTCACAAAGCGCGAGGACGCCCAGAAGCATCTCGATGCCGGTGCCGCGAAGGTCGTCATCTCTGCCCCCGCGACCGACCCGGACGTGACTCTCGTCCTGGGAGTCAACGACGAGGCGTACGACCGGGAGAAGCACCAGATCGTCTCCAACGCCTCCTGCACGACGAACTGCATCGCGCCCGTGGCAAAGGTGCTCCACGACACGTTCGGGATCGAGGCGGGCTTCATGACCACGATCCACGCGTATACGAACGACCAGCAGATCCTCGACCTGCCTCACAAGGACCTGCGCCGGGCCCGCGCCGCCGCCGTCAACCTGATCCCGACTTCCACCGGCGCCGCCCGCGCGATCGGCCTCGTCATCCCCGACCTCAAGGGGAAGCTCGACGGCATCTCCGTCCGCGCACCGGTCGCCGACGGCTCGATCGTCGACTTCGTCGCTCACCTGTCCCGCGCGGCCACGGCAGACGAGGTCAACGCGCGCTTTGCGGAGGTTGCCGACACGGGCCGGCTCCAGGGCATCCTGCGCTACACGGACGAGCCGCTCGTCTCCTCCGACGTGATCGGCAGCGCATACTCGTCGATCTTCGACAGCGAGCTCACGATGGCGCACGGCAACGAGGTGAAGGTGTTCGCCTGGTACGACAACGAGTGGGGGTACTCGAACCGTCTGGTCGACCTGGTCGGAAGGCTCTTGTGAGCCCGAAGGAGGGGGTTCGTGGGGGAACCATGGGTTCCCCCACGATGAACGAGTGGGGGTACTCGAACCGTCTGGTCGACCTGGTCGGCCGACTGCTCTGACGTGCACCGGCCGCGATCCGTTCGCGCTGCCGACGTCGCGGGCGAGCGCGTCCTCGTCCGCGTCGACTTCAACGTCCCGCTCGAGGACGGCCGGATCGCGGACGACAGCCGCATCCGGGCCGCTCTGCCCGACGCTCGAGCTTCTGCTCGAACGGGAGGCGTCGCAGCTCGCGCTCTGCTCGCATCTGGGACGCCCGCACGGGCCCGACCCGAGCTACTCGTTGCAGCCGGTCGCCGGTCGCCTCTCGGAGCTGCTCGGGCAGGAGATCTCGTTCGGCGAGCCGAGCGGGCGCATCACGCTGCTCGAGAACACACGGTTCGAGCCGGGCGAGACGCAGAACGATCCTTCGTACGCGCGCTGGCTCGCGGCACTCGCCGACCTGTACGTGAACGACGCCTTCGGCGCCGCCCACCGGGCGCACGCCTCCACGGAGGCGGTCGCCCATCTCCTCCCGGCCTACGCCGGGTTGCTCCTCGAGCGCGAGCTTGCGGAGCTCTCGCGCGCTCGTCGAGTCGCCGGAGCGGCCCTACGTCGCGATCGTGGGCGGCGCCAAGGTCGAGGACAAGGTCGGCGTGCTGCGGCGCCTGGCCGAGCTGGCCGACACGCTGCTCGTCGGCGGCAAGATGGCCGAAGAGCTGCGGGCCGGCGATGCGTTGCGTGCCGAGCTGCAGGACGCGGGCGAGGTCTTGCTGCCGCTCGACGTCGTAGCCGCCGCGGCGTTCGATCGCGACGCCGAGAGCCGGGCCGTCGGCATCGAGGCGATTCCGGACGGCTGGCTCGGGCTCGACATCGGCCCGCAGACTCGGGCCCTGTTCGGCGAGCGGATCGCGGGCGCGAGAACCGCCTTCTGGAACGGCCCGATGGGGGTGTTCGAGTGGCGGCGCTTCGCGGACGGGACGAAGGCGGTCGCCGAGGCGGTCGCAGCCTGTCCCGGCTTCACCGTGGTGGGAGGCGGCGACTCCGTCCGGGCCCTCGCGGAGCTCGGCCTCACGGAGCGGATCGGCTGGGTGTCGACGGGCGGCGGCGCCTCTCTCGAGCTGATCGAGGGCCGAGAGCTTCCCGGCGTGCTCGCGATCCCGGCCGAGTAAGCCTGTATGGTCGGCCCGGCCGTGGCGTTCATCGCGGGCAACTGGAAGATGTTCAAGGGGCCGGCCGAGACGGCCCGCTTCTGCGCAGAGCTGGCCGGGCGCCTCGGCGCGGCGGAAGGTGTCCGCGTCGCCGTGTGCCCGCCGTACGTCTCGCTGCGCGAGGCCGTCGACGCCCTCGCCGGGACGCCTATCGCGGTGTTCGCGCAGAACGCCCACTGGCACGAGAGCGGAGCCTTCACGGGCGAGGTCGCGCCCGGCATGCTCCGCGAGCTCGGCGTCGCGGGCACGATCGTCGGGCACTCCGAGCGGCGGCAGCACTTCGGCGACACGAACGAGACGGTGGCGCTGCGCGCCGCCACCGCCCTCGACGGCGGGCTCGAGTGATCGCATGCGTGGGCGAGTCCGCGGACGAGCGCGAGAAGGGCTGGACCGAGGACGTGCTGCGCGGCCAGGTCGGTGCCCTGTCCGACGCCGTCGGGGCGAACGAGCGGCTGACCATCGCCTACGAGCCGGTCTGGGCGATCGGAACCGGGCGGACCGCCACGCCCGCGCTCGCGGGAGAAGCGCACGCATTCATCCGCTCGCTGCTGGACGTCCCGATCCTCTACGGGGGCTCCGTCAAGCCCGAGAACGCGGCCGAGCTGCTGGCGCAACCGGGCGTCGACGGAGCGCTCGTGGGAGGCGCTTCCCTCGAGGTCGAGCCCTTCGCGGCGATCTGCAACGCCGCAGCCCGTCTCGCGCGCGCCTAGGCGCCATGCCCCGAGCGTTCCCACTCGTCGCGCTCGTCATCCTGGACGGTTGGGGGATCGCCCCGGCCGGCCCCGGCAACGCCGTCGAGCTCGCAGCCACGCCCGTCTTCGACGACCTCCGGGCCCGGTTCCCGACACGACGCTCGCCGCGTCGGGCAAGGCCGTGGGGCTGCCGGCCGGCCAGATGGGGAACTCCGAGGTCGGTCACCTGACCATCGGAGCGGGGCGCGTCGTCGACCAGGACCTGATGCGCATCGACCGCGCCGTCGAGAGCGGGGCGTTCTTCGAGAACCCCGCGCTGACGGCGGCGTTCGATCGAGCCGCGGCGCGGGGCGGCGCAGTGCACCTGCTCGGGCTCGTGTCGAGGGGCGGGGTGCACTCGCAGTTCGGCCACCTGCTGGCGCTGGTGGAGCTCGGCCGGCAGCGCGGGCTGGGCGAGCGAACGCTCGTGCATGCGTTCACGGACGGCCGTGACGTCTCGCCCACGGCGGCCGCGGGCGACCTCCGGGAGCTCGTCGGACGAAGGCGTCCGCATCGCGACCGTGGTCGGCCGCTACTACGCCATGGACCGCGACGGCCGCTGGGACCGGACCGACCGGGCGCTACGGGCGATCGTGGACGGCGAGGGCCCGCAGATCGCCGATCCCGTCGCGGCCGTCGAGGCCGGCTACGGCCGCGGCGTGACCGACGAGTTCATCGAGCCCCTCGTCGTCGAGGGCATGCCGAGGCTGTCCCACGACGACGCGGCGATCTTCTTCAACTTCCGTCCGGACCGCGCGCGCCAGCTCTCACAGCGCCTGCTCGAGTCCGGGTACGACCTGACGACGATGACCCGCTACCGGGACGACTTCGCCTGCCCGGTGGCGTTCGAGGAGCAGGTCGTCACGGGAACCCTTGCCGAGGTGATCGCGAGCCACGGGTTGCGCCAGCTCCACATCGCCGAGACCGAGAAGTACGCGCACGTCACGTATTTCCTCAACGGCGGCCGCGAGCAGGAGTGGCCGGGCGAGACGCGCATTCTCGTGCCGTCGCCCCGGGACGTCGCCACGTACGACCTGAAGCCCGAGATGTCGGCGCCGATCGTCGCCGATCGCTTCGTGGAGGCCGTCGGAGCAGGCGGCTACACGCTCGCCGTCGTCAACTTCGCCAACCCGGACATGGTGGGCCACTCGGGCGTCGTTCCGGCCACGGTCGCCGCTGTGGAGGCCGTCGACGGCTGCCTCGGCCGCGTCGTCGCGGCGGTCCGCGAGCGGGAAGGGGTGTGCCTCGTGTTCGCCGACCACGGCAACGCCGAGCAGTTGCTGGAGGCCGACGGCGTCAGCCCCCACACGGCTCACACGACGAACCCGGTGCCGTTGATCGCCACGTCAGCCGGTCTCTCGCTGCGGCCGGCGGCGGGCTCGCAGACGTGGCGCCGACGTGCCTGGCGCTTCTGGGGATCGAGCCCGCGCCGGAGATGACGGGCACCGTTCTGACGGGCTGAACGGACATTTCCACCGGGCACCGCAGCGGCTATACTCGCGCGGACTCGGTGCGTCCCACCTCGCGGTAGCTTTTCCCCAGCGGTGCCACTTCCTCAGCCGGAGCTGTCGACACTACGCAAAGCGCAGAGGGGTGATCGCGCGCGCGTTCGCAGCCCTGGTCACCACGTACGAGACGCCGGTCTACAACTACATCCTCCGGATGGTCGGAGACCGCACGCTGGCGGAGGATCTGACCCAGGACGTCTTCCTGCGGATCTACCACGGTCTCGCGGGCTTCTCGCTCCGCTGTCGGTTCACGACCTGGCTCTTCCAGGTTGCGAAGAACCGGGTGCTCGACGAGCTGCGGGCGCGGGAGCGGCGGCCGCACCCGGACGCGCTCGACGACGTGGCGCCCCTGGAGGTCGTCGACGCGCCGCCGGAGCGGGTCGAGATGATCGACGCCGTCTGGCGCGCAGTCGGCGCGCTCAACCCCGATCTCAAGATGGCGCTGCTCCTGCGGGACATCGTGGGGCTCTCGTATGCGGAGATCGCCGACGCGCTCGAGATCACCCTCGCCACCGTGAAATGGCGGATCTACAAGGCGCGTGAGGAAGTGCAGCTGGCACTCGCCAGGGAAGGCATTACCCACGACGAAGTAGGCCGAACCGGCCGCGAAGCGGCCGCCCCAGGCCGAAACGGGCGCTAGCCCGTTCTCGGCCGTAGAGGGGCCCGACAGGGCCCGGTCACCGGCGTGTAGGGGCCGGATCTCATCCGGCCCGCTGCGAATCGACGTGACCCCGGCCTTCGGCCTAGAGCGGCTCCTACACACCCTCCGCCAGCCTCGTGGCGAGCCCCTCCGGAAGCCCGGCCTCGAGGATCTCCTGCTGCGTGCGCTCGATCGGATAGGCGCAGCGCTTGAACTCCGCGCGGCCCCGATCGAGATCGAGGAGCAGCCAAGCCGCACGGGGGTCCCCGTCGCGGGGCTGACCGACCGAGCCGGGATTCAGCAGCCAGCGGTCGGCTGAGCCGAGATCGATCTCCGTCCCCTCCGGGGCGAGGCCGCCCTCGAGCGTCTCGCCCAGGCCGACCGCCATGGCGACATGGGTGTGTCCGACGAGCACGAGCGGCCGCGGGGAGTCCTCGAGCGCGGCGAGGGCGGTCTCCGGGCCGAGGACGTACTCCCAGACCGGCTCGCGGGGACTGCCGTGGTAGAGCGCCGCATGTTCCGTGATCGCGCTCGGCTCCAGAGCGCCCAGATAGGCGCGGTCGGCCGCGGAGAGGATGCCGGCAGTCCAGCGGGCAGCCTCGGCCGCCTCCGGCGCGAAGTCGGCGAGATCGACCTCGCCGAGCACGCCGAGGTCGTGGTTGCCGACCAGCCCGATCGAGGCGTGCTGCTCGGCGAGCGAGCAGCACGAGCTAGGCTGAGGCCCATAGCCGACCACGTCGCCAAGGCACCAGACGGCGTCCGGACGCGCGCCCTGGACGGCGGCCAGGACCGCTTCGAGGGCGTGGAGGTTGGCGTGGATGTCGGTGACGACGGCGACCCGCATCGGCGGCGGGCTAGGTTACCGCGCGCGGCTCTCGTTGTCCTGGGCGTCGCAGCCGCGGCGGGCGTTGCGATCGCCGCCTACCTCCTGCTGCGCACGGAGGTGCCGAAGCTCGACCGGCCGGCGGTCGACCCCGGCGCCTTCTTCACGGACGCCGAGCTCGATCGCATCGAGGCGTACCGGCGGCTTCCGCGTTGGCTCTGGGTCGCGTCCACCCTGGTCGAGCTCGCCGTGCTCGGCGTGCTCGCCTGGAAGGGGCGCGCGCTGGCCCGGTGGCTGGAACGCCGCGTCCATGGCCGGGTGCGCGTCGGGCTCCTGCTCGGGCTGACCGCGGTGGGCGCCGTCTGGCTTGCCACGCTTCCGCTCGCCGCCGTCGGCCACTGGTGGCAGCGCCGCTACGGGCTCTCGGAACAGGGCTACGGCGCCTGGCTCGGAGACCAGGCGGTTTCCCTGGCCGTGCTCGCCGTGCTCGTGTCGATCGCAGTCGCCGGCGCGCTGCTGCTGGCCGCCCGCCTCGGCCGGCGCTGGTGGATTGCCGGCGCCGCCGGGCTCGCCGTGCTGGGTGTCGGCTACGTCCTCCTGCAGCCCGTCGTGATCCAGCCGCTGTTCAACCGCTTCGAGCCGCTCCCCGACCGGGCGCTCGCGGCACGAATCGAGGCGCTCGGCGAGCAGGTCGGGTCCACGTGGACCAGGTCGACGTCGCCGACGCGAGCAGACGAACCACGGCGGCCAACGCGCTCGTCACCGGGCTCGGCCCCACCCGCCGGATCGCGCTGTACGACACGCTGCTCGACGGCCGGTTCACGCAGGACCAGATCGTTGCGGTCGTGGCGCACGAGCTCGCCCACGTCGAGCGCGCCCATGTGTGGAAGGGCGCGGCGTGGTTCGTGCTGTTCGCCGTTCCCGGTGTCGCTCTCGTCGCGTTCGCGCTCAACCGCCGCGGCGGTCCAGGCGATCCCGGCCTCGTGCCGCTCGCCTTGCTGTGCGCATTCGTCCTCTCGCTCGCCGTGTTGCCGGCTGCGAACGCGATCTCGCGCCGTTACGAGGCCGAGGCGGACTGGCTGGCGCTGGTCGGCGACCCGCGACCCGCAGGCGGTCGCGGGCCTCGTCCGGGGGCTTGCGGTCGCGAGCCTCGCTGATCCGGACCCGCCGGGCTGGAGCCAGCAGCTGCTCGGCACGCACCCGTCGCCGCTCGACCGCATCGCAATGGCCGAGGCCTACGCGCGCCGACCGTAGGATAGGTCCGTGTCGCCCACCGCCGGTCAGGCCGCTCGTGCGTAGCCCCGCCGCCCTGCGCCGGCTCGCAGAGCCGATCGAGGCCGCCGCCCGCGGCCTCGGCGCCGACGGCGAGCTCGAGGTCGTTCTCGAGCGTCCGAGCGACCCCGCGCACGGAGATTTCGCCACGACCGTGGCCATGCGGCTCGCTGCCGGTCTGAGGCGCTCGCCGCGGGAGGTCGCGGAGCAGCTGGCGGAGCACGTCGAGCTCGGCGACCTCGTGGAGACGGTCGAGGTCGCGGGCCCCGGCTTCCTCAACCTCCGCGTCACCGGCGCGTGGTACGGGTCGGCGCTCGCCGAGCTGCTCGCTGCGGACGACCGCTACGGGTCCGGCTCGGCCGAGGCTTCGGAGCGCGTTCAGGTCGAGCTCGTGTCGGCGAACCCGACCGGCCCGATCCACGTCGGCGGCGCACGCAACGGCGCCTACGGCGACGCGGTGGCGCGGCTGCTCGAGTTCGCGGGGCACACGGTCGAGCGCGAGTACTACTACAACGACGCAGGTCGCCAGATGGAGCGCTTTCGAGCCTCCGTAGACGCCGTCCGCCGCGGCGAGGCGCCGCCCGAGGACGGGTATCACGGCGCCTACATCGCCGAGCTCGCCACGTTGCCGGGTGATCCCGTGCAGGAGATGCTGGCGCAGATCGAGGCGAGCCTGGAGCGCTTCCGCATCCACGTCGACAGCTGGGCGCTGCAGAGCGAGCTCGAGCGCGAGCTCCCCGAGCTGCTCGAGCGGCTCGACACGTACGAGGCAGACGGCGCGGTCTGGCTGCGGGCGACCGCGCACGGCGCCGACAAGGACTACGTCCTGATCCGCTCCGCCGAACGCGGCGGCCTGCCGACCTACGAGGCCGCGGACGTCGTCTATCTCCGCGACAAGCTGGAGCGAGGCTTCGACAGGGTCATCTACGTCCTCGGAGCCGACCACCACGGTCACATGCAGTACCTGAAGACCATCGCCTCCGCCCTCGGCTACGACCCCGATCGCGTGGAGGTGCTGATCTACCAGCTCGTCCACCTGATCGAGCACGGAGCGGCGAAGCGCGCCTCCAAGCGCCGCGGCGACGTCGTCGACCTCGACGAGCTCCTCGACCAGATCGGAGTCGACGCGGCCCGCTGGTACCTCGTCAACCGCGGCCCCGACCAGACGATCGAGATCGACGTCGACCTCGCGCGGGAGACGAGCGAGAAGAACCAGGTCTACTACGTCCAGTACGCCCACGCCCGGATCGCAGGCATCCTCCGCAACGCGGGCGCGGCGCAACCCTCGGCCGAGCTCGCCCACGAGCCTTCGAGCGAGGAGCGCGGACTGCTCAAGCGCCTCGTCGATTTCCCCGCCGTGGTTGCGGAGGCGACCGCCCGGCGCGGGCCGCATGCGATCCCCGTCTACGCGATCCGCCTGGCCGACGACTTCCATCGCTTCTACCACGGCCACCGCGTGCTCGGCAGCGCGGAGGAGGGCTTCCGCCTCGGCCTCTGCCGGGCGACGCAGGCGGTGATCGCGCGCTGCCTCGACCTCGTCGGGGTCGAGGCGCCCGACCGCATGTACAAGCGGCGCGTGAGCGCCGCGCGCAGCGGCCGCGGCCGAATCGCGCAGCGATTCGTGCGCCAGGCCGCGAAGTTTCTCCGAGCCCGAAGGGCTCGGTATGGAAGCGGCGCGCCCACTCGACGAACACGCGGAGCCCGTTAGCCGACAGGCCGCGGTCGACTAGCGCCTGGCCGCGTGCAGCGCGTGGACCGCCCAGCCGTCGAAGGCGAAGAGATCGCCCGGGTCGGTGAGGGACGGCTCCGGGATCACATGCGTGAACGCGTCCGTCACCGTCACGCGCACGTCGGGGGCGACGAGCGCGAGGTTGTGCGACTCGGCAGCCGGGAAGTACGCGTCGTGCGGGGCGGAGGCGAGCTCGACCGGCATCTGGAGCCGCGCCGCGTTCGTGATGGGGGAGAGCGCCTCGATCCTGTCGCGCACGTCGTCAGGCAGGGCCGCATAGAGGGTCTCGAAGCGCTCCGGATCGCGGTTGAGCAGGACGTCGAGCCCGGCCCTTGCCGTCGGATCGCTCACCTCGAGGTCGCGCAGGCGCGCGAGCGGGTCGGGATCGTCGCTCCGCACGTCGGCCAGCAGCGAGATCAGCCGGTCGCGCGCGGGCGATTGCGGCAGGCCCGCCGCCACCGAGCGCGCAACGGCAAGCGCGAGGAAGGGCGCCGACCCGTAGGGCTCGACCCCGGCGCCGACCCGCGTATAGCCGGTCGTCGCCAGCCGGATGACGTTGACGAGATCGGTGTAGGGGGCGATGCCGACGACGACGGAGACCCGGCCGGCGAGCTCGTCGCGCTCGGCCGCCAGCAGCGCGATCGTGGCGCCCAGCGACGCGCCGAACAGGGCCACCCTGCCCGTCGAGTCAGGCCGGTTCGCGGCCGCCACGCCCAGCTCGGTGGCCTTCGCGACCATCGCGTCCGTGAGCTCGCCGTTGACGAGCCCGGGAAGGTCGGGAACAAGCACGAGAAACCCGGCGCGTGCGAGCCCCCGGGCGAGCCGCTGGACGTCCGGGTGGGCGCGGCCGAGCTCCGTGGCGCCGTTGAGGAAGACGAACGCGGGCCAAGGGCCGTCACCGTCCGGGCGCACGAGCGTGGTCGGAACCCCGGCGACGGCGGTCTCCTCGACGTGCGGCTCGCCGGTCAGCTTCCTCACCACCCAGGTGAGCACCGGGCGTCTCGAGGGTGGTCGAGAGCACGACGGTCGCCTGCACCTGCGCGGAGATCCACGACCGGTGGACGATGCTCGCGGTGACGGCGGCCACGAGCAGGACACCGAGCGCCAGCGGGACGGGCCGAAGTCTCATCACGATCAACGGTAGAGGCAGTACCGGCACCGAGAGCGCTCGCCGGGGTGGCGCTAGGATGGCCGCTGATGGCCGCGGCCGCCCCCGATCGCAACCTTGCGCTCGAGCTGGTCCGCGTCACCGAGGCGGCCGCGCTCGGCGCCGCGCGGTGGGTCGGCCGCGGCGACAAGGAGGCCGCCGACCAGGCCGCCGTCGACGCGATGCGGCTCATGCTCGACACCGTGACGATGGACGGCGTCGTCGTGATCGGCGAGGGGGAGAAGGACGAGGCGCCGATGCTGTTCAACGGCGAGCAGGTCGGCGACGGACGGCCTCCCGAGGTCGACGTCGCGGTCGACCCGCTGGAGGGGACGCGGCTGACCTCCGTCGGCCAGCCGAACGCGATCGCCGTCATCGCGGTCGCCGAGCGGGGCACGATGTTCTTCCCCGGCGCCGCGGTCTACATGGACAAGCTCGCCTGCCGGCGCCGAGCTCGCCGACGTCGTCGACATCGCCGCCTCCCCGCAGGAGAACGTGCGCCGGGCAGCGGAGGCGAAGGGCGTGGAGCCGAGCGAGATCGCCGTCGTCGTGCTCGACCGCGACCGCAACGCCGAGCTCATCGCCGGCCTGCGCGAGGCAGGCGCCAAGGTGAACCTGATCACCGACGGCGACGTCGCGCCCGCGCTCGCCGCGGCGCGCGCCGACGCCGCCGGTCGACCTGATGATGGGAATCGGCGGCACGCCGGAGGGCGTCATCTCGGCGGCGGCGGTGAAGTGCCTGGGCGGCGCGATCCAGGGGAGGCTCTGGCCGCGGAACGACGAGGAGCGCGACAGCGCTGGTCGACGCCGGCTACGACCTCGACCGCGTGCTGACGACCGACGACCTCGTCGCAGGCGACGACGTGTTCGTCGCGGCGACCGGCGTGACCGACGGGGCGCTGCTGCGCGGCGTCCGGCACACGCGAAACGGCGCGTCGACCGACTCGATCGTGATGCGGTCGCGGTCCGGCACGGTACGGCGCGTCGAGGCCCAGCACGCGTTCGACAAGCTGGCCCGGCTCTCGGGCGGCCGCTACGGTGTGAGAAAGGGTTGAGAGGGAGGACGGATGGCGCTCGGCTACGACAAGAAGCTCTACATCCTGGCGTTCGACCACCGGGGCTCGTTCGAGAAGATGTTCGGGATCTCGGGCCGCGCGCCGACAGCGGAGGAGACCGAACGGATCGCTGACGCCAAGACGTTGATCTTCGAGGGGTTTCGAGCCGCCGTCGCGCGAGGGTGCGCCCCGCGGACGCCGCGGGCGTGCTCGTCGACGGGCAGTACGGGCCGAGCGTCGCGCACGGGACGCCCGCGCGGAGGGATACCTGCTCGCGATGCCCGTCGAGAAGAGCGGGCAGAACGAGTTCGACTTCGAGTACGGCGAGCGCTTCGGCGAGGCGATCGAGGAGCTACGACCCATCCTTCTCGAAGGTGCTCGTCCGCTACAACCCCGAGGGGACGCGGAGATGAACGCGCGCCAGTCCGCGCGGCTCAAGCGCCTCTCGGACTGGCTGCACGAGCACGACCGCAAGTTCCTGTTCGAGCTGCTCGTGCCCGCCGAGCCGGCTCAGCTCGAGGCGGCGGGCGGCGACGCCGAACGCTACGACGTCGAGACTGCGGCCGGGACTCATGATGGCCGCGATCGAGGAGCTCCAGGCCGCCGGCGTCGAGCCGGACATCTGGAAGATCGAGGGCATCGACGACCGGGAGTCGTGCCGGCGGATCGCCGAGCTCGTCCGCCGCGACGGCCGCGACTCGGTCAGCTGCGTCGTGCTCGGCCGCGGCGCCTCCGACGAGAAGGTCGACGCCTGGCTCCGCGCCGGCTCCGGGCTGCCGGGCTACATCGGCTTTGCCATCGGGCGGTCGATCTTCGGCGACGCGGTCAAGGCGCTCGCGGCAAACGGCGGCGACAGGGCTGCCGGTGCGGCCCAGATCGCGGCCAACTACCGCCGCTTCATCGACGTCTACGAGACCTCGTAGCGGTTCAGAAACGGCCGGGCTTCTCCGGCCCGCGCGTCCTTTTTCCCTGCATCCGCGGCCCGAATGCGCCCTTTCGGGGTACCCCGAATTGGGGATCCCCTGCTCACCGCTTGGAGGGATTGGTGCGCTCCGGCGAACTGGATAGCACTAATGTCGGCGGCGAAATCGGCCGTTCGTACCGATCGTAACGAGTGATGATGACCGACACCGAACAGATCCTCGTCATCGACGACGACCCGATCATCGTTCGGCTCATCCAGCTCCTTCTCGAGGACGCCGGCTACCGATGCACCACCGCGGAGAGCGCCGCCGAGGCCCGCCGGCTCGCCGCCGCCGATACCTTCGCGCTCGCGCTCTGCGACATGACGATGCCGAACGAGTCGGGGCTCGAGCTCGCGCAACATCTGTGCGCCTGCCACCCCGAGCTCGCCGTCGTCATGGTGACCGCCGTCGACGATCCGGACATCGCGAAGATGGCGCTCGACTGCGGCGCGTACGGGTACGTGGTGAAGCCCTTCACGAGCAGCGTGCTCTACATCGCCGTCGTGAACGCGCTGCACCGGCGCCGCCTCGAGCACGAGAACCGCCGGCACCGGGAGGAGCTCGCCGAGCTCGTTCGGGGCCGGACGGCCGAGCTCGAGGGCGCCGTGGGGCGCCTCGCCGAGTCCGAGCAGGCGCTCCGGCGCTCCCGCGAGGAGACGATCCGCCGGCTGGCCAAGGCGGTGGCGCTGCGCGACGGCGAGACGGGTGGTCACGCCGAACGCATGAGCACGATCTGCGGGAACGTTGCCCAGACGGTCGGTCTCGAGCCGGAGCGCTGCGAGCTGATCCGGATCGCGAGCCCGCTCCACGACGTCGGCAAGATCGGCATCCCCGACAGCATCCTGCGCAGTCCCTATCCCCTCACCGCGGAGGAGTGGCGGGTGATCCGGAAGCATCCCGAGATCGGGCACCGCATGCTCTCGGGCTCGGGCGAGGAGATGCTCGACCTCGGTGCCACGATGGCGCTCACGCACCACGAGCGGATGGACGGCTCGGGCTACCCGCGCGGCCTGCGCGGCGAGGCGATCCCGATCGAAGGACGGATCGCGGCCGTGGCCGATGTGTTCGACGCGCTCACGAGCGACCGCGTCTACCAGCCGGCGCGGCCGGTCGACGAGGCTCTCGAGATTCTGTGCGAGGGGCGCGGCGCGCTGTTCGACCCGGAGGTGATCGACGCGTTTCTCATGTCGGTCGAGCTGGAGCCCGGGCTCGCGAGAGCCGGCCGCCTCGATCCGACTGCGGTGTAACAATGACGCTCTCGGGTTGCCGCAGCCCGAAGGGGGAGCTCAAATGTCGAAGAAGCTGTCGTGCCTCGTCGCCGACGACCATCCGGCGATGATCGAGGCCGTCTGCGACGTGCTCGAGGAGTACGGCGTCGAGATCGTGGGCCGGGCGCGCGACGGCGAGGAGGCGCTCCAGAAGCTGGAGACACGCAAGCCTACCGTTGCGATCGTCGACCTTCGCATGCCGCGGCTGTCGGGCATCGAGCTGACGCGCCGGGCTGCGCGGTCGGCGCCCGAGACCGCGGTCATCCTCTACACGGCGTACGGCGAGCGGGCGTTGCTCACCGAAGCGCTGGACGCCGGAGCGCGCGGCTTTCTCTTGAAGGAGGCGCCGCTCTCCGACCTCGGCCGTGCCGTCGAGATGGTCGCCAGCGGCCAGACCTACGTCGACCCGGGCCTCGCCGGCGTGCTCGCCGGCTCGGAGGCGGCTGCCAATGCGGTGAAGCTGACCCAGCGCGAGCGAGACGTCCTGCGGCTGCTCGCCGACGGGCTCACGAACGAGGAGATCGGCAAGAAGCTCTTCATCTCGCCGGAGACCGTGCGGACGCACGTCCGCAAGGCGATGGACAAGCTCGACGCCGACACGCGCACACAGGCCGTCGCCACGGCGTTGCGGCGATCGCTGATCGCATAAGGCCTGTTCGGCCGGCTCGGCGCGGTTCGGTCGCGCGGGAGTGGCGCGGTAGAATTCGCCCCAGGCGGACGTAGCTCAGCTGGCAGAGCATCGGCTTCCCAAGCCGGAGGTCGCGGGTTCGATCCCCGTCGTCCGCT
>CAWACA010000001.1:0-97564 GCA_963780385.1 uncultured Thermoleophilia bacterium | reverse complement strand
GACCTGGGGCGTTCTCTTCCGCTTCCGCCAGGACCTGAAGGGCAGCCTCTGGGCTCTTCCGCTCCTGGGTGGTCATCGCCGGAGCGCTGATCGGTTCCGGCTGGCTCTTCGCCGACAAGTCCGTCGACGTTCCCGCGTTCTGGCAATACTCGCCCGCGACGGCCACGAGCCTGCTGTCCGCCATCGTCGGGGCGAGCGCAGCTCTTACGGGATTCGTGGTGACGGTCAGCGTGCTTGTCGTTCAGATGGCGACCGGCACGTTTTCCGCCCGCTACCTGCGGCTGTGGTATTCGCGACCGACTCCTCAAGGCTACGCTCGCCGTGCAGATCGGCACTCTGACCTTCGCCTTTCAGCTACTTCGGCGGGTCGAGTCGGACTTCGTTCCCAACACCGGGATCACGATCGCCGGCGCGCTGATGAGCACCGGCCTGCTGCTCTTCATCTTCTTCCTCGACCGGTCGATCAAGCGAATGCGCCCCGTGGCCGTGGCGGCTCTGGTCGCTCGTGCGGGCCGGAAGGCGTTCGAGGACGCTGTGCATGCGGCGGGCGAGCCGGATGCGCCCGACGTGCTCCCCGGCGGTTGGGCCCCCGCGTCGGAAGCGACATTCGTCGTTCGTAGCGACCGGGCCGGCGCCGTCCAGGCGATCGACTCCCGTGGCCTCGTCCGCTGGGCTCGAAAGCACGAGTGCCTGCTCGTGCTGCAGCACGTCGTCGGCGACTTCGTCTCTACCGGCGCCCCCCTGATCGAGATCCACGGGGGCACGGACGACCCTGGGCGCGCCGAGCGCCAGCTCCGCGGGATGGTCGCGCTCGGGGTCGAGCGCACGATCGAGCAGGATCCCGCGTTCGCCGTACGGGTGATGGTCGATATCGCCAACAAGGCGCTCTCGGCGGCCATCAACGATCCGACCACCGCCGTCCAGGTGATCGACCACCTGGGGGAGACGCTCCACCTGATCGGAACGACGGACCTCGCGGGCCTTTCGGCACAGCGCGGCCCGGAACACGTTCGACGAGTGATCGTGCCCACGCGTCGCTGGGAGGAGTTCCTCGCGCTGGGCGTGACGGAGATCCGCCAGTACGGCGGGTCGGCGATCCAGGTGGTCCGCAGGCTTCACGCGATGCTCGAGGAGCTCGAGGACGCGGTTCGGCCCGAGCACCGAGCGGCGGTCGCCGATGAGCTCGCCCGACTGCAGAAGACCGTCGAGGTGCGCTTCGCCGACTCAGCGGCACCTCGACCGCGCGCGCACGGCCGGCCGCCAGGGGATCGGCGGTCCGACGGCGGCCTGAACGCGGCAGCAACGGCCGGCGGTCGCCCGTGGCCGCGTTCCTCAGGGGCCGGCTCACGGACCGCGCACGACCGTGACCAGCTCGCCGACGGGCCACTCCTTGACGAAGTCCTCACGCCCCTCCACTCGCAACGTGACGCGCACCGTCTGTCCGCTGCGGACGATCGCCCGCACGACCTTCGCCTCCACCTGGGCTCCTGGTCAGGGAGGTCGATCAGAATGACGTCACCGATCTCCAGGCGCTGGACCGCGAAGTCGATCGCCATCGGCCGATTGTAGGCTCACTTCGGCGCTCGAGCATCGCGTGACGTTTTCGTCAGTTCTGCGATGCTTCGGCCATGACTGACACGATCATCGTCGGCTACGACGACAAGGAGCCCGCGAAGCGGGCGCTCGACCGGGCGATCGAAGAGGCGAAAAAACGCAACGGCCGGCTGGTGGTCATCGCCGTGGCCGAGCTGCCCCTCAACCCCGCCGATCCTCGGAACTTCGGTACGCTCGACGACGGGTCGGCCGAGCTCGGCATCGCGGAGTCCCCCGAGCTCGGAGCGGCGCTCGACCGACGCCCGCGACCGTCGTCGAGCCGACGCGGATCGAGGCGGAGTACGTCTGGGCGGCAGGCGATCCCGGCCGGCAGATCGTCGATCTGGCCATGGACCGCAACGCCAGCCTGATCGTCATCGGCGGCCACCACGAGGGCTTCTTCGGCCGCACGTTCGGGATGAGCATCCAGGACGAGGTGAAGAAGCACGCCGACTGCGACGTGATCGTCGTCGAGTAAGGACGCCACGACGGGTGCGGTTTTCGCGCCCGCCGGTTGAGAACTGGTGACGGAACTGTTGCGAGTTGGCAGCCGGCCTGGCAACGGCTCCAGCGGTACGCGCGGATTGAGCGCATCATCTGCGACGGCCCGACTTGGACGGCGGCCACATTTTTTGCCTCACACCCCTATGCTTCTGACGCACGGCCGCACCTTGCCACGGCCGGGGCCGACGGTCTAGCACCGAAACGACGCCGCGAGCCCCCGCCGAGCGGGGTGCCGCCACAACAGAGAGGAGTGTGTCATCGCCGCACGAGACACGGCTCAGAAACCGCGCGTTGTCATCCTCGGCGGTGGGTTTGCGGGAGTCGGCGCCGCGCGGAAGCTCAAGGACGCCGACGCCGACGTCGTCCTGGTCGACAAGCGCAACTACTGCACGTTCCAGCCGCTGCTGTACCAGGTCGCGACCGCTCTGCTCGAGGAGTCGGACGTGGCGCACGCGTTACGCGACCTCTTCCACAAGCAGCCGAACGTCGCAGTGCACAAGGACGCTGTCACCGCCGTGGATCTCGACAACCGCGAGGTTCGCTTCGCGGAAATGGCGCCGCTCACCTACGACTACCTGGTCCTGGCGCTCGGGGCCCGGGTCAACTTCTTCGGAACGGAGGGCGCAGCCGAGCACGCGTTTCCGATGTACACGCTCGCCGACGCCGTACGCCTCAAGGAGCACATCCTCGAGAGATGGGAGGCGGCGGACAAGGACCCGGCCCTCGTGGAGGACGGCGCGCTCAACGTGGTCGTCGTCGGCGGGGGCCCGACCGGTGTCGAGAGCGCCGGAGCGCTCGCCGAGCTCTATCACAGCAACTTCGCCAAGGACTACCCGAGCCTGCCGCAGGAGCAGGCACGGCTCATCCTGGTGGAGGCCGGCCCCGAGCTCTTCTCGATGTTCAAGGCGGACATCCGCAAGTATGCGAAGGGGGCGCTCGAGAAGCGCGGCGTCGAGGTGCTGCTGGGCGAGATGGTCGCCTCGGTCGCACCCACACGCGTAACGCTGAAGTCGGGCACCGAGCTCCGCGCCCACACGCTGGTCTGGGGTGCCGGGCTGCAGGGAAGCCCGATCGCCGAGTCCCTCGGCCTCGAGCTCGAGAGAGGAAACCGGGTGGGCGTCGAGCCGGATCTCGGCCTGGCCGGGCACCCGGAAGTGTTCGTCGTGGGAGATGTCGCTGCGATTACCGACCCGGAGGCAAAGGACGTCCTGCCGCAGCTGGGCTCGGTCGCGCTCCAGTCCGGAGAGCGTGCCGGAGAGAACATCGCGCGGCTCGTCGCGGGCAAAGAGACGGAGCCCTTCGAGTATCACGACAAGGGCACGATGGCGACGATCGGGCGCGGAGCGGCCGTCGTGCAGTTCCGTCGCGGACGGACGATGAAGGGCAAGACGGCGTGGTTCGCATGGGGCGGCGTCCATCTCCGACTCCTGCCGACCGGCCAAGACAAGGTGAAGGCGGTTGTGGACTGGACCTGGGCGGGGCTCACGCATGAGCGCGCCGCGCAGGATCACGGTGCAAGAAGAGGAGGATTGATGGCAGACGCGACCGCGGAGTTCTTCGCCGAGCTCGGTCAGCGTGGGCACGAGCCACTCCTGGCGAGCACATCGGGGACTCTGCGCTTCGATCTCGCCGAGGGCAGACGCCTCGAGCACTGGTACGTCACGATCGAGAAGGGCAATGTCTCGGTGTCGCACGAGGACTCCGATGCGGACGCAGTGGTTCGCCTCGACAGGTCGCTCTTCGACAGCATGGCGACCGGCAAGGTCAACGCGATGTCAGCCGCGCTGCGCGGCGTCTTGGCACCGGAGGGCAACCTGGGGCTCATCATCTCGTTCCAACGGGTCTTTCCCGGTCCATCGAAGCCTCGGGCCAGAGCCTCGGCTTCGAGACCCAAGAAGAGCGCCCGATGAGCGACGATCTCGTTCAGATCCTCGACGGCAACACCTTCGTCGTCAGCGATTCGCGCGGCGATATCGAGGCCTCGCTCACCGACCCCACAGGCCTCTTCTCGTTCGACACGCGCTTCCTGTCGAAGTGGGTGCTCACCATCGACGGCCAGCGTCTCAATGCCCTCTCGACCGACGACCTCCAGTACTTCGAGACACGCTTCTTTCTCGTCCCGGGGACCGGCACCGTCTACGTCGACTCCAAGCTCTCGGTGATCCGCCAGCGGGCCGTCGGCGACGGCTTCAGCGAGACGCTGACGATCATGAACCACGACGAAAAGCCGGTCGAAGTCGAGGCGCGGATCGAGGCCGGCAGCGACTTCGCCGACCTCTTCGAGGTCAAGGACGCCCTGAAGAAGAAGGGCACCTACAAGAACCTCGTCGAACGCAACCGTCTGGTGCTCGGGTACAAGCGCGAAACGTACGCGCGCGAGACGTGGATCTCCGCCACAGGCCCCGTGAAGATCGACGGGAACGGCCTCACCTTCAAGGTGAAAATAAGGCCGCACGGCGAGTGGAAGACCGACCTGAGCGTCGTCACCGCCTACGCCGCGTGGGGGGAGAGACGCGACCGGCCAAAGTTCGCGCAGATACAGACGCAAGCCCGCGGCAACATGGCGCGCGGCCTCGAAAAGTGGCTCGAGGCGGCACCGCGCCTCGAGTGCGACTCCGACGAGCTGAAGGTGACCTACCGGCGGAGCCTGGTCGACATGGCCGCCCTGCGGTTCTCGACCCGCACGTTGCCGGGGCGTGCTCTGCCCGCGGCAGGCCTGCCGTGGTTCATGACGATGTTCGGCCGCGACAGCATCTTCACGAGCCTGCAGGCTCTGCCGTTCACGTCGGAGCTCGCATGGACGACGCTGAAGGCGCTCGGAGAGCGCCAGGGATCCCGCGTCGACGACTTCCGTGACGAGGATCCAGGGCGGATCCTCCACGAGATGCGCTACGGCGAGATGACCGCGTTCGAGGAGCGGCCGCACTCCCCCTACTACGGCGCAGCCGACGCCACGCCTCTCTATGTCGTCCTGCTCGATGAGTACGAACGCTGGACGGGCGACACGAAGCTCGTGCGCGAGCTCGAATTCGAGGCGCGGGCGGCGCTGAACTGGATCGACGAGTACGGCGACCTGCAGGGCAACGGCTATGTCTCGTACAAGCGCCGTAACGAGAAGACCGGCCTCGAGAACCAGTGCTGGAAGGACTCGTGGGACTCGATCTCCTACCGCGACGGCACGCTTCCGGGTTTTCCGCGCGCGACCTGCGAGCTGCAGGGCTACGTGTACGACGCAAAGGTGCGCGGCGCCCGTCTGGCGCGTCGCGTCTGGCGCGACCCGGCCTACGCGGACAAGCTCGAGAAGCAGGCGGCCGATCTCAAGCGCCGTTTCAATCGCGACTTCTGGGTCGAGGACGGTGAGTATTTCGCCGTCGCGCTCGACGCCGACGGCCGCCAGGTCGACACGCTGACGTCGAACAACGGCCACCTGCTCTGGAGCGGCATCGTCGACAAGTCCAAGGCAAAGGCCGTCGCGCGGCACCTGATGGGAGCCCGGCTGTTCTCCGGTTGGGGCGTGCGTACGCTGGCCGAAGGCGAGGGACGCTACAACCCCATCGGCTACCACGTCGGGACCGTCTGGCCGTTCGACAACTCGTTCATCGCCTGGGGCCTGCGGCGCTACGGCTTCAAGGACGAGGCGGCGCAGATCGCCGAAGGCATCCTCGCCGCGGCGGAGTTCTTCCACGGCCGCCTGCCCGAAGCGTTCGGCGGGTACCCGCGAGAGATGACGAAGTACCCGGTCCAGTACCCGACGGCGTGCAGCCCTCAGGCCTGGTCCACTGGCACACCGCTGCTCTTGCTCCGGACGATGCTCGGTCTCGAGCCAACCGGGGACCACCTGATCGTCGATCCGGCGCTACCCAGAGGCATCGGCCGCCTCGAGCTGCTCGACATCCCCGGGCGCTGGGGCCGGATCGATGCTTTCGGGCGGGGGCGGGTCGACGTCGCAAGGCGAGGCGGCCGGAGTTGATAGGCCAGTACTCGCCAACGATCGAAACGGAGGTACGCAGATGAGCATTGCTGAGGCTCCACAGACAACGAGAGCTGCGCAGGGCTCGGATCCACAACCGGCGGACGTCCTTGTCGTCTTCGGAATCACCGGCGATCTGGCGAAGGTGATGACGTTCCACTCGCTGTACCGCCTCGAGCAGCGCGGGCTGCTGGACTGCCCGATCGTCGGCGTCGCATTCGACGACTGGACGGTCGACCAGCTCGTCGAGCGCGCTCGCACGTCGATCGAGGGAACAGGCGAGCAGCTCGATCCGAAGGTGTTCGACCGCTTCGCGGCCCGGCTCTCCTACGTGCAGGGTGACTTCGCGGACGCAGCGACGTACGAGCGCGTGGGCAAGGCGATCGGGGGTGCCCGCACGCCCGTCTTCTACCTCGAGATTCCGCCCTTCCTCTTCGGAGCCGTCGTCAAGGGCCTGACCGAGGCCGGCCTGACGCAGACGGGACGCATTGTCGTCGAGAAGCCCTTCGGCCACGACCAGGACTCAGCCCGTGCGCTCGCCGACGAGCTCCACCAGTACATCGACGAGTCCCAGCTCTACCGGATCGACCACTACCTCGGGAAGATGGGTCTCGAGGAGATCCTTCACCTGCGTTTCGCAAACGCGATGCTCGAGCCGCTGTGGAGCCGGAACTATCTCGCGAGCGTCGAGATCACGATGGCAGAGAGCTTCGGGGTCGAGGATCGCGGGCACTTCTACGATCCGGTCGGCGCTCTTCGCGATGTCGTCGTCAACCACCTGATGCAGGTGGTCGCCGCGTGCGCGATGGAGTCCCCCTCGCGCGGTGACCCACAGACGATCAAGGACGCACAGGTCGCGCTCTTCCGCGCGATCGCGCCGGCGGATCCCGCTCACTACGTGCGCGGCCAGTACGACGGCTATCGCGACATCGACGGCGTCGCGCCGGACTCGACGACCGAGACATTTGCGGCGCTGCGCCTCGAGATCGAGAACTGGCGCTGGTCCGGCGTTCCCTTCTTCATTCGCACGGGGAAGCTGCTGCCGGTCACTCAAACGGAGCTCCGGCTGGTCTTCAAACATGCGCCGAAGCTGGGCTTCAAGGCGTTCGATCACCGGCCCGAGCCGAATCAGGTCGTCGTCAAGCTGGATCCGTCCACGGGCATCCGGCTCATCGTCGAAGCCCACCGCGCCGACATGGAAGGGGCGTCGCGGATCAACCTCGACGTGGAGTTCTCCGAGCAGGGAGGCGAGGGACCGACGCCGTACGAGGTCCTGCTCCACGCCGCGATGGTCGGTGACAGCACGCGCTTCACCCGACAGGACGGCGTGGAGGAGACGTGGCGAATCATGCAGCCGTTGCTCGACGCACCGACGCCGGTCCACCCGTACAAGCCCGGCTCGTGGGGGCCTGAGGCCGCCGAAGAGCTCGTCGCCGGCCACGGGCGCTGGCACGGCCCCTGGATCGAGTCATCATGAGCGGCGAGACCGCTTCCGAGCCCAAGCCGCAAAGCGCCGCTGCGCCGTCGCCGTTCCCGCCGATCGCCGACTACGCGTTCCTCTCCGACTGCCACACGGGCGCCCTCGTGGCGTCCGACGGAGCGGTCGAATGGCTCTGTGTCCCGGCCTTCGACGCACCGAGCGTCTTCGGTAGCCTGCTCGACCGACAGGCGGGGTTCTTCCGGCTCGGCCCCTTCGGCATCGCCCATCCCTCCGACCGCAGCTACGAGCCGGGCACCAACGTGCTCGTGACGAGTTGGAAGACGCCAACGGGCTGGATCGTCGTACGCGACGCGTTGACGATGGGGCCGCGGGAGGGCGAGGACACGATCACGCCGCACACGCGGCCGCCGGCCGACGACGACGGCGACCACATGCTGGTCCGGACCGTGGAGTGCATCGAGGGCCAGGTCGAGATCGAGCTCGTCTGTGAACCTGCGTTCGACTACGGCCGTGCCCAGGCAGAGTGGAGCCTCGTCGGCGACGACAGGCATGCAGCCGACGCGACAGGGGCCGGGCAGACGATCCGTCTGCGCTCGGACCTCGCGCTCGGCATCGAGGGCAACCGCGTGAGGGGGCGGCACACGCTCAGGCTCGGAGAGCGGGCGTACTGCGCGCTTTCGTGGGCCGAGGAGCTCGCCGCTCCCGCAAGCGTGGACGAGGCGGACTCGAGGATGGCTGCGACGACGACCTTCTGGCGCGCCTGGCTTGGTCGGGCGCGCATTCCGGACCACCGCTTCCGCGATCCGATTCAGCGCTCTGCCCTGGCGATCAAGGGCCTCACGTACATGCCCACGGGCGCCACCATCGCGGCGCTGACCACGTCGCTGCCGGAGACGCCGGGCGGCGAGCGCAACTGGGACTACCGCTACAGCTGGATGCGCGACACGACCTTCACGCTGCAGGCGCTCCACTGGCTCAACCTCAACTGGGAGGCCGACGAGTTCATGCAGTTCGTCGCCGACGTCGAGGCGACGGAGGACGGCTCGCTACAGATCATGTACGGGATCGACGGCCGTCGCGACCTGACCGAGACGACCCGCGACGACCTCTCCGGCTACGCCGGCGCGCGGCCCGTGCGGATCGGCAACGGCGCCTTCGACCAGCGCCAGAACGACGTCTTCGGCGCAGTCCTCGACTCGATCCTGCTCCACACGCGCCACTCGCAGCGTCTGCCGGGGCGGCTTTGGCCGATCGTCGAGTCGCAAGCGGAGTGCGCGACGAAGGTCTGGCGGGAGCCCGACCAGGGCATCTGGGAGGCCCGCGGCGAGCCGCAGCACTACGTCTCCTCCAAGCTGATGGGCTGGGTTGCACTCGACCGGGCCGCAAAGGTGGCCGAGATCCGCGGCGATCCCGAGAAGGCGGCGACCTGGCGCACGACAGCCGACGAGATCCGCGCGGACATTCTCGAGCTCGGCGTCTCGAAGCGTGGCGTCCTGCGCCAGCACTACGACACCGACGCCCTCGACGCGTCGGTGCTGCTTGCGGCGATCTTCGAGTTCCTCCCCGGCGACGACGAGCGCCTCCGCGCCACGGTCAACGCCATCTCCGAGGAGCTGACCGAGAACGGCTTCGTCCTGCGCTACCACACCGACGAGACCGACGACGGGCTCTCGGGCAAGGAGGGAACGTTCCTCATCTGCTCCTTCTGGCTCGTCTCGGCGCTCGCAATCATCGGCGAGCAGCAGCGTGCTCGCGATCTGATGGAGCGCCTGCTGCGCATCGCCTCTCCGCTCGGTCTCTACGCCGAGGAGTTCGACGCCGACACGGGCCGGCACCTCGGCAACTTCCCGCAGGCGTTCTCGCATCTCGCCCTGATGGAAGCCGCCGCCCGAATCATCGTCCCCGAGCTGCTGGACCAGTACTAGCTCAAGGCGGCGTAAGGAGGAGACATGGACGCCTACGACGTGATCATCATCGGAACGGGCGCCGGGGGCGGAACGCTTGCCCGGCACCTGGCGCCCTCCGGGAAGCGGATCCTTCTGCTCGAGCGCGGCGACTGGCTTCCACGTGAGCCGTCGAACTGGCTCGCGCAGGATGTGTTCGTCGACAACAAGTACATCTCGCCCGATACGTGGTACGACGAGAACGGGAAGCCGTTTCAGCCGCAGGTGCACTACTTCGTCGGCGGCGCGACGAAGCTCTACGGCGCGGCGCTGTACCGGCTGCGGCCGCAGGACTTCGGCGAGCTCAGCCACCACGACGGCAGCTCGCCGGCATGGCCCATCAGCTACGACGAGCTCGAGCCGTACTACACGAAGGCCGAACACCTCTACGAGGTACACGGCGCCCACGGCGAGGACCCGACCGAGGGACCGGCGAGCGCGCAATATCCGTTCCCGGCGGTGTCCCATGAGCCGCGGATCCAGCAGCTCCACGACGATCTCGAAGCCGCCGGCTACCACCCGTTCCACGCCCCGTGTGGGATCCGGCTGAACGAGGCGAACATGCCGTACACCGTTTGCGTCCGCTGCCAGAACTGCGACGGCTTCCCATGCGCGGTGCAGGGCAAGTCGGACGCCGAGGTGCTGGGCGTACGCCCAGCGCTCGAGCACTCGAACGTCACGCTGCTCACCAACGCCAGGGCGGTCAAGCTCGAGACGAACGAGGCCGGCACCGCCGTGACCGAGGTCGTCGTCGAGCACGACGGCGCCACCGAGCGCTACTCGGCAGACATCGTCGCCGTCGCCTGCGGCGCCGCGAACACGGCCGCGCTGCTCCTCTCCTCGGCGAACGACAAGCACCCGAACGGTCTTGCCAACGGCTCCGACCAGGTCGGCCGCAATTACATGTTCCACGCGAGCGAGGCTGTGCTCGCGCTCTCACGCGAGGAGAACCCGACCGTCTTCCAGAAGACGCTCGGGCTGAACGACTTCTACTTCGGCAGCGACGAGCATGACTACCCGCTCGGGAACATCCAGATGGTCGGCAAGTCGCAGGCGCCGATGTTTCACGGCGAGAAGCCGACCGAGACGAAGCTCGCGCCGCACTGGTCGCTCGAGATGATCGCGAAGCACGCGATCGACTTCTGGCTCTCGACCGAGGACTTGCCGCTGCCCGAGAACAGGGTGACCGTCGACCGCGATGGTCGAGTGACGCTCGCGTACAAGCCGACGAACGACGTTCCGAAGCAGGAGCTCTACAAGAAGCTGAAGTCGATCCTCGGGGAGCTGCGCATGGAGCCCGACCACCTGTTCGGGCGGTTCGCCTATATGAAGACCGACATCCCTGTCGCGGGCTGTGCACACCAGGCAGGCACCTGCCGTTTCGGCTCCGACCCGGCGACGTCGGCGCTGAACGTCGATTGCCGCGCACACGAGGTCGACAACCTGTACGTCGTCGACACCAGCGTGTTCCCGTCGATCGGCGCGGTCAACCCGGCACTGACCGCGATGGCGAACTCGCTTCGCGTCGGCGACCACCTGCTCGCGCGGATGGGAGCTTGATGAGGAATGGCCTCCCGTCAGGCGAGCAGATCGAGATTCGCGCCGGGGATCAGCGCGTCGTGGTCGCCGAGGTCGGTGCCGGGCTCCGCTCCTACACCGCCGGAGACCGGGCGCTCCTCGACGGCTACGGCGAGGACGAGATGGCCACCGCCGGGCGCGGTCAGGTACTCATCCCCTGGCCGAACCGAATCCAGGACGGAGCCTACGAGTTCGCGGGCAGGTGGCACCACCTCCCGCTCAACGAGCCGGAAGCCGGCAACGCGATCCACGGCCTCGTGCGTTGGGCGGCCTGGTCCGTAGGCGAGCGAGACGCGGCTCGAGTCGTGATGGAGCACACCCTGCATCCTCAGCCCGGTTATCCGTTCTCGCTCGCGCTCAGCATCGAGTACTCGCTCTCCGACGCCGGCCTCCGCGTGACGTCGAGCGCGACGAACATCGGACGTGAGGCCTGTCCGTACGGAAGCGGCACGCACCCGTACCTGACTGTCGGCACGGAGACGGTGGACACGGTGCTCTTGCGCGCGCCCGGGCGAACGATGCTGAACACCGACGACCGAGGGATCCCCGTGGGTACCCAGCCGGTCGAGGGGACCGACTACGACTTCAGACAGCCGAGGGCGATCGGCGCAACGAAACTCGATCACGCGTTCACCGATCTCGAGCGCGACGACGACGGGCTCGCCCGCGTGGAGCTTCGGCATCCGAACGATGGCGGCGGTCTTTCGCTGTGGCTCGACGACAGCTATCCCTACCTCCAGCTGTTCACCGGCGATCCGCTCCCGAGCGTCAACCGCCGGAGCATCGCCGTGGAGCCGATGACCTGTCCGGCGAACGCGTTCCGCACCGGAGAGTCCTTACGCGTCATCGAGCCGGGCGAGTCGGCGACCGCGACGTGGGGCATCGACTATGAGCGCTGACGATCAGCCGAACGCATGACGGTTCTCGCCGACGCCCTCGACCTCGCCCGCTGGCAGTTCGGCATGACCACGCTTTACCACTTCATCTTCGTGCCGCTAACGCTGGGGCTCGCCCCGCTCCTGGCCGTGATGCAGACCCTGTGGTACCGCACGCGCGACGAGAAATGGCTGCGGCTGACGCGCTTCTTCGGGACGCTCTTCCTCATCAACTTCGCGATCGGCGTCGCGACGGGCCTCGTGATGGAGTTCCAGTTCGGCATGAACTGGTCGGCATTCTCGGCCTATATCGGGGACATCTTCGGCTCGCCGCTCGCGATCGAAGGCCTCGGCGCGTTCATGCTCGAGGCCACGTTCATCGGGCTCTGGGTCTTCGGCCGGGACCGGCTCTCGCCGAAGGTGCATCTCGTGACGATCTATCTCGTCTGGATGGGGACATGGCTCTCGGCCTTCTTCATCCTCACCGCCAACTCGTGGATGCAGCACCCCGTCGGATACGAGATCAGCTCGCAGACCGGCCGGGCAGAGGCGAACGACATCTTCGACATCCTCTTCCAGAAGTTCGTGTGGTTTGCCTGGGGGCACGTGCTCCTCGCGGGGCTGTTGACCGGCGGGTTCCTCGTGCTCGGCGTCTCCTGCTGGCATCTGCTGCGGCAGCGGAACGTCGAGCTCTTCCGCAAGGCGGCGACGCTCGCGATCATCGTCGTCCTGCCTCTCTCAGGCGTCCAGCTCATCTTCGGCAGCGAGTTCGGCGTCGCGGTCACCGACGTCCAGCCGATGAAGATCGCCGCCACCGAGGCGCTCTGGGACACCGAGCAGCCCGCCGTCGTTCTCGCTCTTCCAGATCGGCGGCTTCACGCGTGGACGACCAGACGCCGTCGTTCTCGGTCGATATCCCCGGCCTGCTCTCGTTCCTTGCCACGAACTCGTTCCACGGCCAGGTCGTCGGTATCAACGAGCTTCAGGCCCAGTCTGAGCAGCAGTTCGGGCCCGGCAACTACATCCCCGATGTTCGCCTCGTCTACTGGAGCATGCGCGGCATGGCCTACCTGGGGACGCTCTGCTTCTTCCTCGCGATCTGGGGCGCCTGGGTGCTGTGGCGCAAGCGCCTCGAGAGCGCGAAGTGGTTCCACCGTGCGGCGCTCGCCGGGATCGCGTTCCCGTTCCTCGCGAACTTCGCGGGCTGGCTGCTCACGGAGGCCGGCCGCCAGCCCTGGGTCGTCTACGGCCTGCTCAGGACCGAGGACGCCGTCTCGTCGACCGTCAGCGCGTGGACAGTCGGGCTCAGCCTCGGCGCGTTCGCGCTCATGTACATCGTCCTGGGTTGCGTCGACCTCTGGCTGATGCGCCGCTACGCCCGAGTCGACCCGCCGCCGATCGCGTCAGAGGGCGAGGAGGGAACGCCGGTCCCGGCGCCCGGCTACTAGCACATGGGACTCGAGATCACCTGGTTCTGCCTGCTCTGCGTTCTCTGGACGAGCTACTTCGTCTTCGAGGGGTTCGACTTCGGCGTCGGCATGCTGCTGCCGGTTCGTCGGCAAGAGCCGGGCCGACCGGGGAACGATGCTCGAGACCATCGGGCCCGTCTGGGACGGGAACGAGGTCTGGCTCGTCATCGCCGGTGGAGCCACCTTCGCCGCCTTCCCCGTCTGGTACGCGACGATGTTCTCGGGCTTCTACCTCGCGCTGCTTCTCATCCTCGTCTTCCTGATCGGGCGGGTGGTCTCGTTCGAGTGGCGCGAGAAGGCCGAGTCGCCGCGCTGGAAAGCGGCCTGGACCTGGGTGAACACGATCGCCTCGATCGGCGCGCCGCTGCTCTGGGGCATCGCGCTCGCGAGCCTGCTCCACGGCGTGCCGATCGGCTCCGACCAGAACTTCGCCGGTGACTTCGGCGATCTGTTCAGCGGCTACACGGTTCTCGCGGGAATCGCAGTCGCCCTGCTGTTCGCGGCTCACGGCGCGGTCTTCCTGACATTGCGCACGGTCGGTGATCTCTGTACCCGCGCACGACGCGCCGCCGCCGTTCTCACACCTGCGGCGGCGGTCGTCGGTGCCGGTTTCCTCGTCTGGACCCTCGTGGTGGCGAACGACCGAAACGACAAGGGTGTCTTCCCGGGAATCCTTCCCGTCGTCGTCGCGGCCGCCTCCGCGCTCGCGGCGATCTTGCTCGTGCGGGCCGCCAGAGATCGCTGGGCATTCGTTGCGACGACGACGACGATCGCCGCCGTCGTCGTCACGCTCTTCGTCAGCCTCTACCCGCGGGTCATGGTGTCGAATCCCGACTTCGCGAACAGCCTCACGATCGAGAACGCGTCCTCCGCCGACTACACGCTGAAGGTGATGACCGTCGTCGCGGCAATCCTCCTTCCCGATAATCCTCCTCTACCAGGCGTGGACGTACCGCGTCTTCCGCGCCCGTATCACCGGAACGCCGGTGAGCAGTCCCGCCGACCTGCTGGGTCGGAAACCCGCCGAGTAGTGCCGGCGCTCGATCGGCGCCTCCTGCGCCGCGCGCGCGGCGCGCGCACCGCCCTCGCCGCCGATGCGGCGCTCGGTATCGCCGCAGCGCTGCTCGTCCTCGCACAGGCAGTTCTGATCGCCCGCGTCGCCGCCCGCGCGTTCGATGGCGCAGGCGCTCGACGAGCTCGTTCTCCCGCTCGTGCTGCTCGTGGCCGTCACGGTCGGCAGGGCTGCGTCCGCGTGGGGCTTCGAGGCCGTCGGCCGGCGCGCAGCGACCAACGTGCTCGCGCAGCTGCGGCTCGAGCTCGTCGAGCGACGGCTCCGCGACCGGCCTGCCGCTCTCGACGGAACGCAGAGCGCCGAGGTCGCCACGGCTGCAGTGGCCGGAGTCGATGCTCTCGAGACGTTCTTCGCGCGCTACCTCCCTCAGCTCGTGCTGGCGCTCACGATTCCGGTCGCGGTGCTCGCGCTGGTCGCGTCGATCGATCTCGTCTCGGCGGGCCTGATGCTCCTCACCCTCCCGCTCGTACCCGTGTTCATGTGGCTCGTCGGCCGCTACACCGAGCAACGTGCGCGCGCGCGCTGGCGATCTCTCGCGCTGCTCTCGACGCACTTCGTCGACGTGGTGCGCGGGCTGCCGACTCTGCGGGCCTTCAACCGCGGGGCGGCACAGACCGAGCGGATCGCCGAGGTGAGCGATGCCTACCGGCGGGCGACGATGGGAACCCTCCGTGTCGCGTTCCTCTCCGGAGCAGTGCTCGAGCTCGCGGCGACGCTCGGGATCGCGCTCGTCGCTGTGACCGTCGGCGTTCGCCTCGTCGAGGGCGGCATCGGCTTCGAAGCGGGGCTGACGGTCCTCGTCCTTGCCCCGGAGCTCTACCTCCCGCTCCGCAACCTCGCCGCCCAGTTTCACGCCAGCGCGGACGGCCTTGCCGTCAGCGAGCGGCTCCTGGAGCTCATCGATGTGCCCGAGGCTGCCGGCTCGGGCGGCCCCGCGCCGCCGAGCCCGCCGCCTGGCGCCGGTGCGGCTGGAAGGCGTTTCGTTCGCCTATCCCGCCCGGCGAGGCGCTCGTGCTCGACGCTGTCGACCTCGAGCTCGCGCCCGGCGAGACGGTCGCGCTCGTCGGCCCGAGCGGCGGCGGCAAGAGCACGATTGCCTCGCTCCTCCTGCGTCTCGCGGAGCCGACCTCGGGCCGCGTGACTGGTCGGATCCGTCGACCTCGCCGCGTGCGATGCCGCCGCCTGGCGGTCGCAGATCGCCTGGGTGCCGCAACATCCGACGCTCTTCCGCGGCACGGTGGCCGACAACATCCGGCTTGGCGTTCCCGCCGCCGGCACCGACCGCGTGCGGGACGCCGCCCGACTCGCCGGCGCGGATGAGCTTCATCCGTGAGCTTCCGCACGGCTACGAGACGCTCGTCGGGGACGGCGGACGGCAGCTCTCGGCCGGGCAGCTCCGCCGGATCGCGCTCGCGCGCGCGTTTCTGAGAGACGCGCCGTTCGTGATCCTCGACGAGCCCACCGCAGACCTCGATCCGGAAAGCGCCGCGACTCGTCGGCGAGGCAGTCGAGCGGCTGCGCGAGGGACGGACGGTGCTTCTGATCGCCCATCGCCAGGAGCTTGCCGCGCGAGCCGACCGGATCGTCCGGCTCCAGGACGGACGGATCGCAGCCGACGCCGCCGAGGCCGCGTGATGGGGACGTTCCGGCGCGTGCTCGCGCTCGCCCACGTGCCTGCCGGCTCGGCTCTCGGCCTCGATCGCGGTCGGCGCCCTGGCCGTCGGCTTCGGCATCGCTCTGATGACGACCGCCGGCTACCTGATCTCGCGCGCCGCCGAACAGCCGCCGATCCTCTCGCTCACCGTGACGATCGTCGTCGTCCGCGTTCCTCGGCCTCGCCAGACCGCTGGCGCGGTACCTCGACCGGCTCCTCTCACATGACGTCGCCCTGCGGGCGCTCGGACAGACTCGGGTGCGCTTCTTCGAGCGGATCGAGCCGCTCGCGCCGGCACAGCTCGAGGGCTACCGGCGAGGTGACCTCCTCGCCCGCATGGTCAGTGACGTGGACGCGCTCCAGGGCCTGTATCTCCGCGGGCTCGGGCCGCCGCTCGTCGCACTCGCTGCTTCGGCCGCGAGCATCGGCGTCGCGGCCGCGCTGCTCCCCGAGGCGGCGGCAGTCCTCGCGATCGGCCTCCTCATCGGTGGGCTGCTCGTGCCGGCGGTGGCGGGAGCGCTGGGACGCGCCGCCGGGCGCCGCCAGGGAGCGGCCCGCGCGACGCTCACCGCCGAGCTCGTCGAGATTCTGCGAGGTAGCCCCGAGCTCGTTGCGTTCGGGCGTGAGGACGAGGCGCTCGCGCGTGTGCGCTCCCGGAGCAGCGAGCTCGCGCGCCTCGGCCGGCGCGACGGACTCGTCGCCGGGTTGTCGGACGCTCTCATGATCCTCGTCACGGGGCTCACCGTCGCGGGCGTCCTCGCCGTTGTGGTGACCGCGCACGACGCGGACACCCTGGACCGCGTCCTCGTCGCAACCCTTGCCCTGCTGGCTTTGTCCTCGTTCGATGCGGTCTCCTCACTGCCGGCCGCCGCGCGCGAGCTGTCCGCCACCCTGGCCGCCGGCCGGCGCGTCCTCGAGCTCACCGACCGCGAGCCGGCCGTGGTCGAGCCGGCAGCGCCCGTGGCGCCACCTCGGAGTGGTGCCGTCGTCGCGCTGCAGAGGTGTCACCGCCCGCTATGCGCCCGGCGAGCAACCGGCGCTCAGCGGTTTCGATCTTCGTCTCGACCCGGGCAGAAGCATCGCTCTCGTCGGCCCGAGCGGCGCCGGAAAGACCACCGTTACGAACCTGCTCCTTCGCTTTCTCGATCCCGAGGAGGGCCGCGTCACCATCGACGGCCGAGATGCTCGCGACTATCGCCAGGAGGACGTCCGCCGCACGTTCGCGATCGCGGGCCAGAACGCGCACGTCTTCGGCTCCACGATACGCGCCAACCTCAGCCTGGCCCGCCCGACCGCCACCGACGCCGACCTCGAGGAGGCGCTGCGCCGTGCGCGTCTCGGCGACTGGGTCGCCTCGCTGCCCGACGGGCTCGAGACCCTGGTCGGCGAGGAGGGAACGCAGCTCTCGGGGGGTCAGCGGCAGCGTCTCACGCTCGCGCGGGCACTGCTGGCAGACGCGCCCATTCTGATCCTCGACGAGCCCACAGCCCACCTCGATCCCGACGTCGCCGAGGAGCTCGTTCGAGACATCCTCGAGGCTGGAGGCGATCGTTCGATCCTGCTGATCACTCATCGCCCGGAAGGGCTCGAGCTCGTCGACGAAGTCGTCGCCATGGACGGCGGCAGACGCGTACGCGCGTAAGGAGCTCGTCAGTCGACAGTCAGGCGGTCGCCGCCTCGGCGTGCGCCGCCGCCTCTTTCTCCTTGGCCCCGGAGATCACGATCGCTCCGAACAGCGCGAGCGCCAGCCCGCCGACCGCGACGACGGCGTGCCAGGACGGCGTCCTGTCGAGCCGCTCCTGGAGAATGAGGGCGCCGAGCAGGACGCTGACGACCGGATTTGCGACGGACACGGTCGCCACCGAGGGCACGAGCTGGCCCGTCGAGAGCGAGATCTGCTGCAGGAGGAATCCGCCGAGCCCCGCCGCGGTCATGACCCACAGCTCCCAGGTCTCGAGCACGCCCCAGCCCTCCGTGTGCAGGTCTTCGACGACCGGCTTCATGAGGGTTGCCGAGAGCCCGTACAGGACACCCGCGGCGGTCCCGTACATCGCTGCCTTCAACGTGAGGCTGCCCCGGTTGGCGAACATGATCAGTGCAACGGAGGCCAGCGCGATCACGAGGATCGCCATGATCCAGTCGGAGGCGGGGGCATCGTCGACCCCCGCAGCAGGGCGGCCAAGGCTGGCGAAGACGGCCAGCCCGACGACGATGATCCCGGCCCCGAGAACCTCCCGCCGAACGATCCTCTGACCGGACAGGAAGTAACCGAGCGGGATCGCCCAGATCACCGTTGTAACCAGCAGCGGCTGGATGATCGACACCCGTCCTCGGTCGAGCGCCGCTCCCTGGAGCACCACACCGCCGATCTGCGCAGCCAGACCGAGCAGCCACACCCCCTCGGTCAGCAAGATCGCGAACGATTTGGGATGCCGAAACGAGACGCCCTCGAGGCCGGTCCCGGCACGCTGCCAGAGCGTCGCGGCAAGGGCGAAGCAAACGGCCGCGAGGATCGCCAGGACTGCCGCTAGCGCGTCCATCGAGGCAAAAACGATATTCGACGTGGCCTAACGCCTGCCCTCGCGGCCCACCCCGTCGCGAGAGTCAGCCGGCTCGCCAAGGACAGAGGCGGTGCTTGCGAGACTCGGGCGAATCAGGCCCTGACTGGCTTCTCGGCTGAACCGCCGCGGTCGCGAGCATCGACGCCACCGTGATCTGCACAGGCGCGTCGCCCTCGCCGGCGAGCGGAGAAAAAGCGAGTGTGGGCTCTAGGTTTTCTCGGTTGAAGCGTCCTCGACGTCCCGATGTTTTTGCCGCAGCCCGGCTGCCCATCGGTGTGGGTGTTCCGGGGCGGGCGCACTCTCGAACGCGGGCGCCGCGTCCCGCGGGTGAGCCGCGAACCAGGCTGCGTAGCGACCAGCGAGCGGGGTTGCGGTCAGGCCGTGCAGGAGCACCGAGAGGCCGATCGTGAAAAAGATCGTGTTCACCAGCACCGACTCGTTCACGAGGTTGGCATCCTCGACGAGGATCACCGCGAACACGATCGACGCCAGTCCCCGCGGCCCGAACCAGCCGAGGAAGGCGACCGTTGGCAGCCGGGCACCGGATCGGAGCATGGCCAGGCCCACGGGAATCATGCGAACGACCGTCAGGCTCAGAAGCGCATACAGAACGACGTCGACGGAGAGGTCATCGAGCATCGGCACGAGCATGACGGCGCCGAAGAGGATGAACGTGACTGCGCCGAGCACGCCGCACGCCTCTTCGAGAAAGAGTGTCGCCTCGCCCCCGACGTCGCGACGCAACCCGCCGAAGACCGCACCTCCGATGAAGGCGGCGATGAACCCGCTGCCGCCCATCCACACGGCCAGCCCGTAGGCGAGCGCGGCCCCGGCGACCGGGACGACCTGGAGCCAGGTGGAATCGACGAAGCGGCGCGGGACGCCCACCCTGACGACTGCTGCGGCTGCGAGTCCCGCAATGACGCCGCCGAGACAGCCGTAGCCGATCTCCTCGAGCACGAGCTGCACCGCGGCGCCGTCTCCGATCGCGCCCTCCTCAGCCTCGGCGATCGCGATCGCGATCAGCAGAAGCGGCACGCAGATGCCATCGTTGAGCCCACTCTCGACGTTGAGCCCTTGACGGACGCGCGAAGGAACCCGGGGATCGGTAACGACCGCCTGCCCCAGCGCAGCGTCGGTCGGAGCGAGCACGATCGCAAGCAAGACTGCCTCGATGAGCACGAACTCTCCGAACAAGGCCATACCCGCGAGAGCGCCCGCCACGATGGTCAGCGGCAGCCCGATCGCGAGCAGGCGAAGAGGCAAGACGATACTCGCGGCGCAATGCTCCGAGGTTGATCCGTGACGCGTCCGAGAAGAGCACGAGCGTCAGCGTCGCCTCCGCGACCCAGCGGACGGATTCGCTCCCGATCGTCGGATCGAGCCAGCCGAGGACCTCGTCGCTTACCAGGATGCCGCCGACGACGAACACCATCGCAGCGGTGACCACGGACCCCGAGAGCCGTCGCGAGACCGCCGCATATCCGAGAACGAGAAGCGAGAGCGCGACGAGGCCAGAGCCGCCCAAGCCTCAGTCTCCTCCGACGAGTAGCCCGGCCAGGCAGCTTCGCGAGGCGGTGACCACACCCGCCACGGGGCTTGCACGGCAGGCGCCCTGAGCTCGCAGCCCGAGGCTCGACGCGTCGGCGATCGACGTGGTGGCCACACGGGGGCGGAGCTTCATGACGCGGACAACCTACGGCAATGCCAAGACGACGTTCATGGCCGCCCGCGGGGAGCTACCGGCCGCCATCGAAGCACGCGGGCACTGTTGGATAGATCAGGGGGTTCGGCACGGCGGCGGGTTGAGGCGAGAACGAAATGCGAGTCGCCTAACGCCTGCCCATCGCGCACCACCCCGTGGGAAGATGCCCCATCGGCGAGGCTGCGCTCCGCACGTTCCTCTACGCCCTGTTCGCGGCGGCGAGCCCGATCACCGTCCTCGCGACGCTCATCGTCCTCACGAGCGGGCGAGGACGGCTGAATGGCACTGTCTTTCTCGCGAGCTTTCTGCTCGGCCAGGTTGGTGTCTGCGTCGCCGGCCTGTTCGTGAGCGCGACGGCCGTGGACAGGCTCGGAGGGCACGACGACACGGGAGTGAGCATCTTCAAGCTGGTGCTCGGAGTGGCGCTGATCGCCGCGGCACGGATGGGACAACGGCGCCCCGCGACGCGCGAGTCCGGCGCCTCGCCGAGGACGGAGGCCCTGCTTGCGAGACTCGAGGGACTGCGTCCCGCGACCGCTTTCACAGCGGGCCTCGCGCTCGGCATCGGCGTCAAGCGGCTGATCATCACTCTCCTCGCGGCCACGACCATCTCGGCCGCGCAACTGGACGCGAGCGAGGAGACCCTCCTGGTCGCGCTCTACATCGTGGTCGCCAGCCTGTCGGTGTGGCCCGCAGTCGCCCTCTACCTCGTTTTCGGGGACCACGCCGGCGTATTGATCAACGGCGCCAAGCGCTGGCTCGCCGCGAACGGCACGAGGGTGACCTTCTACATCACGTTCGGGGTCGGCGTGCTCTTCTGCGCCGATGCGCTCGTGGAGCTCTTCTAACGTCGGCACGGCTCCCTGGGTCGACCCCTGCTGGTGCTTGTCCTGGTTGGGTATGGTGGCGCCGATGGCCGTCGTGGTCGAGACACACGACCTCACCGCGCCTTCACAGGACGGCTGGGCGGTGGATTATCGGATCCGGCGCGAAGACGGCGAGGAGCTCCACGCCGGGGTTCGCTGTTGGGAAAAAGCTCAGGTTGCTGCCGAACGGTCAGCAAACTCCGACGCCCTCGCTGCTATGGCGGATCGCGGCAGCACTGCTGCGCTCGAGTATGCGGAGCTGGTGGAGTCCCCGGCGACGCGTGGCGCGGTGCTGATCTCGATCTGGTTCGACCCGACCGACGAGGGCAATCTGCGCCGTCGAGTCAGCTACGAACGCGCTCCCGCGTAGTCGCTCAGGCGGCGACAGCCGCTCTTAGCAGTGCTGGGACTTCATAGGATGCTCACGAATGACGTCTGATCCCGACGCCTCGAACGACGCGTCGACAACCGTTCAGCCTCCCCAGCAAGTTGACGATGACGTCGTTGTCGGCGAGCCGCGCTGGCACATGGCCGGCGCCGTGGTCGCGGCGATGGTCCTCACGATTCTCCTGCCAGACGAGCTGCGGCCGGGACCGCCGTGGGTGCTCCTGGTCATTGAAGGGGTATTGCTCGTCGCCGTGATTGCAAGCGATCCTGGGAAGATCGACCGTCGCTCGCGCCTGCTTCGGGCGCTCTCGATCGTGCTTGTGGCGGTGCTCGTTCTCGGCGCGTTGTGGGCAACGGTCCTGCTGATCGACGACCTTATCCACGGCGGTGCGGAGACGAACTCGGCCGGTGATCTGCTCGAGGCCGGAACGATTGTCTGGGTGTCGAACAACATCGCGTTCGCTCTTCTCTACTGGGAGCTCGACGGGGGCGGCGCTGCAGCGCGCGCCCACCGATTTCCGAGCCACCCTGACCTCGCATTCCCGCAGCAACTGAACCCGAGGATCGCGCCTCCTGATTGGCGGCCCCGGTTCATCGACTACCTGTACCTGGGCTTCACGAACGCGACCGCCTTCAGCCCGACCGACGTCATGCCACTCGTGCCCTGGGCCAAGATCGCGATGGCGGTGCAAGCGCTCGTCTCGCTCGGGATCCTTGGGCTGGTCGTTGCACGGGCCGTGAACGTGTTCGCCTAGATCCTCACGCGATCGCTCATCTCATTCCGATGCCGTGGACGGCCCACTAGGTGATGGAGTCGTGAACACGCCGTAGCGCCGCGGCTCGTCACGCCTCCCCGCACTAGACTCACGCGTGGCTCCTCGAGAGGAGGCAGGCGTGGCGAACTTCGACTACGACGGGGTCGTCATCGGCTGGGGCTCGGCGGAAGTGTCGCGGCGTTGCGGGCTGTAGAGAAGGGCTGAGAACAGCTGTGGAACAAGAGGGCCACCCCGACGCGCACACGGCGCCATCGACACCGGCTACGCCGAGTCCGCTCGAGCTTCTCCGGAGCCGCTCGTACGTCGTGCTGCTCGTGTTCGGCGCGATCATCGGTGTGCCGGTGGCGGCGGCCGCGTACTTCTTTCTCGAGGGTTTCACCGAGCTGCAGCAGTATCTGTTCGGCACCCTGCCCGGCGACCTCGGCTTCGAAAGCCAGCCTGCCTGGTGGCCGATTCCGCTGCTTGCGCTGAGCGGCCTGCTGGTGGCGCTCACAATCCGGTACCTGCCGGGAACGGCAGGGCACAAGCCGGCGGAGGGGTTCAAGTCATCCGGGCCCGTGCCGCCGATCGAGCTCCCCGGGATCGTCATTGCCTCGTTCGCCACCCTCAGCCTCGGGGTCGTCCTTGGCCCGGAGGCGCCTCTGATCGCGATCGGCAGCGGCCTCGGAGTCCTCGCCGTCCACCTGGTCAAGCGCGACGCGCCTGAGAGGGCCAGTGTCGTGATCGGCGCCGCCGGGAGCTTCGCCGCGATCAGCACGCTCCTCGGCTCGCCTCTTCCGGCCGCGTTCCTGATGATGGAGGTGGCCGGGATCGGCGGCGCGATGCTCGGAGTGGTGCTCGCGCCCGGGCTGCTCGCTGCCGGTGTCGGCTCGCTGATCTTCATCGGGCTCGACAACTGGACCGGCCTCGGCACCTTCTCGCTCGCGGTCCCGGACATCCCTCCGGCCGGCAGCCCCGGTGTGTCCGAGTTTCTGTGGGCGATCGTGATCGGCGTCATCGCGGCGATCCTCGGCGCCGGCATCAAGCGGCTGGCGCTGCTGCTCCAGCCGATCGTCGAACGCCGAATGGTGCTGCTGACACCCGTTGTCGGCGTCGCGATTGGTGTTGTCGTGCTGATCTTCGTCGAAGTAACAGGGAGAAGCTCGGCCGAGGTGCTCTTCTCGGGACAGGATCAGCTCCCGGGCCTGATCGAAGGCGCCGCCGGCTGGACCGTGGGCGCGCTCCTGATGGTTGTCCTCTGCAAGGGCCTCGCGTACAGCCTCTCGCTGAGCAGCTTCCGAGGCGGCCCCATTTTCCCGAGCATGTTCATCGGCGCTGCCGGCGGCATTGCGCTCTCCCACCTTCCCGGCCTGCCGATGATCGCGGGTGCCGCAATGGGTATCGGCGCGATGATGGTCGCAATGCTGGGACTGCCGCTCACGTCCGTTCTCGTCGTGAGTGTGTTCCTCCAGGCCGACGGCCTGACCCTGATGCCGCTCGTGATCGTCGCCGTCGTGGTCTCCTACGTCGTCTCAGCCCGGCTCCCTCCTGCACCCGGCTCCACGGCCCACTCGTAGGCAGCTGCCATCGGGAGGCGCGCTCCGTCGCACTTCACGGGCCGACGCGTTCAGGCGGTCCCGTCCGGCGCGAGAGTCTAGCTTTCGCTCGTGGATCCCGCTGCCGGCCCGCACGACACGTCGCCAAAGCCGGAGGCCGGCAAGCGAAGGGAGCTGCACCGCAAGATCCTCGTCCGCGGCGTCTTCCTCCTCATCACCGGCGTCTCGATCTACTTCCTCTTCCCGAGCCTGCTCGAGGTGTTCACCTCGTGGCGCGACCTGCGGCGGCTGGACATGGTTTGGGTCGCGGTCGCGCTCCCGTTCGAGGCGGCGAGCTTCCTCGCGATCTGGGAGCTGCAGCGGATCGTCCTCCGTACCCCGAGCTGGTTCGCCGTCGGCACGTCGCAGCTGACGGGTAATGCAGCCGGACGCATCATCCCCGGCGGGATGGCGGCTGCCGGCGCTCTCCAGTACCGGATGATCGTCCAGGCCGGCATACCGAGCTCGCGGGCGGCGTCCGGGCTGACTGCGACATCGGTGATCGGCTTCGCGACGATGCTCGCCCTGCCGGTCCTCGCGATCCCGGCCGTGCTCGGCGGGCTACGCGCGCCGGAAGGCCTTCTCCAGTCGGCCTATCTCGGGGCGGCCGTGTTCGTCCTCATGATGGGAGCCGGGGCGGCCGTCCTCTTCTCCGACCGCCCGCTGACCCTGGTAGCGCGCGCGGTCGGCTGGATCTTCCGACGGATCGGCAAGGGGGCGAAGGCACCCGGCCTCCGGGAGAAGCTGATCAGGGAGCGGGACACCATCCGTCTCGCCGTCGGGCCGCACTGGCGCATGGCGCTGGTCGCCGCCGTCGGCCGCTGGGTGTTCGACTACCTTGCTCTGCTTGCCTGTCTGCGCGCGGTCGGCGCCGACCCCGACCCGTCGCTCGTTCTGCTGGCCTTCGTCGCGGCCCAGCTCCTCGGGACGATCCCGCTGACACCGGGGGGCCTCGGTTTCGTCGAGGCCGGGCCTCACCGGACTGCTGACGGCGGCCGGGATCGATGCCGGCGACGCCGCGCTCGCGACGCTCGCCTACCGCCTGGTCTCGTTCTGGCTCCCGCTTCCGATCGGTCTCGTGAGCTGGTGGCTGTTCCGGCGCCGCTACGGGCGGGTACCGGAGTCCGAGCCCGCCGCGTCCGGTCCCAGCGCCGCGAGTGCCTCGTCCGAGAGCTCGGCGAGCAGCACCTCTCCGTGATGCGAGGCGAGACTGGTGCGCAGCTCCGTCCAGTCGGCTTTCGCGACGAGCAGCACGAGTGCCGCGTGGCCGGGCTCGAGCTTCTCACCCAGGGAGCGCAGCCGTTTGTTCCTGATACCCGTGTCGAACACCCCGTACCCGCTGCCGGCAACCATGCCGACAACAGCGGCGCCGATAGGGCCCCCGACCGCGAGCCCGAGGAGGAAGCCCACCGTACCGCCGGCGACGAGCCCTTCACCGACCGATAGCTCCTCCGTCTGGTGGAGCTCGATCCGGCCGCCGGCGTCCTTCACGACGATCGCCGAGTCCCGCACCTTGACCTTGTGCTCGTCGCCAGCGACGTCGAGGTCGGCCGCAGCAGCCTCGGCGACCTCCCGGCTCGGGTAGGCCAGCGCGATCAGACTGTTCTCGGAGGCCACCGGCGCCGACGCTAGCAGGCAGGGAGCGGCGGTGCCCTCACCGCGGGGTGCCCTGCTCGTCGCACGGGATCGTGAAGTCATTGCCGGCCAGGTCGGCCTCCTGCTCGAGCAATCCGATCGTACGCTCCATCGCCACAGGGTGCAGCGCGCCGAAGCCACCGTGGTAGGGGTTGTCGAGGAACCACAAGAGCAGAAGCGTGGAGGAGATCACGACTGCCACCCCGCCGATCAGCATCGCCTGCACCTTCTTGCGTTCAGCGCGATCCGCGAAAAAGAGCATGTACCCGAAGATCACCGCGGCTGTGAGGAAGAGGACGATCCAGAGGTACGGCGGAATCACACCCTCGGCGCCGTGCGTCCGATCTGCACGCGCGTCCTCGCGGTCGGAGGTCTGGTCGAGCCACTTCGAGTACGCAGCCTGCTCGGAAGCAGAACGTGGCTCGCCGGCGCGTATGGAGTGGAACATCGCCACGGTCCAGGGATTGATCGCGGCCGCCTTGCCGCCGGCCTCGAGCTGCTCCCACTCGTCCCGAGCAACGTTGCGGGCGTAGCAGACCAGCTCGCCGGACAGTCGAGCACCGACCGCGGGCGGCAGTAACTGGGCCGTCTCGAACTGGTGCGCCACCACCCTGGCCTCCGTCTCGGCGCCCGATCGAGAGGCGTCGAGGCTCTCGAAGGCGAGGAAGACGACGAAGCCAAGCAGCACCGCGAACCCGGTTGCAATGACGCCAAAGACACCCGAGGCCCGATCGCCGTCCTCGAAGTAGCTGCCCTCCGGCGCCCGTCGGCGGACGAAGAGCATGACGGCGATTGCCAGCGACGTCGTGCCCACGACGATGAGCGCCGCCCAGAGGAAATTCATCGTCTCACCGAAGTCCACCCATTCGCCGGGTGCCAAGCATCGTCGAGGAGCGCCGGCCGAAGCTCATGTCGGCGGAACGATACGCGGCGCGCGCTCGTCGTCGAGGCACCGGCGATCTACAGTGCGCCGGTGCCAGACGCGGCCGCAACCGACCTCGAGCTCCTCACGATCGGCCGCATCGGGGTCGACCTCTACCCGGAGCAGTCGAACGTCCCGATCGCGCGCGTGCAGACATTCGCCAAGTCGATCGGAGGCACGGCGACGAACGTCGCGGTCGCCGCGGCGCGGCTCGGACGGCGAGCTGCGGTCGCCACCCGCGTCGGTGACGACCCCTTCGGCGACTACGTGCGGCTCGCGCTCGACAATGAGTTCGGCGTCGACACCAGGTTCGTCGGAACCGATCCGATGCTCCCGACCCCGATCGTGTTCTGCGAGCTCGATCCGCCCGAGGATCCGCGGCTCATCTTCTACCGCGAGCCGAAGGCGCCCGACATGAACCTCGAGCTCTCGGATCTCGACCTCGACACCGTCCGCAGCGTGCCGATCCTATGGATCGCGGGATCGTGCTTCTCGGACGAGCCCACGCGCTCCACCGTGCACGCCGGCCTCGATGCCCGCGGGCGGCGCGAGCACACGATCCTCGATCTCGACTGGCGCCCGATGTTCTGGCCCTCCCCGGAGGAAGGCGGCCGTGAGATCGGCGCGGCGCTCGACCATGTGACCGCGGCGATCGGCAACCGCGTCGAGTGCGAGATCGCAGTCGGGACCGGCGACCACGAGCAAGCGGCACAGAGGCTGCTCGAGCGCGGCCTGGAGCTGGCGATCGTCAAGCTCGGCGGCGACGGCGTCTACGTCGCCACGTCCGCAGGCGCCCGTGCCCTCGTGCCGCCCGTGCCCATCGACGTCGTCTGCGGCCTCGGGGCAGGCGACGCATTCGGCGGCGCGCTCTGCCACGCCCTCCTCTCCGGCTGGGACGAGGTACGCGCCGTTCGCTTTGCCAATGCGGCCGGCGCGATCGTCGCGTCACGCCTCCTCTGCGCGGCCGCGATGCCCACGCTCGACGAGGTGCTCGCCGCTCGAGTCCGCTACATAGCCGCTTCGGCGGCGGCTCTCGCGCCCGGCTCGACGTGCGGCCGAGCAAGGTCGGACGTCGGTCCCGGGCCTGATACGCAGGACGAGCAGAGCGGTGAGCACGGCGAGGCCTCCGGCCACGAGGAATGCGACCGTGTAGGAGCCGAGCCAGTCGCGCAGGACCCCGGCGCCGACCGCGGCCGTGGCGCCGCCCAGCTGATGCGCCGCGAATACCCACCCGAACAGGATTCCGACGTTCTCGCGGCCGAAGGCCGACGCGGTCAGCGCGACCGTGGGCGGGACCGTTGCCACCCAGTCGAGCCCGTAGAAGACGACGAACACGAGCAACCCCGCCTCCGACGAGCCGAAGACGACCGGAAGGAGGAGGAGCGACAGCCCCCGTAGACCGTAGTACCAGAACAGCAGCCAGCGGCTGTCGAAGCGGTCGGTGAGAAAGCCCGACGCGATCGTCCCGACGAGGTCGAAGGCGCCGATGGCGGCCAGCAGGCCCGCCGCCGTCACCGAGCCGATGCCGTGGTCGTGCGCGGCGGGCAGGAAATGGGTGGCGACCAGCCCGTTGGTCGTCAGCCCGCAGACGAAGAAGCTGCCCGCGAGGTACCAGAACGACCGCGAGTGCAGGCCCATGACGAGGCCGCGAATCGCTGCGTTGAGCGGATTCGGGAGAGGCGGCGGTACGGGATCGGCGGCCGTGGCGCCGAACGGGCGCAACCCGATGTCGGCCGGCCGGTCGCGCATGAAGAAGGCTACGAGCGGCATCACGAGCAGTGCCGCGGTGAGGGTCACCGTCCACGACGCGTAGCGCCACCCGGCGGCCGCTGCCAGGGCTGCGATGCCGGGCAGGAACACGAGCGCGCCGGTGGCGCTGGCCGCGCCCATGATGCCCACGGCCAGGCCGCGGCGGCGCGTGAACCAGTTGTTGGCGACGATCGCCGCCAGCGGCACCGAGAGCGAGCCCGTGGCAAGGCCCATGACCACGCCCCAGAGGAGCGCGAGCTGCCACACGTTGTCCATGACGGTCGTGAGCGCCGACGCGGAGGCCACCACGGCGAGAGCCACGAGCATGACCCGCCGGATGCCGAACCGCGCCATCAGCGCAGCCGAGAACGGGCCGACGAGGCCGAAGAGCCCGAGGTTCAGAGCAATGGCGAAGGAGATCGCCGAGCGGCTCCAGCCGAACTCGTCCTCGAGCGGCCTGATCAGCACGCCCAGCGTCGAGCGGAAGCCTGCGCTCATCACGAGAGCGAGGAGCGTGACGGCGACGATGACCCACGCGTAATGGAAGCGCGGGTTCACCGGCGGCCGACCCATATCCGGCCCAGCTTAGTGGCCGAGGGTGCCCAGAAAGCCGGAGGGCGGCCGACGGCCGCCCTCCGGCGCGCGTACCCGGCTGCGGCTAGGCCGCAGGCCGGATGTTCTGGTTGACGCGGAAGACGTTCTCCGGGTCGTACTGCTTCTTCACCTGGGTGAGGCGCGCGTAGTTGCCGCGGTAGCTGGCCTGCACGCGCTCCTGCCCCTCGTCCATGATCATGTTCAGGTAGGCGCCGCCGGCGGAGTACGGATGCAGCGCCTCCTGGTAGCCGACCGCCCAGTCGCGGAGCACGTCCTTCTTCGCCGGGTCAGGATCGACACCGACCATGACGCTGCCCCAGTTGGAGTCGCGGTAGCCCCAGGCCGTCTCGTCCTCACCGAGGTCGTGCGCGGCGCCGTCGATCGGGTACATGTGCATGGTCGACTTGCCCGTGGGCAGCCTCTCGCCCCACTCGACGTGACCATCGACGGCCTCGTCGGAGATCTCCTTGACGAAGTCGGCGCGCCAGTACCACTGGTCGCCGGCCGGATAGAGACCGTCGAAGGCGCCGTTCAGCACCGCGAACGGCATCTCCTGGACGCCGTGCATCAGCGGCGTTCCGACCGCGAGGATCGGTGCGAGCAGTTTTGCGAGCTCGTCCTCGGTCCCGATGTAGTTCCAGATGACTCCGCAGACGTGTCGCCCGTGGAGCTCCTCGGGGAACGGCGGCGCGGGCGGCACGAAGTGGAACGCGAAGAAGCCGTTCAGCTCTCGCGGCGCCTCGCCGATGAAGTCGCGGTAGAAGCTCAGCACCTCCGCCGACTGCTCGACCGGCCAGAAGGTCGGGCCTGCGATCACGTTCCCGACGGGGTTTGCCCGGAACAGGAACGACGTCACGACGCCGAAGTTGCCGCCGCCGCCCCGAAGCGCCCAGTAGAGGTCGGGGTTCTCGTCGGCGTTGGCCTTCACGAGCTCACCGTCGGCCGTGACGACCTCCGCTCCGAGCAGGTTGTCGATCGTGAGCCCGTACTTGCGGGTCAAGTGACCGATCCCGCCGCCGAGCGTGAGCCCGCCGACGCCGGTCGTCGAGATGATCCCGCACGGTACGGCCAGCCCGTGGGGCTGCGTTGCCGCGTCGACCTCGGCCCAGGTGCAGCCGCCGCCGACCCGGGCGGTACCGGCCTGCGGGTCGACCTCGACGTCCTTGAGCAGAGACAGGTCGATCATCACGCCGTCGTCGACACTGCCCAGTCCGCCGCCGTTGTGGCCGCCGCCGCGGATCGCGATCGGAAGGTCGTGCGACCGCGCGAACGCGATCGCCGTCGCGACGTCCTCGGGGCCGGTCACCCTGCGCGATCAGCGCCGGGCGCTTGTCGATCATCGCGTTGTAGAGCTTGCGCGCCTCGTCGTAGTCGAGGTCCTCCGGCCCGATCAGCTGCCCCTTGAACGTGGCGGAGAGCTCTTCGCGTGCTGCCTGTGCAGGTGTTGCCGTCGTGCTCACGCTACCTCCTGTGCTTGTCGGTTCTCTGAGGGTAGAAACCGTCTGTCTCCGTGTCATGACGCGCCCTGATCCTTCTTTATTCCGTCGCAGAACGAAGACGTGGGCGGCACTGATCAGATCTGACTATGCTCGTCGCAGAGCTCGGATGCCACCGCTTCCAGGCCCGCTGCGCCTCACTCCGTCCTATCCGTTCGTCGGACGGTCGCGCGAGCTTACGACGCTGCAAGGCCTCTTGCCGCGGGCCGAGGCCGACGGGCGGCGCGTGGCTCTCGTGGCGGGGGAGGCGGGCTCCGGCAAGAGCCGGCTCGTGCGCGAGTTCGCGCACATGGCGGCGGAGGAGGGCGCGCTCGTGCTCTACGGGGCCTGCGACGCCGTGGTGCCCACGCCCTACGGCCCGTTCGCCGAGTGCCTCGAGCACCTGGCCCGCAGCACGGATCCTGCGGAGCTGCGCGACGGGCTCGGCTCGGCCGGTGGGGAGCTCGTTCGGCTCCTCCCCGATCTCGGGCTTCGCGTCGGCGAGCTGGCGCCGCCGATCGCCGCAGATCCGGACACCGAGCGGCATCGCCTTCACACCGCGGTCACCGACCTGCTGACCAGCGTCAGCCGTGACCGGCCGCTGCTGCTCGTGCTGGAGGACGGCCACTGGGCCGACGCCTCCTCGCTCCTGCTACTCCGGCATCTGGCGCGGGCGGCCTCGGAGTCGCGCATGCTGCTGCTCGCCACGTTCCGGGACACCGAGGCAGAGGTTCCGGAGACGCTCTCGGAGGCGCTCGCGGATCTTCGCCGGTCGGAAGGCGTCGTCCGGCTGCGGCTCGACGGGCTTACGAGCGACGAGATCGCGGACTTCGTGCGCAATGCGGCGGGCGGCGAGGCCGGCGCCGAGCTTCCGGGGATCGCCGGCGCGATGGCCGAGCTGACAAACGGCAACGCCTTCCTGATGACCGAGCTCTGGCGCACGCTGGTCGAGACCGGCGCGCTCGAGCTCTCGGCCGCAGGCATTCGGCTCACGCGGCCGCTCTCGGGGCTCGGAACTCCGGAGGGAGTACGCGAGGTCGTCAGCCAGCGGCTCACACGGCTCCCGCCCACGACGACCGAGCTCCTCGAGCTCGCCGCCGTCGTCGGGCCGGTGTTCGAGGTCAGGATCCTCGAGCGCGCCTCGTCCCTCCCCAAACCGGAGTTGCTCGGGGCCCTCGACGAGGCAACGCGAACCGGCCTGGCGGAGGAGGTGTCGGCGTTCGGCCTCGCGCGCCGCTTCACGCACGAGCTCGTGCGCAGGGCGCTCCTCGATCGGCTTGCTCCGGCACGGCGTGCGGAGCTCCACCTCCGGGTCGGTGAGACGCTGGAGCAGGTCCACGAGCGCGACATCGAGCGCGTCCTCGGCGACCTCGCCTACCACTTCGCGGCTGCGGCGCCGGTCTCGGACGTGGGACGCGCCGTCGACTACAACGTGCGCGCGGCCCGCGCCGCCCAGGCATCGCTCGCGTTCGACGAGGCAGTGACCCTGCTGCGCACCGCGATCGCGCTCGGAATCGACGAGCCGGAGACGCGGGCCTCCGTGTACCTCGAGCTCGGCAGCGCGAATCACGTCGCGGGCAAGTCGGAGGACGCGCTCGAGGCGTACGAAGCGGCGTCCGGAATCGCCCGGCAGCTCGGTGACGCCGAGCTGTTCGCGCGCTCGGCGATCGGGTACGAGAACGCCTGCTGGCGTCCCGGGATCACCGAGCCGAGCTCCGTCGAGCTGCTCGAGGAGGCGGTCGCGCTGCTCGGCGACGACGACTCCGAGCTTCGGGTCGGGGCGCTCTCCGGGCTCGCCCGGGCGCTCGCCAACCGAGGTGACCACGAGCGCGCCGGCGTCGTGCGAACGAACGCCATCGCGATGGCGCGGCGCCTTGGCGACCGCCGCGGGCTCGCCACCATCCTGATGCGCTCACACTGGGCGGGCGGCTCGAGCACGCTCGAAGAGATCCGCGAAATGCTGAGCGAGGCGCACGAGCTCGCGCAGGAGCTCGACGACATCGAGATCCAGGCGGAGAGCGTCCAGTGGAGAGTGGCTGTCCTGATCGCCCTCGGAGATCTCGACGCGGCGCAGCGCGATCTCGACACCGTGCTGGCGCTCGCCGAGCAGATGCGCCAGCCCTTCATCTTCCATGTCGCGGAGCACTACGGGGCCGCGATCGCCCTTGCCCAGGGCCGGCTCGCGGATGCCGAAGGCGCTGCGGAGCGCTCGCACGAGTGGAGCCGGCACATGACGGGGCGGGACGCGTCAGGCGTGTACGGGATCCAGATGTTCAGCATCCGGCGAGAGCAGGGGCGGCTGGCCGAGCTGGCACCTGTGATACGGGTGCTCGCGGCAGAAGAGCGGGACATCGGCGCGTGGCGGCCCGGCCTCGCCGCGACGCTCGCCGAGCTCGGCATGGAGCAGGACGTCCACCGAGAGCTCGACCGTATCGCCAGTGAGGGCCTGGCATCGCTGCGTGAGTCGCTCTGGCTCGCGTCGCTGACGTACCTCGCCGACGCCTGCTCCGCGGTGCGCCACGAACGGGTGGCCGCCCTCCTCTATCCCGAGCTCGAGCCCCACACCGGGACGAACGTCATGGTCGGCTACGGCGTGGCGTGCTACGGCTCGGCCGACCGCTACCTCGGCATGCTGTCCGCGACGCTTGGGGAGCGCGAGCTGGCCGAAGGGCATTTCGAGAAGGCAATGGAGCTGAATCGCAGCATGGGCGCGACCACGTGGCTTGCGCATACGGCCTACGAGTACGGACGGGTGCTCCTCGCCTCCCCCGGCGGAGACCGCAGCCGCGCTGCGGCGCTGCTGGGGGAGGCAGCGGCGCTGAGCGAGCGGATCGGCATGCCCTCCTTGCTCGATCGCATCCGTCGGCTCGACGCGATGCCCGCGCCTCGGTCGAGCCTGCCCGACGGCCTCACGCGCACGCGAGGCTCAGATACTCCGGCAGGTCGCGCGGGGGCTGTCGAACAAGGAGATCGGCAAGGCGCTCTTCATCAGCGAGCACACGGCGGCGAACCACATCCGCAGCATCCTGCGCAAGACCGGCTGCGCGAACCGAACGGAGGCGGCAACCTACGCGCACCGCCACGGCCTGGCCGAAGCCTGAGTCTCCCCATTGACGGCGGCTAACCGGCGCCCTGGCGGGCGCCTTTTCGGCCGATAACGGGCTGCGCCGCGTTTCGGCCTAGACGGCCGATACGGGCTCGCCGTTCGGCCTAGAGCTGGGCTTCGGCCCAGTCGCGGAGGCGATCCACCAGTACCGGACTGGCGGTGCCGACCTCGACGATCTTGTCAGCCGGAACGTTGGCGCGCCGTGCGGCCGTGAGAATCGCGTCTGAAGAGGGCGCCTCGTAGAGGCAGTAGGTGCGTCTGCGATCGGCGGAAAGGAACGAGAAGAGCCAGCGAGCGTCCTCGCCTGCGTTGATCTCGTCGATGAGCTCGACGTCTTCGCGCGTCAGATCGAGCCGATCCGCGAAATTCCGTTCGATCAGGTAGAGGGGCATGTCGAGACGATCGTAGCGCGCAGGTAGCGATCGACGCCGGGGAATGACCCTTGCGTCAATCGAACGTAGGCCGGGCCGCCGAGAGCACCTCGGAGCGGACTGCCGCCGCCGGCGTGTAAGCGGCGAGCAGGGCGCGGAGATCGGCGACCGCCGCAGGGACGTCGTCCGGCGCCCGCTCGTGGTGTCCCTCGACCGTGACGAGGATGTCGCGCGTGTCGGGGCGGGTGGCGCTCTCCGCGCTCTGTCGCCAGCACCAGCGGCGCGCAGCGACCTGCCCGGCATCGTCGACGAAGATCACCTCGCCCGGATCGGGCCGCTGAGCTTCGTCCGAGCCGAGATCCGTGAACGTCTCGTCGCCGGCGGCGAAGCGCACGGTGATCCCACCCGCGACGGCTCTAAGGTCGAGGACGGCGACCGGCAGGCCGTAGCGGATGCTGACGAGGTTGCCCATGTCCACCAGCAGCGCGAGGCTCGGCAGCTCGCCCTGCTTGGTCAGCCGGCGCAGCAACGCTTCAGCGGCGCTGCGGTAGCGCGTCGGCTCGACGCCGAAGGCGGTGAAGGCCCGACGCCAGGCCGCGAGGCTGGGCAGCGTTCCGAGCCCTGCGTCGCCGATCCGGTCGAGCGCCGCGCGCTGCTCCTGGACGAACTCCGCCCGGAGCTGCGGCGGCGCCGGCCCGTTCGTGACGCCCCGTGCCTCCAGGATCCCGCCCACGATCGCAGGAAACCGCTCGAGTCACCGCGTCGTCGTACCGGAACACGCGGCCCGAGTCTGCCATGACCGGGCCCTCCGGAGCCCTCCGCGGCCGATAACAGCGGCTTCGCCGCCGTTTTCGGCCTAGCCCGACCGCTATAGTCGCTCGCTCGCAGAAGGAGGTACGGGATGACGCAGGCCGCCCTCGTGGTCGGCAAGGCTCTGTCGACCACCAGGCCCGCCGACATGGGTGCCCTCTGGGGAGACGTGCTCAGAAGCATGCCGCTGTTCGCAGCGGTACCGAAGCGCCACGTACGGAAGATCGCGTCCCTGACCAAGGAGGTGCGCTTCGCCAAGGGCGCGACGATCGTCCGGGAGGGCGACCCCGGGGACGCCTTCTTCGTCATCCTCGACGGGTCGGCGACGGTCGTCCAGCCCGGCGGCCTGCCGGCCATCGAGCTCGGGCCCGGCGACTACTTCGGCGAGATCGCCCTGATCGACGGCGCCGAGCGAACGGCGACCGTCAGGGCGCAGACCGAGGTCTATTGCCTGCTGCTGCCCGGACGCCCGTTCATGAAGATGGTTCGCAGCGAGCCGGAGATCGCGGTTGCGCTCCTGAGGCAGCTCGCCGGACGTCGTCCGCGACCTCCAGACGAGAACGCACCTCACGGCCTGAAGAGATCAGGCCTGGGCCGAGCCCCAGTCGTAGCCGGACGGGATCTCGGCCGGCGGCGTTCCGATGACGATCGCGATCTCGCGCAGGTCCCTGAGCTCGATCTCGGCGGGATTTCCCTCGTAGGGCTCGCCGTCGACGTAGACCGCGATGCTCGCGTCCGGACGGCAGTAGCCGCCGACGCATTCCTCGTCCAGGCGCACGTCCCACTCGGTGAAGAACTGCCCGAGCAGGTTCAGCCTGCGCTCCGCGCGACTCCGTGTGGATGATGCCCGAGTTGTCGTGCGTGTGGACCGGCGAGATGCACGGCTCGTCGCACTGCTCGATGCCGCCGTAGGCCGGAGCGCCGTTGACCTCGCCGCTCTGGACACCCGGATCGGTGATGTCGATGCCGATCGCGGCGGGTATCTCGACCGGCTCGCCGTTCACGAAGACGTCGAGGTGGGCATGGACGTGGAAGATGAGGAACTCGTGGCGCTGCAGCTCGAGACCCGCCGCCTCGGCGAGCTCAGCCGGATTCGTCGGCACGCGGCCACGGCACTGCGCCCTCCGTCGGGGTCGGGGCAGGCCCGACTTCTGCGGGCGGGGCGGCGGGCGGCGCGGCGGGGGCCTCGGCGGGTGGCTCGGCAGGCGAAGCCGCGGGCTCGGGCTCACCGCTGCCGCCGCACGCGGCTGCGAGCGCAAGCACGAGGCAGGCCACGACCAGCAGGCGGTTCAGGTTCACGCCACTACTCCGAGAGCCGCGTCCGCTACCGCTTGGCAGAAGCGAGGAGGTCGGCGGTACGCGTGCCGTGCCAGCCCGCCTCGCGCCGCGACCAGTACTGCTCCTGCAACAGGCGCGTGATCGGCCCCGGTGTGCCGTTGCCGACCGTCTTGGAGTCGATCCGGATGACGGGCATGACTCCACCGGCGGTGGTCGCCGCGAAGACCTCGTCCGCGGTGTCGAGCTCTTCCGGCTCGACGCGGCGGAGCTCGTAGGGCACGCCCTCGTCTCGGCAGATCTCCTCCACGGCGTCACGCGTCCGTCCCTCGAGCACGTTCCAGTCGGGCGTCGCAACCTTGCCGTCCTTCACGAGGAGAATGTTCCAGCCGAAGCCCTCGCTCAGCGCGCCGTCCGGCGAGACGAGCACCGCGTCGTCGCAGCCGGCGTCGTAGGCGTCCAGCCGGCCCTGGACGAGATCGGCGCGGTTGTAGTTCTTGAAGCGCTGGTCGATCGCTTTCGACGACACGCGCTCGAAACGGCGGCAGAGATGGAGGCTGGCGCCGTCGCGGCACTTCTCCTCGCCCCAGATCCAGACGTACGGGATCGCGTAGGCCGTGAAGCGGTTCTGCGCGAGCCGAAGGTCGCGCGACTGGTTCGGCGTCAGGCCGCGCGTGACCTCGATCTTGACGTAGGCGTCCTCGAGACCCGCGCGATCGACGCACTCTGCGAGGATCGCCGCGACCTCGTCGCGGGCGTACGGAAGCGTGAGCCGGAAACCCTCGCACGAGCGCTCGAAGCGCTCGAGGTGGTCGTCGAGCTTGAAGAACCAGCCGCGCCAGACCGACGTCACGTCGTAGACGCAGTCGCTCCAGGTGAACCCGTAGTCGAAGATCGACATCCGGGCCTCTTCGGGCGCGACGAACTCTCCGTCGATGAAGACGACGCCTCCGGCCATGCCCGGATCCTACCGGCAAGCGGCGCGTCAGCGCCGCGCGCAGCGGCCGCGCCCGCAGCGCCGGCCGCGAGGCCTCCGAGCCGTCGGCCGGTAGGTCGAGCCCCGCGGCAGAGCCGGGCGCGGTCTAAGCGGCCTTCGCCTTGGCGGGCAGTGAGTCGAGCAGCCGGTGGACGGCGGCGCTGACCTCGGTCACCGCGCGGTCGAACGCCTCCTGATTCGCCCGCGACGGCTTGTGGTAGCCGCTCACCTTGCGGACGAACTGCAGCGCGGCCGCCTCGACGTCCTCGGGGGTCGCCGTGGGCTCGAGATTGCGAAGTGTCTTGATGCTTCGGCACATGACGGCATCGTAGCCGCCGGTCACTCCCGCGCTTCGAGAGCCTCGAGGCGCGCGCGGAGCTCTGCCAGCTCGTCGCGGAGCGCCGCCACTTCGCCCGCCAGTCCCGGCGGCGCTTCGTCGGGCAGCGACAGAGAGGCCTCGGGCTGCGGCATAGACGTCTCGGGCTGCGGCTGCCCGGGCCCGAGCAGGTGCGTCCAGCGGGCTTCCCTCTGGCCCGGCTGTCGGGGAAGAAGGCGGACGAGCGGCGGCTCCCGCTCGGCCAGGCGGTCGAGAGTCTGCTCCACCTCCTCGACTGAGAACAGGTGCTGACGCTCGGTTCGCGCCCGGAGCTCGCCGGCGGTCTGAGCGCCCCGGAGCATCAGGACCGACAGGACCGCGACCGCCTCCTGGTCGATCCCGAGCGCTTCGGGCAGCAGGTGCGCGTGCTTGTAGACGCGGCTCCCTTCCCCCCGCACCGTGCGCGCGAGCCCGCGCTCGCGCAGCGAGATGAGCGCTGCCGTCATGGTGCCCTCGTCGTAGTCGACGACCGGGTCGCGGCTCGAGCGCTGGTTGCACGCCAGCCGCAGCGCATTGGTGCTGAGCGGATAGACCTCCGGCGTCGTCGCCTGCTTCTCCACGAGGCAGCCGAGGACCCGGACCTCGACGGGGGTCAGCTCCACCGCGCGAGCTTACCCGCGGCGGCCGGCCGTACCGCGCCGCCCGGCGCGCTCAGAGCCGGCGGCGGCGAGCCTCGGGTTGAAGCCGGCGAGCGGAATGCCGCAGGCCTGCGCAGTCACGACCGAGATCGAGCGCAGGTCCTCGCGGCTCGAGGTTGTGAATGACGGTCTTGCCGGTGCAGCGCGGCATGATCGACGCCTCGGTCCGAAGCGCGTTCAGGAACAGCTCCGCTTTCTCGTTGCGGTCGGCCTGCTCGATGTCGCCGTAGAAGGCGATCGAGCCGTTGTCGATCTGCCCGCCCACGGCCAGCGCAAGAGACATTCCGACCACGACCGCGTTCGCGCCGAGCCCGATCAGCTTCGCCGCATCGGTCCCGGAACGCACGCCGCCGAAGTAGAGCAGCTCGATGTCCTCCTCACGGTTCAGCTCGCGGAGGATCCGGATCGCGTCGCGCATGACCGAGAGATCGGGCGCACCGGCGAGCTCCGGCCAGGCGCCGGCGATCGGCCCGGAGCCTTCCAGCACCAGCAGGTCGTAGCCCGCCTCGAGCGCGAACGGAATGGCCTCCGGCAGCTCGGCGGCAGCGGCCGCGATCCCCTGTAGGGGCCGGATCTCATCCGGCCCGGGCGTTCGGCGCGCCGATCGGGCCAGCGGGTGATCACCGCCGCCGCCGCCGGGTCCGGCTCGTCGCTCCCTCGCCGAGCAGCTGGAGCCAGGGACGCCCTCGCCGGGCGAGCAGCGGCCGACGTACGCGAGCCCGCACTCGGTCACCGCGTGCGTCGCGGCGCGGCGCACCTCCTGCGGCGCCTCGTCCAGGCCGCCCACGAGGAACGGCGAGCGCAGCGTCAAGCGCCGCCGCCGAGCTCGGTCTCGACCCGGCAGGCGTCGCGGTAGGGGTCGATGACGAGCCGCGAGAGATTGGCCGGGAGGAAGACGATGTCGTCGAGGCTCGCGCACCTCCGGGTGGAAGTGGGTCGCCTTCGAGACGGTGAGCCGCTTCGTGAAGACCGCGCGCTGCTTGCGGGCGTCCTCGGGTTTCGCCGCGCCATCACGAAGATGTCCTCGCGCGTGCGGACGCTGTAGTCGGACGAGCCGGTCTCGGCGTCGCAGCGGTAGCAGCGCGCCGCCTCGCGCTTGGCGGTCTCGTCGGTGTAGCCGGACTCGATCTCGGGGAACTCGATCGGGTTCTCGCCCAGCCCGTGGAACTCCTGGTGCTCGCGCTCGTAGACCTCCCACAGCGCGTCCTGCGCGACGGGCACGCGCCGGGTCTTGTACGGCGTGCGGTAGGGCAGCGGGTTGCGGATCGCCCTCGAGGAAGTGCTTGACGTAGTAGGCGGCGCGGTGGCCGTGGTACATGGCGGTGACGATCGTCGAGGGCCCGAAGGCGCCGTCTCCCGCCGCAAAGACCTTCGGATCGCTGGTGAGCATCGAGTCCCAGTCCGTGTGGACCTTCTCGCCGGCCATCATCCCCAGCTCGTCGAGATGCTCCGAGACCGTCTTCTGGCCGGTGGCGAGGATCACCATTCCGCACGGAACGTCGTGCTCGGAGTTCGGAACGTCGACGGCGACACGGCGTCCGTCGTCGCCGGGCTCGCCGAGCTCCGTCGTACGCAGCGCAGCACGAACTGGCCACCCACCTCGTAGAAGCCGACCGGCTGGGTGTTGTAGAGGATCTCGATCCCCTCCTCGATCGCGCCCCAGAGCTCGTCCTTGCGCGCCGGGATCTCGTCGGGGCCACGGCGGTACACGATCTTCACGTCCTCGCAGCCGGGCAGCCGCTTGGCGCTCCGGCAGGCATCCATCGCCACGTCGCCCGCGCCGACCACGATCACGGACGACGGCAGGGTGGGCCGCTCCCCGCCGTTGACCCGACGGAGGAACTCGACTCCGTCCTCGACGCGAGGATCGTCGGCGTTGGCCATCCGCAGGCCCTTCGCCCACCAGGCACCGATCGCGAGCAGGACCGCGTCGTGGCGGTCCTTGAGCTCCTCCAGGGTGACGCCGCGGTCGAGCCCCACGCCGAGGTGGACGTGGATACCCGGGCAGCGGGCAAGGATCCGGTCGATGTCCTCCTGGAAGACCTCCGGCGGGCAACGGAAGGCCGGGATGCCCCAGGTCATGTAGCCGCCGAGCATGTCGGTGAGCTCGTAGACGTGCACCTCGTAGCCGGCCTCGGCCAGGTCCTGCGCCGCGGTCAGGCCCGCCGGGCCTCCTCCGACGATCCCCACGGTTTCCGACTTCGTGACCGGCACCGGCGGCAGGCGATGGGTGGCGCCGAGCTTGTCCATGACGTAGCGCTTCAGGTTGCGGATCGCCAGCGGCCCGTCGGACTCCGCCCGGCGGCAGGCCGGCTCGCAGGGCGCGTCGCAGACGCGGCCGCACACGGACGAGAACGGGTTCGTGGCCGTGATCGCCTCGAAGGCCTCCTCGAGCTTCCCTTCCCAGATGTACGCGAGGTAGGACGGCGCGTCGGTCCCGATCGGGCACGCGACCTGGCAGGGCGCCGGCACGAAATTGGTGTCGCCCGTGTCGTCGGCCTCCACGAATTCCTCCGGCACGGCGGGCCAGGTGACGCGATCGGGGCCGTAGACGTCAGGCTCCGGCGGGCTCGTGAACTCGCGCTCGCTCACGACGCGGCAGCCACCTTGGCGAGCGTGTTGCCCGCGTACTCCGGGGCGTACGGCAGACGCGTGATCTCGGCGGCCTCGGGCGTCAGCGCGACGAGGTCGTCGCGTGAGAGCTCGTAGACGGACGCGTAGCCGTGCGTGTGGACGATCGACGCCAGCTGCCACCGCAGAGACTCGAGGTAGCGGTGGATGTTCCAGGACTCGACGTCGATGTCGTAGCGCTGCTCGTACTCCGGGTCCTGGGTCGCGATGCCGACGACGCACTGGCCGACGGCGCACTGCAGGCACGCGATGCAGCCGCCCGCGATGATCGCGGAGGTCCCGACCGAGACGCCGTGCGCGCCCAGCGCAATCGCCTTCGCGGCGTCGATCCCGTCCTTGATCCCGCCCATGAGCATGACCGGCATGCCCGTGGCGCCGATCTCGGCGAGCGCGTCGAGCGCCTCCATGATCGCCGAGAGGGTCGGGATGCCGACGAACTCGAGCACCTCGTTGCTGGCCGCGCCCGTCGAGCCCTGCAGGCCGTCGAGGCCGACGTAGTCGAAGCCGTCCTTGTAGGCGATCTTGATGTCGTCGCGGACGCGGCCGGCGCCGAGCTTGATCGAGATCGGCTTCTCCCAGCCCGTGGCCTCGCGGAACTCCTCGACCTTGATCACGAGGTCGTCGGCGCCGAGCACGTCGGGATGGCGGGACGGTGAGCGGAGATCGATCCCGGCCGGGATGCCGCGCAGCCGCGCGATGTCCTCCGTGACCTTCTTCGCCATCAGCTGGCCGCCGAGCCCCGGCTTCGCGCCCTGCGAGATGTAGATCTCGACGCCGTCCGCCTGCCGCATGACGTGGACGTTCCAGCCGAGCCGCCCGCCCAGGCACTGGACGACGACACGCTTGGCGGCGGCGCGCACCTCGGGGATCAGCCCGCCTTCCCGGTCCCATCGGAGATGTCCGAGAGAGCCGACGCCTTGGCGAGCGCGATCTTGGTCGACTTCGAGAGCGCGCCGTAGCTCATCGGCGCGATCGTCACCGGCATCGAGAGCTCGATCGGCTTGGCGCCGAACCGGCCGCCGAGCGAGGTACGCAGGTCGACCTTGGAGACGACCTCGGAATCCGCGGGCACGCTCGTCAGGTCGCGCTTGAACGCGATGTCGTTGAGATGCGGCAGGGGGCGTCCCGCGCCGTAGCCGCGGATCCGATAGCGGCCGATCTGCGCCTTGACGGCGATGTCCTCCTGCACCTTCGAGTTCCAGTAGTCCGTGCGCCCGGAGCCGACGAAGAACGGGATCACGCGGACGCGCGGCTCGGTGCGCGGATAGCGCAGGTTCTTCCCTGCGTTGACGATCTTCTGGAGCTTGCCGGTGAACGCGATCTCGTAGCGGTCGAGGAACGCGAGCAGTTCCTCCTCTTCCTCGACCGGCAGGTCCTCCTGCATCGCGTCGGTGCCGAGCGATTCGATGCTGCCCCCGACGTAGATCGTGCCGCCGGTCATGTCCTGGCCGACCTGCTGCCCCGAGTCGCCGCAGATCACGAGCCGGCCGCCGTACATCATGTAGCCGGCCATGAAGTTGGCGTTGCCGGCGCAGCAGAGCGTGCCGGCCTTCATGACCTGTCCGGCCCGCGAGCCGATGTTGCCGTGGACGACGACGTCGGCGCCGCGGATCGCCACGCCGGCGATCGCGCCCGCGTTGCCCCGAACGACGACGGTGCCCTCGTACATGTTGTCCGCGAGGCCCCAGCCGACGTTGCCGTCGACCTCGACTCGCGGCCCGTCCGTCAGCCCGGCGCAGAAGTAGCCGGCCGAGCCGTGCACCCGCAGCGTGATCGGATGCGTGAGCCCGACGCCGATGTGATGGCGCGCGTCCGGGTTGACGACGTCGACGTCCTCGCCCGCCTCCCCGTAGGAGAGCAGCAGGCGATTCGCGTCGGTGACCGAGACTTCGGCTAGATCGATCGTCGCCACGTGCGGAACGTCCCCGGCGGAGGCTCGATCGTCTGGAGTGCCCGCCCGGGGAAGAGCTTGTTGAGCGAGACCTCCTCCGACGCGATGGCGACGAGGTCGTCGTCCTCGTACATGACCATCGGCTTCGCTGCAAGCCGGTCCTTCGCGTAGCCGATCTCGTCCTTCGTCGAGACGAGGAACGAGAACGTGCCGTCCATGTCGTCGATCGAGGACCGGAGGGCCTCCTCGAGCGTCGAGCCGTTGGCCAGCTTGTCGGCGAGGTACACCGCGATGAGCTCCGAGTCGTTGTCCGTGTGGAACTCCATGCCGCGCTTCTCGAGGCGCCGGCGCATCTTCCAGTAGTTCGTGATCTGGCCGTTGTGGACGATCGCAACGTCCGCGAAGCCCGTGGCCCAGAACGGATGCGAGCGGTCCGGCGTGACGTCGGATTCGGTGGCGAGGCGGACGTGGCCGATGCCGTGCGTGCCGGCGAAGCCGGCGACGTGGTAGGTGTCGTCGACGTCGTGGGCGCCGCCGACGTCCTTGACGATGTCGAGGCTCTGCCCGATCGAGACGACCTTGGCGACGTGCTCCATCGCGTAGGCCAGGCTCTGGAGGTCGCCGTCGAACCGCACCGTGAACCTCACGGTGTTCCCGATCCGCTCCTCCTCCGTCACCGCTGCCTCGAACTCGGCCAGGCGCGCCTTGATGTCGGCGATCGTCCGGTCTCCCTCCTCGCCCTCGGCGACGAGGAACCGGAGACGCAACTCGTCGTCGTCCCGGATCTCGTGATAGAGGGCGAAGCCGGTCGAGTCCGGGCCGCGATGCTGACACCCGTCGAGCATCGTGATCAGGGCCTGCCCGATCTCCCGGTCGTGGCCGTTCTCCTTGTACAGCACCCCGGCGATCCCGCACATGTCTCGAACCTCGTCGGTCGTGGTGGAGGCTCTCTACACCGGCGTGCAGCACGCCGCGTATCGGCCCGTAGGGCGAATTCTACGCTCTGTTGCGGGTCGGAGCGGCCATAGTCACTCCACAGTTCTCCCCGGGCTGGAGTATGTAGGAAGTGCACATACTCGGATACGGATCCTGCCGTGCCCTTGCCACTCGGAGGCGCGTGCTTTTAGGATGGCGTCCGACCCGGAGCGACGAGGAGGATGATGTGGCAGTCGTCGACAGGCAGCTGCAGGTCTACGCGGACTGGGACGCAAAGCAGCGCGAGCGGATCAAGGCGCTGATCACCGACGAGCTGATCGCGGAGCACGCGGCGAAGCCGCTCGGGCAGCACTCCGACGCCCTCGCGCGGGTGCTCGCGTACTTCCGGCGCCAGCCTCAGGAGGGCAAGTACACCATCGTGGCCGTAGAGCCGTGGCGGGACTACCGTATCGGCGCGCTCACGGGCGTCCGCGGCCAGGCGGCGCGGATCCTCGACGACAGCGAGTCCTATCCCACCGAGGAGGCGGCGATGCACGGCGTCTTTCTCCGCCGCGTCCGCGACCTCCGGGAGCCCTGAGATGCCTGAGCTGCGAAGCACTGCGATTCACGGCTACGCCGATCGTCTCTCGGTCGCCCCCGGGGAGAGCATCGAGTTCAAGGTGAGCTGCGAGGAGCCGGGCACGTATCGCGCCGACGTCGTCCGCCTCGTCCACGGCGACACGAATCCCGCGGGCCCCGGGTTCAAGGAGGAAGAGATCGAGACCGAGGCGGGCGGCGAGTACGAGGGCCGCTTCCAGGACACCGACGCCGGCTCCTGCGTCGTCGTCGAGGACGGCGGCGCGCTGGCGCTCTCCGGCCCGTTCACGCTGCACGCGTTCGTGATGCCGACGACGCCCGCCAAGGACGGTCAGGCGATCATGGGCCGCTACGCGACGGCGTCGGAGACCGGGTACGCGCTGACGATGGAGGACGGTGCGCTGACGCTCGTCCTCGGCGACGGCGGCAAGACCACGAAGGTCTCGCTGAAGGAGCCCTTCTACCCCGGCTGCTGGTACTCGGTCGCGGCGACCTTCAACCCCGACTCGGGACGCGTGACGCTGTACTCGAAGTCGGTCGTCAACTCCGTCAACAGCCTGCTCTCGCCGATCGTGCCGGTGAGCGGCGAGGGGTTCCTCCGCCGCTCGGTCGACGCCTCGGCCGGCGACTCGGGCACGGCGTTCACGATCGCCGGCCTCGCTCGTGAGACCGGGAGCACCTGGGTCGATTCGCATTTCAACGGCAAGATCGACAGCCCCAAGGTCTGGAGCCGCGTCCTGTCCCGTGCGCAACTCGACGCCCTGGCGACCGGGAAGCGGCCTTCGAAGGTCGGGCTGCTCGCCGCCTGGGACTTCGCCGACGGCATCGGGCCCGAGGGGATCCCCGGCGACGAGGTCACCGACCGCGGCCCGAACGGACTGCACGGGACCTGCGTCAACTTCCCGGCGCGCGGCATGACGGGTTGGAGCTGGGAGGGAATCGAAGAGCGCTTCGTCCACGCGCCCGCGCAGTACGGCGCGATCCATTTCCACGAGGACGACCTCGAGGACTGCCGGTGGGAGACGGACATCGCCTGGACGGTGCCTGCCGACCTCCGCAGCGGCGCGTACGCGCTACGACTGAAGCTGGGCGAAGCCGAGGACTGGGTGCCGTTCTTCGTGCTGCCGCCCCGGGGGCAGGCAACGGCGAAGGCGCTCTTCCTCGTCCCGACCGCGAGCTACCTCGCCTACGCGAACGAGCACATCGTCCAGGACACACCGGTCGCGCAGGCGATCCTCGGGCATACCTCGACGTTCGCCGAGCAAGACTTCTACCTCTACGGGCACTCCGAGTTCGGGCTCTCGACTTACGACTTGCATTCGGACGGGAGCGGCGTCCATTCCTCGTCGTCGTTGCGGCCCATCACGAACCTCCGTCCCAAGGCCCGCCACGGCACCGGAACCGTCTGGCAGTTCCCGGCCGACCTGCACCTCGTCGACTGGCTGGAGGCGATGGAGATCGAGTACGACGTGGCGACCGATCGCGAGCTCCACGACGAGGGCGCGGAGCTGCTCAAGCGCTACAACGTCGTGTTCACCGGGTCCCACCCGGAGTACTACTCGACGCGCATGCTCGACGCCTGGGAGGAGTACCTCGCGGAGGGCGGCCGCGGCATGTACCTCGGCTCCAACGGGTTCTACTGGATCATCGCGTGGCACCCCGACAAGCCCTATCTGATGGAGGTGCGCAAGGCCGAGCTCGGCTCGCGAGCCTGGCAGGCGAAGCCCGGCGAGTACTACATGCAGACGAACGGCGAGCGCTCGGGCGTCTGGCGAGGGCGGGCGCGGGCACCGCAGAAGGTGTTCGCCACCGGGTTCACCGCGGAGGGCTTCGACCACTCCTCGTACTACGTCCAGCTCCCGGACGCACGCGATCCCGCGGTCGCCTTCATCATGGACGGCATCGGCCCGGACGAGAAGATCGGCGACTTCGGCCTGGTCGGAGGCGGCGCCGCCGGGTACGAGCTCGACCGCTACGACCTCCAGCTCGGAACCCCGCCCCACACGCGGTTGCTCGCCTACAGCGAGGGGCACTCGGACAACTACCCGCACGTCGTGGAGGAGGTCTTCTTCAACTACCCGCACGTCGGCGGCACGATGGACTTCCAGGTGCGGGCGGACATCACCTACTTCACGACGAAGAACGGCGGCGCGGTGTTCTCCACCAGCTCCATCTCCTGGTGCGGAAGCCTCTCGCACAACGGCTACGACAACAACGTCTCGAGGATGACCGCGAACGTCCTGCGGCGGTTCATGGACCCGGAGCCGCTGCCGCCGCTCGACCCGTGAGACCGAGCCACTCGGGCTGCCGGGAACCGACGAAGCGCGTAGATCCCGCCCTGTCGGCGCGGAGAGAAGCGGAGCCGCTACGAGAGGCGCCGCTAGATGCCGCGCCCGCAGTGGCGCAGGCCGTTCAGGCAGATGCCGACGAGGCGACGCAGGGCGGGCTGTGTCCAGGCGTTGAAGAAGTCGGCATGCGCCGAGTACTGGCCGCCGGACGCGAGCTCGAAGCCCGCGCCTCCGGCGACGCCGTAGCGGACGATCAGCGCGACCGCGGGAAGCTCGACGGGGTGCGTGCGCGGACAGCGGCCGTTCATGGAATACGCGGCGTGGCTCTGGTGGTTGGCGCTGTCGAGGCTCCGGCCGTCCCAGCAGTCCGGGAACCGCACGTGGAGACGCAGCCCCATTCCCCGCCCGAGCGGGCAGGTGGGGATCTCGCTCGACGGCGGCAGGCCGCTCGCGAGACCACAGCTCCAGGTGGTGACCCGCCGGCCCTGCGGGCTCGCGGCCTTCGCATCGCCCGCGATCATCCGGAAGGCGGGCGGAAACGGCTGCACGGGCTCGAGCGTGCGCCGCCGGTAGTAGATGGTGGCGCCGAGCGGCTCGACGACCTGTCCGTCCGGGGCGAGCAACGTCGGCACCCAGTAGGCCGCGGTGTCCCCAGGCCGCTGGCAGGTCGTCCCGCCCAGCAGGAGGCTCGCCAGCGTCGAGTCCGCGTTCGTCGTCGTGTTGCCGAAGTACGTGTGATCGTGCGTCGATTTCCCGGGCTGTCCCGGGAAGACGATGAGGTCGTCCTGATTTCGGTGGCTGAAGCCGCAGACGCTCACGAAGTTGACGCCCTCGAGCGCCGCCCGCCGCTCCGGTGAACCGCCCGGAACCGATTCTTGTCCGTCGAGGCGATCGCCAGCGGAACGCCGACCGCCACCGCTGCAACGAGGGAAAGAACGAGAACCAGACGAAGCCGCTTCATTCCTGCCTCCATTCTCTCCCGATTGTCGATCGGAGATTCGCCGAAGCAATCAGAACAAACCGCGGCATCAGCTGCAAGGAATTGCAGCGAAAGATTCGATGAGGATTTCTTAAAGGAACTGTGAGCCGGCCCGATACGGGCGGGCCGCGGTGCGCGGCGGTGTCAGGCCGCCTGCCGCTGTGCGAGCGCGGCGCGGACCGCCCGCGAGAGCTCCTGCACCGAAAACGGCTTCTCGAGCAGGGGCTGGGGCGCCGGCTTGAGCTCGCCGAGCGAGGCGGACATGTACACCACCGGGATGCCCGGCCTGCGGGCCAGGAGCAGCGGCGCGAGCTCCGTTCCGCGCATGTGCGGCATCATCACGTCGGTGAGCAGAAGGTCGATCCGCCCGGGATAGGAGCGCGCGGCCTCGAGCGCCTGCTTGCCGCCTGCCGCCTTGACGACCGTGTACCCGTCGTCCTCGAGAACAGCGCAGACGAACGTCCTGACGAGCACGTCGTCATCGACAACGAGGATGGTCTCCCCGGCCATGACGCTCAAGGTAACGACGGGCCCGGATGGTCCCGGCCGGGAGCCGAGCGCCTATTCGGGCTCGGTGTGCACGAGGACGTCGACGATGCTCGGGCGCGCATCGCGGATTCTCGCCTTGACCGTGCTCGCGCGAGCGTGCGCGTCTGCCAGCTGCTGCCGGGAATCGACGCCGAGCGTCAGGTACGCGACGAGCCCAGAATCGGTCTCGAGGAAGCGCAGCTCGAGCGGCTCCGCCCCCGTTGCCTCTCGAACGATCCGGCGAACCGCGAGGGTCTCGGCCTCGACGTCCGCGGGCTTCGGCGCGGTGCCGACTCCGGTCTCGGCGAGAGGCTCGAGATGCGTCCTGCACGGCGTCGACGCCGGGAAGCGCCTCCTCGATCGCCGCCTCGACGTTCGAGGCGACGGCGTGCGCCTCGTCGAGCGAGATCCCTCCCGGCAGCTTGAGGTGCAGCGACACCTCGGTCCGGTCGCCGACGCGCATGACGGTGACGTTGTGGATCTCGCGCACCCGCGGGACGCGGAGCGCAGCCGCGAGCGCCCGCTCGCGCAGGGCGGCCGCCGAGCCGTCCTGCGGCTCGACGTGGACGACCACGTCGCTGCCCGGCAGCGCATCCTCGACCGCCGCCTCGACCGCATCGGCGACCGTGTGTGCCTGTGCGACCGCGGCGCCCGGCGCGAGCCCGATCACCACGTCGGCAAAGTGGCGCCCGCCTGCCTGCCGCAGGCGCAGACGTCGCAGCTCAACGGGCGGGTCGAGCGCCGCGATGGCCTGCCGGGCCGCCGCCTGCGCCTCCGCCGGAGCGCGGTCCATGAGCACGTCGATGTTCCGCCTCATGAGCCTTCCGGCAGCCACGAGCACGAGCACCGCCACGAACAGGGCCGCAACGGAGTCGGCGCCCTCGTAGCCGGCCCGCACGGCGAGCAGGCCGATGAGAACCGCCAGCGGAGCCCATGAGGTCGCCCGCGAAGTGGAGAGCGTTCGCCGCCAGAGCGTCGCTGTTGTAGCGGCGCGCCGCGCGCCGCGAGACGGACGCGCGGCTCGCGTCGATGACCATGACGACGCCGATCGCGGCGAAGACGTACCAGTCGGTCTCCACCGGCGGATGCGGCCCGGTGAGCCGCCGGATCGCCAGCCCCGCGACGAAGAGGCTGACTGCGACAAGGATCGCCGCCTCCGCGAGCGCCGCGAGATGCTCGGCCTTCCCGTGGCCGTACGGGTGCGATCGGTCGGCAGGCCGCACTGCGACGCCGACGGCGAGGAAGGTGAGCAGCGCTGCGACGAGGTCGGTCCCGGAGTGCACGGCCTCCGCCACGAGGCCGAGGCTGCTCGATTCCAGCCCGGCGGCCAGCTTGATGACGATCAGCAGGCACGCTGCGCCGACCGAGACGAGCGCAGTCCGCCGCTGCGGCGACATGCGGGAAGCGTACGGCGCGAGGTCCGACGGAAAGGAGCTCCCCGCGAGTCTCGCGTCGCTTCAGAGCGACATGGCGGGGCTATGCCTCGCCATGTCGCAAGTCAACATCGGCGAGCGCAGCGAGCCGCGAGCGGGAGCCCACGAGGCGGGCCTGCCCGCCTCGTGTATTACACGCAGTCGAGAAGGGACTGTGCCTCGGGGAGGCACTCGAGCTTCTTCAGGGTGTTGTTCTCGATCTGGCGGATGCGCTCCCGCGTCACCCCGAAGGCGCGGCCGACCTCCTCGAGGGTCCGCGGAGGCTCGCCCTTGAGGCCGAAACGAAGCTCGATGACCTTCCGCTCGCGCTCCGGCAGGGACTCGAGCGCACGGTCGATGTCCTCGCGCCGCAGGTTGAGGGAGGCGGAGTCGAACGGGGACTCGGCCAGCTCGTCCTGGACGAAGTCGCCGAGCTCCGATTCCTCCTCCTCGCCGATCGGCTTCTCGAGCGACACCGGGAGCTGGGCCATCCGCAGGATCTCGCGCACCTCGTCGGAGGCGATATCGAGCTCCGCGGCGATCTCCTCGGGACGGGGCTCTCTGCCGAGCCGCTGCACGAGCTGGCGCTCCACATGGACGACCTTGTTGAGCTTCTCGACCATGTGCACGGGGATGCGGATCGTCCGCGCCTTGTCGGCAATCGCGCGAGTGACCGCCTGGCGGATCCACCAGGTCGCGTAGGTCGAGAACTTGTAGCCCTTGCGGTAGTCGAACTTCTCGACCGCCCGGATCAGGCCCAGGGAACCCTCCTGGATGAGGTCGAGGAACGAGAGGCCGCGGCCGAGATACCCCTTCGCGATCGAGACGACGAGGCGCAGGTTCGCCTCGATCATCTGCGTCTTCGCGCACATGTCACCCCGCTCGATCCGCTTGGCGAGGTGCACTTCCTGCTCCGCCGTCAGCAGCGGAACGCGCCCGATCTCGCGCAGGTACAGGCGCAGCGAGTCCAGCGAGGGCTCGACGGTGAGGTCGAGCTGGGGGGTCGTCTTCTCCTCCGGCACCACCGGCTGCTCGTACGGCGGCGCCTTGTGCTCCTCGCCCTCGACCAGGTCGATGCCGTGGTCGATCAGGTACGTGTAGAAGTCCTCGACCTGCTCTTTGGTGAGATCGACGTCCTCGAGGCCGGAGACGATCTCGTCGTAGGTCAGAAACCCCTTCTCCTGCCCTTCCTGGACGAGCTTTTGGATCTCTTCGACGTCCGGCAGAGAGATGTCGACCGTGAGCATTGACCTCGCCTTCTTCTCGTTACCGACGCAACAACAATCGATGCTTCGAACGAAAGAGCCGACGAGATCGTCCTGCCCCCGGCTCAGAATGCGCGGCATTGTACACAGGTTGCTGAGGGGTGGTGACAGGTACGGGAACGGAAATTGTCGGTCTTTGCGCATGTTCTCTCGGCGCGCGCAGACGCAAGTTTCTGGCCGTATTCCCGCTCTTTCCGAAGGGTGGCTCCAGCCCGCGCGCCCGATACCGTCGTCAGGAAGGATGAACGCCTGCGACCCTGAATTAGTCTCCTGTCCGCTACTCTCCCCGGTGACGACCACCGATCCGTGAGCTCCGCGTGACCCCAGGGCCGATTCAAGCACCCGCTGCGCCAAGCCGAGCTTCCCGCCGTGTCGTCGGCTCCCGGGTCGCTGCCTTCTTCGACGAGTACGCGGGCATGGTGCTCGGGCTCTGCCGGCTCCTGCTCCGCGATCACCACGAGGCCGAGGACGCCGCTCAGCAGACGTTCGTCTCGGCGTATCGCAGCCTGCTGCGAGGCACCGAGCCGCGCGAGCCGGGACCCTGGCTCGCCGCCATCGCGCGCAACGAGTGCCGCGCGCGGCTGCGCCGGCGCGCGAAGGCGCCGCTGGCGCTCGACGGCGAGCTCGAGCTGGAGCTCGCGGACACCTCCGACCTCGCCGAGCTGGCCGACCAGCGGGAGGAGCTCGCACAGCTCGCCTCGGAGATCGCGAAGCTCCCCACCCGTCAGCGCGAAGCTCTGGCGTTGCGCGACTTCCTGGGATTGTCGTACGAGGAGGTCGCCTCGACGCTGAGCGTTTCCGTGCCCGTCGTCGAATCGCTCCTGTTTCGGGCGCGCAGACGGCTCCGGGACACGGTTCGCACGGTGCCGCGCTACGCGGCCGGTCTCGTGGTCGTGCCGCTTGCTCTCCGCGCATCCGTCGCACGGGATGTGCCCGACTTCGACTCCATCGGGGTCGGCCTCGGCCTCGCCGGTGTGGCAGGCGCCGCGGCGGGAGGGGTCGCAAAGGTCCTCTCGATACCTGCGTCCGTCAAGATCGCCGCAACGGTCGCGGTCGTGGCGACCGGCTCGGTGGTGGCGCCCAAGCTGGTGGCCCCGACCCACCACGCTGCCGCCCCGGCGGCAGTCGTGCGCGTCGCCGAGCCCGATGCCGGCGCCGGCGCCGGCTCGTCGGAGCGCAGCGTCGATCCGCCGGAGCCGGCGTCTGAGCAGCAGGCGCCCGCAGCTGAGCCGGCTGCCTCGAGCAGCGGTGGCGGCGGAACGTCGGCGTCCTCGGCACCGGAAGCCGTTTCGGCGCCGCCCGGCAAGGCGGACGAAGCGCCCGCCCCCGACGCCGATCCCGGGCGCATCAACTCGGGCATTCCGGGCGCCGCGCCCGAGGTTGTACTGCCGACGGTCGAGTGCGTGCCGGCACTCGAGGAGCCCGCCGTGACCACCGCCGAGGAGGGCCAGGAGCCCGCCGGCCTCGGCAGCCGAGGCGGGCGAGGAAAGCACCGCCGCCGCTCCGGTGCTGGACTGCCCGGCCGGAGCCGTCGAGCCGGGGGCCTCCGGCGAGCCGGTGCCTGCGGACGAGCCGGCCGCCCCGTCGCCCGATGGAAGCGCGCCCGACCCCGCGCAGCCGGACGGGCCGGACGCCGCCCCGACCGATCCCGCCACGACCGAACCGCCGCCCGACACGGCTGCCGAAAGCCCGTCCGTCACTCTGCCCGACGGCACCCAGTTGCCCATCACGGGCGACATGACCGTCTCCTCGATCACGGACGATCCCGGCCGGTAGAGCCACGGCCTCCGGCCTCGCCGGGACACTCGCGGCCACTTGCCGTGTGTAGCCTTACGCTGATCGGGCCCATGGCTTCCACAGGCTCGCGTTCCCTCGCCTCCGTCTCGCCTCGGCCCGGAGCCCGGCATGCCTGAGCTGCCCGAGATGGAGGCGTACCGGCGGATGCTCGACCCGCGCGTGCGCGCGGCGCCGGTGCAGAAGGCCGGACCGGCGCACGTTGCCACCCTGAAGACCTTCGAGCCCCCGCTCGCCGCTCTCGACGGCAGACAGCTCGCAGGAGCACGCCGCCGTGGCAAGCACCTCCTGTTCCCGACCGAGGACGGCGAGCTCGTGCTGCACATCCACCTCATGTCCGCCGGGCGGCTCGCATTCCTCGAGGCGAACGGCAAGCAGCCGAAGCAGCCCGCCTTCAAGCTGGTCCTGGCGGACGGCGGCGCTCTCGTCCTCACCGAGCGCGGCTCGAAGAAACGAGCCCGCGTGGGGCTCTACGATCCCGAGGCGATCGAGGCCGAGCTCGCCCACCTGGGCCCCGAGGCCCTGGGCATCGGGCAGGAGCGCCTTGCCGCCGTGCTGGCGGCCGAGTCCGCGGCGACTCCACCCGCTTCTTCGCGACCAGCGCGCGATCGCCGGGATCGGGCGCGCGTGGTCGAACGAGATCCTCCACCACGCACGCCTCTCGCCGTACGCGCTCTCGACCGAGCTCGACACCGATGAGATCGAGCGCCTTTCCGACGCGATCGACGAGGAGCTCGAGCGCGGGCTCGCCCTGCGCGAGCGCGGCCTCGGCGACGCGAAGGTGTATCGCGTCCACGACAGGCTCGGCGAGCCGTGTCCCCAGTGCGGCACCCCGATCGCGCGCATCGATTTCGAGGAACATACGATCTACTACTGCCCGGAATGCCAGACGTCGGGGCGCGTTCTCAAGGACAGACGGCTGTCGCGGTTGCTCAGGTGAGCGAGCGGTGGGCGGCGGCCGTGCTACGACCCGGTATCCGACCAGTCACGCAGTGAGGGGAGCACCGTGAGCGAGCGAATCCTCTTCGACCAGGACCTGCAGGCGGAAGCGCCCGACGTCCGCATCAGCCTGTCCCGCGCCGGTGTCACCGGCGTGCAGAAGGCCGTGCGCATGCGGCACAACGGCGACGAGGCGCTCGTCGCGTCCGAGATCGACTGCTACGTCGATCTCGATCCGGCCCAGAAGGGCGTCCACATGTCGCGTTTCCCGGAGCTGTTCGAGGAGGCGATCGACGAGGTCGTGATGGGCGAGAAGCTGCTGGTCGAGCGGCTCGCCGACCACATCGCGCAGCACATCCTCGAGCGCCAGCAGGCGCTGCGCGCCGAGGTGAAGATCACCGCCCGATACCCGCTGGAACTGGACCACGCCGGTCACCGGGCTGCGTACCCAGGAGCTCGTGACGCTGATGGGGCTCGCGATCGCCTCACCGGCCGGAACGCGGCGCGCCATCGGCGTCGAGGCCACCGGCATCAACGCGTGCCCGTGCGCGCAGGGGCTCGTCCGCGAGCGGGCCGCCGGGCGTCTCGAGGAGGCGGGCTTCGACGGGGGCGACGTCGAGCGCATCCTCGAGCTCGTCCCGCTCGCCACCCACAACCAGCGCGGCCGCGGGACGCTCGTGATCGGAACGGATGCCCGGCTGCGGGGCGAAGAGCTCGTCGAGGTGGTGGAGAGCTCGATGAGCTCTCCGATCTACGCGCTGCTGAAGCGGCCTGACGAGCTGTTCGTCGTCGAGCATGCGCATCTGCAGCCGCGCTTCGTCGAGGACTCGGTCCGCCTCATGGTGGGCCAGGTGCTTGCCCGCTTCGGGACGTCGCTCGGCGACGGTGACTTCGTGCACGCCCGCCAGGTCAACTTCGAGACGATCCACAACCACGACGTGCTCGCGGAGCGGTCCGGGACTGTCGGAGACCTCCGCGAGGAGCTGTCGAGCGGCGCTCGCTCAGGCCGCTACGTCGAGCTCAGGGACTGGCTGGCCGGGGCAAGCGGCGCTGAGGCGGCTGCAGCGGCCGGCTCGGCCGGCGCGGCCGCGATCACCGAGCCCGCCAGGGCTCGGCACGGGCTCGCCCGCAGCCCATACCGAGCCCGCCGGGCTCGGCGGCTTCGCGGCCTGGCGGCCCTAACCGCGGCCTTCGGCCGCTTCCCTGTCACGGCTGAGCCGGCTACGCCGGCTCGTTGCGTGACACCGGCCCGCTCCGCGCGGCCTCCGCGCCGTCAGGCCGAGCCCTCCGGCTCGGCGGCTCCGCGGCCTCCGCGGCCTTCGGCCACGGCCGCTGCGCGCGGCGCTGTCGCGCCGCTTGCTTATGCGCCGCTTGCGCGGAGGCGCCTGAGCAGCCGAGACCGCGACAGCGAGAACGACGCCCGCCGCTCCTCCCCGTGCAGCAGCCGCCGGATGTTCGCCCGGTGGAGCAGGACGATCGCGAGCGCGGCGCCGATCGTGAAGCCGAGCACCGGCCACGAGCTGTCGAAGGCCAACGCGAACAGGGGCAGGGAGCAGCCGGCGGCGATCGACGCGATCGAGGGGTAGCGGGTCGCGAGGAACACGACGATCCATACGGCGGCGCCACACAGGCTGACGAGCGGGGCAACCGCGAGCGCCACGCCGCCGGTCGTCGCGACGACCTTGCCGCCACGAGCGAAGCCGAGGAAAAGCGGTCGATAGTGGCCTGCGAGCGCCGCGGTTCCCGCGAGGACGCCGATCAGCTCGTCGCCGACGAGGCGGCCGAGCAGGCCCGCCGCGAGACCCTTGCCGATGTCGAGCAGCGCGACCGAGATCCCGAGGCGGGCGCCGCACACGCGCCAGACGTTCGAGGCGCCGACATTCCCGGAGCCGTACTTCCGGATGTCGATGCCGCGGAACAGGCGCGGCAGCCAGTAGCCGAACGGCAGGCTGCCGAGGATGTAGCCGGCCGCGATGAGCAGGCCCTCCTCCATCGGGCGCTCCAGACCGGAGCCCGCCGCCTAGGTCCGGACCCCGTACCTCGCGATCCAGTCGTTGATCACGCCCCAGTCGAGGTTGGCGAAGAACGCGTCGATGTACGAGGCGCGGTCGGTCTGGTAGTCGAGGAAGTAGGCGTGCTCGTAGACGTCGAGCGCCACGATCGGCGTCGCGTTCCAGATGGGATACGTGTTCTGGGCGTCGCCGACGTAGTTGAAGAGCCGTCCCTCGTCCCAGTCGTACGCGGTCCACGCCCATCCCCGGCCGGCCATGCCCGAGGCCTTGAGGTCCGACCGCCAGGCCTGCAGCGAGCCGAAGTCGCGCTCGATCAGATCCCGCGCAGCGCCGCCCGGATCACCGCCGGGCCCGCCCAGGTGCCCGAAGTAGACCTCGTGGTTCTTCACTCCGCCGATCGCGAAGCTGAGCTCCACCTTCAGCGCTCGGATGTCCGAGTAGACCTGGTTGGCCGCGTCCGCGTCGACCTCCTCGAGGCGCTTGAGGATCTCGTTGCGCTTGTTGACGTAGCCCTGGTAGAGCTTGTGGTGCGCCTCGACCGACGCCCTGGAGATGCCGTCCATCTCGAGCAGTTCGGGCCGGAGCTCACGAGGGGCGATCTCCTCGATGTTGTAGACGAGCGATGCCATCCCACTCCTATCTCTCGCTGATCGCGCGCGCCACCTGCGGCGAGAGCTTATCGTTCCGGCCGTGACGGCCGAGGCGCCCTGCGCGCTCGTCACCGGCGGCACGGGCCGGGTCGGCGGCGCGGTAGCGAGACAGCTCGAGCAGGAGGGCTACAGAGTCCTCGCCGCGGGCCGCAAGGACGGCGACGTCTCCCGGCCCGATCAGGCAAGAGCCCTCGTGGAGCGTTGCGTCGCCGAGCACGGCCGCCTGGACGTGCTCGTCAACGCCGCCGCGAACGGCTTCGCCCCGCGAGACGTGGAAGAGCTGACCGAGGACGATTGGGACTCGGCCTTCGGCGCCGTGGCCAAGGGCAGCTTCTTCGTGACGCAGGCGGCCGCGCCTCACATGCGCCGCTCGGACGTGGGGCTCGTGGTGATGATCGAGGACGTGGCGTCGTTTCAGCCCTGGGCGTCGTTCGCCGCGCACTGCGCCGCCAAGGCGGCCCAGGCGATGCTCACAAGGGTGCTCGCGAAGGCGCTGGCACCTGACATACGCGTCTGCGGCATCGCCCCGGGAACGGTCGCGACGGCGGCCGAGCTCGAGGAGAAGCGTGCCGGGGAGACGGTCCTGGGACGTATCGGCACGCCGCAAGACGTCGCCGACGCGGTCGTCTATCTGCTCGACGCCCGCTTCGTGACCGGTTCGACGATCTTCGTGGACGGCGGGCGGTTGATCGCGTCGCCGAAGCGGTGACTTTCGGAGGACGCCGGAAGTACCAACAATCCGGAGCAGAGGGTCGTCCGTAATGGCAATGGGATGGGGATCATGGCCGTGGAGACCGTGCGGCAGGGGCCGTTCGGCCTGGGGCCGCGCACGAGCGATTCCGATCTGATCGTCAAGATCGGGCACGGCGACCGCGCCGCGTTCGAGGAGCTGTACCACCGTTTCGCGCGGCCGGTGCTCGGCCTCGCTCTGCGGCGTCTCGGCGACTACGGCCGCGCGGAGGACGCGACGCAGGAGACATTCGCGGCCGTCTGGCGCTCGGCAACGAGCTTCCGGCCCGAGCGCGGCAGCGGCTCGGCGTGGCTCTACGCCGTGGCGCGCCACGCGATCGTCGATCGTGCCCGGCAGCGCGTCGACCCGGTCGTCGAGGAGCCGGTCGAGACCGCCTCGGCCGAGGCGGGGCCGGCGGAGCTCGCCGAGCAGGACTGGCTCACCTTCCAGGTGCAGGCCGGCCTGGAGCGCCTGCCCGAGCGCGAGCGACAGGTGCTCGAGCTCGCCTACTGGAGCGGGCTCTCGCAGAGCGAGGTGGCAAGCTACCTCGACGTGCCCCTCGGGACGGTCAAGACACGCACCCGCGCCGGCCTGGCGCGGCTCGCCACGGTGCTCGACGAGGTGCGCGTATGACCGACCAGCCGGACATCCGCAATCTCGTCGGCGCCGACGTTCCCGAGCCGGAGCTCGAGCGGCTGCGCCGAGCGGACGAGCTGCTGCGTGCAGCCGACCGCCCGCCCGAGGTGCCGGAGTCGCTGACCGCCCGGAGTGCTCGCCATCCCCAGGTCACGCCCCATCCGCCGCTACCGGGTCGTGGCCGGGATTGCAGCCGCGGCAGCGCTCGCGGGCGTGACGTTCGCCGTCGGCACGTGGGTCGGCGGCGAGGATCCGCCTCCGGTCGCGGAGGAGATCACGCTCAATGCAACGGCCCAGGCGCCGCGCGAGGCCTGGATGACGATGGACGTGTTCCCGAAGGATCAGGCCGGGAACTGGACGATCCTGGCCGAGGTCGGGCGGCCTGCCGCCGCTGCCCGACGGCGGCTACTACGAGGTCTGGATGACGAAGAACGACGAGCTCGCTTCGCCGTGCGGCCGCTTCGTCGTGGACGGCACGGGCGCGGCGCAAGGTTTCTGGCTCAACGCGCCGTACGAGTTCGAGGAATACGACCGCTGGGTCGTGGTCGCCGTGCTGCCGGGACAGGCGCCCTCACGCTGGCTGCTCGACGGCCCGGTGACGACGCCCGCCTGACGCGCAAGCAGCTTCGGAGCCGTCCGCGGGGAGGCCTACGCTTGCCGTCCGTGGCCGCTGACCGCGAGACCCGCCTTTTCGAGCACGGCTTCGTGCGCCTCGACGGCGCCATGGCGAGCGATCTCTCGGTCGTCAACTCGGCGCGTGTCAGCTTCGCGAAGCGCAAGGAGGCGATGGACGACTCGGACGCCGGTCTCATCCGCTTCCTCATGCGGGACAGGCACGGGACCCCGTTCGAGCACAACGCGTTCCGCTTCCACATCCGGTGCCCGCTCTTCGTCGCGCGCGAATGGTTCCGACACCGTATTTCATCGTTTAACGAAGAATCGGCGAGATACCACGAGCTCGAGGGACACTTCTACGTTCCGGCGGCCGAGGACGTCCGCTCGCAGGTGGGCAAGCCCGGCGCGTACACGTTCGAGCCGGTCGACCCGGAGACCGCGGAGCGCCTCCGCGCCGACCTCACGGACTTCTACGAGCGCACGTACGGCCTCTACCGGGAGCTCATCGAACGAGGCGTAGCGAAGGAGCTCGCACGCTCGGTGCTGCCGATGGGCACGTTCACGCAGTTCTTCTGGACGGTCAACGCGCGCAGCCTCATGAACTTCCTCTCACTGCGAAACGCGGAGACGGCGCAGTACGAGATCCGCTGCTACGCGCAGGCGATCGAGCCGTTCTTCGCCGAGCTGATGCCCGTCACGTACGAGGCGTTCGTGGCGAACCAGCGCGTGGCGCCCTAGGAGCCTCGGCTCCCCGCCCGTCCTTCCCGTCGTCCGCGCGGACCCCGGCCCGCAGCTCCTCGACCCAGCGAACGGCCTCGCGCCAGGCCTGGCCGGCCGTGTGCCGGCGTGCCTTGCCTGCCTCCGTCGAGGCGGCGGGGTAGGAACCGAGGAATTTCACCCCGCCCTGCTTGGCCGCCAGGTTGCGGAGCACATCGCCCACGAGCTCGTCCGTGACGTGGCCCTCGCAGTCGATCACGAAGCAGTAGCTGCCGAGCCCCTCCTTCGTCGGCCTCGACTCGAGCCGGGTCAGGTTGATCGAGCGGGCGGCGAACTCCTGCAGGATCGACACGAGCGATCCGGGCTGGTTGCGGCGCTGGTAGCACACGATGGTCGTCTTGTCGTAGGCGGTCGGCGCCGGAACGCCGCGGCCGACGACGAGAAAGCGCGTCGCGTTCTCCGGGTGGTCCTCGATGTCGGAGGCAAGCGCCTCGAGGCCGTACAGCTCGCCGGCCAGCTGCGTCCCGATGGCGGCCATGCCCTGTGCGCGCGAGCGCGCGACCTGCTCGGCGGCGCCGGCGGTCGAGTTCGCGGCGGCAACCTCGGCCTTCGGGAGCCTGCGGTCGAGCCAGTCCCGGCACTGCGCCGTCGCGGTCGGAAACGAGATGACGGTGCGAACGTCCTTGAGCTTCGTCCCGGGCCGGGCCAGCAGGCTCAGCGAGATCGGCCGCACGATCTCTCCCTGGATCAGGAGGTCGCTCTCGAAGGCCAGGAGGTCGAGCGTGACGTTGACCGACCCCTCGATCGAGTTCTCGACCGGGACGACGCCGCAGTCGGCCTCGCCGCGCTCGACGGCCGCGACGACCTCGGGAATCGAGTCGATCGCCACGAGCTCGCCGGCGGCGAGGTCGGGGTCGGAGAGCAGCGCCTCCTCGGTGAAGGTGCCGGGCGGGCCCAGAAACGCAACACGCGTCACGGGGACGATGATAGGGGCCTGGGGCCGGCGATAGGCCGCGAACGGCGTCAGCCCACGCGCCGGACGCGCAGGGTGATTCCGTCCAGGCCGTCTACGACGACCCGGTCACCGGGCCCAGCGTTCTCCTCGCAGCGGGCGCCCCAGATCTCGCCCTGAACGCGAACCTGGCCGTCCGGGTAACAGGCCGTGACCACAACCCCTTCGAGCCCCTTCAACGTCTCAGCTCCGACGCGGACGCGCCTGCGTCGGCTCCAGTGAAGCCAGGCGTACGATTCTCCGATCTCGACCGCCGCGGCGACGCCGACGAGCACCCAGCCCCAGGCACCCTCGACCCACAGCAGCTTCGCGACGACGGCGAGGATGAACAGCACGCCGGGAGGCGTAGAAACCGGTGAGGCCGGCTTCTACGCTCCTTTCTTCTTGACAGGAACGAGTCCCGCAGGAGCGAGCCCTGCCACAAAGCTCGTGACGGCATCGGCCGTCTTCCCACGATCTTCCAGCCGCTCCTTCCGGGCGACTGCCGCGCGAACGACGTGCGCGCCGAGGTAGCGGATCGGCTCCGGCGGGAAGCCTCCACGCGGCTTGAAGAGCTCTGCCGAGTGCGCCCATTCGTCGTCGAGCCCGAGCGCGAGCGAAGCCAGCATGCGGCCCCCGAGATAGGTGGGACCGACGCCGTTCCCGGAGTAGCCGCCGCCGAAGACGATGTCGGGACGGCCGCCCAGCCGGCCGAACAGCGGCAGAGCGTCGTGCGTGCGGTCGATGGGGCCGGTCCACGACTGCGGCGTGGCGACTCCCGCAAGAGCCGGGTAGAGCTCGCGGAAGCTGGCCGCGACCTCCTCCGCCCGGTCCGGCGGCGCGGCGCCGGAGAAGTCTCGCCCGATCCTGCCGCCCCGTGCCATGAGCCCGCCGCCCTGACCGAACGCGATGCGACCGTCGAGCGTCGTGCGGTAGTAGTTGACGAGCAACCGCGAGTCGGAGATCGCAACGCCGTCGTTCAGCCCGATCTCGGCGAGACGCTCGGGGATCGGCGGGGTCGCCACGATGTCGCTGGCCAGCACGAACAGCGACCTCGACAGCTCGCCGACCTGGGCGAGCCACGCGTTCATCGCCAGCACGACGCGCTCCGCCGTCACGACGCCGTCACCCGCGTGAACCCGAAGCGGACGCGAGCGCTCGAGCCGCGTCATCGGCGACTGCTCGAAGATGCGCACGCCCCGCTCGAGCGCCACCCGCCGGAGCCCCCGCGCCAGCAGGGCGGGCTGCACCGTCGCGCCGGTCGGCTCGAGCACGCCGGCGACGTGCGTCGGCGAGCCGGCCCGGCGCGCCACCTCCTCGGGCTCGAGCCGCACGAACGCCTCGACGCCGTGGCCCTCGATCGCCTGCACGGTCTCGTCCCACGCGCCGATCTGCGCCTGGCTCGTCGCCGCCCAGAGCCAGCCGTCGTGGCGGAAGTGGGCGTCGATGCCGTTGGCGGTGCAGTACTCGCCGATATCGGCCACGGCCGCGGCCGAGGCGTGGCAGAGGCGCAGCGCCTCCTCGGCCCCGAGGATGTGCTCGAACTTCGCGAACTTCGCCCACCACGAGAGCACGAAACCCCCGTTGCGGCCGCTCGGGCCGCCGCCGCAGACGTCGGCCTCGACGATGACGACGTCGAGCGCCGGATCGTGCTCCTTCAAGCGCAGCGCCGTCCAGAGACCCGTGTAGCCGCCGCCGACGATGCAGACGTCAGCCTTGTCGTCGCCCCCGAGGCGAGGCGCGTCCTCCTCGGCGCTCCCGAGCGCCTCCTGCAGCCAGAGGCTTCTCATGCCGCAGAGCGTATCCTCACGTCGCGGCCTGGCGCCGTGACCGCGGCCTTTCGGCCGCTCTTTGGCGGGTCGCGGCCGGCCGAGCCGGCCGCTCAGCCGCCGGTGACTGGCCGCTGTGTAACCGCGGCCTTCGGCCGCTCCCCTGTCACGGCTGTGGCCCTTGCGGGCCACGTTGCGTGACGCGTCAACAGTCAAGGAGGGGGCTCGTGGGGGAACCATGGGGTTCCCCACGATTAAAGATGCGCGATCTCCTCGCCGAGCACCTCGAGGCTGGCGAGATTGTGTCCGCTGACGAAGAGGTCGACGTACGGGAGACAGGCCGCCATGCCGCGTGCCAGCGGCTCGTAGGCCGGGTCCTCCTTGAGCGGATTGAGCCAGATCACGCGGTAGGCGAGACGCGAAAGCCTTGCCATCTGTGCGGCGAGCACCGACGGATCCCCGACCTCGAGCCCGTCCGAGCACACGATCACCACGGCCCCCCTGGCGATCTCCTGCTGGGTCTCGAGAAACCGCTTCAGCGACTCTCCGATCCTCGTGCCGCCGTCCCAGTCGAAGACCTCGCTCGCGGCCGCCTTCAGCGCCTCGTCCGGGTCGCGCGGCTCGAGCACGCGCGTGAGGCGGGTGAGGCGGGTACCGAAGGCATAGGCCTCCCAGCGCGCGTCCGCCCGGAGCACGGCGTACGCGAATACGAGCAGCGCGCGGGAGTACGACGCCATCGAGCCCGAGACGTCGAGGAAGAGCACGAGCCTGCGACGGCGGCGCCGGCGCTCGCGGAAGTGGCGCTCGAGCGGCTCGCCACCGGTTCGAAACGAGCGCCGGATCGTGCGGCGAAGATCGGGGGCGCCCGACCGCGAGCGCTCGCGCCGGCGGGAGCGGCGGGTCGGCACGGCGAGCTTGATCCGCGCCATGAGCTCGGCCAGCGTCGCCAGCTCCTCCTGGGTGCAGCGGGCGAAGCTCTTCTCCTTCAGGATCTCGATCTCGCTCGCGAGCAGCAGCTCCGGTTCCGGCTCCTGCTCGCCGCCGTCCTTGCTGTCCTCGCCGTGCGACTCGCCGGCCTTGAGCTTCACCGGCTGGCCCTCCTCCTCCTTCGGGATGACGGGCAGCTCGCCGAAGAAGGCCCGGAAGACCCGGTCGTAGACGGGGATGTCGTCCCGCCGCGCCACGAGCGTCCCCCGGCCCGCCCAGTACAGATCTCCCGGCGGCAAGAGCACGGCCGCGCGGCAGAAGTCGTTGATCCGGCCCGTTCCGACGGCCATCCCCTCGCCGCGGAGAGCGCGCCCGAACTCGACAAGGCGCTCTTCTCCCCCCGAGAGGGCCTGGGTTTCAGTCACGCGCGAGGTCGGGGAGGATCTTCTCGACGCGGCGCAGGTCGTCGTGATTCTTCAGCGCCCAGCCGAGCGTATCGACCCCGGCGTCCCCGTTCACCGACTCGGCGCCGAGGATCGAGAGAGCCTGCGCCCAGTCGATCGCCTCGGCCGCGCCCGGCGGCTTGATGAGGTCGAGGCTGCGAAGCGCAGCGACGGCCGTGGCGACCGCGCGCGCCAGCTGCTCCGAGACCCCGGGGACGCGAAGCTTGATGATCTCGATCTCGCGGGCGAGATCGGGGAAGTCGATCCAGTGGTAGAGGCAGCGCCGCTTGAGCGCGTCGTGGAGCTCACGCGTCCGGTTGGACGTGATGACCACCGCCGGCGGGTCGCCCGGAGCGATCGTGCCGAGCTCGGGGACGGTGACCGAGAAGTCCGAGAGCACCTCGAGCAGGAAGGCCTCGAACTCGTCGTCGGCCCGGTCGAGCTCGTCGATCAGCAGCACGGAGCCTTCTCCGGCGCGTATCGCCTTGAGCAGCGGCCGCTCGAGCAGGAACTCCGGCCCGTAGAGCTCCTTGACGCGCTCGTCGACGTCGAGCTCGCCGCCCTGCAGAGCCCGGGCATAGAGCAGCTGTCGCGAGTAGTCCCACTCGTAGAGCGCCTGCGAGGCGTCGATGCCCTCGTAGCACTGCAGCCGGATCAGCTCGGACTCCATGATCCGGGAGAGCGTCTTCGCGACCTCCGTCTTGCCCACACCGGGCTCGCCCTCGAGCAGGAGCGGCCGGCGCATCGCCAGCGACAGGTAGATCGCCGTCGCCAGCCCGTGATCGGGGAGATACGAGGCCCCTTGCAGGGCCTGCTCGACCTGCTTGACGTCGTCGAAGCGCATCCGTTCAATCCTAGAGGCTGAGGTCGGCCCGAGGCGACGGCACGGCGTTATGCTGCATCTGTCCACCCGGAATAGGCAGACGGTGCGGCCCCCGCCCTGCCTGGGCCAATCCCTCCGCCGGAGAGGAGGAGTTGGTGTACCCCGCCAGCTTCGAATACTTCGCGCCAGGGACGCTCGAGGAAGCTCTCTCGCTCCTTGGCGAGCGTGGAGACGCGGCGAAAGTCCTCGCCGGTGGCCAGAGCCTGATCCCCCTGATGAAGCTCCGCTTCGCGGCGCCCGACGCGCTCGTCGACATCAACGGGATCGCCGGGCTCGACCACCTCGAAGAGGACCAGGGAGGCCTGCGGATCGGCGCCCTCGTCCGTCATGCGGCGTGCGAGCGCTCCGAGCTCCTGCACGGTCGCTACCAGCTGCTCGGTGACGCCGCGCCGCAGATCTCCGATCCGATCGTGCGCAACCGCGGAACGGTCTGCGGGTCGCTCGTGCACGCCGACCCGCAGGGTGACTGGGGCGGCGTAATGCTCGCCGCACGCGCCGAGGTCACGGCGCGCAGCGCCGCCGGTACGCGGACGATCTCGATCGACGACCTCCTCGAAGGCCCGTTCACGACGACGCTCGCTCCGGACGAGATCCTCACGGAGGTGCGCGTGCCCGATCCGGGCCCGCGCGCGAGCGGCGCCTACCTGAAGCTCGAGCGCAAGGTGGGCGACTTTGCCACCGTGGCAGTCGGCGTCCAGGTCTCGCTCGACAACGGGACGATCGCGCAGGCCGGCATCGGCCTGACGGCGGTGGGGCCCAGAAACCTGCGTGCCGCCGAGGCCGAGGAGGCGCTTCGCGGCGCCGAGCCGAGCGACGAGGTGATCGCAGAAGCCGCGCGTCTTGCGGCGGAGGCGGCCTCGCCGTCGAGCGACGTCAGGGGATCCGCCGAGTACAAACGGAACGTAATCCGGGTGTACACCGCGCGCGGCCTGAAGAAGGCGATCGGCGCCGCCCAGGCCGTCGAGGAGGAGAGATGACAGAGCTCACAGTCGAGGCTCCGCGCCTCAACACCGTCGAGGTGACCGTCAACGGCGCCTCCCGCTCGGCCGCCGTCGAGGCACGGCTCCTCCTCGTGCACTTCCTGCGCGAGACGCTCGGTCTCACGGGCACGCACATCGGGTGCGACACCTCGAGCTGCGGCGTGTGCACCGTGCTGCTCGACGGCGTTCCGGTCAAGTCCTGCACCATGTTCGCCGTCCAGGCGAACGGCCATGAGATCACGACGGTCGAGGGCCTCGCACAGGGCGGCACGCTGCACGCGATCCAGGAGGGCTTCCACGAGGAGCACGGCCTGCAGTGCGGCTTCTGCACGCCGGGGATGATGCTCACGTCGGTTGCCCTGCTCGCCCAGAACCCCGACCCGACGCCCGAGGAGATTCGCTGGGCGATCTCGGGGAACCTGTGCCGCTGCACGGGCTACCAGAACATCGTGAAGGCAGTGCAAAACGCAGCGGCGAAGCTGAGGAGCGCGTGATGGCGGCAACGGACGAGGTCAAGGGTCTCGGCTACTCCGCGCCGCGCAAGGAGGACGCGCGCTTCATCCGGGGCAGGGGCAACTACGTCGACGACATCGTGCTGCCGGGGATGCTCCACCTCGAGCTGCTGCGTAGCCCCTTCGCCCACGCGCGTATCAACTCGGTCGACACGTCGAGAGCCGCGGCCCTGCCCGGGGTCGTGGCCGTCGTGACCGGCGAGCTCATGGCCCAGCACAACCTGGCGTGGATGCCGACGCTCTCCGGCGACACCCAGGCCGTGCTCGCGACGGACAAGGTGCGCTTCCAGGGCCAGGAAGTGGCCGCCGTGGTTGCGGAGAGCGCATACATCGCCAAGGACGCCCTCGAGCTGATCGACGTCGACTACGAGCCTCTCCCGGCCGTCACGAGCCCTCAGGAGGCCCTGGCGCCCGACGCCCCCGTCATCCGCGACGAGAAGGAAGGGCAGGAGGGCAATTCCGTCTACCACTGGGAGGCGGGCGACAAGGAGGCGACCGACCAGGCGTTCGCGGAGGCCGACCGGGTCGTCACCCTCGAGACGTTCTACCCGCGCTCCCACCCGGCCCCGCTCGAGTGCTGCGGCTGCGTCGCGGACGTCAACTCCGCGACCGGCAAGGCCACGATCTACATGACCTCCCAGGCGCCGCACGTGCATCGCACGCTCTTCGCCATCGTGGCGGGGCTGCCCGAGCAACAGATCCGGATCGTGTCGCCGGACATCGGCGGCGGTTTCGGCAACAAGGTCCCGATTTACCCCGGCTACGTCGTCGCGACGGCCGCGTCGCTGCTGATCGGCCGGCCGGTCAAGTGGGTCGAGGACCGCACGGGCAACCTGATCTCGACCGGCTTCGCCCGGGACTACCACATGAAGGGCGAGCTCGCGCTCAAGGGCGACCGGATCGTGGGCCTGCGGGCGTCGCTGCTCTCCGACCAGGGCGCCTTCTACGCCGATGCCCAGCCGAGCAAGTGCCGCGCCGGGCTCTTCCACATCGTCACGGGCTCCTACGACATCCCGGCGGCGCACGTGGTTGCCGACGGCTACTACACGAACAAGGCGCCCGGCGGCGTCGCCTACCGCTGCTCGTTCCGGGTCACCGAGGCCTCCTACCTGATCGAGCGCCTCGTCGACACGGCCGCCCACGAGACTCGGCGCGGATCCCGCCGAGCTCCGTCTGGCGAACTTCATCCAACCGGAGCAGTTCCCGTACGAGTCGGCGACCGGCTTCGTCTACGACTCCGGCGACTACCCGAGCGCCATGAATCTCGCGCTCGAGAAGCTCGGCTACCAGGAGCTGCGGCGAGAGCAGGCCAAGGCCAGGGAAGAGGGCAGGCTGCTCGGAATCGGCCTTGCGTCCTTCACGGAGGTGGTCGGCGCCGGCCACGGCAAGCAGTACGACATCGCCGGGCTCCGCATGTTCGACTCGGCGGAGCTGCGAGTCCATCCGACCGGCAAGGCCATCCTCAAGCTCGGCGTCCGGTCGCAGGGGCAGGGCCACGAGACGACGTTCGCCCAGATCGTCGCCGAGGAGCTCGGCATCCCGTACGACGACATCGAGGTGCAGGAGGGCGACACCGACAACACCCCCTACGGCCTCGGCACGTACGCGAGCCGCTCGACGCCGACCGCGGGCGCCGCGACGGCTGTCATCTCGCGCAAGCTGCGCGACAAGGCGCGCGAGCTCGCCGCCCACCTGCTCGAGTGCGCGCCCGACGACCTCGAGTGGGAGCGGGGCCGCTTCTTCGTCAAGGGTGCCCCGGAGAGGTCGAAGACGATCCAGGACGTCGCGTTCGCCGCTTACTCGGACCTGCCCGACGGGATGGAAGCGGGCCTCGAGGGCGTCCACTACTACGACCCGCCGAACATGACCTTCCCGTTCGGAACCTACGCCGTCGTGGTCGAGATCGACCGCGGCACCGGGCAGTGGAAGGTCCGCAAGGTCGTCGCGGTCGACGACTGCGGCGTGCGCATCAACCCGATGATCGTCGAGGGGCAGATCGTCGGCGGCCTCACGGAGGGCTTCGCCACTGCGTCCATGCAGCTGATCACCTTCGACGAGGAAGGCAACTGCATCGGCTCGAACTTCATGGACTACCTCCTGCCGACCGCCTGGGAGACCCCGGAGTTCGAGCTCGGCGAGACCGTCACGCCCTCGCCGCACCATCCGATCGGGGCGAAGGGCGTCGGCGAGTCCGCCACGGTGGGCTCGCCGGCCGCCTACGTCAACGCGGTCATCGACGCGCTGGCGCACGCCGGTGTTCGCAACATCGACATGCCCGTGACCTCCGACAAGGTGTGGCAGGCGCTTGCGGAGGTCGGTCTCGCGGAGTGAGCTCGAACACCGACGTGCTCGTCGAGGCGGGCCGCCTCGCCGGCGAGGGAAAGGCCTACGCGCTGGCCACCGTGGTGCGGGTGGTGCGACCGGCCTCCGCGAGAGCGGGCGATCGCGCGCTCGTCACCGCGGAAGGCCGGCTCAGCGGCTGGATCGGCGGGGCGTGCGCCGAGCCCGCCGTCGTCCTCGAAGCCTCGAGGGCGCTCGCGGACGGCCGTCCCCGGCTCGTCCGGGTCTGCCGCCCCGGCGCGGCGGGTGACGTGCCCGAGGGCGTCGTCGTCGCTGAGACGGCATGCGCGTCCGAAGGCACGGTGGAGGTGCTGATCGAGCCGCAGCTCCCCGATCCGCTCGTGGCAGTGCTCGGCGAGAGCCCGGCGGCCTCGACGCTCGCCGACCTCGCGCGCCGCATCGGCTGGCGGGTCGCGGACGACCCGGCCGGGGCCGACGCCGTCGTGATCGCCACCATGGGCCGCGACGACGACGGGGCGCTCCAGGCGGCGCTCGCTTCGGGCGCCGGCTACGTCGGCCTCGTCGCCAGCGCGCGCCGCGGGGCTGCAGTCCTCGCCGAGCTGCGGGAAGCCGGGCTCGACGAGGAAGCGCTCGCACGGGTCCGCTCTCCGGCCGGTCTCGATCTCGGCCCCTCGAGCCAGGAGGAGATCGCGGTCGCGATCCTGGCGGAGCTCGTCGCGTGGCGGCACAGGCAGCAGGCACCGGCTTCGGCCGCCGTACAAACGGAGGCTGTCGATCCCGTTTGCGGCATGACCGTGCACGTCGGCAGCGCTACCGAGACGACAGTCCACGCCGGCGTGATGTACTACTTCTGCGGCGCCGGCTGCCGGCGGCGTTTCGAAGCAGATCCTGCTCGCTATGTCTCAGAGGTGACAGCCACGTGAAGGACGTTCTCGATACCCTCGAGCGCTGGGTCGCCGAGGGTCTACGGGCCGCGACGGCAACCGTCGTCCAGACCGAGCGCTCGGCCCCGCGCGACCCGGGCGCCGTGCTCGCCGTCTCCGAGCGAGGAGAGGTGGCCGGTTCCGTGACGGGCGGCTGCGTCGAGCCCGCGGTCTACGAAGAGGCTCAGGCCGTTCTGGCAGGCGGCCCGCCGAGGCTGGTGACCTACGGCATCGCCGACGACGAGGCCTTCGAGGTCGGCCTGCCGTGCGGCGGCACCGTGCACATCTTCGTCGACGCGCTCGACCCCGCCCTCGTGGCGCCGATCGCGCGAGGCCGTCGAGGCCGAGCGGCCCGTCGCGCTCACGATGAAGACCTCCGGCGCGGAGATCGGCGAGAAGCATCTCGTCTACTCCGACTCGACGGACGACGGGGAGCTCGGGAGCAAGGCGCGGGAGCTGCTCGCCCGGGGAGAGACCGGGTTCGTGACCGTGGGCGAGGACGAGGTCTTCGTCTCCTCGTTCGCGCCGCGGCCCCACCTGTACGTGTTCGGCGCAATCGATTTCGCCTCGGCGCTGGCCTCGCTCGGCCGCTACCTCGGTTTCCACGTCACCGTGTGCGACGCCCGTGCGAAGTTCGTGACACCTGAGCGCTTTCCCGACGTCGACGAGCTCGTCGTCGACTGGCCGGACCGGTTCCTCGCCGCGGCGCCCGTGGACGAGCGGACCGCGATCTGCGTACTGACGCACGACGAGAAGTTCGACGTGCCGATCCTCAAGCAGGCCGTCAAGAGCCCGGCCGGCTACATCGGCGCGATGGGCTCGCGGCGCACTACCGAGCGCCGTGCCGAGCGCCTCCGCGAGGAAGGCGTCACCGAAGACGAGCTGGCGCGCATTCACGCGCCGATCGGCCTGAAAATCGGCTCACGCACGCCGGAGGAGGTCGCGGTCGCGATCGCGGCCCAGATCATCTCGGTCTTCAACGCCACGTCGGCGCGCGTCTCGGCGAAAGCGGCGGCATGAAGCTCGAGAACAGCTTCGAGGTGCCGTCGTCCAAGGAGGCGGCCTGGGACCTGCTCATGGACGTGGGACGAGTGGTGCCCGTGCATGCCGGGCGCGCAGCTGACCGAGACGGTGAGCGACTCAGCGTGGAAGGCGGACATGAACGTCAAGCTCGGACCGATCTCGCTCACGTTCGCCACCGACATCACGCGCGACGGCGTCGACGAGACCGGCAGCTCGGTGGTCCTCAACGCGAAAGCGCGGGAGAAGCGGGGCCGCGGCGGAGCGCAGGCCGCAATCCAGTCGAGCCTCAGCGACGTGCCCGGCGGAACGCGCGTCGACATCGTCACCGACCTGACGCTGTCGGGCGCCGTGGCGCAGTACGGCCGCGGAATCGTCGCAGGACGTCTCGGGGCAGCTCGTGGCAAGGTTCGCCGACTGCCTCAAGGCGCAGCTCGCTGCGGCGGCGCCGGAAGCCGAGGCCGAGGCAGCCGTCGCGGCTGTAGCCGCGCAGGAGCAGGCGGCGAAACCGGTCTCGGGCCTGTCGCTCGGGATCGGAGCAATGTGGAGGTCGGTCACGAGGTTCTTCAAGGGACTCTTCGGCGGCAGTTCGAAGAGCTGAGGGCAGAAAGGGGGGCTCGGCTTGAGACACGTCTCCTTCACCGTCAACGGCACGCCGAGGGAGCTGGACCTGGAGCCGCGCGAGCTGCTCGTGTACGTCCTGCGGGAGCGTCTCGGGCTGACCGGCACGAACGTGGGCTGCGACACGTCGTCGTGCGGGGCCTGCACGGTGCTCGTCGGCGGCGAGTCCGTGAAGTCGTGCACGATGCTCGGCGTCCAGGCCGACGGGCTCGAGATCACGACGATCGAGGGCCTCGCCGACAACGGCACGCTGCACCCCGTGCAGCAGGCCTTCCACGAGAACCACGGCCTCCAGTGCGGCTTCTGCACGCCGGGCATGGTCCTGGCCGTCGTCAGCCTGCTGGACGAGAACCCCAAGCCGACCGAGCCGGAGATCCGCATGGCGCTCGAGGGCAACCTCTGCCGCTGCACCGGCTACCACAACATCGTCAAGGCGGTCCAGGCCGCCGCGACGGCGTAGGAGGTCGAGATGGCTGCCACCGAGGAGCAGGCGTACATCGGGCAGGCCGTCCCGCGGCGCGAGGACGCGCGGCTCATCACCGGCCAAGGCACCTACGTCGACAACTACGCGGCGCCGGGCCTCCTTCACCTCGTCATCGCCCGTAGCCCCATCGCCCACGCGCGGATCAAGAGCATCGACGTCTCGCAGGCCCGCTCGGCCCCCGGGGTCGTCGAGGTGCTCACCGGCGAGGATCTCAAGGATGCGTGGCCGAACGGGCTGCCGTGCATCTGGCCGGTGTCCGAAGACATCAAGATGCCGCCGCACCTGCCCCTCTCCATCGACAAGGTGCGGTACGTCGGCGACGGTGTCGCCGTCGTGGTCGCGGAGAGCCGCGCGCAGGCGAAGGATGCGGTCGAGCTCATCGAGGTCGACTACGAGCAGCTTCCCGCGGTCACCGACGTCGAGAAGGCCCTCGACGCCGGCGCCCCGCTCGTCCACGACGACGTCCCCGAGAACCGCTGTTACACGTGGTCGCTGCAGGGCGGCGAGCCCGACAAGGTCTTCGCCGAGGCGGCCCATACGGTGAAGGGCCGGTACCGCCAGCAGACGGCTGATCCCGGTCCCGATGGAGCCGCGCGGCGTCGTGTGCGAGGTCTCGCCGGCGACAGGCGACGTCACGGTCGTGCACGTCGACGCAGGCGCCGCACATCATGCGCACCGCCTACACGCTCGTGCTCGGGATCCCCGAGGCCAAGACCCGGGTGATCGCGCCGGACGTCGGCGGCGGCTTCGGCTCGAAGATGGACGTGTACGCCGAGGACATGCTCGTCATCACCTGCGCCCGGAGGACTCGGCCGCTCGGTGAAGTGGATCGAGGAGCGCTCCGAAGCCTGCCTCGCCACGGTCCACGGCCGCGACCTCATCCAGGAGATCGAGCTCGCCGCGGACGAGAACGGGAAGATCACGGGCGTCAGGGTGCAGCTCACGGCCGCGATGGGCGCCTACCTCCAGGCTCGTCACGCCCGGGATCCCGCTGCTCGGCGCCTGGCTCTACGCCGGGTGCTACGACGCCGTCGCGTACGACTTCCACTGCACCGGCGTGTTCACGAACACGACCCCGACCGACGCGTACCGCGGCGCCGGCCGTCCCGGAGGCCACGTACGCGATCGAGCGGACGATGGACAAGCTGGCGGCCGCGGTCGGCAAGGATCCGGTCGAGATCCGCCGGATGAACTTCATCAGGGAGTTCCCGGCCACGATCGCCTCGGGCCTCGAGATCGACTCGGGCGACTACGAGGCGTCGCTCGACAAGGGGCTCGAGCTCCTCGACTACGAGGGCCTGAGGGCCGAGCAGGCCGCCCGGCGGGAGCGGGGCGACACGAAGCAGCTCGGTGTCGGCTTCTCCACCTACGTCGAGATGTGCGGCCTCGCGCCCTCCCGCATCCTCGGCGCGCTCAAGTTCGGAGGCGGCGGCTGGGAGGCGATGACGGTGCGCTGCCTCCCGACCGGAACGGTGCAGGTCGTCTCCGGCACCTCGCCGCACGGCCAGGGCCACGCGACGACCTTCTCGCAGATCGCTGCCGATCGGCTGGGCGTCGCGGTCGACGAGGTCGAGTTCCTCCACGGCGACACCGCCGTCTCTCAGCTCGGGCTTGATTCCTACGGGAGCCGGAGCCTTGCCGTCGGCGGCGTCGCACTCTGGCATGCGGCGGAGAAGATCGTGGCCAAGTCGAAGCGCATCGCCGCCCACACGCTCGAGGTCGCCGAGGAGGATCTCGAGTACGAGACGGGCCGCTTCACGGTCAGGGGAACCGACAAGTCGATGACCGTGAAGGAGACGGCGTTCCTCGCGTGGGCGGCCCACAACCTGCCGGACGGCATGGAGCCGGGTCTCGAGGCGCAGCACGTCTACGATCCGACGAACTTCTCCTGGCCCGGCGGCTGTCATATCGCGGTCGTCGAGATCGACACGGAGACCGGGAACGCCGATCTCGTGCGCTACGTGGCGATCGACGACGTCGGCCGCGTCATCAATCCGATGGTCGTGGACGGCCAGGTGCACGGCGGCATCGCGCAGGGCGTCGCGCAGGCGCTCTTCGAGGAGGCCGTGTACGACGAGGACGGCAACCTCGTCAACGGCTCGCTGACGAACTACCTCGTCCCGTCCGCGGCCGAGCTGCCGTCGTACGAGCTCGACCGCACGGAGACGCTGAGCACCAACCCGCTCGGCGTCAAAGGGGTGGGAGAGACAGGCGCCATCGCGTCGACTCCCGCCGTGATCAACGCCGTCATCGACGCCCTGTCCCCGTACGGAGTCACCGACATCGACATGCCGGCCTCGCCCGAGCGAGTCTGGAAGGCGATTCACGGAGGTGGAGCATGATTCCGGCTGCCTTCGACTACGAGGTCGCGTCGTCGGTCGAGGATGCGATCAGGCTGCTCGGTCAGTCCGACGACGCCAAGATCCTCGCCGGCGGTCATTCCCTCCTGCCGCTCATGAAGCTCCGCTTCGCCCGTCCGGCGCTCCTCGTCGACATCGGCCGTATCGCGGAGCTCTCGTACATCAAGGAGGAGGGCGACCGGATCCGCATCGGCGCCGGCACGCGCCATCACGACGTCGCCACGAGCAAGCTGGCCGCCGACCAGTGCGCGGTGCTCGCGCGGGCGGCGGCCGAGGTCGGCGACCCACAGGTTCGCCATCGCGGCACGATCGGCGGCTCGGTCGCTCACGGTGATCCGGCCTCCGACATGCCGACCGTCCTGCTCGCCCTCGACGCCGAGCTCCTCGCGCGGGGGCCCGACGGCGAGCGCACGATCGCGGCAGCGGACTTCTTCACCGGCTTCCTCGAGACCGCGCTCTCCCCGCAGGAAGTGCTGACCGAGATCCGGGTGCCGAAGCTCGGCTCCGCCGCCTCGACCTACGTGAAGTTCAACCGGCGCGCCCAGGACTGGGCGACCGTCGCCGTCGCGGCGGTGGCCTCGAACGGGGGCGCCAACGTGGCGCTACCAACATGGCTCCGACGCCCGTGCGGGCGAAGGGCGTCGAGGAGGCTCTCGCCGGGGGCGCCGACGCCGCTGCGGCGGCGGAGAAGGCGGCCGACGGCACCTCGCCGCCGAGCGACACGAACGCGAGCGCCGAGTTCCGGCGTCACCTCGCGCAGGTGCTCACTCGGCGCGCGCTCGAGGCGATCGGTAAGTAGACGTGGGGGAACCCATCGTTCCCCCACGAACCCCCTCCTTGATTGTTGACGCGTTCCTCGCGCTGTAGCGCAGCAGGCCAAGCCAGGCTGCGCCGAACGAGCATGTCCGGCCGGCTCGCTCCCAGACGCCATCCCTTGCTAGGCGACCTCGTCCAACCGGCCCGTCCGCACGTCGTAGACGAAGCCGCGGGCGGTGAAGGAATCCGGCAGCAGTGGCGATTCCGCGATCGTCGCGACGCTCTGGCGCACGCGATCGCGTACCGTCGGGAACGCGTGGAACTCGATGTCGCTGGCATCCGCGTCCGCCTCCGTCGCCAGCTTCTCGCGCAGCTGGTCGTCCGTGAACGTCTCCATGCCGCAGTCCGTGTGGCCGATGACGAGCGCTTCCTGCGTGCCCAGCAGCCAGTGCGAGATGACGAGCGAGCGCAGCGCGTCCTCGGAAACGACGCCGCCGGCGTTGCGGATGACGTGCGCGTCGCCCTCGGCGAGACCGGCGTACTTGGCCGGGTCGAGCCGGGCGTCCATGCACGTGACAATCGCGAACTGCCGGGCGGGTGGCAGGGGCAGATCGCCCTTCGTGAAGCCGTCCGCATAGCGCGTGTTCGCCTCCAGGATCTCGTCGACAACCGGCATGAGTCCTCCCTCAGTCGCTTTCAAGAGTGAAGCGATGATACTACTGAAAGTGAAGTGTGGGTGACAGGAGGTGTCGTGAGCGGCACGCTGTATGCCGGCACCTCCGGGTTCTCGTACCCGAGCTGGCGCGGCGGCTTCTATCCGGCCGGCACCAGCCAGCAAGACTTCCTGAAGACGTATGCCGAGCGCCTGTCCTCGGTCGAGCTGATCGCCACCTATCGGCGGATGCCGTCGAAGGAGCAGGTGCGCCGCTGGGCAGAGCAGACACCGGCCGGATTCCTCTTTGCCCCGAAGCTCAACGGGCAGATCAGCCACGGCGGCAAGCTCGGGCTGATGCCGGCCTTCTCGGCCCTGATGCACGAGTTCGGTGACCGCCTCGGCCCGATCCGCATCCAGATCATCCGGCGTCGTGACGACGACTTCCTGCGCCTGTTGCTCGATTCGCTCGACCCGGAGCTTCGCTACGCACTCGACCTCGAGCACGAGACCTGGCAGGCAGGAGAGGTCGACGAGGCAGTTGCGGCGGCAGGAGTAGCGCGGGTCGGCGAGCTCGACGGCTCAGCGCCGTTTCGCTACCTGCGACTGCGCGAGCCGCCCTACGACGAGGCGGAGCTCTCGGACGTGGCGGACCGCGTCAGGCCGCTGCTCGCCGACGGGATCGACGTCTTCTGTTATCTGCGGCACGAGGACGACCCACGGGGCGCTCACTACGCGCTGCGGTTGCTCGAGCTCGTCGGAGACCGAAGGCCCTAGATACCGTGCCGCCATGATCGACGGAATGGAGGGCTGGGTCGCGGTCGTGACCGGCGGTGCGTCGGGGATCGGCAAGGCCACCGCCGACGCGCTGGAGCGCTGCGGAGTCGAGGTCGAGGTGATCGACCGGGCCTCCGACCCGCCGCGAGACGTGACCGACCGCGCCGCGCTCGACGCTGTCGCGGCCGACCTTCGACAGCGACACGGACGGCTCGACGTGCTGGTGAACGCGGCCGGCGTGCTGACGCCCAACAAGCCGGTCGACGAGCTCTCGCCGGAGGACTTCCGCCGCAACTTCGAGATCAACCTGCTCGGCGTCTTCCAGGCCTGCCAGGCGTTCGGGCCGCTCCTGCGAGAGGCGCGCGGCGCCGTCGTGAACGTGGCCTCGCAGGCGGCGCTCGTCTCCCTGCCGCACCAGGCCGCCTACACGGCTGCGAAAGGCGCGGTTGCGGCGCTGACCCGCTCGCTCGCGATCGACTGGGCCGAGCACGGCGTGCGCGTGAACGCGGTCGCTCCGGGCTTCACCCTCACGCCGATGACCGAGTCCTTCTTCGAGAACCCCGTCTTCACGGCCGCGGCGACGCGGCGGATCCCGCTCGGGCGCATCCTCGGAGCGGACGAGATCGCGGGAGCGATCCTCTTCCTCGCGAGCCCCCTCGCCAGCGCGATCACCGGCGTCGTTCTGCCTGTGGACGGCGGCTGGACGGCCGGCGAGCCCGCGCTGCCCTGGTAACCGAGTACAAGCTCCGCATCCAGCGGATCACGACCGACCCCGACCCGTACGAGCCCTTCCGGCTCGCGCTCGGTACCGGGTCGGCGACATCCTCTATGTCTCGGGCCAGGCGGCGATCAGCCCGGAGGGCGAGGTCGTCGGCGCCGGCGACTTCGACCGCCAGGCCGAGCAGACCTTCGCCAACCTCGAGCGGGTGCTGAAAGCCGGCGGCTCGAGCCTGGAGAACGTCGTCAAGGTGACGATCTTCCTCACCGACATGGCCAACTTCGGCAAGATCGTGGAGCTGCGCGGCAAGTACTTCACGCCGCCGTATCCCGCTGACACGATCGTCGAGGTCACCTCGCTCGCGCTGCCCGAGCTGATGATCGAGATCGAGGCCGTCGCCGTCGCGGACGAGGCAGCCGAGCGGATCTACGATGCTCGATCTCGCGCCGCTCCTGCAGGTGTAGGGGCCGGATCTCATCCGGCCCGTTCGCACGAGCCGGCGTAGGCCGCGGTCGTCGCGCTGCGCGCAGCCTCCGCGGCCGCCTTCGGCGTCCGCTGCGCCGGCTTCGCCTTGCGTGACGCGGCCCTTCGGGCCGCTCCCCTGTCACGGCTGAGCCGGCCTACGGCCGGCTCGTTGCGTGACGCCCTACAGTTAGTTCGTGAACGAGCGCGTGCTCCTCGTCGAGGACGACTCTTCCATCCGAGAGACGACGGCGCTCGGGCTCGAGGCTGCGGGCTTCAAGGTGACCGGCGCGGCCGACGGCCGCGAAGGCCTGGCCGAGTTCCGCAGCCGCCCGTACGACCTCGTCGTCCTCGACGTCATGCTCCCGGTGCTCGACGGCCTCGAGGTGTGCAGGACGATCCGGCGCGAGAGCCAGGTTCCGGTCGTCATGCTCTCCGCGAGGAGCGACACCCTCGATGTGGTCGTGGGGCTCGAGCTCGGAGCCGACGACTACGTGACGAAACCCTTCGAGCTCGCCGAGCTCGTGGCGAGAATGCGCGCGGCCATCCGGCGCGCGGCTCCGGCGCCCGACACGCGGAGCCTCGCCGTCGGCGATCTCGAGATCGATCCGGCTGCGCACCGCGTCCGCAAGGCGGGCACCGAGGTGACGCTGACGGCCACCGAGTTTCGCCTCCTGCTGGAGCTTGCGCGCCGGCCCGGCCAGGTCTTCACTCGCGAGCTGCTGCTCGAGCGGGTCTGGGGCTACGAGTATCTCGGCGACTCGCGGCTCGTGGACGTCGCGGTGCAGCGGCTCCGCGGCAAGGTCGAGGACGACCCGTCGCAGCCGCGCCTGATCGGCACGGTCCGCGGGGTCGGCTACCGGCTCGAGTCCCCGTGAGACTCGGCCGCATCGTGCCCCGCGGCCGCCTCCGGCGGCGCCTGACGATTGCCTTCATGCTCGCCGCGGGCCTCTCCGCGGCTGCGCTCGCGACCGGCTCCTACCTCCTCGTGCGCGACTCGCGGCTGGACGACTCTCTGGACCGCTCCCTCGAGCAGGCCCGCGCGACGCTCGTCCTGGCCGCGACCATCCTGAACGGCACGTCCGACCCGGCGGCCGCCGATCAGCTGATCGCGGCGCTCGAGCGACGAGCAGGCTTCGAAGCGGTCGTGATCGCCGACGGAGAGGCGACGTCGACGAGCCTCTCGCTGGGCGAGGCGCAGGTGCCGGACAACCTGCAGACGCTCGTCGACGGCGGCGGCCTCGCCTACGAGCGAACCGAGATCAACGGCGAGCATGAGCTGATCGTCGGCGGCAAGCCGTTCGGCTCGCAGGCCGAGGTGTACCTCTTCTTCTCCGAGGAGCAGCTCTACGCCGACCTGCGCGAGCTCGCGATCGTCCTCGCCGCCGGTACCGGCGTGCTCGTCGCCCTCGCGGGGATCATCGGCGCGCTGCTTGCCCGGCGGGCGCTGCGACCCGTCGCCCAGGCGAGCGCAGCGGCGCAGTCGCTCGCGGAGGGCCTGCTCGACACCCGGCTCCCGGTCGAGCGGCAGGACGAGTTCGGCGTGTGGGCGGCCTCGTTCAACGAGATGGCGGATGCGCTCGAAGAGAAGATCGAGGAGTTGTCGGAGGCCCAGGCTCGCGAACGGCGCTTCACCTCCGACGTCGCGCACGAGCTGCGGACGCCGCTCACGGCGCTCGTCAACGAGGCGGCCCTGCTGCGAGACCAGCTCGACCTGATGCCTCCCGATGCCCGGCGCGCCGGCGAGCTGCTCGTCCGCGACGTCGCCCGCCTGCGGCGGCTCGTCGACGAGCTGCTCGAGATCTCGCGCCTCGACGCCGGCCGGGAGAGCGTCGAGCGGACGCGCGTGGACGTCGCCCAGCTGGTCGGGTCGATCATCCGGGCGCGGGGCTGGGACTCGAAGGTGGCGCTCGCCGGTCGACGACGTGGTCCTCGAGACGGATCCGCGCCGTCTCGAGCGAATCGTCGGCAACCTCGTCGAGAACGCCCTCGAGCACGGCGGCGGCGAGGTCTCGGTCGGGATCGCGCTCGACAACGGGGAGGCGGAGATCGCCGTAGCCGACGGCGGGCCCGGCATCGACTCCGAGCACCTGCCGTACGTCTTCGACCGCTTCTACAAGGCAGACCAGGCGCGCACGAAAGGCGGGACCGGTCTCGGCCTGGCGATCGCCCGCGAGAACGCGCGGCTGCTCGGAGGCGATATCGCGGTCGCGAGCTCCCCGGGGGCCGGCACCCGCTTCACGGTGAGACTCCCTGTAACCGAACCGTTACGCAACGGTGAGCCCGGCGTTGCAGACGGGCGAGAACATGGCGAACGAGGACAACCCGAGGAGATGCCATGAAACGCCTGTTGCCGATCGTCGTGCTCGCCCTGGCCGTCGCCGCCTTCGCCGCGGCCTGCGGCGGCGGTGGCGAGGCCACACCGGCGGGCGAGGTACCGACCGTCGACCTGCCCGCCACCCCGCCCGCCGAGCCTGCGCCCCCGAGCAGCGATCCCGGCGCCGGCCGAGACACCCCCGGGCACAGAGACGGATAACGGCAGCGAGCCGGAGCAACCCGAGCCCGCAGCGGAGCCGTTCACGTACGAGGTCTGGTTCACGAAGGGCGAGTCGCTCTTCGTCGTCCACCGAACCGAGCCGAAGGTGCCTGCCGTCGCGACGATGGCGATGGAGTCGCTGCTCGAAGGACCGACCGCCTCGGAGACCGCCTCCGGCATCGGCAGCGCCATCCCGGACGACACGACACTGCTCGGCGTAACGGTCGAGAACGGCATTGCGACCGTCGATCTCAGCGCCGAGTACGAGTCCGGCGGCGGGACGCTGTCGATGATGATGCGGCTCGCTCAGGTCGTCTACACGCTCACGCAGTTCCCGACCGTGCAGACCGTCAGCTTCGAGCTCGACGGGCAGCCCGTCGAAGTCTTCTCGGGCGAGGGGATCGTGCTCGACGAGCCGGTCGACCGCGACGACTACGAGGATCTCCTCCCGGTCATCCTCGTCGCCGAGCCAGCAATCGACGCGCGCGTCGAGAGCCCCGTGCACGTCGAGGGCATCGCGAACGTCTTCGAGGCCAATGTCACGGTCGAGGTTCTCGACGAGTCGGGGAACGTGATCGCGCAGGACTTCACAACGGCCACGTGCGGCACCGGGTGCTTCGGCGACTACGCGCTCGACCTCGCCTTCGACGTGAGCGAAGAGCAGCCGGGGACGATCGTCGTCCACGACGACGACGCAGCGGGCACCGGCACGCCGCCCCACGTCGTCGAGATACCGGTGACCCTTGTTCCGTAGAGCGTTTGGGGGGCCGGAGCGATCCGGCCCCCTCACCCTTCTAGGCCTTCGTGACCCAGGTCACCTTGCGGGTGCGCTCGCTCCAGGCGCCGAGCGAGTCCCGAACCCGGATCGCGACTCGGACGAACTTCCCGGGCGCGAGCGGGAAAGCGGCTTTCTTCGTCAGGGTGTACGAGCGACAGCCGGCAGGCGCGACCACGACCGGCATGGAGACACGCTTCTTCTGCACCGATCCGCCCGCCGGGCCCGTCTCCTCGAGCACCTGGATCCTGAGCTTGCCGGGCGTCCGATCGCACACTTTGAATGTCGCCTTCCACCAGTAGCGGTTGGTCTGCTCGTTTCGCCGCGTGATCGCGATGCGCGCGGGCCTGAGCCGTGGCGGCGAGTTGGACTGCGTCACCGAGACGGTCTTCGCCGACGACGTCCAGGTGCACGTCCTGCACGTCGAATGGCGGGCGCGGATCCGGACGTAGTAAGTGTCGCGCGGCAACACCCCCGATATCCAGCGCCCGGTCTTCAACGGCGTCGGCCACACAGCGGCGGCTTCGGGGCTCGAGAAGTTGCGGTTGTCGTCGACCGTGACCATGCCGACGAACCAGCCGTTCTTCGGCTTTGCCCAGGTCACCTTCACGCTGCCGGCCTTCGCGCTCACCCGCCACGGCAGCGATTTCAGCGCCACCGCGGCGATCGTGAACGACCGGATCGAGGTCACCGACTGGCAGTTCTTCGAGCACGGGCCGTCGTAACGCAGCTTGAGGCGCCCGTAGTAGGTGCCCGGCGGGAGCCTGCGAGGCGCGATCCAGGTCTGCTTTCCCGCGTCTGGCTTGAGCACCTTGTAGACGACGAGGTTCTCCGCCACGAAGTCGCCCTTGCTGTTGACCTTCCGGCCGGTGGCGATCTGGATCACCCCGACGTACCACTTCGTCGAGCCGGTGATCTTCCACGTGACGGTGGGCCTGCCCTGCTGATCGTCCAGCGTCCACGACAGGTAGGCCTGATCACCGCCGCGGGCAACGGCGGGAAGAGCAAGGGCCGCCGCCAGCCCAACAAGTGCAACGAGCCACTTCACGGATGCTCTGCTTGGCGGATTCGGCCGGCGTCGACCGATTCCTCCCGCGATCTGGCAGCTGTCCGGCGCCGGCCCCGGGGCGAGAGCGTGAGCAGGATTCACCATCGGCTGCACGGCAACACGTGCGGCACGAACTTGCTCCATTTTCGTCGCAACTCCTTCGGTAGCCTTGCCCCCGGGGGTTCGGGCCTGTCACGGAAGAGAGTCGGAAGCGCGCCGAAACTGGCGCACGGTGCCGCGGCCGGCGGCCCGTGTCGACCGCGCATCCGACCGGCGAAGCCGCGATAGTGGCAGGCGCGATGGAGTGGCACGCCGTGGATCTCGGGGCCCTCAACGAGGAGCTCCGCGCGACCCTGCCGCCCGCGGAGGCGGAGAAGGTCGTCTATGCGCTCGAGGAGGCGCTTCGCGTCGCGCGCGTCGACGATGAGCTGCTGGATTGCCTGCTGCTCGCGGCGGTCTGCCTCCGCGCTCACTCGGACGGAGTCACGCCCCGGACGGTGCTCGAGCGCTTCTTCCGGCGGTCGGTATCCGACGGGGAGTGGCGCGAGCGCTACGCGGGCCTGCTGGGCTAAGGCCACTCCCTCCGACACCTGCTAGCGTGCCCGCCGTGGAGCGCTGGCACCTGCCGTCGATCGAGGCGACGGGCAAACGCGAGCCGCGCGTGCTCTTCTCCACGCCTGCGTGCCGGGCGGTCGTGATCGACCTCCAGGCGGGCGAGGAGATGGGCGAGCATCAGGTGCGCGAGCGGGCGGTCCTCGAGGTCGTGAGCGGTGAGGTCGCGCTCGGCATCGCGGGTGCGGAGACCCAGTGCGGCGCGGGCACGCTGGCCACGTTCACCCCCGGGGAACGTCACACCGTGCGCGCGCTCGAGGATTCCCGTCTGCTGCTCCTGCTCGCGCCGTGGCCCGCCGACGGCCACTACCTCGCGGGCGAGACCTCGGACCCCGATCGAGTGCCCGCGAACGCTTCGGTGCCGCCGCTCGGCTCCTGAGGACGAGCGGCCCCAGCTATCGTTGGTCGACCGGGCCGGAATGCCGGCCGAACTCGCAGGAACCGGTTTGAGCACCACCGCGGGCCAAGACAACGGCGTGATCGCACCGAGCACGACTGTCGGAGCAGTCCACCTCACGGTCGGCGATCTCGCTCGTTCGCTTTCCTACTACCGGGAAGCGATCGGGCTGCAGGTTCTGGAGCAGGAAGACGGCCGCGCGTCGCTCGGCGTCGCCGGTCTCGAGCTGCTCGTCCTCGTGGAGGTGCCCGGCGCCCGGCCGGCGCCGAACAACACCGGCCTGTTCCATTTCGCGCTGCGGGTGCCGGAGCGAGCCGACCTCGCCCGCTGGCTCGCGCACGCGGCGCAGGATCACGTCGCCCTGACCGGTGCATCCGACCATCTGGTCAGCGAGGCGCTCTACCTGCACGATCCCGACCAACACGGCATCGAGATCTACCGAGATCGCCCGCGCGAGACCTGGGAGAACCAGGTGGGGAAGATCCTGACGACGCTGCCTCTCGATCTGAACGACGTGCTCGGTGAGCTCGGCGACCCGGCCAGCGAGGTCTTCGACGGCCTCCCGCCCGGAACGGTGATGGGCCATATCCACCTTCAGGTCGCCGACATTCCGGCAGCAGTCGAGTTCTACCGCGACCGGCTCGGGTTCGGGCTCATGGCGACGCTCGGAGATCAGGCGGCATTCCTGAGCGCCGGCGGCTATCACCACCACGTCGGCGTGAATGTCTGGAACAGCCGCGGCGCGTCGCCGCCGGACCCGGATGCGGCGGCCCTGCGCCTGGCGACCATCGTCCTCCCCGACGACGGCGAGCTCGACCGCGTGGCGCAGCGAGTGACCGAGGGCGGGCAGGAGCCCGAGGCGGGCGACGGGGGGCTCGTCGTCCACGATCCGTCCGGCAACGCGCTGCTGCTCGACGACCGCCTCCGGGCGGCCGCCGGCCTAGGCTCGCGGCTCTACGACCTGGCGCTCGAGTGCCTCGAAGGCGGTTCGGGCGCGCTCGATCTCTCCGACGTCGGCCTCGACCTCGGCCAGCGCTTGCCGGGCTGCGACGACCGGGGCGGTATCGGCCTCTACTGCCTCGAGCGCCTGCTGGGCTGCGGCCACGGCCGAGCGGCGCCGTTCCCGCAGCTCGATCAAGGACGCCTGGATGTCCACGGTCGCGTCCGCCCGCTTGGCGGCGAACCTGCCCGCGTTGAAGGCGGCGACGTTGATCGCCTGCGCGAATTCCCGCGCCTCGAGCTCGGGCTCGCAGGGTAGGAGAAACGACACATCGGCGGTCTCGATGAGGAGATACGTCCGACTCGACCGGATCTTCCCGGCGCCGAGATGACGCCCCTCCTGGCTACGACCCTCGATGCGTGCCAGCGTCTGCGGAAGCGCGCCCGAGCGGATCCGCTCGCCGTCGGCGACGACGGCGCGCAGCTCCGGCACGACGGGGAGGATGCCGTCCGGCGTCTCCACGTGATCCTCGTAGAGGCTGTAGCGCCGGTAGCGGCCCAGCTGGGCGCCTCGGCGGGCGTTCACGACTGCGCGCTCCGTCGCGCCAATCGCCTTCTCTTCCGTGCGCTCGGCGTTTCGCACCTCGCGCTGAGCCTGGCGCACCCCGTCGTTGTACGCCCGCTCAGCCCGACGCAGGTCGCGGCGCCTGGCGCGCACCCGCGCCCGCTGCCTGCTCCGCGCGGCATTGAGCGCGCGCTTCGCGTCACGCACGGCCACGTCGTGCGGGGTTGCAGACCGTCGCCGCGGAAGCTCGATGCCCTCCAGACGGCTGCCTTGCCCCCGCGCCGGTAGACGGGCGGAGCTGAGCGACAGTCGCAGGCTCCTGATACTGAACTGAGAGGTCCTCACGGTCCCAGCTTGCGCATTACCCACATCGCGGCCGCCCTACGCACGCGCCGTATCGCCCGGAAGTGCGTCGTGGACTCGGCCGGCGCACGCGCCGCGAGGAAGGCAATGCTGTCGTCAAAGAGAATAGCCATGGGCGTGGCTGGTGCTACGAGCAATGCCGCGTCGGGCCGGATAGGAGGGATTCCGGCGCTGCGCCTCCTCGCGATCGTCGTCGCGCTCGCCGGCACGGCGCTCGCGGCCACGCCGAGCGCCTGGTCGGCCGTGGACAGCGTGACGCTCGCCGTCACGCCTTCGGTCGCTGCCTACGGGACTCCCGTCGAGCTGACCGGCAGCGTGACCCCGCCTGCCGCTGGAGAGACGGTGGAGCTCGCCGTACAGGCTGGAGACACGTGGCAGCCGGTCGGCACGGCGATCACCGGACCCGACGGCGTGTTTCGCCTCGAGCTTCCGGCACCGGCACCCGGCAACTACCGGGCGACCGTGGAAGCGGTTGTGTCGGAGCCCGTCTCGCTGACGATCACCCCGCGCCTGACCGCTTACTTGCGCGGGCAACGAGTCATCGGCGCGACCCTTCGCCTGTCCGGAAGACTCGAGCCGGCAGAGGCCGGAACCCTCTCCGTCACCGTGAACGGCACGAAACAGGTTGTCGATCCGGGCGCGAACGGCAGCTTTCGCATTTCCGTGCCGGCCACGAGGATCGGGCGGCTGAAGGTCGTGGTGCGCCTTGCGCCGATGCCCGGCTTCGAGGCGATAACCCGGAACGTCGGGACTCGCGTCGCCGGGCCGACGCTACGCGTGGGATCACACGGCGCGGCGGTGCAGTTTCTCGAGCGGCGGCTCGCGCAACTCCGCTATGCGTTGCTCCGGGTCGACGGCCGCTTCGGCCTCGACACGGCCGATGCCGTGCTGGCCTTCCGCAAGGTCCGCGGGCTCGCCCGCGTGAGCTCAGTCGACCGCGCCATGTGGCGCGCACTGATGACCGCGCGGCCCCCGCAGCCGCGGGTGCGCGGAGGCGATCACATCGAGGTCGACAAGACCAGGCAGGTCCTGTTCGAGGTGCGGGGCGGTCAGGTTGTGCGCGCCGTTCACGTCTCCACCGGGGCGACGGGGAACACGCCCGTCGGGACGTGGCGCGTCTACTGGAAGGACGCCGGCTACAACTCGCTCGGGATGTACTACTCGCTCTACTTCCTGCGAGGCTTCGCGATGCACGGCTACAACCCGGTGCCGACGTATCCCGCCAGCCACGGCTGCGTGCGAGTTCCGATCTGGTACGCGGTGGGGCTCTTCAACCGCTGGCCGGTCGGGGCCACGGTACGGATCTTCGCCTGACCTGAGCGCGGGCGCCGCCGCCGAGCCACCGCGGGCGCGTCATTCTTCGAGACAGCGCTCTACCATGCGGCCCAGGGTTCGATTTCGATGCGGCGTATCGAGCCGCTACGGCATGAAGGGGGCGGGGAATGGCGCTCACGGTTCAGGAAAACGTTCGCGACGAGCTCAGCCGCGACTTCGCAGGGGAGCTCATTGCTCCCGGCGACGCGGGTTACGAGGAAGCGCGGCGCGTCTGGAACGGGGCGATCGACAAGAGGCCGTCGCTGATCGCCCGCTGCACCGGAACCGCGGATGTGATCGCGGCGGTGAAATGCGCGAGGGCGAACGGGCAGGACGTCGCGATTCGCGGCGGCGGCCACAGTAACGCCGGCCACGGGATGATCGACGGCGGGATGGTCATCGACTGCTCCCCGATGAAGGGAATCCGCGTCGATCCCGCCTCGCGGACAGCGACGGCGCAACCCGGCGTGCTCTGGGGCGAGCTCGACCGCGAGACCCAGGCGTTCGGGCTCGGGGTGACGGGCGGCGAGGTGTCGGACACCGGCATCGCCGGCCTGACGCTCGGCGGCGGCATCGGCTGGCTGAAGCGGATGTACGGACTGACCTGCGACAACCTGCTGTCCGTCGACCTCGTCACGGCCGAGGGCGAGCTGGTTCACGCCAGCGAGAAGGAGAACGCCGAGCTCTACTGGGGCGTCCGCGGAGCCGGGGCCAACTTCGGCGTCGTGACCCAGTTCGAGTATCGCCTGCACCCGGTGGGGCCGCTGCTGGCGGGCTTCATCCTCTATCCGCTCGACCGCGCGGCCGACGTGCTCCGCTTTACGCGAGACTTCTTGGACGAGGCGCCGGACGAGGTCACGGTGACCTCGGCGATCATCACCGCGCCCGCCGCGCCGTTCGTGCCTGACGCGCTCCACAACAAGCCCGTGCTGGCGGTCGTGCCGGCTACGTCGGACCGATCGAGGACGGCGAGCGCGCGCTACGGCCGCTGCGCGAGTACGGCCCGCCGGCGGCCGACCTCGTCGAGCCGACGCCCTACGTCACGGTGCAGCGCTTCATCGACGAGACATACCCGCCCGGTCGGCGGATCTACGTGAAGTCAGAGTGGCTGAGCGGTCTCGACGACGGCGCTATCGACAAGGGCGATCGAGGGCGCCGAGCGGTTCGACACGCCGCTGTCCCAGATCATCTTCCACCAGATGGGCGGCGCCGTGGCGCGCGTGCCGGACGACGCGACGGCGTTCGACGGCCGTGACGCGAAGTACATGGTGACGATCATCTCGGTCTGGGAGTCCCCGGACGAGGAGAGAGAGCCGCACGTGACCTGGGCGCGTGACCTGTGGGCCGAGATGAAGCCCTGGTCGACGGGCGGCGCGTACGTCAACCACATGATGGACGAGGGGGACGAACGCGTGCACGCCGCCTACGGCCACGGGAAGTACGAGCGGCTGCTCGCGCTGAAGAACACGTACGACCCGACCAACTTCTTCCGGCTCAACCAGAACATCAAGCCGACGGGCACGTAAGTCCGAGATCGTTCGGTAGAAGGCCGAGGGGAAGTTCGGCGCATCCCCCGATGTGGGCGCGGGTCGCATGCGCCATGCTGTCGGCATGACGATGCAGAAGTGGGAGTATCTCGTCGTCCCTCTGGCGGATGCCAGGAAGCTCAAGAAGGACTCTGGTGGAGTGCCGCCGAGCGACCTGAATGAGCTTGGCACGCAGGGATGGGAGGCGGTCGGCGTGTCTCTCAAGCAGGGAGATCTCGTTGCGTGGCCGATCGTGCTCCTGAAGCGGCCGCTGGCGTAAGGAAGCTCATAGTCGTCCGCCCAACCAGAGCAGGCGGACGAGCGCCTAGCGGCTCCATCTGCAACGGGTACGGCCCCGCTCGCGATCGGCGGCAGCGCCACGCGAGCGGAAGGCCGTGCTCGAGGATACCCCGGTCGACCGGAATCCACACGCGTCTTCTCCGAGCCTCGGTCTCTGCTGCGCTAGTTCACGCTGAAACCGATGATCGTCGCACCGAGCAGGAAGAACGCGACGAGCCCGGCGCCGCAGGCCGTGGCCCGCAGGAGACCCGTCCGCGCCGTGAGGCCTGCGTAGACGATGAGCCCCGCTGCGGCGGCCATCAACCCGATGGAGAGCACGAACATCGGCGTGAGCGCGCCTCCCGGCGAGCGGTACGCGTCCCAACGGCTGATTCCGTTGTCTCGGTAGGTGTCTTCACTGAAGACGTAAGCGACGAGCAAGCCCGCGAGCAGGACCGGAAGAGCGGCGACGATCGCCCACCGGCGACGGAGTGACGGTATCGGCGCCTTCCAGCTCGCGACGACGACGAGCAGGATCGCAACCAGCGTGTTCACCAGAAGAATCGGGAAGACGGGCACGCGAGGATGGTGCCAGCAGAACGCGGCCGCGAATGCCCGCGGGCGGCGGATGGACCCCCGCCTACGCGCGCCGGATGGCTCTGCGCGTCACTCGGAACAGCGAGAGGACCAGCGCCCCGAGCAGAGCGGCGCCGACGATGTACTCGCCGGCGCCGACGTGGTCTCGCGTCACAAGAGCATTCGCGAGCCAGACGGTGATGGCGAGAATCAGAGCGGCGAGTACGAGATGGCGGAGCATGGAGTCAACATACGCCCCGCGCTGGGCAGCGGTCAACCTGTCCTCGACTCGCCTCGGCCGCCTCGCGCTGCTTGTCCGGCCAATCGGCGATCCCCCGCTAGCCGAGCTTGCCGACGATCCGGCTCATCCCATCGGCGTCGTAAGCGCGCATGGTGGTGGTTCGGATGTTGCCCTGCGCGCCGAGCGCGAGCAGGGCCGCCGTGGCGCTCTCCTCGTCGTCGGCCTCGACGATAGCCACGAGATCGTAGGGACCGACGGTCCAGTAGAGGGACTGGAAGCGAACGCCGAGCTTCGCCATCGCGGCCTCGGCCTCCTTGCCCCGGCTGACGGTGTCCTTGAAATTCTTGATGCCCTGCTCTGTCCAGTTGCAGAGCGATACGTAGGTCGGCATGGCTTCCCCTCTCGACGTCGTTGTCTTGCCCACCCTAACCCCGACGCCGCCGACGTGCTGGGGTCGCGCTGACCCCTACGTGGAGATCATCTTCTTCTCGACGCCGACCCCGGCGGCCAGCGCTCGCTCGTACTCGAGCGGCACGGTGGCCGAGTCCTGCAGCGCGATCCCGGTGGAGTCGAAGACCGTGATCTGGTCGTCCGACTGGCGTCCCGGAAGCTCGCCGCAGATCACCTTGCCGATCTCACCGGCGATGTCCTCCTCCCGGAGCAGGCCCTCCCGGAGCGCGACGTTGATCTCACCGTCCGGCACGGCACTGGCGGATGTCGTCGACGAAGACGCGCGCCCGCTGGAGGATCCGCGGGTCGAGCTCCTGCTCGCCCTCGAGGTCGGCGCCGAGAGCGGCGAGATGCGTGCCGGGCGCAGATCCACGCGTCGTCGACGATCCAGCCGCGCGCGTGCGTGCCGGTGACGACGACGTCGGCGCCGCGCACGACCTGCTCGAGATCGGTCGACGCCGGTGATCGCAGGTCGGGATAGAGCGGCGCCTGGCTCTCGAGGAACCGGTCGACCGCCTCCTGCGGATCGGCTCCAGACACGCACCTCCTCCCACGGGAACACCGGCTCGCAGGTCGCGAGCACGCCCTGGCCGACGCGTGCCCGCGCCGACGATCGGCGAGCACCTTCGAGTCCTTGCGCGCGAGCCACTTCGCCGAGACCGCCGCGGAGGAGCCGGTACGCATCATCGTGTGGTGCGACGCCGTCGCAGATCGCGAGCGGGAACCCGGTCTCCGGATGCGTGTAGACGAGGATCGAGAACACGGTCGGCAGGTCGTACTTCGCGTTGTCCTCGCGGATCGAGACCCACTTGCAGGCCGCGGCTTCGGGCTCCTCGATGTACGACGGCATGACCTCCCACTCGCCCTTGTAGCGGTCGAGCACGATGTGGCCCTTCGGCTCCATGTACACGCGGCCCAGGCCGTGCATGCGGAACGCGTGCTCGACGCAGTCGTTGTACTCGGCGGGCGTGAGCAGGCCCGATCATGTCCGTGCGGCTCGAGGATCAGCGTCTTGCGGTTCCGCCAGCTCTCCACGGCTCCTCCTGGTGGGATGCCGCGCGATTCTAGGCAGGGCTCCGCGATAATCGACCCGTGGCACTGCCGGCCCTCTACCTCACCGTCACGATCTTCTTCTGGGGGACCGCGTTCCGGGCCACCGCCATCGCCGCCGAGCACGCCTCGCCGATCATGGTCACGGCGCTTCGTGCCGCGCCCGCGGCGGTCGCCCTCGTCCTCGCAACGCTCGTGCTGCGCGGGCGGTTCCCGCAGCGGGACGCTCTGGCTCTGGACGGTCATCACCGGCCTGCTGATGGTCACGCTGACGCTCGAGGGGATCTCCGAGGGAGCGGCACGCGCAGGCGCCGGGAACGCGGCGATCCTGATCAACTCGGCCCCGTTCTTCGTGCTCGTCCTGGAGCGGATCTTCCTGCGGCAGCGCGTGAGCGGCCTCGGGCTCGCCGGCCTCGTGGTCGGGTTCGCGGGCATCGTCGTCATGGTGTCGTCGCAGCTCGGGGACGTTGCCGACACCGGTGACTTCCTGCTCGGCATGGGGCTCGCCCTCGCCGGTGCGATCGGCTGGGCCATCGGTGTGCTGATGACGAAGATCCTGTTCACCCGCCACGCCGACATCGACATGCTCGGCTTCACGGCGGCGCAGTTCGTGATCGGCGGCGCCGTCGTCGTCGGGCTCGCGTTCGCGATCGAGGGAACGGGCAGCACCTCGTGGGGCTCGGGAGATCTCTGGGCCGCCGTCGTGTGGCTCTCGCTCGGTGCGTCGGCCATTGCCACCCTCACCTTCTTCGGCGCCCTCAAGCGGCTGCCCGGCGACGACGGTCACGGCCTGGCAGTTCCTCGTGCCGGTCGTCGCGGTCATCACGGAGATCGTCTACGGCAACACGCCGAGCGCGATCGTGCTGGCGGGCATGGGCCTCGCTATCGTGGGTGTAGCGCTCGTCAACGCGGCGCCGCAGCTGTCCGAGCGGTTCGCGGAAAGGAGACCGGCATGGAGCACGTCGTCACGGGGACGCTGAACACGTTCGAGCAGATCGAGGTCGGCCGCCACGGCAGCGTCGCCCACATCGTGCTCAACCGCCCGGAGAAGCGCAACGCCCTCTCGCTCGCGCTCATGCAGGAGATGATCTCCGCCCTCGAGGAGCTCGGCCGGGATCAGGACGTGCGCGCGATCGTCGTCGAGGGGGCGGGACCTGCCTTCTCCGCAGGCCACGACCTCGCGGAGCTCGTCGGACGCGAGCTCGCGTACTACCAGGACACGTTCGACACCTGCGTGCGGATGATGAACGCGATCCACGTCGTGCCGCAGCCCGTCATCGCGCGGGTGCACGGCGTGGCGACGGCCGCGGGCTGCCAGCTGGTGGCGGCGTGCGACCTCGCGGTCGCCGCAGAGAGCGCGCGCTTCGGGACGCCCGGGGTCAAGATCGGCCTCTTCTGCTCGACGCCGATGGTTCCGATCTCGCGCGCGGTCGGCCGCAAGCGGGCGATGGAGATGCTCCTGACCGGGGAGCTGATCGACGCGAGCACGGCGCTCGACTGGGGGCTCGTCAACCGCGTCGTGCCGGACGACGAGCTCGACGCCGCCGTCGCAGAGCTCGTCGAGCGGATCGCGCGCACGAGCCCGCTCACCGTCGGAATCGGCAAGGAGGCCTTCTACGCGCAGATCGACCTCGACGAGCGGCAGGCCTACGACGTCACGAAGACCGTCATGGCGATGAACGCGCTCGCGGGCGATGCGCAGGAGGGCATCTGCGCGTTCCTCGAGAAGCGCGACCCGACCTGGACGGGCGCGTAGGCGGCGACGCTAGCGCCAGGCGAGCCGGTTGAGGGGGCTCGCCAGCGGGCGAAGCTCGACGGGAACCTCGCGCAGCAGCCGGCGATCCTCTTCGCTGAGCGCCGTCGCGTACGCCCAGCCGACATAGCTGCAGCGCGGGCAGGCTCCGGTCCCGAGCGCGTGCTCCGCACCTTCGGCGGTGCGAACGTGCCCGCAACCCAGACATTCGACCCGAGCTTCAGCCATGTGACCCTTATCGGTCACGCGGCAACGCCTTCCCGTGCCCCGTTCGGGGCACCGCGCCGCCACCCGATCCGGCCTAGCGAAGGAAGGACAGATCGGTCACCAGGAGGCGGCCGCGCGGGGAGCGGTCGAAATGCAATTCCACGGCGGCGATCGCGCCGAGATCGACTCCGCGAAACGCCGAGAGGGGAATCCGGATCGTGCCCAACACGGCCAGGCCGCGCACCGGGTACAGCACGGCCGGATGCGAGCGCGGCACGGACACGACGGCGATCCGCCCGGCGCGGTCGCGCAGAGCGACCGAGAAGGGCCTGGCGGCTCCGACGGGGTTCCGGGTCTGGTCGCCGGGGTCGAGCACGGCGCGAAGGCTCAGCGCCGCGTACCCACGCACGTCGCCGGCCCCGGCCGGGATCTCGCTCACGAGGCGGGCGCGACGATCGCTCCAGGCGACGCGCAGCTCAGTCAGTGCATGAGCCTGCATCGCGGGGCCCGTCCCGCAGCCGGTGATGTGGCCTTCACCGTTGTTGACGAAGGACGGCGGCTCGTGCGTGCAGAGGTTGAACCCGTCGACGTGCTGGACACGCTGCGCGCCCCCGAGCAGATTGCGGCGAAGCCCGACGCCCGGGGTCGGCCGGATCACGTCGAGGCGCTCTGCGCTCGGCGGCTGGTAGCTGACGTCCACCTCGGCGCCGGCGATCTGATGAGGTGGAGCCGCGTCGAAACCGAGCGGCGCCAGCAGCGAGCGCGCGCCCGCGGTGCCGGCCACGAACGCGCGCATGAACGGGACGATCGTCGCGGACGCGAAGTGCTCCTGCTTCGACCGCGAGAGCCGAGTCTTTCCGATCTGGTCGGGTGAGCAGGGATCGACCGGGGCCGGCTCGTCGCCCAGGAGCGAGAGGGGGAAGAAGCCGAGCTCGTCTTCCCAGACACGGTTGAAGAAGTTGTGGTTCGCCCCGCGGGCGACGACCTGCCAGACAGGCGAGCGCCGCGGCCCCACGCGCGCGTCGTCGTAGAACCAGCCGCCCTCGAGATCGAAGACGTCTCCGTCGCACGCGGGGAGGACGACCCCGAACGGCACGTCGGGCACCAGCCGTCGGAAGAAGTCCACGGGCGCCAGCGCGAAGACCGCGCGCAACCGGTACGGGTGAGGACCGGGCAGCAGCGACGTCCAGACGACGCCCTCGCCGCCGCGCGAGTGCCCGACGAGCCCCACCCGACTCAGATCGAGGCGGCCTCTCAGCCGGGGGCCGAATGCAACCTCCTCCCCCCGCTCGCCGGCGTTCGCGCGCGCCAGACGGCGCAGATGGGTGTCCACGATCTTCGCGCGCAGGTCCATCCAGGTCCGTGGCGTGAACTGGGCTCCGTCCGGAAACGTCAGCACGAACCCGTCGGCGGGAGCGACCGGGTTGCCGTCGAGCGAGATGACGACGAAGCCGTGGCTGGCCAGGAGCTGGGTGACGTAGCGGTAGCCCTCGAAGCTCTCGACGTCCAGGAACCCCGGCCGGCAGGGCCACTCCTGGGTCGGGAAGAACTCATCCGGGATGTCGCAGGACTGGTGCGCGCCGTGCAGGAAGACGACGACGGGGCGACGGCCCCTCGCGCCGACGGGAACCGTGATCTCCCCGGACAGCCGCGTGGGGAGCGCGTGCAGGCTGAAGCGCTGGGCTTCCACGAGCAGGGTCTGCCGTCCCAGGTCGTAGGTCTGCCGTGTCGTCCGGTACGGGCCTTGCTCGGGCCCCGCCGCGAGAGCGCCGCCCGCGCCGACAAGCGAGACGGCGACGGTGAGCAGAACGAGCCCGGCCCTCCTCACGAGAACGTCACCCCGAATGTCCCGGCCCACGTCGCCGCATACGCTCCTCCCGGGACCGCGGCGATCGAAACGACGGTTCGTGCGGCGCCGGCCTCCGGGTCGATCGGCGTTCCGCCCAGGACAGGCAGCCCCTGGTCGTACGGGGCGAGGGCCGCGCCGCGCTCGGTCGACCGGAGCACGCGCGACCCGGTCGCCAGCAGCACGGTGTCCGGCGCCGCCGGGTCGAGGACGACCGAGCCTGTCAGTCGGGTGGCTGCGAGCCGCGCCCACGTGCGGCCGCCGTCGTCGGAGCGGTAGGCGCCATGCAGACGAGTCGCCGCGTACACGACGTTCGGCGCCCGGGGATCGACCGCGAGCGAGAGCACCGTCAGGCGACCGAGACCCGCCCGCCGCCAGGTCCGGCCGCCGTCGCCGGAACGGTAGAGACCGCGCCGATCCAGACCGGCGTACACCACGTTGGGCGCCGAGACGGAGAACGCCAGTGCGCGCACGCCGGTATTCGGCAAGCCGCGGCTCGAGCGGCGCCACTCTTCGCCGCCGTTCCCGCTTCGGTATACGCCCACCTCCGTTGCCGCGAGCACGCGATCCGGCGTTCCCGGATCGGGAGCGAGGCTCCATATCGTGGCGTGAGGCAGGTGGAGACCCATGGCGTTCCAGTTCTCGCCGCCGTCGTCCGAACGGAAGAAGCGCCCCGTGTAGCTGCCCGCATACACGCGCTCGCCGTTCGGGTCGGCCGCCAGCGCCTGCAGCGACTCGAACTCGATCTCGTCGCCCGTGCCCGGCCGCCACGTGACGCCGCCGTCGGAGCTCGAGACGATCCCGCCGGCGTACAGGCTCGCGTGCACGGCCCCGGGGCCGGCGGCAACGGCCTGGACGGCCAGGCCCGGCAGCCCGGTGCTCGCGGGCGCGAAGGTCACGCCCCCGTCGGTCGAGACGAACACCCCGGTGCCGCTGGCCCGGTAGAGGTGGTCCGGGTCCAACGGATCGACGCCGATCGACCAGGGGCCGATCTGGTTGAAGGGATCGTCGTTCACGAGGCGCCACTCGCCGCCGCCGTCCGTGGAGCGCCACAGCGCGCGGTCCGTCAGGAGGTACAGCTTCGTGGGCTGCGCGTCTGCGGCCGCGAGTGCGGTGACGAAGCTCTCTTCACCCAGGTCGAGGCCGCCGTTGCGCTCGGCCCACGAGAGGCCGCCGTCGGTGCTGCGAAAGACGGTGTTCGCAGCGGACGCGTACAGGGTGTCGGGGCTGGAGGGGTCGACCGCCAGCAGCGGAATGAAGTCGACGCCCGCGGGAAGGCCCACCTGGGTCCAGCTCCGCCCGCCGTTCGTCGAGCGGTACAGGCTGACGCCGGCGAGCGCGTAGACGACTCTCGGGTCCGAGGGCGCTACTGACAGGCTGTACACAGAGTTGGGATCGGCGAGCCCCTCGCTCGAGTCCTTCCAGGTAGCGCCTCCATCGTCGGACCGCTGCAGGCCGGACTCGAACGTGGCGGCAAGCAGGCCTACCGGCCTGCCGGGAAGCAGCGCGAAGGCCCCGACGAACTGGACCCCGCTGAGCGGCGTCCAGGCCTCCCCGAAGTTCGTCGAGAGAAAGAGATCGGTGCCGGCCTGGGCGTAGACCCGCTCGTGAGCGGCGGGGTCGACGGCGAGCGTACCGACCGGGTTCGGCATGGCCGGCTGCAGCGGCAGGGACTCCCAGGACGCGGCGCCGTCACGGCTTCGGTAGACGGTCGCGAACGCGCTGCCGTAGACGATCTGCGGGTCGACCGGATCGACCGAGAGGAGATTGACGACTCCCGCGGGCGGGCCTCCGCCGCTCCACTGCCCGGGAGCCTCCGCCCGCGCCGGCGTGGCGGCGACAAGCGCGACGACCGCGACGGCAACGGCTGCAGCCCACCTCAAGGCAGGGCAACGCTAACAGCCGCGTCGGGCGCAGGATCGGCGTATCCCGCGGCTAGGGTTTGCGCCGTGACACGGCGGCCGCTGATCGGCTACACGATCTACCTGCGAGACCCTCACGTCGAGGAGGTCGACCGAGGCCTGCGCGAGCCCCTCGAGCGGCTCGGCGGCGTGCCGCTGCTCCTCCCGCGCTCGACCCCGGCCGACCAGGTCGAGGAGATCCTCGACGTCGTCGACGGCATCCAGATCTCGGGCGGCTACGACGTCGACCCGGCGTACTACGGCGAGCAGCCGCATCCGGCCACCGATCCGATCGAGCCGGAGCACGACGCGTTCGAGATCGCGCTGGCACGGGGGGCGCTCGACCGGGGCCTGCCGCTGCTCGGCCTCTGCCGCGGGGGCCAGGTCCTCGCGGTCGCCGACGGCGGGCGTCTCGTGCAGGACGTCGAGAGCATGCACGAGGGCGCCGGGCGCCACTGGAACGACTGGCAACGGCTGGCGCTCGAGCCGGCGGGCGAGCACTGGCACGACGTGACCGTCGAGCCCGGCTCGGCTGCGGAGCGCTGGTTTCTCGGCGGCCCGGCGCGAGTGAACTCATTCCATCACCAGTCCGTCGCGGATCCGGGCCGCCGCCAGTGCGCGACGGTGCGGGCGCTCGACGGCGTCATCGAGGCGACCGAGCGCGCAGACGGGCACGGATTCGCCGTCGGTCTGCAGTGGCACAACGAGCTGCAGTGGCGGCACGACGCCCGCTTCCTGCGGCCGTTCGAGGATCTCGTCGCCGCAGCGCGCACGTACCGCGCTCAACGCTAGGAGCCGGCCGCGACCAGCGTCTGGGTGGTGTTCCTCGCCTCGCTGGTGACGGCGCTCGCCACCGGCCTCGGCGCACTGCCCTTCCTCGCGATCCACGACATGAGCCGGCGCTGGCTCGGCGTTTCGAACGCCGTCGCCGCCGGTCTCATGCTCGGCGCGAGCATCATGCTGATCCGGGAGGGCGCGGAGGTCGGTGCTCTGCGCGCCGTCCTCGGGATCGCGCTGGGCCTCGCGTTCATCTTTGCAACTCGCCGTCTGCTCTCGCACGACACGCACCAGGCGATCGGCTCGCTCGAGGGCGCCGACGCGCGCAAGGCGCTCATGGTGGTCGGCGTGATGACGCTGCACTCCTTCAGTGAAGGCGTCGGGATCGGCGTCTCGTTCGGGACGGCGAGGCGCTCGGCGCCTACATCACGGCCGCCATCGCCGTGCACAACATCCCGGAAGGGCTGGCAATCAGCCTCGTGCTGGTACCCAGGGGGACGAGTGTCGCAACGGCGGCGGGGTGGAGCATCTTCTCCAGCCTGCCCCAGCCGCTCATGGCAGTGCCGGCGTTTCTCTTCGTGGATGCGTTCTCGACGATCCTTCCGGTGGGGCTGGGCTTTGCGGCGGGCGCGATGCTCTGGATGGTGCTGGCCGAGCTCCTGCCTGACGCGCTTCACGACGCGTCGCGCGCGGCCGTCGCCGGGACGCTGGCGATCTCGACGGGAGCGATGCTGCTCTTCCAGGCGTTCGTGCTGTCGGGCTGACGCAGGAAGGCCCGATCTCGATAGCTCGCGCCTGTCGCCGCCCCAGCTCAGCCGCCGCCCGCTCCGCTGAGCACCGCGAAATCCATGCGCTCGGCGGCCTCCCCGGTGAACCGGGCCGGGTCGAACTCGACACCGGCCGAGCGATAGCGCCGGACGGTCCAGCGCTGCCGCTCCTGCTCGTCGACGAGGACAAAGCCCGGTGGTGGCTCGAGCCTCTCCGAGCCTGTACGACCCCTTCGCGAGACGATCTCGACCTCCGTCACCGTCAGCGCCCTCGGGCTGCGCCAGCTCGAGGTCGTCTCGGTAGTGCAGAAGCGCGCGATGCTGATAGGCCGGGGTCACGACGACCAGGCCCTCGCCGACGGTCGCGGCCGCGATCGCCTGCCAATCGTCGCGCTGGAGCCCACCGTCGACCGAGATCGCGATGGTGACGGCGAGCGATGCAGCGACCAGGGCCCCGGCGGCAGCGAGCCCGGGCATGCCGGCCCGGCGGGCGCCGAAGCCGGCCGCGACGACGATCGCCAGCGGCGTCCAGGCCGGGAGCAGCGCCCGGTACAGGAACACGTCACCGCGCGTATCGAACACGAGCCCCGACGCGAGGCAGAGAACGAGAGGGACGACGATCACCGCGGCGCCGAGACCAAGAGCAAGCAGCGCGCCGTCGCGTTCTCGCCCGTGGACGTAGCGCAGGACCGCCGCCACCGCGAGGATCACGACGACGGCCGCAAGGATCCAGAGGTCGTGAGTTCTCGACTCTGCCCCGCCGGCCCCTGCCCAGGCCGGCGCCGGCGCGGCTGTCACGAGCTGACGAATCGCTTCTTGGGCGCGGGTCGCCATCGGTATTCCGTCGATCCACCCCGCGTTTCCGGTGCGTCCCTGCACGAACGCAAGCGGAGCCATCACGGCCACGAGCAGCGCGATCGCTCCAGACGAGTAGACGATCGCCCGCATGAAGCGGTAGCGGGCAAGGAGCGCAGCCGCTTCCGCGAAGACGAGGAAGATCGCGAAGTAATAGGTACTCACCGCAAGGCAAGACACGGCCGCCCAGAACAAGACCCGCCTCGGCGACGGCGCCTCCCAGACGCGCGCGAACCCGTACAGCGAGAGGGTGCTGAGCAGCACGAGCAGGCTGTAGGCCCGTGCTTCCTGCGAGTACCAGACGAGGAGCGGGCTCACGGTTGCGAAGAGCGCCACCAGGATCCCGGTCCGCCGGGAGACGAGCTCCCGGGCCGCCAAGAAGGCGGCAGGTACGACGAGCGTCCCGATGACAGCCGAGAAGGAACGCAGAGCGAGATCCGACGAGCCGAACACGCGGGCCCAGATCCAGGCCAGCACGTAGTAGAGGGGCGGCGCCGTCTCGCTGTCCGGCAGGGCCCGCAGGAGCTCGTCGAACGGAAGGCGGACGAGCGAGGCCGTGACGGCTCTCGTCGTACCAGAAGCTCTGGCTGCCGAGCGTCGAGAAGCGGAGCACAGCCGCCACGGCGGACAGGCCTCCGACAAGGTACACATCTCGATGCCTCAGCATTCCGCCGAGGCGATCAAGCGTCGTTCCTGCCGCAGCGGCCGACGGCA